>NZ_JACJRQ010000099.1 GCF_014697355.1 Nostoc calcicola FACHB-3891 | reverse complement strand
CAGACTGCTGGGTAAGAATCCAGCCAGAACCTTGAAAACTGCATAGGAATGCGAAAAAAGCAGGCAGACACAGACATTAGTGAGTACTAAGTCGTGGGTACTGATTAAAATCAGTGTTACTTAGATGAAGTAGTCAAAAAATATTGTGTTTGCAATAGAAGCCAATAGTTGTGGTCAAGCTAATAAGGGCTGACGGTGGATACCTAGGCACACAGAGGCGAAGAAGGACGTGGTTACCGACGAAATGCTCCGGGGAGTTGGAAGCAAACTTAGAGCCGGAGATGTCCGAATGGGGCAACCCTAAATACTACCTGCTGAATATATAGGCAGGAAAGAGCCAACCCAGCGAATTGAAACATCTTAGTAGCTGGAGGAAGAGAAATCAAACAGAGATTCCCTAAGTAGTGGTGAGCGAACGGGGAAGAGCCTAAACCAATTGGTTTACCGATTGGGGTAGTGGGACAGCGATATCGAATCTAGAGGTTAGACGAAGCAGCTAAGTACTGCACCAGAGAAGGTGAAAGTCCTGTAGTCGAAAATTGACTAGATAGTAGCTGAATCCCGAGTAGCATGGGGCACGAGGAATCCCATGTGAATCAGCGAGGACCATCTCGTAAGGCTAAATACTACTGTGTGACCGATAGTGAACCAGTACCGCGAGGGAAAGGTGAAAAGAACCCCAAAAGGGGAGTGAAATAGAACATGAAACCGTCAGCTTACAAGCAGTGGGAGTCCGATTCAACGGATGACCGCGTGCCTGTTGAAGAATGAGCCGGCGACTTATAGGCACTGGTAGGTTAAAACGAGAATGTTGAAGCCACAGGGAAACCGAGTCTGAAAAGGGCGTCAAATCAGTGTTTATAGACCCGAACCCTGGTGATCTAACCATGGCCAGGATGAAGCTTGGGTAACACCAAGTGGAGGTCCGAACCGACCGATGTTGAAAAATCGGCGGATGAGCTGTGGTTAGGGGTGAAATGCCAATCGAACCAGGAGCTAGCTGGTTCTCCCCGAAATGTGTTTAGGCGCAGCGGTAATGATTATATCTGGGGGGTAAAGCACTGTTTCGGTGCGGGCTGGGAGACCGGTACCAAATCGAGACAAACTCAGAATACCCAGAGAACACATTGCCAGTGAGACAGTGGGGGATAAGCTTCATTGTCAAGAGGGAAACAGCCCAGACCACCAGCTAAGGTCCCCAAATCATCGCTAAGTGATAAAGGAGGTGAGAGTGCACAGACAACTAGGAGGTTTGCCTAGAAGCAGCCACCCTTGAAAGAGTGCGTAATAGCTCACTAGTCAAGCGCTCTCGCGCCGAAAATGAACGGGGCTAAGCGATGTACCGAAGCTGTGGGATTTGTCTATCGATGAATCGGTAGGGGAGCGTTCCGTCATAGGTAGAAGCAGTAGCGGCAAGCAGCTGTGGACGAAACGGAAGTGAGAATGTCGGCTTGAGTAGCGCAAACATTGGTGAGAATCCAATGCCCCGAAACCCTAAGGGTTCCAGAGCCAGGTTCGTCCCCTCTGGGTTAGTCGGGTCCTAAGGCGAGGTCGAAAGGCGTAGTCGATGGACACAGGGTGAATAATCCCTGACTATGATATGGGAGCATTGCTAGGGACGCATGAAAGATAGCCATACCCTGATTGGTTTGGGAAAGGTTTACGAACCTTGCGTGGTGAATGATAGTGCCAAGAAAAGCTAGTAATGTGATGAACATATTGTACCCGTACCCGAAACCGACACAGGTAGGGAGGTTGAGTATACCAAGGGGCGCGAGATAACTCTCTCTAAGGAACTCGGCAAAATGGCCCCGTAACTTCGGAAGAAGGGGTGCCCACCTCAGACGTGGGTCGCAGTGAAGAGATCCAGGCGACTGTTTACCAAAAACACAGGTCTCCGCAAACGAGTAATCGGACGTATGGGGGCTGACGCCTGCCCAGTGCCGGAAGGTTAAGGAAGTCGGTCAGGCTGAAAAGTTGAAGCTGGCGACCGAAGCCCCGGTGAACGGCGGCCGTAACTATAACGGTCCTAAGGTAGCGAAATTCCTTGTCGGGTAAGTTCCGACCCGCACGAAAGGCGTAACGATCTGGATGGTGTCTCAGAGAGAGACTCGGCGAAATAGGAATGTCTGTGAAGATACGGACTGCCTGCACCTGGACAGAAAGACCCTATGAAGCTTTACTGTAGCCTGGAATTGTGTTCGGGCTTGGCTTGCGCAGGATAGGTGGGAGGCGATGAGACATTCCTTGTGGGGAATGTGGAGCCAACGGTGAGATACCACTCTGGCGAAGCTAGAATTCTAACCCATCTCCGTTAGCCGGAGAGGGAACAGTTTCAGGTGGGCAGTTTGACTGGGGCGGTCGCCTCCTAAAAGGTAACGGAGGCGCGCAAAGGTTCCCTCAGCACGCTTGGAAACCGTGCGGCGAGTGTAAAGGCATAAAGGGAGCTTGACTGCAACACCTACAAGTGGAGCAGGTACGAAAGTAGGCCTTAGTGATCCGACGGCTCAGAATGGAATGGCCGTCGCTCAACGGATAAAAGTTACTCTAGGGATAACAGGCTGATCTCCCCCAAGAGTCCACATCGACGGGGAGGTTTGGCACCTCGATGTCGGCTCATCGCAACCTGGGGCGGAAGTACGTCCCAAGGGTTGGGCTGTTCGCCCATTAAAGCGGTACGTGAGCTGGGTTCAGAACGTCGTGAGACAGTTCGGTCCATATCCGGTGCAGGCGTAAGAGCATTGAGAGGAGTCCTCCTTAGTACGAGAGGACCGGGAGGAACGCACCGCTGGTGTACCAGTTATCGTACCAACGGTAAACGCTGGGTAGCCAAGTGCGGAGCGGATAACCGCTGAAAGCATCTAAGTGGGAAGCCCACCTCAAGATGAGTGCTCTCACTAC
>NZ_JACJRQ010000097.1 GCF_014697355.1 Nostoc calcicola FACHB-3891 | reverse complement strand
TAATTAACTACTCAAAAGATATATAATTTATTGATAAAAAACCTTGTCAAAAATACATAAACCACCGTGAAATCGGGTGTAACTTTAGCCACTGTCACGACCGAATTTTTAGAGCGTCCTGGTCTAGCACCCAGTACTAGAGAAACCTATGAACTGACCCTCGGACTGTTACTGCAAAACTATGGAAGTTGGTCAATAGGAATTATCAGTAAGCAAACATTAGTTGAGTATCTAAATAATCTCAGTCATTTAAAATACACAACACACCAAAAACATCAAGCGATACTACAAAGTTTGCTTAACTTTGCAGTAGAACAAGGGTATATAAAATCCAACCCAATTCGGGGGTTAAAACAACGTCTACCAGAAAGAGAAAAAGGCGAACATAAAAGCGACAGTGCCATAAGGTATCTAACACAATCACAACTAAATATACTATATGCTGCTGTAGAAAATGACCTACGTCTTAGTGCAATAGTTCATTTACTGCATCGCACAGGATGCAGAATAGGAGAGATTTTAGCCCTAAATATAGATTCTGTAGATATCAATAAACAAAAATTTCAAGTATTAGGTAAAGGCAACAAAGAACGCTGGTGTTATTACAGTGATGATGCCGCAAAAGTGCTTGCTAAATACTTAAAATACTCACGGCATCAAAACACGAATGCCTTATTTACAGCACAACATCCAGTCACTCTAAAAGTAAGTAGAATCAGCTATCATACATTGCATGATTATTGGCGGGAGATAACCAACAAGTATCCGCAGCTCCAACTCTGTCGTATTCACGATTTACGGCATACATTTGCTACAGAACGAGTGGGATTAATCAGTATTGAAGAATTATGCTCGTTAATGGGACATGAAAGCATTCAGACAACTTTACGTTACGCTAAAGTTACATCACAGAAATCAGAATCAGCCGCACGTCATGCCTCTCGTGACTTACGCCGTCACCCAGAACCTATTCGCTACACATTATTTACAGCTTTTTGTTGGCTCAGAAGTCAAGAAGTTATAGATAATTTAGTAGAGTTACTCATCCAGATTGTGCATCGCATAGGTGCCAACGCAGAAAAACGTGTAGATAAAGAACTGATTCAGGATTTTAAACGGGTTCATGGGAAGAATAATCTCCTATACCAAATGGCAGAAGCTTCTTTGAAAACACCTGATGGCACAATCAAGGATGTGATTTTTCCGGTGGTAAGTGAGGTAACTCTCAAGAATTTAGTAAAAGAGTATAAATCTACAGGGAATGCTTACCGTGAGAAAGTTTATACGGTGATGCGTTCTTCTTATGGTGGATATTATCGCCGAATTTTACCGTTAATTTTAAACAAGCTAGAATTCCGTTCAAATAATGAAGTTCATCGTCCAGTTATTCAAGCGATATCAATACTTAAAAAGTATGCTGATAGTAAGCAGCGTTATTATGATGCAGGAGAGGATATACCCATTGATGGGGTATTACGTAGTGGTTGGCAAGAAATTATATTAGAGACGGAAGCAGACGACGAAATCAAAGTTAATCGCATTAATTATGAGTTGAGTGTGCTCCAAGCATTGAGAGAAAAGTTGAGATGCAAGGAAATCTGGGTTGTAGGAGCTAATCGTTACAGAAACCCTGAAGAAGATTTACCTGCTGATTTTGAGGCACAAAGATTAGAGTATTTCCAAGCTTTGAAACAACCGTCAGATGTGGAAGTCTTTATTGCTAATTTACAAAAGCAGATGGATGAAGCATTAACTTTATTGTCTAAAGGAATACCTAAAAACAAATTAGTCACGCTAAAAAATACAGGTAAAAGTCGAATTTGTGTTTCTCCTCTAAATCCTCAAAATGAACCGGCTAATTTGACTCGCTTAAAAAGTGAAATTACTAGACGTTGGCGGATGACTAGCCTCTTAGATATTCTCAAAGAAACTGATTTACGAGTAAATTTTAGCCACCACTTTCGGAGTGTATCTTCAAGAGAGGTTTTAGGCGACTATACTTTACAAAAACGCTTGTTACTTTGTTTATATGGTTTAGGAACGAATACTGGATTAAAGCGTTTAAGTGATGAGATTAAAGGCGATAATTATCAAGATTTGCTCCATGTCAAGCGTCATTTTATTCAGAAAGAACAATTACGCAATGCTATTGCCTGTGTTGCAAATGCAATTTTTACTGCCAGAATTCCCACTATTTGGGGAGAGGGTACAACCGCCTGCGCTTCTGACTCGAAAAAGTTTGGTGCTTGGGATCAAAATTTAATGACTGAGTGGCACATCCGTTATGGTGGACGGGGTGTGATGATTTATTGGCACGTTGAGAAGAATTCTGTTTGTATTTATTCACAGTTAAAAACTTGTTCTTCCTCTGAAGTGGCAGCCATGATTGAAGGATTATTACGCCACTGTACCCAGATGAAAGTGGAGACAAATTATGTGGATAGTCACGGTCAAAATGAAGTGGCTTTTGCTTTCTGTCATTTATTGGGTTTTCAGTTAATGCCACGTCTTAAACGTATCAATGTTCAGAAATTATACCGCCCGTCAACTGGAAATAATGATGCTTATCCAAACTTGCAACCGATTTTAACTCGCGCTATTAATTGGGATTTAATTCGCCAACAATACGACCAAATGGTGAAGTATGCTACTGCTTTGCGTTTGGGTATGGCAGAAACTGAAGCCATCTTAAAGCGTTTTACTAGGGGTAATTTATTACACCCTACTTATCAAGCGCTATCCGAATTGGGCAAGGCTGTAAAAACTATATTTTTATGTAAATACCTGCATTCAGTTGAACTGCGACAAGAGATAAATGCTGGACTCAATGTGGTGGAGAACTGGAATAGTGCTAACAGTTTTATTTTTTATGGCAAGGGTGGGGAGATTGCTACTAATCGTTTGTCCGACCAAGAATTAGCTGTGTTATCTCTGCATTTGCTCCAGATATCTTTGGTATATATAAATACTTTAATGATTCAGGAGGTTTTGTCCCAACCACAATGGATGAGGTTGATGAAGTTGGAGGATTTGCGGGCGCTTTCGCCTTTAATTTGGGGTCACGTTAATCCCTATGGCACTTTTCGTTTGGATCTCAATGTCAGGTTGCCAATTGAGACGGGGTGAATGTGTCTAAAAATACGCTTTGTTAGTATGTATGAGAATTTTATAGCCTGAAAGCCTTTCAGAGCAGTGCTTTCAGCCTATCTTGCCCCTAGTGACAGCTTCGCTAGATCCACGCCAT
>NZ_JACJRQ010000096.1 GCF_014697355.1 Nostoc calcicola FACHB-3891 | reverse complement strand
TCCTTTTCCCAAGTATTACACGGTGATGGTTTTAGCAGATCCAAAATCGTATTGTTTCCTTTAACAGTAAGGCATTAATTCCTCTCACACTTCAAAAATAAGCGAACGTACAGCTATTGAATCGCCTGCTTCTGTCCCCCCTGGTTTAATAGTGTAAGTTGTATAAATATTCAGGGTAATATTTTTGCGTTGTTTAAGCCTTGTCAGTTCTTGAATCCTCGCTAGTTGACCCCAGTCAAGGAACTCGCTTTCATCATTGATAGGATTCTTTAAACGATGACGAAAACGTTCAACTGCTTGTTCTTCATCGCACAATGAACTCCAGCGAAATGTAAATTTTTCTCCAGGAGGTATTTCTTTGCACCCATTCTCAAATGCATGGGCGATTGCTTCTACTTGTTCTGAGGAATTGAACAAAGGATGAAAGCCTGTACAGCTATACCCAAATACCAATTGCAAAGTATTATTGCTATCGCCTAAAAGCTTTTTACTTAGCAAATAAGCACCAATGGTATAGTCGGCTTTCTTCAATCTCACTAGAGTAGTGAGGTCTAACAAGTCTTCAAAAGGGCTGATTTTTTTGGTCTGAGGATTACCTCTTTTTATTGCCATAAACAGGAGTCAGGATGCAGTTCAGTATTGGTCAAAAGAGGCAAGGGAGCAGGGGGAAGGGGGCAGGGGGGAAAACACCAGACGGAAGCTCAGACTCCGCCAAAGTTCGAGCGCCCACCGAAGAAGGGGCTTCATACCCATGTTCCGCTCCACGGCAGAGGAGAAGGAGCATTCCCCCAGCTCCCGAGCTCCCTTCCCCTCTGCCTCTTCGGTGAATACTCTCCTCATTTCAAGATGGAGTTTAGCCAGCTAACTTTTTTCGAGCCGGCTTTTCTCTTCTCTTCAGGGGAAGAATATCTCACATAGCCACGCGTCCACATCGGAACGCCTGGAAAAACTCTCGACCAAAATAGATACGGTCTTTTACCAGATAAAGTAAGCGTGGTTGCACTTAACCAAAGTCCAATTAGTATGCTCCATATCATTCCTAAACCGAAAAGGAAAGCTAAGAAAAAACCTACTCCAAATGACACAAGAGAAACCGCAAATTGGAATCCTGTAAATATTCCTATTGATGCACTCTTGCCTAAAGATTGATTAACTTGTTTAATTGATTCTGAAAATTTCATCAAGATTACTTGGGGCAGAACTTGCACTTAACCGAGTACCGTGGGTTTAAGTCCCCCGGTTCAATAACTGGTAAGTTTTGGGTCGGGGTCTAAATCCCCGTCACAAAACTTACTTGCGACTTGCGACTTGCGACTTGTTTTAACAAGCTGCTGTCACACCAGCAAACAGAATGTTTTGGGCAATGAACAACACAAGCGTTATGAAAAATATACCAATTGGTTGCTGTACCATTTGCGTCACTTCTTGTCCATCTCCTAATGCGTTCGCAACTTTTACACCAGACGAAACAAAGTAAACGAATAACATCACCGTTATGGCAGCGTTGATTACTCCCGGTAATGCGTTAATGGCAGCATTCCCCTGGGCTGACGCCCCCCCAAACATACATGTCAATGCTATTTGGGCTGGGTCGAACAAACCAAATGCTAGAGAGGGCATTGTTTGACTAACAACAATTAAAGTTGTACCAACCGCATAAATCTGATGCTGATATTTACGCCCCCATAAGCCTAAAGTTTTCGCCCAATTTTGGGCAAGTGTTTTTCGTACATTCGGATTAGATGCCAAGACAATTGCTCCTTAATTCATGTTTATTCGACAATTAAAGAAGTCGCAAGTCGCAAGTCGCAAGTCGCAAGTCGCAAGTAGGTTTTTTGTTATTTTCGACTTCGTGGAGACTTCGTGGAAAAGTTGATTTTTTAACAAACTTCGGCGCTTTTTTGTCCCCAGCTACAAAAGAAGCCGCAAGTATGTGGAAACCTCTTGTCTTTATTCCCGTTACAAAACTGTACTTCCGACTTCCGACTTCCGACTTCCGACTTCCGACTTCCTACTTGTTTAATTCTCTTTGTTGAAACTGACTCTCTACGTCCGCTAAAGTATGTTCCCTAGCTAGGGAGCGAATTTCTTGAAGTACTTTTATATGACACTCGTATAGCTTTGCATACCCATTTAGCCCACCCGTTTTTTGATTAGTGAACTTCTTGAACTCTGGTAAATACTTCCGAGCTATATTCAAATATGCTTGTAGTTGTCTTGCGGAAACCTTGGGACTCAGCATTGCCGCAACTTCTGGCCTTGTTAGTTCTTCATCTTCACAGTCAACCCCCCCTATCTCCATGACTCTGAGAACTTCTTAGAACTTCTAACTACACATAAATTACCCGCTTTTTTCGTGGCACACAAGGGGCATTTGCCACCAATTCAAATTGTTTAGGGACTTCCAGAAAATAAATTATCCAATTTCCGAGAGAAGACATCGTTATTTTTCCCCCTGCTCCCAGCAAGAACTGCCCCTTTGCCTACACAGTGATAGTATATTTTTTAAGTTGGAAGTCCTTTATCGGTAGCAAGCAACTATTTTTTTTCCCTGACTTGACCATTTCTCGTCTAGAAGACGGCAAGCTACAAGAACAACATTCTGGGGATTTCGATGTTTTTTTCCATCCCTACACCAGCACCGAACGGTGTAATCACTTTCGTATCCCAGAACTAATGCAAGTTGCTGATAGCTCAGTCCCCACTTTTTCTTAAACTCTATTGGGTGCATAGTATTTATTTCGATACTTGCAAAAAAATAACTTATTTAATATTTGTACCACAATTAGTTAATTATTCATATTTTATTGGAACATATCAAATATATATTAAAAAATATTAATTTATCTGATTTTTTCTCCTCAATAACATTAACTATTGTTCGGAAAACCCTCATTCTATATAATAGATATACCACTTCATTATTCCTCAAAATCATGTCTCAGATAGATGCTCATTTTCACCAACTATTTCAACCAAAAACCCCAGTTAATAAACAGGATGAAAGGATGCTGCTATTAGCCAATCGTCTAACTCCCACCGATGACCAAATCACAGATTGGCTGCAATCACCACAAATCAAACAGTGGCTTACCAAACTACTCATGGGAGTTCCCAATAATTTGAAGCTTAAAGCCCTAAACACCATAATCAAAAATGTTATACAAAACCCAGACAAAGACTGTCGAGTACAATTCGGTACTTCAACCATTGGGATTGATGTTTTGCGTTGGCAACTTTGGGCATCTTATCGACTACCATTAGCCAGTGGAATCAAAGCTCCAGATTGCCCCTACACCTTGAAAAAACATTTAGAGGGGCAAGACTAACTTGCCGGATGATACAGTTCCGTCTCAAGATTAAATTCCCATCCTAACCCTGCTCTATCTTTGCCCTTGCACCATGCTACAAAAAGCGGTGGGTGCAGATTAATTCGCTGTTCGCGTACAGTTTCTTGACTTACACCAAGTCTCTTGGCTAAACCTTCTTCGGTTAATGGTTGGATTCGCGGACTTTGCCTTTGATAGGATGAATTATTGTAGTACGATTTCTTGCCCCGCCCTTGTTGGTTGTTGAGATAGTTTTGAATTTTAACGATCGCCTCAGCAAATTGTGTCATTCGGGCTGTCATCCCCCTCAATTTTTTCTGATAAATCGCCGACATTATCGATTGCTGTAGTTTGGTTGTTATTAGATTCACTTGAAAACTGTGACTCTAGCTTATCAAGTCGTGAGCAAATAGCTAATATCGTTTCATTCGTTGGCTTGAGGTGACTATTATTACCAGCAATTAAGTATTCCTCAACACTTGCCTTAATCTTAGAGTCCAGACGTTTATCTAAATTATCGCCATCAATTGCATCAAGGTTATCTATATCATCTAGGTAGAGTTCGATAAATTGGATGAGCGTGGCTGTTGCCGTCGTACCTTTCGACTTACAACGGGCGATAAACTGCTCCCACATCTTTTGGTCACAGTTAAAAGATGCTAGTTTCTTGTTTTTCCCTGTTTGGCTCATGTCTAGGTAAAGAAGAGGGGGAAAGGGCAAAGGGCAAAGGGTAAAGGTTAAAAAGAAAAGGAACAATTAAACCCTTTCCCCTTCTTGGTAAGCCGTAAGTGTCCGCGCTCATTTAATCGCGTAATTCATCATGATAATTACCTTGATGCTACCATCGTCAGCGCATTCCTCAACAAAGAGGAAGGGGGTAGGCCTGGATTTCTCACAAGCTTGAGGGAAGGGGCAGAGGGGCAGAGGGGATTGAACTTGGCACATTGAACCCACATTCCGCACCCTAACTGTCACACACCAACAAAAAGCTGACAGAGTAGTACATAAAAACTAAGTTTGATTCAAAAGTTAAGACACTTAATGATAATAGCTAGCATTAAT
>NZ_JACJRQ010000095.1 GCF_014697355.1 Nostoc calcicola FACHB-3891 | reverse complement strand
CCTTTTCCCAAGTATTACACGGTGATGGTTTTAGCAGATCCAAAATCGTATTGTTTCCTTTAACAGTAAGGCATTAATTCCTCTCACACTTCAAAAATAAGCGAACGTACAGTTACTCCTTGGTATTTAGTATTTTTCTCATAGGAACAGCATCGAAAGATGCAATTCGCTCCATTTCAATTCTTTATTCAACAAAAAAATAACCTGTATTGTTTGAGGCAATACATGGTTATTTTGGGTTATTATCCTGTCAATTACTGAGAATAAATCGGAATTATTTACTCGTCTTCATCTTCTTCATCTAATTTGTCATCTTCATCTAAATCTTCGTCTAGTTCATCTTCGATATCCTCATCATCTTCATCCAGTTCTTCGTCTAGTTCATCATCTAAATCATCAAGTTCTTCCTCTTCTTGTTCTTGGAAAGAATTACGACGTTCCAGAGATGCGCGGTTGAATTCAACTAAATCTGCTATTGCTTGCTCTGGGTCAGTGCTGATAGTGTCATACAGCATACTCATGAAAATTGCCACTACTTCTGGTGCATATTTGAGTGCATCTGGTTGTCCAAACAATTTAGTAAATAATTTGGTATTCCATTTTTGCCAATCAAACTTTTTGTTACCACCTTTCTTTTTGACCTGAGCAGCAATATCAAGTCCGAGTTTTTCACGGGCTGCATGACCGATTTTAGTTGAAACACGCGAATCCCGTAGTTGTAATTTAACGCCGTATTCCTTGAAGATTAGGTTCCGCAATTCCTTCAACAATGCTAATGCCTCTTCTTGCGGTGAAGCATTCGCTACCTTTGATTTAGTTGTAGCGGATGTGCCATTGGTTTTGGCAGATGTTTTAGTATTAGCTCCGTTGCGATTGTTGTTATTGGTTCTAGCTTTAGCGATAGCCATTTTACAGCTTCCTTTAATGAAGTGAATTTTTCACCTCCTTGCCGCAATCGCGGCTTTCACATCCATTTCATTTCAATTTCAAACCTATTTTTTTAGATGAACCGGAATTTTGGCGGAGTAGTTTCTGAAATTAACGCTCTGCTAGAGGCGATCGCTCTTTTTCATCAAAATCCTCACGCTGTGTAAGCCGTGGGATTTCTGACGTAAAAAATATAGCCAACCCGTTAGTGATAATTATCCGCGTGGCTAAAGCATCAGTAAGAAATTTGCTCTAAAAGGGGAAAGTAAGTTGTTGAAGTCAAGTTTATGAAATTGATAACAGACTGGCCTGCTCTAGCTAACCAAAATACTCCAATTGTGGCTGTGGAGTATCATACGCCTGACAGAATGCAGATATTACAGCAGTTTTACCATTGGGGTGAGGAGCGGTCTTTGTCAGTGTTTGTCTGGAATCCTGGTTATTGTGGACTACAGCAATTAATTCAGCATCAAGGTCAGTACATCTTACAGTCAACTGACAGGAGTAAAGACGGGGACATTATTCAGTATCTTCTGGAGGAATATCAACCAGGCATTTATTTACTGGAGGGAGTGCTAAATGAGGATGATGGTAGCAAAATAAGTCAAAAACGTAGCTATCAATTACTCAATGGCTGTCATCAAACTCTCTGGAGTCAGCAACATCATTACTGGGTGTTATTGGAAACTTACGTTCAACTACCTCTAGAATTACAGCCTTTTATTCCTGTACTGTCACATCCACTTCCAGACCAACAGCAGGTACAGGTGGTTGTGCAGCAGTTTTGTGATACCTGGGTTGAGCATAGCCATTATCACCTTCAGAACTGTGCAGAGTGCGATAGCGAAGCGCTGCTGCGTTCGCGTAGCGTCTCGCAGAGAAGCGCAGATCGCCTACGCCCCACCAAACCCCATCACCATTCTTGGTTAAAGACAACAGAAAAAACACAAGCGCTGCAATTGCTCTTCCGTGCCTGTCAGGGATTACCTATAGGCGAGATAAATATGCTATTGAAGCAATGTCTGGGTTTTGCAGAACAGATTGAGGAAATCGCCCAATTAGTTCTAGAACATAAAGTTAGCAAACTGCGGGGACGGGGTTTAGAGTACATTGCCCAGCCAGATGTACCTTCATCCGGGGGATTAGATTTACTAGAGAAAAGGTTAGAAACTATTACCTGTTTACTTCAACCTCAAGCACAGCAATATGGATTGAAGTTTCCCACTGGGATGCTCTTATGGGGGCCACCGGGTACGGGTAAAAGTCTCTCTGCCAAGTTAGCAGCTAAGAAAATGGGATTACCATTGTTAGCAGCTAATTGGGGTGTACTACTGGGTGATCCTCATCCCGACAGAGCATTAAAGGAGTTTATTGCTTTGGTGACTTCCCTTTCTCCCTGTGTACTTTATTGGGATGACTTTGATAAAGGCTTTGCTGGCTGGGACTCCAATGCAGATGGAGGTGTCGCACGGCGTTTATCTGCTGCTTTGTTGACTTGGATGCAAGAGCATCAAGAGCCAGTTTATACCATTGCTACTGTCAATCGCTTGTCAATGCTACCTGCGGAGTTAGTTCGCCGTTTTGATGATATCTTTTTTGTGGACTTACCCCATGAAGGAGCAAGATATGAAGTTTTCAATCTACATCTAGCTAAGTATTTTCCAGCATTTCGAGACAATAACTCACCTTGGAGCGATGATCAATGGCGTAGACTGTTGGCTGAATATCGCATTTGCAGTCCGGCAGAAATTGGTAATGCAGTCCATCGTTGTGCTGAAGAGGCTTTTTATCAAGGTAGGCCAGGGGAAATTGAGTTTGAGGATTTGCTGAAACAGCGACAAGAATTCACACCAGCTATGGAGCGAGAGTCAGAACAGATACAGGCAATTCGCAATCAGGCTATTTATGCTAAACCTGTGGCTAGTCTGGATGTTTCTCGATTTGCTTATCAGCATCGGGAGTTATTTGGTTGATATGAGTGATTTTTGGGAAATTAAGCTCGTGTCGTATTTCAAAATCCGACATTTATTAAAATTCTCAAACTTATGTTTGTCGGATTTTAAAATCCGACAAACAATTGATATACTGCGACTAAGTTTGAGCAATTTTTATGAAACAGATAGTTCTCGCGCTCCTGGCTAATGCTGGTGGAGTAGGTAAGTCTACCATTAGCACACATATTGCCTATGAAGTAAGTAAGCGGGGTTATACAGTAGCTATGTTAGATTTAGACCCCCAACGTTCCTTGGATGTGTTTTGTGGTTTGTCACCAGCCGAAGCAAATTTAACTACAGTAGAGTTACTTTCTAAGGATTTTAAAGGTGATTGGTCATTAGTACCAGTTTGGGATTCAAAAGTTGAGGTGTGTCAAGGACATCCCTTGTTGGCTGAAATAGCTAATGAATTGGTAATCAGAAAACGTGGAGAATATAGTCTAGCGGACAAACTAAATAAATATTCATTACCTCATAACTTAATTATTTTGGACTGTCCTGCAACTTTGGGTATGCTAAATGTCAATGCTTTAGCTGCTGCAACTCATGTTTTAGTTCCAGTACAGTTAGAAATGAAAGCTATTTCTGGTTCGGCAGAGTTAGTTGAATGGTGTATTTCCACAAGTGACGAGTTACAACTTGAACCACGTCCACCAATTTTAGGGTTTGTTCCCAGTATGTATAACACAGTTGTAGCTATGCACAGGCAATACCTGGCACAGTTACCTGCAATTGCTGAGAGATTAGGGATAAAGTTATATCCAAAAATTCGGAGTTCTAACGAGTTTAAAAATGCTAGTGCCTATGGATTACCATTGCACAAGTATCGTCCCAAGCATCCTGCTTGCAAAGATTTCAAATTAATTGTTGATGATGTCATTGCATTAATTAAGGAAAAATAATGGCAAAAGTATTACCGCAAATCGGCGATAAATTTAAAGGGGCAGTACAGAAAACCGATCAAGAACAAAGAATTACGGATTTACAAGCTGAAGTAGAAAGGTTACGTGCATCGCAATCACCAGAATTAGAGACAGAAATCGCCAAACTACGCGAACAATTGCAAACGCAAACAGGTGAGATTGCCATAGATACGGGTCTAATTGACCCTAACCCTAACCAGCCAAGACAAACAATTACACAAGAGTCTATTCAGGCAAAAGCGAGATTACTAAAAAAACATGGACAGATTACACCAGTAATTTTAGTTCCTCAAGATAACGGTCGTTATATGCTCTTGGACGGACAGTTACGTTGGTCAGGAGCGAAGCTATTAGGATGGGAGACTATTCGGGCATTAATCGTACCTCAGCCACAGGATTTAGACCAATCATCGTTATTGACTTTTTTAGGTTTTGAAGATTTAAATCCGCTAGATAAGGCAGAAGCTATATTTAAAGAGATCACCAAATCAACTGGTTTAGAAGTTGACGAGGTTGCTACAACTCTTGCTGCTGTGCTTAAGCGGCTTGAACGTAATAATCAAGTCAAGCAATTAACAAAATTATTAATTGCTAGTAGTGAGGAGCAACAACAAGGTTTAGAAGTACTGGATATTAATAACGAGGAGCAAGCTTTATTTTTAGTGTTCTTAGAATTTGGGTTGAATCCTGCTTCGGTTAAGTCCAATCTTTTACCAATGTTATCTTTGCCAGAAGATTTAAAAAAAGCAATTCGTCATCAAGAACTGAAAGGCGCTCACGCATTGGCATTAGCAACATTGTCATCAAAAATATTGAAAATTTCCGAACAAGAGGCAGCTATAGAACGAATAAAAGCAACAGAACAGGTATTAAATGAAAGTTTAACTGTACCTGAGACACGCGATTTAATTAAGAACATTAAAGCTAAGTATTTAACATCAGAACAATCAGAATCGAAAGAAGTAAAAGTAATTATTCAAAAAATCAGTAGTGGATTATCTGAGATAACTTTAGCTAATGCTAGTCGTGAACAACTTCAATCTTTACAAGAAATCTTGTCACAGAAATTAAATGAAATTGGTAAGTTAATCGGATAAAACTTTTTTTGTTATTTGGACTATAGTTATGATAAACCTCTAAATTACCTACAAACTATTCAAAAATTATAAATTTCGGCGTATCTGACGATACAACCATACCACTCAACTAGAAATTGCAACGCCTGGGATGCCCAGTCGGTTGGCTGCACGTCAAAAAACTGATTTATAAAATATCCTACCTAAATTTATACCTTGAGAGGAACGAAAAAAATCGACGAATTTAGGTGTAGATAAAAGAAACTGCGACATTTATTCGGCTGTCAAAGCTGGCTTCTGTTGGAGAGCAAATGCCAGTAGATACCGTGCTGTATGTTCATTACCAACAAATAACTTTTGCTTGAATGCTAATCGCTCGTTTTAATTTCATCTCAATTTCATATCTGTGTGAAAAACTATTAAGTTAAGTGGTTAAGTTGGCTTCGTGAACAAATTCCAAGAGCGAAACCGCTAGCTTGCCAAAAGTGGTTCTCGAAATCCCGCTTAAAAAGTCAACCAACGTCTAAGCACAAATCTACACCATAGTAACTCAAGGACACAAAAGAGCGATGGGAATCTCTAACAGTCTCCAACCACCTACAGTAATTCGTTGTGTTTCCGGCACACTCATGAGCCTTTTATTACTGACAACTCCCACGGCTGTGTTAGCTGGCGCTGGACACGATCATACCGGTGGAAGTTCATTTCAGGGTAGTGGAAGCGAAGCAAGTGGTTCTGTCGAAGTTGATGCCGAAACCGCCCAGAGGCTAGGAATTAAAGTCGAGCCAGTGAAACGGCAACGACTAGCTTTGGGTATTAAAAGTACTGGACAGATTGAAACTTTACCTAGCCAAAAAGTGGAAGTGAATACCCCAATTACAGGGGCAAAAGTGGTTGAATTGTTGGTGGAACCCGGTGCTGTAGTCAAAAAAGGTCAACCCCTTGCCGTTGTCACCAGTCCCGATCTGGTGGAGTTACGGGTTAGTTCCCAAGAAAAACGAGCGGAAGCTATAGCTTCTTTGCAGCAAGCGCAAGCCGATTCCAGATTAGCTCAACAAAATTATCAAAGATATTTACAAATATCTAATGCCGACATTGCCCAAGCACAAAGTCAGGTAGCATTTGCTGAAGAAAAATATAATAAGGATTTACAGTTAGCTAATGAAGGCGCTTTACCACGTCGCAACGCGCTCGAATCTCAAACACAATTAGCGGAAGCAAAAGCCAAACTCACCTCAGCTAACAGCAGACGAGATGTCATTGAAAGCGAAGCTCAAATGAAACGCGCTGAGTCTGCTGTTCAAGTAGCACAAGAGCGTTTACGTCTTAGTGATTCTGCTTATAATACTAGACTGCAACAAATAGGCAACCGTCCTAACGCCAAAGGATTGGTGACAGTGACTGCTCCCATCTCCGGTAAAGTTGCCGATCGCCAAGTTACCCTTGGTCAAACTTTTAATGATGCAGGTGGCACACTCATGACTATTGTCAATGATAGTCGGGTTTTTGCCACAGCCAATATTTATGAAAAAGATTTAGACAAAGTAAAAGTAGGTCAAAGAATAAGTTTAAAAGTTGCTAGCTTACCA
>NZ_JACJRQ010000094.1 GCF_014697355.1 Nostoc calcicola FACHB-3891 | reverse complement strand
GGACACAAAACCAAGCCGAAATCCGCCAAATCTGGGAATACCTGCTAGGACAGCAGCGCAATGGCAATGGCAGGGGTGAAGGATAACCTGAAAGTGCGATCGCACTTCTTTAGGCCAGATGATCATTTAACCATCAGCTGTGGGTAGTGAGTGGGAGCGATGCGGCGTTACGTCTTACTTGCTCAACCAGTTACCGAACAATTATGTAACTTAATGTCTGTAACTATAATATGTAACTAATGGGTAACTGTCAATAGTCACTCAATACATAAGGTATTGCAGCAGTATTGAGGGGTTATAGTGCGACTATACAAAGACCATAACCCCATTAAAGTACGACTAAGACCCCACTATAGTCCTGTGATAGTCCGAGTATAGAGCGGTTACATAAGGACAATACACCACTCATGCACCACCAATAGCCGGACTATTGACAGACTGCGCCCCAACAACTGAAAAAAGCAGTTTTTGGGCGGTAAAAATCGCTGTAATGCTCTCTGTAAATGGCTTTTAGCGTTTAAACAATTATTTTCTACCTGTCTAATATCCAAAATTTTTCTGTAACTGTTATTAGTTACATATATAATAGTTACATGGGTATTATGTAACTCAAAATGACTAACAAAATCTGCTCAGTCGCTCAGGGAATATTAGAGCCAGATGAGGGTTTGACCATCGAACTCGAATCACCACAATGGTTTGAATGGCTGGAAACTCAGAAATCTTTTCGGTACTGCCCATTTTCATCTGATTCGCCCTTCACTGTCACCAGAGAAGGTGAATACTGGTATGGTTACAGAAAGCAGCTAGGCAAGTTACACAAGCGCTATATTGGCAAGTCTGAAAAATTAACTACTGCCAAGCTGGAAGAAATAGCCAGCCTACTGAACGTACCACCAAAACCACGCTCCAAAAATGTTGAGCAATCGGTTCCAGTTACAGAAACAACTACCAACAACAATGTTGGGCAACTGTGGCAAGCGATAACTGAAGTGCGAGATCAACTGGAGGAACTGCGGGGAAAATTGCCAGCCCGGTAGTTCTTGAGAATAGCGCTACCGGGCAAGCAAGCAATAATGAAACAAAAGTAGCGAACAGTGAAGTCATTATTCAGTTACAAAGCCAAGTTACAGAGTTGCAGAAAGAGAATAACAAGTTACAGAAACGAATTAGAAATCAAGATGAGCAACTCCAAAAAGCTGATGAACTGAACCAAGAAATGTTGGAACTAAGACCCAAGCACTGGCTCACAATAGAGGAATTGCGAATTAAGAACGAGCAATTACAGCAAGCTAAAACTGAAATTCAACAACTCCAGCAAGAGAATAAAGAGTTACACAAAGTAGTAGGTAACTCTCTTGCACCAGACTATGAAGCAACCCGCGATCGCGTTTTGAACAAGCTCAAAGTAGGCAGGCAGTCAGCAGCCGGGAAAGCAATCGACGTATTTATCCGGGAACTTCAAAAACCGCCGACTGCGAATTCACCCCAAAGGTGAAGTGCAACGAAAATTGCACCGAGTAGCGTTGCAATTTCCAACGCAGTTACAGCGCTTGCATTGCCTACTCCCCCGATTGAGCCTTAACCCTTAATCGAGTTGTCGTTGACTAAAACGCGATGGCGTACCCGCCCGCCGTAGGCATCGCAGTTGACCGCTAACTTCCAATACCCAACTTCCAACTTCCAATAGCTAGTAAGTGAAGTTGTAAGTTGAAGTCGGAAGTTACTGCAACGTGCAGGGCACTGCACCCGCCGTCAACGATTGCGTACAAAATCGAAGGGCGATCGCCCAAAACTTGGGTTAGATAAGCTGACTTTATGACCAAGCGCTCAAAGCCCGATTGTGCCGTAGTCTCAGTGTGGGCTGGATTGATAAGCTTGATTGCATCGCCGCCAGACTTGGGCATGAGATAACGAAAAATGAAGCTTTTGCCCTTGCAATCTACAAAACCTGGATTATGTTACTTATTCCGTATTGCAGCTCTACCAGCCCATGAAAGTCGCCGGCAACGGACAAGCCAAAATTCTCACCTGTGACGAAGTGAGAGCCTTGCTTAAAGATGGTTTTACCTCAAATCGCGATCGCGCTTTGTTTGGCATCTGCTTGTACACCGCTTGCAGAATCAGCGAAGCCTTACATTTACATACCTCGGATGTGAAACTGCAAACCATCGTCTTTAGAAAAGGTAATACTAAGGGCAAACTCGACACTAGAGAAGTCATAGTCACTCCGTCCTTGGAGGCTATACTTGCTGATTACCGCCCCAAAACCGGATGGTACTTTCCCGGCAAGCGCGGCATCCGCGAAACCCTGGGACGCCATGCCGCTGACCGAATTCTCAAGGCAGCTTGTCAGCGTATAGGGGTAGAAGGAGTCAGTACCCACAGTTTCCGCCGCACTGCACTGACGATGATGAGCGGCGCTGGCGTCCCGTTGCGTACCATCCAAAAAATTAGCGGGCATCACGACCTTGGCGTGTTACAGAAGTACTTGGAAGTGTCGCCAGAACAACTCCTGAATGCCGTCCTTACCCTTCAGTTTTGATATGAGACGCAAGTGGTTATCTTTGGCTCTCAACAACATTCCCTCAAGCTCTGGGGTTTATGGCTTTAAAGCGGGTAAACGCTGGCTTTACATTGGCAAAGCCGACAACCTCAAACGGCGACTAACACAAAGGCATATCCCACTGCAAATTGCCTTAGAATGCTTTCCTCGTGCCAATTTCTACTATATTTTGTCAGAAACTCCCCTACGACTGGAAAAGCAACTGCATGAGCAACTCAAGCCTGAGTGGAATGGAAGAACAGCAATAGGTGGTGGTAAGTTCCCATCGTGTGAAATTCCGTATGACATTAAAATGACACCCGAAGAACGACACAAAGCACTTTCTGTAATTGGGTTTTAACTCACCAAAATGTTGATTCATACCCTATGGGTATTAATAAAGTACAAGGCAAAAAAAACCTCCCCCAACAAGTGGGGCAGGATTTTCAACAAGATTTCTAGAAAAATCAGTTTATTAATATTTCTTTTTATTAGCTTCTATCAGCAGTTATCTCCGAATGGCACGCTGGTATAAAGTTAATTTATCTTTAGGTAGAAAATACATTCGCCAAACCCGAATGCGGGTTCGGCAAAATCTCATACGCTAAAACAAGCTAATTCTTCTTCGGCAAGTATACTTGTGACTGGTTTAATTCTTCCTAAAATTGCAGTGCCAGCAATGAAGTTACTCTCTTCGACATTAACCCCAAAGAAACCAAGTCCACTGATCACCACCCAAAAAACCCATCAAAAACCACCGTCAGGGTTTAACCCTTTCGCTGAAAAAAAGTGTATGAATAAATTCGCTTGAAACCTAATAGGTTTGGCCAAAATCGTCTACGGATTTTAACGACAGTTTAGCCGCGGCCTCATAGCTTAAGAGCGATGGTAGATTCTTACTCAGTTCGTGGCGATTAGTATACTTGTCCCCAAAACATTTTTCTGACAGGTTAACCCATCAGAATAACGTTTTCTATTTCTGACCATCAGCCGCGCACTCATGCCGCCCCTAACCTTTGGTGCAGTAAGTCATTACTGCGTTGCATCCTGATGCAGACCGTACAGCACTCTTCACCAAAATCAAACTTTTCCAACGGTAGAGCGTGGCTGGCACGAATCTTGCGACCGCACAATGTAAACCAAGTTCGCTGACCGGGTTTCTCGCTATCCATTAGGTGCAGTGCCTTGTTTTGACTCATTCGCCTTCCTAGTACACTCATACTAAATACACTCCCGTTTTAGACAAGTGTATAAACTTTGACAGACGTGCTGCAAGTTTTGACAAAAATTTGCTGGACAACATATGTTACCGAAAAGCGAATTTTGACGAAAATTTACTGGACAGCAATTGCTATCCGGCTGCAAGTTTTGAGTTACTCTCTTCGACATTAACCCCAAAGAGAGCAACTTCATTTGTTGCATCTCCAGTCAAGGGTTAAGGCTCGATTACTAATCGCGTCGATCATCAAAGCTATCTATTGATCGTAAATATGCGCCCAATAATCCCGCATAGGCTCATAAGATAAGGATTCTAGCGATTTTAGTTTGGCCTGTTTACGCTCTTGCAGCTTCTTTAACAGCTTGGCTTTCGCCTCATACCAACAATCAGGAATTTCCCCAGTATTGGCTGAAATGTCTTCCGTCTCTACGTTTTGAGAATTATCATTTTTGCTCCCCTTAATATGGTCGCCTGCGGCGCTCCCCAAAGAGCAAGCCGCAGGCATTACCTCTTGAGGGGGGTCTAGGGGGGTGAGCGTCAAAACTGAGTTTTCCACAGGCACGGAAAGCCGTGTTGCCGCTGCCTGTGACCGCTTCCAATTTCGGCGCGTTGCTTTCATGGAAGTCAAGCTATAACTCAGTCCGTACAAGTTGCACCGATACACCCAAGCCGTGCCAAAGTAACGACACAGCCTGTCGGTGTGCAAGCGATGACCGCCCTCTCGCCTGGACGATGAATTACCGTTCGGCTCATTCAAAAGAATTACCCCGGTGTCAACGTACCGAAACGAAATATCGGCATCACTCTTGCACATCCAGGACGCACCTCCTAGCGCAATTACGTTGCTAACTTCCTTGTATTCAGGTTTAGCCTGGGTAATTTGGCGTTTGGTCACGTCCAACTTGTCTAACTGTCTTCTCAACGTCCAACGGGAAACCCCGCAAGATGTTGGCTGACTGTTCAGCGTCTCGCACACGCGCGACTGACTCACCCCGAACGGGATAAACGACCGCCCCACAAACAACCGACTGTTGCCCAAGTGAACAACCCCACGGGTTCCCCCTCCATCCAATTTCTGAGAGGTCGGCGGGTTGAGCAATTGGTCAACAGTCGGTATATCAAAGCATCTACGCTCTAAACGGTTCATCTGCGACTTCGCCGCAAACCGTGAGCGTTCTTGTAAATCCTGAGTTGCAAGAGCGATCGCGATCGCTCGTCTGCCATTCGCCTCCAATAATTGCTCTAGGGGTACGACCCCTGCCGTCCCCCAACTTGTGATTTGTGATTTTATACAAGACTTGAATAATCCCCCAAGAATCACTTTGAGGGTGTTCCCCTGCCACCAGTAGCAGGTAAACAGTCCCAACTCTCGCCCTTCTCTCAACCAGCGATAAATTGTAGACTTCGATTCTTTCAACCGCTCTAGCTCTTGGGGAGCTAAAACAATCTTCCCTTCACCCTGCCTGTCCAGCCCACGACAAAAGTACCAAAGCTTAGAGCATGGATGCCGCATCAGTAGCGATTGGTGAACTCTAACATAGAGAACCTCCGATGTTTTTTGAGGTTGTCCTAGTATTGAGTCTATGTATGGTACATTTGTGTCTAAGACCGGATTGCTGGGCAATGTTGCTCCTTTGCCCAGTAGTCTCAAAACCTAGCTTTTACCAAATGCTTGTGCTGCTATACACCAGTGAAGTTTTGATTAACGATCGCTGGATCTTCACAAGCGATCGCTAATCAAAACTTAGCGATCGCTCCTGTCTCAATCTTGTCTAAAATGAGAGTGATTTTTTGTTTTGGTCTACTAGACTGCGGGTTTTCGCGGATTATTCGATGACAGCTAATTGGATTGACTTTAGACAATAAAGCAACAATTTTTGGTTGGCATTGGTAACTGTTAAATTCCAAAGACTACTAGACCTTTTTTTTAATCAGTTTTTGAACTAAAAACATCCTACAGCCGTTGCTGCCAAATGTGTTGAGGATTATGTTTTGCACAGCATATTCGTTTTTTGTAACAATCTCGTTACATCATTTTTTGCACTTTTCTATGGTTTATGGCTTGACAATTTCACGTCCTTTTCTGTAAAGAGGATTTCATCGTTGGGTAAGAGGTAGTAACGCTGGTAGCTGCTATTCCGCTCGATAGTCCTTTGATGCTTCCGCATCTGTCTAATAAAAGGTATTAATTGATTCTTATAAAACCTAGTGTCTTGTCTGGCGATCTCCTGTGCTTCAAACAGCAATAACGTTGTGGGACAATTAATTGTGGGGTATTCTCTAGTCTTAAAAGATAGACTCTGCAATTGTGAGTAAACCTCGGTAACTCCCTTTAATGTCTGTTTTTTGCCTTTCAATGCAGGTTTTCCCAGTACACCCGATGTTCTTAGGTCAATCTCACTCGCTGAAACACATACCCGAAACCACAATGAAGCCGGCGATGGCAATTGCAAAATTTCTTCGTTAAGTGTGTTGTTGTAAACCTCAGTAGCCAGCTGAAAGTAAGTCGCTAACTGTTTGGCAGTCAATTTTAAATCCTGGAACAAATACCAATTCTCGTCTTTGGGCAACCATTCACCTAAAAGTATGTTTTTTAACCAGTATGATGCCCCCATGTACTTTACCCTTTTGGCTCTAAAAATCTCTTCTTCGCCTTTAGAGTCAAAAAGTACTGGAGGAGTGTAAGGCAGATGCCCTACCAACCGAACGTAGTCACTTAATGTGAAAAGATTTGATGGGTGTATCATGTTTTAATTTGGTGTCAACTCAAATAAATTCATAGCGTATAACCCAGAGGCAAGCACCTCTGGGTTAGCTTTTGCGCTTAATAAGCTTCTAAGTCAAATTCTGGTATCTCTTCTGAGTAGGTATCGCTCTCCAGTAAGCGATTGGGCGGGAACCAGACCTGGTAAACCCAGCCAACTTCAATTCGCCACCCCTCTGGCTGCCAGACCAAGCCCTTAACTGTACCTGTTGCTTCCACTAGTTCGGGGAAGCCCTCCAGGTCATACCAGGTTTTGACTCGCTGACCAATGCGGAATCGGGGAATGGGTAATGGGGAATAGTCATCAGTCCTTTTTGGGGTGACAGCAGCAAGTAACACCACTGGCAAACTAGCCAGCAGCTCGCGACGCGATATCATTTCTATTGCCTCCTAATCGTGGGTTAAGCACTGATTGGGTCGTAGTCGTGCTGGTGTGGTGGAGGTGAGATTCCATCACGCCAGGGCGCATAAGTTATTTGTTTGTAAAGCTAGCACAATAGTGTAAAGCATTGCAAGAACTTGCTAACAATGCAATCTTTGAGTCATTATGTAAAGAGTTAGCAAGTGTATGCAAATGGGCGGAAAACCAGTTAACAAACGTATCACAGCCTTTTTGCCTCCTGATAAAGCTGAGTTTTTGGAGGAGTGGGCAAAAAGAGAACATAGGGCTGTAGGCAATCTTGCCGCCGCCTTACTTCTCAACCTTATAGATGCAAAGCAATTGGAAGAGACTAGTACCACAAAGGACTCAGCAGCATGAGCGTTGAAGTTGTCAACCCGTTGACCCTGCCATCGCTATCACTCCAGGAGCGCCGCAGTTTGCCAGAGTGCGCGGCGGTCTACTTCGTGCTGAACGGTAATGAAATCTTGTACATTGGGGGAACTGTAAACCTAGCGCAGAGGTGGTTAGCTCATCATCGCTGGCATCAACTGGTAGAGATGGGTGACGGCATTCGCCTTGCTTGGCTGGAATGCAGCGAACCTGCTTTGTTATTAGAAGTTGAGACAGCGCTGATTAAACACTTTCAGCCAAGGCTCAACCGTACCCCTGTTCTTGGTGATAACGGAAAAGTAATTTTACAAACAGACGTTAAAGAGTCCACTAGAACTCGCCTAAAGCTTGAAGCTGTTCGCTTGGGCACAACTATGAGTCTATTAACCGAACAAATTTTGGATGAAGCACTTAAAAAGCTAGAACAGCAGGAAGTTCAGAAATGAGCGAAACCACCCCAGACCGGCTCGACCGCATCGAGCGCATCCTTGAGCAAACAGCATCACGGCTAGATCAAGTTGCTGAACTATCCCAACAAACAGCCCAGCAGCAACA
>NZ_JACJRQ010000093.1 GCF_014697355.1 Nostoc calcicola FACHB-3891 | reverse complement strand
GCAACTCTTATTGATACTCCACCTACTTGCTTAAGCAGCAACTGATAAAAAGTATCACTGACTACAAAATTTGTAAGCGATCGCCCTTTGGGAAAAAGTTTGTGATCTACTGAATGTGAGTGAGGCTAGAGCGATCGCTTGTATGACGATCAGTCAGGGTGCAGGGGACAAGGACGCACTGGACAATGTGTTGGTGCAATCTCGAACAGCTCCTTATATTGATAGAGCGAAACACCATATTGTTTCGCAAACGCCTGCAACACCTGATCTGTATAGGCGCGGATCTTACCAGCCGTTAGCCCAAAACAGTGAATTGGTTCTAAGCGACAAATAGGCTGTTGCCCCAGCCAGAGTTCTGCGCCCAAGGCGTGCAATGGTTTATCCCCTGATTCTTTATATAAATACAGCACTGCAAAATATGTTGCTGGTGGTTCGACTGTTACTGAATCAATTTCTGCTGAATTCTTCTGGGAGCGGTGGCGATAGAATGAGCGGCGATTGTGGCATACAAGAGGATTCCAACACCCGTCCCCTGCTGTTCCATGTAAAACTTTGGCTTGGGTTGTTGGTAGTTTGGAACATAGCTGACACTTGGGGTCTAACGGTTTCGGCATACCTTACTCTGCTTCTTCGCCAATCGCACGATAGTAAGCAGCGATCGCCGCTTCTTGTTCGCTACGAAGCGTATAGCGCCGAAACGCTTTCTCGCTTTGATGCCCTGTTAATTTTCGTGCATGGCTGGGGTCAACTCCCAATAGCAATAAGTCAGTGGCATAGGTGTGGCGAAAGGAGTGAGGATGTAAATCCTCAATGTGAGCTATTTCACCAATTTTTTCTAAAGCAAAGTAAATGCCGTGATAACTCAAGCGTTCACCTTTGTATGAAGCATGGTGTGAAATCATCAGTGGACTAAGGCTGTTTAACACCTCTCCTTGCTGTGAGCGTAATTGCAAATACTCTGCTAAAACTTCCCGACTCTCTTTTCGCAGTGGAACTAAGCGTGGTTCATTGGTTTTGGTGTCTGGTAAAAACAGGAGCTTGCCATCAAATGAGCCAACATTTAGCTGCACAACTTCCCCAGCCCGGAGTCCATGACTAAGGATGTGAACGAGTGCTGTATCTCGTTGCTTTGTTTCTTGGAGCAATTCCAAAGCTGACCAAACCCGCTCCATTTCTTCAGGGGTCAAACTTTGGGCTGGTGGCAGTGGCACTTTTTCCAGTTTTATCCCCAGTGTAGGATTAGTAGCAATAATTTCAGGATACGTGTAACACATCCATTTGAAAAAGCTTTTGAGAGCCGCAATTCCTGCATTGATGCTGCTTTTTGAAAGCGGTTTACCTGCATCAGTCTGTATTTCATCACGGAGATATTCTTTATATAATGCAAGATGACGTGGACGCAGTTCATGATAGTGCAGCTCACTCCACGCCAAAAACCGCTTCAGTTCGCGTTCGTAAAGCTTGCGGCTGTTGGGTGCGAGATTGTTGCTGCGTAAAAACTCCAGCACCTTTATCCACCGAATATCAGTAGGCGCTTTTATCTTTGTGGATCTACTACTGGAGCGTGTAGCAGTATTCACAGATGCCTCATAACCGTTTTCTAATGGGATGAGTTTAATTGGAGGTAAGGAATCTTGGACTAAATTTTCAGGCGATCGCATTTTCTAGTTCTCAGTTAAATATTAAACACCAGCGGTGGGAAGTCGCAAGTCGCAAGTCGCAAGTCGCAAGTAAGAAGTTGGAAGTCGAAAGTCAGAAGTAGAAAAGTGTGCAAAAAATCTTTATCAGACTGAGCCGAACGAGATTTATGTATGTTAACCAATGCTCGTACCAGAACGGAACAGTTGCTTTGATAATGTGCGGCAAACGCCCGCTTTTTCATCAAGAAAGCTACAAGCTTTGACGATCCTAATGGCAAACACGGCGTTGCTGAATAATGGGATGATTAAGGCCTGACGCAGGGACGCAAAGACACCGAGACACGGGGATTTTTGTTGATGTAAATTCCAAAATTATCCCGCAATGGGAGCAACGCCGCAAACACTTTAGTCCTGTCAGCAATATCAATATTTTCATCCACAACTATACTTGCTCCACATTCTTACTTCCGACTTTCGACTTCCGACTTTTTCAATGTTTGTTATCTTGAACAATTTCTAATTAACTCACAGCAAAATCTGTCAAATGCCTTAGATAAGGTGCTTGATATCCAAGTACAATATCTTTCTTTGGTATTCCTCTGTCCACTAATTCATTAGCTATCCCGACTTCAGTATTATCATTTTGAATCCATACTTTATCATCTTTAATATCAATATGAACTGTACAGCCATAAATTCTATGACGATTCTCCCATCCCAAATGGATAATTTGATAGCTATTTACTTCATTATTAAAAATAGCAATTACTTCAATTTCGCCATTGACTGGCTTAATTTTACTATACTCGTTTAAAACTTCTTTGATAATTTGGCGATATTTATCTAGCTTGTCCATTGAACTATTTCCTCCTGAACTGAATCGAAAATTATTAATTTTAATTTATATTCTTCAATACTTAATTGAGGAAGTCTCCGAGTAAAAAAATCATTATAAATTTCCAAATTTACCGCTAAATAAAGTATACGTTCTGGTTGTTTCTCTCGTAGGACAATTCGATAATTTAAGAACTGACCAACTGCTGTATGAAATTCAGATAAAGTTGAAGGAGCCAGAAAACTCTTTATTTCAACAGCAATTTTTTCGTTATCTCGTTGTGCAGCAATTAAACGTTCAGCACCCAAATCTATAAATACCTGGTCGTCTTCTAGTTGCAATGATAAAGGATCGTCAGTAATTGTCCAGCCTTCCTTTTCCAAAGCTGATTTGACAATTTGATGAAATACATCTTTTGCTGGCATATTTTCAATTAGAAAGTCGCAAGTCTTCAGAAGTCGCAAGTCTTCAGAAGTCGGAAGTAGAAAATAGTGATGAGGAACTGGCTTTTGAGTTAAATAAATAGGGTTTAGTTGCGCTCTGTGGCATCCAACTTGGAAAATTTATTCTCATTTAATCTATTCTTCATTTTGCGAGTAGAAGCAATAAGTATCCTCACTATCTCCTTAGTTTCAAAAAGCAACGAATCGGATTTATTTTTTTCAACAACTTCAGATTCAATTAAAATTTCTAACCAGTACTCAGTTTCGCGTGCTTCCTTGAGTGCTATTTCCATTTTATGCAGAAAGTCTTTATCAGACTGAGCCGAACGAGACTCGTGTGCATTAGCACCAATACTGGTACCAGAACGTAACAGTTGTTTAGAAAGGGTACGACAAACTCCCGGTTTTTCATCAAGAAAGCTACAAGCCTTGATGATTCTGACCGCAAACGCTTTAGTCCTGTCAGTAATACTAATGTCTTTATCCATACTTACACCCGCTTAAAGAAGTCGAAAGTCTTCAGAAGTCGGAAGTCGGAAGTCGGAAGTCGGAAGTCGGAATTCGGAAGTCGGAAGTACAGTTTTGTAATGGGAAGAAGAGCGCTTGCGTCAAGCTTAGGGTTTCCGACCATCTGATGGCAGTTCCTTTAAGCGGGGGAACCCCGCTTAAAGGAACTGCCTCAACTTTGTAAGACAGACCCCCCACAAAACTTGCGGCTTTGGAGAGCCGCTTCCTTAAACCCACAGAATGTTGTTTGTCTTTCTTCATTCTTACTTCCGACTTCCGATTTCAACCATCATACCCGATCGCGGCTGCAACAAAAAATAAGAATCTCTTATCTTTTATCCGACATAAAATACGATTAATACCACTTGTCTTTGGCAGCATTGATTTGTGGTGTTGTTTGTGACTGTAACCATAAGTTTGCCGGAGCGGCACGTTTATGGTTACAGTCACAGCAAGCTCTGTAATTTCGTTAACTTTTGGTCAAGTTATGGTTTATAATTTGGCCATTTTTTGGGGAAAAGCATATTGATTCTCTTGCAACCCACCTTCCGCACCCTAACTGTCACACATCAACAAAAAGCTGGCGGAGTAGTACATAAGAACTAAGTTGGATTCAAGATTCCAGAGACTTAATAAGAATAAGTACTATTAAGTCTCTTGATTTGGCGAGAAGAGGAAATTTTGTGACGAAGACAGAAAAAAGGAAAAACTTCATAGTGAAAAGAATTAATTGATAACAAAAAGATGAATGAGAGAATTGCAACAGAAGTCGTGGAGAATACTGTTGTGATTTTGAATACCAAAGACATTGAAATTCAGAACATAGACCATTTAGGGATAGTAGCAGGAATCATAGACGCGATAGGATTAGTAGAAACAATAAATGAATTAATAGGAGAGGGCGAAAATAGAAGGTTCGTGTCACCAGGTGCAGCCTTGTAAAGTTTTGTAAAAGTGACCGATTTTTGAGGGTGAATTGATAAGAAATACAAATGATAACTTTGCCTAGTTTGTCTCCTTCTAGGCAAAGTACAATGAAAATATAGACCCCAGCATGAGGACTTGACCCATGCTATCTACCACTATCCAACATCCATTTTCGGCAAAGATATTTTCTCAAAATACTCCCCCGTCCAAAAAATCATCTCAGAGGGAAAGAGAATATCTGCGGACATCAGAAGTCAACGCCATGATTGCTGCTGCTCAAAAAGTAGGTCGTCATGGTGTTAGAGATGGAGCAATCATTTTATTGATGTTTCGTCACGGACTAAGAACTGCCGAGTTAGTGGCTTTGAAATGGTCGCAGATAGATTTAGTAGGAGGTTATATAGAAATACATCGTGTCAAAAATGGTCATGACAGCATTCATCCTCTACGTTCTCCCGAATTGAGAGCTTTGCGTCAAATTCAAAGAGATTATCCCGATTCGAGTTACGTTTTTGTATCTGAACGCAAAGCACCTCTATCAACTCGTTCAATCCGTCATATCATAGCCAGAGCGGGAGAAATTGCTCAAATCGCTTGGACAGTTCATCCTCATCAACTACGTCATGCTTGTGGCTACTATTTAGCTGCTCAAGGTCATGATACCAGAGCAATTCAAGACTATTTAGGACACAAGAATATACACCACACAGTTCGTTATACTCAAATGTCACCTCAAAGATTTGAAAAGTTCTGGAGGGATTAAGCAACTAGTTGTTGTGTCAAACCAGCAATTCTCTCGTTGAGATCAAGCTTAAATGTACCATAAGGATTTATATGACTGAAAATCAAAGGAGTAATTGCTCTAAAATCGACTTCAGTTAACTTTTGCTGCCAATGTTTCTGCTCCAGAACACTCTGAATCATCAAAGTATTCACATAGACCAAACATATCTGCAATAGGTGCAAAGATAAAACCGATAACTCCTGACTTTCTAAGCGATTAGAAGCAAACTCTCCACCCTTACCGTAGAAGATAAAATCATTAACCCCATTCCATAAGACTGGTATGCTCCCAAATTCGGTTAATTTCTCCCTTCAGTTGTCTAAGATTAATGGGTTCAGGTGCAGAGTCTATAGGGCTAAGTCTAATAAAACTTTGACCTTTCTTCCCGATAATAGTAACATCTTGATTTTTGGGCATTGCTTTATCTAATTTTTCTAGCCCCTGTGCCATTTGTTCTTGTAAGTTGGAGATAAAGGTTTCTACATCTAATGGAAGGCTTAAAGCCTGATAGTAAACTTGACGGTGTTGTTCAAAATCACTAGGTAAATCATGATCTGGATTACCATAACGAGATGCTCCTACTACCCAAATTTCTTTACAACTGAGTCTTTCTCTCAGAGCTTGTAAAACGCTAATTTCGTAGTTAATTCGGTTGATTCTATCTTTGCCATCAGAATCTTTTTCTAAGAGAATTTCTTTCCAACCACTTTTGAGGACTCCATCAATTGGTATAGTTTCTCCGTTATCATAATATCGGGATTTACTTTGAGCATATTTTTTTAGTAGCTCTAATGCCTGAATTACAGGGCGATGAATATCATTATTAGAACAAAATTCTAAAACTTCTAGTAGTTGCGGAATCAGCCGTCGATAGTGACTCGCAAAAGAAGAACGCATTACAGTATGTACTCTTTGACGATAAGCTGTACCAGTTGCTTTATATTCAGCTACTAAATCTCTAAGAGTTTTCTGAGAAACTACAGGATATATAACTTTTTCAATAACTCCCGAAGGTTCAGCTACAGCTACTTCAGCAATGCGAAATAAAATATTATTTTTTCCGGTTACTTCTTTAAAGTCCGAGACTAATTTTTTGTTGATACGCCTTTCCGCTCTTGTCCCAATTCGTTGAATAATTGACATTAGTAATTCGATGAGATTATCAGTAATCTCTTGAGCGCGTTGAACACAAAACGCTGCCATAAGAGTATAGCGAATCGCTGGGGGATGTTGTCGTAAAAGGTAAGGAGTTTCTGTAGCCGCCCGATGACGGTATGTTTTAATTAGTTTGGGTGATATTCCTTCAAATAACTTAAGAGGTAAACCAATACCGCGAATCCTTTTGAGTTTTCCGATTTCAGTTAGGAAACTTTCTAAGCCAACAGGCCCCGGATCTGTTTTGAGAAAGGCAAACTCGGAAGTTTTTAGTTTCAGAGAATCCTGTTTCTCTTCTGTATTCAGAGAATGTTCGGTGGTTAAGAGAATATCGATTTCAGCAAGAGTTTCTTTTGATAGCCCAGAAAGTGTATGATGGCAGAAGTCACTTTCATCCTGACTGATAGCACTACGAATCAAACGTTCAATCCTTCCTGATGTGGGCGGTTCGATTTGCAATTCCCTCCATCTTTGATAGACAGCTTCAACGAGTGATTCAAACTTTTGTTCATGAGGTAATACTTCTTTAATTAGCCAGTCGCTCATTTCTACTGAATCTTGAACGGTAGCTACTCTAAAATTAAATAAACGACGAATTTCAACACGATAAACTTTTGCGGTTCCTCCTTGCCAATCATAATCTGAGTATGAGCTTTCAGGAATTTTAAGTTGATTTGCTATGTAAGAGATAATAATTTGAGGAATAGACGATTTTTCATCAGGAAAATAGGTAAAAATCTGAAAATGTTTTAATAACAAAGCAAACCCAATCTGATTACCGCCGACTTTATTTCTGACTAATTCTAATTCCGTTGGTAGAAGTGTCCAGTTTTCAATTAATTCTTCTGTATCCCAATTTGGCTTGACCATTCATCTTCTTCCCATCATTTGAAAGCCTGAGTATTTCTCAAGCGAGTGTATGAGAAAAGATTGTTGCACTATAAGAAATTAATCAACCACATAGATTTTAGACAATTTGTCAACTATGTAAAAAAAATATATTTAGAAAACTTATGAATTAGAGGCAAAAAGGGGGCTAACAGAGAAAAGTTATTCAAAGGCTAGAATCCATATATATCAAGTGTTATAGCCACAGGCTGCACCTGATGACACGAACCTTCTATTTTCGCCTTCTAACACGCCATCTATCAACAGCAAATACAAAACCTTCATGATTTCCTTGGTAATTCGACAGAAAAGAGATTGCATACACCACACTATTTCGCTGTATGGGATCAGAACTAGTATACAGAATAGACAACAAAGATTTTAGGTGCCTCTCAGTAGCGATGAGACTGAGGGAAGTTGCTGCAAGATCCATAATTCACGACGTTGACCAGACAAAGTACAAATAAGGGCATCAGCGTCTCGATCATCACCGACTCTTCCGACTAACCAGCAAGCTGTTTGTGCTTTCTCAAAGTCAAGGGTATCAATCCAATTACCACTACGGGAAGCAAACCCTAGTCTTTCAACCCACATTCCGCACCCTAACTGTCACACACCAACAAAAAGCTGACAGAGTAGTACATAAAAACTAAGTTTGATTCAAAAGTTAAGACACTTAATGATAATAGCTAGCATTAAT
>NZ_JACJRQ010000092.1 GCF_014697355.1 Nostoc calcicola FACHB-3891 | reverse complement strand
AATCCCCAGTGAGTTAGTCCCGCTTAGGAAGCTTCAATGAAGCTTTGATTTCTAAGATGTCCCGCTCAACAACATCAAAACGTCTGTCCAACTCGTGCAGCAAATTGTTCAAACCTTGCTGCATCTGCTCTTGATTTCGGCGGATGTGGGCAAAGTCTCTTTCAGCTGCATATTTCTTTTTTTCAGCATTGGCATACCATAGCACCCCACCCATGACAGTGGTCACGGTTGCCAATATCAAACCGCCTAGAGCGATTAAATCACTTGCTGTAAAAGCTTTCATATTTAAAGAGCATCAATTTTAGATTCAATACGAGCTAAATCAGAGTCATAGTCTGGCCCTGTGTAACGCCAGACAGCAACCCCAGCATTCTCAAACCACTTAGGAACCTGAATAGAAATGCTGTAATTAGTAGAAATTTTTGGGAAAAAACAAAGATTTATTTTTCCTAAAAACAGAGGTTGTTTTCTGTTAAAGCTGGCATCTTGAGAATTATCAAAAGCTATCCCTGTACTGACAGATTGCTTAATATACCCTGCAAAATTCCATGTACTACCTTCAGGAACAACGGTAGAAACTTGAACCGCCACAATAAAAACATCCAGCAACACAGCAATGGATATTTCAGGAATAGGGACGGTTTTATATCCGCCCCCAACTTTAGGTAAGAATACCGCTGAGATGTTTTCGTTATGAACAATCTCCCAGTTATTAGAATTACCAAGCTGTAATTCCCTCATGTCAAAAGGTCTAGCCTAATAATCTGATTAAATGCTAAATCTTCTACAGGATTGACATGCAAAAATGGGTCTATCCCAAAATTATCCAGCACATCAAAATAAGTACCTGTATCCAGGTTACCTACTAGCCAATCAGATGAAGCTTGATTAATAGTAATCATCCCAGCGATATCTCCCTCGTTGCCAGCTGATACCATCAGCAAATCGCGGTAATCTTCAGGCAGTAATAGAATGCTCATCAGAGAACCTCTGGAGTGAATGCAATTCGATTACCTTCTGTTCCCAGGAAGGTTTTGATAGCTTGAATATCACTTATTTCTGTGACAGCAGTTGCATAAAGCTCATTACCTGCTTGCTGAGAACCAAAAGGAGATGAGACGGTTTTATTGTCATACCGCTTATATTCATCGTCGGTGATGCGTGATTTGTTGTCGGTAACTGGTGCGCCACGATCGGTTAGTGATAGTCGGGCTGGACGATAGCCACTCAAGCCATCAAGAAGGACACCGCCAGTAGGTAAAGTAAATCCAACGGCAACAGTTCTGCCAGTAGTTGCCGCCGCATCTCGAACTATACCTATTAGTGTGCTGTTAGCCGTTTGAGTTCCTGAAAGCAGTTTTACTGGGAGGTAAATTCGCCCTGCCAGTCCAAAAGATTCCACATACCCTTTGACACGTTTAGCATTAACTCTTACAGAACTACCGCGCTGTGCTTTATACAATGCTTGCTTTTCTGCACGCGATTTATCTTCCCATGCGCGTAGCTTGGTTAAAGCTTCGTTTAGCTCTTTGCCGCGTCGAATATCACCATATCTACCCATTTGGTCTAAATCCTTACAAAGTCACTACTGAACTCAACCCAAACTAGCACCCCGTTTGAGCAAGAATTAAACCAGTGACAAGTATACTTCCCGAAAAAGAATTAGAAATAATTAAAAGCCTCAAGAGACGGTGACGTTTTCGATAGCGCTCTTGAGTCGTCCGTTGAGTCCTACTAGGTTGACAGGTTTTATTTGTCCAGGGATAAGCAACTGAGCATGGGTAAACTTTACGTCAGCAGTCGGTCGTTCTCTGAATTTTTTTACCTGTCTGCCATATACTCGATGTGTACCTGGGTTAGCGGGAAATTCTTTAGTATTTTCTATAAATTGGAAATTATTATCACTGTAAGATTTATCTAAAATTTTTAGAACTGATTGAATGGTTGACAATCCTTCAGCCTTAGATATACACAATAGGCGTAAATCAAAACCATTGTCCAAGTCTATATATGTACATTTATATTTGCCTTTCTTCCAAATCAATGGAGGAGTAGCAAACTCGTTTTTAATTTCACGGGCATATTCAACGGCATCAGCCCTTGAAATAGTATCAGCAGTTTTATTCATAATCCTAAAACTAATCTCCCCGCGTACTTGTTCGGTGCCGCTGCCGTGTTTTTCAAAATCGTATGATTCTTTGAAATACAGTTTTATTTGTGGTTTAAATTTGAAGTCTCGTTGTAATTCCGTAACAGGGATGCCATAAATAGGAGTCTGCAAACTTTGAGCGTGACCTACAGTGATTTCAAATAGCCACAACCGTAGTTGAGTCATAGCTACAGTATCAGCATCATCAATTAGACAAGCTTGCTTTAATGCTGGTTTACGGCTTGAAATATCATTATCTGGTTGATTTTTGAAGTATTGCCGTACTAGTTTGTTATGGTAAAGCCTCAGCATATCTTGGAGGTGTTCCCAGTGATTAAAATCAGGAGGTAAGGGCATTAGTCATCAGCCTCCAAATCAATATCTAACAGTTCAAATCCTTTGGATGCTTCTTTAGCTGTTGCTTTGTCTGCGGCTAATTTTGTAGGTTCCTCCACATCAGCACCCTTATTTTCTGGTTTATCATCTTCTTTAATCGCTTTGATAAACTCTGTGTTAGCTGTTTGTAATTCGGTAATAGCATTAATCGTATCTAGGGGAACTTGAGTAACTTGTTGAATGGTTGACGCTCCGTTTTGTAGCTTTTCTAAAAAGTTGGTAACGCGATTTATTTTTGGTTGAGGATTCATCCATTGATAAGCTGATTCTAAAACTTCCCCGCTCGCTCTTAATGCGTTGCCGATTTTACCCGTTTGTCCTGCTACTAACTCCAAGCCACTGAGAACAGTAGAAGTCAGGCTTTGAAAACTATTAAGAATGTTAGTGCCCGTTTGATAAATTCTATTAGCTTTAGCCCAAGCTGTTGTTAGCTCTTGATAATTTTCTGCTCCGATGGTTGCTTTAATTAAATTTTCAATCGAGCCGCTAATTACAGAGCCAATATCAAATGCTTCCCCGTTTTCTTTTTTTAATCCAATTAATTGCAACACATTATTGAGTATTCCAATAAAAGTTTGTCCAATGTCATTAGACAGCATTAATCCATTGTGGATAGTAGCAGCCAATATCATTAGATTTAACACTCTGTCCAAGTGCATCCAGTCAGCGAACCTCGATAATTTGCCCCCGATACCACCTGGCAACTGTTCACCAAGTCGCTGCAAAATTGTCTGTTGTCCTTGGAGGAGTGCTGCATTAGCTCCAAGGTTCAACCCATTGAGGACATCGCCAGCGCGGTTGTTTGTATTCTGGTTGATATTGCCTGCAATCTCATCCAGTCTACGACCGCTACAACCACCATTCATACTTCTGCACATTGCTGTACCAGTTGCATTTTCTATCTGTGGCAATGTAGGGATATCTGGTCTGATTGCTGCGGCTGCTAATGCCGGAATCAAAGGAAGTTTATCAAGTATTTGGTCTAACTTGGGGAGGGATTCTTCATTCACTTTGTCTTGTTCCTTGAGCTTTGCATCAATTTTTTTGATATCTGATTGACTACTTTTGATGTCTCGCTGGACGCTAACTACCTCTGATTTAACTGACGCCAAATCAGCTTTATTTTTGGCAATAAACTCTTCATATAACTGCTCAGAGGTTTTTGTACTTTGTTGCTTGAAGTCTTCAAAATGTTTATCGAATTCCTGGGATAACTTGGACAATTTCAAGTCCACACCACCGAGGGTTCTCCTGTTGTCTTCAATCAGCGCTTGATAACGTTCGTCCCCAGTCAGTTTATTTAAGCGTTCAAAATCGGCAAGCTTCTGATCGAATTCCTTGGAAAGATTGGATTGACTTAAGTCACGTATTTTTAAGTCCTTAGCATTCTGCGCGACAACTTCATTAAACTTTGCATCTAATTGCTGTTGCATTGTGCCGAGGTTCTTTGCAGCACTGCTTTTGATTTCGTTGAGCGCTTGATTGGCTGTACTATTAGCACTTGATACCCCTTGAGACAAGTTGCTAACGCCGCTGACAGCAGTACTAGCCAGAGCCATAGCTGCATTGAGTTGTACTGTTAACCCAGAAATGATTCCCTTAAGTCCATTGACTTCTGACTTTGCAGCGGCAACAGCATTAGCGGTAATAGATGCTGTGTCTACAGGAGTAGCTGGTTTTATGGCGGCAATTTGCACTCGCGCTACTGCTAAATCTGATTGCAGTTTTGAGATGGTAGCGTTTACAGACTTCTGGAAAGTCTCAGATGCATTATTGTTAAATTTTGATATTTGAGCGTTAATAGACTGAATTTCGGCATCAAAACTTATCCGCTGTTCGTTGATTTTGGCTTCAACATTTATTTTGTTTTGGCGAAATTCATACAAGGTATCGTTGGCAAGCTTACGGGCTGATTCAGCCAAGCCAGTGACTATTTTTCGCCCTTCACGGGTTTCGTAAAGCGCATCATTAGCCTGTTTTTTAGACTCAACTACCTGTTGTCCAATTTTTTCGGTTTGCTTGTTAAGTCTGGCGTAATCTTTAGCATTAGCGTTGAGTTCTCTGTCAAACTTATCAACCTTTGATTGAATTTGTTTTAATTTCAGTCCATTTTGTACAGCTATTTGATTAGTTTTTGTCAGGTCATTACTAATAGCATCAAGATTATCAAATGTTCTATCACTGATAAATTCTTGAAGTTTTAATAATGCTACTGTTCCGATTGCAGCCAAAATTCCAAGGATACCCCCAATCCTCGCTGCTTTATCAAATTGGTCGCTACCTGGTAATTTTCTGAATAGAATATCTTGTACTTTTTTAAAGTTGTCAGAAGCTTTCTTTGTAGCATCAGCCACCTTCTTAGCTTCTTGTGCTGTTTTTTTGGCTTTTCTTAAACTCCTAACTTGCTGCATGGCAGCATTGAGAACTCTTTTGCTGGGGGAAGAAAGAATAACTTTTTTAGTATTGGCAGCCGCAGTACGATACCCTTTCCAGTTGACCCGGTTTACTTCTCTTGCTCCTTTGAATTTATTAAAAGTGCCTTTTGGATCGGATACATAAGAATTCCAGTTAAAATTTTGGGGAATTGAGTTAGGTATCTTGACTTGCGAAGGTTCTGGTATTGGTACACCGTTCCAGTTAGGCATTATTCTGTACCTTCTCCTAAGAATCCAATAACTGTTGATACCGCATCCATCAATGGGGTAACCATTTCATATAATCCCTGAAATGCTTGTGTAAATTCTCTGTTTGTATTTTCGATGTCGGCGAAATTATTTAAAGATTCAACTATTCCTTTTTTCAGGAGTTCTTGAGTTTTTTCAAGCTCGGTAATTCGCTTCCCTAAGATGTCATCTTTATTACTGTCATTGTTATTCAGTTTCTTTTGGCAGCACTCATTCTGTTTCCGCTCTAATCCATCCAGTCTGTTATTAAGTCGGTTGATGGCGGCTTGTAAGTCAGCCAACCCTTTATCAATATCCTTGCAAATCTCCGCCATTAACCCCTCACTCTAGAAGCGATATTTTTCAGCCGACTACCAACTTCCTTGCATGGAACACAACAGTAACCAGGGTATTTATTGTGTGTGCATTTATGACTACCTTCAGGGCATCCATTGCACCCAGCTTTTACAGTGATATCTGTGCATGGTTCGTCATGCTCACTCCGGTAAATCCGAGAATTATCCCCCCCTAAAATCGTCACGTTACAAACGCTTTTAGTGCAATTACACTCCCCGGTAGAATTAGGAGCAGTTCTGATAACAGCGTCTACTACCTCTAGCTTTCTGCTATAAGTATCCCCCGCAAAATAACCAGACCAATAATAATAACCTGTGCCATTTTGAAGTACTCCATCCGCAATTAGCCATGCTCCATTTCGTTGGAGCGAGGGGTCTGTTTGATAATGCGCTTCTCTGGCGCAAACAAAATGTTCAAAAGTGTCAACGCCGTTAGATGCTCCGGAAAATCTGTAGCATTTTTTTAGCGGGTCTATTACCTCTGTTTCCTGCTTTTTTATGCAAAGTGGAGTGGTGTTACTATCAACTTCAAGTTTTTTATAGGGGTTGTTTTTTACTTCAATTTGGACTATTGCAGTGTTTCCTGCTTCGCATTTTTTTTCGCCGTCACATTGAAAAGTCATACGAGAGTTAATGAGGGGTAATTATTTTTGATTGTGTTAACAATATCTAAATGCTCTGTTGATGTTTTACTGTAGTAGGGATACACCAATAAAGCTGCAATATCACCGTTGAATGCTTTATCGTTTGTCCCTATCCGAAAACGATCGCCAGGTGAATAGGCAACACTAACGGAACTCTTTGAGAGATTATCTAACAACACTTCATAAGTGGTACTATTTGTGTGAATAGATACTAGATGATGTCCTGAACTTGGCATTGAAGCAGGGTAATCTGTCCGTCTAGCACTTAAGAAAGTCCCGATATAGCCATTACCATTACTAGCTAATCGCCAATAATCATCTAGATTTGCGGTGCGAATAAGGTTGTAGTTTGTGTTGGCGTTAACGGTAAATACGCAATATAAAGTTGCTCCGGTTGTTCCCGAAAGAAATGGAGATATTTGTAATTCTTGAGTACCGCTACCCGCCCACCGTAAAACTTGCCTATTATCAATTCCTACAACCACAGCCGGAGTAGAACCAGAAGTAACAGCAGTTGCATTATTGCCATTGCCGCTTTTATCAAGCAGGCTGCCACCTTCAAGCCAAAGCCTCATTCCAGTTCGGTAAGGTGCAAGATAAGTTACAAGATTATTATCAATTTCAATCCATCCATTTGAACTGTCAAGATAAATCAATTCTGTTGATTTATAAGCTGATTGGATGTAAGGATTGCTTACTGTTGTGAATCCCTTGAATTTCTCGCCTGAAAAATTAAGATAAACTCTGTATGCATTGCTAATACAAGTGATATTAATTATCCCAACTTCACCAGGCTGAATCACTGGAACAGTAACAGTAATATTACCGCTCCGATTATCGACAATCAGCGTGTCGATCTTGCTTGCAGTAGCATTAGAATTAATAAGCCTTGCTTGATTAGCGCTAGTAACAGTGGATACGGGGATGCTTCGTGTTGTACCTGTTGCGGCATTCCATCCAAACAATAAATCATTGCTAGCAAGCGTTTCTAAGACCGGGAAATCAGGAATCTTCATTGAGTATGTATGAGTGGATGATAATTTGATTTCGTAATTTATCGCTGTAACCTTCTGGAATATAAATATCCCATCGGAATACTTCTAAAAGTTCCCACATGTTGCGATTGTCGTAAGCGATGGCATTATTTAATTCGTCCGTTATTTTATTGCCGCTTTCGTCAGTTAAAACCCCTTCAAAGTTTTCAAGTGCTTGCAACAAAATTGCAACTAGCAATTGTTCGGCGCGATTGTTTGCTGTGGGGGTCAGCCCAACCGCCGATAAATCTGATTTTTTAATAATCAGTTCATCGGCAGTCTGCACAGCATTAACACCAAATAATTGTTGTAGTGTTAATGTCTGCATTTATTTAGTAATCGTCTGGGTCAATAACGTCAGCGTTCTCTAATTCCTTGTCAACCTCAATACTGATAGTATTCCTGATGTAGATGGCGTTATTTCGGGTAGCAATGCTAGGGCTAAATCCGTCAGTTAGAGCAACTGATTGGTCGATATTCTCGTCCCTGGCTTCTTCTGTCAGTGCTGCTTTGGCTTTCAAATTAACAGCCAATAGCAAAGATTCAGCAGTGTTGTTGGCATCGGGAGTCAGTCCGGCTGATGTTAAATCGGACTTCTTGATAACTAGGTCAGTGGAATTTTGGGTAGCGTTGGCACCGAATACGGCAGTAAGTGATGGTTCAGCCATAAATCCTTGATTTTTTAATCAGGTGAATAAATCCGTTGTATTCGGCTTTAAAAAATAAGTAAATCTTCCTCTTTTATGTA
>NZ_JACJRQ010000091.1 GCF_014697355.1 Nostoc calcicola FACHB-3891 | reverse complement strand
ACGCCCGTTAAAACCGCTAAAACTCAATCATGAATTCTTTTTTTCTCAAACCCAGATTACACAATACTTTCAGGCTATCTTGCCCCTGATGACAGCTTCGCTATATCTACGCCAACATCGTATCCATTGTTGAAGAAGTCGGAAAACCGGGTTCTTTAGAAGGGGCAGCAGGCTCGCTATATATTGAAATTCCCGTTACTGTTACGAGTGTTACTAGCAATGGAACTCCACAGCGTTTTCGTGGTAGCTATAAGCTGCGAAGAGTCAATAACGTTCCTGGCTCAACTCCAAAGCAACGTAGATGGCATATCTACTCGGCTAATATTTCTCTTGAGCAGTAATTAGTTCTAGAAAAAGAATCATCCTGAATGTGTTACTTCTTTTTAAACGGCAACTCTCCCTAGTCAAAAATTAGATTAAATATTTAGCATAAACAAGTTTTATACTATATTGTTTCATTGTTGGAAAATGAGGATGACATTTGGCATAAATTTGATAATTTAGCCCACATTCCGCACTTCATTTTGTAGTGCATGTTTTAGTAATAAATAATACATATTTCTTGGTAATATAAATACATAAGCTGTTTGGTAATTAATATAAACAGTATGGTAAAAATGCCAACTGTTTGAAATTCTCATGGTATTGATAGTAAATGCCGGAAAAAAGATGGGAAAATTAGTCGGAATTAAGTAAAATTATCAAAAAAATGAATTACCAAACAGAAGAGTTTGAAAGTAAAAACTTGGATCACTTAGGAATCATAACCGGAATAATAGATGAGATAGGAATTGTAGAAAAAATCAATGAGATATTTTCTCAAGATAGTAGAGAAAAAATCAATACAGGAGAAGTAGTCAAAGCCATTATTTTGAACGGACTGGGTTTTGTCTCAAAACCCTTATACTTATTTTCTCAATTCTTTGTAAGGATTCAGGTCTAATATTGAGGAAGTAAAGAAGGACGAGACAGACAATTATCAGAATCAGCAATTAGAGCTTGTGCAAAAAAAATCAATTACAGACCTACCTTGACGACGACAGGTTTGCACTACTGTCAACAAATTGGCAGTATGACAAAACCGCTCCATCGAACGGGAACCACCACTAACTTTACGTTTTGTGACAGCCAAACGTAGCGATCGTTCAGCTTGATTATTATCGGGAGGAACTTCAGGATGTTCAAGGAAGTACCACCATTGATGAGCTTTATCGCGTAAAGAACGTAAAAGCTGACCTGCGGTAGCTCCTGCTAAGTCAATCCATTAGAGCTATCTAAATCCCTACTGACTTTTAAACGCTCTATTTCTTGCTGTAGTTCTACAATGATTTTCTGTAACTCACGTATTACCTTGCTTTGCTCAATAATTATCTCTACCAGTTCTTCTTTCGATAACTGGTTCAAGCTTTCTCGATCTAAAACAGTACGGCAGGTTCTGGTTCATATCTGTGATATTCCTCCTCAAGTATCCCTCTTGTCAATACTCTGCCACCTGAATCCTTACGATTTATATTTAAATAGTAGCGCGACTCCAAGTTAAGTTAACTAAATCTAAAACGTAATCATCCGAGTTCTCTATATAATCTTCTGATTTTTCATTATCCATTACACATAATTTACCACCAGTAATATAAATTTTATCTTTTTCTTTGTAGTAAGCTTTGTGATGACTAATCCATCCTGGCTTATTACCAGTTGTTGATAATTTTTCTATTTTAAAGGTATGTAAATCTAATCTATAAACTGGAATTTCATTATAGATTCTTGCATCGGCGTATCCTAAATTACCAATAATATATATGTATTTTCCAACTAATGTAGCTGAATGAAAATCAGTTGGCGGAAAAATATCTTTGGGATAACCGAAAATCTGAAAATTACCATCACCTTGATAAACTACAACATCGTTATATATACAAAAATCAGGATCGTAGTAGTCTTCATGCTCACCAGCAATTTCGACAATTCTGCCATCTGGTAATTGTGTAATGGTTCTGCCAAATCGCTCATAGCACCATGCTTTATCTTGCCAATTCTCTCTATCGTTAAAAAGATTTTTGGCTGTATAAGCAGAACAACCCTCACAAACCATCGCCTGCCAAAAGGGGATTTTCATCAATTCTGGATTAGCTTTACCAAAGCGCGGATGTTTGCCAGCAAAATATTGTTTTGGCGATAATTGTGATAATGAGAATTTGCTGTTGACAATGCCGGTCAGCGATCGCCGCATATCATCGTTAATATCACTCACATCTTCACCAGCTGCAATTAACATTTTGACAATTTCCAGCTTCGTGGCTATCTTGATGGCTTTGTCATCGCAATGATTGATTCTGCTAGGGTTTGCGCCAGCTTCTAGTAAAATTTTGACGCAATCAGTAGCACCATACTCTGCTGCGATTATTAACGCAGTGTTACTAAAGTCATCAGTGGCTTCAATATCAAATCCCTCTGCAATTAGCCACTGTAGGACTTCGAGCCTATTATTTTCTATTGCATACATTAAGGGTGTTTTTCCGCAGTTTCCCACATCGTTGTAATTTGCTCTTGCAGCTAGGAGTAATTTGGCTTTAGGTAGTTCACCCACCTGAATACTCAATAACCAAGGGGTTCTATGCCAACAATCACGCACATCTTGATCTGCTCCTTGCTCTAGCAATAACAATACTAGCTCTAAGCTCCCAAAAACTATAGCGTGCATTAATTCTGTCCATCCCAGTTGCTCTGGGTTAGCACCCGCGTTCAATAATAATTTGACAGCATCAAATCTCCCAAGATGAGCAGCTACTTTGATTGCAGACTCACCATAGCTACTCATGCCATTGACAGCAGCACCTCTAGAAATGAGTAAATTCAAAGTTGATATTAAGTTTTGATCTTGCAAGATATCTCGACCATACATAGCATTGATTAAGACATCATATCCATTTGGGCTTTGATAGTTAATATCTGCTCCAGCATCCAGAATCAATTGGATTTTATCTAGATTTCCTGACTGCACAGCCAACCCAAGTACGGTATTTTGAGATTCTTGTTGAACAGCATTCACATTCGCGCCATGTTCCAAGAGGAAGCGAATCATATCAATACCTGCATTGGGGCTACTAACCGCACACATTAATGGTGTTTGCTGGGAATACTCGTCTACGCGCTCAATATCAACCCCATTGACTATTTTACGTGCGACTCCTGCAATATCTCCCTGCTGTGCATAAATATGAATTTTTTGCATAATTTTTCTGAGTTAACTGGTCAACAAGAAAGTCTCGGATCTGAATCCCCGACTGATAGCGAGTCATCGTACTGTTTCAGAGAAGCAAGCTACGCTTTTAGCGTCTCGTAGAGAGGTCTTAATTCAGAATAGCTGAATTCTTCTTCAACAGCCCTGAAATCAGAACTGATGATTTTTGGTTTTGACTCGCTGATACAGTTCTTCCATTGTTTCAATAAAGGAAGCATCATTGTGCCAGAAATCAGGAAAATCCCCTTGTTTCTTAATCAAAATTGCACAGATACTACCTGGAGTCGCCACTTCAATAGTTTGTGGTAATCGCTTTGTACCTAACCAAAATTCTCTGGCATTTGGCATTTGCTTAAGAGATTGCTTTTCTAGCTTAGTGTACAGCGAATTAGAAAGTTCTAAAGGAATTTCCTTAGTATTCAATTCCTCAGATAGAGCTTTTCCCAAAGGAGAATCAGCTAGTTTGGCTTGAAGTTCTGCTTTCGATAATCCCCGTAATTCAAATAACAACCAGGGATTATTATCTAATTGAGAAGCCACTAAATAGTAAACTCCAGCAATGTGCTTACAGGGATTAGCATAATCTGGACAAGAGCATTTAGTTTTGAAATCCTTACTACTATAGGGCAATAAATGTAGTCCCAAATGAGAGAAAGTATCTTCAATATTTTCTGGGACTTCATTTAGCAGCAATCGAGAAATGATGCTGGCTTTAGAAGAAAGCTTTTGGATAGCTTCATTCCAACGGTTTTTAGCAATAGGTGTAATCTGAATCTCTATATTATAAGTTGGTTCTTTGTAGACTCCAAAATAGGGATTAACTGAGCCTCTGACTTTGGCAGTAATTTTATTTAAGTCAATCTCAAAGCTTTTGACTTTACCACCGCTAGCATAAGACCGTCCTCTTTTGAGTCGGTTATCATCTGTAAAAGCTTCTAGTGCTTGAATAAAGCGATCTCCCCACCAAGTTCGACTAAATTTAGCCATAATATCTACTCCAAAATTGCACTCTTATTCAATGAAATTAACCGCTTAAAGGCTTCATTATCTAATTCGGTGAGCCAAGATTCATCACTACCAACAACAGCATTAGAGAGTTTTTTCTTATCTTCAATCATTTGGTCAATTCTTTCCTCTAGAGTCCCAATGGTTACAAATTTATGCACAAAGACATTCTTTTTTTGACCAATACGAAAAGCGCGGTCAGTTGCTTGGTCTTCAACTGCTGGGTTCCACCAACGGTCAAAATGAAAGACATGGTTGGCTTTCGTGAGGGTGATACCTACACCCCCTGCTTTCAAGGAAAGGATAAAAACCGATGGTTCTGTATTTGGGTCTTGAAATTCGGTAATCATTTGTTCTCGACGTGGGCGACTAGTGCCACCATGCAAATAGTAAGTATTGCAATGCAGACTATGTTTGAGATATTTTTCAATTTTTTCACCCACTTCCGTAAATTGACTAAAAATGAGTAAACTTTCTCCTTCATCAACTGCCTCCTCAACCATCTCTGCTAACCGACTAAGTTTGTGCGAACGCAGTGGTGAAAATTCGCTCCCATCTTGCAGAAATTGGGCTGGATGATTGCAAATCTGCTTCAATTTCATCAGGGTTGAAAGAATCAATCCTTTGCGCTGAATTCCCTCTGCTGATTGCAATTGTTTTTCTACATCTAGTACCACCACTTCATAAAGCGATGCTTGCTCTTTGGTCAGGTTGGTGTAGAGTTTTTGTTCCACTTTATCTGGCAAGTCATTAATAATAGATTGGTCAGTTTTTAACCTTCGCAGAATTAGAGGCTCTACCAGTTTTTTCAAGGTAGCTGATTGCACGCGGTCATTGTCTTTTTGAATCGGAATCTCGAAAATTTTCCGAAACTGGGCTTCTTTACCCAAGTAACCAGGATTGAGAAAGTTAAAAATTGACCATAAATCCAGTAAGCGGTTTTCTACAGGAGTGCCTGTCAATGCCAGCCGATGTTTAGCTCTTAATTTTAAAATAGCTTTGGTTTGGGCAGCTTTCGGATTTTTAATATTTTGTGCCTCATCCAGTACTAAACGTTGCCACTCAATGCCGCTCAATAACTTTTCATCTTTGCGGACTAAAGTAAAAGAACTAATTATCACATCGTTTTGTTGACAAGCAGCTTTGAAATCAGCTAGATTTTGCAGCCTAGTGCTACCATGATGCACCATAGTTTTTAAATGAGGTGCAAATTTGGCAATTTCTTTCTGCCAGTTGCCAACAACAGAAGTCGGAGCAATTAATAGTGTGGGCAGGGCAGATAAAGAAGTAATTTTTTCTCCTACTTTCAGAGCTTCATGTAACTCCTTCTCTTGCACTAATCGGGCAATCACCTGCACGGATTTACCTAAACCCATATCGTCTGCCAAACAGCCATTTAATCCCAAGTTTTCTAGATATTGTAGCCAGGAAACACCACGCTTTTGATATTCTCGGAGTGTGCCTTGCAGATTATCAAGTTCAGAAATTGGTTCTAGGCGACTTTTATCTTGTAGCTTTGCTATCATCTCTGACAAAGCTTCGTCATGTTCAATTTCCCATTCTGACCCCAATTCAGCACTGCGTTGTAGAAACTCCAGTAAGGTCATCTGGGGTTGTTCGTTACCGTGGGACTGCCAAAATTCGAGTAACTGCTGCATTTTATCTCGGTCTAATTCCATCCATTGACCGCGAAAATGCACTAGGGGAGTTTTAGCATTAATCAGTTGTTCCCATTCAATAGGTGTGACAGTTTGCTCCCCAATCGCTAACTCATACTGATACTCCACCAGTGAGTCTAGGCCGAAATAGCTTTTTGTTTCCCCTTTCGTTGCAGCAAGTTTGCTACCCGATGCTTTGAGGCGAATTTTGGCGCGACGACGACCTGCCGGAGTATACCAAGCAGGTACAATTACTTTGAATCCTGAGTCTTCTAACACCCAAGCACTTTCTTGAAGGAAGTCAAATGCTTCATCTAAAGTAATTTGCATTGCGATTGGACTCGCTGTTTCTAACCCAAGCCATAGTTTGGGATACATCCGGGCTGCATACCCCAGATTCAGCAGTAAATTTGTTTCAAAATCTTTACCAAAATCTTTATGTACGCCAGTTTTGGTAAATTGATTCATTGTCCAGTAGTCTGCTAACGCTAACTTCAAGGATGGATCTTGTTTACTCGCTACTAGAAATTGAATTTGCCAATTGTCTATTTGTGACGATGAAGGAGAATGTAACTGGAAGCACAGATGAAAAGGTGAATCAGCTTGAGTACGAGTAATTTTGGTTTTCCACACCAACCATTGCTGATATTCATCGAGGGCAGTATTTGTTGTTAGTGGATTATGCTGACGAGGATAAAAACAAGATTCAATTAGAGAATCAGCAATTTGTTTGTCAAAAGCGGCTGTAGATGAGGTGTGAGTCACTAAATCATGAAGTACATATTCGGAAAAGTGACGCAATAGTGTTTCTCGCTCAAAAAACTCAATAGGATAACTAACTGTTGCTTTACCTGCCACACATATTAGTGGCATATAGTCAATATATTTCAGAATATTTGCTTCATATTGTTCGGAAATAATTTCCCAGGTGGCATAAATTTCAAATGCTGCTTTAGCAGTCTTGTTTTTGCCTTTTTTCTTCGGATTTTCCGATGATAACTGTCGATATTTTAGTGCGGGAATAAATTGGTCTTTGAGGATTACTTGTTTAAAACTTTGAGTGTAATGATACCAAAATAATAAATCTGAACCAATTTGAAACTTCTCCGTATTATATATTGCTAAAAAATGGATATCTTTAAGTAGTTTAATAATATTAAGTGCTATTCCGTTTTTGGTAGACACTACTGTTTCATAACAATCTACCTGCCAGTACTGGAATTCTTCATAGCTGTCAGTCAACTCAATTTCTAAATACTTGGTTAATTCTGGTGAAGGTAGGGGCTGATTATTGGTGGTTGGTAAGGCAAAGTATTTAGAAGATATGCGTTGGGAAAATTTAGTATTGTCTTCTTTAATTCCCAATTCTTCTACTAAAAAGGCGATTAATTGGGATTCTACCAAGTGTCCAGGATGAATTTGTTGACTATTGGTATGACTTTTTTGGGATAATTGAGTTTCTACCCACAAGTAAAAAGACCCTGACTGGATAAAGTCAGTTTCCTCGTTTGGTATCCAGGTGCCATGAAGTATTCTCATTGTTGTGATGTCTCTGGATTGTTCGGAAATTCACGCGCCTTAGAATTACTTTAGCAAACAGAGGTGCTAGAATTATCTTCTTTATGAGTCGTGAAGCGTAAAACCCCCGAATTGTATTCGGAGGATATAAGCGATGACGCTATCGCGCGATCGCTTGACTTACGCACTATAGAAGCAGCAGTCCCATACTTCCCTTACAACTCAAAATCAAGAGTGAAGGTTTGGTCATCAGAATCCTCTTGGTTTTCGATAGTAGATGGCTCTTGAGTCATTGAAGGAAGTTTGTTATCTTCAGTATTAATAGGAGTGAAAGCTACTTGTTGTGTGGGAAATGCACCCTTCCTGAAAGCAAAATAGCAATCAATGATAAAGTAGAGCGTCTCCAGGTAACTCTTGCCTAGTTGGTGTGATTCGGCAAATATCCTCTCTCGGTAGCTATCTTTGATCCGAACTTTTTCTGGGGTTAAGTCAAGTTTGTCTGCCATTGTTATAACTTAATAGATGTAGATGCTGGATTCTTACTGCTGATGGTTTTTGCCATTTCTAGAAGCCCAAAGACATTCGCTTCCACCGGGTTGTCGAGAATCTTGAAACCGTTCTTCTCTAACAATTTTTTAAATCCTGGTAAAAGGCAGCCTCCACCTATCGCCCAGATTTCATCCCCTTGGTGTTTGGCATCAAGCGTGAGATTCACCACTTTCTTCAAGTATTTTTCATACCAATCTTTCAAACAAGCGCTGTATCCCACATTCCGCACCCCAAGTGTCACAAACGGAAATTACTGAGGGAAAAAAGGTAAACAAGAATAAAAGCAGACATATTTAGATAAAAAATACATAAGAGCCGTCATCAATCAGCAAAAATGGCATCAAAACCTATTGTCAATAAGGAGCAATAAGAACTGATGGCAAATAGATTCGGATTAGATAAATAAAAGAAG
>NZ_JACJRQ010000090.1 GCF_014697355.1 Nostoc calcicola FACHB-3891 | reverse complement strand
GTAGTTTTCCTTTGATGCTTTCTACTTTCATTGGTGTACCTGGTGGGTCTAACGAAAGAATCGAATAACCAGCAAATAATTCCTTTCCACTAGCTCCACTCCACTGAATTTCATACTTGTCTGAACCACTGGGAGAATTTACAACTGGTTCTGATGTAATCGGACTTGATTTCACTGAAGGCGTGCAGCTCTGTAATAGTGCAAATCCAACAACAACTGATAGCCTGATAAGATTTTTCATTTTCTTAGTGAAAACGATAAGTACAAATTTAGATTACCCAGTAGTTAGTTATACTTTGCTATTTACGTTCATCTAATAGGATGCTCCTTATTCATCCAATTTCGTCATAATTGGGGTAGGTATTTATGTCCGCCACAGTTGGTACTGTGGCGTGTTTCTCGTCAGCTATTCGTCATTAGGTATACCAGACACATCAATCCCTAGCGATTTGAACATAGTCTTTAAAGAAACTTTGTACAATCGGCAGAGTGACGCGATGTTTTCAGCACTTGGCATAGCTTTTCCAGATTCCCAGTCAGCTTGTCGCCTCTCTGAAACGCCTATTATTTGCTTAACTTGGGGACGTGTTAGTCCTGCTTCTTCTCTTAATAGCCTCAAGGGAGACTTTTCCTGTTCTTGTTGGTTATCTTCTATCATAGACGTAAAGTTCATGAATGAAACATCTTGACAGTGGACATGGCAGGACGTATCATTCATGTTGAACGACAAAAAAAGACCAGCCGATATTTGCTTCGGTGGAGAAACAGTTATTTTGGCTGGTTTCACAAGTGTCTCACCAAGACAGACACAGCCGAATTAGGAAAAGTAACACTTGATGTCATAGCCGTTGAAAACCGATGAAAGGTGATTCAGGCTACCAGTAGTCCCTAGTGCTGAGTGCTGAGTGATAAGTGAACACTTGAGATTTGTCCCAATATAGTCGCGGATTGTAAAAAATCTGGTGACGTGCAGCTGTACTGCGGCCGCAGTCTGTAACCGACCTTAGTAGGGCATTCCATACACACCAAGGCTAAAAGTGGCGACATGGAGACATGAGGTGGTGTGGAATTAAGTCCTGGGTGAAAATCCCGCAGAGGCTTGGCGTGGGGTAGTGGCTTACGCGCAGATGCACGACATGAAATTGCTAACTACCGTGTAGTTGGTTATGGATAACAGTTTTTTATACACAACGCGCAAACCAGGGCGATCGGTCGCACTTTTTTATGAAGGAAAAATATGTAACTCGAAAAAAACGCATTCGACAGCTAGAAAAACAAGTCAGCCAACTGCAACAGCAAGTCCAGACGTTAACCAACTTACTCGACTCTGTACACCAGATGCTTTACGCCACACGTCCACGTTTGGCGCGGAGTTTGGCGCGGGAATTTAACCGTGTTCACGGGCAAACAACACCCGTTGTCAAAGTTAAACCCCGGCGCAGATTACCCAATCCCTCAATTGCACCCCGCGCTGATTTGTAACCCTGCACCCTACACCCTGTCACCCTTGTCACCCGGCGCTGCACTTCACACTTGCGCCGATACAGTCATGCTGTTTAGTTGGAGGTATCAATTTAGACGCAAATTTAACGCTCACTTACAAGACAATGCACTTAAAAGGGTTTTTCGCTGGTGAGGCATCACCAGCGACTTCCTCTGATGAGCTTCTGTTAACAAATTCCCATTCCCATACCAGCACAAGCAATTGTGTCAGTTTGTGCTGGCTTCTTAATTAACTGAGGATTTTAATCATGGCTTACAAAGACAAGCTTCGACCTTGGCACGTTTATCGCTGCCGTGTATCCGGTAATGTCTGCGTTACCCGTCATCGTACCCGTGGCGATGCCTACGCTTACTTGAGCATCTTACGGATGAATAATCCGGGAGCAGTCTATGAAGTTGTTTTTGATAAGGAGCCGGCTGAGGTTCAATAACTCGAAAGCGATCGCGTTTTTTGGAATTGCGATCGCTCGACATAGTTTATCAGTTTAGCTGTACGTTGTAAAAAATAGCACAATTATGAAAATCGAAACCATTACTTATAAACGGGTCAAAAACCTGGGTAACTATGAAAATGAGACTTTCCAGGCAACTGCAACAGTTACAGAGACAGACAACCCAGAAACAGCAGCTAAAATACTCAGGCAATTTGTAAATAACCAACTTTACCCACCACAAACAGAATCAGAGCCTGACCCAGACGATATCCCTTTTGATGCTGGGGCAACTGCCCCCGATTCTGAGACTGACAATTTCTAACTTTGATTTTTGATGCGATCGCAGTATTGCCCATAAGCGAGGGGAGGTGCGATCGCAAGATTTGTACCATTGTCAGATTACCAAAATGCACACCATAGTCAATACCCCATCAGTGTTTAGCTGTAAATTGCCTGCTGCTGGCTGGATTAACCTTGCCCAAATCCGCCAAATTCAGTTTGAGGATATGCCTACCCGTGTTGCAGCTGTGACATGGCAGAACGGTGATCATCAAACATTTCACGGTGAGGATGCAGTCACCTTGATTCAAAGCTGGGAAGATGCCACAGGACTATTAGAACAACGTTGTAATTACCGCGCTAAAAACCGGAGGACACAATGAAAATTAAAACACTTCATGCACACTTTCTAATTTCAATAGGAAGTTATAGCAATGAAAGAATAGGTTTTTCTGTTGAGCTAGAAAACGAAGAATCTATCGACGAAATTGTTAGCAATTTGAGAGAAAGAGCTAAAAAGATTGTTGGTAGAAAAGCTGATGAACTTTACGATGAAAGAAACAAAATTTATCGAGAATGCGCTGAGTTAGAGAGCAAATTAACCCTACTACGTCGAGAATGGGATGCTACCGCCGAGTTTTTAAAAGCGCAAGGTTTAAATCCTCAAGCACCTTCTATGCCTCAATTCAGAAATTTACTTACTGCTGTCACAGTCGAATCTGAAGTTGTGACGGAACAAGATTACGAAGATAGCGATATTTATGACGATGATGACGATGATGATATGTAATTATTCCGCCTGATGATGGCTGTCTGACTAACAGCCGAAACTCCCCAATCTTGGGGAGTCGCGGACGAGTCGCGCAAACTCATCCGCCTCTGGTTTACACCAGAGGGAAATAACAGCAGCAGCACGGATTTTTAGATTGAAATGACCCATTAGGTTTCAAAACTTCATGAATCCACTGCTGCTAGAATTTCCGACTGTGTTGAGTTTAAAAGTGAATTGTTAACACTAATTTGGGTGATTCGTGACTCATTTTAGCACAGTTTTTGCTGCAAATAAATACCCAATCTTGCAGAACCTTGACAAATGAAAATAGTTGGTTTGGATGTGTGTAAAAACAGCGTAGTTGCTTGGGAATTAACATCAATTCCTAAAAACTTTAGAAGCTACTTTCGAGATAATAAACGTCCGAAAGATGATGACCCTTTAACATTTAAAGCTAACGCTGATGGGGTCAATAAATTATTAGCTCTAAAGCCCGATGCTGTTGTCATGGAACCTACTGGAGTACATTACTCTTGGATTTGGTCACACATTTGTGAGGCTGAAGGAATTAAGGTTTTATGGGTCGGTCACGCGGAAGCAACACACTACCGTAAACAAAATAAACTCCCAGATAAAAATGACCAAGCCGATGCTCTAGCACTTGCAGCTTACGCATTACTTCACTGGGATGATGATGATTTTTTCCTGCAATTTGAAGCGGGTAAGGTGGCACAAATGCGCCATTTGTGGTTGCAGTTGCAATCTTTAAATAAGATTCAATCGCCAGTCATCAACCGTGCTAGACAACAGTTAGCCAGGGAATTTCCTGAAGCTGCACTTAGTAAAAGTCAACCTGCCTCAGATGGTGCGCTTCCCCTTTGGGCTTGGCTTGCGGGGCGGGAGCGTAACCTCAAGCGAGGAAGTAGTTACTACGATAAGCTTTATGAAAAATCTATTGCTAAAAAATATGGCGTGGGAATTACTACTTTTACCAGAAAATTAGCTGGTATGGTGTGTGACCTACGAGACTGGGAAGTAGAAATTCAACACGAGATTTTAGAAATTCTCAACAGTAGTGAATTTATCCCCTACCGTCAAGTTATGACGATGTTTGGTATTGGTGTTAGACCACAAGCTTTACTCATCAGCCAAATTTACCCAATTACAAAGTTTGATTCTCTTGGCAGGTTCAAGCGTCGGCTGGGTATGGCCAAAGATGAAAATAGCAGTGGTGACAAAGAAACTATGAATACTGGAGCCGGTTCTAAACTTTGCAGGTCGCAGCTGTATTTGTGGGTACTTGATATTATTGCCCCTGAACAGGCTAGGCCAAAAAATGAGTTTGGTCAGAAATTGGGGGAATTTTACGATCAGCGTAAAGCCCAATTCCAGGACAATCCCGAACTGTGGAAAACAAAAGCTGTGGCTCGACTTCAGCAACAGGCACTCAAAGAATTTCAGCGATCGCTGAAGTTAAACTTACTTCCTATGGTGTCAAAGGAGTTGCAGCCACAGATGGAAGCTACACTTAACCTCACACTTCAAACCATGCAGATGAGTTTAACTACTTCAATGGCTGTTGGTGACATTGCCCCCGGTGTTAAACAGCGTGAGGTTAAAAAAGGTTTTGGTAATTTAGTCATCTCACAAACTGCTGCCTACGGTCTCCGGCTGATGTTCAAGGAGTTGAAGAAAGCAGTACAGACTGTATCATAAACCTACTACTCCCCGTTAGGGGAGTTTAAAATTTATCAGTTCTCAATCTAAAGTGAATCCCCAGAGAGTGACTAGTACTCATCATTGGGGGTTGATTTTTTCTTCTAACTGCTTGATTCTGTAATCTTGCATCTGGTTAGAGCTTTTGATGTCATTCCGCATAATTTTGATATCGGATTTAATTTCCGAGAGCTTAGTTCCGGCGGAAAACCCACCACTAATCAAGTAAACTACAACATTGGAAGAAATAGTTAAAAGTGTGATGAACACTCCCAACATGGCTATACGTTCATTAGTTAAATTAGGTTTTTCGTTCATCTGTTCATCTTGTGTCACTGAACATAACTAATAGAAAGTGGACAATTATCACTACCATTCAGACTGATAATGCCATTAGAAGTAGTAAAAATAGCGTTAACTCTCACGTCCAAAAAATCACCAACAATCAAATTAGGAATATCAACATAACCATTTGCGCCATCAGAAGCGCCGGATATACCAGTACAAACACTTCTACCCAGTAAGCAGTAAAGAGAATTATTTTTATAAACATACAATGCAATAATTGTGGTTCCTGCCGGATTACCATTGGCGTTAAAATTAATCGAAACTCCAGCATTTAACCTATACTTACCGGGAAAACCAGAAACAACAGTAAATCTTCCTGATGTTGTATTACCTGTAGTGCTGTTATAGGCGTTATGTGTGTCTTCTTCTTTACTGTTGTAAGACAATTTAGTTAAAGAATTAGACGTTAAAACTAAATTTGCTGTCCGCCGATAACAAGCAGATGGAGTAATAACATTTGGATTACTCAGAGGCATTAAGTTAATTCTCTAATCTGTGCGTTTCCATTAACAGCATCCCAAATGCCAGAAATTGCGCCAATATAGTTAAATGGTGTTTCATAATAACCCCCTGGAAGCAATTTGGCAGTAAACGCAGTTAAAGAAGCTGTGGAACCAAGTTCAATATATAAATTAGCAGTGCTATTATTCCAAATCGTTGCACCTCTGCGATTTGAATTAGCTGCAAGCAAAGATTGACTACTAGCACTAGCGTTGACAGTTGTAGGTACTGCACTAGAACTTGATGGAATAGTTACAGTAACTTGTGATGGATTAAATAAAGCCATTATTCACTACACTCCACACAGAAAAGCTGAGAATCATTAGCAGAAACAGCAGTAATGACACCTTTGTAAAGATTGTCTAGATTGATTTCATAATTACCCCCTGGTTTAATCACAATTCCTAATCCTGGTGTTGCGATTTCAATTTCACCAAGAATAATTGTGATGTCAATTAAAGAATTATTCGTTAGTAGTGCATAAGTGCGTAATTCATTTGCTGCTAGAATTACGCTTGTATTATTGGCAGTGAGAGCTACTTCATCAGAAGTACAATTATCAAAAGATGTTGGTGCAATCACTTCTTGAGTACTAATGGAAATTGTGGTTTTACCTAAATAATAATTTGGGTAAAGTTTCAGCTTAAATCTTCCTAGTTGGGGAAACTGTAATAACTGCCTGCCAAATCTTAATATCTGAGAACTGCCAATAACAGTTTGTGAGTAGTCAATTAAAATTTGGTCGATTTTACCGCTACTCTTATAATTTCTGCTTGGGTTGGCATCTACAGAAATAATTAAATTTGATTCATTATTGAAGAGATAAGGAATGAGTATTGATTCAACTGGTTTTAAATCCAGTCTGTACTCATTCCTAAAAACTAGCCGAGTTTCAATCATCTACTTAGTAGAGAGTGAATAAGTGCGTCCATTGGGACTAACAAAACTTTGGGGTTTCTTACTAGCACCTTGCAGAAACTTTTTAATGTCCGCAATTGTGGCATCAGCCGGAACGGGAACAGAAAGATACTTGACTTTCACACCCTTTCTCGTAGCAGTATTACTTTGAGTGCCAGGTAAAGGTACTTTAACCCGCTTTGCACCAAAACTACCCCTGACAGAAACTTTAATTTCTTTTTTCCCTTTACTGCTTGCTGGTGCTTTACGAGTCACGGTAGCATCAGGTACGATTTTCAACCCCAATTTTTCAGCAACAGACCTCAACATATAAACATATTGAGATTTTGCGCCTTTACCTTGACCACTGCCAGATTTGAATAAAACTGTAGCTCTAGGGCCTAATTTACCAGCCATTTAATTACCTACCTATGAATAAATTGTGGATATTCACGAATTAGAGATAATCAATGGCATGAACAGTAACATCACCATTAGTTGCAGCCGCAGTGGTAAAAGGCATATTGGCGCTGATAGTAGCAGAGCCAGTTTCTAAATCAAACTGAACCTGTACATTATTTGGCTGGTTTTCTGCTGGTGTAACAGCTTTCTCGGCTGCTGCAAGTAAATTAGCCATTTCTAACAATGCTTCCGGCAAAGTATCAGAAGCTAAATCACCACCGCCGTTAGTAAAGTTAGAGTAGGGAGCGCCAAGGTAATCACTAGCTGTCAATTGGATTAATCCACCAGCACCAATGCTAGGTGTAACTGGAATGGTTGCAGCTACAGCAATTGTTCCTGTGTCAAAGCTCACAGTTGTAGAGATGTTTCGGCGTGGTGTCAGACCTGGGTTAGCACCATTACGAGTATTCTCAGCAGCATCCAACGCTCTACAGATTTCAAATAAAGCTGCTGGTAATTGGGTAGATTTTAAAGTTCCTGCATCGCCTGGATCAAAAGTAGACATTCTATCCTCACGGTAATAAATGTAATAGCCGTACTTGTAATCAGTCGTAGCTTTGAAATCTTGCTGAGACAAGGGAAACTGTAGAGTTACTTTCTTCGGGTCTACAGCCGAAGAAAGTAGGTCAATAAATCCGGTAGCAATGACAAGCTGGTTATTAATCGTGCTAATTGTAAAACTTGTCCTAGCTAAACTATCCGTAATTCCGCTAGGAAATTCATTAATAGCATCTTCCCAATCATCATTAATAGTATTACCTGATGGCATGGTCGCACCGTTGCTTCCATCACTACTATTGCTGTTATTATTGTTAGAGTTGTTTTTATTATTAATAAGTTTGTTGATAGGAGTTCTTGGTAAGAATATGTACCAGTTTCTTCTCCATTTGAACCCTACTTTTACCCCTTTTTTGGCTATTTTCTTAACTAATTGAAGTAAATAAACATCGGAGTAATGCAGTAGTTTAGCAAAAGTTTGTAATTTTATTGCCATCCTACCATTAACCATGAAAACAGCGTCAAATTCTAAAGCTTTATTCATTTCTTCCTCAACTTTTTAGACCATGCTGGAGCATCATCTTTTTGCCCATTGGGGAAGAATTGCATTAGTGTAGGAGTTACAGAAACCTCTTTTCTTTTAGCGTTTGAGTCTGTAACTGTTGGGGGGTTAATACCTTCTAAATATTTTGGTTCAACGTATGCTTTTAAAGCATTAATAACTCTTAAGCATTCTGGTTTTGATTTACACCAAACAATAATTTTTGAGTTGTCATTTAGCTCTTGCACGCCTAAAAAAGAACCTTTTTCATAATTAGGGAATTTTGGCTCATGATTCTGCCCGTAGCGGTAGTGTGGTAGTAATAATGTCCACCTTGTTCTACCAATTTTGCCGTTACCTTTATTCTCAGCATATTGAATTGCTAATTGTGGTTTTTGTCCGCTACGAGTCGGCCAGTGATCTGGCACTGAGAGAAAAGCTTCAAATTCTTTATTTTTCGCTAAACAAAGTTCTTCATTCGCTTTGTATAACTCTTCATATTCCGAAATTATGGTTTTTGAATTATTGGCAGTTCCAGATTTATTTGCGATCGCTGTCACAGTGGTATTAACTCGTTTTGGTTTCCAACTACCATCAGGCTGCTGTTCACATACACAAGTAGGAACCTGAATACTTACAAACTTCACATCTGCATCCTCTCCTGGCAAGCCATCTTTCCCGTCTACACCATTGCGTCCATTTAAACCATTGCGACCGTCTACACCGTCACGCCCATTCACCCCGTAGCCGTTTTTACCGTCAACGCCGTTTCTACCATCAACACCGTTTTGACCGTTGAGTCCAGGACGACCGTCAACGCCATTTCTGCCATCTGTACCGTTACGACCATTTAGCCCATT
>NZ_JACJRQ010000009.1 GCF_014697355.1 Nostoc calcicola FACHB-3891 | reverse complement strand
TGACGGCTTTCTATACCATCTTTAGCTTGACGGTAATGTTTTTCTAATTCTTCTAGACTTAGATGTGCGGCTACACTAATTCGTTTCGGCATTGGTCATCTTTGCACTCACTTCTTTTATCGTAAGCGATTACCCGGACATGATATGATATCGTGTCCAGCTAATCATTTGTAAAGAAAATTGTAGGGGCATTTCAGCTATTTTTAGCTTAAGTTGACACCAATGATATATTCTGCCCTCAATCGCATTCAGCACTACTAAACTATTTAGGATAGAACACGAATGTCCGCAACTCGATACTCTCCCGTGGAGGTGCATTCGGTGGGCTGGTGGGATCTTCAAATGCTGTATGGAGTGCAAAGCGGGCACGTCCATCCTCTGCGGAGTCGAAACACTTGATAAATAGCGCTTCGTTCCTTTGCATTTGGGGGAAGTAGTACCACTTATGTTTTGGGTTGTAAGTGACGGCGTAAGTTTCACCGATGCGATCGCGGTACACTAGATCATTAACTACCAGATCTGTTGGTGCAACACTTTGGGCATCACATAGTGTTAATGGTGATTCTTGAATTGTGTCACCAATTCCTCGCCAAAGATTGACGATCGCAAACCGTTGTTCTAACAGGCTGTCAATGTTATCTATACCCTGTGCTGCCAACTCCCTGCGTGCGCGTCTATGTCCACCGGAAAGGCTAAAGTCATTGTGTACGCGCTTCACAGGTTCCCTAATGCCATTGTTGATGTCCTGCTTCATCAGTGCGGCATTACGCAAGGTGCGATCGAATATTACTACCTCAGTTGCACCAGTCACTTCTTTTAATAACTGTTTGGCTTCTGGGTAGTAAACTTGGCGTATCTCCTCTTCATCGTAAAAGTTACGGATGCTGGTATTATGCTCGCTAAATGCGAAACCTTCTCGATCTAGCGAGATATTCTTTGAGATCGAACGAGCATTATAGATTGGCACCTTGTATGACTGATAGCTGCCATTAGAACGGAGAACATCTGATGGTGGTTCATAAGCGTAGCTGAAAAGCTTATCTGTCATTGGCAGCAGGTAACTGAGGTTAGCTTCTACAGATGGCAAATCCTCAAAAATCGGTCTGTCTAGAACTTGGCTATTTAAGCTCATAAGTCATACCATTTGTGATTTTGTGATTAGACCTAACTTGAAAAAGGTAGGACTTACGCAAACTCTACGAACTCTTGGCGTTCTTCTCTACGAGACGCGAAGCGCGTTGGCGAAAGCCTCTCGTAGAGAAGGCGGTTCGATAAATTAAGCGAAGTTAGCTATTTTTGCGTAAGTCCTGAAAGGGAGTAGAGGAGAAAACCTTTTTTATTTTTGGTTGTGGGACTTTCTAGTGATTGACTACCTTATTTATTTCTATCAATCACCAAAGAACAGATATGACCCACAAAATTTATCTCTGCATGAGCATTACAAGGATGTGAATAATTTAGCTGTAAAGTACTCGCCATTTGCAAAGTACTGTTTATGTACCGACTTTACGGTGTTTATTTTAGGAGTATTACATGTCCATAGGTAAAATTCAAGTCCTGAGACAAGAAAATATATGATTTTTAAAATTTATGTATAACTAATAATTAGTTAAACTAAGTATAATCTCGTTTGCTTCCTGATTACACGCACTATTACATAGGGAGTAACAGGTACTGGATGTGGGGAAAAACTCCTCCCTCATTTCCCTTATTTCCTTGTCCCCTTGTCTTTTCCAGCCGCCGGTTGCTTTTGATAGATAGTCTAGGCGATCGCTCTTTAGCTTTGAGAGGACAATAAATCTATGGGCGAGAATGCGATCGCCGCACTCTACAGTAAATCAAAAAGCCCCTGGTCAAGTCAACACCAGGGGTATCCATCTTTATTCCCTGATATTAGGATCGCATCTACCAGGCTAAAATATATAGTCAGTCATGCAATTATTTCATAATATCTATGATTATTTTGCAATCAGCTTCGTAATTGCAGCAATACCTCACAAAAAAGGCTTAGCACTGAGCTAAGCCTCGATATATTTAGTGCTTAAAGAGACATCCCAAATTAATTTAGACTGACTTTAAAGACAGTTCATCTTCCTATAGGCTGTGTCCAAAGATTCTAAAAAATGGTAAAGAATTACTTAATAATCATAATAAAAGGCTTGGCTAGACCAAGCCTCTATATATACCAAGCATTTACTACACCAAGATTAATTTAGACTTACTCTTACTTTAGTTCATCTTCCTATAGGCTGTGTCCAAATATTCGGAAATCTGATATACCATTTCCTGGTTAGTGAATAAAAAAAGGTTTGGCTCTAAACCAAACCTGAATAATTGCTGTGCTTAACAACGTACTAAATTAATTTAGTTCTACTCTGTTTACAGATCATCATCCTAGAGGGTGTGTCTAAATATTGTGAAATTTGATATCTAATAAATTTGTCAAAATAATTACTTTTTTATTTTAAGTATATATAAAAATATACAATTCACTAAGCTTAAGTACGATAAAAATTAAGTAATTTATAATTTATTTTATACTAAATATTTACACAGTTAATTGCTAAAGTTACGGTTAGTTTTAAGTCCTAAGATAATTAGAAGCATTTTCACCGATAATTTGTATTACCACATCTAGCTAAATCAGAATTACACTGACTTCAGTTTTAGTAGGGCAGCATAATTTGCAACAGAAAGATTTGAAAGTTTCTCTTTAGCTGATATGAGGGTTGAAAAAAAACCCTGGGTATTATTCCAGGGTACATACACGTTTTTCAGGCATTAACAGGCTGAATATTAACTCTCAAAAATAGTTATTTCTACTATCCATAGAATGATACGAAGATTGCTCTATATATGGTATATATGCTTTCTTGCTGCATGGCCTATCTACATATAGTATTTTAGAACACTAAACAACAGTTTTTTAGAAAATTTTCTATTCCTTTGGTAGGGTATCAAACATGTTGTAGCTTGATATTAATTTCTTATTTATATCAAAATATAGGAATCCGGTTTGATTTTTGAACAACATTAAATATTTGTAGGATGCGTTATCGGGGAGAGTACGGCACCGAATCCTTAATAATAGTGCCGTACTCTCGCCGATAACGCAACGCCAGTCGCCTCAACTCTCAATAAGGTTCGGATAAGCAGTATGAACTTCCCTTGTGGTCTGAGAAAAGGTTAAGGGGTAAGGGGTAAAGGATGTATTTGAAACCTTTCCCCTTTAACCGAACCGTATTGCCTCAACTCTTGGAACCCCCGCACAGCGCTGGCTCCCCTACGAATCTGTTCAAAAATCAAATAGTAGTCCTATATATACGATTACTATTTGACTTTTGACTTTTGACTTCATGACGGTACTATCTAGGCATAAGTTTTTTTTGGTATTACTCACGAAAAAGGCATGGCTAAAAGCCACGCCTTATATATACCAAGTGTTTACCATACCTAGCTAATTTAGAATTACTTTCATTTCAGTTCATCTGTCTATAGTGTGTTTACAAAAGTTGTAAAATCTGTTGATTAAATTAACAATTTATGGGTCTGAAAAATGTCTGATTTAACCTAGATATTAATCTAATACCCGTGCTTTCTCCCAATTATATTAAATTATACTTAATCCTAATACATCTAGATTAAAATCCGAAGCGAAAAATATAATAGACCTCTTGCAAAAGTCCTTCTTTGCGCCTTTGCGCCTTTGCGTGAGACAAAAAATTATTTATGCAAGAGGTCTAATATACGAACAAATCTAGTCACATAAAAAAAGAGAAGTCCTGAACATTCTTCTTTGCGCTTTTGCGCGGCAGTCGCTCATGGGGGAAACCCCCAAGACCGCGCTGCCTTGCCTTTGCGTGTTAGCGAACGCGAGTGCGTCTCGTAGAGAAGCGGGGCGTAGCCCGACAAAAAATTATTTATGCAAGAGGTCTATTAGTGACAGACAGTGCCTAGAGGATGCTTTAAAAGTCTAAAATTATACTAGTAATCCCTCTTTGTTTCGAGGACAGATGTGGAGAGGAGTTCTTAATTTAGCTCAACTTACACTTTTATCAAGAAATAATAAAGTTAATATTAATTTTTGATTAAAAAGCTAAGTGAAACGACTCAAAAAAACCAAACTAAGTGAAGAAATATAAACTAAGCTAAAACCCTCTTTACTTATGCTTTCTGCTTCTTGTCTCCTGCCTGTTCCTAACAATAAATATTCACACCGGCCTGCTTACTAAATCTCTTAAATGTCTTAACTCTCCTCGCAATTGCTAGAAAAAGTATGGAATAATAATTAGTGTTAATCGATACTTCGTAAATTAAGGAAACAAATATGAATCCTTTACAAAACCAAACCACCAGCAATGATTTTATAGAAGGTGAACTATCAGAAGAAGAATTGATGCAAATAGTAGGTGGATTAGCTATAGCTAATATACGCACGACTATAAATCCTGGCACTGGAAAATTAATAACTAGAACTGATTTTGTTGATGACACCTTTACAGTCGTCGTTGGAACATAGACGGATGAATTGGGGTGTTTTACCTTGTAGTACCCATACTGTGAGTATTACTAAGATAGATGTTTGGAATGAGTAGTTATATTTCCTAGTTTTTTCTACCTTTTTCAAGGTATTTAAAATCAGGTGTGAATTATAATTTACACCTGATTTTATTCATAATTCTGTATTCACAATTGTCAGATTTTTACTTGAATTTATTAACATGAGCACCATAGTTATTACAAGTTACGGTACATTAGGAGACTATTTGCCTTACATTGCACTGGGAAAAGTCCTGAAAACTAGAGGGCATCAAGTACGGATGGTGGTAAATGAGAGTATATACCCCTATGTTTTAAAAGCTGGACTGGAACCACTTGCTATCGGTCGTCCAAATTTAGGCCCTCAAGAAGTGCAACGCCATGCCAAACTATGGAACCACCTGCCTATATTAAGAACAGAGTCACCAGACAAGGAAAAGTTTATCAATGCGGAGTTTGTCCACGACATGAGGCTGAGTGTGGACTGTCTGTTAGAGGCGTGTAATGGTGCAGATATGCTGATTTCTTGTATTTTGCAGGATGCAGTTGCAGCATTGGTGGCAGATATTTATGATATTTCCTATGTTCGTTCTTCTGTGACTCCGTTTCCTCTGTGCTTTCCCAGACCAGAAACTGAAGAGGAAATAGATCCTGGTAGTTGGGAAAATAACAATGATTTTAGTCGTTTTATTTTGGCAGCCAGTCCCTATTTTTGCCACTTACTTCCAGAATATTCCCAAGTATATCAAACAGGTTTCTGGTTTTATGAAGATCCAGATTGGAGCAGCTGGGAACCAAGTAAAGAACTGAGGGAATTTGTTGAGCAAGAACCCAAACCTTTAGTGCTTTCATATAGTAGTATACCTGCGGTAAATCCTCAGGGAATTGTGGAAGTTCACGTCCGCGCTGCGGCTAAATTGGGTCGCCGAATTGTGATTCAACAAGGTTGGGCTGGCTTCAATGAAAGTCATTTGCCATCAGACATCGCTCGAGATAACGTTATGTTTCTAGATGGTTTGATATCCCATGATTGGTTGTTGTCCCGTGCAGCTGCTTTGATTACTCATGGTGGAGTGGGGTCAATTGCGCGATCGCTGCGGAATGGCTGTCCAGTTTTGGTAGAACCCTTAGGCCACGATCAATTTTATAATGCGCTACAGGCGCTGAAATTAGGGGTGGGATCTGTCATGGATTCACAGAAGCTGACAGTGGATGGAATTGCTAATGTTTTACAGAAGAAAATATTGACGCCTGATTATCAAAAACGGGCTGTTGAAGTCGGTGAAAAAATCAAAGCTGAACAGGGTTTAATCGCAGCATCCGACTTAATCGAAAGCTGGTTGTAAATCAACTATGAACCATACTGCTTGTAAAATTAATTTATCTTACCCAACTACCCTTGATTTTCATCGTAGTGGTTGGAATTTTGCTATCAATGCTTTAAAACCACTGCATAGCGATCGCGGTATCTACTTTGATGACTTTATCGAGAATAACTTTGCCTGGAAACACAAGAAAACAGGTAAAAGAACCGATGCAGTTTTAGAAAAAATCAAAAAACATGGTCTTTACGATTTGCTTGCTACTTCAGAGGAAAAAGGCATTACACCTTATACTCAACCTTGGGTAGGTATCATCCATAATCCGCCAAATATGCCTACTTGGTTTTTATATGATAGTTCTCCTCAAACAATCTTTGCTAAAGATATCTGGAAACAAAGTCTTGATTATTGTGTTGGTTTGTTTTCCTTGTCTGAGTATTATGCCCAATGGTTGAGAACACAAACAGCTAAACCAGTTTCTACTTTGATTTATCCTACAGAAATACCAGAATTACAATTTGATTTTGACAAATTCCTCAATAATAGTCAGAAAAAAATTGTGCAAGTTGGCTGGTGGTTACGCAAACTTCATGCCATTTACCAGTTACCTATTGGGCAAAATAATTCCTTAAAATACGCAAAAATTAGATTAATCCCAATGTATTCGCCTTTGGCAGAGCAAGAAATAAACAATTTAATGCAAGTTGAAAAAGAAATTGAACAATTACAGATAGACCGAGAATATTATAATAATACTACAGAGCTTATTCATATACCAAATGATGAATACGATGAACTGTTATCAGAAAATCTAGTTTTTATGGATTTATATGATAGCAGTGCTAACACAGCAGTTGTAGAATGTATTGCCAGAGCAACTCCACTCTTAGTTAATCCCTTACCAGCAGTAGTGGAGTACTTGGGCAAAGATTATCCTATGTACTTCAATAGCTTATCTGAAGCAGCAGAAAAAGCTTTGGATACTTCATTAATTTTCGATACTCACAATTATTTGAAAACTTGTGAAACCAGAGGCAAGCTAAGGGCTGAGTATTTCCTAAACAGTTTTCAAGCGAGTGCAGTTTATCAATTAATTTAAATGCTGAAAAAGTAAAGTTGAGTTGTAATATTTTTGTGATGACTATAGGACTCATATTTGATTTGGAGAAATACACCTAGCGTTACGCGGGCTAAGGCACCAGTTAAAGATTTAGGTGTCTTATATCAAGTCCGGATAATTAGTTATGATTTCCACAGTCATTGTACCCCACCCCCAGCCCCTCCCCGCTCTTCGGGAGGGAAGACAGAGCGCAGCTTTGGCGGGGTGGGGTTCTTACGTTTTAATAAGTAATCAAGCGGACATGATATTAGACTACGCCATAGTACACCCTAGAGATGAATACCACTTACTTAAGCAAAAGTTGGTGCCCAGATACCCCTTAAATAAATACTTAGATTATTTCATAAATCAAATCGGACTCGCATATTAATCGTTCATGGTAAGGCAATGTATTAGCAGGGTGTATACGAGTAAATTCTGCAAATGAAAGCAGACGCCCATAGCAAATTGAATTAATAAAGAAAGGCTTGGTTGTTAAGCAAGCCTTAGGTAAGAGTAGAGTCTATCAGGAGAATTTAGTCATTTAAATTAATAAATACATCTGTCTTAAGAGAGTAGACAAATATTTTATAAATTTAGTCACAAATAAATTACAGTAATAATAAAAAAGGCTTAGCTGAGCGCTAAACCTCCATAGAAAGCAGTTATTCGACACACCAAAATTAATTTAAACTTGGTCTTAATTATAATCATCTTCCTCTAGGATGTGTTCAAAAATTTTCAAATTTGATAGTGGTTTTTATGGACAATATGACTAATATTTTAACTATCTTTAGACATAGAATTAGTTCTAGGGTTAGAAGTTGAAATATTTTTTATACATAAGCTATAAAATCAATAATTATTTATTTTTTAGAGTGATTTTGCAAAATTATTATCATAGACTGAGCTATTTTAGCTTTAATTGTTTGAAGAGTTAAATTATATTTTTCATGTTTATTTTATCGAACAGAATTCAGGAGTCAGGAGTCAGAATTCAGCAATGTTTTCTGTGCGAGTGGCGGATAGCGAAGCGTTAGCGACGCAGGAGCGTCTGAATCACCGGCGTTTTTGCACCCCCACAAAATCGTAGATTTGGTGGTCTTTAATCAGTCGCGGGTCTGAATACCCGAATGATTTATTCTGACTCCTGAATTCTGAATTCTGAATTCTTTTTCAAAATTTAATTAGTTTATTAATTATGAGTAGCTAACTATGAAATAATTTATTTATTGTTTTGAATGATAAATAAACCCTAATTTTATAATTTTCATAAACAAAAACAATTACTCTAAAATTGACTAAAAATTTAAAATTATCAAAATGTATAATAGAATATTTACGATTACTAAGGTTCACTGCATTCCGTACCATAAGAGGTTTTTTTAAAAGAGATTGGCTGTGATTTTCATTACGTTGTTACCCCCCTTAGTCTCCCGCATTGGCGGGAAACAAGAAGAATCTAGTTACCTCCCCAATACATCGGGGAGGGTTAGGGAGGGGTAAAAATATTTGATACATCAATCATGACTTTTCAAACATCCTCTAATTAAAAAGTCGATCTACGTAATGACATTTAATTAGATCGGTTTACTGAGAAGCTTGAATTTATTTACGCCCAAGTACTTAATATTTTTGTTTTATACAATCTTAAATAATTGCAATTATCTAAAAATAAATTTCTGCGTCACCTGTATGGTAAACTAATAGACAGTTTAAAATAGCAATCTTCTAATGCTCTGCTGTCCCTAAAGTCACTCTTACCGATTTGTCAATAACCTCAAGCTGCGAAACTCTCTCAAAATACTGCTTTAGCACTAATGCTTTCTATTTTCTTTGTAGGAGACTTGAACCCAAGTAGTGAAACTAAATAAATGATGGCTGTTAAATTGGATTCATTACTTAAGTTTTAGTAATTAATTTAACATCTGGTAGTGTTATTGCTTAAGCTTCAGTATCTTTTAATTTTACAGGCAGATAGTTCAAGCAATACTGTTGCAAATAATCATTTGAAGTTTCTATAGCTTTACTATATAAAGTTATTATGAACCCATTAAGAAAATATTTTGTAATTTTGCGTATAATCGAAAAGTATCTGCTAAAGCTATGAGCTTGAGGCTTTCTTATCCTCAGCGTTTTTTGCATGGGCAAGGATTATTCAGCTAAGCCAAAGCAAAAAAAAACCTAATCCTGACTGACCACTATCTTATCGTTTCCAGGAAGCCTCGTCTGTATCTCTCAAGAAAGACAATGAATCCTAATAAAATCTTCTGGAGAAGAGATGTATTTGGCACATTCATTCATGAGTGGTGAAAAGAAGCAAAACTCTCACCAGCCTTTGATTTTGGTAGTGGAAGACCATGATGATAGTCTTCTGCTAATTAGCTATGCTCTTGAATCAATTGGTTGTAGATTCATTTGTCAAACAGATTGTTCTGCAACGGTGCTGGTGGCTAAAGAATATCAACCTGATTTAATCTTGTTGGATATTTTGTTACCAGGTCTAAGCGGTATCGATGTTGTGCGCCATTTGAAGCAAGAACCCCTAACTTACAAAATTCCAGTGGTTGCAGTTACAGCTTTAGCCAGTAAGGAGGATCGAGAGCGTATTCTGAAGGCTGGCTTTAATGATTACATCAGCAAACCCTACATGCTCGAAGATTTAGAGGCCGTAATTCGTCGCCTGCTTCAGGGAAAATTCAGTCTTCACTCAGCTTTTGAGGTTTGCCAAGATTAATACTCTAGCAGAAAATTTTTGAGTTTTTTTTACAAGCAATATTAAGTAAAAATAATCTCAAATATTCTTGGGTAGTTGGACAGTGAATAAGCTGCCTTTTCCTACTTCAGAGGCGACTTGGATTTTTCCTGTATGCGCTTCTACAATTCGGTGTGATAGATGTAGTCCTAAGCCACTACCTGAGCGTTTGTTTCTACCTTGGCGAAATCGCTCGAAAATTGTTACTTGGTCTTCAGGCGCAATTCCATATCCTGTATCTTCTACCTCAATTGTTATCCAATCTTGATGTTTAGGATGTGGTGATTTTTCAAAAATGCGGACTGTTATGCCTCCTGTGTCTGTAAATTTGATGGCATTTGCAATTAAGTTGTATAGTACGCGTCTGAGTTCGAGTCGATCGCCCATAACTATACCAGCATTTTTATCTAGTGGGTCTAATTTACTGGTATCGACTTTTAAAGTCAAACCTTTCTCATTAGTTAGAGGTATGATTTCACTCACCACTTCTTGAGCGACTTCTGCCAAATCGCACACCTCCCAATTCAAAGTTTTTTTACCTGCTTCAAAGCGATAAACTTCTAGCAGGGTGTTCACCATCTGCATTAAATTTTCGTTACTGCGAATCATCACTGCGATCGCTGTTTTCATTTCCGGGGAAATTTTGCAGAATGTTTCCATCTCGAACAGATTTAACATGCGATCGGCGGCTACCAAGGGAGTTCGCAAATCATGAGTCAGACGAGAAACAAAGTCTTCTCGTTGGCGTGCCATTTTTTGTTGTTCGTCGAGACTGTGCTTGAGACGCAACAGCGATCGCACTCTTGCCAAGAGTTCGTCGGTATCAAATGGTTTGCGAATAAAATCGTCAGCACCAGCATCCAAACCTTCAACGACGCTAGATTCATGAAAAGCAGTAATCAGCAGAATTGGAATATAACTACTAATTGCTCGGTTATTACGAATACGACGTGTAACTTCATAACCATCTATCCCCGGCATCATTACATCTAGCAAAATCAAATCCGGTGGAGATTGTTCAATTTTCCCCAAAGCTGTTATCCCATCTGGAGCCAAATCAACTTCATAACCCTCACTTTCTAAAATTGTTTGCACCAAAATTAGATTATCTCGTGTATCATCAACTGCGAGAATGCGATCGATTTTATAATTTTCAACTATAGACATGATGTATCAACTTTTATCAGTTTTTTTTAGGAGTAATTTATATTTTAAATTTAGGAGATACTATTGGTGTTTTTCTAGCTGGAGAAGATGATTGATGTGGATTTTGAGTAGAACAAAAAATGTTATTCCGATCCATCGGTAAAATCGGAGCTTCGACCCCTACAGTTTCCAATGTTACTTGACGTGGCAATTCAATTCTAAACATTGAACCCGCTCCCAATTGGCTCTCAAGAAAAATTTTGCCACCCATCATTTGTACCAGGGAATCTACAATTGCCAGACCCAAACCTGTACCTGGATATTTGCGAGTAATAGTTTGATCGACTTGGCGAAATGCTTCAAAAATATGTTTGAAATCTCTCGGCGCAATCCCAATACCTGTATCTCTAACGATAATTGCCACTCGGTTTGTAGGTAGTTCTTTAACCTCAATCGAAATTTCGCCAGACTCTGTAAACTTAATTGCGTTGGAGAGCAAGTTAATTAAAATCTGTTTCACGCGAAATGGATCGTTAAATCCCAAAGGATTTTGTAAATCTGTTTGTACCAGCAATGATAGATTTTTTGCCTCAGCAAGAGAACGCATTTCTGCTACAGCAGCATTTATGACCTTGGAAACATCAAATATTTCTGGTTTTAAGTCTAATCGTCCCGCCTCCAACTTAGAAAAATCCAGAACTTCATTTAGCAGCATCAACAAATGTTTACCATTATTCAAGATGCGTTCAACCATATCCGCTTGTTGGTGCGTTAGTTGACCGAACTTTGGACGCAACAGTATTTGCGAAAAACCAATAATTGCATTCATTGGTGTTCTCAGTTCGTGGGACATGGTAGCCAAAAAGTGTGATTTTAGCCGCGATGCCTCCAATAACTTGAAGTTTTGCATTTGAATCTGTTGCTGTTGTCTTTCCAATTCTTGGTTCTTACGAATCAGCTGTTCGTGACTTTCTCTAAGTTGCTGGTTTGCCAAAGCTGCCTGCATTTCAGCACGATAAACCCGAATAGCGTTCCGCAAAACGTGTGCTAAGATTTCCGAAGATATTCTAGACTTAGAAAGATAGTCTGTAGCACCAGCTTTCATTAATTCAACAGCGATTTGTTCATCTCCTTGGCCAGTTAGGACTACTAGAGGAACTTGAATTTCCGAAGCGCGTATCTGTTGGATGAGAGTTAATCCATCCTGGTCTGGTAAGCGATAGTCGAGGAAAACACAATCATAGGTAGTACTGCTTAAGACAGAGAATGCATCATTGCCATCGCCTACCTCAGACAGATTCATTTGCACACCTGCTTTAATCAGGGCACGGCGTACTGTCATCCGGTCTACTTCGTCATCGTCTACAACCAAAATTTTCAGCGTTTCTTCCATCGGTTTTTATTTTCGCCGTAAAACATAGGTTGATGTATAACATTTCTCTTTTCAGATTATCCTATTAAAGAATGTAAGATTTTCTGACATCTAAAATCTGTAACTTAATTAACTAAGGCATTTTGCACGAGAGCCAATATGTTCAAAATTCAAAAATTCAGAATAATTAAAGGATCGAGACAATATTGACTAAATCAGTATACCAATCATACTAGACTTAGGATCGTTTCTGAATTCTGAATGGCAGTTGCCATAACTCTCTTGACCAGAAGAACAGACCGCCTCATAGTCGGTGCTAATTTATGACACCAAATCAGGAAAAGCAAGTGTCATTTGGCATATCTTTAACAGGCTGGCGGCGATCGCCGCCTAACATTCTAAGTGTCTCTAGTTCATCACCTGTAAGGTGAGCCAGGTTAGTAATATTAATTTTTATGAAAGTAGACTTGACATTCATAACATCAATTTCCTTGTCCTCCGTTGGTAGTATGTCGATCGCTGTTGCAGGCGTTTGTTGAGGGTTAATTGAGTTTGCTGTATCTTGAGTGTGGTTAATCTAATAGTCTGCCAACCCAAAATTGTTGGGTGAGGCTGGGTAAAGGTTAAAGGGTAAGGGATTTAAGCCTTTCCCCTTTACCCCTTACCCTTTACCCAGCAAAGTTCCTTTGACGAACTACTAGTACTCTGCCAACCCAAAATTGTTGGGTGAGGGCTGGGTAAAGGTTAAAGGGTAAAGGTTAAGGGATTTAAAACCTTTCCCCTTTCCCCTTTCCCCTTTACCCCGCTAAGTTCACTTGACGAACTACTAGTAGGTATTGGGACTAAACTGCTAGTTTATGGCCAATGCCTCTAAAACAATTAGCAATTAACAAACTGAAAAATATTGAACTGAACACAGCAGACAAGGCTGGTATAAAGTCAAATAAAATACTTTATAGAGCTTAAAACAATTGTAAATGAGTGAGTCAACGACCGTCGTCAGTCATTGGTGAGAGTTGCACGCCGTTATTGTGTACCATAAGCTTGAGCGGTTTTAGCCATTAGATTGTTCAGACTAGATGAATAAACAAGTACTGGGTGTACTTGTTTGTAAATTTTCAGCAATCTTACCTCCTTGAATTTGGACAACTTTCTTAGCGATCGCTAGACAAATATTAGTGTTTTCCCGGCGATCGCAAACTTTCAAAGTTTGGAAAATTACAAGTATAAACTTGTTATTGCAACTATCGTCATTGGGCATTGGCCAAACAAGGCATTGGGCATTGGTAATTGAAAGTTAACTCAGTTCCCAGCCGTCAGTCCTTTCTTAAGCTTTTTTCAACCTTTGTGCAAGATAATAGTAAATAGCTAAGGGATCGTCGCAACTGAAAGCTGAATTTTGAGTCAAAAGGACTAATTTAGCACTCGTATCAATATTTCATCCTTTTTGTGCAAGTAACCATATATCTTCAGCTAGATTTGTACTCTATCTAAATATCAAAAAATAGGAGATTTATTATTTCTATCGGTGGATGCAGAGTGGTCAAAAGATCATCTATCTTTGGTTTGGGAAAATAAAACATAAGTAAGAATTCGGCGCTAAAGATGAGGCAGTGCTATAGACGGGTTTATCGACTGGAAACAACTGCCTTTCAGAAGCCATAATTAAGAAGGAATCTAATATGATTAATATATTGATTCATTTAACAAGAAAGAATTCAGGAGTCAGGAGTCAGAATGGGCTAAACCTTAGCTACCGCTAACAGCAATGTTTTCTGTATGACTGGCGGATGAATAGGCGGGTTTAAGTCCCCCACCAAATTGATTCTGAATTCTGAATTCTGAATTATGGTTTAATGTTCTTTTGATTCTTGAAGTATTCTGACTCCTGAATTCCTAACAAAAAAAGTCATTACAAAAGGTAATACTTTGAAAGATGCAAACAGTGTAAGAGCGAGTGTAGCGATGAGTGAAATTAGCATTATTTTAATTGAAGATCACGACTTAACACGGATGGGACTACGGGCTGCATTACAGTCTCACAGTGCATTGAAAGTGATTGGTGAAGCGGCAAATGCTACTCAGGGATTAAAACTTTTGGAAACAGCAAAGCCAGATGTAGCCGTTGTGGATATTGGCTTGCCTGATATGGATGGCATCGAACTCACCCGTAAATTCAGACGCTACCAAGCTGAAACTGGGCAAACAGCGACGAAGATTCTTATCCTGACAATGGATCACACAGAGGATGCTGTACTTGCAGCTTTTGCGGCAGGAGCAGACTCTTATTACATGAAAGAAACAAGTATCAGTAAATTGACTGAGGCTATACAAGCAACCTATGGCGGTAACTCCTGGATCGATCCAGCGATCGCCAATGTGGTATTACGGAAGATGCGGCAAGGAATTCCTGGCGAAATCCAAACCTCTGACAAGCCAAAGACTGTAAAAATCGAAGCGTTGGCCACAGAATACGAGCAAGTTTTGGAAACATACCCCCTAACTCAACGAGAATTAGAAATTCTGGAGTTGATTGTGGCTGGGTGTAGCAATGGGCAAATTGCCGAAAAACTCTACATTACAGTTGGTACTGTCAAAACCCATGTTCGGAATATTCTCAATAAACTTTGCGCCGACGATCGCACCCAAGCTGCTGTTAGGGCTTTGCGTTCTGGGTTGGTAGCGTGAGGGGGGAGATGGGGGAGATGAGGGAGATGGGGGAGATGGGGAGATGGGGAGATGAGGGAGAATAATAATTCCAAACTCCTAACTCTTAACTCCTAACTCCTAACTCTCAATACTCCTTTATCCCAACCGTTCTTGTAAACATTCGGCAATGCGTAGTGCTGCACCTGGTTTTCCCATACGGCGCACGCCATTTTCGGCGATTATTTGCAAATTATCAGGATCTTTGAATAAGGACTGTACCATCTTTGCAGCTTCTGCTGGCTGCTCAATTAATATCAAAGATGAGCCTAAAAGCCGACTTTGAGCTTCAGCAAAGCCACGGTTATATTGAGGCCCATTGCCAGGAATAGCGATCGCAGGTTTCCCTAAACCAACAAACTGTTCTGTGGCTGTACCTGCCATTGCGATCGCCAAATCTCCTAAATGCAAACAGTCATTATAAGCTTTTTGTGTTAACAGTAAATATGCATTTCTTTGCTTAAATGTCAACAGATTTGCATCAGAAACTGAGATAGGAGATTGTGATTCCGTTCGCCAGCCTTGGGATTGTACACTTTGAGATAAAATATTGCAGTCTAGACTAGGAGCGATCGCACCTAAAAACACCACCGTTCCAGAAGTGTGGAAAATCGAATTTCGCTCTTGGAAACTTGTCAGCAATGCAGATACCGCAATCATAATTGTTTCCCAGTTTTTATAGGCCTCTGGGGGACGGGAACCAGGCAAAAGAGTCACTACAAAAGGTCGAACTGTCTCCTGTTGTTGGCTAGCTTGACTATAAAATTGTGCGGATGAAAAAGTTGGTTCTAAACCATCCATCATGGGATTACCCAAATTCAAAGCTGGAATTCGCCATTGTTTTAATATTTCCGTCGTTAGTTCATCTCTGAGGAACACCGCCTTACAACGGCGACGACTCATCAACCAACGTTCCCAAGGATGATACACTGAACCAGAAAAGTTTTCCCAAGTTATACCTTTGGATTGTTTTGGTAACAATCCAACTTCATCGCGCACATGATATTCTGATTTTGCCGTACCAACAAAAGCATAATTAGCACCACTAAAAGTTGCAAACAACAGCGGGACAATATCTCCCACAGCTAAAATTGCTCTCTTGTTACCTAATTTTTTTTGGGAATTTACCCAGCGGCGAATCGCTTTAATTTGGTTGAGGGTAAGTTGCAATAAACCACCGCGTACATCCCGCGCCAATTGGCGTCCATCCATATAAATAAACCCACCAGAAGGCATAGTGTGTACTGAACCGATGAAGGGAATATCCAACTGTTCGTAAGCGCGTCCTTCACCCACCAGAGGTAAAGCAAAGATTTCTGGTGGGTTTGATTGTCGCAGGAGTTCTTGCAAAATTCGGACTGCAATTATATCTTCTCCATGTCCGTTACTTAATACAAGTAACCGCAAAGGAGAAGTTGCAGTTTGTGGGTTAGAGTTTAGGGATAACCGAGATGCATTACTCATAGAATCTTGCAGTAACTATTGTGACTATCAACTGATGCTGATATCATGCCGCAAAATTGATTTGTATTATTCTGGAGTTTAAACGCTTCGCGGAAGTCCCCATCTTCTCTGCGAGACGCTAACGCGAACAAGGTACTCCTAAGATGGGGATTGTGAGCGGGGGATGAGGATTGCATATGGAATTGATTTTTTACTTGGTAAAAACAAATTACAGACGTATGACGAATCCCCAAAATTTTCTGGTAAACTAAAAATTGTCTTGACCATCAATGCCATAAGCGAAAACCAAGCTAACAGGTATATGTTGCAAGAAAAAGTTTGGGTCTTGGGAACCAGGACTCCTGCCCAGGGAGGGAATGTAAGACCAAAAAAACTACGAAGTTTTTGAGGCTATTCCCAATGAATTGGGAAGCCCCGTCCGTCTTACGGCGGGGTAGTTCACACCAAATCACAATCACAAAGACGCAAAGACGCGATAAATCGCCGTCTCTACAACAATCAATTCTTTGTAGAGACGGCGATTTATCGCGTCTGATGCCTTAACCGAACAGTATTGGATCGCCATTAGTCAATGCGATCGCATTTGCCAATAGAAAAAGGAATTATGTTTCCATCCCCGTGAGGGGTAAAGGAATTAAAACCAAAAAATGTCACTACTCTGTTAGACAGTAAAAATGACGTTTCCATCCCCGTGAGGGGTAAAGGAATTAAAACACCTGCTGAACATTTACTCCAAACCGGAATTCTGGACAGTTTTCATCCCCGTGAGGGGTAAAGGAATTAAAACAAAAACAGAAATCCAACAATTGAAAAAAGACCACCCAAGAATGTTTCCATTCCGTGAGGGGTAAAGGAATTAAAACACAATACTACTATGATCTACTTTGTGAGATCAAAAGGTTTCCATCCCCGTGAGGGGTAAAGGAATTAAAACCCTACCCTTCCAGAAGCCTTATCCAGAGAGGGTTAGAGATACCCATTTTAGCGGGGGGTCGAATTTAGCTGTCAACAAGTAGAAATTATTGACAATTGGTGAATCATCTACCCTTGTCAAACTCTTACGCAGTAAGCGATTAGCGGGGGTCAACGGAATCATAAGGGTTTTGGCGATCGCTCTACCCCCGCGAAAAATTTGCGTATCAAAAGTAAAACTAAGCACTTGTAGTTTGATTTTGAAACTTGATATTAAGTTTTCAAGGTTCTATGGCTATGAGCAGTAGTATAACAAACTACTTCAAATTTTGAACGCCTAAAGTATTAACTTTTTTATCGCGCAGTCAAAAGGTAAAAAAGAAAGAGTTTTGGGAGATGTCCGAGAGAAAAGTTAGCACAGAGCGATCGCGCGATGTAAGTGTGTAATATCAGCTTACTGAATTTATCAAAATAAATACGCGATCTACTGAAATGAGAAAGCAAACTCCAGTTTGAGAAAGCAATATCTGTTTTTGCTTGCTGAATATACTGAAATGAGAAAGCAAACCCCAGTTTGAGAAAGCAATATCTGTTTTTGCTTGCTAAATATAATGAAATGAGAAAGCAATATCTGTTTTTGCTTATTAAATTACTAAAAGTTAGAGAAATACTTTAACAGGACTTACGCAAGTGTCACAAAAAATTAAAATTTTTAGTTTGTAGTCAGCGGCTCTATCCCTGATTTTCAGGACTAAAGTCCTCACTACGAACTAAAAATAATATGCCAGTTGCGTAAGTCCTATTTAAGAGAGATTTTGTTTATCTGTGGTTAAAAATCATCAATCAGAATTTTTGCATCTCTCTAAATTTTCAACTATCTCTGCTAACGCTGCTAATATCCCGGACAACAGCAGTGCTGGCGTGAAACAAAAAATCAAAATTAACTGTCTGTTTGTGTAAGAGGTATAAATAGGAAATTCAGCAAAGTTGCTGGAAGTTATTCTTATGCCTATTCCTTTACTTCTCTACAACTAACACTAAATTCACCAAGAATGCATTATTTGAAATTTCTGGAATAGCCTTTTGACCGAAAATTTGAATCCAAAATCCCAAACTTGTACTGAGCGAAGTCGAAGTATCTAAAATCGAAAATTGATATAACTCCCACTAAATTAGGTTAAATATTATGAAAATTTCTACCACTGCAATTTTTACTTTAGCAACTTTGGCTGCTGGCAATGTTAGTCAGCAAGCGACGGCTGCACCTACTAAAACCGTCACTCCAACCGCAAAAACTGGTAATTTGGTAGTCCCAGTAATTGAAGAAACTCCCGCACGGGTAGAGACAATTGCTTCTCCAGAAACTATAGTTGCACAACAATTTTCCCAAAATCCCCTGCCAGCGCCAACAACTGCAAACAAAAATTCCACAGTCATCTTAAAGCCAGCAACCACACTAACACAAAACCAAAAAGACAACGCTAATTCCTCTGTAAAACCCCTTCTCATCCCCTCATCTCCCTCATCCCCCTCATCCCCCTCATCCCCCTCATCCCCTACTACTACCAATGATTTAGTAGTCACAGCTACAAATGTACAGATAGCGGGGGCTAATCCAGAATTGCAGGAAATCATTCGCAAAGTCATTAAAACTCAGGCGGGTGGAGAAACCAGTCAAAGCCAGCTACAAAAAGATGTCGCTGCAATTTTGGATACAGGTTTATTTAGCAATGCCAGTGTAAATAGCCAAAGTACATCTGCTGGATTGAATGTAGTTTATCAGGTGCAACCGGTAGTTGTGCGATCGCTGCAATTATCTGGTGCCAAAGTACTGACTTACCAAGTAGCCCAACAAAGTTTGCAATCTCAAATTGGCACCGCCATCAGTCCGGCTGGACTCCAGCAAACAGTGGCACAAATTAACAAGTGGTACGCTGACAATGGTTATAACTTGGCACGGGTGCTATCAATTAAACCCAGCCCCCAAGGAATTCTGACTGTCAATGTTGCTGAAGGCTTGGTGGGTGATATCAAGTTTCGCTTTGTCGGTGACGACGGGAAAACCGTTGATAGTAAAGGTAATCCTGTAGGAGGACGTACCAAACCAGATTTTCTCCAACAGCAACTCAAACTTAAACCCGGTCAAATTTTCCAAGAAAATCTAGTTAAACAAGACATACAACAGCTGTATGGCACTGGTTTATTTCAGAGTGTAAATGTTGCTTTAGAAGGAGATGCGACAAAAGTTGATGTGGTTTATCAACTCAAAGAAACTGGGGCGCGTGGTGTTAACTTGGGTGGTAGTTACAACGCCGACCAAGGATTAATCGGGACAATAAGTTATCAAGACCGGAATGTGGGCGGTATTAACGATACTTTCGCGGCGAATGTTGGGGTAAGTAGCCGGGATTTACAGTTTAATACTAAATTTATTAGTCCTTATCGGATAACTAACCCCGATCGCTTGGGTTACACTGTAAATGTTTTTCGGAATCGGGAAGTTTCTGAAACTTTTGATGACAAAATTAGGTTAGCTAACGGCGATAAAGTCCAAGAAGGTCATATTGGTGGCGGTATAAGTTTACAGCAACCAATTGACGGCTGGAATACCTCATTAGGAGTCAACTATACCCGAACTAGTATCCGCGATCGCCAAGGTAATGTTACCCCAACAGATGCTCAAGGCAATCCCCTATCTGTCAGCGGTACAGGTGTCGATGACCTAACTACCGTATCCTTCACCGCCACCAAAGACCAACGAGATAACCCTCTTAATCCCACTAAAGGTTCCGTTTTGAGTCTGAGTACAGAACAATCTATACCCATTGGTGAAGGTAATATTTCCCTCAATCGCCTCAAAGCCAATTACAGCCAATATTTACCAGTGCAATTATTTAACAGCAAACAGCCACAAGTATTTGCAGTCAATGTCCAAGCTGGCACCGTCATTGGCGATTTACCGCCCTACGAAAGCTTTAACTTGGGTGGTTCCAACTCAGTGCGCGGTTACGATTCTGGAGAAGTTGGCAGTGGTCGCAGTTATGTCTTAGCTTCGGCGGAATATCGCTTCCCCGTTATACCAATCGTCGGCGGTGTATTGTTTGCTGACTTCGGTTCCGACTTGGGTTCTGGCGATACTGTATTGGGAAATCCGGCGGGTGTGCGAGACAAACCAGGTTTTGGTTTTGGTTATGGGGCTGGAGTGCGAATCGATTCACCCTTGGGCTTAATTCGGGCTGATTATGGCTTTAATGACCAGGGAGAAAGCAAAATACATCTAGGTATAGGGCAGCGGTTTTAACGAAAATCTGGGTTTAAAACCTGACAATTCAGTGGGATCTGGAAACCCCGCTTCCATTCCTCTCCCCTACAAGGAGAGAGGCTTTCAATTTTCCCCCTTCCCTACTAGGGAAGGGGGTTAGGGGGTTAGGTTTCACGTTAATTTTTCCACATAACGTGAAAAGTAAGGTTTAAAACCCCGTCCTCAAGAAGCGGCTTTACTTTCTTGAAACAAGCGCCTTTTTCTAACCGTCAAACTCACGTTGTTTAGAGGATTTGTGCTATGAAACTCGGAATGAATTCCGAGGCGGGATGGATACATTCCCCCAAGATTTGTGTATACACCGTAGCTTGCTCCCCGGACATTTTGCTGCGGCTTTTAAACGTCGGTTCTGCATTACACCCAGTCAGTGTTTAGCTGGTAAAATTAGGTAATATAAATTTAGCTTGAACAGTAATGTCTGTAAGAGATGCATTTCACGATGCAGTTAGACGAGCGCTCCAAAAAGATGGTTGGACTATTACAGATGACCCGTTACGTATTCAAGTTGAGGAAGTAGAACTGCTAATTGATTTGGGAGCAGAGCAATTGCTCGCAGCCGAAAAGTCAGGAGTTGAAGAAGAATGCAGAATTCAGAATTCAGAATTCAGAATCAATCAGTCGGGGATTCAGACCCGCGACTGATTGAAGACCACCAAATCTACGATTTAGTGGGGGTCTTAAACCCGGTTATTCATCCGCCACTCGCACAGAAAACATTGCTGAATTCTGACTCCTGACTCCTGAATTCTGTTCGATAAAATAGCGGTAGAAATTAAAACCTTCTTGCAAGCATCTGCCATTTCAACATTTCATACAGCATTAGGGCTATTTCTCAACTATCAAGAAGCTTTAGAACTCGATCAACCAGAGCGAACTTTGTATTTAGCAGTTCCCAACCAAGCTTACAAAAATTTTTTTGAAAAGCGATTTCTGCAAAGAATGGTATCTAAGTATCAGTTGAAATTTTTAATTTACGATCCGAAAAATGAGGTTATTGTCGAATGGGAAAAATAGAAAAATATCGACATTTAGTAAAACAAATTTTAGAGAAATATGCAAGCTATAAATTCTCATCGGCTGAAATTGAAGTGATGCCTGTTTTTGATTTAGAACGAGATCGCTATCAAGTTGTTAGTGCCGGATGGAAAGACGAGCGACGGATCTATGGCTGTTCGGTGCATATTGATATTAAAGATGGCAAAATTTGGATACAGCATGATGGAACTGAGATTGGATTTGCGGATGAACTTGTAAATTTAGGAGTTCCTAGAGAGGATATTTTACTAGCATATCATTCACCATTTATGCGGCAATTCGATGGATTTGCAGTGAGTTAGTGAACCTTAGTTACTTAGTTACAATAATTCAAAAACAACAAACAGGTGTGATTATGATGCAGGCTATTTTTTTGACCTGAAAATAGCTTTAAGTTGTAGCAAGTAACCTATCAAATCGTAATTCCTCCCTAAAATCGCGGAGGTGGAAGACAGCTTGAGTCTGTTTTCTACTTCAAGATTTCTTGACTATCGCGTTATCCTATGAAAAAGATAAAACTGTTGCGATCGCTGGGGAGGTTTTTCCCGCCCAGGGAATTCCAAAAACAAAATCATCCCGTAGATAGACAGGCAAAAACCGTGCCATCTCCAAAAATATGGGAAAATTTGAGGAAATCTCTTAAAAATCAGGACTAGCTAGTTATCTGCTCACTCAAGACTCAGGACTCTCTATGTTAGCAGGCACAATTTTGCAGGATGGAAAATATACCCTAATCCAAGAAATAGGGCGGGGTGGCTTTGGCATTACGTACAAAGCTAAGCATCACTACTTGGGTCAGGAGGTGGTGATGAAAACCATCAATGAACGGCTGCGTCAACATCCTGATTTTGCCAAGTTTGAGCGCCAATTCCAAGATGAAGCCAGACGATTAGCTACTTGTATCCACCCAAATATAGTCCGAGTCAGCGATTTTTTTGTGGAAGCTGGGTTGCCTTACATGGTGATGGAATACATTCCTGGGGAAACTTTAGGCGACGCATTTGTATTACCAGGAATACCTCTGCCAGAAGCTACAGCAATTCATTATATTCAGCAAATTGGCGCAGCATTGCAGGTAGTACACAATAACGGTTTGCTGCACAGAGATGTCAAACCAGATAATATTATCCTGCGCCAAGGAACTCAGGAAGTAATACTGATTGATTTTGGCATTGCCAGGGAATTTAATGGCGGTGTGAGACAGACTCATACAGGTTTGGTTTCCGAGGGTTATTCTCCCATTGAGCAGTATCTAACCCAAGCAGCACGCACACCCGCCACCGATGTTTATGGTTTAGCAGCAACCTTGTATGCATTGTTAACAGCCCAAGTTCCCATGCCAGCATTATTGCGCGATCGCGAGCAAATGCCATCCCCCCGCGAACTGCAACCACATTTGAGTGCTGCTGTCAACCAAGCCGTAATGCGCGGTATGGCGGTGGAATCTCGTTTTCGTCCGGCGACTGTTGCCGAGTGGCTGCAATTACTACCGGGAAGTGGCGTAAATCTCACAGCCCAAGCTTTACCTACTTACGCAGTGCAAACTGTTAATTTATCTGCCCAACAGGCAGAAAACCTCATCAGTAAAGCTGGCAAAAAGACCATGCCTCCAGGCAAGGCTAGCGCGAACGCCAAGAAAACTTCACACGCCAAAAAACAGCCTTCATCTAAAATATTTCTCGGTATTGGTGTCGCTGTAGTTGCAGCCACAGCAGGTTTTGGCATCACTAGCATGTTGCCCAAATCTCAGCCGCAGCCAACTGCCAAGCCACTTTTTCAACAGCCTACTCAAGAACCAGCGGCCAAAGCACCTAACTTAGGCAATACATCTTCATCTCCAACTCCAGAGACTAACGCCACCTCAAAAACCGAATCTGCACCCGTCTCTAATTCCCGGCAGCGTCGGCGTAATCGTCGTTCATCTCAAGAAGAATCTTCCAGCAGCAGCCCTACAAAAGAATCACAAAGCGGGAATTCTCAACAATTAGCACCTTCGCCTAGCGTTTCCCCCACACCCTCACTAGTTGAAAAACTACGGGCAATTCGGTCATCTCGTAATGCTTCCCCCGCAACAGTACCAGATAATAACTCACCAACTTCTAATCAAAATTCTGCTCCTCCCAAACCTGTAACTCCTACAAATTCTGTAGTTATACCACCACAACCACTGCCACGGGACTTTAGACCCCCAGATCCTTCTGCTGTAGTAGTACCAACAGTGGAAAAGCAAAATTCACCGACTGAGAATCAGCCACAAAAAGATCAAAAGCCACAAGAAGAGACTCTAGATTAAAATAATTCGTAATTTATAATTCGTAATTCGTAATTAAAGACAGTTTCAGTCGGTGATTTAGACTCCGACTGAAACAAAACCACGTATAGACCAATACAGTTCAGTATGAGCAACAAAACCCTCATGTAGAGACGCGATTCATCGCGTCTAAAAGACCAATATTCTACGCCAATAACCCTTAACCCAAGCCTATTGACGTATAATTAAAAACAGGGGAAAAGGTCAAAGGGTAAAGGGTAAAGGGATAAATTTAACCTTTCCCCCCACCCCTTATCCCCAGAGGGGGCCCCACCTTTCCCCTTCCCCCTTACCCCTTGCCCTTCTTCATTCTTGCTGTAATTTATACCAATGTGATTTTATGAATTGACGTTAATAATAACTTTCCCGAAGTGAGCGGCACTTTTGAGGTAATGATATGCTTCTCGTGCTTGACTAAAAGAGAAAACTCGGTCAATAATCGGTTTGATTTGATGTTGTTGTATTGTCTGATTCATTGCCTCAAATATTTCCCGACTGCCAACATAAATTCCCTGAACTGTTAAACTTTTAAAAAGTATTGGCATGGGATCGATTTCGTTTCCTCTGCCTGACAATACACCAATCAAACTAACACGTCCGCCAATACGGACTGCTTGTAGTGATTTTGGTAGAGTTCCTGCACCGCCTACCTCAACTACATGATCTACACCTGTGCGATTAGTTAATTGGTAAACTTGTTTTTCCCAATCTGGTGTTGTTTTGTAATTGATTGTTTCGTCAGCACCAAGCTGTTTGATTCGTGCCAATTTTTCATCACTGCTGGAAGTAGCGATCGCTCTAGCACCATGTATCTTGGCAAACTGGAGAGCAAAAATTGAAACTCCCCCAGTACCGAGTAATAAAACACTATCACCTGCGCCAATATTGCCCTTTGTTACCAACCCATGCCAAGCTGTGACTGCTGCACAGGGCAATGTTGCACCTTCAGCATAGGACAGATGGTCTGGTAAAATCACCAAACCATCTTGGTGTAATACGACATACTCAGCCAACATCCCATCGATACCACCTCCGAGATCGGATTTCATTTTCTCTTTGGTTAAAGAGCCATAAATCCAGTCTTGGAAGAAAGTAGCAGCCACGCGATCGCCTACTTTTACCCGTGTGACACCTTCTCCCACCGCTACAACTTCCCCCGCACCATCAGACATGGGAATTAAGGGATATTTCTGTCCAGCACCGTAGGCTCCTTGGGCGACAAGCAGATCGCGGTAATTGAGAGACGTTGCTTTGACTTGAATCAGAACTTGACCAGCTGCGGGTTTTGGTTCGGGGCGATCGACTAATGCAAGAGCATCAATTCCGGCATTGTTTTGAATTTCGTAAGCTTTCATTGGTAATTGAGAATGGGGAATAGGGCATGGGGGGATGAGGGAGATGGGGAGGTAGGGGAAAAGGTTAAAGGGTAAAGGGTAAAGGGATAAATTTAACTTTTCCCCCTTACCCCCCCATCCCCCTCATCCCCCGGTTGGTGAGCGAAGTCGAACCACATCCCCCTCATCCCCCTCATCTCCCCATGCCCAATGCCCAATGCTATCGCCAATCATCTAGTGCAAAAACATCTGGACGATTGAATCCCGGTTCATTAGGTCTATGCATTGCAACTCCGATGATTTCACTGCGAAAACCACGAGTCAGCATCCGACGATAAGCTTCGTCTCGGCTGGTATTAACGCCAGCTACCAAACGTGACATTCCTTGAGCCACAGTCAATGCTTCACACAAATCTAATAACTGCTCGAAACGTTGTCCTGCGTCGTTCCCAGAATGTACTGCACCAAATCTGACAAAGCAAGTATTACTACCAGCCTCAGTACCTGCCCCATAGTGACAAACTGCGAATCCTGCCAAGCCTGCATCATCCCATAACAAGACTGTATCACCCAGTCCTTGAGCCTGAACTGTCTGAATTTCTCGTGATAAATCTAGTCCTTCATAAATAGAATTAGTGAGTTGACCGATTGCTTGGAGATTTTCGGCGCGTTCATTCTCACTCAACTGTGAATATCTAGTTACTTGGGATATTGGCTGTAATTGCTGTACTTGTTTTGCCAAAATTGCGGTCAGAAAACGCAGACGAAAGCCAAATTTTTGATATAGTATGTGATGCTTAGGACTTTGAGCAAAAGTAAATAGTCCTATCATTGAGGTATGAGATTCAGTAAAGTAGGCGATCGCAGCTTCAACGAGATGTTGACCTACTCCTTGATTCCAAAAGTCAGGATGAACGCTTAACGGCCCAAAATACCCAAAGCTTCCCCAATTTACTGCTAGGTTAGACCCGATTAACTTTCCATCAATTTCAGCAGCAAACGCCGCACTCGGATCGGTTTTCCAACGATGGTGTATGTAAGCAGCATCCCCATAAAACTCGGTTGGTTCAGGTAGTCCGATAAAAGTACCAAATGCCAACCGAAAAATGTGGTCAGCAGCAGCTAATTCACTCTCTTGGAGTAACCTAATAGAAACACTCATCTGCTCAATAATTGCCTAGATTACAGCAATTTTCACGAGGTTAAACTTAAAGAAGAATTCAGAATTCAGAATTCAGAATTCTGAATGCAATCAGTGGGGGACTTAAACCCGTTTATTCAGACGCGACGCTCGATTACTCGCTAACGCTCCGCTATCGAGGACTCGCTCTAAGCGAAGCCATGCCGTTCGCGTTAGCGTCTCTGAAAGAGAAGGCTTTACGCTGCGCTATCCGCTTTTTCGTTCAGAATTCAATTCTGTTAGCGGATAGCTAAGGTTTAGCCCATTCTGACGACTGACGCCTCTATTCTTTCTTGTTAAAGAATAGGGTAGCACAGCGGTGCTACCCCAATACGGTTCGGATAAGCAGTATGAACTTCCCTTGTGGTCTGGGAAAAGGTTAAGGGGTAAGGGGTAGATGTATTTGAAACCTTTCCCCTTTCCCCTTTCCCCTTTAACCGAACCGTATTGGGTGCTACCCTAAATCGCCAGGTTTTGTTTGTGTAATTGCGGTTTTTAACCCGGATTTCTCAGGCTATAGAGAATCGATGAACTGCTCTACCTTTTCCAAGAGTGGCTGATGTTCAATTTTCTCAGCTAATTCTTGAGCATTTGCATAGCACAATCGCGCCATTTTTTTGCGTTTAGTTGTAGCGTAAAGGCTTCCCATATTCAATAAAGTGGAAATTTCTCCAAGAGAATCGCCCACTTGTTGGTAAATGGCAATGGCTTGTTTGTAGAACTTCATGGCTTGGCGATGCTGGGCGAGGATACTGTGGGTAAAACCAATGTTGTGCAAGGTTGTTGCAACGCCAGAGCGATCGCCAATGGCTCGACGTGTCAAAAGAACTTGATGATAAAGCAACAGCGCTTGTTTCGGTTCTCCTAAATCACTATAAATTGAAGCAATGTTATTCAAGGTGGTTGCTTCACCACCTAAATTCTTCATAGCACGCTGAATCGGCAGTGCTGCTTGAAAAAATTCTAGAGCTTGATGGCACTTGCCTAAAACACTGTAGGCAAATCCGATGCCATTTAGGGTTGTTGCTTCACCAGAAAAGTCACCCAGTAATCGACGCATTGTCAAAATTTGGTTTTGTAGCAACAGTGCGCGTTTTGGTTCTCCTAATCGGGTATAAATGAGGGCTACATCATTGAGAGTAGAAACTTCTCCTTGAGTATCTTGCAATTCCCTGAAGATGGGAAGTGCTTTGTTAAAATACTCCAATGCTTGGGAAAACCGTCCAAGACGGCTGTAGGTAGAACCCAGATTACTCAGTGCAGTTGCTTGTGCGGGCGCGTTACCGATTTCAATAGCAACACAAAGCGCTTGTTGAAACCGCTCTAATGCCCTTTGAGGTTGCCAGCAACCCAGATAAGCTAAACCAAGGTCGTTTAATGTATAACCTTCCCTAACTCGGTCTGGAATTGCTCTTGCTAGCTGTAAATTCTTAGTCACAAGATCGAGATACTCTTGAAATTTTCCCCCTTGGTAATAGCGGTTTGCTTCATGTCGGCGTTGTTCCCACTCTTTGACTGGATTTAAAGATTGCGTCATCTGACCTCAGTTGCACTCTGCGATAAGTAGACAAGATATCTCTTGGGATGAACTCCTCTTAGGTTTCCCAAATTTGAGTTAACCTTTATCTTCTACCTTTAGATATAAGACGTAAAGGGAGAAGTGTGGTACTATTTCATACTTAAAAGCATACCCATGAAGCGATTAATACAAACAGCCTAGCGAGTATTAAGCCAAAATACGTGTGATATCAAGCTTGATGCGTAGCGGGCTTGATATAATTTTCGGCAAAATGGTCTGTAAACCTTATTTATTAGCCTAGAAAAGATTTACCCAAGCGTTTGTACATCCACTCAATATTTGTATCGCTCAATGCTGGTAGTGGGGAAATTTGGGTGTAATCTATCGATAGTTTGATTCTAAACTGACGAATGTTTCCATAATCTAGGCGATCGCCAACAGTAGGGGCGCACAGCTGTGCGCCCCTACTTAATATTGTGTATTATTTGGCTAGGCGATCGCACTGGCAAGTATTAAAAAGTTTGTTTTTGGCAAACATGAATATAATGCTCTTATTATGAGCATCTACCAATCTCTCAACAAAAAATCATACACACAACACGGTCGGGGTGAAAATGACTGGCGGTTGTTTTTGCGTTTACTGCCCTATGCCCGTCGCAGTGGGGGACTGTTGGCGCTGTCCATGTTCCTACTCGTACCCCTTGCCATCGCTAATGCCGTACAACCGCTGTTAATTGGACAAATTATTTCCCTGATTCGCAATGAATCGAGTGCTTACGAATTCTTAAGGAATCGCCCCTTTTCGCAAGCGCTAAATATCTTAGAAGGATTATTGCTAATTGCGATCGCCATTCGATTGTTTTTGACAGGCTACCAGGGTTATCTCGTACAAAAGTTAGGTCAAGAAATCACCACAGCAATTCGCCAAGACTTATTTCATCATGTAACATCTCTAGCGGTGCGTTTTTTTGACAGGACGCCCTTAGGTAAATTAATTACTAGAATCACCAGTGATGTAGAAGTGTTAGGTGATGTCTTTTCTACTGGGGCGATCGGCATCTTATCCGATTTGTTTTCCATGCTGGTGATTGTGGCTTTAATGTTTTCTATTCAATGGGAACTTGCTAGCTTGTTACTATTGATGCTGTTACCGATTACCTGGGTAATCGTTTACTTACAGAAACAGTATCGCAAAGCCAATTACAAAGGGCGAGAAGAACTTTCCATACTAAATTCACAGCTACAAGAAAATGTAGTTGGCATTAATGTAGTGCAGTTGTTCCGTAGAGAAAAATTTAATGCCGAATTATTTCGTGCCACCAACAGGCGCTACACTCAGCAAGTAGATAAAAACATCTTTTATGATGCAGCTGTTTCGGCAACTTTGGAATGGATTGGACTAGTGGCGATCGCAGCTGTTTTATGGTTGGGTGGTTGGATGTTATTAGATAAAGCCTTGACTTTTGGGACTTTATCGGCATTTATTTTATATGCCCAGCGATTATTTGACCCATTAAAGAATTTTGCCGAAAAATTTACGGTAATTCAATCTGGTTTCACTGCCATTGAACGCGTCAGCGATATCTTAGATGAACCGATAGAAATACGCGATCGGGCTAATGTGCGCTATTCAATTCTAGATGCTAAATTTGGCTACATAGACGAGATAGTTGCAAATTTAGAATCTCCAGATATAACTATTCCACCCGAACTGGGAGAAATTCGTTTTGAACACGTTTGGTTTGCCTACAAAAACGATGATTATGTAATTAAAGACTTAGATTTCACCATTCATCCTGGTGAGAAGGTGGCATTAGTTGGTCCCACAGGTGCTGGTAAAACTTCTATAATTCGGCTTTTGTGTCGCCTCTATGAACCCACCCAAGGACGCATTCTCATTGATGGCATAGATATTAAAGATGTGCCACAAGCAGAATTACGGCGTTACATGGCAGTAATTTTACAAGACGGTTTTGTGTTTGCTGGTGATGTTAAAAGCAACATTTCTTTAGGAGATGGTTATACAGTTGAACAGATTCAACAAGCAGCAGAAAAAACCAACATTGCCCAGTTTATAGAAGAATTACCCCAAAGTTACGACACTCAACTTCGGGAAAGAGGTACAAATATTTCTAGTGGACAAAAGCAACTTTTAGCCTTTGCCCGCGCTGCTATTCGTAATCCTCAAATTTTAGTATTAGATGAAGCTACTGCTAGTTTAGATGTTGGTACAGAAGCTTTAATCCAAGAAGCATTAGACCAGCTTTTGTTCAGACGTACCGCGATTATTATTGCTCACCGTTTGTCTACAATTCGCAATGTAGACCGGATTTTTGTTTTGAAGCGCGGCGAATTAATCGAACAAGGAAGCCACGAACAATTACTGCAACAAGGTGGGCTTTATGCCACATTACATAACTTGCAGATGTTGGGAAGTTAGAGGATCTTAGGCAAAAGGCTTAAAATAATTCGTAATTTGTAATTCGTAATTCGTAATTGATAAAGTAGGGGATTTAGATCCAAACTTTCTGACAAGGTTCAAATTGGGGGTTTCGTCGGATTTAATTTTGGGCTAATTGTAGACTGCTTATTTTCTTTCAAATTGAGCTACTGACTCAAATCCTTTTAATTACGAATTACGAATTAGTAATTATTAAACCAACGCTGCCACCTTCTCTAACAATCCTTGAAATAAGCGTAAGCCATCGCTATTGCCCAACATGGCATCAGACGCTCTTTCTGGGTGCGGCATCATACCCAAGACATTGCCTTGACGATCGCAAATCCCCGCAATATTGTTCAATGAACCATTGGGATTCTCTCCTGCATAGCGGAACAAGACTTGCCCGTTATCTTCAATTGCTGCCAAAGTATCTGCGTCAGTGTAGAATCGTCCTTCGCCGTGGGCAATGGGCAAAGTGATAGTTTCGCCATCGTGATAAGCTTGCGTCCAAGGTAGATTGGTACGCTCAACCTTTATCGAAACGCGATCGCAGATAAAATGCAAATCTCGATTTTTAGTCAACACCCCCGGCAAAAGACCAGCTTCAGTTAATACCTGAAAACCATTGCAAATACCGAGGACAAACTTACCCTTTTGGGCGTGTTCTACAACCTGCTGCATCACAGGCGAAAACCGAGCGATGGCACCACAGCGTAGATAATCCCCGTAACTAAAGCCACCAGGTATCACGATAACATCCAAATCAGCAATGTCTGTGTCTTGATGCCAAACCATACGAGTCGGTTGCCCTAACAAGTCTCTGGTCACATAGGCGACATCGCGATCGCAATTAGAACCCGGAAAAACAACAATACCGAATTTAGTCATTTGTCAATTGGAATGGGGAATGGGCAATGGGGAATGGGCAATGGGGAATGGGAAATGGGAAATGGGAAATGGGGCATTGGACAGTGAACAGTGAACAGTTAACTGATAACTGTCAACTCCCTATCTCCCCATCTCCCCACTCCCCATCTCCCCACTCCCCACTCCCTAAAACACCCCCGTCTGTGATTCGACCTCAATTAAATCAAAGCGATAATTTTCAATCACCGGATTTGCTAGCATTTGGTCGCAGATGTTATTGAGGTCTTGACGCGCTTTTTTTTCATCCGGCGAGACGATGGTGAGTTCAATGTACTTACCAATTCGCACTTGCTCAACGTTATCGTATCCCATTTGCTGGAGACCGGATTGTACAGCCACACCAGCAGGGTCTAGGACTGAGGGACGAAGTGTCACGTGAATTTTAGCTAGATACTTCCTTTGCACGGGCTTTTTGGTGAATGCTGCGATCGCTATACTATAACTTTCTGTTCCAACTGAGTGAAAATAAGATTACGAAGCAGTTAAAGTTAATTTTTTAATTAGCCAGTCCAACAGCTTCAAATTACAGTGGCATATTTAAATAATTGTCTATGACAGTCATACGCACCCGCAGTCAAGAGCGTATTTTGAACCTGCTAAAAACCATCAAAAAAGGCATTTCTGCCCAGGATATTTATGTAGAACTACGTAACACAAATCAAGGTATGGGTTTAGCTACGGTTTACCGCTCCTTAGAAGCCTTAAAACTGGAAGGCATGGTACAAATGCGGAATTTGGCTAACGGTGAAGCCCTTTACAGTCTAGCGCAGCAAGACAAACACCACCTTACTTGCTTGCAATGTGGTACCTCAATTCAAATTAATCAGTGCCCCGTCCATAACCTAGAAGACCAGCTAGAAACCAGCCATAAGTTTAAAATTTTTTACCACACCCTAGAGTTTTTTGGCTTGTGTAGCCAATGTCAGGCTTTGTAAAGGACGTGGCAATACGGTTCGGATAAGCAGTATGAACTTCGCTTGTGGTCTGGGAAATGGTTTTGGGGTAAGGGATAAAGGATGTATTTGAAACCTTTCCCCTTTCCCCTTTCCCCTTTAACCGAACCGTATTGACACCTCACCCAGGCCGATTATTATTGCCTGTCGATATTTCCCCACCAAACAAGGGGTTTGAGTTTCCATTAGTAGCGTCCGTAACAATGGAACGCATCCCTTCTAGAGTGGCGGGAATACTGCGGGGGTCCATAAACATCACCTTGCTGCTGTCGCTGCTGCCAATCTTTGTACCCATGTCTAAATAATTTTGGGCGAGTAAAAACTGCAACGCTTGCTGTGCGTTTCCTTCAGATTTGAGAGTATTGGTAATAATTTGCATTGCCTCTGCGGTTGCTTGGGCTTTGAGAACTTGTTGCTGACGTTCAGCTTGTGCTTGCAACACAATGGTTTTTTGTTGCGCTTCCGCTTGGAGAATTGTCGCTTTTTGACGAGCTTCGGCATCTAAAATTTGTGCTTCAGCTTTACCTCTGGCGCTATTAATGGCAGCTTCCCGTTCGCCCTCAGAATTTAAAATTGCTGCCCGTCTGCGGCGTTCTGCTGACATTTGCAATTCCATTGATTCCTGCACTGCTTGAGAAGGAATAATATCCCGCAATTCTACCCGCGTCACTTTTACGCCCCAAGGATCGGTAGCAACATCCAAATCTTGCAACAAAAGTTCATTGATTTGGGTACGAGCAGTAAAGGTTTGATCTAACTCCAATTGTCCCATTTCCGAGCGAATTTGGGTAAGCACCAAATTCACCATTGCTGACTGGAGATTTTCAACCTTATACCAGGCTTTTTCCATATCCACGATGCGCCAATAAACCACCGCATCCACTTCAATGCTTACGTTGTCACGGGTGATGCATTTTTGGGGAGGAATATCTAAGACTTTTTCGCGGATGGTTTCTTTGTAAACAATTTTATCTAGAAAAGGAATGACAAAATTTAGACCAGGTTCTAGCTTTTTGTTATAGCTACCCAATCTTTCCACCAAAGCTTCATTACCTTGATTGACGACTTTCACAGACCCCGCTACAGCAGAACCACCAAGGGCTAAAAAGACTAGTAAAAAGAACTGTTCCATTGTAAATCTCCTGATTTTTTTAATTAAATATCACTTGAAAGGGGAAATGAGGGGGAGATGTGGTTTGACTTCTCTACGAAACGCTACGCCCAGCCTTGCTTCGCCGTAGGGGTACGCTCACCAACCGGGAAAGGGGGAGACGGGGAGAATAACTCCAAACTCTTGTACAGAGGCGATTAATCGCGTCTCTACTCGGCACTTCCATTAAGAACTCAACAAATTTTCTGGTATCACAATTAAGGTGGTGCCTTCTCTCCTAACCACATAAACTCTTTGATTGGACGCTATGCGGAATTTGTCATCGTCACATCGTGCTTGCCAAGAATTTCCCTCGTACAGCACTCGCCCTGTTTTCCCAGGTGGAATTTCTGTGAGGGTTTCAGCTATGACTGCATCTTGAATTTTTGACTTGCGTCGTCGCGGTTGCAAAAAGCGACGGAAAAGCAGAATTAGTGTTGTGGAAAGCAACAGCCAAACTACAATTTGCAACCATAAACTTGTCAAACCGACTCCAGACAGCAGCGCCACGACAAAAGCGCTAATTCCCATCATGAAGGCGACGAACGCCGATGGTAAGAACAGTTCCATTAAACAGAGAACTGCTCCTGCAAGAAGCCAAATTAAAGTAAAACTTGGCATAGCGCTATCCTAAGACTCTACATTGACGTAAATGCATTTATAAGATTAGATACACCCAGACGTAGGCTATTAACGGAAAACAAAATTTGGTTTTTTTACCAATAATTTTGATTAATTTCAGTAACAAGGTGTAGCCAGGGGTACACAAGTCCAGTCTATTCTAGCCTTCAAGTTGTTGACAGCTAAATTTAACCGAAATTCATGAGTTGATTTGTTCCTTAAATTTATACCTTTATGATTTTTACTCAACGGATAATTTATTGTATAAGTCCAAACTGTCATGACCCAATTAATTCTGAGGAAAATACTGTTTGTGGCAGTTGTCAAACTCCCCTTGTTCGCCGCTATCTCTGGGCTATTGGCTCATTGTCTGCCAAAGTACCACCAGACACTAAGGTAGCAAATAGATATGAAGTAATTAGACACCAAGTTTGGCTGGATACTCAACCAGGACTACCGCCGGATGTACCTGAGGAATTGCCAAAAGCAGTAATTCCTTATTTACGGTTATATCAAGAACGGTTGCATCTACCCCAGGTTTATGGGTTTGCTCGTGGCATTGAGGAGGATGCAGGTGATACTCTTTTATTAGAAAATGTGCCGATAGATGAGACAGGGCATATTTACCCAACTATTGCCCAGGCGTGGGAGCAAGCAACAGCGGTACGACAAGTTTATTGGCTGTGGCAAATTCTCCAACTTTGGACACCTTTATCAGAATTGGGACTTGCCCGCAGTTTATTGGTGCAAGATAATTTGAGAGTCCAAGGTTGGTGTGTGCGACTGTTGGAACTGGTAGAGACGTTTGATGAAACATCTCTACAAAAGTTAGGACAGTGTTGGCAGCCTTTGGTAACATCTGCACAAACATCCATAGCCAAAGGGTTGCAGAATGTAGTACAGCGGATGTGTGAAACTGAGGTAGAGTTAGATGTTATTGTTACTCAACTCAATAATTTACTACTAGCATCTGCGGCAGAGTTGCCTTTAAGTCTCAAGGTGGCAGGCTCCACAGATGTTGGCTTAGTAATGCCGCAAAATGAAGATAGTTGTTATCCTAATGCTTTTAGTGACTTAGACGATCGCTTGATACCCCATTTGTCGATTGTTTGCGATGGTATTGGCGGACATGAAGGCGGTGAAGTTGCTAGTCGGTTAGCAGTGGAGTCTGTGAAGTTGCAAATTCGCGTTTTGTTAGCGGAGGTTGCAGCCCAAAGTCAAGTTGTATCACCACAGTTGTTGCAAGAACAACTAGAAGCGAGCTTGCGGGTGGTAAACAATGTGATTTCTGCCCGCAATAACGAGCAAAAACGCCAAGGCAGAGAACGCATGGCGACGACTATTGTCATGGCTGTGCAAGTTCCACAACAAATTCAGACTATTTCTGGTTGGCGATCGCACAATAGCCATGAATTATATTTAGCTAATGTTGGTGATAGCCGTGCTTATTGGATTACTCCTAACTATTGTCAGCTATTAACAATAGATGATGATGTAGCGGCGCGGGAAGTACGTTTTGCTAAGAGCTTGTATCGAAAGGCACTTTTAAGACCAGATGCTACCGCCCTAACTCAAGCTTTGGGGACAAGAGATGCAGAATCTTTGCGTGTGAGGATTCAGCGTTTCATTGTGGAAGAAGATGGTATATTGCTGTTGTGTTCTGATGGTTTAAGCGATCGCAACTGGGTAGAACAATGTTGGCAGGATTATGCCAAACCTGTGTTCGCGGGTGAAGTCACAGTTGAAGATGCTGTCCGCAATTGGATTAATCTGGCAAACGAAAAAAATGGGCGTGATAATATTTCGGTTGTTCTGACTTATTGCCGTGTTTCCCCGGAATATTTAGCAGTTGTTACTCCCACACCGTCAGTAGAAATTGTAGAAGCAGAAATAGAAGAACCAGAAGAATTACAGGAAGTAGAAGAAGAACCAAGCTCTTTCACAGAAAGTTCCCAAGCGCTGCTAGATTTAAATGTAGATTTGGCTCTTCCAGAGGAACCAGCTATAAACCCAGAAATTCCACCAACTTTAATCGAAAAACCTAAGCGGGGTAAACGCTTGGTAATGCTGGGGGGTGTGTTGGCGTTGCTTTTTGGGGGTACAAGTCTGGGATTATTTGCTTGGAGGCAAATTAACCCTCAAGGATTCCAGCAGATGTGTCGGCAACTTCCCCAAAGAGTACAGCAAGTGTGTCCAGGTGGGGAATAGGGAATGGGGAATAGAGAATAGGTTATAGCGAAATATCGTCATGTTGATGATGAATATTACGCGATCGATAAAGAATGTTGTAATGTTGGTGATGAATATTACAATATTGCTTATGAATGTCGTAATGTTGGTGATGAATATTACGCGATCGATAAAGAATGTTGTAATGTTGGTGATGAATATTACAAGATTGCTTATGAATGTCGTAATGTTGGTGATGAATATTACGATGTTAAGAAGAAATGTTGCAATCTTGCTAAGAATAACTTTTACATTCAGGGTGACTGGTGAGCCGATAAAGTTGAGCGATCGCACTACAGATAAATCTACATGACTTTGGTAAAGGCGATCGTTTATAACGCTTTCCATTCAGATGCGGTACAAAATTATATACCAAGGTGTAGGGGCACGGCAGTGCCGTGCCCCTACAGGTGTAACTCACCTAAAGGATAACTGCTATATCTTATGTGATGCTGTGTCGATATATTATGGCGATCGCTCTGGGAAGTTGTAAAATCATGTACTACGTGAATATGCGATAAAGTAATGGTATTGTAATCTGCTCTGACCACAGTAAAGATGAATATTGACCCTGTAATTAATACTATTAAAACTATTGCACCTGCTACTGTTTCTCTCGCTATCCAGCAGGCTCAACGTAACGAATATATTATTAAAATTTTAAAACGTTTAAACCTCGATCCAATACAGCCTCCCAAAGATTTTGAAGGTGTTTATGCTTATGCTTTGGTGGAGTATGGAGTATTTAAGGCTGATTATATACTGAGTTTTTTTAGAGATAAAGAAATTAAAAGAACTTTTTACACAGCTTTTGCAGAACAGGCATTGGCTATCAATAATCAGGAATGGAATACCTTAAACAATAAGGCACAAAAAGCAAAAATAAATTTAGCTGAGGTTCAGGAATTTCATCAAGTTTTTGTCAGTGTGGCGAAACTTTCTATTAATCCTGGAGAAGTTCTAACTCATTTAGAACTTCAAGAACACCTGAAGCCATTTACAGAACCGCCAAAAGCAACTCCATATCCAGATGAGTTTAAAGCCTTAATTGAAGAGAAAACTAAGGCGTTTTGTGGGCGGGTATTTGTATTTAATGAGTTTGAGAAATTCCTTAAGGAGCATCCCAAGGGTTATTTTACTGTGATTGGGGATGCGGGGATGGGGAAAAGTGCGATCGCAGCCAAAGCAGTCTTAAAATACAAAGCTATTTGCTACTTCAATATTCGGGCAGAAGGTCGCAATACACCAGAACAATTTTTGCAAAGTATTCGTCAACAACTGATTAATCGCTATCAGTTACAAAATGCAGAGAATGATAATTTACCTACTTTGCTGACGAAAGTTAGTGAAAAGCTGGTAAATAATGAACGCTTGATAATTGTAGTTGATGCTCTGGATGAAGTCGAGCAACCAGGGTCAGGAAATCTTTTAGATTTATCCAAAAATCTGCCAGACAAAATATATTTTCTGCTAACTAGGCGACGCTATCCCCAAAACGAAAAGCGCTTGCTAACTGAAGGAGTTATCCAGCAAGAGTTAGATTTAACGGCGAGGCAGTATGAGGAATTTAATCACAAAGATGTCAAAGACTATATTAGCTCATTTGTCAATGATGAGCCAGAACATAGTGGACTGAAGACATGGATTCAGAAACGCAATATTTCACCGCCATATTTTATTGAACAGGTAGCACAAAAAAGTGAAAACAATTTTATGTACCTCTACTATGTCTTACCTAGTATTGCTAGAGGAGATTATCAAGACCTAAGTTTAGAGGCATTACCTGATGGACTTCAGGATTATTATCAACAACATTGGCAGCGTATGAGAATGGAAACTGCCCACAAGCGGACAAATGCAATTATTCTCTGTGTACTGGTTGAGGTAGGAAAACCAATTTCTTGTGGATCTATTGCCCGTATTACTGGTAGAAATGAAGATGATGTTTGGGAACTTATGAATAATAAGTGGCCAGAATTCCTGAGAAAACAAAACCAAAATCAGGAAGAATATTATTCAATATATCACCAAAGTTTTGCAGATTTCCTCAGCGATCAACCAACTCTCAAGAAAGAAAAAAAGATCAATAATATTGATTGGCAAGAGGTTACGCGTCTGATTTCCGACTCTAATGACCAATTGTGGGCAAGCTTAAAACAGGGTGAGGATGAAGATGAGTAGTTTTGCTGAAAAATTTGCTCAGTTATCCTTAAGTGACCAACGAACCATCCTCATTGACCCTCGTGTTAAAGCCAAGATAGGAAAGTGGAAAACACTTTATAAAAGACTAACTGATTTTGATTTTATCAATGCTAAAATCAATCATTCTGATTTTGACGTACAGTCACTAATTGAAGATTATGATTTAATTAACGACTCGGAAATATTAAACAAGCCGAAATATAATTTAGAGCAAATCAAAACGCTGAAGTTAATTCAAGGAGCGTTGCGACTGTCAAGGCATATTTTAAAAAAAGATAAAATGCAACTGGTAGGGCAATTGTGGGGGCGAATGCAACACTTTGCAGTACCGGAAATTGAAACAATGCTTAAAGTAGCAAAACAGCAGCAAGTTTTACCTTGGTTGCGTCCATTAATATCTAATTTAATTTCCCCTGGCGGAAGTTTACTTTTTACCCTTACAGGTCATAGCAGCTGGGTAACAGCAATAGCCCTCACCCCCGATGGCAAACAGGTGATTTCTGGTTCAAGTGACAACACACTCAAACTCTGGAATTTGGAAACTGCCGATGATGAGCGTACTTTCCACGGTCATAGCAGCTGGGTAACAGCAATAGCCCTCACCCCCGATGGCAAGCAGGTAATTTCTGGTTCAGATGACAACACACTCAAACTCTGGAATCTGGAAACTGGGGAGAATGAGCATACTTTCTACGGTCATAGCGACTCGGTAACAGCAGTAGTTGTCACTCCCGATGGTAAGCGGGTGATTTCTGGTTCAGATGACAGGACACTCAAAATCTGGAATTTGGAAACTGCCAATGATGAGCGTACTTTCTACGGTCATAGCAGCTGGGTAACAGCAATAGCCCTTACCCCCGATGGCAAGCGGGTGATTTCTGGTTCAGGTGACAACACACTCAAACTCTGGAATCTGAAAACTGGGGAAGATGAGCGTACTTTTTACGGTCATAGCAGTTTAATAACAGCAATAGCCCTCACCCCTGATGGCAAGTACGTGATTTCTGGTTCACATGACAGGACACTCAAACTCTGGAATCTGGAAACTGCGGATGATGAGCGTACTTTCCACGGTCATAGCGGCTCGGTAAGAACAGTAGCTCTCACCCCCGATGGCAGGCAGGTAATTTCTGGTTCATACGACAACACACTCAAACTCTGGAATTTGGAAACTGGCGAGGATGAGCATACTTTCCACGGTCATAGCAGTTTGGTAACAGCAGTAGCTCTCACTCCCGATAACAAACAGGTGATTTCTGGTTCATATGACAACACACTCAAACTCTGGAATTTGGAAACTGGCGAGGATGAGCATACTTTCCACGGTCATAGCAGTTTAGTAACAGCACTAGCTCTCACTCCCGATGGTAAGCGGGTGATTTCTGGTTCACATGACAACACACTCAAGCTCTGGAATCTGGAAACTGGCGAGAATGAGGGCACTTACCACGGTCATAGTAACTGGGTAAGAACAGTAGCCCTCACTCCGAATGGCAAGCAGATGATTTCTGGTTCATTTGACAACACACTCAAACTCTGGAATTTGGAAACTGGGGAAAATGAGCTTACTTTCCACAGTCATAGCGATTCGGTAACAGCAGTAGCTCTCACTCCGAATGGCAAACAGGTGATTTCTGGTTCACATGACAACACACTCAAACTCTGGAATTTGGAAACTGGGGAAAATGAGCTTACTTTCCACAGTCATAGCGATTCGGTAACAGCAGTAGCTCTCACTCCGAATGGCAAACAGGTGATTTCTGGTTCACATGACAACACACTCAAACTCTGGAATTTGGAAACTGGGGAAAATGAGCTTACTTTCCAAGGTCATAGCGGTTTGGTATATGCGGTAGCCCTTACCCCTGATGGCAAGCAGGTGATTTCTGCTTCAGATGACAAGACACTCAAACTCTGGAATTTAGAAACTGGGGAAAATAAGCGGACTTTCCAAGGCCATAGCGACTCGGTATATGCAGTAGCCCTCACCCCTGATGGCAAGCAGGTAATTTCTGCCTCATATGACAAGACACTCAAACTCTGGAATCTAGAAAGTGGGAAAGAAATTGCCACTTTTACAGGAGAGGCTCCATTTCCTTGCTGCGCTGTTGCAGTAGATGGGGTGACAATTGTGGCTGGGGACTCTTTAGGAAGAGTACATTTTTTCCGGTTGGAAAATGTCGAATAAAATATGAACACTTCACCTCGACCCCCAACGCCAATCAATTCCCCCTCCTACCCAAGAGAATTTCAACAAGTCATTCTCGAAAAAAGTCAAAACTTTGTAGGCCGCACCTTCGTCTTCACTGCCATCTCCAACTTTCTCCAACATCACGATCGCGGTTACTTTACCATAATAGGCGCACCTGGTAGCGGCAAAAGTGCCATCCTCGCCAAGTACGTCCAAGAAGATCCCCACGTCATCTATTACAATGCCCAACTACCAGGTAAAAATCGCGCTGAAGAATTTCTCACATCTACCTGCACCCAACTTGCCCAAACTTCTGGCGATACGTCTTTATATTCTCTCCTCCAGCAAGTCAGCGACCAGCTAAACCCAGAGCAAAAGTTGATTATTGCTATTGATGCCTTAGATGCTATTGACACCAGTCACCAAAGCATAGGCTCAAATATCTTTTATCTTCCCAGATATCTGCCCCAAGGAGTGTATTTTCTCCTCACCCGTCGCCCATTCCTGAAAACAAAATCCGGTTTGTTGATAGAAGCACCTTCCCAAGTTCTCGACTTGGCAGCCTACCCAGAACAAAACCGCGAGGATATCGAAGCATATATTCGGCGCTATGTCAACAATGACGAAGAACTCACAGCACAGCTAATAGCCAACAGCGAAAACAATTTTCTTTACCTCAGCCAGATTTTACCTACTATTTCTAAAGAGTTTGACGGACTTCCCCCTGGTTTAGAAGCTTATTATCAGCAGCATTTGGACAAGATGATTCCTGTAAATTTATCTAGTGAACAGAGGGAATTGAAATTATCTGTCTTAAAGGTGTTGGCGGAAGGTTCATCATCAGCAGAAACCATTGCTAGCAGAATTGATGTTGATGAATATGATGTTGAAGAGGTTTTGGAAGATTGGCGGGAGTTTTTAAGGCTTGAGGAAGTTGATGGAGAAATTGTTTACGGTGTTTATCATTGGAGTTTTGGGTATTTTTTACAATAGTTTTTAAGTAAATAAATTATCTACCCAGCAAGCGATGTATTTTTATTGGTAAATATCCCTAATTTAAAAAGCCGAATCAAAAATTTGCTGTGCGGTTAAATTGAGTTGGGGTAAGGTCGGAGAGACAATTAAGTTATTACCAGTAAATGCAGTCATTTGATATTCTTCATCTACTAATTCACATACAAAAATAGTAGGTTGTTTGGGATTTCCGATAAACTTTTTACCTCCCAGCGCAGCGTAATCCAAAATCCAATATTCGGGAATACCCATTTCCTCATAATCCCCGAATTTATCGTGATAGTCATCACGCCAATTAGTGCTAACAACTTCAATTACCAGAGGGACAGATTCGGGTTGAATTACAGTTGATTGTTTCTCCCACAAAGGTTCGTTGACCAAATTTTCATGATTCAACAATAAAATATCAGGAGAGTAGATTGAATCACCTGTTTTTACAAATGCAGTTTTGGGTATGCGATAGGGTAAACCCATTTGCAAAAGTTGAAACCCAATTTGTACCGTTAGAAAACCTGTAACATTTTCGTGTTTTCCACTTGGAGGTGGCATCTGAACAATTACTCCCTGATGCAACTCGTAGCGCTTGCCATCATTGGGATACCACTTGAGAAATTCTTCGTAGGTTATGGGTTGGGGTAAAGCTTGAGTCATGTAACACTTGATTAAAATTGATGGCGATCGCTCTCATGACGCTTTGCTTTGGTTAGCTTGGCTCAATTTTAGCCCATTGTCAAACTTCTCTTTGCTGAGTTGTGTAAAAATTCTTGACTTAGAGTTTCAGTTACCCTGAAGATAAAAAGGTTGCATCTCTTGCCAAAGCAGTCAGGACATCTGATATCGCTTGATTTTTTTCGTTTCCCTGGTTTTCAGGTAAAAGCGGAGGGTGAGGGCGATACACATTAACGCGGCAAAAAACTGAGAAAAGTATGCACGGATGGCTAAGACGTGCCTGGACGCGGAGGGTTCAATGCGCCGTCGCACCCCTGTGAAGCGTCAAGAAATAGCTGATTAAATCAAATTTTATCTGGTTTAATCATATATTTTGTAGCAGATACTTGTGGAAAAGCAAATGCTAGGTGTAAATGTTGTTATGAAAGTTGGCGATCGCGTGCGCGTTAAAGATTCGGTGGTAATCTATCATCATCCTGAACATCGAAATCAAGCTTTTGACCTCAAAGGCACAGAAGGCGATGTTATAGGTATTGTCACTCAATGGCAAGGTAGACCTGTAAGCGCTAATCTGCCGATTTTAGTCCAGTTTACTAAAAAATTTAAAGCTCATTTACGTGAAAACGAGTTAGAAGTGATTTAATTCATCGGCGGCGAAACCACTGGAAAATATTCAGTTCGCCGCGCATTTTTTGTAAGTCTTGGCGGTTCTGTTCTGCTGTCGTGTAATACCATTCACAATGACGCCGAAACTCTTCCCGCGTCTGAACTTCATGATAAAACTGATGGGTTGTTTGGTAAGTGGCAAAACCTTCCTCAACTTGGGGTGGAGGCGATGGAATAATATAAGGTAAGTTTTTAGACATAATTTTAACAAAGTTAGGAGTTAGGAGTTAGGAGTACGCGGGTAGGGGCACAGCCATGTTCCCTACGATTATCTGTACTCACTCCTTTGCAATCTACTGTAATTACAGCCAACCGCGTAAGTAATAGACAAAAGAACCAATATACTCTTTTAAAGCGGTAGTAAATTGGTGCAAGTTGTCAGTATCCGGTAATAAATTCAGTATAGCGGCTTTGGGAGTGTTGCCGAGTTCTTGCAGTTCGCCCTGACTGACGAGAAAATCAGTCGGTGCGGGAATCACGTTAATTCCTTGACGTTGAAAAATCTTCAGCGATCGCGGCATATGCATTGCCGAAGTTATCAATAATACTTGTTTAATGCCACGCGCTTCCAGAATTTTGCGGACATTGACGGCATTTTCATAAGTATTTAAAGACTCTGGTTCCTGGACAATTGCCTGGGATGGAATACCAATAGATGTGAGGATTGTTGCCATATCTGCCGATTCTGCTGAACCACTACCACGCCAATCAATCCGCCCGCCGCTGAGGATGATTATAGGCGCTTTTTTTTGGCGATAAAGTTGGGCGGCATAAATGACGCGATCGCCTGATTCACTCAAATCAACGGTAGGTCTTGGAGGAAAAGCTGATTTGGTAGCACCACCCAAAACCACAATCGCTTCTGCATTGGGTATTTGGGCGGCTGGGAGATTTTGCCATTCAAGCGATCGCACTAGCGATGTCGCAATCCAAGCATTGCCGCAAAACAGCAGTAAAGTTAATGCTAGAGTAATGGCGATCGCCGCAATGCGCGGTCGTTTCCACAATGTGACTAATGCTACTACTAAGCTGACACAAGCCAGTCCTAGTGGATAAAAAAATAGTGGCAGTAACTTCGAGAGATATAAAAACATATTGGGGAATTGGGAGATGGGGAGATAGGGAGATGAGGGGGACGAGGGAGAATTTTTGCTTAGGGACTTCCAAGGAAAAAAATATTCCATAGTAGGGGCGCACAGCTGTGCGCCCCTACAAATGTACAAATAATTTGGGATAATTTATTTTCTGGAAGTCCCTTATCTCCCCACTCCCCACTTCCTACCTTTCCCAAAACTTGAAATTAACACTTCCAGTATTACGACGAGAACGGCGGGTGGGTCTTCTTCTTTGGCGTTTGTTTATCCTGTCAGTGGATTGTTCAGTTTCGCCTTCTTCTGATTCTTCAACTTGCAGTTGAGTTTTAGTTTCTTCCTTACTTCCCCACCAAGCAGTAATCCAACCTCCACCTAAAGCGGCTATTCCGCCCAGGAAGATACTCATGGGTGCAGGATACCCCAAAGATACAAAGCCCAGCATGAAAAATAACCAGTATTTCAGTCCTGTATCAACACCATCAGAGGAGGCTACAGTTGGGGGCTGGGCACTATTAGTAGTTGCATTTGTAATCCAGCTTAAGATGAAACCCCCCAAAATCCCTAAGAAGATGCTCAGGGGTACTGGCGAGTTGGTCATAATTAATATAAATGCTAAAAATGCCCCAAATAATAGTTGAGAAAAGAAGCTGGGAGAAATAGTGAAAAAATCGTTCTTTTTGTCTGCCATAAATCAATTTTGGATTTGTTGGGTTGACTAGGAATACGCATATAGCTTGTTTTTTGACAAGAGTAGCGAAGTAATTTTTTATCTAAAATCTCAAATTGGCACGCTCAAAAAAGCTATTGCGGAATTACTGTTTTTAATTGTGCTTCTTTTGGTTGAGTTGTATCTAAAATCTTTACGTATGTTTTTTCTTCTTCAGTGAAAGGTTCAGCTTGTTTGAGTTGTGAGTCTAATAAATCGGCAGTAGCATCAGCGATATCACCAGTGCGTTTATTCAGGCGCTCTTGTAAGACTTCTAGCGGTGCTGTGCATTGGATAATCTGGAGTGGAAGTTGGTGTTTTGTAGCTTGGGCGATCGCTTCTTGCCGTAACTGTTGTTTATCATACTTGGCATCTAAAATTACAGAAAAACCTTGATTAGCCAGTATAATACCCAGTGACAATAACCGTGTGTAAGTTTTCTCGGTCATTTCAGGTGTATACAAATCATCGCCACCTTTCTCCCACAGAGGAATTCCGCCTAAATGCTTCCGCACTGCATCGGAACGCAGGTGAATTGCTCCTAAATGACGAGCTAAAAGTCTCGCTGTTGTACTTTTGCCAGAACCAGACAACCCTGACATCAAAATTAGTTGTCCCTGTTTTGGTTTAGTATACTCCCAAGCTTGTTTGTAATAGTCAGCGGCGGTTTTTGTCGCTTCTTCCTTCGCTGTGGCACTTACACTCGGATCGTCTAGCAAAAAGGAAGTTACCTTGGCTCGGACATAAGCTTGACGGCTCAAATACAAAGGTAGCACCTCTAAACCTTCCCAGTCTCCAGTTTGCTCAGTGTAAGCATTCAAAAACGCATTACCCAAGTCTTTGCGCCCTCGCGCTTCCAAATCCATCAGCGTGAATGCCACATCATACATTACATCCACAAAGCGAAACTGCTCATTAAACTCAATGCAATCAAACAGTAAGATTTTATCGTGCCACAAAGCAATATTTCTCAGATGTAAATCTCCGTGACATTCACGAATATAATCGTTGTGAATTCTGGTAGCAAATAATTCTGAACGTTCAGCAAAAAACTTATCTGTATATTCCTTGGTTTCTGTAAACTGCGCTTGAGTTTGGGGGCCACCGATATATTTTTCACTTTGCTCATAATTCTCATCAAACGCAGCCCGGAGATTTGGCACTTCACCAAAGCTGCGAATATAATCATTCGTCTGAGCTTGAGAATGGTATTGAGCTACCACTCTTCCCAAATTATCTAAGTGTGTCTCATTTAACTTACCTGCTTCAAAAAGTGCGCTTAATAGCGACTCTTGGGGAAACTGACGCATTTTCAGCACATATTCTGCTGCTTCTCCTGTTCCTCCTAGCTGGTATTGCTCTGCTACCAGAGTAATGGGCAAAACTTCTAAATATAGTTCAGCTGCTCCTCGTTGATTTAACCGTAACTCTTCCTGACAAAAATGCTGTCGCTTCTCTAAAGTCGAAAAGTCCAAAAACCCGAAATTAACTGGTTTCTTCAGCTTATAAGCGTAATTCCCAGTTAATAGCACATAAGAAGCGTGGGTTTGAATGAGTTGAATAGATTCTGTTACCTCATGGGGATAAAATCCAGGCTGCAACATTTGCTCAATTAAAGCTGGAAGAGTTGCTTCTGTCATTTCTTAGCCTCTGCATCTGTGCGGTTGAAATATAAAAAAACCAGAAGTTTACCCCTGGTAACATCAAAAATTATTACATAGTTTACCTAGCTTACGAAATTATAGGACTTTAGATAAAAAACAGCGATCGCAGATGTAGGGTAGCACAGCCGTGCTACCCCAACTCGCACCTCACAAAAGTGAGAAATGGTATATATAATTTATCTAAAATATTTAAAATTCAGATTAGTATGATAAATTTCAACTTAGATGAAGCGATAAACATTGCCAATCAAGCAGTTTTTTCCAGATTCAACAGAAACTTAACAGATATTGAAATAATTATTCTTAAAGGAGCATGGCAGCGACAAGAATATGATGAAATAGCTGCTAAACATCAGTATGCAACTACTTACATCAGCCAGGATGTCGCACCAAAACTCTGGAAATTACTCACTGATTCTTTAGGGGAAAAAGTCAAAAAAAGTAATTTCAAAGAAGCGCTCAAACGCAAATGGGAAAAATCAATATCTGCTAATGTAAATACCTGTTGTGTCAAAACTCAGCATGAATCAACTCAAAATCTCCTAGTATCCACAAATCTAGATAATCAAATTAAAATAGATTTAGCAAATGAAAAAGGATCTTACGAAAAATTAAATCCTGATATTTATGTGAGACGACCTGAAATAGAAAACATCTGTTATGAAAGCCTTTTGCAACCAGGTTCTCTAATTAGAATTAAAGCTCCTAGCCTCATGGGTAAAACGTCATTTATAATTCAGGTCGTCAATCGCTTAATCCAAAAAGATTATCGCAGCGTAATTTTAAGTTTTGAACTAGCAGACAGAAATACACATTTTACTCAACTTAATAAATTCCTGCGCTGGTTTTGCAGTAATATTAGTCGAGAACTGGGATTGCCGAGTCAGCTAGATGAATATTGGGATGAAGAAGGTATGGGAGCAAAAGTAAGTTGCACTACTTACTTTGAAGAATATCTATTAATTGCTAGCGATCGCCCTCTCGTTTTATGCTTAGATAACGTTGATTTACTGTTTCCATATCCAGAAATTTACGAAGATTTTTTTGGTTTGTTGCGTTCTTGGTATGAAAAAGCCAGAAGCAGGCAAATTTGGAAGAAATTACGATTGGTACTAATACATTCTACTGATGTTTATATTCGATTAAATATTAATCAGTCGCCATTTAATGTGGGATTACCTCTAGAACTATCCGAATTTACCCGCGAACAAGTACAAGATTTTGCCCAACAACATCAACTGAATCTAGACGGGACTGTGATAGATTCTCTGATAAAATTAGTAGGAGGACATCCTTATTTATTAGAAATGGCTTTCTCACACCTCAAAACTCATCCAGATATTACCCTTGAGCAGATATTAACAGAAGGAACTACAGAAACTGGTATTTATGCACATCATTTGCGGGAACATTGGTTGAATTTACAACAGCATCTCGAATTAGCAATTGCTTTCAAAAAAGTTGTTAATTCTACCACTTCTGTGCTATTAGAGCCAATTTCAGCCTATCAGTTACAAAGTATGGGTTTAGTGAAGCTTTCTGGTAATTTGGTAGAGATTCGCTGCCATTTATATCGTCAGTATTTTCGGATACGTTTGCTGGATTAATTAGAGCAGAATTCAGAATTCAGAATTCAGAATTCTGAATGGGCTGCGCCCCGCTGCGCTAACAGGAGTAAAATAGGCTTTATACCTTGGTAACAGACGAATCTTTGTGTAACTCACTTTCCTTGAAATCTGCTGTACTTTGCAATGATGGTGAAATAGCATTAAGGGACTTTCAAAAAATAAATTATCCCAAATTATTTGTACATTTATAGGGGCGCATAGCTATGCGCCCCTACGACGGGATGTTGTTTCAACTGGAAGTCCGTAATAGCATAGGCTAATAATTCTTCTGTCCATTCTGTAAACCAAGCAAACACCAAATTGACTTTTTCAATCGCCTCAGCGCGTGTTTTTTCATCCATTTCTATATTTGTCATCATGGCATGGTCGCTTGTCATCGCATGACCAGATTCTTTACTAAAATGGAATTCTCCACAGTAGCGCAATTCGATACCAGTTTCTTCTTCAATTTGTTGTGCCAATTTTCCAATTAGTTCAAATAATACGTTGCCGGTTTCTTCAATGGCTTCGATAATGGCTAGACGCACTACACTAGATGAACTATAAATCAAATGAGCCAGCTTGTGTGACAAAAGGCGATTGACTGCGGTGCGATCGCTGTAGAAAAATTGTAAATACTCAGTGGATAATATTTTTTGGCGATCGAAGCCTAATTTGCTAAAATCTTCCAAATACCACGGCCAATGGCGATCATCCTCATAGGAGTGTTCGTTTATCATAGCCTGATAGGGATCTAAGGTTGGTTCTAGGCGCATGACGTAGCGATTTAAATCGCCAAAGCTCATGATAAAAGGAGCCATACAGGGGTAAAATTCTAGGCGCTGACGAGGTGATAAAGTCTCATCCCGTAAAAAATCAAAAAATGGCAGTTGGCTGTACTCTTTCTTCAGCTTTAAAATGTGACGTAACGTAGCTTTCATGTTTTGTCTCCCTTGATAAGGTTTAAATTTACCTGTTGACAAGCGATCGCTAATCTCAAAATCGGTAAATAAAGTTGCTATTACACTTAAACGTTGGATTTTTGCGTTTATGCAGCTATGGGGTAATCAAAATTCATAGTGCGAATGTATCAGCTTTCTCAAGAAAAGGCAGAAGAAAGAAGTTTTTTCCTTCTGCCTGATTCTGCAAGTATTCAACCATGTCTAAACGCTATTCATCTGATGAACTCAGATCAAACTCAATGCATCTTCACACCAAAACAATATCTTGTTGAACTGAGAACCCAGCCGGCTTATTCTCGATAGTTGCCAACTGAACAGGGCCAATATTGTCAGTGCGTGAAGCATCGAAGAACAAACCACCAGTATTGCTGTTATAGCTGAATTGGTTGAAGGAGGTAGCACCAAAACTTGATTTGATAATTTCAATCTTGTCGCCTTCACCGCGCTGGAAGTCTTTGATGATATCAATACCTTCCGATTTAGAAGAGAATCTGAATCTATCCGCACCTGCACCACCCAAGAGGGTATCGTTACCAATACCACCAGTTAAGATGTCGTTACCAATACCACCAGTTAATATGTCGTTACCATCGCCACCTAAAAGACTGTCATTACCATCATTCCCGTAGAGGACATCGTTACCTGTTGAACCGTTTAGATTATCATTGCCGATGTCACCTAAAAGGGTGTCATTTCCAGCACCACCATTAATGACATCATCGCCACCCCTGCCATTAACTTGATCGTTTCCACCGTTAGCGTTGATGATGTTACGAGCAGCATTACCCAAGATATAATTGTTTAAGTCGTTACCCGTACCGTTAATGACAGCAGAATCAGTCAAGGTCAGGTTTTCGACATTTGCTCCCAAGGTATAGGTTTTGGCAGTGATTACGGTATCAATTCCTTCGCCAGCATTCTCAATCACTACGTCAGCAGTATTATCGACAAGATACTTATCGTTACCATTACCACCAGACATTTTGTCAGCACCAGAACCACCATTGAGGTAGTCGTCCCCTCCCCCACCATTGAGGGTATCGTTGCCATCACCACCAGCGATGGAGTTATTGGCAGCATTACCAGTAATAACGTTGTTGAGCGTGTTACCTATACCATTAATCGCAGCAGTTCCATCTAAGACCAAGTTTTCTAGGTTTGCTCCCAAGGTATAGCTGTTGGTGGAGTATACGGTATCAGTTCCTTGGGAAGCATTCTCGGTAATTACGTCAGCAGCACCGACAATATAGGTGTCGTTACCGCTACCGCCAAACAATTTGTTTTCACCAGAACCACCATTGAGGTAGTCGTCTCCTGCTCCACCAAGGAGAATATCGTTGCCGTAACCGCTTGTCAAAGAATCGTTGCCGTCACCGCCATAAACAAAAGACCAGTAGTAAGGATCGGTGGTGAGGATATTATTACCTCCATCTCCGGTATAAATTTTATAGACTCCGCCGCCAATGAAGTCGATTTCCTCGATACCCTTGAGTAAGTCAGTACCTTCGCTACCAGTAACTTGTATATCTCCATTACTGGTAAAGGAGACATTATAGTTGGTATAGTATTGGCTGTAGATGGCAACGTCGTAGCCACCGCCGCCAATGAGGGTATCGTTGCCATTGCCACCAAAAATGGAGTTGTTGGCAGCGTTACCTACGATCGCGTTGTTGAGAGCATTACCTGTACCACTAATAGCAGCAGTACCATCCAAGGTCAGGTTTTCCAGGTTTGCTCCCAAAGTATAGCTGTTGGCAGTGATTACGGTATCAATTCCTTCTGAAGCATACTCAGTAACAACATCACCTACATTATCAACAATATACGTGTCATTACCGCTACCACCATAGAGTTTGTCTGCACCAACACCACCATCAAGATAGTCGTCCCCGGTTCCACCATAGAGGATATCGATACCATTACCCCCATCTATAGTGTCATTGCCTTCTCCGCCATCGAAGTAGTCATTGCCATCACCACTTAATGAGACATAAACAGCATCATAGCCAAAACCGATGATATCAGCCTGTCCATCGCCATTGACATCGGCAACTTGGCGGGGATAGAGACCGAAGCTACTCCAACCACCACTGGAGACACCAAAGTTGTTAAGAGCAAAGATAGCTGTGCTAAAGGTTCCATTAGCTTGACCGAAGGCAACATAAACACCATCTTGGGCAAAACCAACGATATCAGCCCGGCGATCGCCATTGACATCAGCAAGTTGACGGGGATAGCGATCGAAGCTAGTCCAACCACCATTGTTAACACCGAATTCGTCCAGAGCAAAGATAGCTGTGCCAAAGGTTCCATTAGCTTGACCGAGGGCAACATAAACACCATCTTGGGCAAAACCAACGATATCAGCCCGGCCATCACCATTGACATCGGCAAGTTCGCGGGGATAGCGATCGAAGCTAGTCCAACCACCATTGTCAACACCGAATTCGCCTAGAGCAAAGTTTACTCCACCAAAGGTTCCATTAGCTTGACCGAGGGCAACATAAACACCATCCTGTCCAAAACCAACGATATCAGCCCGGCCATCGCCATTGACATCGGCAACTTGGCGGGGATAGCGATCGAAGTTACTCCAGCCTCCACTCATCACGGTGAAGTCGTTAATCGCAGCGATCGCTCCACCAAAAGTTCCATTAGCTTGACCAAGGGAGACATAAACAGTATCAATGCCAAAACCAACGATATCAGCCCGGCCATCACCATTGACATCGGCAACTTGGCGAGGATAAGTCTTAAAGTTAGTCCAACCATTACTGCCGACGGTGAAGTCGTTAATCGCAGCGATCGCCGCACCAAACGTTCCATTAGCTTGACCAAGGGAGACATAAACAGTATCCTGTCCAAAACCAACAATATCAGCCCGGCCATCACCATTGACATCGGCAACTTGGCGGGGATAGCGATCGAAGCTAGTCCAACCAGTAGTTCCAACGGTGAAGTCGTTAATCGCAACGATAATTTCATTGAATGTTCCATCGCTCACACGACTGCTTAGATAATCGTTGCCTTTACCTCCATAGAAAACATCATCGCCATTACCACCATTGAGGTTATCATTCCCGTCTCCTCCATCCATATAATCATTGCCATTACCTCCATAGATTCTGTCGTTACCAGCATATCCAAAAAGATAATTTGCCAACTGATTACCGACGACTAAATCATTGCCTGCACCAGGCGTGACAGGATTTAGCTGACCTTGAGATAACTGAGAAACTGTTTGTACATAGTACGCATAGACAGACAAATCTTGAGAGTAATTACCACTAGCTCTACCAGATTCTCTGAGACTGTAATAATCTTGAACAATTTGACCTTGTTGCTCAAAATTGAAGCTACTGAGTCCTTTGCCTTGCAACATCCGGTTGAGCAATTCACTCACACCACCATAGTTATACCCAGCTTCTGACCCTTGAGCATCAATAGCTTTTGGTATATAGTCAGCGCCATACTTTTCAAACTGCCAAACATGGGTCAATTCGTGGATAAGTTTATCATCACTGATCGATCCCCAAGTATTAATCGTGTGGAAAGTTGTGTAAGCGCGATCGCCGTTAACAAGTCCAACGAAACTAGCTTCATCAATCCGGACTAAATCTAAGTTAATGGAATCACCGAAAACGCTTCTGGCAACGTTTTTTTCTCTATCAGTTAAGGCACGAGTATTAAACTTAATTATATCGGCGGCTGTTTCTAAAATCTCCGGAATTCCTGCTAGTTCAGCAGCATTTAATAAGTTGGTTCCAAACCATTTGCCAAAATCGGTATAGATTTGTTCACTAAAGAGATCGTTAAAAGTTCGCTCTGTGTTAGCAGGGAGTGCCTTCACATAGCTAACAGCCCGCTCAATTGTGCCGCTAATTTTTTCTCCTACTCGATCGCTTAACCAATTTGCACCAGATCCGACAAAATCTAAGCCGACTTCCTGAAATGCATAATCTAAACCATTTCCCAGTTTATCGAAGGCGTAGGAAACCTTGTCAGCCAACCAGCTTACCCAATCAAATGGATTCCACCAAGACATTCTTTTTCTCCTTACAAGTAATTATTTGTGTGAATAATTTGCGGTCGAAGTCATTAAATAGGAACTTTATTAGTTGATGTTTCTTGAAAGTTGAGTTCATTATTAGTAGCCCTGATTAGTTTTCATGGGCTGGTTATAATCTTCAACTCGGTTGATGTTTCTATTATGTTGAGTTGTATTTGATAATAGTTGAGGAAAAATGAGGAGTATAAAAAATTCGGACATTTCAGGATTTCAGAAAAGTTCAGGTTAATTCAGGTTTTTTCCAAAAATCGAAGAGAAATGTTGCTCTAGGGCGCATATACAGCAAATTGCAACAGGCGTGAGGTACAGATAATTGTAGGGAACTTTCCCGACCTGCTGAGGTACACCTGTAGGGGCACGGCACTGCCCCTACAGGTGTCAACTTAAGCTCAAACGCTTGTCCCACATACCTTTTACCCCCCTTAATCCCCCCTTAGAAAGGGGGGAAACAAGAAATCCAGTTCCCTCCCCTTTATAAGGGGAGGGTTAGGGTGGGGTAACGCGGTGAGTAACCATAAGTGAATGAAGGGTTTCACGTTAAGTTGACACCAATGGGCAGTGCCGTGCCCCTACACCTGGCGATATAATGTTGTATCGCATCTGAATGGGAACCGCTATATATTTAATTTGACCCACTTACTTATTACCTTTTAAAGAACTGTTAATATCCTCTGTATCTGTAATTGAGAAAGTTCTTTAGGAGCTAAAAATTAGATATAAAAGGCGATTATTTGATGCATTAGTAATGTTGTCGGCGTTTTTATCTCAGATTAATGTCTAAAATCCTTACCAATAAACGATGACTAATGACGACTCTCAAAGCCATGAGACTCACTCTAACTACAAATATCAACCCGGAGGAAGTCTACCACCTGATGCTCCTACCTATATCGTTCGAGAGGCTGACCACGAACTGTACAATGCTTTATTAGCTGGGGAATATTGCTATGTCCTCAATTCCCGACAAATGGGTAAATCTAGCTTGCGGATTAGGACTATGTACAAGTTACAAACGCAAGATATTAATTGTGTCGAAATTGAATTAAGCGGGATTGGCAGTCAAGAAATTACTGCATCGCAATGGTATGGGGGGATTATTCAAGAATTAATCAGTGGTTTTGAGCTACAGGTAAACCGTCGTAGTTGGTTGCGCGAACAGGAAGATTTATCACCCGTGCAACGCTTGGGTGGTTTTATTGAAAATGTATTACTAACGCAAATTAATCAAAAAATTGTGATTTTTATTGATGAAATTGATAGCGTTCTGAGTTTAAACTTTCCTACAGATGAATTTTTTGCTTTGATTCGTCACTGCTACGATAAAAGGGCAAGCAACCCAGAATATAGAAGACTTTCTTTTGCATTATTGGGTGTAGCAACACCTGCCGATTTAATTCAAGATGAAAATGCAACTCCCTTTAATATTGGTCGAGCGATTGAATTAAAAGGTTTTCAATTGCACGAAAGTATCAGTTTGATAAAGGGTTTGGTTGAAAAAGTTAGCAATCCTGAAACTGTTTTCAAAGAAGTGCTGTATTGGACTGGGGGACAACCGTTTTTAACCCAAAAGCTTTGTTGGTTGATTTCTCAAGAATCTGGAGTGCAAACACCGCAATCTATCAAGCATTTAGTTAAAAAGCGGATTATTGAGAATTGGGAATCTCAGGATGAACCGGAGCATTTGCGGACTATTCGCGATCGCATTTTGAGAAATTCCCGCTCCAGTACATCTCTGCTACTTTTGTATAAAAAAGTTTTGCAGCGAGGTAAAATACCTGCAAATAATTCTGAGGCATATCTCGAATTGCGCCTCTCTGGCTTAGTCAATCAGCACCAAGGGAATTTGATTGTTAAAAATCCTATTTATAAAACAGTTTTTGATTTAAATTGGCTAAAAAAACACTTAAATAATCAAAATGAGTCCCCAAATGCTCTCCCACTATGGCAAGTAGCTGTTACAAGTGTAGCCATTACGAGTATAATTATTGGCATCAGAACCCTTGGGTTTTTGCAAGCATGGGAACTGCAAGCTTACGACCAACTGATGCGATCGCGACCCGATGAAGGCATAGATCAACGGTTGTTATTAGTTACCATCACAGAAGAAGATGTGCAATCACAGCCGATTACAGAACGCAACGCTGCTTCCTTATCTGAGCGTTCTTTCGCACAATTACTCACAAAATTAGAACAATCAAAACCGCGAGCGATCGGTTTAGATATTTATCGAGAAACTCCTCTAAAAGCAGAATACAAAAATTTAGCTGAAAAAATAAAAAATAGCAATAATATTTTTAGTATTTGTCATTATGGAAAACCGGGTATTAAATCTCCTCCAGAAGTTTCAAAACAAGGTCAAGGCTTTAATAATGTAGAACTTGATTTTGATGGGGTTCTCCGTCGGCAAATATTAGCTGTAGATTCTGCATTTCCCTGTGAAAGTAAATATTCTTTTGCTTGGAAGCTGGCAGTTAGTTATTTAGCAGAAGCCGGAATTAAATCAGATTTTACGCCAGATAATTACTTAAAATTGGGGAAAGTTGTCTTTAAAACTTTAGAAGAAAACTCCGGCAGTTACCATCATATTAACGCTAGCGGTCATCAAATATTACTCAACTATCGCGCCTCAAAAGAAATTGCCGAAAAAGTTACTTTACAAGAAGTTCTGAGTAATAATTTTAACCCTAATCTCGCCAAAAATCGTATTGTTCTCATTGGAACTACAGACCTCAGTTTTAACGATCATCATTGGCGCACACCCTACAGTGATGGTTATTTTGCAGTTAAAACTATGACAGGTGTGGAAATTCAAGCACACATGGTCAGTCAAATTCTCAGTACAATAATGGATCGACGACCGTTGATTTTGTCTTGGTCAAAACCAGTTGAAACGATGTGGATTTGGGGTTGGTCGTTAGTAGGAGGTTTGTTAGCTTGGCGTTTGATGTCACTGCGTCTAATTTTACTGGGGGGAGGAGTTGCTGTGGGTATTTTATATGCAAGTTGTTGGGGTTTACTAACTTTTAAGGGAGGTTGGATACCTTTATTTTCCTCAGCTTTAGCATTGGTGACTGTTGAAAGTAGTTTGGTTATTTATAGGTATAAAATATTTGAATAGAATCCTGTTCAAAGCTTTTTAAAGCCAGGCATATATGAAAAAGTCATAACTCTTAGCTCTCATCTAAAATTAGAAGGAACCTGATGAAAAGCTGTCAAAATACTCTTTTATTCTGTAGAGGCAGTGCTGTTAATGTATCAATTATAGCTAGAATATTCTCATTTTTGGGAGGATTGGCGATACCTACGGTGAGCTACGCTAACGCCTTCCTTCAGACTAGCGCCCTTGCCCAGATTACCCCCGATGCTACTTTAGGTACGGAAAGTTCAGTTATTACCCCCAATGTAAATATTAAAGGCGCAGCGGCAGACCAAATTGATGGCGGCGCAATCAGAGGAAGTAATCTTTTTCACAGTTTTAGCGAATTCAATATTCAAGATGGACAGCGAGTATATTTCTCAAACCCTGCGGGGATAAATAATATCCTGGGCAGAGTTACAGGTAATAACCCCTCGAATATTTTGGGGACATTGGGTGTAAATGGTAACGCCAATTTATTTTTAATTAATCCCAACGGCATAATTTTTGGGCAGGATGCACGCTTGGATGTTGGAGGTTCGTTTGTAGCGAGTACGGCGAATGCAATTAAGTTTGGTGAGCAAGGTTTTTTTAGCGCCACCAATCCGGAAACTTCTCTATTACTAACAGTTAATCCTTCTGCATTTTTCTTCAATCAAATTCAGCCTGGAACGATTGAAAACAGATCGACCGCACCAAGCGGATTTAATGTATTTGGTCTGCGGGTGCCCGATAGTCGTAGTTTGATACTCCTGGGAGGAGATGTAATTCTCAACGGAGGTGCATTAAATGCTGTGGGTGGTCGAGTGGAATTGGCAGGGGTTAGAGGTGGGGAAATAGTAGGACTAAATTTTGATGGGGATAAACTCAATCTAAGTTTCCCTGAAAATGCTAAAAAAACGGATGTTTCGATCGTCGATGGATTTATAGATGTCAGAACTGCTGACAAGAATGGTAGTATTTTTATCAATGCTAAAAACTTCAGTATGTCAGGAAACAGCTTGCTAGTGGCTGGGATTAGCGAAGGTTTGGGAACAGTTAACAGTCAGGCAGGTGATATAAATATTACCTCTGAGACGGTTTCGCTATCAGGACTTAGTACTATTTTCAATACTGTAGAATCCAATGCCATTGGTAATGGTGGTAATATTACGATTCGGGCTGGCTCATTTTCTTTGAGCGAAGGAGCAGAATTGATAGCGGAAACCTACGCACAGGGTAATGCGGGCAAGATCGTGCTTCAAGTGCGCGATCGCATCGCCTTCGATGGTATGGATAGCGAAGGAAATCCCAGTGGCATATTCAACAATGTCAGACCAGGTGCAAAGGGTAATGCCGGGGACATCAATTTAACCGCAGGTTCCTTTTCTTTAACTAATGGCGCTCGTCTGCAAACTAATACCCGCTCACAGGGGAATGCCGGCAATGTAATCATTCAAGTGCGCGATCGCATTTACTTCGATGTAGTAAATACAAGCGATATTAACAACTTCACAGGAATTTTTACCGCAGTAGGAACTGATGGTGAAGGTCGGGGGGGAGATATTGATATTCAAGCAGGATCGCTGGATTTGAGAAATGGCGCCCAACTGACTGCCAATACCTTTGAGAAAGGGGATGCAGGAAATATCAAAATTGAAGTCCGCGATCGCGTCTCTTTTGATGGAGTATCCATTCTTGGCGGTAGTGGAGCATCCAGTTCAGTAGGAGAAGTGAAGGAAAATACAACCATTCCAGCGATTGGTCAGGGGGGAAACATTGAGATTAGCGCAAAATCATTATCTTTAACTAATGGTGCTGGAATTGCTGCTAGTACAGTCAGTGGTAGTCAAGGAAATGCAGGAAATATCAAGATTGTTACTAATGAGACAGTCAACCTGCTAAATGACGCAGGTATTACAGTAGATAGCCAAGGCAGTGGCAAGGCTGGAAATATTGAAATTCAGACAGATTACCTCACCCTAGACAATCAATCGAAGATTTCTGCCGAAACTGCTAGTAATACTGGTGGTAACATCAGCTTCAAACTACAAGACTTATTGCTGCTGCGTCGGGAGAGCAAAATTTCTACTAATGCGGGGACTGCTGAAGCTGGGGGGGATGGTGGAAATATTACCATTAATGAACCCAAAGGTTTTATCGTCGCTGCTCCAAACGAAAACAACGATATCACGGCTAATGCTTTTAACGGGAGTGGTGGCAAGGTTATTATCAACGCTACTGGCATTTTTGGACTAACACCACGCACTCGTCAAGAACTGGAGCGATCGCTGCAAACAACTGACCCCACAAAACTCGACCCCAATCAGTTACCAACAAGTGACATCACCGCTATCTCTCAAACTAATCCTTCCTTAAATGGTGAGGTAAATCTCAATACACCTGATACTGACCCCAGTCAAGGATTGCAAGAATTACCAACAGATATTGTTGATGTTTCTGGATTAATTAATCAAAATCTCTGCGTTGCAGCTCAAGGTAGTGAATTTATTGTGACTGGTAAAGGTGGTTTACCTCCTTCTCCCTATGAAATTATCAGCCAAAATACAGCCTGGGAAGATTGGTTGATATCACCGCAGACACAAACTAAACCAACACCAATAACTAATAATTCATCACAGCAAAAACAAACAGAATCTACAACAATTATTGAAGCCCAAGGTTTGCTAAAAGACGCAAATGGTAATGTGATACTCACGGCAAAAGCAGTCACGGTAACACCTAAAAGTACTTGGGTACATCCCCAAGACTGTCATGCAATTTTGGATTTTGGATTTTAGATTTTGGATTGGGTAATTGCCTTGTGTATTTTGGTTTTATGAATTTATATCATGTCCGCCTAATCACTTATTAAAACCCAAGAACCCCACCCCCAGCCCCTCCCCGCTCTTCGGGAGGGGCTGGGGGTGGGGTGCAATGACTGTGGGAATCATAACTAATTATGCGGACATGATATTATCTGTCGCAATCATTTTTCAAATTGGTGTCATACCGTTTCACTTTAAGATTGATACAAATACCAAATACCTTGGTAGGGGCGCACAGCTGTGCGCCCCTACGGTAAACCTATATGTATCAAGATTTTGGTGAAATGCGTCAGATGTTGAGAGTGAACTCATGAAACGCTTGTTGAGATTCATTTTGCTTGCGATTTTCGGGTTAATATTTAGCCTGGGTATGCCAATACTATTTCCGGTGATTGCCCAGAATCCCCCAACCCAAATTCAACCTGCATCAGCTCTATCCCTCGTACAATCTGCTAAAAAATATTACGATGCTGGTCACTTTTCAGCAGCAGTAAAACTTTTACAACAAGCAGCGCAAATTTATCAAGTTTCAGGAGACATAGCTCACCAAGCTCAGGCATTAAGTTTAATGTCTCTAGCTCTGCAAAAACTAGGGCATTGGCAACAAGCAAAAACAGCAATTGATACTAGTTTAAATTTATTAGATAAATTACCATCTGACAAAGAGTTCAGCCGCATTCGTGCCCAAGTATTAAATAGTTTAGGGCATTGGCAATTGGCACAGGCGCAAACTGAAGCTGCTCTTTTAAGTTGGGAGAAAGCGGAAAAATTGTATGTTCAATCTGGCGATCGCGTTACTATTATTGGCATCCAAATGAATCAAGCTTTAGCATTGCAAGCTTTAGGACTTTATCGCCGTGCAGAGAAACTTTTAACGCAAGTAGAACAACAGCTTTACCAACAACCCGACTCTCCTCTCAAAGCAATTGGTTTGCTCAATCTTGGTAATATCCGCCGATTTTATGGGGATTTAGAAAAATCTGAAGAAATTTTAACCGAAAGTTTGACTATTGCCCAAAAATTACATTTAGCCGAAGCAGAAAGTACAGCTTTGCTGAATTTAGGAAATACAAAATTAGCGAACGCCCGCAGAACCGAAGACTTAAAAAACACACAAAGCACTGAGCAATACAAGCAAATAGCTTTAGAACTCTATCAAAAAGCTATTGCTACGGCAACTTTACCCACGACAAAAATTCAAGCACAACTTAATTATTGTGCGGTACTAATTGAGACTAAGCAATTTACATTGACTTCACCTGTAATTGAGCAAATCAAAGCCGATCTTAATCAATTACCAGCAAGTAGAGTATCTATTTATGCTCGTGTCAATTTTGCTAAAAGTTTGCTCAAAAGAGAGGAAACAAGCGATCGCCCAGACATCATACAGATACTAGAAACAGCAATTGAGCAAGCTAAAAGTTTAGCAGATCGACGGGCAGAATCCTACGCCCTTGGTACTCTCGGTGCTGTATATGAAAAAGCTGGAGATTGGTCAAATGCCAAAAAAAACACTCAGTCTGCTTTAGTCATTGCCCAAGCAATTAACGCATCAGATATGAGCTATCAATGGCAATGGCAAATGGGGCGATTGCTCCAAGCAGAAAATGCGACTAAACAAGCTATTACATATTACACCGAAGCTTTTAAAAACATCAATAATTTACGCAGCGATTTAGTTGCCTTAAATCCAGAAGTTCAGTTTGATTTTAGAGAAAGTGCAGAACCACTGTATCGGCAATTAGTTGATTTACTCTTGCTTTCGCCACAACCAAATCGAGATCGTCTTATTCAAGCTCGTCAGGTAATGGAAGCACTACAACTAGCAGAATTAGATAACTTTTTTGGCGATGCTTGTACCAAAGCAAAACAGGTAAATATTGACCAATTAGACCCGTATGCAGCCGTTATTTACCCAATTATTTTACCAAACCGTTTAGAAGTAATTTTGAAATTACCAGGCTCGGATAATTTACATCACTATGCCCATGCTAATATTTCGGAAACCCAAGTCGATGCAGCAGTTCTACAACTGCAAAATTCCCTCAAGCGTCCCAGCACCAGTTTAAGTCAGATCAAAAAAGAAGCAAAACAGTTATATGACTGGTTAATTCAACCGTTTGCAGATGAACTTGAAAGCACAAAAACGCGAGAGCAAAGCCAGATTAAAACCTTAGTATTTGTCCTTGATGGTTCATTGCGGAATCTGCCAATGGCAGTTTTGCATGATGGACAAAGATATTTGGTCGAAAGGTATGCTGTGAGTGTAACCCCGACATTGCAGCTACTTGAACCTAAACCCTTACACAGAGAAGCACTCAGTGTCTTAATTGCCGGAGCAACAGACGCTCCCAGCTTTCAAAAAGAGAGGTTAGGAGCGATCGCTAATGTCGCGGTAGAATTAGAAGGAATTAAAGAGAATATTCAACGTCATCAAACGCTAGAAAATCAAGAATTTATCAAGAAAAATCTTCAAACCAAGATTAATACAACACCCTTCAATATCATTCACTTAGCAACTCATGGTAAGTTTAGTTCTAACCCAGAACAAACCTATATTCTTGATTGGAACGAACGCATCAAAGTCAAAGATTTAGATAACTTACTGCGTTTGAATTACCAAAGAATTGCTAATCCTATTGAATTACTAATCTTGAGTGCTTGTGAAACAGCAACCGGAGATAAACGAGCCGCTTTGGGGTTAGCGGGGGTAGCGATTCGAGCGGGTGCCCGCACTACTCTAGCTAGCTTGTGGCAGATTAACGACGCTTCTACAGCCGAGTTTATGATTAGGTTTTACCAAGAACTAAATCGTGGGCAAATTACAAAAGCAGAAGCTTTAAGAAATACTCAGCTTGCATTTTTGCAACAATCTACCGATAGAGATTACAATCGCCCTTATCATTGGTCTGCATTTATTTTAGTAGGCAATTGGCTGTAGTAATTTTAGATTTTTGATTTTGGATTTTTGATTGGAATTATGTTACTCTGCAACGGTAAAATCACTTGAAGTTAAAATCATATTACCAATAATTGGTTCTTGAAAAATATTCGCTAAACCAAACTTTTTGGTATTTAAAATTTCAAACCAAATTTTTTGTAGTGTAGAATTATTTGGCTCGTTTAAACGTAATTGAGCTAGTTCAGTTATCGCTTCATACCAAATATCATTTTTCGCGTAAATCAAAATCTTATCCAACGGAGTTTTTGCTGTTTTTAAATCTTTTTCAAGTTCTACAGAGATTAGCTTCCTCTCTACAATTCCTGTTACGGAAGCTGGTGTCGATGAATTATTGGAAGAGATATTACGAGAACAATTAATGTCAAAATACCATCGATACTCTTTGCCAACCTTTAAAGCTGGAATTGTTGAGGGTAAAGTAATACCAACAACTCCAGATTTGCTGGGTAACTTAAAGCGAGTGTGGTACACCTCCATATCTCCATCTTGTAAAGAGAATTCTCCGCTAGTTGCTTCCTGAGCAGTGTAAGGCAGATAAACCCAAATAGTTGGATAATCTTTAACAGAAAAGTAAGATTGATTACCACCTACTATACGAGTCAGTGAAGGTTTATCCTGCTGATAAATACAATCACCTCTGCTTCCTGTTCCTTCTTTTGCTGGAGGTGTTCCCCTCTTTGGGGGGTCTTTTTCCACTGAAGTCAAATTAATTTGTGCTTGAGATGTTTGGTTATTGTTAACTTCTGTTTCTGCCCATGCAAGTAAAACGATCGAATAGCTAGCCCAACTAACTATTACCGACATCAAGAGAAATAAAGCTTTTGTGTGATTTAACAACATTGGCTAAATTTTTTATTTCTTGTCACATTAATATAACTACAATATCTAACTGTATTTTTTCAGAAAGCGAATTTGCCAATTGCTGGAAAATTGCTTAGGCAATTTGAAGGCATGACAAAGAGGCTGAAGCAGTAATTTGTACAGATTCCTACCTCAAAATTAAAAGACCGGATTGCTCAATGGTGCGAACAATACGGTCTGGGGTTTATACAGCAAGAATCAAGTGAGGTACACCCGTAGGGGCACGGCACTGCCGTGCCCCTACACCTTGCTGTGAATTGCGAATTGGAAATTGGGAATTGCCTTGACGATCGCTTTAAGGTTATTGGATGAATACCACCCCTTTTAAGAGTCGGTGCATCAAGAGGCTGCTTCACTCTCTTCTTCAGCAGCAGCATTGATTTGCGGTGGCAAAACGCTGACAAGAACTCGCTCTGATTCAGCAAGAGGTGTCACACCCTCAGGAAAAGATATATCACTGACGCGCAAGTTGTCCCCAATTTTCAGGTTAGAGACATCAATATCAATGAACTCTGGGATGTTCTCAGGCGCACAAGTCACTTGCAATTCAGTAACAGTGGTGTCTAACACGCCACCTTCTTGTTTAACACCAACAGGTTCTCCCACGAAACGCAGGCGTACTTCTACATTTGTGTCGCCGTGACCTGCAACTGCAAAAAAGCTCAGGTGGTAAGGGGTGCCCTTTGCTGGATGAATTTGAAGTTCCCGCAGTAGGGCTTTGCCCCGCCAAGGTACATCAGTAACGTTTAAGTCAATCAAAGTGTTGTTGACTGAAGCTCTTTTGAGCAAGCGCTCAACAGTTTTGGCATTGATGGTCAAAGAGATTGATTCTGTACCCTTGTGACCGTACAAATTTGCTGGGATTTCTCCAGAACGGCGCAAAGCTTTGGGCTTGCTACCTTCTGGCCGCTTTTGACATTCGACTGTAATAGCCATAGAAGTTGTTGTTTTTAATTAGAGTTAGGAGTTAGGAGTTAGGAGTTAGGAGTTAGGAGTTAGGAGTTTTGATTTAATTACTCACTCCTCACTCTTAACTCTTAACTTTTAACTAAGCACTGAGCAAGGTAGCAGGTGTGCCGTCGGCGTGTAATAAAGCGCGTTTGGGACCGTGGATGGGGTCTTCTACGATTATGGTTTGATCGCGGCTAGCTCCTAGTGAAACGATCGCGATCGGGACTTCCATCAATTCTGCTAAGAATTTTAGATAATCCAGCGCCTGTTGTGGCAAGTCTTCCAGGGTGCGGCAGTGACTTGTTGACACTTGCCATCCTGGTAAGGTTTTGTAGATGGGGCGACATCTGGCAAATTGACGGGAACTGGTGGGGAAGTGTTCGCTGCGATCGCCGTCTATTTCATAAGCGACACAAACTTGGATTTCTTCTAATTCATCGAGGACATCCAGTTTGGTGAGTGCCATACAGTCCATACCGTTAATTCGCACGGCATAACGACCAATGACGGCATCAAACCAGCCGCAACGCCGCTTGCGTCCGGTGGTTGTGCCAAATTCAGCACCGCGATCGCACAGTAATTCTCCCAACTCTCCATCCAATTCTGTGGGAAATGGTCCTTCTCCCACTCTTGTGGTATACGCTTTCGATACGCCAATTACCCGATCTATCATTGTCGGTCCTAGCCCTGTACCAACGCAAGCCCCCCCGGCTACAGGGTTGGAGGAGGTAACATAGGGATAAGTTCCGTGATCTAAGTCTAAGAGAGTACCTTGTGCGCCTTCAAACAAAATATTGCGCCGTCGCAGGACTGCATCGTATATTTTCAACGATGTATCAACGACGTAAGGCCGCAAGCGTTCTGCATACCCTAGATACTGCTCAATCACCTCTTGTGGATCTAGAGGTGGCAAGTTGTAAAGCTTTTCTAAAATGACGTTTTTATAATTAATCGTCCACTCCAACTGCTCCCGTAGCCCATCGGGGTCCATCAAATCTAAAACCCGAATGCCTGTACGTTCAGATTTGTCAGCATAAGTCGGACCAATGCCCCGACCTGTAGTGCCGATCTTATGGCTTCCCCGTCGTTCTTCTGATGCCTGGTCTATCAACCTATGATAGGGCATCGTTACGTGGGCTGTCTCAGATATCAGCAGGTGGTCAGTGGAAATATTTAATTCTTTTAGTTGGTCCAGTTCTGCTATCAAAATCTGTGGATCGATGACTGTGCCACAGCCGATGATGCAATCTGTATCTGGATACAAAATACCAGAGGGGATTAAGTGTAATTTAAAGGTCTGACCTTTAACTACAATTGTGTGTCCAGCATTGACACCCCCTTGGTAACGTACCACAACATCTGCTGACCGGCTGAGCAAGTCTGTTATTTTACCTTTTCCTTCATCGCCCCATTGGGCACCTATGACGATTACGTTAGCCAAGCGTTTATATTATGAGGTAAAGTTTCCACAAACTATAATTATCAACATATTTTGGAAAAAATGTCAAGCTTTTGCAAAATAATCTAGCTGAACTGCCGATTGGATAAGCTGTCACACATTTAAATTGCACATTTTCTCGTGTTGGCTGTTAACTGTTGACGGTTGACAGTTAACCGTTATCGGTCAATAAACTTCATGAGCTACTGTGCAACTTAAAAGCTGAATAGCTTAGTCGCTTTTTTTGCGCGTATTCCATATCGTAAAGCCAGTTTTCACCAAAACGTTTTATCCTACCAGAAAATAATTTTGCAATAGCTCTATTATTTAGATAGTTGCTCATAAATCTTCTTCAGTTTTTTAGCCCGCACCTACTTTAGAGGATGTTTGAAAAGTATTTTGCTGTGATTTATGCACTTTTAGATTCCTCTTAGTCTCCTTTTTCAGGAGGATTTAGGGGAATCTAAAACATTTTGCTACCAACAATAGAACTTTTCAAATATCCTCTTATACTGGTGTAAATAAGTAAAGGCAAAAAAAATGTTTTGCACTTTTCCGGATTGTTATAAAATTAAGATGTAGCTCATACGTAGTTAAATTTATATTATTTGCTATTTCATGCTAAAAAAAAGTATTTATAGATTACCCTATCCGTGTATCACTAAATTATTTGAGAAGTTTTCGGTACATTTTTAAAAAAAATTATAACATGACAGTAACTTAACTCAAATACTTAATTTTTTCGTAACAATTCTGTGCCAGCTTTGTCTCACCAAAAGCAAACTAAGCAAAGATAATTTATAAAAAACTAATAGCTAAAAAGCTTATATAGTAATCCTTCCACTTTATCTTATACCTTTATATCAGCTATGCTATATCTACACCGACTTAAGCAGTTATGTTTGAGTTGAGAAGCTTAAATGATGCACCTTATCGAGTTGTAATAACATGGAAGATAAATCGGTTAAACTTTTTATTTCCTACTCACATAGAGATGAAAAACTTAGGCATCAATTAGATAAGCACTTAGCTTCCCTGAAACGGCAAAAAGTGATAGAAGCTTGGCACGATCGCAAAATTGAAGCAGGGATGGAGTGGGCAAAGCAAATCGATGATAACCTGAACAAAGCTGACATAATCTTGCTGTTGATTAGTCCTGATTTTATTTTCTCAAATTATTGTTCTGAAATTGAAATGGAACAGGCAATTAAGCGGCATGAGGCTGGAGAAGCGATAGTCATTCCCATTATATTAGAACCCTGTGACTGGACATGGCTTGTTTTCAGCAAATACCAAGCTTTTCCGACGAATGCAAAGCCCGTAACTACTTGGACAAATGTAAACGAAGCCTTTTTAGATGTGATTCAGGGGATTCGTACAGTAGCAGAACGTTTGTTTGAGCAGCACCAGCAAAAAACAAAAGTGAAGCAAACAGCACAGGCTCGATATCTGAAAAAGGTTGAGGAAATTTTATCTTTTGATGGAGAACTATCTATCCCTGGACAAGATACGTTAGATGAGCTTCGAGAAGAATTGGAATTGACTCCTGAAGAGGCTAACGAATTACAAAGTCGCGCTTTTGCGCCTTTTAAAAAATATAAGGAAAATCTGCAAAAATACGATAAAACTTTCTTGAAGATCGTTCAACATGAGTATCCCCTTAGCGATAAAAGCAAAGAGGCTTTGAAGCTTCGCCAGAGGGATTTAGGAATCAAATCTGAGGATGTAGAGCAAATTGAAAAACTGATTCTCGCTCAGCTAAAAGTTAAGGATCGAGTCAAAGAAGAGGATTCCCAAAAACAGCAACAACAAAAAGCCGAAATAGACAAACAGCTAGAGCTAGAAAAACAACGAGAAAAGGTCAATAATTTTCAGCAGTATTTAGAAGTTAAAGACGAAGATGTAGTCTCCATCGAAGTGGTGTCTATCCAACAGTTGCAGCAACAGCCAGAGGCTCTTTCAAAGAATATTGAAACTGCTGCCAAATCTCAACCAATAACCGAAGTATCTACTCTTTTAGACTCAGCCTTTTTACAGAATTGTCAGCGAGAACTCGCCCGTTATATTGGTCCAATAGCGCGCTTTATTATCGAGGATACTCTGGCTAAATATCCTCGAATATTAGCACAAGAACTGGTTGAGTTACTATCTACCGAAATTCCCAATCCTCAAAATGCAAAAGAGTTTAAAAAGCATTTATTATAACTCATTTTGATTGCGATCTATTCTTTTTACAAGCCTCTTGAGAGCAATTTCTAAACTAGTTTTCATGCGCGTAAAAGCATCGGCTAAATGGCCTATTTCATCATTTGAGTGTTTCTTGAATTCAATATCCATTTCGCCTAAACTTACTGCTTCTGCAACTTTAGTAATTCGATTAAGAGGTTGAACAACATATTGTTTCAGCCAGAGGGTTGCTAAGAAGATAGTCACAGCAAAAATTGCAGTAAAAATTCCTATAATCATAATAAAGTTTTTATTAGTAATTTTATATACTTGCTCGGCAGGAATGTAAATAATCTTAGTACCGATAATTTTGTTTAATTCCCAGCCAAACCCTTGATTCAATCCATATTTACCTTGTTTGTATAAGATCTGTAATGATTTAGGAGATTTCTCAAGGGTGCTATGACAGATCAAGCAACTACTTTGGGTAATTTTGATAGGACGAGAAGTATAAAATTTGCTTTCTCCATTTATCGTCAGAAAACCCTGAGCTATATTTTGCGCCCCTAATTTATCTTGTTTGCTTAATTTCTCTATAATCTTTATCTCCTCTTCTGTAGCTTGATCCTTGGAATTAGTCGGGTTAATCATCGCATCTTTATAAATATATTCTCCGTACTGATCTTTGTAAGCATTGGTCAGAATACCAAATACTTCACTTACAGCGTAGGAAGGAATAGACTCTAATAAGAATTTCTGTTCTGATTGCTTGTTTAACAGAGGATACACTTTATCCTGGTTATATTTCCGAATAGAGTCCATAGTTGAGATAAGTACATTAGCTTGTCTATTTAGTTCGTTCTCAGTATAACCACGAAGAATGTTATAAGAAACAACACTACTAACAATAATACCCAACAAAAAAATTGTGAACATTAGGGTAGTCAGTTTTTTGCTTAGGTTAAAATTCTTCGGTATTAGTGCAAATATTTTCATTATTTTGAGCCTATCCTTAATTGAAATTACACTGAATTGCTTTGATGTTTTTAATCAAATACTAGCCGTAGTTCAATAACAGGTAAGATTCTGATAGTAAATTGCTTTTGTTATACGTTGTCCTCACGCATAAAAGTATTACGTAAAAAGAACTAGTAAATTAGCAAACCTAAGTAGGATAATCGTTTTCATCTGGAATTTCTGAATGTGGAGGCATCCTGATTCAATGTCTCTAAATTCTTCTCAGAGTAAATTAGTATTTTGATGCTTACTGTGAGAGGATGTTTGAAAAGTTGTCTTGTTCGGTATGGAAAACTTTTAGATCCCCCTAAATCCATGCCACTTCCTCATGGGTGAAACTTCAAAGACCGGAGTGGCTCCCTTAAAAAAGGGGGAACTAAAAGCGCCTAAACTTATAGTAAGATACTTTTCAAATAACCTCAAGGTAAGAGAGGGGTCTTAAACCCTTGGATTTATGATAAAGAATTAATATATATTAAAAACTGGCGGTTTGGTATTTAATTATTCTGTATACATGATTATCTCCAAAAATCAAGAAATTTACAACTTTAAGAGCTTGTATTTTATTACCCGTGTTTTCCAAGTGATGCAAATAATCTCAGTATTTGTTTTCCATCCTTAATTGTAATTAATGGAGGTCATCGGCGGTAAAAAGGGCGATCGCATGATAAAAAAATGGTCTAGATTCCAAAAGCACAAAGCAATATTTATCTTCACATCGGCAGTTGTATTTACTAATACTCTAATTTACTCTAGCAGCACTGTACAAAATTTATTGCAAGAACAGATACAGAAGTCACAAGCAATTTCCCAGAAGGTCATAATCACATTTTTTATCACTGTTGTTTTGCATTTGCTCTTGGTAGCCTTACTGTATATTTTATTGTGGCATTACGTTAAACAACTTCAGCAAGCAGAAGAGAAAATTCGGGAACAAAACTTGCTGCTGGATGTAGCAAAAGACGCAATTGTCGTACAAAATATCAACAAGCAAATCTTATTTTGGAATCAAGGTGCCCAGAGTTTCTACGGTTGGAAATTTGAGGAAGCTGTGGGTAAAAATATTGTGCAACTTTTGTATCCAGAAAATTCACCACAGTTAGAAGATGCTTACTTAAGCGTGATGAATATTGGTGAGTGGCAAGGTGAGTTGCATCAACTGACAAAAGAAGGTAAGGAAATTATCGTTGAAAGTCGGTGGGTATTGTTACGACATGATAATGGACAACCCAAATCTATTTTGTGCGCGAATACCGAAATCACGCAGCAGAAACAATTAGAAGCTCAACTTTTGCGATCGCAACGTTTGGAGAGTATCGGCACTTTAACTAGTAGTATCATCCACGATCTCAATAATCTATTATCGCCGATTTTAATGTCAGTTCAGTTCTTGCAGAAGAAATTCCCTGACCCCCAAAGCCAGAAAGTACTACAAACCTTAGAAAATAATGTTAAACGCGGCGCTAATTTGCTCAAGCAAATCTTGATCTTTGCACGCGGTATTGAAAACAAACGCACAATTGTTGAAATCCAGACTATATTAGCAGAAATTGAGCAAATTATCGCTCAAACATTCCCCAGTTCTATTATCTGCGAGATAGATATTCCCAAAAATCTTTGGCACGTCCGGGGAGACGCAACTCAACTGTATCAAGTGCTAATGAATTTAGTAGTTAACGGCCGTGACGCGATGCCAGATGGCGGTATCTTGAGGATTGTGGCGGAAAATGTCGTAATTGGCGAACATTGTGCCCAGATTAATATTGATGCGAAAGTTGGTTCTTATATTGCGATCGTGGTGACGGATACTGGTATGGGGATGTCATCGGAAGTTCAGCAACGAATTTTTGAACCATTTTTTACCACCAAAGACATAAGCAAAGGCACTGGTTTAGGACTTTCCACGGCGCTGGATATCATTAAGAATCACGGTGGTTTTGTCAATCTTTATAGTCAGGTAGGCAGAGGTACTCAATTTACAGTTTACTTGCCAGCTTTAACATCCAGGGAAATCCCTTCATTTTCCCAAGAACTCGAATCAGTTAGGGGAGAAGGTCATAGCTACCCTGGTAAGTCGTAAAAATTCTATATCCTGGTAATACTAAAGCAATTCCAGCGGAACTGTGAATTTTACCGCCATATTTATAGGGAATATCATCTGGTGCGCTCCCACCAATCCGAAAAATAAACCCAAATAGCCATATATACAAACCAGGTATTAGTAAATCCATGCTATATGCAATAGCTCTCATTGCCTCATTTTCTTGGGTAAAGTATTTTGCAACCTCTAGTGTTTACATATAGGACTAGTATTTGATTTTGAAATACACGTAGGGGAGCCACCCGTGTGGGCGGGTTTCCCGACTTGAGCGGATTGGCGTTGTATGATGCCGTAGGCTAACGCACCAAAATCTTCGGATGGTGCGTTACGGAAGCCGTAACACACCCTACTGGCGTGGCAAGGCTAAAATATTGCAATAAATTTTCTTGTGGTATGGGTGTCCTCACCCGTCCGGGCGGGCAAGATGCCCACCCCGCAAGAGCTAAATTTTATGCACTATTTTAGCCTTGTCACGCTACTACAAGAATACTGAGATTTTTTCAGAAATCAAATATGATTCCTATAGTAAAAATTAATATCAGTAATTTAATTTTGTTAAGTCAAAACATTACGGAATTTGCTGACATTGGTATCAGAGAATTTTTGTCTGAAATCCTCATTAATAAAGAGTTTTTACAGATAATCAATGCCGGATTTAGCAAGATTTAACGTAGATTTACAGAATTTTGCTTGGGGTATAGATTTTTTATTCTATGTTTTTGTTACAATTATTGAAATTTTTCCCTAAAAATACCACTATGGCTTTATATGCTGAATTACATAGACATCTAGGCGGTTCCGTCGTACCCCGAGTTTTGTGGCGATATTTCGAGCGACATTCTTCGGAGTTGATTTCCCGCTTTGCTGACTATTCAGAATTTGAAGATTTTTACACCCGTCCACGCAATACTCTAGATGAGTATTTAGAATTGCACACCCTGGTAGAAAGTGTGCAAACTGCGGAGACTTTGCCTTACTTTATCTATCGCTTGCTGCGGGGTGCTTACATTTTTGAAAATTTGGCTTATCTGGAACTACGCTACACTCCGTATTTACGGACACCTGAGCATCTGAGTCAATCAGACAGAATTGACAAGATGGCAGAAATTGTGCAGGTAGTAGGAGAAGCTAGCCGCTTGCCAGAATATCCGATTGTTACTAGCCAAATCCTTTGTATGCACACGCGTTTACCTTATGAGGTGAACAAAGCGATTATTGATTTGGCGGCACAAAATAAGCAGTATGTTTGTGGAGTCGATGTAGCGGGGGGTGATAGCTATTATGCCGATCGCCTGCAAGAATGGATTAGTCTATATGATTATGCGCGATCGCAGGGCGTTAACACCACCGGACATCTGTTTGAAACTACCGCTGGTTGTTACCCCCAACTGTTACCCTACCTGATGCGAATTGGTCACGGCATCCAAATTCCTTTGTTGTATCCGGAATTACTTAACGATGTAGCTAGACGCGGCCAGTGTTTGGAGGTTTGTCCAACAACTTACTTGAAAACTGGTACTTTACAGGATATGCATCAACTCAAAATAGTTTTTGACCGTTGTTTTGATGCTGGGGTCGATATCGCTATTTGTACTGATAATGCTGGGTTGCATAATGTACGTTTGCCTTGGGAGTATGAAAATCTCTTAACTTACGACATTATTAGTTTTGAACAACTCCAAGCTTGTCAGGATGCAGCTTTTCGTCATGCCTTTGCTTGGCCTTACACCCAACGTCCCGCATCATTGTTAAATGGGTTGCTCAGAGTTGAACCACTTAAAGTTTTGGCAATGAACGATACTAATTAACAGTTAGCAGGTTTCACATCCGAAATAGAAGCAGAATACAGAATTCAGAATTCAGAATTCAGAATCAATTTAGTGGAGGAGTTAAATATGTTTACTCATCCACTATTCGCTAACGGGACTTCTGAATTCTGGGGACTGACGCCTTTATTCCTGCTGATTAACACTTGAAAACTGATAACTTTTAGTTCCTCATCTCCCTCATCTCCCTCATCTCCCTCATCTTTCCCCACTTACCTTGTCCCCAGAAGCTATAAACTATAATTTATGGCATCTACTATTCAAGCTCTACCAACAGAAGTTGTATATCTCATTACAGCGGGAGAGGTCATCGACTCTTTAGCCTCTGTGGTGCGGGAATTGGTAGAAAATTCCCTAGACGCAGGTGCAACGCGAATTGTGGTTTCCCTATGGCCGCAGCAATGGCGAATTCGCGTCGCAGACAATGGTTGTGGAATGAACTTAGATGATTTGCAACAAGCAGCCACAGCGCACAGCACCAGTAAAATTCGTTCTAGTGCCGATTTGTGGAAAATTAACAGTTTGGGTTTTCGTGGCGAAGCGTTGCACAGTTTAACGACTCTGGCAGATTTGGAAATTTTGAGTCGTCCTGTGGGTGGAAAATTCGGCTGGCGAGTTGTCTATGGGTATGGCGGGGAAGTTGTGCAAGTTGAAGCAACCGCGATCGCACCTGGTACAGTAGTCACAGTTGCCAATCTTTTCGGTAACTGTTCATCTCGTCGTCAGGGATTGCCTACACTAGCACAGCAAATGAAAGCCGTGCAAGCAGCAATTCACCAAATCGCCTTATGTCATCCCCGCGTCACCTGGCAGATTTGGCAAAATGACCGTCAATGGTTCACCATCTCAAGAGCTGCCACAACTGGGCAACTACTACCGCAGATTTTACCCCAAATCCGACAAGGCGATTTGCAAGAAGTCAAACTCGAAGTACCCAACCCAGTAAATTCAGAAAACAGAACTCAGAATTCAGAATTCAGAATTCAGAATTCAGAACTCAGCACTCCTAATTCCTCACTCCTAACTCCTAACTCCCCACTCCCCACTCCTAACTCCTCACTCCTAACTCCTAACTCCCCACTCCCCACTCCTAACTCCCCACTCCTAACTCCTAACTCCCCACTCCCCACTCCCCACTCAGCACTCACTTTAGTGGTAGGATTACCCGATCGCTGTCATCGTCATCGTCCAGATTGGGTACGTGTGGCGATTAACGGACGGATGGTGAAGTCAGCGGAATTAGAGCAAACAATATTATCAGCATTTCACAAAACATTACCACGCGATCGCTATCCAATTTGTTTTCTCCATCTTGCCATTTCCCCGGATCAAATTAACTGGAATCGTAACCCAGCAAAAACAGAAATTTACCTCAATGAAATCGCTTATTGGCAAGAGCAAATTATCCAAGGAATTAACCAAGCACTGCGGATTTCTGCTGCCAATCTCAAAGAAACTGTCCACACAACAAGAGTTAGTAAATTACTCAAAGCCGCAGAAGCTAAAGGCGGTTACAATTTCAATCCTCAAAATCCCAACGGAGACGACAAAACTCCCAACTCTTGTACAGACGCGATGAATCGCGTCTCTCCTAACTCCCTAAAAGCTGTAGCGCAAGTGAGTAATACTTATATTGTTGCCGAACATTCTGGTGGGATGTGGTTAGTAGAACAACACATTGCCCATGAGCGAGTTTTGTATGAGCAATTATGCGATAATTGGCAACTCATTTCCGTCGAACCGCCAATTATTCTTTATCAATTGTCGCCAGCGCAAGTATCGCAATTACAACGCATTGGTTTAGATATAGAACCATTTGGCGAACAACTTTGGGCTGTTCGTAACCTACCCGCAATGTTGCAGCAACGCGAAGATTCTGCTGAAGCAATTTTAGAATTGAGTTTAGGAGGAGACTTACAAACAGCCCAAGTAGCTGTCGCTTGTCGCAGTGCTATTCGTAATGGTACACCGATGAATCTACAAGAAATGCAGACACTTTTAGATAATTGGCAACGCACTCGCAACCCCCGCACCTGTCCCCACGGACGCCCAATTTATTTATCACTAGAAGAGTCAGCTTTAGCTCGGTTTTTCCGACGTAATTGGGTAATTGGCAAAAGTCATGGAATATGAGCCTTTCTAGGCTGTGCGAAATTACTCTAGTCACAAATTAATTGATATCAGAATTCAGAATTCAGAAATCATAATGGGCTACGCCTTGCTGCGCTAACATAATTAAAATAGACTCTATCGCTTTGAGATCTAAATGCTGTGCTTCACTAACTTCAAATCTGCTGTATATTCATAAATTTAAGTTATTAGCTATTAACTCCCAGAGACCTTATTAAGCTGATTAAGTCGATATATCTAGAGAGTGATTTTTTTTATAACTGTAGATAACAACAACTTCATTCTACAGATTGATGTATACCCTACAGTCTTCAAAGTAAAAATAAATCAGTTGGACATTGAATGAGGAACTCGCCAAGGGTACTTGCTCATTAACTATTTCTGAGTTAATGCACAAATACAAACGCAATTCCTTTAGATTGATTTTTCAATAACTTCAAGACTGGAGCATCGCTTGCTAGTTTTTTGGTGAATTTTACCGAATAAAAGCACAAGCTTTGCCCGTTGAGTAAATGTCTTGCGTAGTTAACGCTGTTATCGAGGATTTCAAATGAAAATTATTGCTTCTGTTTTATCTACTTTGCGTCCAGTACGTTTTCTAGTTGTGGCTTTTACCTGTGCCCTACTATTATTATCTAGCGCTTTTCCTGCTTTTGCGATCGATAGCTACCAAAGTAAGCCTACCGAAGGGGAAACACAACTGCTTGATATCCAGCGCGAAACTGACAAAGCCGCTAGAAAGCCACCAATAGGACTCGAAGAAACTCAAAGAAAGGCCAACGAAGGACTCAATGAAGTTCAAGGAGCTGCTGACTTTGACAAACAAAAGCGTCCTGAAAATTCACAGAGTGCAACCACAGTAGAAGAAAATATCAAGAATGTGTTAGACAAAGTTACAGGTAAGTAACATAATTCAGACTTGATTTTCGTGATTCTTCAGTAGTAGTAATGAGTGATTGCTCTTAGGCAATCACTTGTTGCTAGCTATTAATGCTAAACAAATAAATTAAATTAATCTAAATTTAATAATCAAGTATTCTAATATTTTTATAGCTAACTAACTACTATGCCATCAAATTAATAATACTACCTACTAAGACATAGGCAGAACTCTGAATATGGTAATTAATTTAAACTTATAATGCGTCCTTTGGTTGATGTGGATGATGTCATAAATTTGGGATGTTAATAAATAATAAGTTTGTCTAGGGACGAAAAACAATGCGTGCGATTAACATTGGTTTGACAGAAGAACAGCGTCAAGGTGTGATTAATCTGTTGAATAAAGATTTAGCAGATGCCTATTTACTGTTAGTAAAAACCAAAAAGTACCATTGGGATGTTGTTGGGCCTCAATTCCGCTCTTTGCACCAACTTTGGGAAGAACATTACGAAAAGCTGACTGTTAATATTGATGCGTTAGCAGAGCGGATTCGTGCTTTGGGTGGTTATCCAGTTGGTACGATGGAAGGATTTCTCAAAATTGCTACCCTCAAAGAACATGCCGGTAGTGTTCCTACTGCAACCGGAATGGTAGCTAATCTAGTGCAAGATCACGAGCAAGTCATTCGCAATCTCAGAGATCATGTAGATCAGTCTGGTGAAAAGTTCCACGATCAAGGAACTGCTGATTTTCTGACTGGATTGATGGAACAACATGAAGAAATCGCTTGGATGTTGCGCTCATTTATTGAAGGACAAGCACTAGAGGGAGACGGTACACAGCCAGCAACACAAGCTAAAACACCTGTAGGCGTGTAAGTAATAGCGAATTTTAGATTTTAGATTTTAAATTTTGGATTGGAAATCCAAAGTTTAAAACTATAAAAGTCTGTTCGGATAGCATCTGCTAGAATTGCCCACAAATCTATTTGTGGAACAAATCCAAAATCTACAATTCTAGGACTTACGCAAAAACTCTCTGAAACTCTTATTTCTTTGTGTTCTTTGCGTCCTTTGCGATTCGTTCTTTCATAATTTTGCGTAAATCCTGAATTCTTTACTCAGCCCCATATCTTTAGGTATGGGGCAAATCTAAAAATCCAAAATTTTTTGACTATAATCCACGGCAAAAAAATAATCACAGGAGTATTTAAATGCCAGAAGTATATAAGGCAGAACGTACCATTTCTGCTGTATTCAAAGAACAGAAGCAAATTGATGATGTCATTAGACGTTTATTAGACAGGGGTGTGCCCAGAGATCGCATTTCCGTCATGGGCAGAAATTTCCAGTCAGAAACTCGAATCTCTGGCTTTATTAGTAAAAAAGATGTGATTCTCGGAGGTTTGCGAACAGGGGCAGTTTTTGGTTCCTTGTTTGGTTCCTTTCTCAGCTTGCTCACGGGTGTAGGCGTACTATTTATTCCTTTTGTCGGCTCAATTGTGGCAGCAGGGCCGATTGGTGCGGTGTTGTTAGGGGCAGCTAGTGGAGCGATCGCAGGTAGTGCAGGTGCCGGTTTAGTATCGGTTCTGACTACTTTGGGAATGCCAGAAGATAAAGCCACTATCTACCAAACCCGCTTACAAGCTGGTGAGTTTTTGTTGATGGCAGAAGTTCCAGGCGATCGCACCGGCGAATTTCAATTGCTCCTCGAAAGCGCTGGTGGCGAAGAAATTCAGGTAATTGAAAAAACTCTGGATCGCCCTTGTCCAGGACTATGCAACAGCCCAGAGGACTTGTCACCTGAGGTTCGCGCTCATCTTTCTGATGAAGCTCAGCATACATTCATTGAGCGCTATAACACTGTGTTCAATGAAAAAAGTGACGAGTTTAACGCTGAGCAAGCTGCTTGGGAAGCCATCCACAAGCAATATGATGAAGATGAAAACGGTGTCTGGTCAAAAGCTAAGGTGAAAGCTTAATAGCAATTCAGGAAAATCCTATACATATAGACTTTGGGGGCACAGCATTGCTGTGCCCCTACGCATATGAATGAAGAAGGGGAAGGGGGAAGGGGGAAAGGGAAAGGGGTAAGGGGGAAAGGTTAAATTTATCCCTTTACCCTTTACCCTTTAACCTTTACCCCTGTTTTGAATTCCTACCCTTTTCCCCTTACCCCTTCTCGGTAATGACAAGAGACGCGATAAATCGCCGTCTCTACAATAATTGCTGTAAACACGACGCCACAATTGAAATAAATCTTCATCAAAATTCTATACCGATATATCGTGATATATTTCGATATATCGTATACTAGAGAAAGTTGATGAGAAATTTAGTTATGTTTAGACACTTTCGGTCACGGTTTGGGATACCTGCATGGGCAGGAGTTAGCGAAGATGATTTTGTGTTTGTCAAGTCTTGGTTTGAGCATCGCAAGCATCATGGTGGACATCATGGCAAACACTTGGGCGATGAAATGTTTGGTCGTGGTTGGGGAGATGAACATCGGACTCGTCGGGGTGACATCAAGTTCATCTTGCTGGAATTGTTATCCGAGCATCCTAGTCATGGTTACGATCTGATTAAAGAGATGGAAACTCGTTATGGTGGTTTCCGTCGCCTGAGTCCTGGCTCAGTGTATCCAACACTGCAATTGCTGGAGGAAGGTGGTTATTTAACCAGCTCGCAGGAAGGCGGTAAGCGGGTTTATAGCATCACAGATGAGGGTAGACAACTTTTGGCAGAACGTACCCAACAAGAAACTTCAGACTCTCCTTGGGATACCTTCAAAAGTTTGATTACAGGTAAGCCCCAAGAATTTATTGAGTTGCGGAATGCTGCAACAGAATTAGCTGGTGTGGTGGTGCAGGTTGCCCGCAGTGGAAATGTGGAGCGAATAAATCGAGTACGTGAGCTTCTAGAGCAAGTTAAACGGGAAATTTACGCGATTTTGGCTGAAAAATAAATAGAGACGCAAAATTTCGCGTCTCTAGTATCAAAATTATCAGCTTTGGGTTCAACAATTAGAAGCGATCGCGCTCAAATCTGGTTCGATAAGCGAGTTGAGCAATGTCCACAACTGCAAATCAGTAAAATCTGGAATCGCCATAAATGCACCAACTTCCTGTAAGAGTTGGGGATTGTGGGTAGAGGCTATACCGATGGTGCGGATATCTGCGCCCACCGCAGCCCGAATTCCAGAGGGAGAATCTTCTAGAGCGATCGCTTCCTCTGCTTGAATCCCTAAGTTGTTTAAGGCAACTTGGTAGGGTGCCGGATCGGGTTTACCTGCTATACAATCATCCGCTAAAACAATTGTATGGAAAGCTTCTTTTATCCCCAAAACTTCTAGCATATATTCTGCATTTAATCTTGGGGCATTAGTTACTAATGCGCGTTTCAATTGATGCGTATCTGTCCATGCTAGCAGTTCATAAAATCCACTCAGCGGTTGTAGATCGGAGGCAACTTTGCGGAAAAGTGCCTCTTTTTCGTCTGCAAAATTTTCCCTTTCTGCTAATGATAATTGTGGCAGAATATCTTGAACAATTTCTGGATTTAGCCGCCCACTAATTCGGGATTTATAAAATGTTTCGTCAATTTCTATGCTGAAATCGAGCAGCATTTCTTTCCAAGCTCGGTAGTGTATTGGATCGCTATTGACAATAGTGCCGTCTAGGTCAAAGAGAATTGCAGCCAGCATGATTTTTGGGTAATATGTAAATAATTGTTAACTTTATTTAGATAGTTTACATTGTTTTCGTCCTTAGTGATTATTCTTTTGTGAATACAAGGGGCTGGGGAAGAAATTCGCCCACCAAAAGCGAGGTTTTAACCAAATCTTAAGAGTCACAAATGAAAATTGACATTGAAAAAACAGCAGAAATGCTGGAGCAAGTTCACCAATTAGAATCCACACAGGGTCTCAAGAACGAAGCCTGTCGTTCCGAATTTTTGATTCACCCTGACTTCACACCAAAAGTTTTCTTGTTTTTGCATGGTTTTACAGCAGGTCCTTACCAGTTTGAGCCGCTTGGTAAAGCCTTATTTAACAAGGGATATAACGTTTTGATTCCTTTACAACCTGGTCATGGACGTTCAGGCAACTGGAGCCGTCAAAATCCTCCACCACTACCAACAGATATTCAGATATATCAACAATTTGTGCTTGAATGGTTGCAGATTGCGAAAACGCTAGGCCAAGAAGTTGTAATTGGTGGATTATCAACAGGTGGAACTTTAGCTGTTTGGTTAGGTTTAGAGCATCCCCAGGAGATTGACCGCGCTTTATTGTTCACGCCTTATTTGGGTAGCCGTTACTCACTATTCGATCAGCTGCTCAAAATCCTGCCAATTTACTTTGAATGGTTCAACAAAGATGCACCTGGCAATTTTGGTTATAAAGGTTTTTGTCTTAAGGCATTACGGATATTTCTTCAATTGGCAGAGGAGGTTTTAAAAAAGGCTCAAGGCTCTGTTTGTGCCCCTAGTTTAATGGTATGTAGTGAGGCAGATCATGCTGTTAGTCGCTCCAAACAGCAGGATTTTTTCCGAAGGGTAGTTAACCAGCAACCAAAATCCTGGTACTACTGTTTCGATGATTCGCTTCACATTGAACACCGGATGATGACAAAACTAGAAGACAATGATTATGAGGAACTGGTAATTACCCTTGCGAAAGCATTTGTTGAGAGTGATTTGACTTGGGTAGAGTTTGAGCAAATGGCAAAGCGGATAGCCCAAGGACAAGCTGATAACGAAATCATGCAAGAATTCAACCTTAACGATCGCGTTTTTCAACAGCTATCTGCAATGATGACTCAAGGTTTTGGCTGCGACGATCTTAAATGCATCAATCCATATTCCTGATGCATAATGCTCTTTGATTAAGAACTTAGCCAAATTCTCCAGAGATTGCTCAAAGGATTATGATAGCTGACTGGAATCGAATTTTATTCAGGACTTACGCAAGATGTGACCAAAAGCCTTATTCAAGCGTTGCGGTAATTCATGAATTACCGCTACTTTCGTTATATTTTGCGTAAGTCCTATTATTAATAAACTTCTCTGTAAGCAAATGGTAGCTGCTACAAACTTTTTTCGCGTTGACGATTTATTAGTGCAGATTTACAACTCTGAAGTCGAAATGGCGCTCTCAGTTGCGGAAATCACCCAACAATATTTACAGCAGGTTCTCAACCAACAGGATACAGCGGCTGTATTGTTAGCAACAGGTAACTCCCAACTGAAATTTCTTGATGCTTTGATTAAATTGGGTGGTGTAGATTGGTCAAGGATTACTCTGTTCCATTTAGATGAATATTTGGGAATTAGTGCGTATCATTCTGCTAGTTTCCGGCGTTATATGCGAGAACGCGTAGAAAAACGGGTTGCTCCTAAAGAATTTTACTATATAGAAGGTGATACATCGCAACCAGTGGCAGAATGCGATCGCTACACCAAATTATTGCAAGCACAACCAATTGACTTGTGCTGTCTTGGTGTTGGTGAAAATGGACATTTAGCTTTTAACGATCCAGCGGTAGCAGATTTTCAAGATTCCTACAGTGTAAAACTAGTAAAACTAGATAAAATCAACCGTCAGCAACAAGTAAACACAGGTCACTTTCCGAATCTGGAAACTGTCCCACAATACGCTTTTACTGTTACTATTCCAAGCATTTGTTCAGCAAAAAAAATTATTTGTCTTGCTCCAGAAATACGTAAAGCAAATGTGGTAAAACAAATATTGCAAGGAGCTATAAGTGCAGAATGTCCGGCTTCTGTTCTCCGTCAACAATCCCAAGCAACGTTATTTTTGGATGTAAACTCTGCTAGTTTGCTTTAAGTTGTAAAATGAAGTACACGGGTAGGGGCACAATATGTTGTGCCCCTACAATTATCTATACCTCACGCCTGTTGCAATCTGCTGTAACTTTAGGGACGATGAGCCGATTAGCTTATCTAAAGCGAGAACCTGTTACTTCGTTAGGATCGCTATAAGTTCTGGGTTTTTCCCGATTACGAGCCAGACCTGCTAAACCAGCTAGACCAAACAAACCTAGCCAACCCCAATTGAAACCGCGATCGCTAGTTTGTTGGTAAGTTGTGACACCTGTGTTCCTGTTAGTACCTGTGCTATCAGTGCCAGTACCATCACTACCTGTAATACCAGTACCTGTGCCATCTGTAGTCGTCCCAGTACCAGTGCCAGTTGTGCCAGTGCCGGTTGCACCTGTTCCAGTTGTGCCAGTGCCGGTTGTGTCAGTACCTGTTCCAGTTGTACCAGTGCCGGTTGTGCCAGTACCCGTTGCACCAGTTCCAGTTGTGCCAGTGCCGGTTGTGCCTGTTCCAGTTGTGCCAGTGCCGGTTGTGTCAGTGCCGGTTGTACCTGTTCCAGTTGTGCCAGTGCCGGTTGTGCCTGTTCCAGTTGTACCAGTACCCGTTGTACCTGTTCCAGTTGTGCCAGTGCCAGTTGTACCTGTTCCAGTTGTGCCAGTACCCGTTGCACCTGTTCCAGTTGTACCAGTACCTGTAGTGCCGGTGCCACTTGTGCCAGTACCTGTACTGCCAGTACCAGAAGTAGTTCCTGAGCTAGTACCACCACCAGAGCTTCCAGTTTGGGCAGAGACAGAAACAGGTAAGGATGCAGAAGCAAAACTGATGGCAAAGAGACTAGCTACAACAGCTTTAGATAAATCAAAAGGTCTCATGAGTATGGTTCCTTGTATGTTTTAGATTCCTGTGGTTTATTGATTTTCCACACCGATATTCCCTACTCAATCTGCTACTTCACAAAGTAAATTTAGAGAATACAGATTGATGAGCCTTTCACCTAAGTTAAAAATGTTAAAAAACATTTGATCTGTATAGATGAAATCCCAAAAGAAACTTGTAAAAGTTTTATCGCCGTTTTGTACAAAATTTATAGCTCTGTTTTTCAGTATGTTCTTTCCTCCAGAAAAATCATACTTTTTCCATGAACCTAAATTATTTAGATAATGGCATCAGCATAAGAAATAATTGTCTCGAGACTCCCGTGCCTTCAAATTTATACAAAGATTGCTGATTTGTTGAATTCACTATCACTTAGAATACATACTATTCTTTTGCAAAACTTCTATCAGAAGAATAAAATCATTTATGTCGAAGGGGTTAGTTTATTATTAAGCTTGTTTGTATTTTTACTATTAATGAAAAATACAAATATTATTCTCGCTTAAAATTAGATAAGCAAGCCTCAAGATAGATACAATCTTCACATTGGATATTTTGCCCTGGATTGTTACATCCACAAGGCGGATCTATGTAACATTCAGAAACATTTTTAGGAATTGAAGACTTGTCAAATATGAAGTCTAAAGCTGCTTCTTGAAGACAAAAAATTAAATCTTTTATCATAATTTTTTGTAAATGCAATTAGTATAACTAATTGACAAATTTGGAGATACTTTTGATCGATAAGTAGAAAATCGAAACAGCCAGATACTGGCAACTGTTGAAAGTCTGTTTATATCACTTGTATATCTTCTTTCATTTGAGAACTTATAACTTCATACTCTAGGGGTGTCTGAGTTGAGACTCAAGGAATACTTTTATTGTCGATTAAGTAAGTCGATACAATAAAACCGAACTGTGTGAAGAAAAGTAAACAAGGCTCACACCCTTTTTCCCACTGCCCCCTGCCTTATCCCAACAACAATTATTTACGCCGATTTACTTAGGTTGTAACCAAAGATATATGACAATCTACTTAGATTACCGATTTTTTAAATAAATTGGGAATATTATTGTTTAATTCTCTTGGATTTAGGCTATTGTGAAATTTCTTTGACCAGATGACCATCTTCCATATGAATTATGCGATCGGCAATATCTAAAATTCTATTGTCATGAGTAACCATTAAGATGGCACAATTCTGTTCCTTAGCTAATTCCTGCATTAGAGTGACAACATCTCGCCCTGTCTTACTGTCTAAAGCAGCTGTAGGTTCATCAGCTAAAACTAATTTAGGATGACTCACTAAAGCACGTGCAATGGCTACGCGTTGTTTTTGTCCTCCTGAGAGATCGGATGGGTAGTAATTAACTCTATTTTCTAATTTAACAGCATTGAGCATAGCTTCTGATTTGCTACGAGCCTCCTGTTCGGGAATATTTTTGTGTAATTCAAGCGACATTTGAACATTTTGTCTAGCTGTTAAAAAATCTAACAAATTGTGAGATTGAAAAATATAGCCAATATGACGACGTACTTTAACTAATTGCTCATTACTAGCTCCAGAAAGCTCATGACCTAGAAATTTAAGACTTCCCTCTTGGACAGAGCGTAATCCACCAATTAAAGTGAGTAAAGTTGTTTTTCCTGAGCCTGATGGCCCAGTCATAATCACAATTTCGCCAAATTTGATATTAAAATTAATATCAAATAAAATCTGGCTACGGATTTTTTTTTCGCCGAAATAATGATTGAGATTTGTGATGTTAACAATATATTTTGCTTTCATGTTATGAAATATTTAAAAAATATCTGCTGGATCTACTTTTCTTAGCTTATTCGTAGATAAAAAGGCAGAAGTCAAACACATAAATATTGCGGAAAATAATACTAATATTGCTTTATCAGTACTCATAATAACTGGTAATTTAGTAGCATTTTTGGAAATATCATAGAGACCTAGAGATATAATAAAGCCTGGAATATAACCTAAAGATGCTAAAATTAAAGCTTGCTTAAAAACCACACTTAATAAGTATTTGTTTTTAAATCCCATTGCTTTTAAGGTTGCATATTCAGTTAAATGAGTTGAAATATTACTATAAAGAATTTGATATACAACAATTACACCAACAACAAACCCCATTAAGACCATCAAGTTAAATACAAACCCAATGGGTGTTCTCAGAGACCAATAGCTTTTTTCAAGAGCAATAAAGTCTTTTCTGCCAATGAGTTTTACGTCTTTGGGTAACTTGATTGATAAATCTGCTAAAACTTTTTGGGGATTACTATTAGGCTTGAGCTTAATTAAGCCTATATCTATCTTTTGTACCGAACGATCTTGAAATATTCTCAAAAAAGTTGAAGAACTAACAATTAAATTTCCATCGACTCCAAAGGAAGGTCCTAAATTAAATAAACCACCAATTTTAACTTTGTAACCAACTAATCCAGAATAGCTGTAGATTTCAACTTTTACAGTTTTTCCTTTCTCAAAATCACTGGCGATCGCTCCAAACTCTGGTCGAGAATCCCGATCGAATAAAACAATATTAGGAATTCTAACTACGCTGAGTTTATCTTGGATATTTGAAAATTTAAAAATTGATTTAACTGGATCAAAACCAAGCACATATAACGGATATTTTAACCCATTATTTGGATTTTTAAATTTGGCAAATTGCACATATAACGGGCTAACTGATTCTACAGCTTCAAAACCTAGTAATTGATATAAATAGGCACGACCAAAGCTTTGATTCGATGTCAAAGATTTATATTGGGCACTGATTAAAAATAGGTCTCCTTCTAAATTATTATGTAGCTGTGTAGCACTGTCATAAAGAGCATCTTGGAAACCAATTTGCATAAACATAAGAACTGCAACAAAAGCAATCCCGGCTAAAGCTACAAAAAAGCGAATTCTTTGTCGGGCTAGTTGTAGCCAAGCCAGAGGGATATTGAGAATCATTTAATCAACCTCAACGATACAAATTGGGTATTAGTTATTAGTCATTAGTTCTTATTCATTAGTTATTGGTCATTTTTTACCTACATTTCATCTAGTCAATATTCAGAATTCTGCTTGAGATTGGAAAATAAAGCGTACTATGATGTATTAATTTTATTGTTGATTATTAAGCCTGGGCATCAAAGTATTCTGGATTCTGAATTCTGAATTCTGAATCCTGACCTCAAATATAAATCATCACCTCCACTTGTAAGTCAGTAAAACCAGCGACTTGTTGATTATCTGCCAGATGATCTATACGAATTTTTACATCAACTATTTTGTTATCGGTGTCTGCTTGCAGAGCGTTATTAAAAATATTTTGTTTACCAACTTGCAAACCGATATCTGCGACTTCTCCTCGTAATTTTCCTGGAAAGGCATCGCTAGTAATAATAGCTGATTGACCTAGACGCACTTTTTGAATATCAGTTTCGTAGACTTCTGCAACAACATACATCTGTTGTGTGCGACCTAAATCAGCTATTCCTGTAGTGCCGATAATTTCTCCAGGCCAAGTATTAATTTTCATGATTTGCCCAGTTATAGGCGATCGCACCACGCTTAAATCCCATTCTGCCTGAGCCTGTTTAACCGAGGCGATCGCACTGTCAACATCAGCTTGTGCTGCTGCTATATCCGTAGGACGAACCTCAGCAATACTCTTGAGTCTGGCTTTGGCCTCGATTAACTGCTTTTGCAGTGTTTCGATAGTGCGCTTGAGAGAGGCTTTAGCTTCATTGAGCTGTTGGCTAACAGTATCGACTCGTAAACGTTTAGTATCTGCGTCGGAAGCTGAAATCGCACCGTCTTTATATAAGTTTTGATATCGCTGATTTTCGCTTTCAGCATTACGCCATTCTGCCTCTAAGCGAGCGATGGTTGCTTGTTGTGCAGAAGTTTCTCCCTCCAACTCTGCCTCTAAACGAGCAATGGTTGCTTGCTGTGCAGAGATATCTCCAGTTTTTGCTCCTGCTTTTACCTGGTTGAGACTAGCTTGGGCAACTAAGACTTGTCGTTGGGCTTTTTCTAGAGCTGCAAGACGAGGAAAATAAGTATCAAGAATTGCAATTATTTGCCCCTCCCGCACCTTGTCTCCTTTATTTACCAAGAGTTTTGTAACTCGAACACCTGCTTGGGAATCAGGAGCGGACAGACGAATAACTTCTCCTTGAGGTTCTAAACGTCCTAAGGCAGAAATAGCAGTCATTCTAGGAGAACTACTTGGAGTAGCTACAGGCTCTACTTTAGAAGACAATTGAAAATGTGAAAACGTATAAAATGAAACTGCACCAGTAGCTACAGCCATAACAGTTGCCAACATCATTGACGACCAAGCTACAGGTTTAATGAATGGTTTTATAAATGATTCTTTTTGTTTTGGTACCATAACTATCTTTGAAAATTACCGAACAAGGTAAAAGTAAAAAGAATTCAGAACTCAGAATTCCGAATTCCGAATTCTTATCTTTTTACTTTTGTGCATTGCAAGAATTCAGAATCACTGAATTTATCAGAGTTGGATACCCCAATTTCATAATTTTTAGAAAATCAAGTAGTCGTACCATGCTTGATTTTCCAGCCATTCTGATGCCTTGGCGGAGCATCTTTGGCTTTGCTGTTGAATTCTGACTTCTGAATTCTGACTATGCATTTAACCAGAGCTATTTTATTTATTTAGCACTGCCTCTTTTTTACTTTTAACGATCGCTAAGTATTCGCTGCGAGTTCCATCTATTCGATAGTGGTCGCAAATTTGGCAGAGTTTCAATATATCCAATCTGCTGAATACTTTTTGATGCTCAATTCCGTTGTCATTTCTCCACCGCCAAAAAGTTGTTCGGTCAATACGACGATTGCTTTCAGGCCATCTTCGTCTTGATAAAAAATCGACCAATTCTTCTTCATAAAACGAATAACCTTTTGGCAACTTCAGAAGTTCTTCTCTTAACTCAGTTAGCGGTATGAGTGGATCTAGCTCAGATAGTCTCATGCCAGCAAGCCCTTATATTTTCATGAAAGTCTAATTATGCAGAACGCTTCATACAACACGGATCATCGCATAAATCACATTGTAATACTGTAGGGTTAGGAATATATGGAATGATTGAGTAACCAAAGGAATTCATATTTTAATTCTTCCTGTTTTCATATCTATCCATTTTCCAAAACCAACAGTATTGAATCTCTTTATTTAATTACATACGATAAACTGACTGATACTCAATTGCAATCCATATGCAACACTTTTACGAAGAAATAACTAGACAGTATCTTGCATAAAAATCAACAAGATATTTTAAAAGATTGAGGAATTTTGAACGTCTTTATGTCCTCGATATCACTCAGGATTTGAAAATAGGTGTTCAGTTTGTCGTAGATCTGTTGTTGAGCAAGATTTGTCATTCTTTAGATATAGTTGCTAGTGGCTAATTTTACTTGTCAAAAAAATCATCATTTTAGAGCAAGAATTTATTCAAAAAATTAACTAATTGATTAAGACATAAAAACTTTTCAAAAAAATCAACTTTTGGATAGATGTAAAAGCTGTTGATGGTAGCAATAAAATTCATTAATTCATCCCACAAATAGCTATAGCAGTTTGCAATTGCGTGGAGTACAGACAATTCGTAGGGGCACACAGATGTGCGTCCCTACCGTCTATCTCATTCAAATGAAAATAGCTATGGTAGAAAATTAACGCTTTTAATTGCTAATTTGTCACCGAACAGTGAAGATCTTGATTACTGATAACTATTTAGTCTTAAATTCCCAGACGTGCAATTTGTATGCAATTTTGACAATGTATTTTTGCAGTATGAGATACTAATTGAAAAGAGTTTTAATAGTTATGTGAATGACAGCGATCGCCCCCGAAAGACCCTGAATAAAATGAAACTACAGCGATTCATGCTCTCATTGCCAAGCTTTGATAACCAGCGACTGATTTTTCATGCAGCTCGCCAGACCCTTCGCAAAGCTGAGATGGCCCGCGTTGCGGTGCGTGAATGGCTCAATGAACATGATTGTGAGCTAGAAGAGTGGAAACGCAAAACAGCTTCTGAGCTTGGAATTAGTATTAGTATACTTGAGCAAAAGCTCTTAGCATCTGCTCAGCATCAAGCGGTAACGAGTAAAGGAGATGATGATGTTAATTCAGAAGATAACTCTCTATAAGTTCAGGCGTAGGTTCTAATTAATTTACACATTTTAAGTCGTAAATTTACAACTAAATATATAGCATTGTTAATTGGAAATTACCTAAAAAACTATGCTCAGTAAACATTTCATCTAGCAAGACGTATCTAATTGTATCTAAGTTGCATATCAATTGTAATGAAGAAATAATCAGTCTAATATTAACTGCAAGCCACAATTTAGTACGAATTCTGACTCTGGGAATTCTCACCTGCATCTGATTAATAATTTATGTTGCAACATTGAGGCCAAGCGAATGTACTTAAATATTGGATTATTTTCCGTGAAAGTCGTCATTAGTCTGAAGTTTCCCAATGAAAATGTACTAGAAAAGCTTGCAAAGATTGCTGTACAGTCAATCCAAGAATTGGTGCTTCAGATACTGCACCCACTTAGAGGCTAGAACTAAAGGCAGATCGATGGTAAGCTAAAAACTCGCTCCCCAAGCTCCTTTGATAATTTGTACCCAATAAAGCGATCTAAGAAAAATTTGGCAGCCGCTTTAGTTAAGTATGAGCGCTTTTACCTGAGAATAACTTCAAATGATTCATTAGTCATTTGTCCTTTGTAAATAACCAATGACCAATGAAAAATGACAAAAATCCAGAATTTAGACTTGAGAATATCCTCACTCAACTTTTCTGAAATCTGGTTTATGGCTCGTCAAGTCTCAAGTAAAAGGATATAAATTATCATCATTAACTCTTCTCATCGTTTCAAGAATAATCGCAATTTACCTTAATTTTAGAGGTATTAAGTCCTTAGGATTTAAAATGTATAATTCAAAATTCATAAGACTTTGATGCCCAAGTTTAATCATTTGAAGAAAATCAAAAAAGTCATAACACGCTTGATTTACCAATTGCAAGCTGAATTTTGAGATTAAATCTATCAATACCTCTATATTTCATCAATCCATTAGTGAAGATAAAGTCATGGCTGCTTCTAGCATTGAAGCTGTTTTAGCACAGTTGCAAGAAGAAGTGAGCAATTGTGAACAAGCTGTACTCAAGCTCATACAGGAGAAAAAAATTATGGTTGAAAATGCACCGCTAAAGAACAAAATAAACACACAGCGGCAACAAATAGACATTGCTATCATCGGGATGGCTTCTATCTTTCCGCAATCAAAAAATTTACAGGAATACTGGGAAAAAATTATTCATAAAGTTGATTGTATTACTGATGTTCCCCCTTCACGTTGGAACGTAGATGATTATTACGATCCTAACCCCAGAACGCCTGATAAAACCTACTGTAAAAGAGGTGGATTTATCCCGGATGTTAATTTCAATCCGATGGAATTTGGGCTACCACCTAACATTTTGGAAGTTACAGACATTTCGCAGTTACTAGGTTTGATTGTTGCTAAAGCAGCGATGGAAGATGCGGGTTACGGCGAATCTCGACAGTTTAATCACGAGGCTACTGGTGTAATTTTAGGTGTAGCACTAGGTAGACAGTTGGGGGTGCCACTGACTTCGAGAATGCAGTATCCAGTTTGGGAAAAAGCCCTTAAAAGTAGTGGTTTATCCGATGAGGATACACAAAAAATCATCGAGAAAATCAAAAGTGCATATGTGCAGTGGGAGGAAAACGCCTTCCCTGGTATGCTGGCAAATGTTGTTTCTGGGCGCATTGCTAATCGCCTAGATTTTGGAGGGACTAACTGTGTTGTCGATGCCGCCTGTGCTAGTTCATTAGGTGCCTTAAAAATGTCAATTAGTGAGCTAGTTGAACATCGCGCCGACATGATGCTGACTGGCGGAGTTGACACCGACAACTCAATTTTGGCGTATATGTGTTTTAGTAAAACTCCTGCTGTTTCGCCTGGTCAAAATGTCAAACCTTTCGATGCAGAATCTGATGGGATGATGTTGGGTGAAGGCGTGGGGATGTTAGTACTGAAACGCCTTGAAGATGCCGAACGAGATGGCGATCGCATTTATGCAGTCATCAAAGGTATTGGTACTTCTAGCGATGGCCGTTATAAAAGCATTTATGCGCCGCGTCCAGAAGGCCAAGTCAGAGCATTACGCCGTGCTTACGAAGATGCGGGATTTTCCCCTGCTAGCGTCGGTTTGATTGAAGCGCACGGCACCGGTACGATGGCTGGAGATCCAGCAGAATTTAGTTCAATCAAAGAAGTTTTTGGCGAAAATAATCCCAAAAAACAATATATTGCTCTGGGAACTGTCAAATCACAAATTGGACATACAAAAGCGGCTGCGGGTGCGGCAAGTCTGATCAAAACAGCTTTAGCTTTGCACCACAAAGTATTACCAGCCACAATTAATGTCACCAAACCCCATCCTAAATTAGATATTGATAATTCCCCATTTTATTTAAATACCGAAACCAGACCTTGGGTTATTAGCGATGACGAGCCAAGACGTGCAGGGGTGAGTTCTTTTGGCTTTGGTGGCACAAATTATCACGTCATTTTAGAAGAATACAAAACCCAAAGCGATCGCCCTTATCGTTTACACAAATCTGCTCAATCGGTGTTGCTATTTGCGTCAACACCTGAAGAATTGTTATCCCGTTGTCAAGCAACTAAAGACCAATTGCAATCCGATACGGGAGAGCGGCATTATGCAGAATTGATTGCCGCCTCTCAATCTTTAAATATTCCCGTCACAAATGCCAGACTTGGGTTTGTTGCCGATTCTCTCACTCAAGCTTGTAACTTATTGCAAACAAGTATTGACTTGCTGAAAAACAAACTGCTTGCAGAATCTTGGGAGCATCCCCAAGGAATTTACTACCGCAAAACTGGCATAGTCACAGAAGGGAAAGTAGTTGCTCTATTTTCTGGACAAGGCTCACAATATTTAGAGATGGGTCGGGAACTCGCAATCAATTTTCCTTCCTTGGGACAGACTTATACTCACATTGACAGCCTTTTACGCCAAGACGGTTTACAGGGTGTTTCAGAGGTTGTTTTCCCAGCGCCTGTGTTCGATTTAGATCGAAAAACTGCCCAGATGAAACTGTTGCAGCAAACAGAATATGCACAGCCAGCGATCGCGGCTTTTAGCGCTGGTTTATACAAGATATTGCAACAAGCTGGATTCAAGGCGGATTTTGTCGCAGGTCATAGCTTTGGAGAACTTACCGCTTTATGGGCTGCGGGGGTTTTGAGTGAAGAAGATTACTTTTTCCTGGTGAAAGCTAGAGGTCAAGCGATGGCTACGCCAACAGATCCCCAGTTTGATGCAGGAGCTATGTTAGCGGTGAAAGGGGATGTCAGTCAGGTTACAGAACTAATTGAGAGTTTTCCTGAAATCAGCATTGCTAACTTGAATTCCCAAAATCAAATGGTGTTGGCTGGGACAAAAGCCGAAATTGCTAATGTGGAAGAAGCTCTAAAAACTCAAGGATTCTCTACAATTTTGTTGGGAGTTTCCGCAGCTTTTCACACTTCACTAGTGGCTTATGCACAGCAACCCTTTGCTAAAGCAATTGAGAAAGTTAATTTCAAAGAGCCACAAATTCCGGTTTACACCAATGTGACCGGAAAACCTTACCCAAATGAAGCGCAAGTTATTCAAAAAGTCCTCAAAGAACACTTGAGAAATCAAGTATTGTTCAAACAGGAAATTGAAAATATTTATGCTGAAGGCGGTTACTACTTTGTTGAATTTGGTCCCCGAAGCGTTCTCACCAACTTAGTAAAAGATATTCTGAGCGATCGCCCTCATTTAGCTGTAGCCTTAAATCCCAGTCACCTCAAAGATAGCGATCGCTCTTTAAGAGAAGCCGTTGTCCAGTTGCGCGTTGCTGGATTACCTTTACAAAACTTAGACCCCTATCAACTTGAGCAGAAAATCCCAGAAGTTTCTCCCAATAAGGTTTTGAATGTCCGCTTAAATAGCACTAACTATGTGTCAGAAAAAACCAAGCAGTCTTTTGAAAAAGCTATGCAAAATGGGCATCAAGTGAAATTTACTGCTACTAACGGCAATACACCGGACTCGCCAACACCCTCTCAAATAACAGAGAAAGTAGCAGTTAATAATCAATCTACTGTTACTAATGGCAATAACCATAACTCAGTAACATATAACCCTCCTCTACCAACAGAGAAAGTAACAGTTAATGGTGGGATGAAATCTTTGCAGAACGGGCAATCAGACCTCAAGTCTTTACAAACTAGTGCAGAACTTCCTGTGAATTACCTCACAGCTATAGACAACTTAGAGTACACATTAATAGAATTAAATCGCCATCAACATGACATTTTGCAGGTTCATGAACAATCTTTAAAACATCAAACAGAATATACTCAAACCTTCTTCCAACTCATGGAACAACAACATGGGTTGTGGGGAAATAGTAAATTTAACGAGTCACCAACATCAACACAACAACTGATAGTTTCCAGCTCAGAACGTAGCATCATCAGGTTTCACGACCATCAAGGTGAAAGCCTCCGCATCCATGAGCAATATCTGAACTATCAACAAGAATACACTAACAACTTTTTCCAATTGCTCCAGCGGCATTATCAACTACCGTCTTCTAGCAATACTACTCAGCAAAGTCTAATAGCACCAGTCAACTATCAAGATAGTTCTAAGGTTCCATCATCCCCACAAGACAATCTTGTTCTGAAAAATGTATCAGTTAGTCTACCCAGCAACGGATTCGCCAGCAAATCTGAGTCAGTTTTAACTAATGGTAACGGTACAAATCATCAAGCAATAGCAGTTCTGGATATTACTCCACCAAACGAAAATTACACTGCAACTGCAACGCAAATATCTGCTCCAGCAACTCTGGATATTACTCCACCACAAGAGAATCAAAGCGTAACGGTAGCACCCCCAGCACCAGTAGTCATTGACCAAGTTACCCTGAGTCAAACTCTGCTGAACGTCGTTAGTGATAAAACAGGCTACCCGACTGAGATGTTAGACCTAACAATGGATATCGAAGCAGATTTGGGGATTGATTCCATCAAACGCGTAGAAATTTTGGGAGCATTGTTAGAACTATACCCCGATTTGCCCAGACCAAATCCCGAAGAAGTGGGACAGTTACGCACCTTGGCTCAAATAACTGAGTACATGGTGAAAATCGCATCAGACATCTCAGCTGGTCTTGCACCAGCGATCGCAGTAGGGAGAGATGAGGGAGATGGGGGGGTAGGAGTAACATCTCCCTCATCCCCCTCATCCCCAGAACTTACTAACAATTTCCTCAAGGTTGTTAGCGATAAAATGGGCTATCCAACGACGATGTTAGATCTGTCAATGGATATTGAGACAGATTTGGGAATTGATGGCGTCAAACTTGTGGAAATTCAGGGAGCATTGTCAGAACTATATCCCGATTTCCCCAAGCTGAATGCAGAAACACTAACTCAAGTGCATACCCTTGGACAACTTGTTGAATATCTACAAGAGGGATTGGGGACTGGGGAAGAAGCAGGGGAGCAGGGAGTAGGGAATAGTGGAGAAGAGTTTTACCCAGTACCCAATTCCCAATCCCGAATTTTTCGCAGTCCCGTCAGACTGAAATATCTTCCCGAACCTGATGTTTTAGATTTCGCCTTACCCGATGAGCATATCGCCTTGCTTACCGATGATGGTTCTCTCACCACGGCGGAACTTGCTCAGAGTTTGTGCAAGCGTGGTTGGAAAATTGTTGTCTTAACTTTTCCCCAAAGTTTGATTCCTCAACGATCGCCTTTACCTGAAGAAATTAGTCGCGTGGTGCTTGCAGATTTGAGCGAGGAACATTTGCAAGAACAGTTAAGAGCGATCGCAATTAACTATGGTAAAGTCGCTGCGTTTATCCATCTCAATCCTTCAAGTCACGAAGCTACCAGTAATGAAGTCCGCTATTTGGAATCAGAAAAAGCTATCCTTCGCCACGTCTTTCTGATTGCCAAATATCTCAAAGAACCACTCAATCAAGCAGCGACTCAAGGACGCAGTTGTTTTGTAACTGTGGCTCGTCTTGATGGGGAGTTCGGACTGGGACAAAAAACTAACTTTGGTGCAATTGGCGCTGGATTATTTGGACTGACCAAAACTTTGAACCAGGAATGGGAAAATGTATCTTGTCGAGCGATCGACCTCAGTCCCGATTTAGATCCTCAAACATCAGCACAGCATATCTTCGCCGAACTTCACGATCCCAATCTATTAGTCGTCGAAGCTGGATATAGTTCACAAGGACGAGCAACCCTAGTTTGCGAACAGGAACTAGGGACTGGGGAAGAGTTTTCCCAATCCCCAGTACCCAATCCCCAATCCCAAGTTTTTCTTGTCAGCGGTGGTGCGAAGGGAATAACGGCTCAATGTGCGATCGAGCTAGCGCAGCGTTATCAATGCAAATTTATTCTGCTAGGTCGTTCTGCTGCCGATCCTCAACCGGTGTGGGCAGAAAAGTACTTGAGTCAAGCAGATTTGAAAAAGCAGATTATGGAGGATTTCCTAGCTAGAGGTGAAAAGCCGACACCTGCAATGGTGCAGAAAAAGTTTAACGCTATTTCATCTAGTCGGGAAATTGCCGCAACCTTACAAGCTATTGAGCAGGCGGGTGGACAAGCTGAATATTTGAGCGTTGATGTGACTGATGGATTGACTCTTTCTCAACAAGTTGCTGATGTAGTTGAGCGTTTTGGCGCGGTAACGGGAATTATTCACGGGGCTGGTAACCTAGCCGATAAGCGGATTGAGAAAAAATCAATCCAAGATTTTGAAACAGTTTACACTGCTAAAGTTAAAGGTTTAGAAAACCTGCTGCGCTGCGTGTCGCCCAATCAACTGAATTACTTAGTTCTGTTTTCTTCCGTAGTTGGCTTCTACGGAAACGTGGGACAATCGGATTATGCGATCGCTAATGAAATTCTCAACAAATCAGCCCACCTTTTCAAACTCAATTATCCCAATTCTCACGTCGTAGCAATTAATTGGGGTCCTTGGGATAGTGGTATGGTTTCTCCGGAATTAAAGCAAGCTTTTGCTGAACGGAATATCGAGACTATTCCCATTGAAATTGGCACAAAAATGTTAGCTGATGAACTAGCTAGCGCCAATCAAGAAACCGTGCAAGTTGTGATTGGTAGTCCCTTGGTATATATACCAGATAAATTACCAAGCGAATTGAAAAAATTTCGTATTCACAGACATTTAACATTAGCAGCAAATCCCTTTTTACAAGACCACGTAATTGCTGGTTATCCAGTTTTACCAGCGACTTGTGGACTCTTATGGATTGCTAATACCTGCGAACAACTCTATCCTGGTTTCAAAGCCTTCAGTTGTACAAACTATAAAGTTTTAAAAGGACTAATCTTCGATGAAAATTTACCAAATGAATACACTTTAGATTTGCAAGAAATTGCTAAAAATGGTATCTCTGAAATAGACTTTGATGCCAAAATCTGGAGTAAAAATTCCGAAGGTAAAATACGTTATCATTTCAGTAGTCAAATGAAACTAAAGCGGGAAGTTACTGATGCCCCAGTACACGAATTTATCAACTTAAGCCAGGATCGTAAAATCACCGCCACCGCTTCATCACTTTATCAAAATGGGGCAACTACTTTATTTCACGGAGCTACTTTTCAAGGTGTCAAATCCGTCTTAAATGCCAATCTCGACAAGATCACCATAGAATGCTATCTGCCAAAACCTGGAGAAAGGCAACAAGGACAATTCCCAGTCCAAACATTTAATCCTTATATTGCAGATGTAGAGATTCATGCATTTTGGATTTGGGCACAACATTTTCATCAGGTAGCTTGCTTACCTTCAGAAATCACAACCTTTGAACAGTTTGTACCTGTCCCATTCGATCAAACATTTTACGTTTCATGTCAAATCAAATCCAAAACAGAATCGAGTTTAGTTGTTGATGTCATCGCCCATAATCAGCAAGGACAAATATACACCCGAATGCTAGGAGCCAAAGGAACGATTTTGCCCAAGCAATTAGATGAAATCTAAATAGAACCAGTTACGTTGCTGAATCCTTCTCCCTCCGCGCCTCTGCGCCTCTGCGTGAGCCTTTCCCCGATTCAGCAACACCAAAAAATCCATAAATTAGCTTGAGGACATAGGTGATGGAACAATTTCCAAAAAATCAAACTCCTAAAATAGCAATTGTGGGAATGGATTGCTATTTAGGCGGCGGTTGCAAAGGATTAGATACCTTTGAACGCAGTATTTATGAAGGAACTCAGCATTTTATTCCCATACCTCCTCAGCGATGGCAAGGAATAGAAACACAAGAAGAATTCCTGAAAAACTATGATTTTCCTGACGGTGCAGCACCATTAGGCGCATACATTAAAGATTTTGAAATTGATACTTTACGTTTAGAAATCCCACCAGAAGATGTAGAGAATTTTAATCCTCAAGAATTGTTGATGTTTGAAGTAGCCGATCGCACTTTAAAAGATGCGGCACTTACCCAAGGAAAAAGAATAGCAATTATTATTGTTACTGCTACAGAATTAACTCTAAATCAACTTCCGAAAAAAGATATTAACAAAGACAGTGAATCTCCAAGTCACATCGAAAATAACCTGGCTACTTATATTTCCAAAATATGGAATTTTGCTGGACCTGCCTTCACATTAACTGCCGAAGAAAATTCTGTTTTTAAAGCCTTAGAACTTGCACAAAAACTACTCGCCATTAGAGAAGTAGATGCTGTTTTAGTTGGTGCAGTCGAGCTTGCTGGAGATGGCGCTAGTGTTTTATTAAGAAATAAAATTACAAAAGTCAACACAGGCGTAAATACTCTCAGTTACGATGAAAATGTCAATGGCTGGATAGTAGGTGAAGGTGCAGCGGCTGTAGTATTGAAGCTCCACGAAACAGCGAAACAAGAAAACAATCGCATCTATGCAACGATTGATGCTCTCAGTCTCGTAGAGAATTCCAAATTTGAAATTGATGCTTTGAATGTACCAATTTATGAAGCAGTAACACAAGCTTGTCAGGTAGCTTTTGATCTGGCAAATATCAAACCAACAGACATCAATTATTTAGAAGTTGTTGGTAGTGGAATTCCACACCAAGATGAATCAGAAATTCAAGGATTGATTCAGGCATATCGCACATCTGAAGTAAATTTAACTTGTGCGATCGGTAGTGTCAAAGCGAATATTGGTCATACCTATGCTGTGTCGGGAATAGTTAGTTTAATTAAAACAGCATTGTGTTTATATCACCGCTATATTCCCGCAGTTCCCCAGTGGTCTAAACCTAAAATGCCAGAGGTTTGGCAAGATAGTCCTTTTTATGTTGCTGTTGAATCAAAACCTTGGTTTTTAGAAAAAGGAGGTATTAAAAGAATAGCTGCGATTAATGGGATGGAGGTAGATGGAAGTTACGCACATTTAATTTTGTCAGAGGAACTATATCAAAAAAATCACAGCAGCAAATATTTAGAGCAAATGCCTTATTATTTATTTGCGATCGCTGCTGACGATCGATCGAGTCTATTAGAAGAAATCCGCAATCTTCAAGAAACCATTAAAAATTCTTCTTCTCTATCTACTGCTGCTAGCCAGACTTTTGCAACTTTTCAACAGCGTCAACAAGCGACTTATGCTGTAGCAATTCTTGGGCACAATCAAGATGAATTACAGCGGGAAATTCAGCATTCCCTCAAAGGTATTACTAATGCTTTCGAGACAGGGAAAGACTGGCAAAGTCCTTTAGGCAGCTATTTTACAGCAAAACCACTGGGACAAAAAAGTAAAATCGCTTTCGTTTACCCAGGTGCTTTTAGTGCTTATCTCGGACTAGGCCAAAATCTGTTTCGTTTGTTTCCTCAACTTTATAACGATCCGTTCATCGGTAGTATTTATCAGCGTGTCGCCAACGTAGAAAAACTTATTTATCCCCGAAGCTTAGAAAAATTATCAAACAGACAACTAGAAGTTCTTGAAAAGCAATTGCTCAATGATTCAGTAGCAGTACTCGAATCAGAAATGGCCTGTGCTGGACTGATGACAGCAATTTTGAAAAATTATTTTCAAGTCAAGGCTGAATGTGCTTTTGGTTATAGTCTGGGCGAAATTAGCATGATATTGGCTCAGGGTATCTGGACTCAGTTTCAAGAAGGTAGTGAGGGCTTTAACTCATCATCTCTGCTAAAAACAAGACTATCTGGCCCGAAAAATGCTGTCCGGGAGTATTGGGGATTATCTCAAAGAGAGGATGAGAAAAACGAAGATTTCTGGCGCAACTATATTCTGATGTGTCCAGTATCTCGTGTTAAAGAAGCAATTAAGCATGAAAAGCGAGTTTATTTGCCTTTAATTAATACTACAGAAGAAGTGGCGATCGCTGGTGATATCCAAGCCTGTCAGCGGGTAATTGCTAATCTCAATTGTGATGCTTTTTCTGCTCCCTTCACCCATGTTATCCATTGCGAGCCAATGTGTTCTGAGTACGATGAACTTGTGAGATTAAATACATTCCCTACCCAAAACATACCAGAAACTATCTTTTATTCCGCAGCCGAGTATAAACCAATTAAACTAGACAGCCATTCTATTGCTCACAATATTGCTAAAAACCTCTGTCAACAACTTAATTTTCCTCAATTAATTAACCGCGTTTATCAAGATGGCTTCAACATATTCCTTGAAGTAGGTGCTGGTAGTAACTGTTCTCGATGGATTGATAAAGTCCTCAACCAAAAAGAACACGTCACAGTAACTCTTAATAAAAGAGGTGTAGACGATCATACTTCTCTCATTAAAGCTCTAGCAAAATTGGTTAGTTATAGAGTTAATCTAAATTTATCGCTACTATATTCTCAAATACAAGAAGTTTCGCAAAAAAGCCAGTCTAGAGCTAAAAATATAACTCCAGACAGCAACAAAATTAATTACACATCTTTGAGTAAGCACAATCAAAAAATTGCTCAAGATATATCTTTACATACCATCAAAAATGTGAATCAACACGAACATACACTATCAACATTAAAGGAATTTGCCCCAATGAATTCTTCTTTTACAGAAAGTACTATCAAAAATCCTGAAACCGTCTCTCACAAACTAGAGAATATCCCAGAGCAAGTCAATCTTAAAAATAGCAACGAACCTGCTAAATTCTTGCTACAAGAACGCAATTTACAACCTGTAGAAAATTTCCCAACGAAAGAAGAAAATAATCAATATAATTTGACTACTTACAATGTTGCTGAAGAACCCCATTTGCTTAACTTACGCAGCCCTTTTTATCAAAAAATGAGTGAAAATGCTTCGCGCATGACCAAAGCTCATGTTGTTTTTTTACAAGCGCGACAGGAATCACTAAAGCAAATCAGCACCATAATTCAGTTACAAATAGCTTATTACCAAAAGTTATTTGAATAATATATCACGCCCCAGACGCAGAGGAAAAAAGAGATTATTCTAATTCTGAGTCCTGAATTCTGTATTCTGCTGTATGAATGATTCACAACTCCTAAAAGTTAAAAAACTCAATCTTTCTCTCTGCGCCTGGAGCGTGAAATTTTCATTATTCAGCTACATCATCTAACCAGAGGGCTAAAAACATGATTGGCACAAACAATATACTAAATAAAAGCAGTAATTACCTGATATTTTCAGATAATTACCATCACAATCAAATTTGGCAAGGTGTTTTAGATTCTGTATCCTTTAACGAAACAGGCATAAAATCTAAGTTGCTAAATTTAGATAAACCTTGTTATATTATTAGAGTCGAAGGAAAAATTGGCGCAACTAACGAAGGTTATTTATATCCTTCCAACCAAGAAAAAACCGAACAAGCAGAAATCATAATAGCTGTTCCGCCAATATCAATTCAACAGTTAGGCGATCCAAATTTTCTCAAATTGCATGGTGTAAAATATGCTTATGCTACGGGAGCAATGGCTCAAGGTATTGCTTCCGAAGAACTGGTAATTGCTCTTGGAAAAGAAAGAATATTAAGTTCATTTGGGGCTGGTGGCTTGTCTCCTGCTCGCGTCGAAGCAGCCATTAACTGTATTCAAAAAGCTTTACCCCAAGGGCCTTATGCTTTTAACTTACTCCACAGTCCCAGCGAACCCGCAATTGAACGTGGTGTAGTTGATTTATATCTTAAATATCAGGTAAGAACAATAGAAGCTTCTGCCTTCTTAGATTTGACTGATAACATCATCTATTACCGAGCTGCTGGACTTAGTTTAAATGCAGCTAATCAAATCGAAATCAAAAATAAAATCATTGCCAAAATTTCTCGCCGAGAAGTTGCAATTAAATTTCTTCAATCGGCTCCCACAAAAATTTTAAAACAATTAGTTGAACAAGGTCTAATCAGTGAATTACAAGCAAGTCTAGCTGAAAAAATTCCTGTAGCTGATGATATTACCGTAGAAGCCGATTCTGGTGGTCATACAGATAATCGTCCTCTGGTTTGTTTGTTACCTTCTATCTTGGAATTGAGAGATGAAATTCAAAAGAAATATTCTTATGAAAAACCAGTTAGAGTTGGAGTAGCAGGAGGAATTGCTACACCACAATCAGCCTTAGCTGCTTTTATGATGGGAGCTGCTTATGTTGTGACTGGCTCAATTAATCAGTCTTGTATTGAAGCTGGAACTTCTGAACATACTAAACATTTGCTGGCTCAAGCCGAGATGGCTGATGTGATGATGGCTCCAGCAGCAGATATGTTTGAAATGGGGGTAAAACTCCAAGTTCTCAAAAGAGGAACTCTCTTCCCTTTACGAGCGCAAAAATTGTTTGAACTATACAAAAATTATGACTCAATTGAAGATATTCCATTAGCAGAAAGAGACAAATTAGAAAAACAAGTTTTGAGAAAAAGCTTAGAAGCAGTTTGGGAAGAAACAGTTAATTATTTGTCTCAACGTAATCCTGATAAATTAACCAAGGCTGTTAACAATCCAAAATTGAAAATGGCTCTAATTTTCCGCTGGTATCTAGGATTATCATCTCGTTGGTCTAACTTTGGTGAAAAAGGAAGAGAAATGGATTATCAAATCTGGTGTGGTCCAGCTATGGGTAGCTTCAATGACTGGGTTAAAGGTTCTTATTTATCTGATTCAAAAAATCGCCATGTAGTTGATGTTGCTAACCACATTATGACTGGAGCGGCATTTTTATACCGGATTCAAAATTTGAAAATCCAGGGTTTACAAATGCCAGCTTCCTATACCGAATATCGCCCAGTTAATTTTCAATAAAGGAGAAAAATCACATGAATACTGTCCAAATTGATAGCAGAATCCCTAAGATTCAAAACAAGCTTTTTGAACAAGCACATACTCATTCCTTAGAATTAAAGCCTGTTGCTATAGCTATGAGCAAACAGGGGATTAAAGGAGAAAAGCTCTACTCTCATCCTGGAATGCTTCCGTTACCCGTACCAATTTGTGAGTATTTGCTGTCCTTCAATGCTCGTCAAATGTCAATTTTATCTGCAACATTCTTTGCTAACTTTTATAAGTATGTTGCCAATAGCGAATATCAGTCTTTGATATCTAATATGAGCATTGCTGAAAAAGTTTTTGCTCCCTACTCAGACGAATTTATGATTCTTCATCAGGAAACTAATGAAGAAATGGATCATATTTGGTCTTTTAGAACTGTATATAGTATGGTCTGCCGAGAAATAGGAATTCAAAGCTCCTTTGATGAACCTAGCTTTTTCTATGGAACTGTTGGTGCAGTAACCCAGTCAGATTTTGAAAAATTCGATACCCGTTTTAGTTTTGATGAAAACCTGAATACAATTCTGTCTCATCTCCAGAAGGGGAAAAGCTTTTTCAAAAACATAGTGGAAGAGACACAGCAGCAAGATCAAAATTCCACATATCGAACTTTACGGTTTATGATTGGGGACGCTATGAGAATGCTACCCGCCGAAAAAGTTCAAGAAAGTGGCTTGGGTAGTTTGGCTTTACTGTATCGGTACATGGCTAATATAGAGCTTAAAAAAAGCGAAGCATTTCTATTTGATTCTCCGGAGAATTTTGATTATGAACCACTAGCTTTTGAATTGAATCAGGGTCATTTAACAGATGAAGCACGTCACTACACAACGTCTTTTGAGTTAGGAGTAGAACTGTATAAAGCAGCTCCTCCAGAAGCTCAAGATTTCGTTAAACATTTCCTACAGATAATTGTGGAAGACTACATTAGCGCTAGTTTCACTACTTATTTGGAGAAGTTAGATCTCACCGCCCAAGGAATGCTATTAACTGATACTAGAATTGGGCTGAATTCACTACGTATGTCTCTGCATCATCCTGAATTAGCTGATAAGCAAGTAGATATAAATCAACTAGTTCATTCTTGGAGACAGGTAAGTTCAAAGTGGCGAAATATAATTGGTTATATCGAACAAAAGAGTTGGCAATATAAATCTCAGCAACTAGAACGTTTGATAAAAGAACTGGGATTAGAGTTAAATACAACTAAATTGGGTAATCGCTATGAGCGTTATAAAGATGCTCTGGCAATTAAAGAAATTCAAAAGCTTGTTGAAGTTGCCTAATAGCTGTCAGAATTCAGAAGTTAGAATTATGGAAGCATCAAAATAATATTTGATGAATGAATATCCAATAATACTAGATTACTGAAAATTTCTGAATTCTGATTTTTTACTGGTAAACCCTTGGAATATTAGCTATAGTTGTTAACTTTTTTTCAGTTCGGGGTGAATCTAGAAATGATAGTGTCTATTCATTTTGAAGATGATGATAAAACAGTTCAAGTCGAAGCAAACCAACGTTTAACTACAATTTGTGACAATCATCCTAGTTCAATTTTTTTTGGTTGTCGTAGTGTTGCTTGTGGAACCTGTCTCATAGAAGTTGTAAGTGGGATAGAAAATTTAGCTCCTGTCATGGATGAAGAACAGATTTTACTTGATGTGTTGGCTCCAGATAATTCCAATATTCGCCTAGCTTGTCAATGCATAGTGGAAGGTGATATTCGGATTAAGGTAGCTAATTAATTGATAGTTCTCACATAGCCCGATACAAATAAATGTAATTTGGACACTGCTAGAAACATAAAAATTGAGTTTTTTAACATCGCTAGATAGTGCCCAACCTACAGAGACAGAAAGACGAGAAAGTAGCGAAAACTAAATCTATTTTCTAATAAATTTAAAGGTGTGAAAATGAGCCAGTCTATTCCTGAAGCAACTAAAAAGCAGTCTTATAGTGCAGAAGAAATTCAAGCTTGGTTAGTCTCTCATATTGCAGAGCAGCTAGGAGTTGAACCCAAAGATATAGATGTACGACAGCCTTTAGATAGTTACGGTTTAGAGTCAGCACAGGCAATGTTTCTTGTGAGCAAAGCAGAGAAGTTGTTTGGTTTTGAACTGTCCCCAATTTTATTGTGGCATTACCCCACTATTGAAACGTTGTCTGTGCGCTTAGCTGAAGAATCTAAAGCTTCACAGTCAGAAATTTTTGAGATTTAAACGTCAAAGCTGTTCTTGAACAGACATCAAAAATAAAAATGATTTATAACAGAAAGCTGGGACGCCTTGAACAGGCTATGGAAATTTTAAATAGCCGTGCTAAAACCTGGAACATAGTCACTATTAGTCGTATCAATGGCTGTATCGATGAAGAAACTATGAGACAGGCTTTAGATATGATTCAGTGTCGCCATCCTCGTCTGAACTCCCGAATTGTGCATTATAAAAATAGTCTCAGCTTTCAAACTAAAGAAATAGCAAATATTCCTCTACACCTTGTCAAAGTGTTCGATAATGATCGGTGGCAAGAAGTTGTTTATAAAGAGATGAATAATAGCATTGATAGTAGTAAAAGCTTGCTACGAGTAGTACTTGTTCATCTTATAGGTGATGAGGATATAAACTATTTAATTACAACAATACACCATGCGATCGCAGATGGTTTATCATCAATCCGACTTCACTCAGAAATTTTAACTTTTTGCCAAAAAATTGTGTCGGGCGAACCAATTAATTCAGTTAGTAGCTTAACTCCGCTTCCACCCATCGAACAACTAATGCCTCAATGGACTAAGGGGTTCAGAGGTAAGATAAACAGCACGATTTTTTTGTTGCAGCTTGGGTTACAAGAAATCTGGAATCGACCAAAAACATTAGGCTTTGAAAAGTATGTATCTATTGCAAAGCGTAGTTCCAATATTATCCACAGACAACTTAACCAAGAATTAACCCAAAAGTTTGTAAATTGTTGCAGGCAAGAAAATACAACAGTACACAATGCTTTATGTGCTGCACTAATGTTGACAGTAGCTAGAACAATCACTAAAGATCATAAAAAAGATATAAGATTAAATTGTCTATCATATCTTGATTTGAGAAGACATTTAGAACCTCAAATTAGTGATGAACATCTGGCTGTATTAGCCTCATCCATTATGGGATTTCACCTCATCAAATCAAACAGTTCCTTCTGGGAATTAGCGAGAGAAGTGAAGTATAAGTTGGAAGCGAGTAAAAATCACGGCGATCTCTTTAGAATGATTTTAATCGCCAAGCATCTGATTGATATTTGTTGTATTTACCCCAAAAAAATAGCCGCCACAGTATCTGTTTCTAATGTTGGCAAAATTAATATCCCCAAAAATTACGGCAATTTTGAACTCGAAGAAATCAGTTTCATCAGTTCTAATGGTTTTTTTGCAGGTATTTTTGCTATTCATGTATCCACATTTAATGGAAAAATGCTGTTGAATGTTGCATTTTCTCAACCTTCAATTAGTCAAAATACTATGGAGGAACTTGTAAATAATTTTATGTCCTATATTTTAGAGATTTGCAATTTAAATTGTGATTCTTCTGGAAAATAGTAAAGACTGAATACTCAACAATGAAAATATGAGCCAATAATAATTCATAACTTCTGACTGATGACAAAACGATTGATTCTGAATTTTGCATGTTTATTCAAATACTGTAACTCTTATTAAGAGGCTGACAAACCACGATTTTCAAACAATTAGGAGATGATGAAATTATGAACGTATCAGAACTTGTGGAAAACCTTACACAACAGGGTGTTCATTTGTGGGTTGATAACGAAAAATTAAAGATTCGCTCGCCAAAAGGAGTAATCACACCAGAAATTCAGGAGAAAATAGTTGCTTACAAAGCAGAAATTGTGGCATTTCTGCACGACATAGATGTAGCTACAGACTTAGAGACTGTCCCTTTAAGTCAGGGGCTAAATCTGCAAACCATTGGTCGTTTAATTGGTGGATTTGCTGAGCAATCATCTGTGGAGTATAAGCCACCAATTATTGATCCCAAAATTATGGCTCAAAAGCTAATAGTTACATTTAAACCTTTATCTAGTAGTTACAATAATCAAGAAATTCTCATTTTTCGCCAAGAACTAAAAGAGAAACTGAGAGATTATGGTGTCAAAATATTATCTTGGGAGGAAGCGATCGCAGAATTTAATTATGACCTTATACTCCCGGTAATTAACAAAAAGAGAAATTTTAAATTTAAGGGGATTAAATCCGAAGTCAATGCAATTATTGATGTAGAAATACCTCCTTCATTTATCAGAAAAATAGGTATTATTATAGCAGAATTAGTCTATCTAATTTATTCTAGCTTAATCTTAAGCGAGCGAAAACTTCCTGTGATAAAAATAGCTAGATTGAGCAGTTGGGCTGAGGATTATGCAGCTAAGTATGTTGATAATCCTAGCAAAACACAAGTAATTGTCATTACAAACATAGACCATGATTTTATCAATCCTGTCATTCCATATAAACAAAAAATAAATATTGGTTTAAACACTTTAATTAGAACATTTTCAGAAATTGTTATTGGAGTATCATCTGATAAAATTTCCATATTAAATATGAATCTTTCGGATTCTATTTTTACAAGAAATGAGATTAGTAATTTTGTTTTAAAATCACTAATCCCTAAAGTTTTTGTGCCGATTGCTCCACTTTTACTAAGTCGATTTGAGATAGAGCAGTATAATCCTCAAGAATCTATTTATGCCGCCAAATTAGTTACATTAGGTCAAGAATTGGCATCAACAGGTTTATTCCCTCCTGGGTTTAAGCTGGATGAAGTTATTAAAAGAAAATCCCATAGAGATATTGTCAGTATCATTATAAATGGTAGGACGGGCGTTTCTTATGGTTTTGTTGCTTACGCTGAACCACCACAATATTTCGGAGAGCCAGAAATAACAAAAAATGAGTGGGAAAATCTATTAACTGTTAAGGGATTTAGTAGTAATGAAATTCGTCAAAATGATCAGGGTAGACGTTATATTAGAATCAAAAAAGCAGAAGAATATGTATTTAGACAAATACCGGATATTTGGCTTGTAAGTTCTCGCTCAGGCTCAAATAAAACAGACTTGAGTATTGCTGACGATATTATCAGAATTGGTTTGAAAGAAAAACTATATCTCCAACTACCTAAAATTATTCGTTCGGAGTTAGTAGATATGAAGCCTTCTTATGATATCTATGTCATGCTTGCCATCAGTCTTTCTGCTGCTTTATATACACCAGAATTAATCAAAAATGGTGCGCCAATTGTTCATTTCCACGGCTATCCAGCATTCGACTGGTTTAAACCAAATGAATACTGCGTTGGAGTAGATAATCCTTCAGTACCTTGTGGAACTTATGAATCGGGAGTATTCAATTTTCTAGGTATTTCTAGCTTAGCTAATCAACAAGCAAGCAACATATCTTTAGTTAGTTTGATAGAACCAGATCATGGTGCAAATTTTATAGCTCATGATTTAGAATATTTAGTTCAAAGATTGCAAGATGGATGTAAACACGGACAAATTGAACTAGGTGGAAAACATTTTGCTTCTCTAAAATCTAAGATATAAGAATGCAGAATATAAAATTAGGCAACAAACTCTAAGAGGTTGTTTGAAAAGTGATTAACTGTGATTTTAATTGCGTTGTTACCCCCCTTAGTCCCACGGCACTTGCTACAACGGATAGCGCAGCGTTAGCGAGTCATCGAGCGTCGGGAACCTCCACAACGCAGTTGCTCCCCGATATATTGGGGGGAAACAAGAAAATCCGGTTCCCTGACGCCACTTGCTTCAAGCCAGGGAACCCGTCCAACGCAGTGACTCCCCAATATATCGGGGAGGGTTAGGGAGGGGTAAAAAAATATTTGATACATCAATCATGACTTTTCAAATATCCTGTAACAGCAGTTTTCATGTAAAAGGGTCTGGGGATTGATATAACAGTCCCAAATCATTCGTGAGAATTTGAGATAGTGATAATTCCCCTGTAGTCCCCCCTTGGTCAGGCAGGGCTGTTTCATCCCATTTAAAACAGGATTTGTCAAGATGGTTAGTGAGAAAAAGTCTAAGTGAGGCTGACGATGAGATGAATTTTTAAGCACTTAAACAACAGTACAATTGTTCGTTTTCTCGGCACGCTGGTAACAAAATAATCAATTTCTAATCGCTATAATCCTTGATTTTTAAAGCTATTTAGGGAATTAAACAGCTCTGCCTGACCAAGGGGAAAAAGCGTTAGGCGGGGGGTAAATTTTCTTAAAAATAACTTAGGATTGCTATAGTAATTCTATATCAATTGTCAGAATTGAAACCCACAAAACCCCGACTTCTCAAAGAAGTCGGGGTTTTGTTTACAGGTTTATCCTAATTTCTAAGATCTGTATATGATGAGTTGCATATGAGTTGCAATTGAGTATCTCGCTGGGATAATATGCTTACAAATCACAACTAGATGGATGACTTAAACAATTCTAACACCGCTTTTACAGCAGTAATATGATTGTTAGAAGACACTAGCTTTAGGAAACTCCTGCTATCAGATGTCTGCAATCTGATAGCTAATTTGGGACTCAGTAACACCTTAATTTGTGTGACTCATACCCAAAATTTCTGGAATCACCGTAGTTGATTTCAAAACTTTCAATACTAAATGTTGAACTATTAAGCATATATACTAAGTATTAGACCATGAATAAACAACATAGGTCAGATCAAATGCTGTGCGTTGTTCATTAGTCATATTATGAACCCGATCCGTCTACTATTACGTACTTCTTCTCTTCACCTCAGTTTTGCAATGTTAGCTGGTATTTTGAGTGGTGGTACTGCTGCCGGGCTAATTGCCTTAATTAATACGACATTGAATCAAAACCAGCCATCGAAAACTATACTGCTTTTGAGTTTTATTGCTCTCTGTCTACTGCGGCTAATTGCTAGTTTTATTTCTCAAATTTTGTTAATTCAAATTTCACAAAAAGCAATTCTCAACTTGCGGATACTCTTAAGCCGCCGCATTTTAGCTTCGCCCCTACGACACTTAGAAAAAATTGGTGTTCATGGTCTTTTAGCTGTTCTAATTGAAGATATTCAAACAATCTCTAACACTATTATTATTATTCCTTTTTTGGGCATTAATATTGCTATTGTGGTTGCTTGTCTGATTTATCTGAGCTGCTTATCTCAACTTATTTTTTTTATAGGTATTAGCTTTATGTTCGTGGGAATATTTAGCTATTCACTACCAACTATGAAAGCCATGTCTTTTTTGAAGTTGGCTCGTGAACAGGAAGATAATTTGTTTAAGCATTTCCGCACCGTAATTCAAGGTACAAAGGAACTCAAACTACATCACCGACGACGACAAGCATTTCTCTCGGAAGACTTGCATAAGACTGCTCTATCATCCCGGCATCATAATGTTGTGGGTATGAGCATCTTTGCTGCCGCTGCTAGTTGGGGACAAATTTTATTTTTTGTTGCGATCGGTTTGCTTTTATTCACTATACCTACCATTAACAAAATTCCTCCCAAAATTTTATCCGCATATGCTCTAACTATTATTTACTTAATATCACCTTTGGAGTACATTATGAGTACAATGCCTACTGTAACCAGAGCCTTAGTTGCTTTAAAAAAAATCGAGTCTCTAGGTCTTTCATTGGCAAATTCCTCAAATGAAATTGCTGAGTATACTCCTCTAATTTTAAATAAAAATTGGAAGTGTTTAGAACTGGAAAATATTACTCATACCTATTATCAAGAGATAGAAGAAAGCAATTTCATTCTTGGACCTATTAACTTGAAATTAAATCAAGGAGAACTCATTTTTATTTTAGGAGGTAACGGTAGTGGTAAGTCTACTCTTGCTAAATTAATTACTGGGCTTTATATTCCTGAAACAGGAAAGATTTATCTAGATGGTAAGCCCATCGATAATGAAAATTTAGAGTGGTATCGTCAGCAGTTTTCCGTAGTATTTTCTGACTTTTATCTTTTCGATCGCTTTCTTGGTTTTGATAATCAAAATCTCGATTTCCAAACTCAAAAATATCTCGCCAAATTGCAACTTGACCACAAAGTTAAGGTAAAGAATGGCGTACTTTCCACTACAGAGCTTTCTCAAGGACAACGCAAACGCCTTGCTCTGCTTACTGCTTATCTCGAAGATCGTCCCATCTATATGTTTGATGAATGGGCATCAGATCAAGATCCTGTATTCAAAGAAATTTTTTACACTCAACTTATCCCAGAGCTAAAGAATAGAGGAAAAACTGTACTGGTTATTAGTCACGATGACCAATATTTTTATCTAGCAGATCGAATTGTCAAGCTGGAGTACGGTCAAGTCAAAACTGAACATTTAAATATTAGAAAGGAGCAAATTAATGTTTTTGAATAATGTCTTTAAACTATCTGATGAATTCAGAAAATTTTTACCAGAAGAAATTACATTGCGAGAAAAACAAAATCGAACTTTGAATGCAGATGTCAAATCTGTTCTCTATTATCGAGATTGGATTCGGACTCAAACTAATCATACTTCTGACAACACCAGAATATTAGGCACAGTTGCAACTACTAAAGGAGCCGAAAATTATTTACCTTATACTATCCCTAAAATTATTCAACAAATTTCGGAAATAGGGATGATGGCTGATATAGTAATTGGTTTAAATAATGGTTTTGAATGTCCAGTTGTTATAGATGGTTTTAGTTTGCTACCAAATACCGAAATTATTCATTTATATACTGAAGAAAAGTTAGCCAATAATATTCCAGCATCAATATTTGATAATGTAATGTGCCAAGGAAAACCTTATTATTTAACTAACATTGACCCTCAGCAATGCAGACATAGAATATTTGTTGTACATCAAAAACAGGGGCAACACTCAGCAGGGAAAATCCGAGTTTTGGGAGATATTTATAGTTCATTACTACTCAAGAGTATTGAACATGCATGGATACCACCTGCCATTTTAGTGACTTTTGACGCTGAATCTCAGTTTTTAGTTGCCCACAATCATTCAGTTATAGATTTAGAATCTAATGGCTTAAAATTAATAGTAAATGAACTGCAAAATCAATCCAAAATTGATATTTTAGGTACCAGAAATAAGTTTGCTGTTTATCAAAAAGCAATATTAGATGGAATTGAAGTTTTAATGCCTGATTTTAGCAAACAAGTGCCTCCTATCCAATGGTTTATGGATATTGCCCATGGTAGATTCAGCGGTTTTCAGTGTAAATGTGGAGGAGGCACATTTGGTAGAACTGATGTGATAGTGAGCTTATTAGTAGTGATTTCTAAAAATTATCCAGGTATTAGAGGCGAAGATACTCAACTTACCATCTTAGCTAAGTATGCAGGCTTTATAGACGACATATTTTTAGATGTCATTTCGACAAATAGAACTCCCAGTATGACGGATATGACAATAGAACAACCCCAAAAAAAAGCTTGGATAGAACAAATATATAGATGGTTCGTTTCTACTTATCCCTTAAATTTAGTTTATGGAAAACATAATATTAAAATGTTAGTAAATCATGGTTTTCCTTATTTTATTTTAAGCCATCCAATTACATTTTGGAACCTGGTAATGACAGATGAAAAAATTAATTTATATACGGTAATTAATAAAATAAAATTGATGATAATTGCATTTTTTATTTCTCAAAAAGTGCAAATAAATAGCCATAAAAAGTATGATGTCTTACAGGGTAGTGAAGCAAAAGCTTTTTGGTGAAAATATTTTTGCGTGATTGAAAATATGGCACAGACTCCGAATTATTTAATTTATATTATTCAGGCATATAAATTAATTACAGTAAAGAATCTCTAGATAAATAGATAACAAAATTTATCTAAAAAAGCTGTTATTTACAGCTTGATTTTCTAAAATAGTGTGACAGCAACAGGATAAGATTTAAGGTGTTTATCATGACAAGTTTAGCAGGTAAAACAGTACTTTTGACAGGTGCATCGCGTGGTTTAGGAGTATACATTGCTCGCGCTCTAGCTAGAGAACATGCAACTGTAGTTTGTGTTTCTCGTTTGAAATCAGGACTAGATATAACATGCGCTCAAATCAAAGCTTTGGGTGGGAAAGGGATAAGTATTCCCTTTGATATTAAAAATGTCACAGAATTATCAACTCTCAAGCAGCACATTAATAAAATTGTTGGTTCAGTAGATATTATAATTAATAACGCTGGCATAGAGATTTACGGAGATTTTGTTGATTATTCTCTAGAGGATATCCAGTCAATATTAACAATTAATTTACTCGCTGCTGCTGAATTAACCCGTTTGTTTCTGCCAAGTATGTTGGAGCGGCGTACTGGTCACATTGTTAATATTGCTTCTCTAGCTGGCAAAAAGGGAGTTCCTTACAACAGCATTTATTCTGCTAGTAAAGCTGGTTTGATTATGTGGACTGATGCTATGCGACAAGAATTAGCTGCTACTGATACTAATATCTCAGTAATCTGTCCAGGATATATCTCTGAAACTGGTATGACTGTTAATAGTCGTGTATCTGTTCCTTGGTTAGCAGGTATATCTACACCAATAGATGTAGCAAATGCAGTAATTAGAGCTATCAAACAAAACAACTCGGAGATAATTGTCAATCAAAATCTACTAACAGCAAATATGACTAAACTAATGTTTGCTATTGGGCAATTTTGTCCAGAATTTGTAGATAAAGTTTATCAGTGGTTGGACATAGTTAAGCTGAACCGCAGGCGTGCAAATGCCAAAAATTTTGCCGCAGATCATATCACTGCGCCAGTTCATCATTATGAAATACGTCACAAAAAGAGTTAAATCCTGTTAAGAATTTGCTTTCAGGTAGATGAAGAAATTTTTGGAAGTATTTAAATTCGTTTGTAGTTTCAGGCTAGCTCGATCTGTAATGGCGATCGCTTTGCCAATATATCAACGCATATAAGGTCAACTTGTAGATCGCTATTTACTGTGCAAAAACAATTAACATTTAGTTTTTCATGTCTGGTGGAATACCAATACTTGTATTTTTGACTTGAATAATAACGCGATCGCTACTATCTAAAATCACAGCGAATGTCACCTCAATTACTGTGTATGAAATTGCGTTGGCAAATAAGTTATATCTCAAAGGAGTAAAGCAATGTTTTTCACTAAACTATTACCATTCCAACAATCCAGCAATTTTGTAGAAGAAAGAATTACATTACGAGAAAAACAAGACAGAACTTTAGAAGCAGATGTACAAGCTGTTTTGTCTTATAGAAATTTGATTCAGAGTAAAACTAATAATACTTTTGACAACACGAGAATATTAGGAATAGTTGCAACTACTAAAGGAGCCGAAAATTATTTACCCTATACCATCCCTAAAATCATTCAACAAATCTCACAAATGGGGATGATGGCTGATATAGTCATCGGTTTGAATAATGGTTTTGAATGTCCAACTGTTATCGATCAATTTTTGTTGTTACTAGATATCCAAGTCATTCATCTATATACTGGAGAAAAGCTGGCAAACAATATTCCAGCGCCAATATTTGACAATGTAATGTGCGAAGGTGAACCATATTATTTAAATAATATGGAGAAACATCATTGCAGACATAGAATATTTATTGTGCATCAAAAAGAAGGTAAACATTCAGCAGGTAAAATACGTATTTTAGGAGATATTTATGGTTCATTATTGCTTAAGAGTATAAAATATGGATGGATACCACCTGCAATTTTGGTGACTTTTGATGCTGAATCTCTCTTTTTAGTCAATCAAAATTATTCAGTTATCGATCCAGAGTCTAACGGCTTAAAGTTAATAGTAAATCAATTACAAAATAACCCTAAAATAGATATCTTGGGTGCGAGAAATAAGTTTGCTATTTATCGAAAAAATATAGTGAATGGAACTGAAGTTTTACTTCCTAATTTTACTGAAGAAGTGCCTCCTATCCAATGGTTTCTAGATATTGTTCATGGCAGATTTAGCGGCTATCAGTGTAAATGGGGAGGAGGTACAGTTGGTAAAACTGACACAATAGTTAGTTTGTTAGCAGTAATCGCTGAAAGATATCCTGGAAGAGGTGAAGACGCTTTTCTTACTATCTTAGCTAAACATGCAGGGTTTGTAGACAACATAGTTCTAGATGTTATTTCTACAAACAGAACGCCTAGTATTACAGATATGACAATGGACAAGCCACCAAAAAAAGCTTGGATAGAACAAGTATATAGATGGACAGCTTATCTTCAAGGATTGAAATTACTTTACGGACAACATAATATTAAAATGATAATAAATCCTGGTTTTCCCTGGTTTACTGTGACAAAACCAATTGGATTTTTAACAACAATCATAGGTGATGAACAAATCAATTTCAATACAGTAATTAAAAAAATTCAAGCTTTGGCAATCGCTTTTATTGTATTTCGCCAAATCAACAAAAGAAGTATAGAAAATCCTGATATTTTACAAGGCAATAAAGCAAAAGCCTTTTGGTAAAACTAATTCAGTGGATAACAATAGTAATAATTTGCAACCTTTAGGAAATTAAAAATATGATCTTTTTTACTGACCAGCGTGTAAGTCTTCCTTCTCCTCTTGTTAAACCACTTGATAATAACACTTGGATTATTAATTTGATTGCTGAAATTACTCATGAATCTGTTGAAACTGTTCGTCATAATCTAGAAGAAGAAGAAATTCATCTTGGTCGTAAACAAATCCGTGATTTTCATGAACAGGGTTTGTTACCCCATGTCTGGAGCGAAGAGATGAGCGAATTTTACAAGAATACAGATGCATTTTTGTACAATTTGGTGGCGTGGAACCGTAATCACATTAAGCTACAAATGCGTGATTGGATCGGGAAGTATTTGAGCCGGGAAAAGAGTTCTCCTTTGGATATTCTCTGTTTAGGGGATGGGTTGGGCATTGATACTCTTTATTTGGCTCAAGCTGGACATCATGTTACTTATTATGATGTTCCAGGCTATACGGAAACATTTGCTCGTCGGCTCTTTAAAGACTCTGGTTTGGCAGTATCTATTGTTAATGATATTCAGGCAATTTCTAAAGAAGCTTATGATGTGGTTTTGTGCTTAGATGTGCTAGAACACGTTTCCGACCCACCCTCTTTTTTGGCTGAAATTGCTGGCTATTTGCGATTTGGAGGAAAAGCTATTATTCATGCCCCATTCTATTTAGTTAATGAGAATTATTTGACACATCTGAAGTCAAATCAGAAGTATAGTGGCAGGTTGGATCTGTTTAGCAAACAGGGATTACATTTGGTTGACGGGCAACTTGGCTGGAACCCGATTGTACTTCGTAAAATTGACCAGAAAACGCAACTCCCCACAAAGTGGAATTTACATTTGTGGAGTATTCACTTAATGGGACTTTATATTGCTATTAGCACTCAGATCTGGGGAAATCCATTTTTCTGGATTATTCCGAACAATAGATCTATGTTGAAAATAGGAAGTAGGAAGTAGGGTAAAAAAGTGGCGATCGCTCTTGCAATATATAGACTTGTACCAGATGCGTCTGTATGTGAATAGCGATCGATATTCACACTCTACAAGCAATTAGATTGCGCTAGATGCTTAATTAATGGCATATTTACGTAATTCAGTATGGTGCAATCAATAGTTAAAAATCATTTTCTTACGATTAAAATCTATAAAAAAACATTTGATTGTTGCATAAGACTTGTAATTAATTGATTCATCAACATAAAATATCTATAAATCTAATACCTGCTAAATACTCAAAAAATTGAATTTTTTTGCTATAAATTGAGATTATAAGCTAATTAACTAATACAATAGCTTGAAATTCACCCCATTAACTCGTCTATCTCTTTCTTTAATACATTAATCTTCATTGATAATTTTAGAACCATGAACCATATTTATAGTCCTATAAATTCTAATAATCAGCGTACAGTCATCTGTATAATCGGCACATTAAGAGCGCTTGATATAACCTATAAAAACTTAATTGAAAAAGTTATTAAACCTTTAAACGCTGATTTGATAATTTGTGTAACTAAACTAACATCAGAAGATGAAAAGTATTTGAAATACTTAGAAAGATTCAATATTATTGATGTGACTTTTTATGAAAATCCTAAGTATGGGTATGAAAATTTATTTGAAGAGTTTTCCCAAAAATTTAATTTAAAAAAAGAATGGTACAAATACTTGAACATTGAAGGTAATTGGTTAGGCGGTATGAACGGACGTAAAGGTTCGGGTATGCATTTAAATTATAATTTTTGGAAACTTTTGAAAATAATAGAATATTTACGATCTAAAAATTTAAATTATCACAGATATGTAATTACAAGAACAGATTTTCTTTGGTTGGTTGAACATCCACCACTCAAGCTATTAAATCCTAATTTAATTTGGATACCTACAAAAGAAAATTACGGTGGTTACAATGATAGACATGCAGTTTGTAGTGAAACAAATCTTGACCATTATTTAAGTTTGTTTGAATACATGCTAGATTTAAGAGCTATGAATTATCTAAAGTTAAAAAAATATTCTTTTTTTGGAAAAAATGAGCTAAACCACGAAAGTCACTTGAAAAGTCATATTGATTACTGTGGAGTAAAAGTCGGTAGATTTAAGAGCGTATCTTATCTTACAGGAGATAAAAATACACCAACAAATTGGTCTTATGTCAAAAGTATACTTATTCGTGGAAAGGAATACAACTATAAATACCGTAGTGAATTATTAGAGGCTCTCAAAAATGCTAAAAATTTTGAAATTCATCAAAATTGGAATAAGATGATAATTCCTTTTGGCTCGAAGATATTTATTAACTGAAAAAATAAGTATTTGTTTAAAAATATTCGGTTTTGGGTATATGTTTACCCTAAATATATCTATAGATATAAATTAAAAAATATACGAAATAAATTCAAAATTTGTTAAATTTAGGCAGTTTTTAATTCTCATCAAATTATGTCTTTTTAAGAAAATCATCGTCATAACAGTAAAACTATGCAGAATAAAAAATTTATCGTTATTACTAGTATAAACTACCCGAATGAGGGAATTAAAAAAATAGCAAAATTTTCAAATAATTGGAACATAATAATTGTTGGTGACAAAAAAACTCCGAATGATTGGAACTTGGAAGGAGTTCAGTTTCTCTCTCTTGAAGACCAGTTAAATTTAGCCTGTGCCTTAGTAAAAGAATGCCCTGTCAATCACTATGCTCGAAAAAATATTGGTTATCTCAAAGCTATACAGTCTAGTGCAGAAATTATTGCTGAGACAGATGATGATAACATTCCATACGATTCTTTTCTAGCTGAAATTAATAAACATGTTGTAGGTCAACCAGTGCAGAAGCAAGGTTGGGAAAACATTTATACACACTTTGTAGATACAAAAATTTGGCCGCGTGGTTTTCCTTTAGAATATGTCAATGAAAGTTTGAAAAATCCTGGTCTTTTAGGTGAAGCATCCAGTTTTGATTGCCCTATTCAGCAGTATTTAGCTGACGGCGATCCGGATGTTGATGCGGTTTATCGTTTAACTACGGAAACTGAGACTAAGTTCAAGCCTAATACTGTCATTCTTGGGAATGGTACATTCTGTCCCTTCAACTCCCAGAACACCCTCTGGTGGCCAGAGGCATATCCACTCCTTTATTTACCCAGCTTTGTAAGCTTTCGGATGACAGACATTTGGCGGTCATTCATTGCACAAATCTGCTTGTATAAGCTTGGTAAACACCTTGCTTTTCGAGAAGCAACTGTATTTCAATTAAGAAATGAGCATTCTCTTATCCGCGATTTCAAGGATGAAATACCTGGTTATCTAGATAATGTGAAAATTATACAACTTTTGAGCGATCTACCGCTATCAAATCAGCCAGAGCAAACGGGTGATAACTTACGTCTATGCTATGAAAAATTAGTAGAAGCTGGAATTATTCCACAAAAAGAATTGTATTTAGTTAATTTGTGGTTAGAAGATTTAACATCTTTTTGTTTGAAATGAACTATCGCTATTCCAGTTCCACAAGCACTCATAAAGAGAGTTTACTATCGCTTGTCAAGCAATTTTCTTAATCAGGATTATATATGAACTTTACTTTCAACGCATGGACTTTCGTTTTTGCTGCTAGTATCAATACTTGCATTGGAAATTTGTTATTGAAGCGATCGCGCCTTGAAGCCCCCGACCCTGGTTTAGTATCATTGGTATTGTCCCCTTGGTTTATCAGCGGACTGGTTTTCTACAGCATAAATTTAGTGCTATTTGGCAAAGCATTAGATAAACTACCAGTTTCCACAGCTTACCCTGTCTTCGCCGGGTTGGGATTTGGTCTGATTGCTATTACTGGGAGTTGGTTTTTTGGAGAACGCCTTGCCCTTAACCAATGCGTTGGACTAGGAATAATTTTGATTGGAATCATTATTATGTCACGTTCTTAATTTATCAATCTCAATTTGGCATCGTTGCAAGCGACAGATCCCTGACTTTTTACCAAAAGTCGGGGAATTTGTTTTTTACTAATGATGCCGGATTTCTATAGCAGTCGTAAATCCTTTGTGAGAATTTGAAATTGTTGCTATCCTCCTTGCTAAGGACGGCATTAGCCGAGCAGTGAGTTTTCTTGCAACTTATTTAGGATTGCTATATATAAATCAAATGATTTATTTCAGAATATCTACGGTAACGATAACCAAAGCGATCGCGGTATTTTAATCTCAATAAATCTTAAATTGTCAGGTTAAAAATCTCAAAAAGTATGACGAAACAACGATGTAGAAGCTATAGCCAACGTCCAGCCGCCCTCGATCCTAGCCCCCAGCTTGTGCTTTATAGTACAGCAACACTCCGAGGAACGCTGAACGTATCTCTTTTAGAATGTGAGAAGCCGCACTCTAGGAGTCTTGGCGTCTACGAAGCTAGGCAAAAAACCTCTTTTTTCACACTCTGACTTCGATGGAGATTTGTGCAGTGTATGGGTTTTGATCGTGGAATTTTTAAATAATTTTTTCTCTGCTAATCAGTTTATTCCCCACGGACATTGCTACCTCTGGAAACCAGAATTGGTATGGTTGCATCTGCTTTCAGATGTGCTAACTGGACTTGCTTATTATTCAATTCCAGTAATGCTAGTTTATTTTGTTCGCAAACGGCGAGATCTGCCTTTTGACTGGATCTTCTTGATGTTTAGCACATTCATTGTCGCTTGTGGCACAACCCATTTAATGGATGTGTGGACTCTTTGGTATCCTACCTATTGGGTATCAGGGTTAATCAAGGCGATTACCGCTTTTGTCTCCGTAGCTACGGCTATAGAGCTTGTGCCATTAATACCACAGGCATTAGCTTTGCCGAGTCCTGCCCAACTAGAGGCGGCTAACTGTCAACTGGCAAAGGAAATTGCTGAGCGCAAACGAACTGAGGAGATTTTAAGGGAAAGTGAGCAACGCTGGCAATTAGCTTTGCGTGGCAATAATGATGGAATTTGGGACTGGAATGTTAAAACTAATGAAGTTTTCTTCTCCACTCGTTGGAAGGAAATGCTCGGTTATCAAGATCAAGAAATTTCTAACCATTTAGATGAAATGTTGACACGAGTGCATCCTGACGATCTCGATTGGGTAACACAAGCAGTTCAAGATCACTTTGCTAAGAAAACACCTTTTTACATTACCGAACACCGAGTTTTATGTAAAGATGGCAGCTACAAATGGATTTTAAATAGAGGTCAAGGGCTGTGGGATGAACACGATAATGTAGTGCGGATGGCAGGCTCACATACGGATATCACTGAGCGCAAGCAAGCAGAGGAGGCACTAAGTAGCCTACTTGGACAACTAGAAAATATCGTTGAGGAAAGAACAGCAGAGTTAACAAGAATTAATCGATCGCTACAGGCAGAAATTACTCAGCGCCAGCGAATAGAAGAAGCATTGCGCGAAAGTGAACAGCGATATCGGTCTGCATTCGATCAAGCTGCTGTTGGTATTGCTCATGTCGCAATAGATGGAAGATGGTTGTTAGTTAACCAGAGGCTTTGCGATATTCTTGGTTACACACTCCAAGAATTACAATTGCGAACTTTCCAAGATATTACTCACCCAGACGATCTTGAGGCTGACCTAAAATATATTGACGAGGTTTTAGCAGATCGTATTGTAACTTACTCAATGGAAAAGCGCTTTTTTTGCAAAGATACTTCCATCGTTTGGGTTAATCTCACGGTAGCTTTGATGCGTGAATCTAGCGGGGAGCCAAAGTATTTTATTTCTGTGATTGAAGATATTAGCGATCGCAAGCACTCACAAGAGCAAATCAAAGCATCACTCTTAGAAAAAGAGGTGTTATTAAAAGAAATTTACCATCGTGTAAAAAACAATTTACAGGTGATTTCCAGTTTGCTCAATTTGCAATCTGCGTATATCAAAGACAAACACGATTTGGCAATATTTCAACAAAGTCAGCAGCGAATTGCATCAATAGCTCTGATTCACGAAAAACTGTATCAATCTCAAGACTTAGCAAGGATTAATTTTAGGGAATATACTCGAGATTTAGTAGGAAGTTTATTGACTGCATACGAAGTGAATGAAGATGCGATCGTCGTGCAAATAAATATTGACGAGGATGTTCTACTAGGTTTGGATACAGCAATTCCTTGCAGCTTAATTATCCATGAGCTTGTATCTAATTCCTTAAAATATGCATTTCCCGCAGGTAAAAATGGTTCAATTTATATTGAACTTAATCAAAGCGATGATAATAATTTTATCTTGATAGTTAGTGATGATGGGATTGGTTTACCTCCAGACTTTGATTTCCAAAAAATGGCATCTTTAGGTTTACAATTAGTAGACGCTCTCACCTATCAGCTATCAGGAACTATCAATATAAAAGGCAATAGGGGAGTAGAATGTCAGTTAACATTTCCATTTATGCAAATATAAATAAAAAAACTCGAAGATGACAAACGCAAAAATTTTAATTGTAGAAGATGAAGCTATTGTTGCTAAAGATTTACAATATCGATTAAATAAATTTGGTTACATAGTTGCTGCCATAGCTTCTTCTGGAGAAGAAGCTATTAATAAAGCGATAGAAAATTTGCCAGATTTGGTGCTAATGGATATTAGGCTCAAAGGTAAAATGGACGGAATAGAAGCTGCTCAAGAAATCTCTAACCGATTAGATATTCCAATAATTTATTTGACTGCTTATGCAGATGATAAAACATTAGAGCGAGCCAAAGTAACTGAACCATTCGGCTATTTGCTCAAGCCTTTTAAAGAAAAAGAATTACAAACTAATATTGAAATAAGTTTGATCAAACATGGTCTGCAAAAGCAATTGAAAGCTAATAAAAAATGGCTGGATGCACTTCTAAAAAGTATCAGCGATGGTGTGATTGCTAGCGATCTGCAAGAATTGATAACTTTTATGAATCCTGTAGCTGAAAATCTAACTGGATGGAAACAGGAAGAAGCTTGTGGTAGAAATTCATCAGAAGTCTTCCATATTGCCAATGCACAAACTCATCACCCTATTGAAAATCCGATCGTAAAAGTCCTTCAAGATGGTACGACTGTCAGTCTACCAACAGAAACAATTTTAATTGCTAAAGACGGCGCAGAAATACCAATTGATGATAGTGCTGCACCAATTAAAGATGACAAAGATAAAATTACGGGTGCTGTGTTGATATTTCGGGATATTACTGAACGTAAACGAGCCATTGAAGCGCGTCAAAAGCAAATTGAGCAAGAGCAACTTGTGAGCCAATTAGAGGAGATAAATGAACTCAAAAATGACTTCTTGAGCTTAGTTTCTCATGAATTGCGATCGCCTCTGAGCAATATCAAGGTAATGATTCAAATGTTACAAACCTCTACTGATATCGAGGAAACTCAGCACTATCTAGAACTGATGGACGCTGAGTGCGATCGCGAGCTAGAACTCATCAACGATTTACTAGACTTACAACGCCTAGAAAGCTCATCCTACTCAATAATTACACCTGATGCGTTGCTCTTGCAACAGTGGCTACCTTGGGTGATTGAGCCATTTCAAATGCGTATTCAAGAACATCAGCAAACTCTACAGATAAATCTTTCTGCAAATCTACCACCACTGTCCTCAGATAGCACCAGGTTGGAACGAATTGTAGTAGAATTACTCAACAATGCCTGTAAATACACACCTGCCGGTGGTCAAATTATCGTCAGTGTACGTCACAATTCTTCAGAAATATCCCCAAAAACTATTATCACTATCAGTAATTCAGCAGAAATTCCGGCAACAGAATTACCGCGAATCTTTGAAAAATTCTATCGCCTCCCTCATGCAGACATCTGGAATCAAGGTGGTTCGGGATTAGGTCTACCTATAGTGCAGAAATTAGTTGAACAACTCCAAGGAAACATTCAAGTGGAAAGCAGCAACGGATTGACAACATTCACCTTGAAGTTACCTGATTTATAGTTTTTTAGCTTCTATCAGTTACAAAAACTGAGATAATTAGAATTCAGAATTCAGAATTCAGAATTCAGAATAAGAAAGTGGGGTATTTAATGTCATTAACTACATCTTCTACACCTCAGGGTTTTAGTGCATTTATTACTAACTTGGGAATCCGAGATACAACAGATGATTTTGTTTTGATTAAATCAGAAGTTCCTTGTGTAGCTGATGGAGTTTTTACTCAAAGTCTTTTCGCTGGGCCGAGTGTTACTATTAGCCGCGATAACTTAAAAGATTCACAAGCACAAGCAATTGTGGTTATATCTAAGAATGCAAATGTCGCTAATGGTTCCGTTGGTATCGCTGACGCCCAAGAGGTTTTGCAATTAGTTGCAACTGAAACTGGAATTGTTGCACATAATATTGTGATAGCTTCTACAGGTGTAATTGGTAGACGTTACCCCATTGAAAAAATCCGCGCCGGTTTATTAGGATTGGGGAAAAAATTGACTGCTGCTGATTTTCATGCCGCAGCCCGTGGTATTATGACCACCGATACAGTAGCAAAACTAGCTACACGCCAAATCGGAAATGCCAAGCTGGTGGGAATTGCCAAAGGTGTCGGTATGATTGAGCCAAATATGGCTACCCTCCTAACTTTCTTTTTTACTGATGCTGCTATTGAAGCAAACAGTCTGCGTTCTATTTTTCGTTCTACTATCGATAAAACATTTAATTGCTTGAGTGTGGACACTGACACTTCTACTAGTGATTCCGCTGTCATTTTAGCAAATGGTTTAGCAGGTGAAGTTCCAGAAGCAGATTTTGCTAATGCATTGCAAGAAGTTGCACATGAATTAGTGCTGAAAATTGCCAGAGATGCAGAAGGTGCTACTAAGATTATTCAGGTAACTGTCGATTCAGCTATTAACTATGTACAAGCTAAAAAAGTAGCTAAAGCAATTGTCAATTCACCATTGGTAAAAACTGCGGTTTATGGAGCAGATCTGAACTGGGGACGAGTTGCTATGGCTATAGGAAAATGTGAAAATGAACAACAAATCAATCCAGAAAAAGTGGTTATCAGGTTTGACAATGTGAAAGTTTATCCTGATAGTTTAACCGAGGAAAATCTGGAACAATTACGGCAAATTATGTCCAAAGACAAAGTAGATATTCATGTTAGCCTGAATATTGGCGAGGCTTCTGCAACTGTGTGGGGTTGCGATCTTTCAGAAGGTTACATAGAAATTAATGGCAAATACTCAACTTGATAATACTGGCTCCCGTACCGATAAGCTACGGAAAAAATAATTAACCACAGATTAACATACAGCACAATTCTGAATTCTGAATTAGTGTAGCTTCTGTGCCTAGCTACCAGGCCTAGATGGTGTACTTCACGCTTCTTGAAATCTGCTATAGATCCTCGTAGGGTGGCACATCTGTGGCGGCATCGAGAGATTGACGCTTACACCCAACAAATTTGGGCAAAATCTTCTTAAATTGACACCTATGGGCAGTGCCGTGCGCCTACAGGTGTACCTCAGTAGATCGGGAAACGCTATAATTTCATGTCATCTCCAAAAAAGCGCGATCGCCATCAATCACCGTTATCATTGTCATAACGATAACTTTACTTTTATTTACAAACTCATCGTTTTGTTGACGAAACGCTTTAGGATTATTTACAAACTCATCGTTTTGTTGATGAAACGCTTTAGGATTATTTACAAACTCTCGTTTTGTTGATGAAACGCTTTAGAATTATTTACAAACTCTCGTTTTGTTGATGAAACGCTTGAGTTTCATTGACAAACTCATCGTTTTGTTGACGAAACACTTTAGTTTCATTGACAAACTCATGTTTTTAGTCACCATAGCCTTTAACTAATTAACGAAATCGCACTGTTGATTATACGCTGCAAGAAAATCTGAGGTGCATTGAAGCTGCAAACCCTTATTTGCTAAGATTTCCAGTGCGACAACATTCAAACAGGGCAAACTCCTCATCATGCCAACATCTACAATTGACAATCGAGACGCAGCTGCTATCCAAGCTGCTAGAGTTGGGGTTGCAATATGCGATCGCTCTGGCTGGGGACGCATCAAAGTGTCTGGCGATGACCGACTCCGCTTTTTACATAACCAAAGTACTAACGATTTTCTCGCACTCAAGCCAGGACAAGGTTGTGATACGGTTTTCGTCACTTCCACAGCCAGAACGATTGATTTAGTAACCGCCTACGTCAGAGAAGATGCGGCGATCTTGCTCGTTTCGCCTAACCGCCGCCAGTTTCTCATGGAATGGCTGGATAAATATATTTTCTTTGCAGATAAGGTGGAATTAGCTGATATCACCCAATATACCAACACTCTCAGCCTCATCGGTCCCCAAAGCGACGCTGTAATCGAAAAATTGGGGATTGGCGAACTCATCGGTCAACCTTACAGTAGTCACCAAGTATACACCATTGCTAATGCTCAGGGAGTGCGAATTGCTGTAGGTAGTGGGTTGGCGATTCCAGGATACACTTTAACTTTTCCTTATACTGACAAAGCAACGGTGTGGGAGAAACTGTTAGAAACTGGGGCGGTAGAAATGAGCGATCGCGCTTGGGATGTGTTACGAATCTTACAAGGACGACCTGCCCCAGATGCAGAACTCACCGATGATTACAATCCCCTGGAAGCTGGTTTGTGGCAAACAATTTCTTTTAATAAAGGTTGCTATATTGGGCAAGAAACCATTGCTCGGCTTAACACATACAAAGGTGTAAAACAACACTTATTTGGCGTTAAACTCAGTGCCACTGCGGAAATTGGCAGTGCGATCGCTATTGGAGATGAAAAGGTCGGTAAGCTTACCAGTTATACAGAAACTCCTGACGGTTACTTTGGGTTAGGTTATGTTCGCACCAAAGCTGGTGGTGTGGGGTTGAAAGTCAAAGTAGGAGAAACTGAGGGCGAAATAGTGGAAATCCCATTTGTTTCTCATGAGTATCCATAGTTAAAGGAGAAGTCAGAATTCAGAATTTAGAATGCAGAATTCAGCAATCTTTATTCATTAAAAAGTCGGACTGGAATTCATACTGAATTCTGACTTTTGAGTTCTGCATTCTTCTGGATCGCATCTGGTACCTTGACAAAATTCATCTACCCAAGAAGCTACACTACGGGCATTAGTGCTTGGTAATACATTCACTTTTGTGTGAATGTTTTGTGGTAGTGTATTCACATCCTTGGTATTTTTAGGAGTTTCGGTAGTGATTGCTAGCGAACGCACTGATTGACCATTACTAGAAATCTCTCTAGTAATTGCTAGCGAACGCACTGGTTTGCTGTGACTTGAAACTTCAGTGTCCAGTGTCACAGATGGCATAGTTTTGGTTTTAGTGTTTACCTGGGAGGTAATTGTTAGCGTTCCTCCTGAAGCTAAGCGATCGAAGTGGGATTTTTCTGGTTTATCTTCCCTGAGTAAACCGGAGTCTGTCTTAACTGAATGTAAAGGTTTTACGGAAGTATTGGGAGTAACTTTAGTAAGAACTGCAACTAATGTCCCAGGTTTGTGTATGAGATCGAATTCGCTACTATCTGTAAATGATTTTACAGGTTGCTCTAAGCGTGGGAAATCTGAGTGTAGCGTCTTGACAGGAGAATCAGGGGCAACTTTAGTAGTATTTAAAACTAATGGTACAGCTTTGCGATCGTGGGAAAGTTTATCTTGTAACAACTCACTTTCAACTTGATTTTCTGATTTGATTAAACGTAACTCTCGATCGGGATCGAAGTTGAGGCCTAAAGCTGCAACTATTTTATCAGGATTATTACTTAAATCCAAGATAAAAGCAAGTATTTCATCAAACTGCGGTTCCAAAACAGACAGCGTTGCCAAAATAAAACCAGACGAAGGACGCCGCAGTCCGTCATAAGTAGCCCAAATTCGCATTTTAACCAGCCAGGAACTATTTTGCTCGTAGTAACTCAGCCACTTCTGTTTTAAGGATTGACGCAGTTGCTGGATATTCATCGAATGCCTCACTTAGGTCAAAGAATTTTGGATTTTGGATTTTGGATTTTGGATTTTACCGACCTTCGGTCGAGGGAATAGGGAACAGGCAACAGGCAAGAGTAAAGATTTTTGGTGAGATGCGGAAATTGTTGCCTGTTTCCTTGACCAACAATCAAAGGTCAAAAGCCCCGCCTCTGAAGGGGCGATTGCGTGGGGCGGGGTTTAAATCCCCGTCCCACGCCAACACTTATGCCTGTTGCCTTTTGCCTGTTGCCTTTAAAGCTATTTTCAGGCAAATAGACTAGACCACGTGCTAGGGGCACAGCAATGCTCTGCCCTGACGACAGATGTGGTTCAAAGACATGAAAACTGCTGTAAATTTTAGATTTTAGATTCACCTTACCGATAAATAAATAGGGCTTGAGTCTTAAAAGATGCTCGATAGCCTCAGTGAGGTAGAGCATCTGACTTGCTAACGCTGCCCTATCGGCTAAAATTTCAAATTGGCAGTTAACAAGAGTGCAGACTTTATTTTTAGGAATGAAACCGATGATAAAGCATATGTTTGACTCTTTGACCACCTAACAAATGCTGTTCTACCAATAGAGATACTTCATCAGGCCGAACGCCGCAATACCAGACCACATCTGGTAATACCAGCACCATCGGCCCATTGCCACATTGTCCCAAACAACTGCTAGCTGTTACCGTGACCCCAGGAATTGCCAAAGCCGTAAAAGCTGCCAAGACCTTAGCAGCGCCTTGCTTTCTACAAGTGCGATTTTGACAAACCCGCACACATGTAGGAAAAGAGGGTTGGTCTATTGTGGAAAAGTTTGATGGTTGAGTGATGTTTGTCATTTGTCCTTGGTCATTGGTCATTTGTCCTTGGTCATTGGTCATTTGTTCTTTGCCGTTTCTCAAAAGCCAGAAGCTAATAACTAATGACTAATGACTAATGACTAATCTATTGAAAGTCCTTTTGAGGCTAACCATTCGGGGTTGAATATCCGCGACTGATACCGAGAACCGCTATCACATAAAATAGTGACGATGGTATGTCCTGGGCCTAATTGCTTCGCTATGGCAACAGCAGCCCCAACATTAATACCTGTTGAACCGCCCATTAATAAGCCATCTTTTCTCAAGAGTTGGTAAACTACCCGCAAAGCTTCTCGGTCGTCGATTTGAATGGCGTCATCCGCAGGTGCGCCTTCCATATTGGCTGTAACACGACCATTACCAATGCCCTCGGTGATGGAATTTCCTTCCATTTTGATTTCGCCGGTTTTGACATAGCTATAAAGTCCACTACCCAGCGGGTCGGCAACAACGCATTTAATGGCTGGATTTTGTTCTTTTAAGTACAACGCCACACCAGCAAAAGTACCAGCAGTACCAGTTGCAGCTGTCCATGCATCTATTTTACCATCTGTCTGTGCCCAAATTTCTGGCCCTGTGGTTTCGTAGTGGGCGCGGCGGTTAGCTAAATTATCAAACTGATTTGCCCAAATGGCGTTTTCTAATTCGGCGGCGACTCTACCAGATAACTTAACGTAGTTGTTGGGGTCTTTGTAGGGTACAGCAGGGACGCGACGGACTTCTGCTCCCAGGGCTGTTAGCGCGTCGATCTTTTCTTGTGATTGGGTATCGGGGATAATAATTAAGCATTTGTAGCCTTTGGCGTTGCAAATATGCGCTAGTCCAATGCCAGTATTACCAGCGGTTCCTTCGACAACAGTACCACCGGGTTTGAGTAAACCTTTTTCTTCTGCGTCTTCGATGATGTAAAGTGCGGCGCGGTCTTTGACGGAACCGCCAGGATTGAGGAATTCTGCTTTACCAAGGATTTCGCACCCTGTTTCTTCACTGAAGCTGTTTAAGCGAATCAGAGGTGTGTTACCAACGGCGCCGACGAAGCCATTTTTAATGTCCATTTTGACTTTACCTATGTTTTCTTCTGTTTTCTTCTATAAAAATTTTGGCTTATAGCGGTGGCATGATTGACACATTACCAGAAATAACCATAAAAGTTGCAAACCAGTGCGTAAAATCCCATACTCAAGATGTATCCAGTATTAATCCCAATGTTTGCTCCAAAGCTAAATGTACAACTATAATCAGTCTTCTTTTTCCTCTCAAGCTTCTACTACTGGTTCGTTGTCAATCCAGCACGGAAATTTTTTCAACTATGTAGTGCCAAGTGGTTGGCGAGTGGTTGAGGATGGACAATTTGCCGTTGTCCTATGTTCTCCAGACAATGTTGCTTTGACGATTATGGTAGGGAATTCTGGACTGCCAGTAAACTACAACCCTTGGCAGTTTGTTTACGAGAAGCTGTTGGCAATGCAGCCGTATCAATTGCTCCTGGGTCAGCCTCGCCAAGCTCAACCGATCGCTGGATGTTCGGTTGCTTATGAGTTTGATTGCACCTACATATACAATGGTATCCCCTGTCAAGGAATAGCCAAGTGCAGCGTCGCATATAGCTATAACCTGTGTACGATGGTGATGACTTGTGCAGCATCCCACCAATCGCAGTGGGCTAATTATGCTTCATGGTTGCCACAGGTAGCATGTCAAGTTGCGGCAACAAATGGAGCAGCCTTCGGAATGCAAGGAATTATGGCACAAAATATAGACATTTCAGTTACCGAAGGGCAGAGGCACAGGGAATACCGCGAATGGTCTAAGCGGACATGGGATGAAGTGAACCGCCAACGAGGTGAGTCTATAGACCGTCAAAACTTCCAGTTTCGTGAGAACTTGGGCAATGTAACAACTTGGACAAATTCTTACGGGTATCCAATTGTCGAGTTACCAACTGACTACAACTACTATTGGATAAATCGTCAAGGACAAATATATGGTACAAATAACCCAGGTGAAAATCCGAATGTCGGCTCAACTCAAGATTGGATAAAGATGAATCGGCATCTGCCCTAAACTTTGCTATGTTCCCAATGTTGCGATCGCTTTTACCAAACTTTACTCATATTTAAAACAAACCCAGGCAATAGCGATTCCCCGCTGACAGTCGCCGGATTTTCTAGACATTCCTCTGGCACACCAGGACGATAAATATAAACTCGGCGATGCTTGCGGTCAATTAATAAGCCTACCTGTATTCCTGGCTCCCTCATATATTCCTCCATTTTTTCTTTCAAGGGTTGGAGGTTGTCAGAAGGTGACCTCAGTTCAATGACAAAATCTGGACAAATGGGGGCAAACTTTTGCTGTTGTTCTGGGGAAAGAGTATTCCAGCGTGAGAGTTGAATCCAAGAAGCATCGGGAGAACGGTCTGCACCTGTTGATAGTTTAAATCCGGTGCTGGAGTCAAAACAAATACCTGTACCATCTTTTTCTGCCCAAACATATAACTGACCAGCTACATTGAAGTTACGGTTACCTGTCTCTGAACCAGTGGGCGGCATAATTGATATTTCTCCAAATTGATTCCGTTCAATGCGTAAATCACGGTTGACTTGACAAAACTCAAAAAATTGCTCGTCTGTCATTTGCATTGAAGGGGGAAATTGCACAACTAAAGGGGATGAAAGCACGATGGTTTCCTCCAGGTTTTGCTGTTTACCCAACTGACTTGTATTTCTTATTCTCACGCAAGTAATTGTTTTAGTCAGACAGTAATTTTCTTTTTCGCCACATTTCCGGAAAGCGATCGCATTTTCTGGGATCTAACTCCAGCTTAAATTTAGCAAGCAATGAAAATTAAATTAGTAATTTTACTGGCATTATAAAATTTAATGTAAGTTAATATACAATAGTCTTGGCTAGTGAATCCTGAGATTATTTAATTATTTGAGATGGGGTAGACAGCGATGACATCTGAAAAGGATCGCCATAAAGAACTTGAGCAACGAGAACGTATATTAAGAGAACGAGAAGTTGAATTGCGACTTCGAGAAATGGAAGCTAAAATTCATACTGCTGATGCACCTTTTCATCAAACTGTTAAGCATCAGCCAGAAAATTCTCCCAAACCTTGGATGAAAAAACTAATTCTTGGTGGTAAGTTGTTTGCTCTTGGTGTGGTAGCGTTAGTTGCAGTAAGGGTAGCCGCAGTGCTAGCTGGGTTTATTATTGTTGCTGCGCTGGGGTGGATGTCTTACAAGTTATTTTTTGAATCCCAAAAAAACAATTCTTAATTTAGGTGTAACTATTATGAGCGAGCAGGTAGCAACTGACAGATTTATCCAAGATTTAGAGCGTGTTGCTCAAGTGCGATCGGAAATTTCTGTGTCTTTGAGTAAACTGGCTGAAATAATTAATAAAGCTGAATTGGCTGGGGACTCGTCATCAGGAAAACTCAGTTTAGAGCGAGATATTGAAGATATTACAGCAGCTAGTAAAAACCTCCGCAAAGGTGTATTTCGCCTTTTAGTTTTGGGCGACATGAAACGGGGAAAAAGTACATTTCTGAATGCCTTGATTGGCGAAAACTTATTGCCGAGTGACGTTAACCCTTGCACCGCAGTGTTAACAGTTTTACGCTATGGGCAGGAAAAGAAAGTTACTATTCATTTTAATGATGGCAAGAGTCCACAACAGTTGGATTTTCAAAATTTTAAATATAAATATACCATCGATCCTGCTGAAGCTAAAAAACTAGAACAGGATAAAAAGCAAGCCTTTCCTGATGTTGATTATGCAGTAGTCGAATATCCATTAACGTTACTAGAAAAAGGAATTGAAATTGTCGATAGTCCAGGATTAAATGATACAGAAGCGCGAAACGAATTATCTTTGAGCTATGTGAATAATTGCCATGCAATTTTATTTGTGATGAGAGCTTCTCAACCTTGTACTTTGGGCGAGCGTCGCTATTTAGAAAATTATATTAAAGGTCGGGGATTAACGGTTTTCTTCTTAGTTAATGCTTGGGATCAACTGCGGGAATCATTAATCGATCCTGATGATGTAGAGGAGTTAAAAGCATCTGAAGATAGATTGCGACAAGTATTTAAAGCGAATTTAGCAGAATATTGTTATGTAGATGGTCAGAATATTTATGACGAACGTGTATTTGAGCTTTCGTCAATTCAAGCACTCAGACGACGGCTGAAGAATCCCCAGGCTGATTTAGAAGGGACTGGCTTTCCTGGGTTTATGGGAGCGCTGAATACTTTTCTTACCAGAGAAAGAGCGATCGCAGAACTTCGTCAAATTAGAACCTTAGCTAGACAAGCTGTGAATCACATTCTTGAAGCTGTTGCTAGAAGAGTACCATTACTCGACCAAGATGTAAATGAATTGAAAAAACGAATTGATTCAGTAGAGCCAGAATTTAACAAACTCACAGTTATTCGCGATCAATTTCAAAAAGAAATTCTCAACACCAGAGATACTCAAGCAAGAACAATTTCTGAATCCTTTCGTAGCTACGTTTTAAACTTAGGTAATACCTTTGAAAACGATTTTTTACGCTATCAACCAGAATTAAATTTGTTTGATTTTCTCAGTAGCGGTAAACGGGAAGCCTTTAACGCTGCATTGCAAAAAGCCTTTGAGCAATATATCGCTGACAAATCTGCTGCTTGGACATTAACCGCTGAAAAAGATATCAATGCAGCTTTTAGAGAACTGTCTCGCAGTGCTGCACAATATGGCGCATCTTACAGTCAAGTAACAGACAAAATTACCGAAAAAATCACCGGACAAAATATCAAAATTAATGCCAATACCACTAATGAAGATGATAAATCTCCCGGTTGGGCAAAATGGGCAATGGGATTGTTATCGCTGTCTGAGGGAAATCTTGCTGGTGTAGCACTAGCCGGGAGTGGATTTGATTGGAAAAATATCTTGTTAAACTACTTCACTGTAATTGGTATTGGCGGGATAATTACAGCAGTGACGGGTGTTTTTCTGGGGCCGATTGGGTTTGCACTACTAGGTTTGGGAGTAGGCTTTTTACAAGCAGATCAAGCGCGTAAAGAGTTAGTAAAAACGGCTAAAAAAGAATTAGTTAAACACCTACCCCAGGTAGCCCATGAGCAATCTCAAGTTGTATACAATGCGGTGAAAGAGTGTTTTGATGTTTACGAAAGAGAGGTGAGTAAACGGATTAATGATGATATTGTCTCTCGTAAATCTGAATTAGATAATCTAGTTAACCAAAAAGAAACCCGCGAAATTAATCGTGAAAGTGAGTTTAAAAGGTTAAAAAGCTTACAAGAAGATGTAATAGCTCAGTTGCAAAAAATTGAGGCGGCCTATAGCAATTTGTTAGCTTCCTATAGCTAAAGCAATCCTCAATCATTTGTAAAAACCTCTCTTCCTCTCTGCGCCCTCTGCGCCTCTGCGGTTGGTTTCAGATAAGATTGGTTAACTTAGGAATTGAAAAACCACAGATAAGCACTGATTAGTTTATCTGTGGTTCGTAATATGAAAAATTCACGCAGAGGCGCAGAGGCGCAGAGAGTAAGAGAGTTTTTTGTTCAAAATCTATTTTGAAATTAAATCTGGAATTAAGGAACTATGCAACAAGAGTATGGAAAGTTAGCAGATTCTCTCAAAAAAGCATCTGCATTGCTCAATTTAGAGCGGAAATCGCTGCTGTATCAAGATGTAATTGCTATCTGCAATCATTTAATTAATCCTAGCTTTCGGATTGGGGTATTTGGCCCTTTTAATCATGGCAAATCTACACTATTAAATGCCATGTTGGGTAATCACACATTACCAATTGATTTGATTCCTACTACAGGTGCGGCGATTACTGTCAAGTATGGTTGTGATGTGCGGACTCGCATTATGTTAGTTGATGGTACAGAAGTTTACCGCAGTGGGACGGAAGTTTTACAGCAATTCGCTATTCTGGATAGTAATAGACAGATGCGAAAAGATGTAGCATCTGTAGAAGTTTTTTGTCCCCATCCCTTTTTGGAAACGGGTGTAGAATTTCTCGATTTACCGGGAACTAATGATAGGGAAGAACAAGATAATTTAGTAAGAGAAGAACTTTTAAGTGTAGATTTAGTTATTCAATTATTAGATGCACGTAAGTTAATGACTTTGGGTGAGCGAGAAAATTTACGAGATTGGCTATTAGATCGTGGGATTAAAACAGTGATTTTTGTTGCTAATTTTATTAATTTACTCGAACCTGAAGAACAAAAACAAATCCAAAATCGTCTGCTATTTGTCGCCGAAAGTTTTCGAGCCGAATTACCTCCAGGTTTTAGTAATTTATATCGTGTTGATGCTTTACCTGCCTTACGAGCTAGATTAAAAGGCGATGTCGCAGAAGCCAATAGTAGCGGTTTGGTGGCTTTTGAAACAGCCTTGCAAAATATTGTAGGTATTTTACAACAAAATCGTGGTAGTGTACGTTTGCCAAGAGTAGAGGCGATCGCTATTCAAATTCAACAATCATTAAAAGCGAAAATTGACCCGGCTGCTGATGAAGTAAAATCACTTGTTGATAAACAAAATGCCAAAATTGAAATCAAAGAAAAAGCCGCGAACTTAATCAAACAAGGCTTCGCTAGTAGTATTTGTGAATTACGTGATTGGCTAGCTTTACCCAAACTGCTGACAAAATATCAAGCAGATGCCGCAGTTGCATTGGCAGAAAATAATTTTAAATCGTGGCAAACAAACACTATCAAAAAAGACCTGAATCAATTACAATTAGCTACGGTGAAATGGCTTTATCAAGCTTACGAATTTTTTCAAGCAGAAAGGCCAGAAGACTTATTGATTGCCTTCCCTAGCGAACCCCAAATCATATTACCTCCCAAGCCAACTAATTACAATGATTTTAATGAAACAACTGGTTCCATCGCAGTTGGTGGTGGTATTGGTTGGTTGTTGGGTGGCCCTGTGGGTGCTGCTGTGGTGGGGAGTATTTCCTATTTGCTAAATAAGAATATTCAAGAATTAGAAGAAAAATCAGCTAATGAATCTTATCATCAGCAAGTTGCAAAACTTTGTATAGCTGCAACAGAAGATTATTTGTCTCGTTTTAGCAGTCAAGGATTATCAATTTTGACTGCGTATGAGCAGAAAGCCGAAAAAGTAATTTACTTGGAAATAAGTCAAGAACCGTTAGAAATTACTAAAAAACGCGAAGATTTACAGCGGTTACAAAATGTTTTTAATGAATTGCTAGGAGAGTTAAAAAAGGTAAAAATTCCTGTCAATTATCAACCTTATCAAGAAATTCCCAAATCCAAAACTGTAAATAATCGATATTCACCACAACCGGAGAAAGTTAAAAATTCTCATCAAGCTCAGGAAAATACTGCTAAAAATACCCAGAAAAAAGTAGAATCTCCTCGTCAACAAGCTTCTCCACCACCAAAAACTTCTGCTTCTGGACGTCCAGGAGAAGTGGATGCGAAATTTAATAATTGGGAACTTGATGAGGAAATAGCGCGAATGAAAGCAGAAATGCGATCGCCTGGTTTTCAAAGTCGCAAACAACAAAATACAACTCAAAACAATAAAGCGCCAAATTTCGCGAAAAACCAGGGACAAAAAGATAAAATTACTCGCGCCTACACTACTTTAGAATTACAACCTAATGCTTCTTTAACTGACGTAAAGCAAGCTTATCGAACTTTAGTCAAAAAATGGCATCCAGATTTATTTGTTGGTAAGCCAGAACTGCAAAAAAAAGCAGAAGAAAAAATGCATTTAGTTAATGAAGCTTATACAATTTTGACTGAGAATTGAAAATAAGAATTCAGAATTCTGAATTCTGAATTCAGAATCAATTATTAGTGGGAGACTTAGAACCCAATACAGTTCAGTTAGTTTCCAAAACATTAAACTGCGTAGGTTGGTTTGAGGAACGAAACCAAAAATTTTCGGGGATTTGTTGGGTTTCACTTCGTTCAACCCAACCTACAATTATCTTTAAGTGAATTCTCTTAGCGCAGCGGGGCGTAGGCCATTCTGACTCCTGAGTTCTTTCTTCTTAAGACATTTCATCCTAATTTCATCTCTGGCTGCAAAGTTAAGAAGTAAATATAGAATTAGAAAACTGTTGGATGAAACTTATGCAACTGCTATCTTTGAGGAACGGTTTTTTAGCGTTAAGCTTTGTGACGATCGCTTCAGGGGGTGGATTACTCACAGGCTGTAGCAATGCTGCTTCCCAGAACCCAACCCAAACCCCCAACGCAACTGCTACCAATGCTAGCGATCGCCACATGAATCACAGCATGGGAATGGATTTAGGCCCAGCCGATGCTGACTTTGATTTACGATTTATCGATGCGATGATACCGCACCATCAAGGGGCTTTGGAAATGGCGAATGTTGCACAGCAAAAATCCAAACGCCCTGAAATTAAAAAACTAGCAGACAATATCATCAAATCGCAAAACCAAGAAATTACCCAGATGAAGCAGTGGCGACAAGCTTGGTATCCCAGCGCAGGAAATAAACCAATGGCTTATAACAGTCAAATGGGTCACATGATGGAGATGTCATCTGACCAAATGCAAGGGATGATGATGAGTCAAGACTTAGGTGCAGCTGATGATAAATTCGATTTGCGCTTTATCAATGCGATGATTCCTCACCATGAAGGGGCTGTAAAAATGGCACAAGATGCCTTAAATAAATCTAAACGCCCCGAAATCAAGCAATTAGCCCAAGAAATTATCAAAGCACAAGATACAGAAATTAAACAAATGCAGCAATGGCGGAAAACTTGGTACAACCAGTGATCTTGTGAGGGAGGTGGGGAGATGGGGAGACAATACGGTTGGGTTAAAGTTTTTTGATGAAAATTCTAGATCCAAAGACGCGATAAATCGCCGTCTCTACAAGGATCAATCTCAATACACTTCAGTTAAGCCTTTCTTTCTTCTCTTTGTGTCCTTTGCGTTCTTTGCGGTACCCTGCGGGAAGCCGAAGCGTCTACGTTCAAAAAATTGACTTTGACTAAAAGTTTTAGCCTTAACTGAACAGTATTGGGATCAATCTTTCGTAGAGACGGGGATTTATCGCTTCTGTTGGCTTAACCGAACTGTATTGGGTGGGGAGATGGAGAAAGAATTTCATCCCACCACCCTACCACCCCACCCCTTCCATACTCCCAGTCCCCAATCCCTTTTACTGACTTGGCGGGCTTCCTTCTTCCACTGGACGAATAATTGCAGCTGGTGGTGTGACTTCTGGTTGAAAGATTCCTTGTAATGCTTGTTCTAAAGTTTGTGCCATGACAATCCGGTTTTCGTAAGCCACAACTACTCGCACCAAAGTTGGTAAGCTATTTTGTGTTGCTTCGAGATAAATTGGCTCGACGTACAACAGCGATTGCTCAATGGGAATTACTAGTAAATTTCCTTGAATGGCTCTCGAACCCTGGCGATTCCACAAGGAAATTTGCTGGGAAATTACTGGGTCTTGGTTAATTCGTGCCTCAATTTGCTCTGGGCCGTAGATTAGTCTTTCTTTCGGAAAGATATATAACAATAACTTACCGTAATTCACGCTATCCGATCGCGCTGCAAACCAAGCGATTAAATTAGTCCGCTGTTTGGGAGTGTAGGGCAGAAATAAAATAAATTCTTCAAAGGGTACGGTGGGTAGACTAGTAATCAAATAATACGGCTCTACAGGACGGGGTTCGCTGCCATAGATTTCGTTAGGAATCTGCCACTGGTCTTCCCGATTGTAAAATACTTGGGGGTCGGTCATGTGGTAGGTCATCAACCGCTCGGATTGAATTTTAAACAAGTCCTCAGGATAGCGGATATGATTGCGGAGGTTAACCGGCATGGCGCTGAGTGGTTTGAAGGTGTTGGGAAATATCCTTGACCAAGTGGCAATCAGCGGATCGTCTCGATCGGCAATATAAAAGTTAACGATGCCGTGGTAGGCATCAACCACTACCTTCACAGAGTTACGGATATAATTAATACCGTCGTTGGCGGTGTCTGAGTAAGGATAGCGATCGCTTGTCGTATACGCATCCACAATCCAGTAAAGATAACTTTTACCATTTGGGTAGTCTGAATTGGTATTGTTACGATTCGCCTCAGCACTGACAAGATAAGGATCGCTGTCAAATTGCAAAAAAGGTGCGATCGCCTGAATTCTTTGCTTGATATTCCGCCGGAATAGCACTTTGCTATCTGGCAAAAAGTCCCGCGTAAAGACCATCTGCCAATCTTTTAAATACATGGCAAATAGCCAACGACGCCATGTTGAATCAATTTTAATGCCACCCCGTCCATCGTAGGAGTTATAAACATTGTCACTACCACTGGGATAGTCCAATTCTCTAACTTTTGTGCCTGTCATTACATAATTATTAGTAATTTCACCGTAATAAATTCGGGGTTCTCCAATGGGAATACTTTCACGAATACCTTGACTTGAAGTTGCCAGAGCGCTACTATCACCGCTAATATCTTTGACAAAATATTCTGGTAGCCCCCCCGCCCCCACTGTATTCACTGGGCTAACAGTAAACCCGAAACCGTGGGTATAAATGAGATGGCGGTTAACCCAAGTTTGAGCCTGCTGTGGTACGGCGCGGTAGTCTAATTCTCGTGCCGCAATTAGTACCTGACGCCGTTGTGCTGCTTCGATTAATTTCTGTTTTGATACCGATGGGTTTTGGGGTGCAGATGGTTGGTCTGAAATTGCCTCTGTTTTCAAAGTATAGCGATCGATATCAGCATCGGGGAACCGATAGTATGGACGAATTTGTTGTAGCTGACGGTTGGTTTCTAACAATGGTCGCTCATCCCAAAGGCGGATATTGCGAATTGTCAAGTTATTTTTTTGAATATCAGCTTCAGTTAATCTTCCTTGGGGGTTGAAGGTTCTGGCATCGATCGCCTCTAAATCGAATGCTTGGCGAGTCAAGGCAATGGTACGCTGAATGTAAGGTTGCTCTCTTTGCAATTCATTGGGTTCGACAATTAAATTTTCCACCACAGTAGGCAGAACAATGTCAACTGCTGGAACCAGTACTAAATAAACGCCTAATCCGTAAAACACCAAGCGGCGATACTGAGATTTTGGTTTCCAGAATAACGTTCGCCAAAGTAAGTAAAAGGCGATGGCAAAAGCCACGACACACAAAACGGTGTAAGCTGGCAACTGGGCTGTGACATCGGTGTAGCTAGCACCATAACTGACTCCACGGCTAGAATACACGAGTTCATAGCGACTCAACCAATAACTCAAAGCTACTAGCAGCATGAATAAGCCACCCATACCGTATAAATGACGTTGCTGCTTTTGGGAAAAACCAGGGAAAATTCCCTGACTCAAACTGTCAGCCGACAAAAGATAAGTCAAGGCGACGGCGATAAAGCCATACAAAAATAATCCCATCAGCCAGAGTTCCAGCAGTTCCCAAAATGGTAAGGAAAATATGTAGAAGCTAATATCCTGACCAAATAAAGGCTCAGTGCTGTTGAAAGTAGTAGGGTGGAAATATTGAAGTACCTTTGCCCAGTTTTGGAATAGTATCAACCCAAAAATGGCACTGAAAACAACTGCGATCGCTGTGAGTAAAAATCCTGGAAAAATTAAAATAGCGATCGCTCCCCCCACAATTAAGCCCAGATACCAAATTTGAGAGACAATTTGGTTTAAGAGTTGCCAGATTCTCTCTGGCCGGAATAGGGCGGGAATCGGTAAACTAGTGTTATCGATTGGAGAATGCCAGTAAGAAAGAGCAATTTGACCGTAGTGAACCACCATTAACCCTGTCAACAAGCCCAGTATCAAAGCTAGGGGTAACAGCGAGCGTAATTTTAATGGTTTTAAGCCTTGGGCTTCGGGTGTCAAAATGCGATCGCGTCTGGAATAATCAGAATTGAGAAAGTTTTTGAATTCACTCTCTAGTTCAACTTCCTCAATCTTCAAAGACCGGGGATACTTCAGCCGTTGTGCTACAGCAAGGTTTATTAAAAGATAGGCAGCACTGACACTAGCCACCACTACCCACAAAGTACCACGAGTCACTAGCCTGACTAAAAATACTTGCAGGTAGCCGACTTCTTGAAACCAAAAAATTTCTGCTCCCAAGCGGGAACCCAAATCCAGGAGTAACCAGAACCCCAGGAATACAATTAATAGTCTAAAACTCCATTTCCAGAACATTCCTTAACAGCCAAAACTATCTGCAAAGCCAACCTTATACCATTTCTTTGTGAGGCTGCGCCAAATTTTCTTGGCTTCTTCTTTCTTTCTTTCTTTGTGCCCTTTGCGACGGCAGTCGCTCATGGGGGAGACCCCCAAGACCGCGCTGCCTCTCCTTTGCGGTTCGTTGCTCATATAGTTTGGCGCATCTTCATACAGAATTGGTATTACAACTATTAGAGCAGAAGTACACACAAGTTATCGAATCAGTACCAGTCCTCGAATTACCCCACCCTAACCCTCCCTTTATAAGGTTATCCATTAGTCACCATTGCGGAAAATAAGTCAGGGAGAGGATTTGCTCGTGAGAACTTATCAGTAATATTGACAAAAATCGGGAATTGTGTTGTGTAAGGGAAATTTTCTAGGCGATCGCTTATGCCTGTTGCCTGTTGCCTTTAATTTTAATTATCAAAAAAATTCTCCGTGTCCTCCGTTCGCGCAGCGTCTCCTTTAGGAGAAGTTATAGCGGTATGCATTTGAATAAGATACGAACTCGTGTACTATAGGGGTTTGCAATTGCATGGAGTACAAACAATTCATAGGTTAGCACAGCTGTGCTAACCTACCGCGTACCTCATTCAAATGAAAATCGCTATATGAACTAAGGAAGAGACGTTGCAATGCAACGTCTCTACACTTGGAAAATCCCACCAATAACTCACCACTCAGAATTGCTGCGGTGATTTTACTCCACCAATGTTGCGGAAGCTCCTTCTGCGGCCGGAGGTATACTCGGTAACTCCAGACAGTATCCAGCACCATACACTGTCTTGATGTAGCGGGGGTGGCGAGGATCTGGTTCTAGCTTGGTTCTTAGGTGACGAATATGGACTCGAATTGTTTCAATGTCGTCATCAGGATCGTAGCCCCAAACTTCTCTGAGGATTTCGCTGGGGGAAACTGTTTGTCCGTGGCGTTGCAGTAAGCAGTGAAGTAGCTCAAATTCCAGGTGAGTCAATTTCACTGTCTCGTTGAACCATATGGCCTCAAATCTTTCGGGAACGAGGGTGAGTGAGCCATAGTTGAGAATTTCACTGTGTTTGGCTGCTTGGGGAATGCGATCGGTACGTCGCAAAAGTGCCCGCACTCGCGCTAGCAGTTCTTCAACTTCAAAAGGCTTGGTGAGGTAGTCATCTGCGCCAGCGTTAAAGCCTTCCACCTTGTCCTGAGTTTGGCTCAAAGCCGTCAACATTAACACCGGAATCTCGGCGGTGCGATCGTCCCGGCGCAGGCGTTGGCAAACTGTAAACCCATCTACTCTAGGCAGCATCAGATCGAGCATGATCAAGTCTGGTTGTAGCTGGAGAGCCAGCGCTTGACCTTTGATGCCGTCTTCAGCTTGACTAACATCGTAGCCAGCCATTTCCAAGTTGACGGCAACTAGTTCTGAAATCGCTGGGTCATCGTCTATGACAAGAATCCTCGGCATTCTTAAAAAATTATTACTACTTATTAAGGATAAATAACAACCTTTGATAGATACAAAGATTTTTGAATCGATTCTAAAAAAGATTTTAAATCTTACATAAATATTAAGATTAAATGACGGTGAAATCAAGACTCAATTAAACGAAATCTTATAGTCTATGATGTGTTATACTCCCCCCTACAATCCGTCTTGGTTTTTACAAAACGGTGTGATGATGACTGTATACACCGCTTTGTGGGGCAAGCGTTATTGGGAAACTAAAACTCAAGATCCAGAACCTTCTTATCACGAACAAATCTTTATCGGTGCCCAAGGTGTGCCAATTTTTGGCTTGGTTGCCATTCCTGAAAATGCTCATAGTACGATTATTGGTACTTATGGGATTACGGGAGAGTTAGAAACTCAATGGTATTTGAGGGTGCTGGGACGTAAAGCTTTCGCCCAAGGATATGCTGTGGTGTTATTTGATTGGCGTGCCCACGGCAAAACAGCCGAATTGTCGCCGACTCTAACTTCCGATGGTCTTTACGAAGGGGAAGATTATGTTCGCATCGCTGCGGCTGCTAAGGCAATGGGATGTCCGGGAAAATTTTGGTTTACAGGGTTTTCTTTAGGGGGACAATTGGCGCTATGGGGGGTAAAAATTGCTGGGGAAGTAATTAAGGAGTATGAAGATTTAGGATTAGAAGATAGCGATATTGGCGGTGGTATGGTAATTTGTCCGAGTTTGGATTCAGAGCGATCGCTATCTTATCTAGTTACAAAACCTTTCGGCAGATATTTGGAAGCGGGAATTGCCAGGGATTTAAAAAAACTGGCGTGGCGACTACATGATACACATCCCGGAAGCTTTGACGCTGCGGCTATTGAACAGGCAAATAGCATCTGGGGATTTGACAATGAATTGGTAATTAATCGACTCGGTTTTTCTTCTGTAGAGGCATATTACGAAGCTAGTAGTGCTTTAAAAATATTGCCGCAAATCTCAAAACCAACTTTGATTATTTATGCTGCCGATGACCCACTTTTTGACCCAGCTATCATACCGGAATTAGAAGTTGCTTGCGATAATAATCCGGCAATAGATTTGTTACTCACTCAATACGGTGGTCATGTTGGCTATTTGAGTAGTAAAAAGTGCCAACAACAAATAAAAGACCCTGATATTTGGTGGGCATGGAATCGGATTTTACAATGGTTGGAGCAAAAGCGAACAGGATAGTAGGCGAGACGATATTCTCGCTGCTAGAATACTCGACGGATGTAATCCTATTGTTTGAAATAGAGTGACTACATTCTGTTTTTCAACAAGCAGTTGCATAAGATTGAGAAGTGAATAGTCAGCGCTGGTATGTTCGTTTTTGAAGTTCCATATTTACACAAAAATTGCCAAGAAGCTCAATAATAAATTATTACCACAATATACTTGGTATACCAGCAATGACAGAAGCAATACCTGTCCAGAGAGTAAAACGCTCAATATCTAGTTCATCCAAAGCAACGCTCATTTGCTTAATTGCTGATAGTAGCGCTGTCAGTAGCAGCACAAAAAATGCAAGGTATCCAAAATTAGCGATCATTTATCCTCACTATCTCTAAAAAAAATTAGTTCTAATAGCTTTTTAACAAGCTTTAGCAAGGTTTTTTTGTTCCAGATTTAACACTTTATGAGAAAAATTATTTACCAGTGAATAAATATCTAGTTCACATAGCCAAATCATGGTTTCATAACCGACCCGACCCATTTCTGGCTCTAGTCCCATAGGCATCTCCACCAAATATTCCCAGCTACCTGACTCAAATCGGTAGTTTTTGATGATGCCTTCCCCACCCATAAAACTTACTCTCTGACCATTACAAAACTTAGGCTCTGTCAAAATAGTTGCAGACATTATTCGTAGTTCCTTGGAGTATGTAATAGCTAAGTTCTAACCAAAATAAAATTTGCTATTCTCTGTCAAGGGTTTTAACATCTCCTCTTTCAGAGGATTTAACGTTGAGTAAAGTATCGTACTTCTAGAGTAATAAAAAAGTACGTACATTTAGAGTAATGAATTATGATATTGAGCAGCATAAGCGATCCCAGCTACTGTAACTTAGTATTCAGTAGTTGTGTTTACAGACTGACTTAACATCTAATAACTCTTTTGGCAGATTTGAGTAAAAACAGGTTTAATTTTATAGTGAGCGCGATCGCACGTGTTGAGGGTGCAAAACATTAGGTTTTATATTTATTTTTTTAAGCAGAAATTTTTTGACTATTACTTGCGACTATAAATTGAAAAATGATTTTCCTTTATTGAACTTTCTGTAAGGTCACGTTTGTAATAATATATCTTTAAGTAGATTGAAATTTTTGGCTAAAAATAAATAGTTCATATATATTTTTGCAAATTTACGAAAGCTGGATGGAAAGATTTAAGATAGCAAAGGCGTGATTTTTCGAGCGCGGTTAGTTGCAACACTGCAAACGGCTCGTAGCCGAGAACCTACGAAGCGATCGCTTTGGTCTAGCGTATTAGTATATTATTGCTAATAATTGTCATAATTAAACAAACTACTAGAGTACAACTTCCTTGATTCCTCCTAATCATCTCTGGCTACCTGCACCGACAGATTTAAATTTATTACCGGATGAAATTCATCTCTGGCGCATAAATCTTGAGCAACCAGAACCACAGTTGCAACATTTGAGAACAACCCTTTCTAGTGATGAAATTGCTCGTGCGGAACGATTTTATTTTCAGGAACATCGGCAGCGTTTCATCGCTGGGCGTGGTATTCTGCGAAGTATATTAGGTCGTTATTTGGGTATTAAGCCATCAGAAGTTCAGTTTAATTATCAACAGCGTGGCAAACCAGTATTAGCAGAGACATTTGCTGAGAGTGGGCTAGAGTTTAACTTATCTCATTCCCAAGAATTAGGTTTGTGTGCAGTGAATTGTCAGCGCGAAATTGGTGTAGATTTAGAATATATTCGTCCGGTTTCAGATTTAGAAGCTCTTGCCAAACGGTTCTTTTTAACGAGAGAATATGAAATGTTGCGATCGCTCCCTTCAAACCAACAGCAAGAGGTATTTTTCCGTTACTGGACTTGCAAGGAAGCTTATTTAAAAGCAACTGGAGACGGAATATCCCAGCTAGAGGAAGTTGAAGTGTTCCTCACTCCCACAGAACCAGCCAAGTTACAGATGTCAGAAGACTGGAGTCTTTTTGAATTAGTACCTGCCAATAATTATGTTGCTGCTGTTGCTGTAGCGAATTTTGGCTGCAACTTAAAATGTTGGCAGTATTAATGGGCATTGGGCATTAATCTCCGCGTCAGAGCGTCTCCCCATCTCCCCATCTCCCCATCCCCCCTACTTTTCTTCCTGCATATTTCTGACAATTTTCGTCACGATTCTTCTAGGTACAAATCTGACGCTTTTTGCTAGTAGTTTATTCATCAAACCAGGAATGACAATGGTTTTGCCTCTCATTAGGGCGCGATAACCGATTTCGGCTACTGTTTGTGCGTCCATCATTCTCTTACCCTTGAGCAGCTTAGAGTCTGCCATTCCGGTTCTTTGATGAAAGGCTGATTCTGTGGAACCTGGGCAAAGAACTGTCACAGTGACGCCTGTACCTTCTAATTCATTGGCGATCGCTTCTGAAAACGATAAGATATAAGCCTTAGTCGCAAAATAAACCGCCATCAAAGGCCCTGGTTGAAAAGCAGCAGCCGAGGCGACGTTTAATATTTTTCCTTCACCTTGCTTAACCATATCCTGGAGAAATAGCTTAGTTAAATGGGTGAGACACACCAAATTTACCTGTAGCATTTCCAACTCAGCAGCTAGATTGGTTTCCTGAAATAATCCATAAATACCAAATCCAGCATTATTTACCAATACATCAACCTTAATATTGGCTTGTTGCAATTCTGTGAAAATTTCTTCTGGAGAAGTTGATATCGATAAATCTTTAACAATACCTTTGACGAAATTTCCGAATTTCGACTGAAATTTATCTGCAATTTCTCCTAGCTTTAGCCCATTTTTATCTACCAAGACAAGATTGTAATCATCAGCAGCAAAAATACACGCTAATTCGTAACCAATTCCACTTGCCGCTCCAGTAATAAGAGCAGTTTTTTTGCTCTGTGCTTGATGTGTTGTGTTCATGTAAGAATGTTGGTGAATTCAACTGAATGAAACTGCTTTGCATTGACAGTAGTTATTGTTCTACAATTAAGTATGCGTAATATCTCAATCTACGATAAACGTCTTGAGTCAAAATAATTTGTAATTTGGTTGTGAATTAGGAATGAAGCGTTAATGCATAAGGGAAAATCAAAAGATATCCCTCTACATACAACTATGTTTATTAGTTGTAAAAGTGGCTAAATTCAAAATTTGGTAATCTACAATAACCATTGTAGACTGTTTTTTTTGTCAAGAGGTGAATTTTAAAATTTACATTTGTAAACAGGAGTCAGAATTCAGAATTGCCTACGCCCCCCTGGGCTAACAAAATGAGCGAAAACTCTACCCATAAAAAGATAGAGTTTTGAAATGGTAATATTTCATACTTATTACACTTATTACAAAAGTCCTTCTTCGCGTTCTCTTCTCTGCGTCTCTGCGCCTCTGCGTGAGATAAAAATATTTATGTAAGAAGTCTATTCATCAAGCTTCAAAGTATAAAATCGCTTCTTATCATACATTTTTAAATTTTGGATTTTGAATATTAAATCCAAAATCCAAAATCCAAAATCTAAAATTCCGCTGTTTAAGCGATATTCAAGAAACCAGTTTGAATCAAATAGGCAGTATAAGTCATAAACAATTGAGAGTCAATGGTCGGACAAACAATAGAATTTCCTGCTAGTGCATGGAGGGTATCTTGGCAGCTAATATGGGGTCTTCTAGCTTGCAAGTATAAATCAGGAATAGTCAGTTGTTCATCAGACCAGCGTTCCAGTAAAAAGGGTCGCAGAGTGTATAAAGGATTGTCTACAGAAGACACATTATTGACTAACTCTGATTGCCATTTTTCGTAGGGAATCATCTCAACTGAATAGCCAAAAGAACGTATCCAGTCAACTAAGATTTTCAAAGGCGCAGGTTGGGGATGTTGTAGATGGAAAGCCTTACCTATGGATTCTTTTTGGCGTGATAGATAGACAATGGCTTTACTCACATAGTCTACCGGAGACATATCTAACATATATTCTACATCGGGAAAACTTCCCATTTGTAGACAACCTTTGGCCATCAAATTGATAAAATCATGTGTGTTACAAATGCCTGTTTTGCTATCTCCAGAAATCAGAGGTGGGCGATAGATAGTTACAGGAAGTCCTCGGTCACGGGCGATTTTAACTAACTTTTCAGCTACCCATTTTGTTTGAGAGTAACCAAGATAAATACCTTCCCAATGACTAAATTCATCCTGTTCTTTGACAACCTGACCAGCATAAGCAGGTGATTCAAAAACAGCAACACTAGAAACGTAATGTACAGGCTTGACTTTAACTTGACATGCTAATCTTAAAACTTCTTGAGTTCCCAGAACATTAGCAGCCTTCAATGCCGAGTAGGGATAAACATAATTCAGCAAAGCACCGCTATGATAGATACTATCAATTTTGGCAGCTAAGACTTGAAACTGTTCTAAGCCAAGACCTAATAATGGCAGAGATAAATCGCCGACAACAGGAATAATTCTAGAGTTAAACTCTTCCTGCCAAATTGCATATTGTTGGAGATTATTTTGCAGTTTAGTCTTACCGGCTTCAGCATTATCAGCACGGACTAAACAATAGATATCCGCGTTGGTTTCTTGTAGTAATTCCCGGATGACAAAAGCTCCTAAAAAGCCTGTTCCTCCAGTTAAAAAGATGTTTTTAGGTTCACCTACAGGTGGATTAGAAGCAGCACCGGGATGAATGGTGGGGTCGAGAACAGCCTCGGCACCTAAATCTAAAAACACGGGGGCAGTATTAGCGTTAGAAGATGCCACCTTTGTATCTTGAATCCCTGAATCTTCTTGCACTTCTTCAGCTAAACGCTGTGAAAGTGCTGCAATACTTGGGTAATGCCATAACAGTAGGGGAGATGGTTGAAATCCTAGCAATTTTTCTAATTTCCCTACTAGAATCATTGCCTGGGCAGAATCTAAACCATAGTTTTCTAAATTTTCTTCGATATCTATTTCAGAAGTTTCTACTCTTAGCAACTGAGCTAAGTTAGATACCAAAAAGATCTGAATATCTGCTGCGGTCAAAGACTGTTTTAAAGTCATTTTTAAATCTCCATTAATGTAGAACGAACTGGGTGATACTGACTGTAATAATCAGAAACTTGCAGCCCTTGAATTTTCAAACTTTGGATGCGATATAAAAAGGCTGCACCAGTCATCATTTGCTCAGCAACATCAACTACCCGGCGATTATTTGGGTCAGATAGATAAGTACCTCGTACCCAGTCATTGAAGCTACCCATTGCCGGCCCACACCAAATTTGATAATCGACTTCTCTACCTTTTTCACCAGAATTAGACCACCGAGAAGATAATCCTAAATACCAGCGGAAAATCAACGCCATTTTTAGCTTCGGATTATTGACGGCTTTGCCCAATTTTTCGGGATTTCTTTGGGACAAATAAGCCGCTGTTCCTTCCCAAACTTCAGCAAGAGTTTTGCGAAAAACTTGTTTTTCTAATTTCTCTCTTTCAGCGATAGGGATGTCTTCAATTGAGTTATAAGCGCGATAGAGTTCAAATAATTTTTGCGCTCGCATGGGGAACATTGTACCCCGTTTGAGAACTTGCAATTTGACTCCCATTTCAAACATATCTGCGGCTGGCGCCATTATCATATCAGCCATTTCTGCTTGGGCTAGTAATTTTTTGGTATGTTCGCAAGCCCCAGATTCAACACATGACTGATTAATAGAACCAGTTACCACATAAGCAGCACCCATCATGAAACCAGCTAATGCTGATTCTGGTGTCCCAATTCCACCCGCTACTCCGACTCGAATGGGTATTTGGTAATGATTTTGGGCTTGAATTTCGTCCCGCAAAGCAACAATAGAAGGTAGCAAACAAACCAAGGGACGGTTATCTGTATGACCACCAGAATCAGCTTCGACGGTAATATCATCAGCCATTGGAACTTTAGCCGCGAGAGTGGCTTGCAACTCAGTAATTAACCCTTGTTCTAGAAGTTCTTTGAGAATTCTAGGTGGTGCTGGTTGCATGAATTTAGTTGCAACTTCTCGCCGAGAAATTTTAGCAATGACTTTATTTCTGATTTCAATTTGATTGGCGTTATTTAATCCCAAGCCAGCTACACGATAGTAGACAATGTTGGGAGTCAAATCAAGAAATGCAGATGCTTCTACTGTTTTTACCTGATATTTCAGATATAAATCTACAGCACGGCGTTCAATTGCAGGTTCGCTGGGACTGTGAATTAAATTAAATGCGTAAGGTCCTTGGGGTAAGGCTTGTTGAATTTTTTTAATGGCTGCTTCTAAACGGTCTGGACTTAAACCACCTGCGCCAAAGGAACTCAAGATTTGCGCTTTTCCCAGTGCAATGACCATTTCTTCGGAAGCGATACCACCAGCCATTGCACCAGTAGTATAGGCATATTTTACTCCATGAAAGGAGAGGAAATTAGGATCTCCTAACTGTTGAATTCTGACTGGCGGCGCAAATGTCAACAGTTCTATTTGTGTTGTTGTAGTATTATCAGTTGGGGACAAATACCCCTCGTTTGTGACACCGATTTTTCCAGCAACTTTCACGACGTAGCAAGGTTTATCTAATACCATCAATTTATTTTTGATGGTTTCTTGCTCAAAAGATATAGATTCTAATGAACCTTTCCAAACTTGGTTTTGGTTATGGAACCAAGGGGAGAAGTTCAGACCGTTATCGTGTTTACTTAGTACCGTATCTACGGTTGTCACAGCAGTTGTCCCTCAAATTATAAGCGTTATAAAAGAAGAGGAAGAGGAAACAAGAAGGTGAAAGAAAATTTTTCTTTTATCCTTGAAGTTTTCCCCCAGCGAACGGTACTAGTCTGTCAAGGTGATTTTTAGAGATAAATAAATACGGTTCAGTTAAGGCTAAAACTTTTGGTCAAAGTCAATTTTTTGAACGAACCGCATTCGCGTAGCGTCTCGTAGAGAAGAACGCAAAGGACACAAAGAGAAGAAAGGCTTAACTGAACTGTATTGAGAGATAAATAAATTTTGATTCTCTTCTTTCTCTCTTTCTTTGCGCTCTTTGCGCCCTTTGTGGTTCGTTTATTTATCTCACAAAACTAAGTTGACAGACTAGTATTGATACTTAAAGTATGTAGGCTCCTGTTAGGATTCTTCGTCGAGTAAGTTTTGGGCGCAAGCTAATTGCAGTTGGATGATTTCACTCATTTGCTTGCTAAACTCTTGTCTAGCTTGCAGAAAAGCTGTATGTGCTTTAGTTATCTTGGAGTTGTTAGCGTTGAGTTTTTGATACTGAGACTTATTTAAATCAGACATGTGGATGATTTTACGAAACTTTCGAGTGATTGTCTGCTCAATTGCGGTTGACTCAGAAGATTGTAATTGTTCTCTCGGTTCAAAACCGTTATCAATGATATTTTTCAGATGAAGTTCTTCTGGTTGAGTGGAGAATGACGAAATGTTATGGGAAGAACTTTCTGTTTGGATTATCTCGTTGGAAGTGTTAAGATAATCTATGATTTCAGATTCTGGGATATTAGGTATATGTTGATGCTGTTTTTTAAAGCGTTCGCTCCTAAGATCCCCGGCAAAATCTTTAACAAGTTTACGATTTTCCTCACTCAATATTGTAGCAGCAATTACTTTACCACCCAAGGTAACTGTTCTCAAAGTGGCTTTACTTTGATTACTAGTTTCTTGGTATTTGCTGTACAGTGGTGATAAATCTACGTTCACTTGATGACTGAGTAGTTTTGCTAATGCTTTGACCATTGCAGCATGGTCATCCATCCCTCTACGATTTAGAGATACTGTGATGTATTCTTTGTTGCCGAGAATTTTATCAATCCACCGCGAACAAACACTACCGGCACCTGCTTCTAGAAAGATTCGCACTCCATCGTCGTAAATGCGGTTAACTAATTGCGGAAAATCAAGTTCTTGACACAATCCTTTAGCGATGTTGTGAGCAATGACATCACTTTCAAGGGCAATTGGTTGATAATCGGCGGCTGAATAAAAAACAATACCGGGAAGATTTTGGGATGGTAAGGTGTTTACTTTCTTGATTTCTTCGTACTGCGATCGCATTGCTTCACAATGTATCACATGGTCGAAGGGAGCGGGGAAAGCGTTGCAACCTAAAGTTTGAATTACTCGCTTACAGGCTGCATCTTCACCAGCAATTAATACTTCTTCGGGTGTGTTGATTTGAGTTAAGTAGACACGATTCTCATGTTTCAGGCATTCTCTAACTTGGGAGGGAGTCGCCATGAGAACATAAGTATTCCAAAAATTGTTGTTTGGTGAATCTCTTAATGCCCAATATTCCCGCACAGCATTTTTCGGCCCGGATAATTTATCGCCAAATAAAGGCGATGAATTCAAGGTGTTACTTCCGCCCTCAAAATCACTCCAAACTCCTTGGGCAACCATCATACTAGTTTCACCCAAACTATACCCAAAAACACATTGCGGCTTGACTTGAAAATCATCTCGAAAAATTGCCGTCATGTATCTCGCAAAGGCGATTTCACTTTCAAACATTGCCAGTGAATCATCTAACAATTGCTTTTCGAGTGTTTCTAGTTGCCTGGTTGTCAATTTAGGTAAGCTTCTGGGATAGACCAGTTTTTCCACATCAGCAGCCCGGTTGTAGAGGTTGTTACTTTTTAAGTCCTCAAATACTTTGGGAAATAAACGAAAGACACTGCGACCAATGCCGATATAAGAATTGACTGCTGCGGGATAAACATAAGCTAATGAGCCAGTTTTGCCCAATGGTTTGGCGGTGAAATAACTTCCTATTGGTGTTTGCCAATCTGTGCCTTTTTCAAAAGCATTATTTACGCCTTTGCGGGCAGATTCAATTTCTTTGAGTAGTTCTTTTTTGTTACGTCCTATGATTGATAAGACGTATTTTGCATGAGAATGCTGTTGAAAGGTAGCGAATGTTTGACTGGCGGTGGCTGATAAAGCAGAACTAGCTTCGATGGATTGTTGGAGTTGGTTAAGCAAATCTGGTATTGTGGAGCGATCGCTAACTGCTATGGGAAACAGATGAAAAGGCATTTGCTGCAAATATCTGTTGTCCCGCTCCTCTTGGCTGGGTTCCTCCGATAAGATTAAATGGGCGTAACTGCCATCTATCCCCATGCCATTAATTGCTGCTATTCTGCGTGTGGCGCCTTTATCGACAAACCAAGGTCTTGATTCCATTGCCACATAGAAGGGGCTACCTTCCCATACTTGCGGTGTTTTGACACCAGACCATTTCGGGGTGGCAGGAATATACCTGTAATAAAGACATAAAGCCGTTTTGATTAAGCTAGCAATTCCCGATGCTGTATAGGTGTGACCGATATTGGCTTTGACGCTGCCCAATGCACAATGCAAACCATTGCCCACTTTCGGATAAGCTTGCAGTAAACCCGTGATTTCGGCTTCATCCTCCTGGGGAACGCCGCTACCAAAGACTTCTACATAGTTAACATCTGTGGGTTGAATATCTGCCATCTGGAAGGCTTGTTTGCAGACATTACTGATAGCTGAAGCATCAGGTTTGACCACAGCGTTACTGAAAGTAGAATTACCTTGGGCGAAACTCATGGCATCAATAACTGCATAGATGCGTTCGTTGTCTTCCTTAGCAGCTTCGTAGCGTTTGAGGACAATTGCACCGGCACCTTCGCCAACTGTCCAGCCGTTAGCTTGTTGGTCAAAACTCAAGGTATTGACACCCGTATTAATTGGTGCAAATTGGTTGCGGAACAAGACGTTTTCTACACCACCAGCCAAATCCACCGCACCAACAACCACCGCGTCTACTTCTCCAGTGGCGAGTAGCATTTGGGCAACTTCCAACGCCTTGAAGGTAGAATTTTCGCCAGCGCTGATGGTGAATGCAGGGCCAGTGAAATTCCATAAAGCCGAAATTCGACTCGCCATGATGTTGGCGATATGACTCACATATTCGCCGATTTCTACTGGTTGGTGAATGCTATCTTTGACGATGGTTTCCAGTTGCGTCAGTTGTTCGTCAGGCAAAGAAATTCCTTGGTTGAGTAAGCCGTCCTTAACCTGCCAAGACAAATTCCATCTTTGCTGTAGCTGATGTACAGAGAATTCTGTCTCAGCAGCAACAATAACTGCCACATTGCCGCCCTCCTGTAGTTTCGCATCTTTGGCGGCGCGATCGCTAACCTTGAGGAGTAATAATTGTTGTGGGTTTAATTTTTCTATTTCATTCGGTGGGATTTTGCACGATAAAGTATCGATTTCAAAATCTTTGATATATGCCCCTACCGGTGCTTTACCATCTGCTAAACCGTACTCTTTCAGGACGTTTTCTTGATTTTCTATACCGTGCCATCTTTGAGGCGGTAGAGAAGTAAAGTGCTGGGTTCCACCATAAATACTGCGTTCAAAAGCATCTAATCCATTACAGTTACCAAAAAAGGCATCCATGCCGACAATAGCGATTTTGGCAGGTGGAACAGGTGGAGTTGATTCAACTGATTGTGTTGTATTTCCTTGTTCTAAAATCAGATGAGAATTAGTACCGCCAAAACCAAAAGCGCTGATAGCTGCCCGTTTAATTGGTGCGTTATTATTAGGCCATGCTGTAGCTGTTCTAACAATTTTGTCGGCGGAAATTGTACTATTTTCTGATGCTAAAGGCTCGGAAACATTCATGGTTGCTGGAATTACACCATGCGACATACTCAAAATCACCTTAGTCAACCCAACCATGCCAGCAGCAGTTAGCAAGTGACCGGTATTTGCTTTCGCAGAACCTACCAGAGGTGCAGCTTGATTTTGACCAAAAAATGTTTCGATGGAGTTGAATTCGGTTGTATCTCCCAGTAATGTGCCGGTGGCGTGACACTCTAAATAATCGATGGTTTTGGGATTAATTTTTGCCTCATTGTAGGCTCGTTCAAAAGCTAAGGTTTGTCCCTTGGGATTCGGACTGAGTAAATGTTTACCTTTGCCATCATTTGAAAGTCCATTGCCGCAGATGGTAGCGAGAATATGATCGCCATCTCTGATGGCATCTGAATATCTTTTCAGCATCACCATCCCTACACCATCGGCGGGAATTAATCCTCTAGAGGACTTATCTAAGGGGCGACTGATGCCGTTTTCTGGATATCCTTGAACACCAGAAAATAACATCCGCACAAATAGCGAATCTGCACAACTGATGGCTCCAGCTAACATAACATCAGCTTTGTGTGACCATAAGTAATGAGATGCTAGTTTAATAGCATAAAATGATGACGAACAAGCAGCATCCAGACATAAATTAATCTGGGATAAAGATAGAGCTTGGGCAATAATAGATGCTGGTAAGCCAGATATCAGAGCATTGTATAAAGACGCTTTAGTTGCTGTTCCTAAAGGAGCTAAATCAAGGTCTTCATCTTGCAAAAGTTCTCTGAGAGCAGGGGTAATAGCTTTTTGGTAAATTGGAGAGAATAATTCATTAGATAATTTTGTTGGGAATGACAAATTACCTAAGATGACACCGCATTTTGAAAGGACAGTTTGATTACCCCAATAACCACTATGCAAAATTGCTTGCTTAGCTGCATACAATGACCATTTGAAGGTATTATCTAAGCTAGTAAGAAATTCTGATGGCAGATTGTATTCACTAGGATCGAAGTGAAAGTTGCGGATGTACCCACCTTTGAGGGAATAGGTTTTGTCTGGTGTACCTTTGACTGGATTGTGAAAGATTGTCGGATCTACTCCGATTTCTTCGATTGTTGCAGAGGATGTGGAATCTTTTTGATTAACGATGTTATTCCAGAATTCTTCGGGGGTTTTTGCATCTGGGAATAGGCATGATAATCCGATGATGGCTATTTTTTCCACTGCTGATATGCTCCGAGTTTGGGTATTAGGCAAGAGATATTTAAAAGGCAGGATTTACGCTGTTCCCCAAACTTGAATGATGTGGCTGGTAAAGAAATACCTCACGCAGAGGCGCAGAGAGAAGGAGTGAGAGATTATTAGCTTCTGAGTAGTTTCATTGACCAAATAATGGCGTGGGCATTGAGCATTTGAGAATAGATTTTTCCGTGGCGATCATGTATGATGAAGTTGGCGATCGCACTACTTGGTGTTTTAGCTTTTACTTCACAAGAAACGTAAAAAGTTTCGTTATGTGGTATGGCTGCAAATTGTTCAAATTTTTCTACTTTTCCAGGTAAACAACCTTCTTGATGAAAGTGTTGTGTCCAAACCCATAAGGCGTGCATACTCAAGTCAGTTGTATAAGGATTCACCCATTGGACGGGGAATTGTCCTTGTTGCTGTGGGCTGAGTTCTGGCCAGAGACATTCTGTGGTGATTTTTTCAGGAGTGATGTTTAAAACTCTTTTGATTTCTTGAAAAGCTGGGCCATGAAATAATGTGGTTCCGCCATTTTGATAAAAAGCTTTTCCTGTGGCGGTGATGATATTATCTGGTTCGAGATTGAGAGATTCATAGGTGGGTGCAATTGGGATTTCTCGCTGGAGATTCAGTTGAGCGCTAAAATGGTAATGGATTTTACCTTCTGGGTTTTTACTCCAGATTTTTGCTTTCAATTCGATTTTTTCATGGTTAACTTTTGAAATTTCTTCTATGTCTAAAATGTGTTCTTTGGCCAAGCTTTCATTGAAAGTAATCCCCTTTAAAACTTTGAAATCTTGGTAATAAAACAACTTATAACCTGGATATAATTGTTCGCAAGCATTGATAATCCAAGTCATGGCACAAGTCGCAGGCAAAACTGGAGAACCAGCAATAGTATGATCGTGTAAAAATGGATTAGCCTCCAATGTCATTTGGCGACGGATACTATAGGTTCGTAGTTCTGAATCTAGCTCTGTAGCCAGTGGAACGAGTGGGCTACCAATGACAACTTGTGTATTTTCTTGATAAGCGGGATGCAATTCATTGACTAACATTTGTGTGCCGGCTTCTACAGGAATCACTTCAATTCCTCGTTCCACAAAAGCCTTTTTCAGTTCTGGTGATACCATGCCACTATCCCAAGCTCCCCAATTAATTGCCACTACATGACATGAGGGATATTGTTGCTTGAAAATATGGGCTGATTTATTCAGGATTTCATTAGCGATCGCGTAATCAGATTGACCAATATTTCCATAGAATCCCGTGACAGAAGAAAACAAAACTAAATGCTGAAGTTCATTAGCATTGACACAATTAAGCAGGTTTTCTAATCCTTGAACTTTGGCAGCATAAACTTTTTCAAAATCCTCTTCTGTTTTCTTTTCAATTAATTTATCGGCTAAGTTGCCAGCACCATGTATAATGCCTGTAATTGACCCAATTTTAGCCAATTTTTCTTGTAAAGCCTGTTTGTTTGTAACATCAACACTAATATATTCGGCTTTCGCTCCTGTTTTTTGAATTGCGGCGATAGTATTTTTAATTTCGCGGCTGGAGGTAATTTTGTTATATATTTTTTGCACATTCATGGGTGTGGGTTTCTCTCCTTGAGCAAGAAGATTTTCCATGATGCGTTTTTTCAAGGCTGATTCTTCGCAATCTTGAGCAAAATCAGGCTCAGTTTCTAATAATTCAGAACGACCGAGAAGAATAAATTTGCAGGGTTGCTGCTGTGCTAATTTGATAGTACACTCAGCCGTAATCCCTTTTGCACCGCCGCTGACGACAAAAACAGATGATGCACTAAGCTGGGCTGTTTGGGTCATAAATCCTCTTAAAAAACTGCATAAATTTGCTTTTTTGACGTTGCTGAATTAAAGTATGAACAAAATCCTTCTTATCTTTGCGCCTTTGCGACTTTGCGTGAGACTAAATTCATACTTGTAATCAGCAACGCCGACTTCTAACATAAATATTTCTTGGCCTCACGCAAAGGCGCAAAGGCGCAAAGAAAGAGTTTGTTAGTCAGCAATTAAGGTGACTCGTCCTTGTGAGCCGTAGGCAACTTCACCGATATAAAGATTGGGGTCGTGAAGTTCGGCTATGATGTGATTTACTGACTGTTTAGCGTCAAGTCTGGGACTGAGGTCGATCGCCCGTGTAAACACTTTTGGCCATTCCCATCTGAGAGTTTTGGTTAGTCCAAATAAACCAGCAGCGATCGCCCCAAAATTAACTTTGTAATCTAAACCGAAGGCACCATCGAGATGAGCTACTGTGCAGAAACAACTACGTCCATGTTGTGCGGCTTCGTTTAGAGAGGGTTTGAGGTGTTTCGCCATCAAAAATACATGCTTGACGATCGCCTTTTCCTGTTCGATGTAGGGAATTGTTCCGGTGTTATTTGCTACAAAAAGAGGATGTAGATGGATGAAAGCCCCAACCTTACCGCAGTGAGTGGCGATCACTTGTAGTTGTTGTTGGAGATGTTCTTCACTCAAGTTTGCTAAGGTGACGCGGGTTACTCCTGCGGGTAAGGGCGATTGCTGGGGAATCAACGATTGGGGAAAACTGATAACTACTACTTTCCAGCCTTGGGCGATTAAGGATTCAGTTAATTTGTAAGTAGTGAGGGAACCATCATCGGTAATTAAACTGATGTGTCCCTCTGGTAATGTGAAATCCAAATAATCTGGCTGGGCTAAGGTTCTGAGTTTGGCGGGACGGCGCTGGATATTATGCTCTAATTCCGGCGGCTGTTGGACAAACTCAGATTCAGACTTTTTTTTTTCACCTCCAGCTAGCTGCTGTAGGTAATCAACTATTTGACCGATGGTGCGGAGTTCTCCCAGTTCCTCGATATTCGGTTTGGGTAAGTTGGGGTACATTTCCTGCATCGCCCCTAAGATTTCTACCCGTTTAATCGAGTCAATCCCCAAGTCGGCTTCCATGTCCATTTCTAGTTCCAGCATCTCTACTGGGTAGCCGGTTTTATCGCTGGTGATGGCTAGTAGAGTTTCACCCAAGTTTGAAAATTCATTAGTTGCTGCGGGTTCTGGTTCTGGGGTGAATGCAACAACTACGCTCACTTCCGGGATAACTTCTGTTGGAGTCTCTACTGCTTGTTGTACTTCATGAATTGCAATTTCCACAGAAACACTTTTAGAAGCATGGGATTGCAGATATTCTACAACTTGACCGATGGTGCGTTTTTCTGCCAGTTCTTCTAAATTGGGCTTGGGTAAGTTGGGGTACATTTCCTGTAGCGCCCCCAAGATTTCCACTCGTTTGATAGAGTCAATCCCCAAGTCTGCTTCCATGTCCATATCCATTTCCAGCATTTCCACTGGGTAGCCCGTCTTGTCGCTGGTGATGGCTAGGAGGTTTTTATCCAGATCGACAATATCGATGGTTGCGCTGGGGATTGGGGATTGGGGACTGGGGAGTGGGGGAGTTTCGACTACAGGTTCTACTATTTGGGGAGTAGGTACAGACGCGATTAATCGCGTCTGTACAGGAGTTTCAACTACAGGCTGTACTATTTGGGGAAGTACAGGGGTTTCGATTACAGGCTCAACTACCTTGGGAGCGGGGAGGGGTGCTTGGATGACTGTTGAGTTGTTTTTCGCTACTGGCTCAGTTACAGGTGAAGGTAAAGCTTCTACTATCTTGGTAGCCAGGGGTACTGATGCCTCTTCGGTGACAGTGGTTTCTGTGGTGAAGGGGATGAAATGATGTCCTACGCCGTTGCTGAGTTTCTCACTCAGTAGAGCCGCTCCGTCATCTGAGATGATTTGAGCATACTCTTGCTGTATGAGTTGGAAAAAGTTTTTGGTATATTCCAGTTGCTCTTGGAGATATTGCTCATGGATGCGTAGAGTTTCACCTTGTTGGGAGTGAAACTGCATCATGCTGCGCTCTAAGCTTTCCATGACAACTAGCTTTAACTTGGTGGTTTCAGCGGTGGATTTGCTTTCACTCAACAGGGAATTTTGTTGTTGCATCAGTTGGAAAAACGCTTTGGCGTATTCCATTTGATGGTTGAGATAACTTCCGTGAACTTGTAAATTCTCGGCTTGATTTTGCTGAAACTGTGTCAGAAGGTATTCTAAACTTTCTAAAAGTTGTTGGTAATTTGCAAGTTTTTCTGGTGTTGGTTGCATCTTAGATTCCTGGGCTGGTTGACTTAAAAGGGTCACAGGATTCATTTGTTGCTCTGCTTGGGTGGCGATATGAGGTGTCACACCGTTCATTGATAGGGGTGTTTTTTTATGCCCGTTTGTCTCTGTGACTGCGAGAATTGGAGCCACAGTTTCAGAGGGGATGGGCTGATTTGGTTTCACTGAATTCTCAGATAAAACAGTAGGTAATGTAACTTTGTGCCCGTTTTGTAAAGCTTGGGCGAAGGCGTTTTTCGTTTTTTCGGATCTGTAGTTGATGCCGTTTAGACGTACATTTAAAGCCTTCTTCTGCTCAATTGCAGGTATGGTTTGGGGAACTTGGTAGGGGTCGAGGTTACTCAAAGCCATACCGATTACCCGCAACTGCACAACTGCTTCCCGCAAGGAGCGATCGCTATTCTTCTGAGTACTAGGGTTCAAAGATACGGTAAGATGCGGGCGATCGCCAAGAATTTCTTTTACCAAGTTGGTGAGAATTCTCCTTGGTCCAAATTCCACAAAGCATGTACCACCGGCTGCATAGATGTTTTCAATTTCCTGCTTAAACAGCACAGAATTAGAAAGGTGCGTTTCAAGGATTTTTTGAATTGCTTGGGGTTCTTTGGGATACTGCTTGCTGGTGACGTTGCTGTAAACTGGGATTTTGGGATTTTGGAATTGGACGGACTTGGTAGCGATCGCAAAGGATTTTTGAGCAAAGGCAATCAGCGGTGTATGGAATGCTGCTGATACGGGTAACAATACAGCCGTATATCCTTTGTCCTGTAAAGCCTGACGGACTTTGGCGATTTCTGCGGTGGGGCCAGCTAAGACAAATTGACTGGGAGAATTTTGATTGGCGATCGCAACTTGGGGAAAATGTCTCAGTACTGCTTCAACTTTGCTGATATCTTCTTTGACAGCCAGCATACTACCTGCGTCATGGTCTGGGTCTTCGGGTGCCGCCATTGCTTGACCCCTAGCTTTCACCAAAAACAAGTAATCTTCGGTACTCAAGACTCCCGCAGCCCACAACGCTGTGATTTCTCCAAAGCTATGTCCAGCAACAAAATCTGACCTAAATCCAGCTTGTTGCAATATGGTGTACATCCCTGCACTCAACACCCCGATGGCTGGCTGAGCGTATTCTGTGCGTTGTAAGGCGGCAATTTGGACATTTTTTTCTGCCTCTTCAAACACAGGATGGGGAAAAACGATTTCCGAAAGCGGCTGCAAGTTATCTTTGAGCAACAAGCTATCCATATAGCCATGCAAACGCTGCATCATCGGGAAATTCATTACTAGTTCCCGTCCCATTTCCAAGTATTGGGAACCTTGGCCGGAAAATAAGGCGACAACTTTACCACCCAACTCCACACCAGAAGCGCGGTAATAAATTCCTTGGGGATGTTCCCAAGATGTTGCTGAGCCTTTGTTTTTCAGCAAGTTGATGCTAACTTGCAGTAACTTGCAAGCTTCTTCCAGGTTCTGTGCCACAAATCCAAATCTGGCAGCAGAGAGGGGAATTTCTAGTGATTTGCACTCATTGACTAATTTTGCGTAGTGTGTTACTGCTTCTGGCGATTGCAATTTCGCTAAAATATCTTCGGATTTAGCCAGCAATTGGGACGGAGTAGCAGCAAACACCAACACTTCATTAGCCCCACTGTGTAAGCGGTAGCCGTGGTTTTGGTCGGCTTGATATTCTTCTAAAACAACGTGGTAGTTGGTGCCGCCAAAGCCAAAGGAACTGACACCTGCGCGTCTTGGTGCTTCGCCTTCAGCACGAATCCAAGGTCTGGTTTCGGTATTCAAATAAAAGGCGGAATTTTTAATATTAAGTTTGGGGTTCGGTTCAGTAATGTTAATTGTCGGCGGTAATACTTTGTGATGTAGCGCCAAAGCTGTTTTCACCAAACTCGCCGCACCCGCAGCCGCTTTGGTGTGTCCGATTTGGGATTTCACACTACCCAAAGCGATATGCTGCTTTTTCGAGTCATGCAAAGCAAAGAAGTCATGTAAAGAACCGAATTCCGTCGGGTCTCCAGCCATTGTACCGGTGCCATGTGCTTCCATCAAACCAACGGTAGCGGGAGAAAACCCTGCATCTTCGTAAGCACGTTCTAGGGCTTTGACTTGGCCTTCTTTGCGGGGAGCATAAATACTCTTGTAGCGTCCATCGCTGGAGGTACCAATACCTTTGATGACGGCGTAGATTTTATCGTTGTCCCGTTCTGCATCTTCCAGACGTTTGAGGACAATCATGCAGATACCTTCACCCAGCATCATCCCATCAGATTTAGCATCGAAAGGTTTGACATTCTCACTGGGAGAAACGGCTGGTGTTTTGCTGAAGGAGATGTAAGCCATGATGGTGTTATCGGTGTCAACACCACCAGTCAACATCATGTCAGAACGATGTTCGACTAGTTCGCTAATTGCCATTTTTAAAGCACCGAAGGAACTAGCACAAGCAGCATCAACTACACAATTCATCCCGCCAAAGTTGAGACGATTGGCAATTCTACCCGCGACTACATTAGCTAACATTCCGGGGAAGGCGTTTTCGTCCCATTTCACATAGGCACTTTTGATTTTCTCAACAATTTTTTGTGTATCTTCGTCAGATAAACCACTGCTTTTTAGAGCTTTTTCCCAAATTGGATATTCCAACCTAGCAGAAAGTGGCATTCCTAACTGCTTAGCCATAGCTACGCCTAAAATTACCCCAACCATTTCGCGGTTGAATTCCCGTTGTTCGCCATAGCCAGCATCTTCCATCGCTTCTTTTGCAACCACTAAACTTAATAGTTGCGATACATCTGTAACTTCTAAAATGCTGGGGGGAATGCCGAATTCCATCGGGTTAAAATCCACCTCTGGAATAAATCCACCTCTTTTACAGTAAGTTTTATCTTCAGGAGTTCTGGGATTTGGATCGTAATAATCTTCGACACTCCAGTGAGTGGAGGGAACATCAGTAATACAGTCAATTTTGTTTACTATATTTTGCCAGTATTCCCGTAAATTTCTGGCTTGAGGTAATAGAGAAGCCATCCCAACAATCGCTATAGGATTGTGTTGTAATTGTCTGTTAATTTTGTGAATTGACGCTGGTTTTTCTGAACTCATGTTTTTTTCCTCTATAGACCTAATCACAGCCTTTTCACAATTGTTAATCAGGCTTTCTAACTCTGCTAAGGCAGTATCAATTGAATGAGCAGACATAGGGCATAGTGAGTACTGTGGATTGCGTAGATACAGTAATTTCTGTTGCCTACTAAATTAATCAAAATCTCTTTTCTAGTCAGCACTTAGCTACCTTATCTGCGCTAAATGCTTTTCTTCCAATCAACACCACACGACACATACTGCCCTAATAAAGCCTTAGATTTACAGGCAATTTTGGCACACAGCGATCGTGTAAAAATGTTATGCAACGCTTGATTCTTGAAATTGTGGCAATCAACCAATTTTGGATTTTAGATTTTGGATTTTAGATTTAAAATTTGAGATTTTTTACACCCGAAACAAGTCAGACATCAATCCAAAAAATAATCCAAAATCCAGAATTCCGGTGATGGTTAATATTTTGAACAATGGTATCCTGCTGAACAGTAGAAATTGAAGAGTAGCTAAGAGAACAGAAACGTTTTTTTCGTCCGCAATAGTTTCATTATCAAGCCTAACCGCAACAAGGTAGCTGGTATTAATGACAACGTTCTGTGTCTTGATAAATGTCATAGCCAGTTTCAACGTCCAGGATAATACATTTTAGGGGATTCGACCCAGGAAAGTTGACAAGTTCGTTACAGAAAACATCACCTTTAATCCAAATTTATGCAATGTAAAAAACTAATTAAACGTTCGCAAGGTGATTACCAAGCAGTTATATTTAGTTATTTTTACCTTCAAAATCTTAATTAAATAACTAATTGACCTCACAACTTTTAAGCGTTGAATTAATAAAAAGACTAACATACTTTATATAAACTAAATGATTACTTTAAACTTTTTTTATAAAGAACTAGATTATTGTTGATATCTATTTTGCCTACAATTTGGCATTTTAGTATAATTCACAACTCCCAAAATGTATAAATAACAAGAATTCTTTTAGTATATAGCGCCGCCCAACGTACCTTGGATTGTTGATGGTACGTTAGCCTACGGCATAACGCACCCTACATTTAAGCGCCGACTTACTTAACTAAAAATAACAGTATCAATTTGTTGGCTGTTAAGTAATCATTACATGAACACATTTATAGATTGAATAGACATAAGTATTTTGTTCAGGGAAATATCATAATTCAATTAATGTTTTTGATGAGTCTTTAATATAAATGTAAATAAAAAGCAAAATAGTTATCTATAAAGCAATTGTCAATTTTGAATATGTTGCATGATAAACATAATCCAATAGGCTTCGCTTGTGCTAAAGACTGCTAAAGTTTAACTCAATCAACCTTTTCAGTTGAAAAACACGTCTGAGTGCGATCGCATTAAGATGTTGTTAGCAAAATTCAGTATATAGGAGTTCTATTCAGATGCGGTACAACATTATATCGCCAGGTGTAGGGGCACGGCACTGCCGTGCCCTCCACACTTGTCGGGAAACGGGATAATGTCCGTTCGGACACAACATCGTTAATAATAATTTGTTACTAATTTTATTGTGTAACCACTATTAACTGATGCTAAAAGGCTGGAATTTGAAGCTGTTTGTAGTGTATACCTACGATGATAGGAACTAAAAATGAAAATTGTTTTGACGGTCAAATCAGGATTTGTACAAAGTTAAATGGTTGACAAATGAAAAAATTTTCGTCATAATTAAGAACAAGCTTATTCAAGTTTTTTAGTTAATTTTTCGGCGCTTCATTATTCTTGAGAGCTAAATTTTCTGGCTAGCACTATTGTATTTTACGCTACTGGATTCAAGGACAAATGACGATATAACTAAAGAAGCTTTCCAGTAACACAACCATAACAATTCAGAATTCAGGAGTCAGAATTCAGAATTATTAGCGGCATTTTTCGCTATTGGCGCAGTTCATCCCAGCGAAAAGTTAGATTGGAGGAAACCTCCACTCTGTTAGCGCAGCATTAGCGACGCAGGAGCGTCACTTTTTAAGACAAGCATCAGAACTTCAAAGAGTAAAAAAATTTAAAGAATCGGGAAAACATTTGATTAATCAATATAGCAACCATACTAAACTCTTTCTGAATTCTGAATTCTGAATTCTGAATTCTGAATTATTATTCGTTATCGACTAAATATAGCCATTTCAGCTATCCCCTAGTAAGAATTGGAATCAAAATATGGCAGTAAATAAAGAAAGCCGATTATTCACAAAATCCGTTGTTCGATCGCGGATAATTTTAGCAGCTTCTCTCACCTTAGCGGCCGGATTAATCGCTTTATATAGTTTGGCATCGTTTTGGCCGAAAGCTAAAGTTGAGATATCGCCAGCAACCCCGACAAAAACCACCCCGACAAAAGTTGCTGTCACAGCTTTAGGACGTTTGCAGCCAGACGGTGAAGTTACTTCTTTGAATGCTCCCAATGCTAATAACGGTGTGCGAGTCGAAAAACTGTTAATCAAAGAAGGAGATGCAGTTAAGGCTGGGCAATTATTAGCGTATCTGGAAACTTATGGTCGGGCTAAAACGGCTTTGCAACAGGCTGTAGACCAACTGCAAGTTGCTAAAGCTAAACTAGCGCAGGTGAAATCTGGGGCGAAAACCGGAGACATTGATGCTCAAAAAGCAGCGATCGCTCGTTTAGAGTCCCAATATAAAGGGGACATTGCTACCCAAGAAGCGACAATCGCCCGTGTCCAGGCAGAAGTAGACAATGCCCAAGCTGAAAACAATCGCTATCAGCAATTATATAAACAAGGTGCGATCGCAGCTTCCGTAGCAGACAGCAAAGCTTTGCAACTCAAAACTACACAACAGCAACTCACAGAAGCCCAAGCCACCAAACAACGCACCCAAGGCACATACCAAGAACAACTCAAGCAAGCACAAGCCCAACTCAAGAGTATTAGCGAAGTGCGTAGCGTAGATGTTCAAGTCGCACAAACTGAAGTCAACAGTGCAACAACTTCCGTTCAACAAGCAAAAGCAGACTTGGATTTAAGTTACATTAAATCTCCCATCAACGGCAAAATCTTGAAAATTCATGCCAAAACCGGAGAAGTAATCAGTACTAGCACAGGATTTGCTGAGATAGGTAAGACATCACAAATGTATGTGATTGCAGAGGTGTATCAAACCGACGTTCAAAAAGTGCGTATCGGACAAAAAGCCACCATTACCAGCACTGCATTTAATGGAACATTAAAAGGAACCGTTAAAGAAATTGGTTGGCAAGTTGACAAACAAAACATCTTCAGCCTCAACCCAGGTTCAGACACAGACCGCAGAATAGTTGAGGTGAAAATCTCCATCGATAACCGTGCAGATAGCGAACGAGTGGCGCGTTTAACCAACTTGCAAGTAGATGTTGCCATTCAGATTTAGTCTGGGCATTAGTTATTAGTCATTTACGAATCACTAATGACCAAATTTTAGATTTTAAATTTTGGATTTTGGATTGAAGATTAAAAATCCAAAATTTAAAAAAGCTTTAGAGCAAAGGAATTGATAATCGCTCTACGAGAAGCAAGCTACGTCGAACAAATCTCAAATCTAAAATTGTTTATTCAGAGCAACGAATAGGGTATGGGTCAATCTAAAATCTAAAATCCAAAATCTAAAATTCCTTGACAAATAACAAATAAATCCATGAATTTTAAAATTCCTTTAGCATGGCTACAGCTAGCCCAGCAAAAAGTTCGTTTAGTAATAGCTGTAGCCGGGATTGGTTTTATTGTGCTGTTGATGTTTGTGCAACTTGGTTTTCAAGATGCTCTTTATTCTAGTGCAACAGCAGTGCATCAAAATCTCAAAGGAGATTTATTTTTAGTTAGTTCGCAATATAAATCTTTGACCTCCAATCAAAGCTTTTCGCGGACTCGTTTGTATCAAACTTTGGGGTTTAATGGCGTAGAGTCAGTTAGCCCCATGTATTTGCAATTTGCCAAACTAAAAAATCCGGCTACTGGTGAGAAATATTCCATATATGTTATTGGTTTCGACCCAGGCAGACCCGTGATGAACATCGCAGAAATTGAGAACAACTTAGATAAACTCAAAATTCCCGATGTCATGCTTTTTGACAGAAGTTCTCGCACAGAATTTGGTCCAATAGCAGAACAATTTAATGCCGGCAATACAGACCAGACAATTGAAATATTTCCCTATAATTCATTAATTGGCTATAAAGTCAGAATTGGTGGTTTATTCAGTTTAGGGCCTTCCTTTGGGGTAGATGGCAACTTAGTTGTGAGTGACTCAACCTTCCTGAGGATAAATCCTAATACTCGTCCGGCAGATATGATAGATGTCGGTTTGATAACCCTCAAACCTGGTACTGATGCACAAACAGTGCTAAAAGATTTGCAGGTAAGTTTGCCAAACGATGTCCAAGTTTTTACACGCCAAGGCTTTATCGATTTTGAGAAGAAATATTGGTCTGTCAGAACGCCTATTGGTTTTATACTTAACCTGATGTTGACAATGGCTTCTGTTGTTGGTGTAGTAATCGTCTATCAAATTCTTTACAGCAATATTGCCACACAGTTCGTTGCTTATGCCACATTAAAAGCCATAGGTTATGCCAATACATATCTGTTGAACGTGGTATTTCAACAAGCTTTAATCTTGGCAATTTTAGGTTATATTCCAGGCTTTATTACTTCCATATTGTTATACGATTTTGCAATGGAAGCAACTAAATTGCCAATAGTTATGACCACTAACAATGCACTACTGGTCTTAACATCAACAGTTTTAATGTGTATAACTTCCGGAGGACTCGCCATCAATAAACTCCGTTCCGCAGACCCAGGAGATATTTTCTAAACAATCACTCCCTTCTTCTGGACGCCTGGGTGTGACATCAAACCAAAACTTGAATCCAAAATCCAAAATCTAAAATCCAAAATTGGTATAACTTTCCTCTATGAACCTCCAAAACCAAACTCTCCTGATTACCGGAATTAATGAATTTATCGGCTTGCGTACAGCCGAATTAGCCATAGCCCAAGGAATAAAAGTCCGTGGATTACAAACTTCCACAGAACAGAACAAAAAAGCTCAAGATTTAGGCGTTGAAGTGATTACTGGTAGTATCACCGATCCCAATATTGCCCAAAAAGCTTGTCAGGGAATAGACATCGTTTTACATACAGAGCAAATTGCTCAAGAAGCTGGTTCAATTAACTATTTTCGTGATGTCAATGTTAGCGGTGCTGTTAACATCGCTAAAGCCGCGAAACTTGCAGGTGTTAAAACTTTTGTGCATCTATCCAGTGTAATGGTCTATGGTTTCAACTATTCTGATGGTGTTACAGAAACCGGGTTACTTTCTGGTGAAAATAATCCCTACTGTCAAACAAAAATAGAAGCAGAAACAGCACTTTTAGAATTAAATAATCCGCCAAATTTTGGTATTATTATCATTCGAGCCGGTGATATTTACGGACCTGGAAGTATTCCTTGGATAGTCAAACCAATTCTAATGATGCGCCAAAAATTATTCGCCTATGCCAACGATGGTAAAGGAGTAATCAATCATGTGTATATAGACAACCTGATTGATGGCATCTTTCTAGCGATAGAAAAACAGACTTACGGAGAAATATTTAATATCACCGACGGACAAGAAACTTCTTGGAAAGAGTACTTCATGCGCTTAGCAGCAATGGAAGGTTTACCAGCACCTCTTTCGTTACCAAAAGATGAAATGAAATTGTTTCTCAAGCTACGCGCTCAAGGACAAAAACTTTTTCGGAAAAAAGCCGATATTTTACCGGAATCTGTAGATTTTATGAGTCGTCCCTATGCGTGTTCCATTGCTAAAGCCCAAAACCTGTTAAATTATAAACCAACAATTGATCTAGAAGAAGGTATGCAGCGTACACATGAATGGCTGCAAAAAACGGAGATTGAAAATTTGATTAAGTAGGGGAGTGGGGAGTGGGGAGTGGGGGGGGATGAGGGAGTTAGAAGAGTTAGAAAATCAAGTAAGTGTGTTGTTGCTTCTTGATTTCCTTGAAATTATTCAACTTGGGTATCAAATTATTCTGACTTCTGACTCCTGAATTCTGACTTCTGACTCCTGAATTCTGAATTCTGAATTCTGACTCCTGAATTCTGACTTCTGACTCCTGAATTCTGAATTCTGACTCCTGAATTCTGACGTTGCATTTGACTAACAATTTGCTGTAATTGAGCTTAAAATAATCCACAGATTGTGTGAATACTTGTTTTATATGAGTAGCAATCAGCCACGATTGAGTATTGGATTACCTGTATACAATGGTGAAAAATTTCTTCAACAAGCCATAGATTCACTCTTGGCTCAAACTTTTGAAGATTTTGAACTAATTATTTCAGATAACGCATCTACAGATAAAACTGAGGAAATTTGTAGAGCATACGCCAAGCAAGACCAACGTGTTCGTTACTACCGTAATGACCATAATATTGGCTGCGCTGGTAACTTTAATCGTGTCTTGGAATTGTCTTCGGGTGAGTATTTTAAATGGGCAGCTTATGACGATCTACATGCTCCTGATTTTATCAGCAAATGCATTGAGGTACTCGAACAAGACCCTACCATTATTTTGTGCCACACCCAAGTATATTTTATTGACGAACAAGGAAAGTTTCTCCAAAACTACGACATCAAACTCAAGACAGATTCTCTCAAACCACACGATCGCTTTCACGAATTACTGACTAAACATTTATGTTATCAATGTTATGGCGTAATTCGCGCTAGCGTTCTGAAAAAAATACCACCTATGGGTGGTTACGGTAATGCAGATGGAATTTTATTGTCAAGGCTTGGTCTTTTGGGTAGATTTTATGAAATACCCGAATACTTGTTCTTTGCTAGAAGTCATCCGCAACAATCAATGAGTATGTTTTTCCCAAATTATTTGTTGTTTACAAACAACAATCAAGCATCCTCATTCAGTGTATTACCTGATTTTTATGCGTATGCAGTGTGGTTTGATTCAGCAAAGAAAGGGAAAATTTTATTCCCACATTGGAGAATATTATGGGAGTATTTCTTCTCCATATGGTCTAGTCCCCTGAGTTTGTATGAACGGTTATGTTGTCATAGAAGTCTACAACAAAAGTTGAAAGGCACAGAATATCTGCTACTGAAAGATTTGCTAAAAGTTTTGCAAATATTTGCAATAGATTGGCAACGAGGATTACAGGAGAATTCAGCAGTCAGAACGGGCTACGCCCCGCTACGCTAACAGAATTCAGAACTATAACAGGCTATGTGCCTAGTTTTGAAATTTAAATAGTGTAGTTCATGCACTTGAATTTTGCTGTGATTACAGAGCAGAAAATCACACTTTGAATTAATATTTTGCGGTCAAGTCAAAAGCTAAAAATCAAAAACTAGAAGCATAACAGTTAATAATTGTTATCAGTATTCAATAAATCTGTTTTGATTTTTACTTTTGAATTCATGCAATTTTTCAATGTCCAAATTACCCCTTTTTGAGTACAAAATTATGCTGAAAATATCCCAAGTATCTTATTTTTTGCTTGCTAGTTTACTAAGCATCAGCTTTGCGAAAACAGTGAATGCTGAGCCAGCAACAAAACTTAGTGTTGTAGTAAATGGAATTCGTCACCAAAAAGGTGAGATTTGCTTCCGAGTTTTTGGAGGTGAAAAAGGATTTCCTACGAGTAATACTAGTGAAGTTAAAAGTGGCTGTGCTAAGATTACAGGCACTTCTGTAACAAAAGAATTCTCTGGTTTAAAACCAGGAACTTATGCTGTTGCTGTAGTTGACGATCAAAATGGCGATCGCAAACTCAATAAAGACTTTTTCGGTATTCCCACAGAAGGTTTTGGCATTTCCAAAAATCCAACTGTCTCCATACAAACAGGCACACCCAAGTTTCGTGATGCCAGTTTTGTAGTGAATAAAAATACCACAGTCAACATTATTATGAAATACTCGTTGGATTCATAAATCAAAGGGGAGTGGGGGAGATGAGGGGGATGAGGGGGATGAGGGAGATTGCGGACACAAGGAGAATAATTAATTCTTAACTCCTAACTCCTAACTCCTAACTCCTAACTCCTAACTCCTAACTCCCCATACCCCATGCCCCATTCTCGGAGAATTTAATGGAAGATTTGGCAATATTTCTGTCTAAGTCTTTGATGGGTTGGCTGGTTATTCAGGTGTGTTTAACGCTAATCTTTCTTTGGTATCTGCGCTCATCTCCAAAAACTTTATTACCAGATGAGCAGTTGCCTAAAACAGCGGTGATTCTTTGTTTGCGGGGAGCCGATCCGTTTTTGCCTAGTTGTTTGCGATCGCTCTTAAATCAGAACTACCCACAGTATGATTTAAAGTTAGTTATTGATAGTCAGGAAGATCCTGCTTGGAAAATTGCTAGTGAAACTATCCTGGAGCAGGAAGCAACCAATGTTCAAATCAGTCCTTTGAGAATAGTACGCAATAATTGTAGTCTCAAATGCAGTTCTCTAGTACAGGCTGTTCGTGAGTTAGACGATTCATATAAGGTAGTTGCTTTAGTAGATGCTGATACTATAGTTCATCGTAATTGGCTGCGAGAATTAGTCAGTCCTCTAGGTGATACTAACGTCGGCGCAACAACTGGTAACCGTTGGTATGTACCAACAGGTAAGAATTGGGGATCTTTAGTGCGATACATAGGCAATGTATCCACAGTAGTCCAAATGTTTCTCTTCCAAATTCCTTGGGGCGGAACTTTGGCTGTGAAAACAGAAGTGCTTCACAAAACTGAACTTTTAGATAAGTGGGCACAAGCTTTAAGCGAAGATTTCATGATTCACGATGTCCTAAAAATACATGGGTTACAGGTTAAGTTTGTACCTACTTTATTAATAGTTAATCGTGAAGAAATTGATTTATTCGGCTTACTAGACTCTCTCAAACGCTTGATACTTTGTTCTCGACTTTATCACCCACGTTGGTTGGCTATAGTTAGTGAAGCTGTTTCTAGCATTTTGTTTCCGACTACAGTCATTATGTTAGTTTTAGAGTCATTGTTAGAAGCAAAATGGGAAGCCGCATCTCTATTATTTGGCTGTTATAGCGTCTATATTGTCGGATTACTTTTGCTAATGCTCGTTTTGGAGTTAGGCATACAGCAAGTAGTTCGCTCGAATGACCAAGCAATAGCCAAATTATCAGCCCCCACTATCATTAAAATGTTGATTGGGATTCCGCTAACACAATGGGTTTATGGGTTAGCGATGCTATCATCTCTGTGGATTTCAACAGTCACCTGGCGCGGTGTCAGCTATCGGGTTCGAGGGGCTTGGAATATCCGACTAGTGGAATATCGCCCTTATCAATGGTTGGATCAACCTATTAATAGCAAGGTTTCTCTTTGAAATACAATCTAATAATTTGTTGAAAATTATTGTACTCGGCTATAAAAGTCTTATAGGTTCTGAATTATGAATTCTTAAGACTCATGAAAGATTGCTGCGTAAGTCCTAAATCCAAAACCAGCATTTTCGTGAAGTAATTCTTTTTTTATATGACTAAGCAAAGACTCCGCATTGCCTTATTTACGGGATTGTACGCTCCTTTTTTAACTGGAGTTTCTGTCGCAGTACATCAACGAGTTCGTTGGTTGCTGGAACAGGGACATGAGGTTTTTTTGATCCATCCACAAATTAGCGATCGCTACCCTAAAAATGTTGGCGATCGTCCCATGCCAGGATTAAATGAAATTCAATCCTTTCCTAACTTATCTACTTACGCATTTCCCACAAAACCACTAATATTTTACAAGTCTCTTCCCCAACCATTGCACTATCGCCATTGGAGTGATACCAAGCTGTTGGAGAAATTTAAACCCGACATTATAGTGGTTGAAGAAGCCGCACAAATGAGAGGTTTATACTCACTTTTCTTACAAGGTTACGGCCGCGCTGTGGGCACGCAATACGCAAAACGAACAGGTACGCCAATAATATCGCTTTTCCATACTGATATTGTTGCCTACATCAAATATTACTTTGGAAATAAATTCTTCAGTTTGATTCGTCCAATCATTCCTATTTTGGTCAAACAGTTTAGCAACTCTTATGACTTCAATTTCTTTTCTTCTCAAGAACAACTCAATAAATACAAAGACCTCAAATGCCAACGTGCTGAATATCTCCCTTATCAAGGTATAGATTGCGAAAAATTTCATCCGCGAAATATTTCTCATAATCCGATTCCCAACGATCGCCGACCAACTTTGCTGTTTGTTGGACGCATCACCCCCGAAAAGAATGTCAACCAACTGATTGATATATTTCCCCTCATTGCTGCCAAAATTCCTGATGTCCATCTGGTGATTGTTGGAAGTGGCCCCCAGGATCGAGAAATCCGTGAGCGTGCCCAAAAGTTTGCATCCGGTATTACCATCTGGGGTGAGTCCCACGGTACAGAACTTTTAGGTTGGTTTGCCAGAGCAGATGTTTTTGTTAACCCTTCTATCACCGAAAATTTCTGCACTACAAATAACGAAGCCCTAGCTTCTGGAACCCCTGTGATTGCCGTTATTGCACCATCAACTTCAGAACAAGTATTTCCTGGTCGCAACGGCTTTCTTGCTCAACCCAACAACCCAACAGACTTTGCCCAAAAGGCGATCGCAATTCTAGAAAATCCGGAATTAAAAGCAGACATGACTACACAGGCTCGCCCCTCCATAATCGATTTCGATTGGTCGGCATGTATGGAAAAATTTGAAGACAAACTCTATCAAATCGTTGAAGATCGAAGAAACTTGAGGTAAGTACAAGCACTATAAAAGTATAGCGATCGCTAACATACCAGTCCCTAGTACTATAGATACTAGCGATCGCTAATTCTTGCGTGTGAAAGCACTTATCTAAGTATATATCCTGACATTGGTCGATAACTATTAAAATTCAGGTAAAGTTTCGCTCGATTTTCAGCGAACTTACTGTAATAGCTTTTAACTAGTATGATAATATCTATACTATTAGGGTAATGTTAGCTTGATAAAAGTAATACCTGTGAGCTATTTACGCAAGTTATCGGTATCTATGGCTGGAGCAGCTTTAATTGCGTTGGGTACAGGGCAAATAGCCCAAGCAGAATTATTTGCTGAATCAGAGTCAGCAGTTGTAAATCTTGATACTCAAGAAGTATTATTCACTATAAATTTTAATAGGGTTCCAGACTTTTTATCAGTTGATGAATTTAATACGCAAGCCGACTCTTTTCAATACTTTATCGATCCAGATGGGGAATTGCCTATTTTTGGAACATCTCCTGCTTATAGTAATCTGAAGTCAATTATTCGCGGAGAAGAAATCCACGTTGGAGGTGACATTCGGATACGTGATGTCTTCCCAGTTGGATCGTCGGAACCAAATTCAGGAGGCTGGGGTAGTATTCGGGGTTCAGTACCATACACCGTTGATGGCACTCTCCTAAAATTTTCAGCCCCTCTGCAATTTATTGGTGATTCTGATGGTTTGTTTAGCTATGCATTAGAGTTGTACGAGTTTGGTAGTTGGAATGGTATAACAAACGAAAATAAGTCTATTGTTACCAGCGTTCCCGAACCGAATTTTGTATTGGGTGCATTAACTTGTGGAGTTTTAAGTTTAGGCTTACGGCTAAAACGTAAACATAAAGGTTAAAGGGTAAAGGGTAAGAATTAAAAACAGGGGTAAAGGTTAAAGGGTAAGAATTAAAAACAGGGGTAAAGGTTAAAGGGTAAAGGGTAAAGGGTAAGAATTAAAAACAGGGGTAAAGGTTAAAGGGTAAAGGCTAAGAATTAAAAACTGGGGTAAAGGTTAAAGGGTAAAGGGTAAAGGCTAAGAATTAAAAACTGGGGTAAAGGTTAAAGGGTAAAGGGTAAAGGGATAAATTTAACCTTTCCCCCTTCCCCCTTCCCCTTTCCCCCTTCCCCCTTCCCCTTTCCCCCTTCCCCTTTCCCCCTTCCCCCTTCCCCCTCTTCATGAATTAGTAATTATTTGCTCAGATGTCAGTTTCCGCATCTTGTTTGAGCAGAGCAATTTCTGATAAGAATGAGAGTTGCTGCTGTAAATTTTTGAGTAAACCAAAAGTTTTTTTATAGATTATAGTTTCTCCCTGTTGGGCGAAGTATTCCAGCGCTTTTTGTAAGTCTGCAATTGCTGCTTGTTCGTGACCAAGCTGATGGTAAGCGATACCCCGATTAAGATAAGCCTGGGCATTGATTGGGTTAAGTTCGAGTGACTGAGTAAAATCTCTAACAGCAGAAGAGCGATCGCCACTTCTAGCACAAGCGCAACCCCGATTATAATAAGCTCTGTAATCATTGGGATTGATAACAATTGCTTTGGAAAAGTCGAGCATAGCTGCTTTTAAATCCAATAACCCAAAACGAGCGATTCCTCGTTCGTTGTAGATATCTGCTTTCAGTACACTAGATGTCTGGGGAATATTGGTTAGTGCCAGTTCATAATCTGATATTGCTTGTTGGTAATTACCCAACATGGTACGGGCTACGCCTCGGTTGTAGTAAGCTCTAAAATTGTTAGGTTTGAGTGCGATGGTTTGATTGTAATCTGCGATCGCTGCTTGATAATCTCCTTGTCTGTAGTATGCTAGTCCTCGGTTGAGGCGTGCTTGTACATTGTCGGGTGTAAAATTTAGAGCTTGATTGCAATCGGCGATCGCATTTTGATAGTCTTTTAGTTCTAGGTACGCAAGACAGCGATCGCTATAAGCAGAAGCAAAATCATTTCTGAGCTTAATTGCCTCAGTAAAATCTTCAATAGCTTCCCTGTAACTGCCATGCTGCATTTCTTCAATCCCCAACTTGAAAAAATCTCCCGCTGTAATTTCAGTGCTGGCAGTAGGTAGAGAGTAACCAGGTGAAGCGATAAAAATACAGACGAGTGCGAAGACAATACTAAAATTGAGCATGAATCGGTAAAAGCGACTCATAATGATATCTCGCATTGCTAACAGAACAAAATTAATGAAGAAAGGGAAAGGGGGAAGGGGGAAGGGGTAAGGGGAAAGGGGGAAAGGGAAAGGGGTAAGGGGGAAGGGGGAAGGGGGGAAGGGGAAAAGTTTAAATTTATCCCTTTACCCTTTACCCTTTAACCTTTTCCCCTGTTTTTAATTCTTACCCTTTCCCCTTTTCCCCTTTTTGGTAAGTAATATCAAGTTCCGAGAAACACTTCTAATTAGGTATAATGCACGCAGAGTTTCCAATTATAAGTAATTCAGCGAACTTGATGAGGATGTTTTGAAGAAGAATACAGAATTCGGAGTCAATTGATGGGAGATAGCCTCCGGTAAGCAATAATTAGTTATGATTACCACAGTCATTACACCCCTTCCCCTTGAAATCCTCGTAAATCCTGCTTAAAAAAGAGGACTTTAATAAATTCCCTACTTTAATAACGGGCTTGAGCTGCTTATCAATTCTAATTTTGCTATTCATAGCTGATATGGTCAAAAGACAGTCTGTCAAACTGCTATTCATATCATGTCTGGCTAATCACTTATGATTACCATCTGTGCAAAAATCCCAACAGCCTCTTTCCCCCTGTGTAAACTACTCCTGCGCCTGAATAATTACAAAAAAATATAATTGGTAATTATTCTTTATTAAGTATTTTAAATATCTTAACTATTGGCTTAACTGTCTTAACTGTCTTAACTGTCCGGTTAAACCTCTTTAACTGTCTTAACTGTCCGCTTAAACGTCTTGACCCTTGAGTTAACAATCACAAGTGCTATTGCATTTTCTTGAAAAAACTGAGATTATCTGTTAGTCGAAGCTCTAAGTAGGTTGATTTCAATAAAGCAAGTTTATTTCATCAATGAGCTTCGCAAAAAAACAGTATGAACAGAGGAGGCTGATGTAGTTAATTTTTGGTGCCCAAAAACCAAAATTCAAAACCAACAAACAAACATCCGATATTTGGCATACTAGCACTAAGATAAATAAAGATACTCCACTCTAGAATAAATTTGCCTAAGTTATAATGGGGAATGTTCTGATACCGTTTTTTTGTGAAGCTGCGTATAATTCACCCCCCGGCTACCGCCGTCCCCACTTGCCAAGGGGGGACTACAGGGGGGTATTATTATGTGCATATTTATACAAAATTGGTATAACGGTATATGGAATATATACCATTATTATTAATGGCTATCTATACAAAAAAATATAATAAACTGACAATTATGAGATTTTTTCTCAAATAAATTAAAAATTTAGGCATTCATGAATTGAAATTATGAAATCCTCAAACCATATTTTTTAACTCTTGTTATTAGTGCCTTTGCGTGAGGTAGATTTATATTACTAATCAGTAACATATAGTTTTATTTATTACAGACAAACTAAAATAAAAATTAGTTTTTATCTAGTTGAAAAATATATCTATTGATTGATGCTCAAAATTCTATTTGCATAACTATAGAGCTTGAATCGAAGTTATAAGTATTGTAAGGAACTCCAATGAATACAAATGTCAAAACAAGTTGCCCACTCTCCTATGGTCAAAAATCCATGTGGTTTATCTACCAAATCGTGACCGAGAGTGTAGCTTATAATATATTTATTACTGTAAAAATTAATTCATATTTAAATATTGCTGCTGTCAATTGTGTAGTTTATCTCTAAAATATGCCAACCCAAGTTGTTCAATCTCAACCCACAACAAACGTTTTTTCAGGTTTTATTCAATTCTGGAAAGATGTACAAGCGATCGCTAGCCCTTATTGGTATCCAACAGAGCCAGGGAAAAGAGCATTTTCAGATGTGATTCGTGCATGGGGGATGCTCATTTTACTGATATTACTAATAGTTGCGCTTGTAGCTGTAACTGCTTTTAATAGTTTTGTTGGTCGCTATTTGGTCGATGCTCTTATTCAAGACAAAGACTATTCTAAATTCATTAATACCTTATCAATCAATATTGTTGGACTTGTCTTGGTAACCTTTTTATTTGGGTTTTCTAAGTTTGTCAAAAAACAACTTGCTCTTGATTGGTACAAATGGTTAAATAATCAAATTTTAGAGAAATATTTAAGCAAGCGTGCTTATTATAAAATTAATTTTAGAGCCGATGTTGATAACCCAGATCAACGTCTATCCCAAGAAATTGAACCAATTACTAGTAGTGCTTTGAACTTTTCAGCCACTTTCCTCGAAAAAATACTGGAAATGGCGACTTTTTTAATAATTATCTGGACAATTTCTCAACAGATAGCTCTTATTATGCTTGCTTATACAATTATAGGAAATTTAATTGCTGCTTACTTGAATCAAAAATTGAATACAATTAATCAAGAAGAAATCGAATCGAAAGCTGATTACAATTATGCCTTGACTCATGTGCGGAATCATGCTGAATCGATAGCTTTTTTTCAAGGAGAAAAACAGGAATTAAAGATAATTGGACGCCGATTTAATAATCTGATCAAAAATATCCAAGACAAGATAAGTTGGGAGAGAGGGCGGGATATTTTTAGCAGAGGGTATCAATCTATAATCCAAATATTTCCTTTTTTAGTACTCGCACCTTTATATATTAGAAATGAAATTGATTTTGGCCAACTTGGACAAGCCGCTTTAGCTTGTAATATGTTTGCTGCTGCTTTAGGAGAATTAATAAATGAATTTGGGACTTCTGGACGATTTTCTAGTTACGTTGAGCGTTTAAGTGAGTTTTCAAATGCGTTAGAAGAAGTAACTAAAGAGCCGAAAAACGTCAGTACTATTAAAACCATAGAAGAAAACCATCTTGCTTTTGAGAATGTCACTTTACAAACGCCAGACTATGAGCAGACAATCGTTAAAGATTTGTCATTGTCTGTTCAATCTGGAGAAGGTTTATTAATTGTTGGGCCGAGTGGTCGGGGTAAAAGTTCTTTATTAAGGGCGATCGCCGGTTTGTGGAATGCAGGTACTGGTCGTCTGCTACGACCCTCCTTAGAAGAAGTTTTATTCTTGCCCCAACGTCCTTATATCATCTTGGGAACTTTGCGCGAACAGTTACTTTATCCGAGTACAAATCGTCAAATTCCCGACGCAGAACTTAAAGACGTTTTGCAACAAGTCAACTTACAAAACTTACTGACTAGAGTCGATGGCTTCGATACAGAAGTTCCTTGGGAGAACATATTATCATTAGGAGAACAACAGCGCCTTGCTTTTGCCCGACTGTTAGTTACTCATCCTAGCTTTACCATATTAGATGAAGCGACGAGTGCTTTAGATTTGAAAAATGAAGGTAATTTATATCAACATTTACAAGATACAAAAGCCACTTTTATCAGTGTTGGACATCGGGAAAGTTTGTTTAATTATCATCAATGGGTTCTGGAACTTTCACAAGAAGATTCTAGTTGGCAACTTTTGAGCATCCAGGATTATCAAATGCAAAAACAGACAGAAATTGTCACAAATCCACCTGAAAATGCTCAAATCACAATAGATAATTTTTCTGACAATGAATCTCTAAGTCAATCAGAAATAGGAGTAACGACAGGCACAATTGAAGGGTTTTCTCATAAAGAAATACAGACATTAACAGATTATTCACTTGGTAGCATTAGAAGCAAAGCAAGCCTTGGTAAGGCTATTACTGCCAAGGACGGCTTTACCTACCGCTACAACAAAGACCCCAAAGTTTTAAAATGGGTGAAAGTTTAGAGTTGAAGAAGAATTCAGAAGTCAGAATTCAGGATTCAGAATAAAGACGCTGGAGGACTCGCTTTCCGCGTCGCTATCAGTCGGGGATTGGGACCGGCGCAGGTCTTGTTGACCACCAAATCTAAGGCTTTGGTGCGTTACGGCTTACGCCTAACACACCCTACAAATACTACAAATACTTAGATTTTTCAGAAATCAAATAGGATTGGTATAGTTGCCTTAGTTATATGCTCAAAGAGGGTGCTAGGGCTAAAGTTTTCGTCTCTTCACTAAGGAGAACGCGATCGCACAGGTTAAACAGTTCTACCTCGGTAGAGGTGTGTCGCATCAGCCGCAGGAAATGACCTTCAGCGTCAATACTCAGGGCAATGTAGTTGAGGAACATTTTCAGGTAGCCTACGCGCGATCGCTCTGGCATAGTTGCCGCTGTGGGGGTTTGCCATAAACGATCGATATAGTTGCGTACCTCTACTAAAGGAACAGGCGCGATCGTCTCGAAGCGCAAAGCTTGCCGAATTTGATTAAAAAGCCAAGGATTGCCGATCGCCCAGCGTCCCACCATGACACCCGCAGCGCCAGTTTGAGAAAGCACTTCAAGGGCAGTTGCCGCAGAGTGGATATTGCCATTGGCAAGCACTGGACAATCAACTCGTCTGACTGCTTCAGCAATGAAATCATATTTTACTGCTCCGTGGTACATATCTTTCACCGTGCGACCATGCAAACTCAGCAAATCAATGCTGTGGCGATTGATTATATCTAGAATTTCGTAAAAGGTATCTGTATTTTCAAAGCCTAAGCGCATCTTGACGGTCAAAGGGCGATCGTTGACAGCAGAACGCAGTTCTCCCAAAATCCGATCCACTTTTTCTGGTGAGAGCAACAATCCACCGCCAACATTTTTGCGATAGATTCTAGGTGCTGGACACCCCATGTTCAAGTCAACTCCAGCGACATTATAGCCGCAGAGTTCCTTTGCTGTTCTTACTAAGTGTGGAATACTTTCGCCAATCATTTGAGCAAAAACGGGGCGACCTGTGTCGTTTTCGGTAATTGATGCCAAAATGCTACGATTGAGCCGTGAAGTCTCATTGACGCGGAAATACTCGGTGAAGAAGTAGTCAGGACTGCCGTAGTGGGCAATAAGCTTCATAAACCAGAGGTTTGTCACATCTTGCATGGGCGCAAGAGCGGTGAGGGGCAGGTCTTTGTGGAGCGATTGGGGGAGCGTTTTAGCTTGCATGTAATCAGGCACTTAATTAATGATACACAAATGCGATCGCTGCATTTTCATCCCATATGAGTAATTATGCTTAAAATTACTAATTGAGAAACAAGCGATCGCTCTATAAATCTGTAGAATTGATCTCAGCTGATTTTAGCAGTCTGCCACCCGTGTAAAATTGGCATGGTAAACAATCCCCACGCCAAACCCGTAATCAACCCAAAGGGCGTAACCACATAATTATTAAAACTCCACAAACCGAAAACCTGTGCAGCCAATTCCAACGGATAAGCCATCATTAGCACACTAGCTAACGCTGCACCACTCCAGCCATACTGACTTAACCAGTAAAAACCTTTACCACCTGTAACCCCATACAACAGGCGAGTAATCAACAAACCCGTGACAGTACCGTAGCAGCGCATACATACAGCCATAATATAGGGGGGTGCTAAATCTAAGCCCATAGTCGGTTGTGGACATACATGATTGCCCATAAAGTAAATGATATTGGCGATCGCTCCAAGCAAAGACAACCCAGACGCAGCCAAAAAAGGAGCAGTTAAAGGTCCGACAACCATCCCCGCTAGCATAATGTCAGCAATCAAACTGACCCAATTGAGATTTTTGGCAGATTGTAATTGCTTAGCGGAAACGATTCTTTGCATAAGATATCCTTTTCTGTTTTATTTTTTTGTCTTTTTTAATATACTTACATATCTATAGGACTCTATTTGATTGCGTAAAAAAATTCGCTCTCAAATTGAACTGATTTTTCACGGTATGTGGAAAACTTCACTTTTATTTCTCTCTCCTAAAAGCAGAGAGACTTTGAATTTTCCCCCTGCCCTCGTAGGGAAGGGGGTTAGGGGGTTAGGTCAATCGTTAGCTTTTCCACATAACGTGAAAAGTCAGCAAATTGAAAAGGCTGATTTCCTATTCCCCATAGACAATGGTTAATTGTGTCTCTACCCACTTCCTACCTCATAGAATATGTTAGATAAAAAAACATCGACAACTAGTGAAAATCAATCTTTCCAGCCTCAAGAATTATTTAATGACCAATGGAAAGTCTACCAGAAAATACTTGACAATAATTACATGGGACACCGTGAAATTTACTCGATATTGGAGGAATTCCTACTAGGCTACTTTCAAGAACCCTTTAGAATGCTTGATTTGGGATGTGGCGATGCTAGTTTTACTGCCCAGGTTTTATTAAATACTACTATTAGTTCATATCAAGGAATAGACTTATCTATACCTGCCCTAGAGGTTGCTAAGGATAACATGGTAAAGATTCAGTGCGAGACAACCTTTACCCAAGGCGATTTTTCTCAATTAGTTCCGGAATTGATGTTAACTCAACAAAAGAGTTTTGATGCTATTCTCATTTCTTTCGCTCTCCATCACCTCAGTCTTGAACAAAAAGATTTGATTATTGGTCAGATTAAAAATCTTTTGACATCTAGGGGCGTTCTGATTATTATTGACGTTTTTCGTCAACAAGCAGAAGACCGAAAAACCTATCTGAAACGTTACTTAGAGTGGGTAAGAAAAGACTGGTCTTTACTTACTCCTCAAGAGTATTTCATGGTGGAAAATCATATTTCTACAAGTGATTTTCCCGAAACTCAACAAACTCTTTCCGAAATTTCCCAGAAGTACAGTTTTAGTGGCTTTGAGTGTCGATATGAAGATGTCATCAATGCCACACAAATATTGTGCTTTTACCGATAATTGTCAAAAACAAACAGGATTTTATTTTTGACTTGTGAGGTGTTTTGTAGCAAGATAGTGTAGGGCATAGTAGCTTGATTTATACTATGATCTCTAAGGAAATGGGAATAAAGTTTACAACAGTTGTCATCTGGATAGAGTACACTACTATAGCCCGTAACTTCTTAATTTTAGGGGATATTTAGACTAGAGCGATCGCCAAATAAATTTTCCCGCCTAAAATCAATTTTCCAGCGTATCTTTTGACGCTCCCACTATGAACTTCCGAAAAATCTCTTTAGTAGATTGATGTACTTTAATCGCATGATAACAACCTAAAATTCCTGTAGGATGTTCCAGAAATAACTCCTCTCGTGTAATAGATACAGCCTCTGCACGCTGCATTTCTATAGCTTTGACTAAGCTTTCATAATCTGGATTCCGAAGAGCAAGCTTATCTTTTTTAATGTGCATAGCTGAACTTCTAAAAAGATACTCTAAGTTAAACAAACTAGATGTTGCATGAGTATCATAATCATAACCTCCCCAGCGTTGAGCATCTATGCCAAAACGCAGACACAAATTAGCAGCTATTAATTTCCCGACTTCTGCATTTGGCAGTGTCCGAATTGCCAAATCAAACTCTACGCTATCCGCTCTCCATTCTTCAATCCCAGCAAACCAGTATGTAGATAACAACTTATCTTGTATTTTACGTTTAATACCTAAACCTGTTGCATGACCAGCATCATGGTATTGATACTCAATGTGTTGACGCTGTGAACCTATCGTTTCATCTGCGAGAGAATCTAACAAGAGATTAGCTGTTTCAGGCTCAAATATACGGGGAATATTTCTGCGGACAACTTGATGAAATCGTTGTCGATGACGTGCTAAGTTGTTAATAACTGGACCTTCCAAACTACCAGGTATCATCCATGATTCTGGCACAATAAAAGCTTCACTATCTTCACTGTAAAAGCGGCTACAAGCAAAAAGACATGTAAAGGGAATAATCTCTGTAATTGGTTGTAATAATTTTCCAAAAACGTTTAATACTTGTTCCTCTATGTCTTTAATAGGTACACAATCTATAGGCATCACCTTGCCTAAAATAGCGCTCAGCTTAATAACTCCGCCTTCTTCATAAGAAAGCTGATGAGGAGCAATTAAAAGAAAGTAGCCATCTGTCCCGATAAACTCTTTCCTAATAAAACCTTCAGATAAAACAGACCAATCTTCATTTTTTAAAGCATATTTGGTTGCTTGAATCCAAGATTGAGGAAACATTCTTCCTTCACTAAGATCGTCGAGCAATAGGACGGCATTATTCAAGTTATTCTGCTCTAAACTCAAAATAATTTGATGAGCTATATTCAGTTCTTCATTGCTACTAATTTTAGGCTGAACAAGTGTTAACTGAGCCATGATTTTTCTCCTAATTGTATTTCTTCACTAATAATTTTTTAGATAATTAACCGCACACAGGTTATCAGTTGGGATTAAATCTGCTTTCAAATTGCATTGATAACCTGTTCATTCGGCTAACTAATACTTCATTATCTGCACACTAAACTTGGAAATGATTTAGCACTACTAATTTCATTCAATTGTTCTAGTAAAAACTCAATTTCTTCAGAGGTGTTATAGTGAACCAGCCCAATACGTAATAGACCTCCAGTTGTCTCAATACCTAAACGTTCAGTTAAGTTGATGGCGTAATGATTGCCATCCCAAGTGGAGATACCACGCTCAGATAATATTTGGGCTAATTCACCCGGAGTGTAACCCTCTAAACGAATTCCAATTGTTGGGGTACGCCAATCAAAATTCTCTAAAGTACGAATACCATAGAAGGTTAAATTAGGAATTTTCAGTAATCCAGTGACTAGTCGCTCACAAAGCTCTCTTTCGTAACTACAGATTGCTTTCATTGCTATTAGTATCTGTTTACGATAACCTAAAGCATTAGGAGTAATTCTACGACCAAGTTCAGCAATATAATTAACAGCTGCTATTGTGCCAGCCATTGCTTCATGATTTTGTGTACCAGTTTCCCAACAATCAGGAATATTGTCTGAAGCCGGTCGAACTTTATAAGGACGGAAACGGCCAAGATGTTCCCGTTTACCGTAAAGAACGCCTATATGCGGGCCAAAAAATTTATATGGTGAACAAACTAAAAAATCACAATTAATTGTCTGGACATCAATAGGTCCATGAGGAGCATAATGCACAGCATCAACAAACACTAATGCACCAACATCATGAGCTAGTCGCGCTATTTCAGCTACATCATTTATAGTTCCCACAGCATTAGAAGCATAGCCTACTGCAACTAGTCGGGTATTTTTATTAATTTGTTTTACCAGGCTAGTCATATCGAGTGTGGAATCTTCAACATTGATATCTACAACACGTACTATGACACCACGTTCTTCTAAGGCTAACCAAGGTGCAAAATTAGCATCGTGGTCTAGTTTTGTGACAAGAATTTCGTCTCCTGGATTTAATTGACGACCAATTGCCCGACTAAGGGCAAATGTTAGGGAAGTCATATTAGAACCAAATACAATCTCATCTTTGTCACATCCTAGAAACTGAGCCATAGCAGTGCGAGCTGCAACTATTGTTTCGTCGGTTTGTATACTTCTGCCAAAAGCACCGTGAGTATTAGCATTTGCATATATCAAATAGTTGCTAATTGCATCAACAACCTGTTGAGGTGTCTGTGTTCCACCAGGACCATCAAAGAAAATATTTGGTCGTCCTTTGGTCTGTTGTGCAAGTGCGGGAAATTGGGCACGTGCCCAAGTAACATCGAAAGATTGCATAGATATCACACTATTAAATATTGTTGAATTTAGAAGATTTTTACAGCAATTAATTCCAGTTATTTAGGTTCATCAATACATTTTTTTTAGCTTAATTGACTACACTAAAAAAACTTCGTTAATAGCTTGTATATAGTTATCAGCGTTAATTATAAATTTATGCAAAATAAAAAATATTTTTTAGTTTTTCACAATTTTATTATTAAAAATGTTTAAAAATAAAAACTAATCTGTTATTTACATATCTGTAAAATTTATGTAAACAACAGATTTATTATTTAAAATAAATTTTCTTATAGCCTTTCCTGACCTAATAAGGTACACCTGTAGGGGCACGGCAGTGCCGTGCCCCTACGCCTCGTGATATCATGTTGTACCGCATCTTAATGGGAACCCCGCTATAACTCTACTTTCAAATAGATATAGCAGTCCTAAATAATTCGTGAAAAATTGAGATAGTCGGTTTGTAGTCAGCGATTCATAGCTGATTCAGAATTATCAGGATTAAAATACTGACTAGAAACTTTAATTTACAAGATATTTCAAATTTATGAAGTACACAACTTCACTCTCAAAGCCAAGTATAAAGCTTGTGTTAGTGCTGAATTTTGCTGTATTTACACCTGGCTACTTACCTCAATAATATCAAGGTGTTCAGATGTAGGTCCTGATAAGACTTGCCCTGTAGCAATATCAAATTTAGAAAAGTGCAGAGGACAAATAATAGTCCCGCTATTTTCATTGATAGAACCACAATACATTCTGCCTTCTCTATGAGGGCATTTTTTAGGAAGTAGATATTTTTTCTCTTTTAGGTTAATGGGGAAATATTCAGAATAATTATCTACATTAGCAGAAACAAATTCCGGAGTTGAACTCTGATTTTGTTTGTTACTTTCTGTAGTCTCAACAATTTCTGTTTTTGCTTTTTTAAGAGCTGCATCAAAAGCTTGTGCAATAATTAAACTTGCTATCTGAATACCTGTCCATACTCTTGTATAGTCAAGACCAACAGCAGACTCTACTTCCCATAATGTACGTAACATATCCTTGGCGTGAAAATTGTCAATGTGGATATGTTCTGTATAGTATTTACTATTTGCAATATTCAGTCTTTCACACGCATCTGCAAAGCTTTTAAAGGTAAAAGGAATCATACTTTCTAAGTATGCTAAAGCTCCTAAAAAGTATTCAACATAGGGTGCCCTTATTGTTAACCAGTAGAATATATTTAAAAAAGCGTAGCTTTCAGGATTGAGAATATCTAAATAATTTTCAATACTGGTAGGCATTCCTAATTCGCATAGTAGTTTATGGTAGAGATGAGAATGTGAATTTTCATAGTTACCACAACCAAATTCATCAATTAATACCCTGAGCATAGGCATTTGGGCTGTTAATGGAAGCCTACTAATTATGGATAAAAATGATTGGGCTTCAGTTAAGCCATCAATAGCAAATTCTTGAACAATTACCTGAAACTCCTTGAGGCTTATCTGAGTTGATATGTAGTCGTAATCATCTGGGGATGCGTTACGTTCTTCCAAAAGGAAATTATTGAATGCTTCTTTAAACTCTGCTCTTGATTTAATAACTTTTATTTTGCTTTGAATAGAATGAAAAACTTCATCTATCCATGAATTTTCAATTTCCAACAGCTTCTTATAAGCTTCTGCATCTAAAATGCTGCGGTTATATAGAAATAGCTCTTTACCATTGTTCATGTTGCATTTCCTTAGTATTTAAATAGGAGATATGTTTCAATACAGTTCAGTTAAGCCTTTCTTTCTTCTCTTTGCGTCCTTCTCTGACGAGACGCTGCGCGAATGCGTCCTTGGCGGTAGCCTGCGGCAAGCCGCTTTGCGTCTACGTTAAAAAAATTGAATTTGACCAAGAATTTTAGCCTTAACTGAACCATATTGAGATATGTTTCACTTACTGTCAGAATTGTTATAGTAATCGCTAGTAAGTTCAATTTCTGGTATTTTTAATTCCAAAGATACTTGGTACAATTTTTCTAATGATTCAGGAAAAGTTTTTTCTTCAGAAATAGGGGGATTTAAAACTGGTAACTTACCGCTATCGATAAGCTTTTTGTTCACTGTATAGACAACTTTTTTGCGGTTTTTTGCAAATCCAATTAATAACCTATCATACATAGGTAAAGCTTGTAAATCTGAGTCAGTTAGGGCTATTTTGATGTCGTTTTCTTCATAGGGAAGCCTTTTGATATTCATAATTGTATGTAGTGTATCCATGAAGGGGTAGTAAGCGTCTTGTAATTCTCGTGGATACAGCCAAATAATATTGTCGCAGCCTCCAACATGTTCTAAGCTCATGCTTACTGTTGTCTGTAAACGCTCTACAAAATAATTTTTACATACGATTCTAGTTTCTTCATTAACACTATGCATTCCTAAAAATAACGATGAGTCAATTAATTCTGATTGAGAAATATTCACAAATAATTTCCTTAATTAATGAAAGTTTACAATGTTTTTTTTAATAGATAACTGTTGTTGTTATCTATTAAAGCTTAATTTAGTTTCAGCGATTGCTAATTTTTTTCACCTTTAACTTTCCATACCTTGATAAAAAGCATTGATGATTTTACGCTCACGTTTAATAGTTCCGTTCCACTTATAACATTGGCGAAACAATGAATCTCTTTGTTGCGGATAAGAACGACTAAAAACTAAAGAAATTTCATCTCCATGCTTCACTTCCACTGGAGTTTGTACAGGTAAATAACAGTGTTTCCAACTGTCTGATGTGGTATGAGACGCAATATCAGAACCTGATATATCTAAAGTAACTGAGTCAGAAAGACTAGCAGCAAAGCTTCCTTTGAATCCTGTAAAAATACCATCTACTTCTACAGTAAAATTGAGAGTAGTTTCATAAACAGCTCGATCGTTTCCATCCATTTTAAATTCTTTGGCTACCTGAGGAGTACTCAAGTAACTTGTATCTGGAATAATTACATCGTAATAAGTATCAAACGGACTTTTAGTTGCTAATTTTTCCAAGAGTTTTTCTATGCTGTAGTTTGCATTTATTCTTTTGACTTTTTTAGATTGAACTTGCTGATGAGCTTTGAGTGAGTTGATTGGTACTAACTGACTGCACACTCTAGACGGCAACATGATTCCTGATTGTTTGAGAAAACGGTTATGTGCATCTGTTAAAATTGGGACAAAATCTTCGTTGTCTGCGATATTTCCCATAATTTCTGAAATAATCAAATCAACTCGTGTTGGCAAGTTTATGTCATAGGACATACCATGAAAAATATCAAATTTTCCAGAAAAACCATTTTGTTCAAAATTTTGGCTGGCGATGGCAAGTATGTCTTTATTAACATCAATGGCATACAAATGTTTTGCACCTGCTTGCAAAGCCCACAATCCTAAAATTCCTGTTCCAGTACCAAGGTCTAAAACTACCATTCCCGGCTTGACTAATTCTTGGATGGCATTTTTATAAGCTACCATTCTAATGCGATCGCCAAGCATTAATTCATGAAAATCAATATCCCACTCTAAAATGCTCTCTGAAAAAGGTAACCAGACTTCTTCTGATTGATAATTGCTAACCAAACAAGTATTTAGTGTCATTGATAATACTCTTAAAATTTACAAAAGTAACGTAATATACTCAATAAACTAAAGCAATACATTCTGTAAAATTATCAGATTTAATTAGAGCATTTATGCAAAACCGTAAATTATTTTGGTTTTTATATCTTCACTAAATAGATGTGTAATATAGCTTTTACTAGTCTGCTGAGGTACAAATCTCTGCGTATCTCTGCGCTTTACTTAGCGTCCCTACCCTGCGGGAACGCCTAACGGCGAATGCGTTTCAAAATATTATCTGTACCTCACTTAACTGGAAATCGCTATAATGCTTAAAGCTATATTAATAAAATTAAATTTTCGCAGCTTTTATTGTCCAGATTAGACGGTATTTGAAAAGTGGTTGGGTGTGATTTAATCGAATTATTACCCCCCTTAATCCCCCCTTATAAAGGGGAGAAACAAGAAAATCCAGTTCCCTCACGCCACTTGCTTCAAGCCGGGGAACCCGTCCAACGCAGTGCCTCCCCTTTATAAGGGGAGGGTTAGGGTGGGGTAAAAATATTTGACACATCAATCATGACTTTTCAAACATCCTCTTAGGGAACTAGCGACAATTTAAGGTGCGTTAGCCTACGGCATAACACACCCTACTGGACTGACACAGCTAAAATAGTGCATTAGCAAAAATCAAAAACCTTGTTTTCTATCAAGACCTCAAAAATCTATTGCATCATTTTAGTCGTGTCAGTCCACTACACCTACAACTGAATAAAATTCTACGATGAGGCTGCTTGAATAACTTGGGAAAGGTAAGAATCTCTCTTTAACAAGAACTCATGTAAAAGCTGAGGATAGTTTGGTAACACAGCATTAATCACAGATGGATGTTTGAGTAAGTTATTTCGCCAAGTCCTAACTTTAGGAGCTTGGGAAAAGAAGTCCCAGTCTTTGTATTGCTCGAATACCGCGAAATATCTGAAAATCGGCCCGTAAACTGCATCAACTAATGAAAAGTTATCACCGCCGAAAAAAGACCCTTGCTGTAATTGCTCTTCTAAGGTTTGAAACTTATGAATTATTTCTTGGGTTTTAGCTTCAAACAAACTTTCGTCTTTTGCACTATAGAAACCTGCAATGCTATTAAGAATGCTAGAGCCAAATTCTATCCAAGAACGATATTTTGCTTTTGTCAGCGGATTGTCAGGATAAAGAGAGCCAGGTGTAATTTCATCAAGATAGTCACAAATAACGGCTGACTCGAACAAGACTTCATTATCAACTAGCAAAGCAGGAACTTTGCCTAAAGGCGAAATTTCCAAAAACCAAGCTGGTCTGTTTGCAAGGTCGATGTATTCCCTTTCATGAGGAATGTTTTTTTCCAGCATTACTATTACCGCCCGTTGAACATAGGGACAAAGTTCGTGGCTGATTAACTTGAATTTTGGGATTTGCATTGCTCAAAACTATTGTTCAATAACTCGAACGGAAATGATACCCGGACTTTAAGACTTTAATCTAGGCGCTAAGGCTGAGTTAGCATTTTTTTATATAGCTCAGTTGGCAATTATGCGATGATGCTTGAGGTTAAACCCTCGTTGAATACATCAGGCGAATCGATACTTATTATGCAGTAGTCTATAAAATTTTTTTAGCGATCGCTAAAACTATACCAGAACAACAGCGAACATGGGTAGGGGCGTACATCTAGCTGTACGTCCCTACAGCAGATTCATGTGCTGTATAGCATTAACAAAATAACTAATAGCTACATGTGCTTTACGTTGATTTACTATGTACTGCTTTAACAGCGCAAATGTCAAGACTCATCAGAATGAATTACTAATCTATCTGGAGAAAGTTTTAAGAAATTATTAAAAACAACTATGGTATTGTCGGGTAATAAATTCTTTGTTACTCAATAGCGGTACTAGTAACGAAAATGACTCGCTCTCCAAATCCAGGAAATGATCGCGAACCAAGGAATCCTCGTTTAAATCTCCTGCTTTTAAAACGTAGCAGTTTGGTTGTAGGAATCATTTTGCTTGGAGGAATTGCAGCTTGTGTTTGGTGGGCTAGAAACTATGTATATAAAGATTTAGCACCTTTAGTACAGCAAAATCTTGAACAATTACTTGGGCGTCCCATAAAATTAGGGAGAGTTGAACGTTTTTCACTTTCTGGTTTGAGATTTGCTTCGCTGTCCATACCCGCAACTGCTACAGATGCAGACCAATTGACAGCAAAAGCTGTAGATGTAGAGTTTTCGCTTTTACAAGTTATTTTAACTAGAAAACTACCATTAAATGTTACATTAGTCCAGCCCAATGTTTACATCCAACAAGATCGAGATGGTCGCTGGGTTACGGCTGAAGTTAAGAGTACAGAAGGCGCAGGTGCTATTCAAACTGAGTTACAAACACTTCAGATTGTGGATGGAAATGTAGAGTTATCACCAGCCTCTGCACCAACTAAACCGAAAGGTTCTGTAGTCATAAATCAATTCGGTGGTGTTGCCAAATTTTTACCCGACAATAAAGGAATTGGTTACGAAATAAATGGTCAACTCACTAGAGGAGGTGCTGTTAAAATCTCTGGTGAAACACAACTGAAAACACAACAAACTAATCTCAAAGTTGTAGCACAAGCTTTACAAGCATCTGATGTCAGTCGATTAATTGAGTTACCAATTGTTTTGCAAGCAGGACAAATAGACGCTGATTTGGGAGTTGCAATTCCATCAAATCCGTCGCAAATAGCTATTACTGGTACAGCTACTCCTAATCAAGTTACTGCTCAAATTGAAAATATTCCCCAAAAGTTTGCTAATTCTAATGGCAGATTAATATTTCAAGGTCAAGCGATCGCCTTAAATAATTTAACTACAAACTTTGGCAAAGTACCAATTATAGCAAATGGGGCAGTTAATACCCAAACAGGTTTTAATATCTCAGCCCAGATAAAACCAGTCAGTGCAAAAAATCTCTTAGACACGCTGAAAATCAGTTCGCCAGTGGTGGCTATCGGTGAAGTGCAAGCAAACATTAAGTTACAGGGTTTACTCCAGGAACCTGTTCTCAGCGGTACCGCAAGCAACACCAAGCCGGTTCAAATTGACCGCGTTCAATTCAAAAGCGTCAACACTAATTTTAGATTGGGTGTATCTAAAAAGACATCTCAACTTGCTGTGTCGAATCTGAAATTAGTCCCCGCATCTGGCGGTGAAATTACTGGAAGCGGTCAAGCTACACTCAATGATAGAGTAAAATTTAATATTCTAGCTGACGAAATTTCCGGAGATGTACTGGCACGCAGCTACGGCTTTACTCCTCCGATTAAGGTTGGCAATGTCTCAGCAAAGGCGGAAATTACTGGCTCATTGGGCAAACAACCCTTAGCACTTAATGTTTCCAGCCTTCAAATGCAGCCACCAGCTGGCGGGCAAATCCTGGGGAATGGTCAAATTCAGCTAGCACCCCAAGGTAACGTCTCGTTTAACATTCAAGCCCAAAATTTACCAGGAGATGCCATCGCCAATACAAACAATACTTCATCCGCCATCAAAATTGGTACGATATCGGCAAATGCTAAAATCTCCGGTACTCTTGGCAATCTGCGGACAGTAGTGCAATTACAAGCGCCTACTGCTAGCTATCCCACTACAGGAAAAGTTGTAATTGCTCAACAAGGGCAAAATATCTTATTGCCAAGTGCTGTTTTTAACGTCGCAGGTGGTACAATCACAGCTAGCGGTCGAGTTGCACAACAACGCTGGCAAGCTTTTGTCAACGCCCAAAATTTTCAATTAAATCGTTTCCAGCAGATACCACCCGAATTTCAGGCAGTTCTCAGGAATGCGGCGTTGAATTTGTCAGGAAGCACTGCTTCTTTTCAACCCTCAACTATTCAAGCCACAGGACAAGCAAACTTGAATGTGGCGGGAGGTACGCTTAACCTCAGAAATATTAACCTGGATGCTGGTCGCTGGCAAGCAGTTGCTAACGCTTCCCAAATTCAACTCCAGCAGATACCACCCGAATTTCAGGGAGTTCTCAGCAATGCGACGTTGAATTTGTCAGGAACCACCGCTTCTTTTGAACCCTCAACCATTCAAGCCACAGGACGAGCAAACTTGAATGTGGCGGGGGGTAGACTTAACCTCAGGAATATTAACCTGGATGCTGGTCGCTGGCAAGCAGTTGCTAACGCTTCCCAAATTCAACTCAATCGGTTCTCACCACAACTGCGGGGACGGCTGAGTAGTAATGTCAAGTTGACAGGTACAACAGAATCCTTCCAGCTTGCAGATATTCGCGCCGCTGGACAAATTCGGGCTTCACAATTAGCACAGTTAGCGCAACCGCTGACGGCGCAATTTCAGTGGAATGGACAGCAAATTATAGTTGAACGGGCAACTACGGCAGGAGCGATCGCTAGTGGTGCGATCGCTGTACAATTACCCCAAACGGGTACACCTGAGATTGCTAGCTTTAATTTGAATGTCCTAGCCCAGAATTTCAACCTCAAAAATACAGGTTTTCAAGTTCCTGGAGATTTAGCACTAGCAGGGTTACTAGATTTTAATGGAAAAATTACAGGCACTCCAAGCACTCCTCAGGCTACTGGCAATATCCGGCTGCGGAATTTTAATGTCAGTAATTTGGCATTCGACCCAGTTTTAACTGGAGATGTGAATTTTCAAGCAGGACAAGGAGCAAGATTGCAACTTGCAGGTAAACAAGACAGGATAGCGGTTAACCTGGGTGCAGATTATCGCCCAACATCATTTTTAGTCAAGCGCGGTGGGGCGGTTAGCACAGGAAGAACCCAGGGAGATAACTTGATTATCAACGCCCAACAATTTCCTATAGCCCTGGTTGGCGGCTTTTTACCTGATAATAGATTGAAACCTTTGGCAGGGCAATTATCGGGAAATTTAGTTGTTAATCTGAATAATTATGCAGTGAGTGGAGACGTAGGGATAATTAACCCCCGTGTTGCCAGAGTTTCCGCAGACGAATTTCGCGGTAATATCAATTATGCCGATGGCGCTGCTAGTTTAACTAACGGTCAATTGCGGTTAGGAAACAGCAATATAGCCTTAAGTGGCAATTTGCAAACCGGAAATGACCCAAAATTTCAAGTACAAGCTAATTTAAACCAAACTCGAATCGAACAACTCTTACAAGCATTTAATATCTTCGATTTTCAAGACCTTGGTAGTGGTTTAGAATCTCCAACTTTAGCGGGAGCAGAAGCACTTAACACCACACCTGTGAGTTTACCAAATGCAGATTTAAAAACTCAGTTAGAGTATTTTTCCAAAATTAAAACTTCACTAGCAGAACAACAGCAAGCAGATACCCAAAAACCAGCAGCTTTACCGACCCTTGCAGAACTAACAGGTGCTTTAAGTGGGGCAATTACAGCCAGTGGTTCGTTAAAATCTGGGTTGAATGCTGACTTTAATCTTCAAGGTGATAATTGGAAATGGGGTGAATACGCCATTAATCAAGTTACTGCTAGAGGCAATTTTGCAGATGGTGTAGTTACACTTTCACCATTGAGTGTAGGCATCAATCAAGGATTAATTGCTTTTTCCGGACAGTTAGGAACTGAAGAACTATCTGGAAATTTAAATATAGCAAGTTTACCGCTGTCACTTTTACAGCCGTTTATTGAAAAATATCCTGTAAATGTTACCGGTCAACTCAATGCTACAGCTAATTTGCAAGGAAGTTTAAAAGACCCTAGAGTTAATGGCTCGGCATCCCTGGCTAATGCCACTTTAAATCAGCAAACCGTACAAACAGGACAGCTAAAATTTGATTACAACAATGCTCGCGTGAATTTTGATAGTACTTTGCTATTGACAGGAACACAACCCATTGCAATTACAGGTAGCATACCTGCTGCGTTACCTTTTGTAGCAGTAAAACCAGATAATAATCAAATCAGCGTTAACGCCAAGGTGAATAATGAAGGCTTGGCATTATTAAACGTATTTACCAACAATCAAGTGAGTTGGGTAAACGGTGAAGGTGAAGTAGATGTCAACGTTCAAGGTACTTTAAATCAGCCAATTATCAACGGAACTGCGAGAGTTAACAATGCTACTTTTACCGCTCAAGCTTTATCAGAACCCTTAACAAAGGTCACAGGAACAATACTATTTAATGGCGATACAATAAATGTAGAGAATATTCAAGGCAATTATAATCAAGGGTTAGTGGCTGCATCAGGAATCTTGCCGATTTTTACTCCTGAGCAAGGTGCATCCAATCCCCTTAGTGTATCAATAGAAAAACAACTAGATTTTAAAGTTCCAGCATTATATGAAGGTGGTGTCAGCGGTAACGCCGTAATTCGGGGAACAGCACTAAAACCGATAATTGGTGGAGAAATTCAACTGAGTAATGGTCAGGTCATTGTCGGAAAATCCGCCACTGATAGTTCAACAGCAGCAACTACATCAGAGCCTACTTCTATTACTCTCAATACACCAGAGACTAACACTAATAATACAGTAACAACACCAGAGACTAACACTAATAATACAGTAACAACACCAGAAACTAGCGCCCCAACTAGACCAAACTTACCTGTAGAATTTGCAGATTTACGGTTGATTTTGGGCGACGATGTTCGAGTTACAACTGAGTCTCTACTTGGCTTTGTACCAGGCGGAGCAGCGTTGAGTCAACCTCTACTCAGCTTTGACGCTAAAGGTGACTTGACCATCAATGGTACCTTAGCTAAGCCTCTCCCGGAAGGACTCATCCGTTTAACAGGAGGACGGTTGAGCTTATTTACAACTGAGTTTACCTTGGCGCGGGGTTACGAACACACTGCGCGATTTACTCCAAGTCTTGGACTTGACCCTATCCTCGATGTCCGACTAGTGGCAATTGTACCTGAAGCATCGGCAATCAGCGATCGCATTTTGGAATCACCTTTGTCTGCGGAAATCAGTGATGCTTCTGTGAATAACTTTGGTACTTTACGTACCGTTCGCGTCCAAGCAAGGGCCACAGGGCCAGCTAGTGAATTAGCAGATAATCTGGAACTGACGAGTGAACCTAGCCGGAGTAGAGGAGAAATCGTGGCTTTGCTGGGTGGTTCGATTCTAAATTCTTTGAGTCAACCAGGAGACATCACCCAAGGATTGACAAATTTCGCCAGTTCTACTATTTTAGGTAGTCTGCAAGGAACTATAACTGCGATCGGACAGGCTGTTGGTTTTAACGAATTTCGCATATTTCCTACCCCTACCACCAATGAACAATCAAGACGATCTTCGGTTCTTGATTTGTCAGCAGAGGGTGTGTTTAATGTCAATCGCAACTTATCAGTTTCTTTATCGCGGGCTTTTTCTACCAATGAGTCCTTCCGTTACAATGTGCTTTACCGCCTCAATGATGAAATTCTTGTACGCGGCTCAACTAATTTGGATAATGAAAGTTTATTCTTAGTCGAGTATGAAAATCGATTTTAGTTGATGTTTGAAAAGTCATGATTGATGTATCAAATATTTTTACCCCTCCCTAACCCTCCCCTTATAAAGGGGAGCCACTGCGTTGGACGGGTTCCCCGGCTTGAAGCAAGTGGCGTGAGGGAACCGGATTTTCTTTCTTGTTTTCCCCCTTTATAAGGGGGGACTAAGGGGGGTAACAACGTAATTAAAATCACACTCAATCACTTTTCAAACGACTTCTTAGTTGATGTGAAAAACACAAGCAAAGGCGCAAAGAATCTAATGAACGTTTCTCTGCGCTAATATTAGTATTTAAGATTTGCTTGTTTGTATAAAAAAAGTGCGTCAGTTCTAAATCATTTTTTTTATCAATAGAGATTATAAGATTTCCCAATAGTAATTATTGTAAATGTTCCCCGAAAATAGTATTTACTATAATTTAATGCTTGCGATAGATATTTATGTATCGATCGGTAACTTCAGTGAACTAAATTGCTGAAATTTAAAGTTAAAAAGATTAGCTTACTAAAGCTACTTTAAATTTACTTATCAATCATATTAAAATATCGCAATTAAGCTTTTCCTATTTCATATATCTTGGGAGCTATCATGGCAAAATATCTACTAGTCTCTGCTGGTGGAGCAGGCTTTTTATGCTTAACTTGCGGATTATTACCCGTACAAGCCCTTACTAATTTAGATTTGTCTGACGAAAACATCGTCCTGGCTCAAGATAACATCAGCTCCAATCAAACTGATTATCTGATTGCTCAGGAATCACCTCAAAACAATTTATCCTCAATCAATCAACAACAAAACAGTCAAGATTTAGGGTTAGATAATACTCCTAATTCTTTGCCGCAAATCACACCAAAATCGACAGATTCATCTCCCTCATCAGATAAACTTTCACAAGTAACATCTGTGACACAATTGTCTGATGTACAGCCGAGCGATTGGGCTTTTCAAGCACTACAATCTGTAGTAGAGCGTTATGGTTGTATCGCTGGTTATCCCAATCTTACCTATCGCGGCAATCGGGCGATGACTCGCTACGAATTCGCAGCTGGCTTAAATGCTTGTCTAGACAGAATCAACGAACTAATTGCTACAGCAACCGGTGATTTGGTCAACAAAGAAGATTTAGCAACCTTACAAAAACTACAAGAAGAATTTGCTGCGGAATTGGCAACATTGCGTGGTCGGGTAGATGCTGTAGAAGCGCGCACAGCACAAATAGAAGCAAATCAGTTTTCTACTACTACTAAACTGAATGGTGAAGCAATTATTGCTGCTATTGGTGCTACCGGCGGCGCTCCTGATAGGGACGACCCAAATATCATCCTAGTCAATAGAGTGCGGTTAAATCTGACTACTAGCTTTACAGGTAAAGATTTACTAATTACTGGTCTGCAAGCTTACAACTTTTTAGGTGGAGCAGACGGTAGTGGTAGCGTGCAACAAAGTTTAGGATTAGCTTCCCCTATACTGAGTTCTAGTAGCGCTCGCACCAGCTTTGAACCGCAGTTTCCTGGGTTGAACGTCAATACTTTGTCCAGCGTTGGGGCTAATAGCGTAGAGCTTTACAAATTGCTGTATATTTTTCCCGTCGCTAAGAAATTAACCTTATTTGCGGGAACTGCGGCGGAAACATCAGACGCTTTTCCCGCAATTACACCTTTTTATGGTGAGGGACAAGAATCAATTTCTCGCTTTGCAGGTTTGAATCCTGTGTTACGTGTCTCTGGTGGAACTTCTGGTTCTGGTTTAGCATCGGCAGCGGGATTTATTTTTAATATTTCCCCAAATCTGGATTTGAGAGCTTTATACGGCAGCGTCAATGCTAACCTTCCTCAAAAATCTCCAAATGAAGCACTACCAGGAGTGTCCACTACACCTTTAGGAGCAGGTTTTTTCAGTGGTAGTAGTGTTGTCGCCGCACAATTAACCTTCAAGCCCAGCCGCGATCTTGATATTGGTCTGAACTATGCTAACAGCTATCACGAAATCAATATTTTAGGTACGGGATTAATTAGCGGTGACATCGGTGCTTTATCTGGTGTGGCGGCTGGGACACCGGTCAAACTCAACTCTGTTGGGGGTACTGTGACATGGCGATTTTCTCCCAAGATAGCCTTATCTGGCTATGGTGCTGCACTCTTTGTTGATGATTCTTCTAGAGATGTTGATGCTTCCACTACCTTTACAAGTTGGATGGTGGGAGTTCACTTCAGTGATTTATTCAAATCAGGGAACAATGCGGGAATTATTTTTGGTCAACCGCTTTACCGTAGTGATGCTGGTGGTGCGGCTGTACTTGGTTCAAATCGGGCTACCCCTTACCATTTAGAAGCGTATTATCGCGTCAAACTCAGCGATAACATTAGCATTACCCCTGGTGCATTTGTTCTGTTTAACCCAGAGGGTGACAGCAGAAACGATACGACAACGGTAGGTGTACTGCGGACTACTTTTACGTTTTAAGGAAGTAGAAAGGGTAATAGCTCAAGTCCACTTCAGTGGACTGAAATTTTTGCTTTTACAGAGTGTAGCTATTTACATGGCTTAAAATCTTGTATTTAGTCCTCTGAAGAGGACTTTAGCTATTAGCCTGGGAAATTATTCCCAGGCGGGATGGCAACGAAGCGGAAGATTTATAAAGATGTTGGTAATGATAAGGTCTTTAGGCATGGGTTCCCTACTCCCTCTTGAATAGCCTTAAAAAAAGTTACAGGCATAACGAAAGGAGATACGGTTTCATAGGCTTTAGCTGCTTGCAATACTAGTAAATCTCTGTATTTAGCTGCGACAATTTGTATACCTACAGGTAGACCGTTTTTGGTGAAGCCACAAGGTACAGAAGCAGCGGGTTGTTGTGTCAAATTAAAAGGATAAGAAAAAGGCGACCAATCTCGCTGCGGATTGTCAATATATGACTGGGGTCTGTTTTGTCCCACGGGAAAAGCAACTATAGGTAAGGTGGGAGTAATTAGCAAATCGTAGTTTTGGTGAAAGCGTTGCAGATGTCTTCCTAAAGCTTCACGAGCATCCTGAGCGCTGATGTATTCTGATAGAGTGAGGCGATCGCCTTCTTTAGCACTAGCCTGTAATCCTTCTTCAATGACAGCTCGTTGTTCTGGACTAAAGCCACGCAGTAGCTTGGCTGCACCCGCTTGCCAGAAGGTTTGGAAAATACTGCGGGGATTGGCAAAACCAGGATCGACTTGCTCAACAACAGCACCGAGTTTGGCAAAAACTTCGACTGCGGCTCTAACTAAGGCCGCTACTTCGGAATCGACATCGGCGTATCCAAAGTTCGGACTGTAAGCAATCCGCAATCCAGCTACACCCCGATTTAAATCCAAAGTATAGTCTTGTTGCTCATCTGGTAAAGCATACCAATCACGGACATCAGGATGGGCAATAACATTTAACGTCACTGCTGCATCGGTAACAGTGCGAACAAGAACGCCAATATGAAATAAAGTTCCAGTATGGGCTGATGGATAACCAGCTACGCGTCCAAAAGTGGGTTTGAAACCAAACACCCCTGTTAACGCCGCCGGTGTTCTTGATGAGCCACCGCCATCTGTACCGAGATGAAGTGTACCCATCCCTAATGCAGCAGCCACCGCGGCCCCGCCGCTACTACCTCCGGGAGTTAGTTCTGTATTCCAAGGATTGCGGGTAATGCCAGTAAGAGGACTATCGGTGACACCCTTCCAGCCAAATTCTGAAGTTGTGGTTTTTCCGAGTAGTACTGCTCCCTGTTCCCGAAAACGAGCTACCGCAGGTGCATCTTCTTCCCAAGGTTGATTGGTGATAATCGCTTTACTTCCTCGGCGCGTTGGCAAACCCTTGGTTAACAGCAAATCTTTGGCAGTAAAGGGTATACCATCCACCAAGCCCAACGGATTTCCATTTAGCCAACGCGCTTCTGAAGCGTGGGCTTCGGCAAGGGCGGTCTTTTCATCGACGATCGCAAAGGCATTAACTGAGCTATTGTAAGCGTCGATCGCTTCTAGGGCGGCTTTGGTTGCTTCAACTGGTGACAACTGGCGAGCGCGGTATAGTGATATGAGTTGAGATGCAGACAAATCAGCAATTTCTGACATATTTTGGCATTGAATAAGAATTAGCGATTTTTAGGTAGGAAAGTCACGACGCTTGAGCAGAGAAAGCAGTGCGATCCCTTCAGCTAAGAGTTTATCAACAGCACCTTCCTGGCGATCGATAATGCAGAGTGCGTAATCAATTTCAGCACCAAGTTGACGAAGTTGATGAGCTGAGACGAAGATTTGACCGCCAGAAGTGACTACATCTTCTACAATCAGCACTTTCCGATTATTAATATGTACACCTTCCGCTAATCGGGAAGTTCCATATTTTTTCGCCTCTTTTCTCACGAAAGCAGTAGGTAAACCAGAGTATTGCGATAATAGTGTAACTATTGAAATGCCACCAAGTTCCAGACCTGCAAGTACTTCTATATCACTTGGAATGAGAGTAACCATCTGCCTAACAATAGCATTAAGTAAAATTGGATCTGCCTCGAACTGATATAGGAATCCTATTTGATTTTTGAAAAAGATTACGAGAAAATACGGTTGGGTGTAAAAGTGTAAGAGCATACAAATGATAAACCAGCATCTACAAACTGCAATACTCCCCCCGGCACTGGAAGTGACAGCGACGGTATTCCCATCTGAAGAGGCACATAGTAATGCGATCGCAGAACTACAGGAATTTATAGCTCTTCGTCCAAATGCCCGTGACAAACCTTCGGATTCCAGCAGTCATCGCCTTGTGGACCATGCAACACCTTTGCTTTTGATGTTGGCAATTTAGCACACAGTTGACACTTCGGATCGAGTGGTTTGGGTATGGGTTACTCCGATTCTTCCTCGCCTATGGCACGATAATAAGCAGCGATCGCCGCTTCTTGTTCACTACGGAGTGTATACCGCCGAAATGCTTTCTCACTTTGATGTCCAGTTAATTTTCGTGCATGGCTGGGGTCAACTCCCAGCAGCAATAACTCCGTGGCGTAGGTATGCCGAAATTGGTGAGGATGTAAATCAACAATCGCGGCTAGTTCACCGATTTTTTCCACAGCAAAGTAAATGCCGTGATAACTCAAGCGTTCGCCCTTATATGAAGTATGGTGTGAAATCATCAAAGGGGTAAGGCTATTTAGTTCTTCACCTTCTTATTGGCGCGAGCGCAAATACTCTTGCAGTACTTCTCGACTTTCTTTCTTTAGCGGTACTAAGCGAGGTTCATTAGTCTTAGTATCTGGCAAAAATAGTAGCTTGCCATCAAATGACCCGACATTTAACTCCACGATTTCCCCTGCCCTCAACCTGTGGCTGAGAATGTGTACTAGTGCTGTATCCCTAAGTTTTGTTTCTCCCAGTAGTTCCAAAGCTGTCCACACTCTTTCCATCTGTTCTGCGGTTAGGCTTTGGGCTGGTGGCAATGGTACTTTTTCTAGTTTTATCCCCTGCGTCGGATTGGTAGTAATTATATCTGGATACGTGTAACACATCCATTTAAAAAAGCTTTTAAGTGCACCAACTCCCGCATTGATGCTACTTTTTGAAAGCGGCTTTTGTGCATCCGTTTTTACTTCATCCCTGAGATATTATTTGTACAATCCAAAGTGACGTGGGCGTAGCTCATGATAGTGCAGTTGCGTCCATCCTAAGAACCGCTTTAGTTCGCGTTGGTAGAGCTTGCGGCTGTTGGGTGCGAGATTGTTGCTGCGTAAAAATTCCAGCACTTTCATCCACCGGATATCTGTAGCTACAGCTATTTTTGCTGATTTACTTGTATATTTTTGAGCAACTAATGGTAATACTTTATCTTCCAGCGAAATCAGTTTTATCGGTGGTAAACAATTTGCATTTTCTCTCATGTTAATTTATACATTTCCTACAGAATTTGACGGTTTGAGAATTGAGACTAAAATCTGCATTAATTCCTGTAAATCAGTTGGGATGCGATACAGCATTAAATCTTGAGTTACAAGACGACTACCTCGATGGAAACTACCAAACTGCCAAATATCTCCTGTTGTCACTGCACCGTATAATATCGATTCATCCGATTCTATCCAAGAATCTATAGCAATTAATTCCACAGCTAGTTGTGTAAATCCTCTTGTTAAATCTGCTTGTTTTGCTTCCACAACTAGTATTTGATGTTGAGACTGTAAGTAATAATCCAAATCTCCCCGCAAGAATTGATTCACTTCAATTGGATATTCAATATTAATTATTGCTTGGGTAATATGCGCCACTTCCAACAGTATAGGAGCAATCAAAACTTCTCTTCTTGCTGCTTCACTAGTGAGGCTGACACGAGTAATTGCTTCTTCTAATCGCTGTTTTAAATCAGCCAAACGAGTGATTTCATAATTACTAACTGCAAAATTTATATTCGCTTTGGTTAAGCTAGCATCTAATTCGCGCAGGATGTCAGATGGAGCGAATCTTAAATCAAAGTATCTACGGAAGGTGTAAGTCTCTGACGGTTTCAGAATCGGGGGACGGTGAGGTATGACCATAAAATTATTAAAGAAGTCGCAAGTCGCAAGTCGCAAGTCGCAGGTCGCAAGTAGTGATGAGGAACTGACTTTTGAGTTAAATAACTCAGGTTTTAGTTACGCTCTGTGGCATCCAACTTGGAAAATTTATTCTCATTTAATCTATTCTTAATTTTGCGAGTAGAAGCAATAAGTATCCTCACTATCTCCTTAGTTTCAAAAAGCAACGAATCAAATTTATTTTTTTCAACAACTTCAGATTCAATTAAAATTTCTAACCAGTACTCAGTTTCGCGTGCTTCCTTGAGTGCTATTTCCATTTTATGCAGAAAGTCTTTATCAGACTGAGCCGAACGAGACTCGTGTGTATTAGCACCAATACTGATACCAGAACGTAACAGTTGTTTAGAAAGGGTACGACAAACTCCCGGTTTTTCATCAAGAAAGCTACAAGCCTTGATGATTCTGACCGCAAACGCTTTAGTCCTGTCACCCCAAGTCGCAAGTGACAAGTCGCAAGTCGCAAGTAGTACCCCATACCTAAAGGTAGGGGCTTGGAATAAAGACATCTTGTTTTCACAGCATGAGTGCCTCAAAACAATTTTTTCTTTCTTTTCCATAACTAAAGTTAGGGGCTTGTACCTTTCTTCACTTGCGACTTGCGACTTGCGACTTGTTTTGGTCAGTAATACTAATGTCTTTATCCATACTTACACCCGCTTAAAGAAGTCGAAAGTCGGAAGTTGGAAGTCGGAAGTACAGTTTTTTAATGAGGATGCGCGATCCCACCACAAAACTTGCGGCTTTGGGAAGCCGCTTCCTTAAACTTACGGAATGTTGTTTATCTTTCTTTATTCTTAACTTCCGACTTCCGACTTCCGACTTCAACCATCATACCCGATCGCGGAGACAAAATAATTCTCGATTTTGTTGAATTAAAACAGTATTCAATGCTGCTTTTTCGGCTCTGCCATTAGCTACCATCCAAGAGATATCGCTGTCGTTAAGAACCGCAAATACAACCAGAACTTTTCGTAATGGTTCTCCTTCTCTGATGTTCTGTTTGCCCATCAAATTAGTTAATTTCCGCAACCGTTCTGACAGGTTAATCGATAATAAATGGTAGAAACTAGCCGCAAAATCGCGATCGCTTTGCAAACGGTGTTCGATATTATGTTTGGGTATGGTTAGTAATTGGGCAGTTTTAGTAACTGTAACCGAGTATAAATTTGGGCGATCGTCTAGTAAGGAAGTTTCGCCAATCAGTTCGCCAGCCGATATCTCCATTAATTGCTGCTTGCTGTCATCTGCTTGGGTAGAAGTGGCTGTAAGATTGCCACTTAAACAGAGATAGATGAAAGGAGAAAATTTACCTGCTTTTATTAAAACTGTCCCAGGTTGATGGGTTTCGGCTTGAGCCATTGACTCTATCCACTCGAAATCGCTTGCTTGTAAATTCCGAATATTATCAAAGCTAGAGAATATCTGAATCATATTGATTTGGGCTGTTAATTAAAAACTCGGTTAGAAATATAATTAATAAGGTTGTACGCTCAGATTTAGTTTGAAAAATCATCTATAGCAACAAGTAATTATTTGTCAGTAAATAGTATTTTTATACTATTCATTCAACTTATGTATGCGTTGCCACTTTTGTTGTGTAATTTGTATCGTTTGTTGCAGTCTGTGGAGCGAACGTAAGACCAGTGGAGGCATAAGTCTAAAGGGCTGTTGCAAAAATCCCGTAAGGAAAGGAAACAGAAACCCAATTCGTGAGGATTGGCAATCTCCCGCTAATCCTGACAGATGTAGCGGGAGAGGATGTCAATGTTTTATATTTAGTACGGCTGACGTAGGGGAATTTCAATTACAAATTCTGTTCCTTGATTGAGACAAGAAATACAACGCAATTTTCCTTGATGTTTTTCTGTAATAATTTGATAACTAATTGATAAGCCTAATCCAGTCCCTTTACCAATGGGTTTAGTAGTAAAAAAAGGATCGAATAATTGTTTTTGTACAGTTTCTGACATACCACAACCATTATCAGCAACGCAAATAATTACCTGATTAGTATTAATAAGTTCTGTTTTAATCCGAATTTGAGGATGAGGATTATTTTGCCCAGTCAGACATGATTTTTCTAAAGCATCAATTGCATTTGTTAATATGTTCATAAATACTTGATTGAGTTGTCCAGCATAGCATTCTACTAATGGAATATTGCCATATTCTTTAATTATTTTGATTCCTGGACAATTAGCTTGCTCCTGAAGACGATGCTCAAGTATCATTAAAGTACTATCGATACCATGATGAATATCTACCTCTTTCATCTGTGCCTCATCCAAGCGAGAAAAATTTCGCAGAGAAAGGACAATTTCTTTAATTCTTTCGGCTCCAACTTTCATCGAAGTTAGCAATTGTGGCAAATCTGTGAGTAAAAAATCAATGTCAATTGCTTCTGCTTGGTCTTGGATTTCTGCTACTGGATTAGGATAATGTTGTTGATAAAGTTGCAACAGTTTGAGTAAATCTTGGATATATTCATTAGCTGGTGTAAGATTACCATAAATAAAGTTGACTGGGTTGTTAATTTCGTGTGCTACTCCTGCTACTAGCTGTCCTAAACTGGACATTTTTTCACTTTGCACCAGTTGAGTAGCTAATTGTGTAGCCTCTTGCCGCAATTGTGCTTGTGATTGTCGCAATATCTCTTCTGCTTGTTTGCGCTTGGTTATATCGTGGAGAATAACTACATATTCTTGAAAGTTCTGATGGGGTCTATCTGAGATAGAAACTTCCAAATTTTTGATTTTAAAATTGTAAATTACAGTGTGTTCGCTACGTCTTGTCCACTGTTGGGGATAGTCCGCAAGTTCTGGCAACCATTGATTGAGGTGATGCCCCAAAAGCATACGTGGATTCACACCAAAAAAAAATTCAGTTGCTGGATTTACTTGCAAAATTATACCTTGTTCATCTGTAACAACAATACCATCTTGGGCAATCTGAAAAAGATGTTCTGCCGCCTCTCGTGCTTCTGCGATCGCCATTACCTGAGGTAAACTTGTCCAACAAGCTATAGCTACTCCTACAAATGCTACCGTCATCAGCAAAACCACAACTAAATTTTCAAAATTTACTGTTGCAGCTTTATTCCAATTCCATCCAAATAAACAGCCGACTAAAACAGCACTACACAGCAGAAGAATTAAGATGCTCACTTGTAACATCACCGAATCTTGAAATAGCTTCTTCCGCTGTGAGTGATAAAGTTTTAACCACCAATTAGGACGAAAAATTGGCATCCGAATCTGGCGCACTAATACATCAATTGCTAATACACCAAACGGAACTAATAAGCCAGTTAAAAAATCTTGCCACCCCCAAGCATAGCTTGCCGTTAATAAAATTACTATTTCTAACAAACATACTCCCAAAGTCAGCCGTGGAAGCACTACATCGAACTTAGTTCGTTGTTGCCATAAACCTAAATGCATCAGTATGATTGATATAAACCAAGCTGCATTTGTAGCTGCAATGATGTGAGATACATTACCCCAAAGAAAATAAATCAATCCCAAAATTAGGCTCAGAGCCAAAGACGGGCCAAAGACTCCACGCGGTGAGACTACAGAAAAAACTGGTGCAAGATGTTTATCTACAGCTAACTGATAAATAATTCGGGGACAGTTAGAAACAGTCGTTGCTGAACCTAATAAACAAGAACCAGCTAGTAAAAAAGTAGCACTCGCCGGAGCAAAATTTCCCCAAAATGGTGTAGAAGCTGCAACAAAATTTAAAAAGCTGTTATCACCTAAATCTGGAACTGTTGCTAAACGCATGATTACCCAAGAACCACCAACCATTACTGGTAACATTAACCAAGCAGCAATATCGAGAAACCATAGAGTTTTATTAGGCTCACGGCTATCAGCAACAAAGGATGAGGCTGTTTCACTACTATAAGTTACATAGCTAACAAAATAAAACCATTTTGCCCAATCAATAAAGCTCAAAGATGACCAATGATTCGGAAAAAAGCCAGGACTATTACTAGAAAAAGCTAAAAATCCCAGACCTTGTACACAAAAAGTAAATAGCAAGGTAAAGGCAGGAATTGCAAAAAATAAATGTAGAATACTTAATGCACGCGTACCACTGAATGCAACCACAAAGGGTAATAATATAAAACTAATCCTGAGAATTGCCTCTGGAACGCTGATCCCTAATGCCTCAAGATTCACTTTGATTATATCTGTCAGCACAACAGCATTTACTGACAGGAAAGAAAGCCAAGCCAAAAGATATCCTATTGCCCCGTAGCGGGCAATTATTGGGTAATGCTGCCACAGTTTAGTTGTGTAATTAGGTGTTCCGCCAGCTACATCAAATAAATTTCTACCTAAATGTTTCATCTGATAATTCAGTAACATCCCAACAATCACACCAGGAATCCAAACAAAAATAGCTTGTGTTCCCAAAGCGGCATGAATAGCTGGCACTACTGATGTCCAACCAAGATGGGATGTTAAACCAAAGGCCCAAGTCTCCCAAGAACTCAAGCTACGCGGCAAACTACACAATGACGGCTGATTAGGTACAGCACTATCAAAATCAGACATAAGTAATTACTCTAGGAAAATTGATCTCAACTTCACTAGTTAGAGTTCCCATTCTGTAGGTGTAACCAACATCAGGCGAGCTTACACCTCTGGAGTTTAGACTAAATGGAAGCAAACAGAAAATAACAGTAACAGATTTACGGAACTAAAAAAATACACCGTAAACGGAGCAGGGCGAACGCATCTAAATATAGTACATAATTACTAAAAGAGAGATAAAGGCAGCGATCGCTAAGGACGCTTTGTATCTTGCGGCACTTTCCGCTCGATACAATTCTTTTTTTAAACTGGGCTTTAGACCCTGAAACTTTAGTTTTTATTGATGCTCCTTTCCTTGTGCCTTCTGCCTTCTGCCCTCTGCCTTTCTTTGTAAGTGCGGTATTCTCTCCAATATTCCAAGGTCATCAACAATTGGTCTTCCAAGCTGAGTTTACTTGGTCGTCCTGTTTTTTGTTTTCCTTGGCGGAGCGATCGCACTACTTCTAGCATCTGGTTAAAAGTCTCCGGGCGTACACTACACAAGCGTTTAAAGTCTTCTGGCTTTAAGCTTTTTACTTGTTCGTAGGTCATCAATGCTACCCAACTCTAACCTACTTGTCCCATGCATTTGGGACTTTTGCAAGAGGTCTATTCCATAATACTTTTGGATGAGTGACTTCCGCCTTGCAGTACTAGCCATTTTTCTAGGATGAAATCTCCCCATTTTTCCGATGCCATCTGTATTGAGAAAACGGCACGATATGAACATCTAAGAACGTTGGCGGAAAAATCTTATGTCTTCATTACTGGCTTTATCTAACAATTTAGCTGACACCGTAGAACAAGCCGGGAGTGCTGTGGTTGCGGTAAATGGGGGTACACGTCTCTCCCCAAGTGGCATTCACTGGCGTAATGGCATCATTGTTACCTCTGATGAGTCTCTCCAGCGCTATGACGATATCACAATTACCTTGTCAAATGGTAGCACTGCACCGATAACACTTATCGGTCATGATTCTAGCACTGATTTAGCTGTTTTTAAGCTAGAAAATCTAGAAATACCTGTGGCAAAAGTTGGCGATGCCAAAACGCTTAAAGTCGGTCATCTGGTGCTAGGACTGGCAAGAGGTAGCGAAGGTGACTTAAGGGCGGCGATGGGTGCGGTCAGTGTGATTAGCGGTGCTTGGCGGAGTATGAATGGCGGGAATATTGACCAATTCATCCGTCCAGATATCACCCTTTACTCTGGTTTTGCAGGTGGACCGCTCGTGGATGCCGCTGGTTTTGTGGTAGGTATGAATACATCGGGGCGACGTGGTACTGCTCTGACTATCCCCACTGCTACAGTCGATCGCGTCATTGACCAATTAGTAGCAAAAGGACGCATTGACAAGGGCTACTTGGGTGTGGGAATGCAACCTGTACGTTTACCAAAGAATCTAACAACTGCTCTCAATTTAAGTTCTGCAACTGGTGTAATCGTCGTTAATGTTGAGGCTTCAGGCCCCGCTGAAAATGCAGGTGTACTGCTTGGCGATGTTTTGGTAACGTTCGATGGGGTAACTGTGGGCGATACAGGTGATGTGCTGGCGCTGCTTAATAATAGCGATCGCATTGGTAAAGTTGTCAACGTACAAGTTGTGCGGGGTGGAGTGTTAGTTGAGTTAGCAGTTGCAGTTGGCGAACGACCTTTGTAATTCGTAATTCGTAAGAAAGGAATTCGGAACTTTGAGATGATGACAAACATAACATTAACTAACGTTGCTGCGGAATTGACAGAGGTAGCTGCTAGGTTACGCCTACACACTGTCAAAGTGAAAAGCGGCTCTCTGGGAGTCGGTTCTGGTGTGATTTGGCAATCTGACGGAGTAATTATCACTAATGCCCACGTCGCAACCAGCAACCGCGCAACTGTGGAATTGGCAGATGGTAGGGTATTTGATGCGGTGCGTACACAATTTGATCCACAGCAGGATTTAGCAGCGTTGAAAATTGTCGTCACTGATTTAACCGCTGCAACTATCGGTAATTCTGAGGCGCTACGAGTGGGTGAATTAGTCTTGGCAGTGGGTAATCCCTTTGCTGACAGTGGTGCTGTGACAACTGGAATTATCTATGCAAATAATCAGCGAGCAGTTATGGCCGATTTACAGTTATATCCTGGAAATTCTGGGGGGCCGCTTGCTGACTGTCTTGGTCAAATCGTAGGAATTAACACCATGATTGTCAATGGTTTAGCTGTGGCAGTTAAGAGCAACACCGTTGAGCGTTTTTTACAGGGAAATAGTCGTCCGCAATTAGGAGTCACACTGCAACCTGTGCTTTTAGATAGGCGTAGCTTGGGTTTATTGGTGTTGTCAATTTTACCTGGCAGTGCGGCAGAAACTGCTGGGGTGCAAATCGGCGATATTTTAGTTGGAGTTTCGGGGCGATTATTGACTAGTATGAATGACTTAACTAAATATCTTCATGAAAGTAAAGGAACTTTGCCGATACAACTCCTACGTGGTGGACAGCAATTCCTGATTTATGTTGCAGTGCAAGGTGGGAAAACTGCTGTGGAGGCGACATGATCCAGGTGATGGTAGTTGCTACTTCCCATGTAGTGCGGGCAGGGTTATCAGCTGTGGTGACTACCAATCCTCGGTTGACGGTTGTAGGGAGTGCATCCGATTTGGATATATTGACAAGGGAAGTTGGGCAATTACAACCAGATGTGGTGCTGGTAGATTTAAGCGGTAATCTTCAACAATCAGTGTGGGAAAAATTGCTGGTCATTCAAGAAGATCAATACCCATTGGCAATGATTGTCATTGTTGAGGATCTCGACAGCATCGACTTAGAGACGGCGTTACGTTCTGGTATCCGGGGGATATTGCCCAGTTCTAGCACAGAGTCAGAAATTGTCGCTGCTGTAGAAGCGATCGCTTCTGGTTTGCTGGTGCTGCACCCGGATGCTGTAGAATTACTGTCTATTCGAGAAAAAGTAGTCACAAATCCTGTACAAAGCCTGACACCACGGGAGATAGAAGTTTTAGTCATGCTGGGGTCAGGATTGGGAAATAAAGCGATCGCTAAACGTTTACATATTTCTGAACATACCGTCAAATTTCATCTCTCGTCCATTTTTCAAAAGCTCAGTGTCTCCAGCCGCACCGAGGCTGTTGCTGTGGGTATAAGACTCGGTTTGATTATGCTTTGATCCAATAGGACTAAGTTAAGAAACAGCCCTGACCCTGACTGGTCTGCCCGACTGTTTCCCAGCCTAGAGGCTGGGAAACGATTCTAGGGTTGATCATTGGTCACACAAGTCTCTTATAGAATGCGATCAATGGTATGAAATGACAGCTTGCCATTTAGAATGGCAGAGTTTATTTCCGGCTATGGATGTGCCACTATCAGTAGACCGAAAAGTTTGGCGATCGCTAAAAAATAGTAGTCTACGATACCGTTTACTCAGGAATGTACAAGAGCCGATTTCGAGAAATAACTATAAGTCGAACTTATGAAAAAAGTGCTAAAACGACCAAAATCAGCCAGACGGTAAATAAATTTCGCAGGCTACTCCATAGTTACGGTCTATTGCTAAAAGAACAAGCATTATCAAGCTTTATATTCAGATACGGCACAGCAGATATTGACTGGTGTCGCAGAATCTTTTAAGTCCTACGCAGGATTAGTTAAAGGGATTAAAAAAGGTACTGTTACCCAAAAGCCAAGGCTGCCGAATTACAGAAAATCTGGAGGTTTGGCACTAGCTACATTTACTGGACGTTCTCTTAAATTGAAAGATGGAATGATTAGATTCCCATTAGGTAGTCTGGTGAAAGCTTGGTTTGAAATTGATGCATTTTACTTGCCAATGCCGTCAAACTTAGATTTTAAGTTGATCGCAGAGGTGAGAATACTACCAAGGAATAGATGTTTTTATGCAGAGTTTGTTTATCAACAAAAAGCCGAACTAGTTGAACTTGATAAGTCTAAAGTCCTCGTAATTGACCACGGATTGGATAATTGGTTAACTTGTGTCTCTAATATTGGTACTAGCATTTAAAATTACTAATTTTCAACAACAATACATTTAGATAAATATTTATCACGGAGCGATCGCCAAACTTTTCGGTCTACTGAAAGTAGGGTGTATAACTGGTAGTATGCCAAAACTTCTGATGTGCGATCGCAATTGGCACAAACTGAAATCATCGCTTATTTTCTACTTGTCCGGCGATCGCTAACGACATTGAGGTGAAATTCAAAGCCACAGTCAGGCCAAAGCTTCATGCTGCCACCTCCGAATTTTGGAGGTTAGCAATAAAGAAAATTGCTAAATCATACTCTTAGCTTGCTTTAGAGAGAATTTCGACCGATTTAGTTAATCGGCGATCGCTAATATAGTTCGATAATTCCGAAATTCGATATTTTTGACCTTTGATGGGGGTTTGCGTTAGAATACTACTAAATTTTTCAATCGCAAACCCCTGTATGTTACAGCTGAAGGGTTTTTTCATAGTTTGTCCTTGGTGGTTGTGGACAACCCTCAGCTTTTAATTGCTAATCATAAGGTTAATGGTTTTGCACCTGTACCCTCTACAAGAGCAATTCCTTTGGGCTTGACAGGATGAAATACAGCCAAAGGATTCTCTAAGCTGTCTCCGACTAAAAGAGGTAGTGTTTGCTCTGGGCTGCTTATCCATCTGTAGCGGCCACCATCGCCAGGGTTATACAGTCGCATCTGTAACGCTACGATACGCCCGTCAAAATCTCGAATTGGACACAAGTAAGTATCGATCGCTTCTAGGGCGGCTTTGGTTGCTTCAACTGGTGACAACTGGCGATCGCGGTATAGTGATAAGAGTTGAGATGCAGAAAAATCAGCAATTTGTGACATATTTCTTGAATAAGAATTAGCGATTTTTAGGTAGGAAAGTCACGACGCTTGAGCAGAGAAAGCAGTGCGATACCTTCAGCTAAGAGTTTATCAACAGCACCTTCATGGCGATCGATAACGCAGAGTGCGTAATCAATTTCAGCCCCAAGTTGACGAAGCTGATGGGCTGAGATCGCGATTTGACCACCAGAAGTGACTACATCTTCTACAATTAGCACTTTCCGATTATTAATCTCTGTACCTTCCGCTAATCGGGAAGTTCCATATTTTTTCGCTTCTTTTCTCACGAAAGCAGTAGGTAAACCAGAGTATTGTGATAAGAGTGTCACTATGGAAATGCCACCAAGTTCCAGACCTGCAAGTACTTCGATATCACTAGGAATGAGAGTAACCATCTGCCTAACAATAGCATTAAGTAAAATTGGATCTGCCTCGAACTGATACTTATCAAAGTATTCGTTTGATATTCGTCCGGAACGAAGTTTAAAAGACCCATCCAGATGTGAAATTGCATAAATTTGCTTTGCTAGTTCACTTTTAATTGTTTCGATTTCGACTGTTTTATTGAAAATTTCCATCTATTCAACCTTGCTGTAAAAACTTTGCTATATCCAATTCAGCACCTTGATATTTATCGAATTAATAATGATTTTTTTAGCAAACAAACTCAACAACAAACCGGTAGTTCCTTCCTCAGAAAAATTTGCGATGGGTTTCTATTGAGATAAAATACGGTAATTACGTCAGTTTACTGTATTTTGCTGAATAACTCAATCTCTTCACCCATGCCATACATGATTAAAGCTGTACTTTTCGACCTTGACGATACGCTTATCCATCATGACGGTGCAATTAGAAGTGCTGCTGGTACATTGTTCGATCATCTTATAAATAGAGAAAACAATCGTCAGGCATTTGTAGAACGGTGGATATCTTTAAATAGAGATTGGTATAAAAAGTTTTATGCCAAAGAAGTAACTTTTCAAGAATCGGCTAGAGGAAAACTGCGAGAAGCATTTTTACCATACGGTTATGAGTTTTCAGATACGGATGCTGACACTTTGTTATCGGAGTATTGGGAACGGTATATAAATATGTGTCTGTTGTTCAATGATGTTGATGAATGTTTTACGCAGTTAGAACAATGGAAAGTTGGGGTACTAACAAATGGTCAAGAGAATCAACAACTAGAAAAACTCAAACAATGCGGTATTCTCTCTGTTTTAGATGTGGTTGTGACTTCAGAAGCGGCGGGATTTGCTAAACCTACCCCTGAGATTTTCCTCCATGCTTGCAACCAAATGAAAATACAGCCAAGAGAAATTATGTATGTTGGAGATAATCTAGAACTAGATGCCATCGCAGCTAGGAATGCTGGATTATTGGGAGTCTGGCTAGACCGCGATCGCACCGATTCTCTAGACTCTGTTGGAGATGTGAAACGAATCAATAGACTGACCGAAGTATACAACGTTGTACAACAGAACTTGTAAAATCCTGTAATTAAACTCGCAGCAACAACAATCCATTTGTGAAAGCTTCATCCCACAAAGGAGATTTCTGTATTTCTGACACAGAAACAGGTGGATTTATAGGTTCATCGCCATCACTCAAGAAAGATTGCTCTGGTTGTAGAGATAATTGCCAATAACCTACATCACGCCACTTACCAAATTTAAACCCGACTCGATGAAAGACTCCTACAGACACAAAACCAACAGCTTCATGTACAGCTACACTGGGTTGATTGGGTAAAGCGATCGCAGCCACAACGTTATAAAATCCTTGCAGTTGGAGTAACTTAAACAGTGCTGTATACAAGGCTTTAGCAACTCCTTTGCGGCGATGATTTTCACCGATGTACACCGATGACTCTACAGACCATTGGTAAGCTGCACGGGTACGATAAGGGTTAGCATAAGCGTAGCCTGCAAGTTCACCATTAATTTCGCAAACTAGCCAAGGCATTTGCTGTTGATAGCTCTTAATCCGGTTTTGAAACTCCGTTTTGCTGGGTGGTTCTAATTCAAAGGAAATTGTAGTTTCCTGGACAATCGGTGCATAAATTTCCAGCATTTGTGATGCATCGTTTTCATCGGCTAGTCTGATTGTCGGCTTCACTCCAATACTTGCCTTCTGGCAAACCAACTAAAGAATAAGGCTGTTCCTAATCCCCAAGCACCATTGAGCAATAAACCTGTAATCATCGCGGCTGGTTTCCCACCTCCAGCTATCGCCTGACCTTTCAATGGTGCAACAATAAACCAGGCAATCAATGTCGGTGCAACAGCACCAAATATTAGCGCTGCTAACCAATAATTTTTGTTTACTTGCCAGCGTACTGTCATCGTTGCCCAAACTAAACCCCAAATTCCTCCCCAGAAAGCACTTGAGAGCAATTGCGGTACACCAAAAGGCTGCGTGGGTGTAATTTGATAGGCTGGACGCTGGGCAAAATTAATTGCATGTAGCAGCGCCAGTAAACCTTGGTGAAATACCAGCACTGCTAGAAAGCCAGCAAAAAAAGCTAGGATAAATTTATATACTTCTGTTTTTTGAGTCATTCAACAGCTTGCTTCCTGAGAACAATTTGTGATAAGTTCCTATCTAGGTAAAATACGGTAACTCAATCAATTTACTGTATTTTGTTTCATAACTCAATCTCCCCACCCATGCCAAGGAGTACTGGGTGTCCAAACAAAGGGCGCACACCAGTACTCTTTAATTAGCATTTCGGAATCAAGCTTTCCATGCAAATTCAAACTGTTGGTATTTTAAGTCCGGGCGACATGGGGCAGGCGATCGCCGCCGTACTCAATCAACATGGATTGAAAACCATTGCTGCCTTAGATGACCGAAGCGATCGCACTCGACAATTAGCCGCCGCAGCCAACATCAAGGATGTGGGTTCCCTCAAGCAACTAGCGATCGAATCCGATGTGGTGCTGTCAGTGCTAGTTCCCGCCGCCGCCACAGAGGCAGCAGAAGAAGTAGCTCAAGCAATAAGCAGCGTTGGCAAAAGCATTTTATATGTTGATGCCAATGCGATCGCACCCCAGAAGGTGAGAAATATTGCCCAAATAATTGAATCAAAGGGCGGACAATTTGTCGATGCATCAATCATTGGCCCGCCTCCACGAGTTCCCAATCGCACCCGCATCTATGCATCTGGAAAACAGGCAATTGAACTCGAACAATTGGGAGATTATGGTTTAGATGTGCGGGTAATTGGCGATGAAATTGGTCAAGCTTCTGGGTTAAAAATGTGCTACGCAGCACTGACAAAAGGATTAACAGCGATCGGTACAGAATTGCTGATTGCAGCCCATCGTTTGGGTTTAGACCAACAACTCTGGGATGAAGTGTCCAGTAGCCAACCAGAATTAGCAAAAATACTTACTCGCTCTCTACCATCCATGACACCAAAAGCACATCGATGGGTAGGAGAAATGGAAGAGATTGCAGACACATTTCAAGCCTTAGATTTGACCGAGCGGATTTTTCAAGGCGCAGCCGATGTTTATCGGTTGGTAAAAGAAACATCCTTGGGTAGGGAAACACCAGAAGAGAGCGATCGCGATCGTCCACTACCAGACATAATTACTACCCTTTCTCAAGAAGCTTTAAAAGTTGAGAGTTGAGCTCATCCCATCCCTAAAAACAGATCGTTGGATTTTACAGCAGTTTTCATGTATTTAGACCACAATCTTATTTCTTCCTTTGCGCGGCAGTCGCTCATGGGGGTTTCCCCCAAGACCGCGCTGCCTTGTCTTTGCGTGAGATAAAAATAATGTAGTTCATTTACCTGAAAATCGCTGTAAATCTAACTCCAATAATTAATTGTCTTTGACTAATTCACGCCTTAAACGTCAACACCGGACTCAACCGCGCTACAACATCAACCATTCCTGCCTCAACCTGGACATCAATCACAGACTGAATCGGCTTGTAAGCGGCGGGTGCTTCTTCAATGCGGCGTTCTTCACGCAAGGTGATGCAGTCTACTCCAGTTAATCCCAGTTCTGCCTCACTTTGGGATGCACCTCTGCGATTGAGATCGAAACGAGAACGAATTCTTCCCGCCCCATGTGAAGCAGAATTACAAAATGCTGGATTACCTCTGCCCACCATTAAATAAGAATAAGCACCCATTGAACCAGGGATAATTACTGGTTGCCCTGAATATGCCGGACAAGCGCCCTTGCGTGTTACCCACCGATCAATTTTGGATTTTGGGTCGCACCTTTGGTGCGCTGGAAGCGCAACTTGGATTTTGGATTGTAGAGATGTCTCTATATCTTCAATTTGTGGCAAGGTGATGTTGTGCGGCAAGTCATAAACTAGAGGTGCTTCCACATCTTTGTATACTTCTCGCAAACGCAGACGTAGCAATTCTGCTAACAGCAAGCGATTGACAAAGCCATAGTTAGCGGCTGTTGCCTCAGCTTGCAGGTAACTCGCAACTAGTTCGGGATGAGAAGAAGTTGAAAGAGGAAAAATCTGAGAATCTGGGTATTTCAAATTTTTTTGCCAAGCCGCCTTAGCTTTATCTCGCCACATTCCCCCGATGTACTTACCCACATTCCGAGAACCAGAGTGAATCATAAAAGCTAGCTGTCCTTCGCGCACTCCCCAAGCGTGGGCAAGTGCGCGGTTTTCGACTTTATCAACTCGCTGCACCTCTACAAAATGATTGCCGCCGCCGATAGTTGCTAGTCCGCCATCGCGCACTAGTCCAGCATCGGGAACCAATTCTTCAGGCGCGAGTTTCCAGTCACCATCCATTGAACCACCTAAGAAGATGGCATCGCTTTCTTCGGCAAGTTGTTGTAAATCAGACTTAACTACACTCCCAGTAGCCCGATCTAGCATGGCATCTAACCAACCGGGAACTCCGTACTGAAATAATGCTTGCATTGCTTGAGCAGTCATAGTTACATCACGCGTACCGAAGAAGTAATCCCCCTTCATCCGTTCTACGAATTGATCACGCTTTGCGAGAAATTCCTCGATTGTCAAATCAGCTACATGTAGACGCATCCCACAATTGATGTCAGAACCGACAGCACCAGGGATTACCTGACCCACTGTTTCTACAACTGAACCAATGGCAACCCCTGCATCACCAGGATGAAAGTCAGGCGTAGCACAGGCACGACACACACATCCACCTGACGGGTGACGAACGCTTGCCAAATTCGCTAACTGCTTCAGCGCCTTAGCTTCTACGGGGAAATCTTCTGGTATTAATACTTCTGCTACAGGAGCATCGGGAGAATTAACTAGACGAACAGAATAAGTCCGATCGCTGTAAGTTACATCCAAACCCTGCCGCCCTAAAGCACGCAGGAGACGTTTGAGATTTTTTGGCTGCATGAAAACTCCAAATTAGAGTCTTAAAAAAGACTCTTTGTTGTGAAGAGATAAGGAGACTTGGGTTCAGCAGCCGCGTCTCAAGGGGGTTATTTTCCCAGAATTGTGGGGAAAACAACAGATATATCACCTTAATAGCACACGCTTTTATCCCGTGACAAGTTTTTGTAGCACATTGTATTTTTGAAACTTTTAGAAATCTCTAGACTCTCTAGCCAGCTGGAGAGTCTAGGATAAATTCAAGGCGATTCTTCAGCCAGAAATCAGAAAATTCTGAGGTGTAAGATTAAGTCCCAGTCATCCAGCTTGGTATGGCGAGGTTGTTCATTTGATCCCGTAAATCTATGACTCTCCAACTCACAGTTCCCAACATGGCTTGTTCTGTTTGTGCAAGTACCATCACCAAAGCACTTCAGGCAGTCGATGCCAATGCTAGCATTCAAGCCGATCCAACAACCAAGCTTGTCAGTGTAGAAACTCAAGCATCAGAAACAGCAATTAAGGAAGCGTTAGCTGCTGCTGGTTATCCAGTCGGCTAAATAAAGGGATTGGGGACTGGGGACTGGGTATTGGGTATCAGGAAAGCTCTTCCCCCCCACTCCCTAATCGTAACTTAGTCCTAATCCCCAGTCCCTAGTCCCCAATCCCCAATGCCCAATGCCCAATATGGATACTCTCACACTAAAACTTCGAGGCATGAGTTGTGCCGCTTGTGCTAACAACGTCGAAAAGGCGATTCGCTCGGTTCGTGGGGTGATTGATTGCAACGTTAACTTTGGAGCTGAACAAGCCGCCATCAATTACGATCGCTCTCTCACCAATTTAGAACAAATCCAAGGTGCGATCGCGGCTGCTGGTTACTCTTCTGACTCACTCTGTGAAGAAATCCTGTCTCCAGAAGATGATACCGAGACAGCAACTAGACAAGCAAAACAACGCGAACTCTCACTCAAGCTATTGGTGGGAGGTGTAATCAGCGGTTTCCTATTTTTAGGATCGCTACCGATGATGACTGGGGTAAATTTGCCCTTGATTCCGAGTTTCCTTGGGAATCCTTGGGTACAGCTAGTGCTGACAACACCTGTCGTGTTTTGGTGTGGTGGATCTTTTTACCGCAATGGCTGGAAAGCTTTGAAGCGTCATACGGCGACGATGGACACGCTGATTGCTTTGGGTACTGGTGCGGCGTATCTATATTCTTTGTTTATCACCGTTTTACCGGGATTTTTTATTGCTCAGGGCTTGATTCCTCATGTTTATTATGAAGTTGCTGCCATTGTCATTACCTTAATTTTGCTGGGGCGATTATTGGAAAATCGCGCCAAGGGGCAAACTTCTGAAGCTATCCGCAAACTCATGGGACTCCAAGCCAGAGATGCCAGAGTCATCCGTGATGGTGTAGAAATTGATGTTCCCATCGCCCAAGTTAAAATCAACGATGTGATTTTGGTACGCCCTGGCGAAAAAATTCCAGTAGATGGGGAAGTTATTGCAGGGGTTTCCACAGTAGATGAAGCGATGGTGACTGGTGAAAGTTTGCCAGTCAAAAAGCAACCACCAGATGAGGTGATTGGGGCGACGATAAACGGTGCGGGTGCATTTCAGTTTCGGGCAACACGAGTCGGAAAAGATACGTTTTTGGCTCAAATAGTCAAATTAGTGCAACAAGCACAAGGTTCCAAAGCACCAATTCAACGATTGGCAGATCGAGTGACGGGATGGTTTGTACCAGCTGTAATTGCCATTGCGATCGCCACTTTTGTGATTTGGTTTAACTTCACAGGCAACCTCACCTTAGCAACAATGACAATGGTAGGTGTACTAATTATCGCTTGTCCTTGTGCTTTGGGTTTAGCTACCCCGACTTCTGTAATGGTGGGAACTGGCAAAGGTGCAGAAAATGGCATCTTGATTAAAGGCGCAGACAGCTTAGAACTGGCACACAAAATCCAAACTATAGTTTTAGATAAAACCGGCACTTTAACTGTGGGTAAACCTACGGTTACAGATTTTGTAACTGTCAACGGCACAGCCAACGGTAACGAACTCAAACTTTTACAGTTAGCAGCAACGGTAGAAAGGAATTCTGAACATCCCTTAGCCTCGGCTGTTGTCAGATATGCCGAGTCTCAAGAGGTGAGTTTAACGGAGGTTAAGAACTTTCAAGCAATTCCAGGTAGTGGCGTCCAAGCAATTGTTAGCGATCGCCTAGTGCAAATTGGTACTCAACGCTGGTTAACAGAACTCGAAATTAATACCACGGTTATTGAGCAGTATAAAAATGCATGGGAAGCCGCTGGAAAAACAGTTATTTTCATAGCCGTAGATGGCGAAATACAAGCAGTAATGGGTATTGCCGATGCCCTCAAACCTTCATCCGCAACAGTAGTGAAAACACTACAAAAATTGGGTTTAGAAGTAGTAATGCTTACCGGAGATAATCAGAAAACAGCAGAAGCGATCGCTCAGCAAGTTGGCATCAAACGAGTATTTGCCGAAGTTCGTCCAGATCGAAAGGCGGCGATAATCCAATCTCTGCAAGGAGAGATAGAGAAATTTCCCGCTTCAAAATCCAAAATCCAAAATCTAAAATCTAAAATTGTAGCAATGGTAGGCGATGGTATAAATGATGCCCCAGCACTAGCCCAGGCTGATGTGGGGATTGCCATTGGTACGGGAACAGATGTGGCGATCGCTGCTAGCGATATCACGCTAATTTCTGGAGATTTGCAAGGAATTGTGACGGCTATTCAACTTAGTCGCGCCACTATCAACAATATCAGGCAAAATCTCTTTTTTGCTTTTATCTATAACATTATCGGCATTCCCATTGCAGCTGGAATTCTCTTCCCGATCTTCGGTTGGTTACTCAATCCCATTATCGCCGGAGCTGCGATGGCTCTTTCTTCGGTTTCTGTTGTGAGCAATGCCCTAAGATTGCGTAAATTTCAAGCAAAAACCATCTGATTTTGGATTTTAGATTTTAGATTTTGGATTAGTCATTTCTGCCTCTGCTTTCCCTGCTCCCCTGCTTCCTTATCTCCCCAGTCCCTAACCCCCTGTCACCAGTCCCTTTTTTGGTATCAGCAAATGTTTAGTAAAAAAATGCTTTGGGGAAGTTTGGCTAGTTTAGTTTTTCTGACTGCAACATCAACCGTAGCCTTAGCAGAAATGCCAGTTCATTCAGAGCAAAGTAGCCAATTTTCCCACATAGAGCAACCTTTGGGGTTGAAAGTTGGTGTGGCGATCGCTGGTTTAGCCTTCATCGGGCTAGAGTTGTGGTGGTTTCTCCTTTACGTAGCCGATGAATAAGTTAAATCTGTGGCAAGAAATATAACTATATTACAAAATGTAATAAGACTCAAAACCACACCATAAAAAAGTTGATAATTCATAAGAATTATCCGAATATAACTTATGCGAATTGATTTTATATTGCTGACTTTCTTCAGTATCGTTAGCTTCATTCCCCTATTGAAATCTGAAATTTCACAGGTTAAAGACCAAAAATTATTGCAGAAAAATCATACAGATAAGTTATCCACCAAAAAAAACTTATCTGTTGATGGCAGCAATATTCGGACATTGAGAGAAATCTTTGAGATTAGATGGATACCAGCAGGTTCAATGGAAACTACTTTATATGGTAGTCCAGTGCAATGGAATGCAGATTATGTATTAGTTGATAAATTTGTTTACAATTCTCAATTGCCTAAACGTGGCGATATTATTATATTTAAGCCTACTGAAAAATTGACACAGCTAGAGTATACAGAACCATTTATCAAGCGGATTATTGCTTTACCTGGAGAAAAAGTAGAACTTAGAAAAGGTAAAGTATATATTAACAATCAGCTTCTTCAAGAAAAGTATCTCGATCGCAAACAAAAAACAACTATAGATGTTTGTGCATCGGACGAACAACCACCTGCTTTGTCTAAACCTCAAACTCTACCACCTAACTCGTATTTAACACTAGGTGATAATCGCACTAATAGTTACGATAGTCGTTGTTGGGGTTTTGTTCCTAAAGAAAATATTATTGGGCGAGTAGTCAGAAGAGTTTGGCCTCTAGAAAGTAAACTTAATTTAGATGAAACCCGCAATCAACAACAGTATTCTTTAGAAGAATTGTTTCTCAAAAATGTAGGTTTTATAGTAGCTCCAAATAATTTAAATGATTCTATTAATTTCTTTCAAAAGTATTTAGGAGATGCTCGGAAAAATCGGGATATTATCGGTGAAATTACAGCATTAAGACATCTTTCTTTGTATAGTATAATGCTTGGGTATAAAAACGATCGAGCGATGAATTATTCTCAACAACTCTTAAATATCGCACGTAAACATAAAATTTCGGGAGCAGAAACTCAAGCTTTGGCATATATGTCTTTAGCTTCTTTCCTTAAAGGCGATCCTAATTTAGCCATTGATTACGGGCAGCAAGTTTTACCACTGGTACAAAAAAATGAAGATGATTACAGTGAATATACTGCGCTATTGAGTCTGGCGATCGCTCATGTATATTTAAATGATTGCTCTAAATATCAGCTTTTTTATAGTCAAAGTTTATCTGTTTTAAATAGACTTCCAACCTCAAACCAAAAAATACTACAAGAACAAATATTGCCTATTTTTGAACAAGTAAATATAAAAGCTTGTTTACCACTATCAAAACTGTAAAACTCACTATAATTCCTGTTTCCAGTAAATCAAAAGGTAGTGGACTGACACAGCTAAAATAGTGCATTAGCAAAAATCAAAAACCTTGTTTTCTATCAAGACCTCAAAAATCTATTGCATCATTTTAGTCGTGTCAGTCCAGTAGGGTGTGTTACGGCTGTGTAGGAATTTGAGCGTTTGAGAAAGTCTGATTTAGCCGTAACGCACCATATTTACAGGTGCGTTAAGCGCTGCTTTAACGCACCCTACTGGACTGACACGACTAAAATGATGCAATAGATTTTTGAGGTCTTGATAGAAAACAAGGTTTTTGATTTTTGCTAATGCACTATTTTAGCTGTGTCAGTCCACTACAATTTAAGCTATTCTCAATCCAAAATCTAAAATCTAAAATCCAAAATTGGACTTCACTTACCAATATCTTCGTTCCAAAGTTCGGGGTTAGTTTCAATAAACTCACTCATTATTTGTTCGCATTCCTCAAGATTGAGATCGATTACTTCCACACCGTGAGATATCATAAAATCTTTGGCACCAGGAAAAGTTCTGGATTCTCCGGCAATAACTTTTTTAATACCAAATTGTACCACTGCCCCAGCGCATAAATAGCACGGCATTAAGGTTGAATATAGTGTTGTACCTCTATAGCTGCCAACTCTGCCAGCATTGCGAAGACAATCAATTTCGGCGTGGGTAACAGGATCGCCATCTTGTACGCGTTTATTGTGTCCTCTGCCGAGAATTTTGCCATCCTTGACGAGAACCGAACCAATAGGAATTCCACCTTCTTGTCTGCCTTGTTTTGCTTCTTGAATTGCAGCCTGCATAAATTCATCCATTTTTTTATTCTCCTAAAAATATGTCAAAACAACTCGTATTAATGGATCATGATGGCGGTGTAGATGATTATTTAGCAACTATGCTGCTGTTGACAATGGATCGTATCGAACTTCTGGGTGTTGTTGTCACCCCAGCCGATTGTTATATCCAACCAGCTGTTAGCGCCACACGTAAAATTCTTGATTTGATGGGATTTTCTCATATTCCGGTTGCAGAAAGTACTGTGCGTGGTATAAATCCATTTCCTAATCTCTATCGTCGGGATTCATTTATCGTTGACCATTTACCCATTCTCAACCAAAGCGAAACCATCACTACGCCTTTAGTTGCCGAAACAGGTCAAGATTTTATGATTCAGGTGTTACGTGAAGCATCAAATCCCGTAACCTTGATGGTAACTGGCCCGTTGACGACGGTTGCAGCAGCTTTGGAGAAAGCACCAGAAATTGAAGCCAAGATTCACAAAATTGTTTGGATGGGAGGCGCTTTAAATGTTCCTGGTAATGTAGAAAAAAGTTTAGAACCAGGACAAGATGGTTCTGCTGAATGGAATGTTTATTGGGACCCAATTTCAGCAGCGCGAGTTTGGCAAACCAAAATTGAAATTATTATGTGTCCTTTGGATTTGACAAACAATGTCCCAGTCACATCAGAATTAGTGCAAAAAATGGGGCGACAACGCCATTATCCAATCTCGGATTTAGCAGGACAATGTTATGCACTAGTTATCCCCCAAGATTATTATTTTTGGGATGTTTTGGCAACGGCTTATTTGGGACATCCAGAATTTTATCAATTGCGGGAATGGGAAACAGAAATTATTACCACTGGTGTCAGTCAGGGGCGCACTAAAGTTGTGTCTGGTGGTCGTAAGATTTATGCAATGGATAAAGTAGATAAAGATGCTTTTTATGCTTATATCTTGCAACAATGGGCGAGATAAGAATGCATCTGCCCTAACCCTGTGTTAATCGCCGGAGAGTCAGAATTATATCATAACTTTGGCGAAAAAGAGTTACAGATTTTAGCGATCGCAGAATAATCTCTCAAATTCAGGTTGCGATCGCTCCCGCCAAGACATCAACACTAGCCACGAGAGTCACGGAAGCTTCATTTCTTTAGTTTATCTAAAGTCGCATCTAAGTTCTCAAATTACCTTTCTAAGATAGAAGCAGCGACCATAAAGTTGCGACATATGACCCAACTAACAGCTAGTGGCTACGGAGAACACAAAAATGACTCAAGCGCCAGAATCTTTAGACTTGTCTGTCAATGACGCTACAGACAAAGCTTTAGATCGTGATTGTACAACTCTTTCGCGTCACGTTTTACAGCAACTTCAAAGTTTTTCCGCAGATGCACAAGATTTGAGTGCGCTGATGAATCGCATCGCCCTGGCTGGCAAACTAATTGCTCGTCGCATGAGTCGGGCTGGTTTAATGGAAGGGGTTCTCGGATTTACTGGGGAAGTGAATGTCCAAGGTGAATCCGTCAAAAAGATGGATGTTTATGCCAACGATGTGTTTATCTCAGTATTTAAGCAAAGCGGCTTAGTTTGTCGCCTAGCTTCTGAGGAAATGGACAATCCTTACTACATTCCGGAAAATTGCCCCATTGGCCGCTATACCTTGTTGTATGACCCAATTGATGGCTCATCCAACACCGATAACAATCTCAGCTTAGGTTCCATTTTCGCCATTCGCCAACAAGAAGGCAATGATAGCGATCGCCAAGCAGCCGATCTCCTCACCAACGGACGTAAGCAAATTGCTGCCGGATACATCCTATACGGCCCTAGCACCATGCTGGTTTATAGTATAGGTAGGGGGGTTCATTCCTTTGTTCTCGACCCCAGCTTAGGCGAATTTATCCTGACAGAAGAAAATATCCGCATTCCCAACCACGGTTCTATTTACAGCGTCAATGAGGGTAACTTCTGGCAATGGGAAGAATCAATTCGAGAATATATCCGTTACGTCCACCGCACAGAAGGCTATACCGCTCGATATAGTGGGGCAATGGTGAGCGACATCCATAGAATTTTAGTTCAAGGCGGCGTATTTCTCTACCCAGGAACAATTCAAAAACCAGAAGGTAAATTGCGTTTGCTTTATGAAACCGCTCCCCTAGCGTTTTTGATTGAGCAAGCGGGCGGTCGTGCAACTACAGGACTAGTAGATATCTTAGATGTAGTGCCGAAAAAACTGCATCAGCGCACACCTTTAATTATTGGTAGTAAAGAAGATGTCGCCAAAGTGGAGTCTTTTATTCAAAACGGTCATTAGATGAGGATGAGAAATCGTCAAAGATGGATTTAGATTTCATTAATTAAAGGTTAATCATGGTGATTTAGGATTAGGAATGCATAATAGCAGTTCTTGAAAATAAACTAAGGATTATCTCAGCTGGTCGATGCGATAAGTGATTGGCAGCGACACAATTCAAAGAGTCACCATCAATAATCAACACCTAATAACTAACAGATGTTAACTGATAGCTGTTTGAAAATTTGATGGATGCCAACTTCACTAAGAAACATCATACAGGAGTGGAAAAACTAGGTTATGGCAACCAATCATCTACTAGAAATTAAACAATACGGTCAAAGTATCTGGATGGATAATTTGAGCCGTGACATTATTCAATCAGGTGAACTCCGAGACTTGGTGGAAAATCAAGGAATTTCTGGCATAACTTCCAACCCAGCGATTTTTGAAAAAGCGATCGCTGGTAATGTCATTTATGATGCCGATATCGAAGCTGGAGTCCGGGCTGGCTTACCAACATACAAAATTTACGAATCGCTGATTTTCGCAGATATTCGGAGTGCGTGTGATATTTTACGCCCTGTTTACGAAACCTCGAATCGCCTGGATGGTTACGTAAGTATCGAAGTCCCACCCACCATTGCCCATGATACCGAAGCAACCATAGCTGAAGCCAGACGGTATTTCCAAGAAATTGACCGGGAAAATTTGATGATTAAAATTCCTGGTACTGAAGCTGGTTTGCCAGCAGTAGAACAGGTAATTGCCGAAGGCATGAATGTTAACATCACATTGCTGTTTTCTGTAGAAAGCTACGTAAATACAGCTTGGGCGTATATTCGGGGTTTAGAAAAACGGGCTAGCGTTGGTAAAGACATCAGCAAAATAGCTTCAGTTGCTAGTTTCTTCCTCAGTCGGATTGATAACAACATTGACGCCAAAATAGATGCTAAGTTGAAAAAAGGTGTTGATGATATTGCAAGAGAAGCGAAGCTGAGAGCTGTAAAAGGAAAAGTAGCGATCGCCAACGCTAAGATTGCCTACCAAGAATACAAGAAAATCATAGAAAGCGATCGTTGGCAAGTCCTAGCAGCAAAAGGAGCGAAAGTACAGCGGCTACTCTGGGCTAGCACCAGCACCAAAAACCCCAGCTACAGCGACGTGATGTATGTCGATGAGTTGATTGGGCCAGATACCGTGAACACCCTACCACCAGCCACCATCAAAGCTTGTGCCGATAGTTGTAACGTAGGCGAACGTTTAGAAACAAGCGTAGATGAAGCTTACAATCTGATCGAAAACCTCAAAGATCCCGATATTAACATCGATCTCGATGTCGTCATGGATGAACTGTTAGTTGAAGGTATCGACAAGTTCATCCAGCCCTTCCAGTCCTTGATGAACTCTTTAGAAGAAAAAATCAAGGTATTGTCGCCAGTGTAGGGAACAGAAGAGGGGAAAAGGTTAAAGGGTAAAGGGTAAAGGTATAGTTCTTCCCCTTTCCCCTTCCCCCTTCCCCCTTTCCCTTTCCCCAATCCTATACCCAATCTAAAATCCCAAATTCCTATGGTCAGTCTGCTAGAAAATCCCTTGCGCGTTGGTCTGCAACAACAAGGGATGCCCGAACCCCAAATTATAGTTATCTTTGGCGCTTCCGGTGACCTTACCTGGCGCAAACTAGTACCAGCACTTTACAAATTGCGGCGAGAACGGCGGATTCCACCTGAAACCACCATCGTCGGCGTCGCACGTCGAGAATGGACGCACGAATACTTCCGCGAACAGATGCAAAAAGGCATGGAAGAGGCACATCCCGATGTAGATTTGGGTGAACTGTGGCAAGACTTTTCTCAAGGTTTGTTCTACTGTCCTGGCGATATCGACAAACCCGAAAGCTACCAAAAACTGAAAAACTTATTAACTGAATTAGACGAAAAACGGGGCACGCGGGGCAATCGGATGTTTTACCTCTCCGTAGCCCCGGCATTCTTTCCCGAAGCAATTAGGCAGTTAGGAACTGCTGGAATGCTAGAAGATGCCTACAAACATCGTCTGGTAATTGAAAAACCCTTTGGTCGTGACTTGGCTTCAGCCCAGAGTCTCAACCAAGTGGTACAGAAATTTTGTAAAGAAAACCAAGTCTATCGTATCGACCACTACTTAGGTAAAGAAACAGTCCAGAATTTGCTGGTGTTTCGCTTCGCCAACGCGATTTTTGAACCCTTGTGGAATCGTCAATTTGTTGACCACGTGCAAATTACCGTGGCAGAAACCGTAGGCGTGGAAGACCGGGCTGGTTACTATGAAAGCGCCGGCGCACTCCGGGATATGTTGCAAAACCACTTGATGCAACTTTACTGCCTGACAGCAATGGAAGCACCCAACGCTATGGATGCCGACAGCATCCGCACAGAAAAAGTGAAGGTACTCCAAGCTACTCGTTTAGCTGATGTTCACAATCTGTCACGGTCAGCAGTGCGCGGTCAATATAGTGCCGGCTGGATGAAGGGTCAAGCAGTGCCAGGGTATCGGACAGAACCAGGTGTCGATCCCAATTCCACCACACCTACTTACGTTGCAATGAAGTTTTTGGTAGATAACTGGCGTTGGAAAGGTGTTCCTTTCTACTTGCGTACTGGCAAACGGATGCCGAAAAAAGTCAGTGAGATTGCCATTCACTTCCGCGACGTTCCGTCTCGGATGTTCCAATCTGCCGCCCAACAGTCAAACGCCAATATTTTGGCAATGCGGATTCAGCCGAATGAAGGAATTTCCCTGCGCTTTGATGTGAAAATGCCAGGGGCAGAATTCCGCACCCGTTCCGTGGACATGGACTTTAGTTATGGCTCCTTTGGCATCCAAGCAACTTCTGATGCCTACGATCGCCTTTTCCTTGATTGTATGATGGGCGACCAAACATTATTCACCCGCGCCGACGAAGTAGAAGCCGCTTGGCAAGTAGTAACTCCAGCCCTTTCAGTTTGGGATGCACCCACAGACCCAACTACCATTCCCGAATACGAAGCCGGTACTTGGGAACCAGCCCAAGCAGAATTATTAATTAACCAGGATGGCCGTCGCTGGCGCAGACTGTAAAAAGTTAGGAGTTATGAGTTATGAGTTAGGAGTTAGGAGTTAAAAGTTATGAGTTAAGAGTTATGAGTTAGGAGTTAAGAGTTATGGGTTATGAGTTATGAGTTAAGAATTAGGAGTTATGAGTTAATAATTGTTAGTTTTTAACTTCCAACTCCTAACTCCTAACTATTAATTTCCAACTCCCAACTCCCAACTCCTAACTCCTAACTATTAATTTCCAACTCCCAACTCCCAACTCCTAACTATATAATTCCTAACTCCTAACTCCTAACTCCTAACTTATCCAAAATCCAAAATCCAAAATCCAAAATCCAAAATTGACTATGGCTCCCCAAGCTCCTACTATTTTTTCACTTCAAGCTCCGAAGGATATTTCGCTTACAGAAATAGAAGCGGAACTTAATCAAATCTGGCAAAGTTACGGCATTACTGGCGAAGATGGTGGACTTCCTGCTGCTACTCGCGCCACGACATTTACTTTAGTGGTTTACGAACCAGAAGAAACCCAATATCTTTTGGCGAGTTTAGGATTTTATAACGGGCCACTTGATGGAATTTTAGGGCCTCAGATGGAAGCTGCCCTGCGACAAGTACAGGTGAAATACGCACTGCCAGAAACCGGAACTGCAACACCCGAAACCCTCGCTAGATTGCGAGAAGAATTCACCAAACGTCAGGGAAATTCACTCAACGGGGATAATGGTTCTGTTTCCTATAACTTAAATGCCCCAAGCCCCAGGATAGCGGATGAAATCGCTCTCCGTAACCCCTGCCGGATTATTGCTCTGTTTCCCATTGCGGGAGAAGATGAAGGCGTTAAGGCTCAAGTTTCTGCTTATTGCCCCATTCAAAAGCAATCCTCAAGCACACTCATTTGCTGTGAATACATAACCCTCAGTGGCACCGCTGCCGCTTTGGAACGCATAGGTGGCATGATTCCAGCATTGTTGATTGGTGGCTTACCCAAATTTCTTTGGTGGAAGGCAACACCAGACCCCAACAACACTTTATTCAAGCGCCTCGCAGCAGTCTGCAATAATGTGATTGTGGATTCTTGCCGCTTTAACGAGCCAGAAAGTGACTTACTCCGCCTACAAGAATTGGTGGAAACTGGTGTTCCCCTAGCTGACTTGAACTGGCGTCGCCTCTCAGCATGGCAAGAATTGACAGCTGAAGCCTACGACTCACCCCACCGTCGCGCCGCCCTCAAAGAAATCGATCGAGTCACTATTGATTACGAAAAAGGCAACCCCGCACAAGCATTGCTATTTTTGGGTTGGCTGGCAAGTCGTCTACAATGGCAGCCAGTTTCCTATCAAAAAGAAAGCGGAGATTACGACATCACTCGTATTCGCTTCCTTGCCCAAGACCAGCGACAAGTAGAAGCGGAATTAGCCGGAGTCCCAGTTGCTGATGTTGGTGAAATCATTGGTGACTTGATTGCTATCCGCCTGAGTTCTACAAATCCCCAAGCAGACTGCGGTACAGTAATCTGCTCAGAAACAGGTGGTTGTATGCGGATGGAAACACACGGTGGTGCCCAAGCCGCAGGTCTGTTTCAACAAGTGAGTTCACTCTCAGAACAAAAGGCGGAAGCATTGCTGAGTCAGCAGGTGCAACGCTGGGGTCGGGAGTCACTTTTTGAAGAAAGTCTCGGAACGATCGCGAAAACTTTTAAGATTGGGAGTTAAAAGTTAGGAGTTAGGAGTTAGGAGTTAGGAGTTAGGAGTTATAATTCATAACTTCTCACTCTTAACTCCTAACTTTTTCATGTCTGTAATCATTGCTGGAGAACGTAGTGGGGTGGGCAAGACAACAGTCACGCTCACCCTTTTAGCATCTTTGTGCCGTAGCGATCGCTCCGTACAATCTTTCAAGGTCGGCCCAGACTATATTGACCCCATGTTTCATCAACATGTAACCGGTCGTGCTTGTCGAAATCTAGACCCAGTGTTGACCTCCCAAGCCTACGTCCAGCAATGTTTTGCCCGTCATAGTCAATTAAGTGAATATGCCCTAGTTGAAGGGGTGATGGGATTATTTGATGGTGTTTCGTCATTGGTCAATAGTCATTTGTCATTTGTAAAAAACAAAGGACAAATGACAAATGACAAAGGACAAATTACTGATTTTGCAAGTACAGCACACATAGCGCGGCTGTTAGATTTGCCTGTGGTGTTGGTGATTGATTGCAGCCGTTTGTCTGGTTCTGTAGCTGCGATCGCCCACGGCTATCAATCTTTTGATCCCCGAATTAAAATGGCTGGTGTGGTACTCAATCGAGTGGGAAGCGATCGCCATCTCTCTCTGCTCAAAGACTCCCTAGAATCCCTAAAATTACCGATTCTTGGTGTCCTACGCCGTCAAGATAACATCGCAATTCCCGATCGCCATTTGGGTTTAGTACCCACAGCCGAACTTCCCGAACTCAACGCTGTAATCAATCGCCTCGCTGATTTAGGAGATACCTGCTTCGATTGGCAAAGCCTATTACCCTTGTTAAAATCAAAACCTCTCCCCATCTCCCCATCTCCTCATCTCCCTACTCCCTACTCCCCTGTCCGAATTGCCATTGCCCGCGATCGCGCTTTTAATTTCTACTACCAAGACAATCTCGATTTGCTGCAACAACTAGGTGCAGAACTAGTTTACTGGAGTCCTCTAGTAGATGCTGGACTGCCAAAAGATGTGCAAGGAATGTATTTTGGGGGTGGTTTTCCAGAAGTTTTTGCCCAGCAATTAGCAGAAAATATCAGCGCCCGTAATGCAGTCAAAACAGCAATTCTTCAAGGAATACCCACAATTGCCGAATGTGGAGGATTGATGTATTTGTGTGAGGAAATTATCGATTTTGAAGCTAAATCTTGGTCGATGGCAGGAGTTTTACCAACATCTGCTGTAATGGGTGGACGTTTAACTTTAGGATATCGTCGTGCCGTAGCTTTGCAAGATAATCTGTTAGTAAAGGCAGGTAAAACTGTTTACGGACATGAGTTTCATCGCTCCCATTTAACCTTAACTTCCAGTCAGCCCTTATTTGAAACTTCTCGCTACGATTGTGACGAAAATATGGGATATGAAGGATGGGGTTTGCCTGTAAATATTCATGCTTCTTATGTGCATTTGCATTGGGGAGAAAGTGTAGAAATTCCACAGCAGTTTATTAAAGAATGTCTGAAATTTGCATTTTCAAAAACATTGATTTAAACAATAATTTAGGACTACCCCTTTCAAGGTGAATACAAATTCTCCAAAATAAATTCCTCTATTACCTCTTACTTCTGTGTTCTCTGCGACTCTATAGTTAAATAAATTACTTTTAACCGCAGAGGACGCAAAGAACGCAGAGAGAAAAAAGAGATTTTTTGAGTCACCTTGAAAGGGCTAAATTTTTGACTTACCCGCTGTACAAAAGAATCATCTTGTGCGTCAACATAAATACGTAGTTTCAGGTTTTTACTAATCATTTTTTGATGGTGAATAGACCTGCGCTGTAGGGGCACAGCATTGCTGTGCCCCTACGACAGATGTGGTTTTTCAAATGATTCACGTTAAGATAAATGACCCAATCAGAAAAGCATAAGCAACTCATTACTAACTTTCGCTACTTTCATGATTTCTTCAAATGTTCTAAATAAACGGCAACCTCTATCGTAATGCTGTTACATCTTTGTTAAGAATCGTTACAAAATTCTTAACACAAGGCAATAATTCTTATGGGCGTTTCACTTGAGAATAATCTATCACATCAGGTTGTAATTATTGGTGGTGGTTTTGGTGGACTATATACAGCAAAACATCTTGCAAAAGCTAATGTAAATGTTACTCTCATCGATAAACGTAACTTTCATTTATTTCAGCCACTTTTATATCAAGTTGCCACAGGTACGCTATCACCAGGTGATATTTCCTCACCATTGCGAGCTGTATTCAGCAAAAGCAAAAATACAAAAGTATTGCTGGGAGAAGTAAATGATATCGATCCAAAAGCACAAAAAGTTATTTTGGATAATCAAGTAGTATCTTATGATACATTAATTGTTGCCACAGGTGCTAATCATTCCTATTTTGGTAAAGATAACTGGAAAGAACTTGCTCCTGGTTTGAAAACTGTTGAAGATGCCATAGAAATGCGTCGCCGGATATTTGGCGCATTTGAAGCAGCGGAAAAAGAAACCGATCCCGAAGCGCGGCGTGCTTGGTTGACTTTTGTGATTGTAGGGGGTGGTCCGACTGGTGTAGAATTAGCAGGTGCGATCGCCGAGTTGGCACACAAAACTCTCAAAGAAGATTTCCGCAACATCGACACCTCAGAAACGAGAATTTTACTATTGCAAGGGGGCGATCGCATCCTGCCACACATTGCGCCACAGTTATCCCAAGTAGCAGCAGAATCTTTGCAAAAGTTGGGTGCGGTTATTCAAACTAACACCAGGGTGATAAATATTGAAAACGACATTGTTACTTTCAAGCAAGGCGGTGAAGTGAAAGAAATTGCCTCAAAAACTATATTGTGGGCAGCAGGTGTAAAAGCTTCCCCAATGGGGCAAGTCCTAGCAGAACGCACAGGTGTAGAGTGCGATCCTGCCGGACGCGTGATTCTAGAACCAGACTTGACTATCAGGGATTATAAAAACATTTTTGTAGTGGGAGATTTAGGCAACTTCTCCCATCAAAATGGTAAACCCTTAGCTGGTGTTGCACCCGTAGCCAAACAACAAGGAGAGTATGTAGCTAGACTGATTCAAAAACGGCTTAAAGGTCATACTTTGCCACAATTTCATTACAACGACGTAGGTAGTTTGGCAATGATTGGGCAAAATTTAGCTGTTGTAGATTTAGGCTTTATCAAACTCCAAGGTTTCATTGCTTGGGTATTTTGGCTACTAGTTCACATCTACTTTTTAATCGAGTTTGACACTAAATTATTAGTAGTATTTCAGTGGGCATGGAATTATATTACTCGTAATCGTCGCTCTAGATTGATTACAGGTCGAGAAGCTTTTGTAGAAGCAAAAACTGTTAGCAATAGCAGTCATGTTGTGTCCGGTTAAAAGAGAATTTAGAATCGGCTACCCTCCGCTGCGCTAACAGAATTCAGTAATCTTTTAGTGGTAAATTTACACCCGCCACTCTCTTATACCAATTCTCTATGAAGATGCGCCTAATTATTCTGAGACAAACCTCTGCGTACCTTTGCGTTAACCTCCGCGTACCTTTGCGTTTAAAAAAAAAGCGGCATATTTGGCGCAGGCTCACAAAGAAACGGTATTACAACGTTCAGAGTGCCGGAAACCGGCGCTCCGACTTCTCTTTGCGTCATATCATGTCCGGGTAATGACTTACGATTAAGCGCCAGTTTGAAGCCACCAATGAAAACCCGTTAAGCCACGGATTAAATCTTGCTGTTGAAGTAAAGATTGACACCGATAAA
>NZ_JACJRQ010000089.1 GCF_014697355.1 Nostoc calcicola FACHB-3891 | reverse complement strand
TATCAAAGACTCATTAAAGGAGTTCTGAGGTTCATTAATGAGTATCAAAGACTCATTAACGGAGTTCTGAGGTTCATTAATGAGTATCAAAGACTCATTAACGGAGTTCTGAGATTCATTAATGAATATCAAATACTCATTACTTACTTCCCAAATATATCTCCCTTACCTTCCCTGCTCCCCTGCCCCCCTGCCCCCTGCCCCCTGCCCCCTGCCCCCTGCCTTTTTTCTAATTTCTACTCAATTTCTCCTAGAGAAGTTAACAGAAAGCGGGCAATTCTTTCAGATGCGCCGGCTGGGCCAAATCGCTCAGGGCCATTTACTTGGCACTTAGCGAGATAGTCTGCATCTTGTAAAGTCTCGATTATTCGCCCTGCCGCTTGTTTGAGAGTCTCTGGGGTTGCTGGCCCAGTGCCGATGGTTTGGGCATTAATGCCTAAGAGTCGAGTTTGCGCCTCTGCAAATGCATAGGTAAATTGAGGCCCTTCTCCAGGAATTTGAACGATCGGTTTGCCGATCGCCACTGCTAAATCCACTGCCAGCCCTGCCATACCAATAACAAGGTCAGAGTAATATACGATATCACTGAAGGCATCTGAGTAACATCTCACTTCTACAAGCGGTGATTCCTGGGCAGAACTTCCCGGCAAAGAATAGGTGAGTACGCCTTGATTGAGTTGCCAACCTTGACTTTTAGCAATGTCGTCTAATTGCTCCATCAACTTTGGTACTAAGGCGGCGCGGAACTGGAATCCAGACTCAGGCATCACCTTGGCAATTTCTACCACCAGCTGCAACTGCAAACAGAAATTTCGTGCGGCTTCCGGCATCCGCGATCCTGGGAGGAGAGCGATCGCCGGTATGTCTGGTTTTAAGTACAAGTCTTTCCCAGTCGGGACGAGGCGATCCAAAGCTGGAATCCCACCAAACTGAGCTTTAGCTATACCTTGCCGTTGGAGATCGTAAGCCGTATAGGAATCTCTGGTAAAAACCGTCAGACATCGAGAAGAATTCAAATCGTGCCACAGCAGCGGATTGATACGCAATCGCCCTTCATAGAGGGCAGAAAGACAAGAGATAAACGAGACGAAGGGACGCTTTGTTAGATAAGCAAATGTCTGAGAGACAAAATCCCCAGTAGCCATAATCAAATCGCAGCTGGGAGCATACTCCAACACTGCTTGTAACTGTCGCCACGTTAACCCAATCAATCCCGATTGAAAATCTTTGAGCAAATAGAGGCGCTTCATGTAAAAGAATCCCCCAGAGGGCATTATTTGCGTAGGCCCAACGATCGGAATGTCCAAGCTGCGGTAAGCTTTTCCTTCCCCTACAATCGGCATTGCCGCCATGTCAAGAGAAGGGCACAATTGGCGCAGGGTCTGAATAACATGAGAGGTGTGGTTGTCCTCTCCGTGGCCGTTACTGATAAACAAGATTCGCTTAGAAGGCATCTTGGGGTTTGGATAGATCTAAAATGCTTGTCTAGTGAGATTTTTAACCTACATTGATTGAGTAGGCGAATAAATTGATAGTATTTTTACTCTTGAGAGTTTGTAACTTTATAGACAAATCGACAAAGTTACTTTTACAGGCGTAAACCTGAATGGAATTACTGCTAATCCCTGTTTTGCAGACACTAATTTATCAGAGAATACAGCATTAGGAGTACCAGTGCTATGCGTACATTACAGCAATTTTCAGGTAAATGGACCACGTTGTAGGGGCGCACAGCTGTGCGCCCCTACGGGAATTGTGGTTCAAATAGATGAAAAACGCTTTCATCTGAGTTCATAAATTTGAACAGAGTAATAGTAATTTTAAGTGTTGACGACAAAGCGATCGAAAAGTTGTATTGCAAGGGTAAAAATGGAACGCGCCATTTCTGCGTTAGGAATTTTAGTTTTTCTCGGCATATCTTACGCCTTCTCGGTGAATCGTCAGGCGGTGCGTTGGCGAATAGTGGCGTGGGGCTTGGGATTGGAGTTTATATTTGCCCTAGTGATTCTGAAAACTCCTTGGGGTTTGCATGTGTTTAAATCTCTCGGAGATATTGTCAGCCAGTTTTTAGCATTCTCTGATGTCGGTGCCAAATTTGTCTTTGGAGAAAATTTTAAGGATCATTTCTTTGCTTTCCAAGTGCTGCCCACAATTATCTTTTTCTCTGCTTGCATCAGCGTCCTGTATCACTACGGCATTTTACAGCGAGTGGTAAAGGTAATGGCATGGGTGATGATGAAGACGATGAAAACATCTGGTTCTGAATCTTTATCCTGTGCAGGTAACATCTTTTTGGGGCCAACAGAGTCAGCACTGATGGTTAAGCCTTACATAGCGAATATGACGCAATCGGAACTCCATGCACTGATGACGACCGGCTTTGGGACGATCGCAGGTGGAGTACTAGGGGCGTATATTTCCTTTGGAGTACAAACAGAACACCTGATTGGAGCTTTTTTTATGACTGCTCCCACATCGTTGGTTGTATCAAAATTGCTGTACCCAGAAACAGAAGTATCAGAAACGGCTGGTAAGGTAAAGGCGAATGTCGAAACTAATTATGTAAATGTCATTGATGCAGCTAGTAGCGGAGCAATTGACGGTGTAAAGCTAGCAGTTAATGTTGGGGTAATGATTATTGCTTTTTTGGGATTATTAGCTGCTGTAAATGCGCTGTTGGGATGGTTGGGGGGATTTGTTGGTTTACAGCAACTTTCATTACAGTGGATTTTATCTTATTTCATGGCTCCCGTAGCATTTTTAATGGGTGTACCTTGGGCTGATTGTCGGCAAGTTGGGGCGTTATTGGGTACAAAGACAATTCTCAATGAGTTTATTGCTTTTTTGGATTTAAAGGCACTGACTGAGAGTGGTAAAATTTCCCAACGCTCAGTAATTATTGCGACTTACGCATTATGTAACTTTGCAAATATCGGGTCAATTGGCATTACAATTGGCGGCATTACTGGCATAGCGCCCAACCGACAGCATGATTTAGCTCGCATGGGTGTCAGGGCAATGATTGGCGGATTGTTAGGGGGTTTTATTACCGCTTGTATTGCTGGGATGCTGATTTAAAAGAGGCAAAGGGGCAGGGGGCTGATAAAGTTGAAACAAATTAACCCGTTGGGGGAAGTCGCCTAGAAGCCCCCGTTGTCTCCTTCGCGGAGCGTTCCGAAGGAAAGGGCAGCGCGAGGAGTATGTCACGTTCTTTTTCAGAGTAAAGGCGATCGCAATATACTGCCCAGCTAGCGGCAAATAAACCAGTGATAGATGTAGCGATAACTACTGTAACGCCCCATCCTACCGGGCCTAGCCAGTCTGCGATCTCAGAAGTGATGGCTGTAGTGGTTTTGCCAACAATATAAGCTGTACCTGTGGCAGCCAGAGTAACTAAACCCAACTCCGCCAACATCTCCAAGATTCCCTTACTAGATAAATCATCATGAAAATAGATTTTCCAGATAGTGGTATACATCGCAACATCAGACGCCGTTAACACAATCTGTTTGGGAATTTCTATCCCAGGGGTTGGCGCAGCTGAAGCAGTACCATTACCAATAGAATAAGTGGCGATCGCCAAAACAGCTTCCAATCTTTTCTTACCCAGATTACTCACAGTCTCATCTCCTGTAAGGGTTGCATTTACATCATCAACTTTGTACAGTCGGCTCCCTAACTAGGTTAACTAAATCTTGGGCATGGGGAGGTGTGGGAGGGGGAAGTATAGCAAGGGACTGGGGACTGGGGACTGGGTGAAAAGTCTTTTTGTGTCTAGGTTTTATCATCTGTTAATGTCCTAACCACCAAGGCTTTTGCTATATAAATTCTCTTTCTCCCTCATCTCCCTCATCTCCCTCATCTCCCTCATCTCCCCACACTCCCCCATCTCCCCACACTCCCTCATGCCCAATGATTTTAGTCATCTTCACCTTTTGGGTAGAAGAATTTGCCGTAAAATTTATGTAAACATGACGCACTGAATCTTATATTTATTCACTTTAAATTTATTTAACTTTAATAAAATGCCAGACGCGGAAAAATCCCAAAACCAGCTGGCTAGTGACAAGCTGCTGTATCGGCAAGTTAGTAAAGAATTAAATTATTCGTTGGTAGCCACTAAAGAAGAAGGAATGATTCTGCTGTTACCTGATGGCAGGATTCAGGCTTGTAATGCCGCTGTTGAGAAGATTCTGGGACTGACAACTGAAGAGTTTGTGGGGCAAAATTTTCTCGATCCCAAATGGCAATTTATTGATGAAAATGGCTCGCCTTTGCTCAGTGAAATTCACCCAGCGATGGTTGCCCTGAAAACGGGTAAACCTTGTTTGAATATGGTGTGTGGCTTTTATAAGCCTAATGGTCAGCTAGTCTGGCTGTTATTATCTTCACAACCCCTATTTCAGGTTACAGGAACTACTCCCTACGCGATCGCCACAACTTTTTCGGATATTACTGAATCTAAATGCCTTCAGGTTGAGGATAACTGTAGCTGTGCTGAAGATACTAGAGGACTTGAGGTAGATGATTTTCGGTCACGCTGGGATAGTGAACGTCTGTTTCAACAAATTGCTGGCACTCTTCCGGGGATACTATACATCTATGACGTAATTGAGCAGCGAAATTGTTACGTTAATTATGAAATTACTGAAGTTTGGGGTTACACACCAAAAGAAATCCAAGCTATGGGAACTGAGTTGTCTACCCAACTTCTACACCCTGAGGATTTGGCTCGACTCCCTAGCTATCTGGAAAAATTTAATTCTGTCGAGAACGGGGAAGTCCTCAGTTTTGAATACCAAATTCGACACGCTAATGGAGAGTGGCGCTGGTTTTGTAGCTATGACACTTTGTACAGCAGAACTCCTGAGGGATTAACACATCATATTTTAGGGATCGCTTTCGATGTTACAGACCGACGACGCACAGAAATTTCCCTGCGCCAAAGTAACGAAAGGTTTGAGCTAGCAGCGGCAGCAGTTAATTGCCTAATTTACGATTGGGAAATTCAGAGAAATAGTGTCGAAAGAACTCAGGGTCTAACCCAGGTTTTTGGCTACACCCAAGAAGAAGCTAAACCTACCTTGGAGTGGTGGCAAGAATGCATCCACCCTGATGACCAACAAATGGTCAATGACAAATTCATCACTAGTATGGCCGATGGAAACCGTTATCGCGTCAAATATCGGGTGCGTCACAAAGATGGCCGCTATTTGTGGGTGGAAGACCAAGGGTTTGCTGTCCGCGATGCCAATGGTCAGGTAGTTAGGGTAGTTGGCGCTACTACTGATATTACCGAACAGCAAGCTGCACTACACGATCGCCAGCAAGCTGAAACAAAGCTGCGAGACAGTGAAGAACGCATTCGTTTGGCAACTACCGCTGCTGAAGTTGGTATGTGGTTTTGGAATCTCACCACCAATGAGTTAATTTGGACGGAGAAATGTCAGCAACTGTTTGGACTATCCCCAGAAACCGAAATTAGCCATGAGGTTTTTCTCAACTGTGTCCATCCAGAAGACCGCAAATCGATCGAGGAAGAAATCGCCCGTTCTCTGGAAGAAAAAGTTGATTGTGATATTGAATACCGCATTATTTGGCCTGATGGTAGCATTCATTGGATTGATGCCAAAGGTCGTGTTTTTTATGATGCCGATGGAAAACCAGTAAAGTTGACGGGTACTGCCCAAGATATTACCCAACGCAAACAGGCCGAAAATGCTTTGCGCCAACGCGAAACTCAATTAAGGCGGCTAGTTGATTCCAACATTATTGGCATTATGTTCGCTACTCCTGACTACATTTTTGAGGCAAACGAAGCTTTTTTAGAAATGGTAGGTTATGCGCGAGAGGATTTGTTGGCAGGTAAGATCCGCAGAAAAAATATTACTCCACCAGAATATTATCCTCTTGATGAGCAAGGGCTAGAGCAACTTGTTCAGCTTGGGGTATGTAGTGCTTATGAAAAAGAATACATCCGCAAGGACGGTTCCCGCATTCCCATATTAATTGGTGGTGCAATGGTGGAGCGATCGCCCATGTCTTGGGTCTGTTTTATTCTTGACCTCACCCCCAGAAAGCAATTAGAAAAAGCACTGAGGCAACAAGCAGAGGAACTCAAACAAGCAAACCGCAATAAAGATGAGTTTCTCGCCATTCTTTCCCACGAATTGCGATCGCCCCTCAACCCGATTCTGGGGTGGTCATCTCTACTCAGAAGCCGCAAGTTTGATGAACACACTACAAATCGTGCCTTAGAAACCATCGAAAGAAACACTCAATTGCAGATTCGATTAATTGATGAGTTACTGGATGTGTCCCGAATTATTCGCGGTAAGCTGAATTTGACTTTTGCCCCTGTCAACCCGGTAGCTGTAATTGATGCTGCATTGGAAACAGTCCGGTTAATTGCCCAAACCAAATCCATCCAAATAAAAACCCAGTTTGACCAGAATGTAGGTAAAGTTTCTGGTGATTTTTATCGTTTACAGCAAGTTGTGGGGAATTTAGTCTCCAATGCTGTCAAGTTTACTCCCTCTCATGGAACAGTGGAAGTTAGCCTTTCATTGAGTGGTGATTTGACTTCCCACTGGGCAGTGATTCAAGTCAAAGATACAGGTCAAGGTATTTCAGCCGAATTCCTACCCCACGTATTTGAATCTTTTCGTCAAGCTGATAGCAGTACAACCAGGAATTTTGGTGGATTAGGACTGGGATTAGCAATAGTTCGCCATTTGGTGGAGTTGCATGGTGGTAGCGCGATCGCCGATAGTCCAGGAATTGGACAGGGAGCAATTTTTACTGTCAGACTACCCGTGATGAAGGAGAGTGGGGGAGCAGGGGAAGCAGGGGGAGCAGGGGGAGCAGGGGAAGCAAGGGAAAAATTTAATTCCTCACTGTTCAACGGACTACGAGTATTAATTGTTGATGATGATGCAGATACTAGGGAGTTTGTGTCTTTCTTGCTGCAACAAAATGGGGCACTGATAACTACCACCGCATCGGCAACTGAAGCCTTGGCTGCCATAGCACAGAATGTACCTGATTTATTAATCAGTGATTTAGCAATGCCTAAGATGGATGGCTATGATTTGATCGAGGAGATCAGAGCAATGCCAAAAGAGCAGGGTGGAGAAATTCTGGCGATCGCTCTGACGGCTTATGTGGGAGAAAGCGATCGAGAACGAGTTTTGGCAGCTGGCTTTGAAAAACACGTTGCCAAACCAGTACAACCAATTCAACTACTGACCTCAATTGCAGATTTGATCGGGCAACAATTGTAAATACTAGGTAAGCCTATTCCACAGATGCCCAAGATAAAATTACTGAATTGAGAAAGCAAACCCCAGTTTGAAAAAGCAATATCTGTTTTTGCTTGCTGAATCTACTGAAATGAGAAAGCAAACTCCAGTTTGAGAAAGCAATATCTGTTTTTACTTGCTGAATCTACTGAAATGAGAAAGCAAACTCCAGTTTGAGAAAGCAATATCTGTTTTTACTTGCTGAATCTACTGAAATGAGAAAGCAAACTCCAGTTTGAGAAAGCAAACTCCAGTTTGAGAAAGCAATATCTGTTTTTACTTGCTGAATCTACTGAAATGAGAAAGCAAACCCCAGTTTGAGAAAGCAATATCTGCTTTTGCTTGTTAAATTACTAAAAGTCAAAATCTAATCTAATTCCCGGCGTCCTTCCAAGGCTCTTGCCAAAGTCACTTCGTCAGCGTACTCCAAATCACCACCCACAGGTAAACCAAAGGCAATTCGTGTCACCTTAGTAAATGGCTTCAGCAGCTGACCCAGATACAGTGTCGTTGTCTCCCCTTCCACACTCTGACTAATTGCCAAAATCACTTCTTGGGGTTGTTGCTTACTCACCCGACGCACCAAAGCTTCAATGTTCAACTGTTCTGGGCCAATTCCATCAATGGGAGAAATCACCCCACCCAAAACGTGATACTTGCCTTTGTACTCGCGGGTTTTTTCCAGCGCAATTACATCACGAGAATCAGCTACTACACAAATAGTACTGTTATCACGGTTGACATTGCGGCAAATTTCACAAACTGGCTCAGCAGATAAGTGAAAGCAGACAGAACACAAACCGATCTGTTTTTTTGCCTCTACCAAGGCTTGTGCTAATGCTTCTACTTCTGCTTCTGGTCGCTTCAAAATATGCAAAGCCAGTCGCTGGGCAGATTTGGGGCCAACTCCCGGCAAGCGTTGCAATTGCTCAATTAACCGTGCTAAAGGACGTGCGTAAACCGTGGTTTTGTCTCCAGAATGTTTTCACCTTAACTATGATGACATTCCTACAGAATTTTGGAGTAGTTTTTAGCCGTGATGTGAATTAATGAGGCTTTTGTTAATTATCCTGCGATGCCTACGGCGGGAAACTACGTAAATATACCGTGTTGTAGGGGCAATACGGTTCGGATAAGCAGTATGAACTTCCCTTGTGGTCTGGGAAAAGGTTAAGGGGTAAGGGGTAAAGGATGTATTTGAAACCTTTCCCCTTTAACCGAACCGTATTGGTTGTAGGGGCACAGCAATGCTGTGCCCTTAGCTCCCCTGTCTCTTTTGACCCCCAATTTTAAATTGACACTAAAAAGCGCCCCCCTTTTCGGAGAGCGCTTTCTGTTGTATTTGACTTGAGTAGCGATTAACCGTTGATAGCAGGAGCAGTCAGAGCTACAGGAGCAACATCAGCAGCAGCCAAGTCTAAGGGGAAGTTGTGAGCGTTGCGCTCGTGCATTACTTCCATACCCAAGTTAGCGCGGTTGATGATGTCAGCCCAGGTGTTGATGACGCGACCTTGAGAGTCGATGATGGACTGGTTGAAGTTGAAACCGTTCAAGTTGAAAGCCATTGTGCTTACACCCAAAGCGGTGAACCAGATTCCGATTACAGGCCATGCAGCTAGGAAGAAGTGCAAGGAACGGCTGTTGTTGAAGGAAGCGTATTGGAAGATTAACCGACCGAAGTAACCGTGTGCAGCTACGATGTTGTAGGT
>NZ_JACJRQ010000088.1 GCF_014697355.1 Nostoc calcicola FACHB-3891 | reverse complement strand
CACTTTTCCCAAGTATTACACGGTGATGGTTTTAGCAGATCCAAAATCGTGTTGTTTCCTTTAACAGTAAGGCATTAATTCCTCTCACACTTCAAAAATAAGCGAACGTACAGTCATGAGTGTGCCACCTGCATCATTAAAAGTTTGACCAAGGGTAACTTGGCGATCGGCAACTTTACCGGAGATGGGAGCAGTCACTGTTACCAATCCCTTGGCATTGGGACGGTTGCCTATTTGTTGCAGTCTAGTGTTATAAGCAGAATCACTCAGACGTAAACGCTCTTGTGCTACTTGAACAGCAGACTGAGCGCGTTTCATTTGGGCTTCGCTTTCAATGACATCTCGTCTGCTGTTGGCTGAGGTGAGTTTGGCTTTTGCCTCCGCTAATTGTGTTTGAGATTCGAGCGCGTTGCGACGTGGTAAAGCGCCTTCATTAGCTAACTGTAAATCCTTATTATATTTTTCTTCAGCAAATGCTACCTGGCTTTGTGCTTGGGCAATGTCGGCGTTAGATATTTGTAAATATCTTTGATAATTTTGTTGAGCTAATCTTGAATCGGCTTGCGCTTGCTGCAAAGAAGCTATAGCTTCCGCTCGTTTTTCTTGGGAACTAACCCGTAACTCTACCAAGTCAGGACTGGTGACAACGGCAAGGGGTTGACCTTTTCTGACTACAGCACCAGGTTCCACCAACAATTCAACCACTTTTGCCCCTGTAATTGGGGTATTCACTTCCACTTTTTGGCTAGGTAAGGTTTCAATCTGTCCAGTACTTTTAATACCCAAAGCCAGCCGTTGCCGTTTCACTGGCTCGACTTTAATTCCCAACCTCTGGGCGGTTTTGGCATCAACTTCGACAGAACCACTTGCTTTGCTTCCACCACCCTGAAATGAACTTGCACCGCTATGGTCGTGTCCAGCACCAGCTAACACAGCCGTGGGAGTTGTCAGTAATAAAAGGCTCAGGACTGTGCCGGAAACACAACGAATTACTGTAGGTGGTTGGAGACTGTTAGAGATTCCCATCGCTATTTTGTGTCCTTGAGTTACTATGGTGTAGATTTTTGCTTAGACGTTGGTTGACTTTTGAAGCGGGATTTGGGGAACCGCTTTTGGCAAGCTAGCTAGCGTTTCGCTCTTGGAATTTGTTCGCGAAGCCAACTTAACCACTTAACTTAATAGTTTTTCACACAGATATGAAATCAGGATGAAATTAGGACGAGTGATTAGCATTCAGGCAAAAGTTATTTGTTGGTAATGAACAAACATCTCGGTATCTACTGGCATTTGCTCTAGAACAAAAGCCAGCTTTGGCAGCCGAATAAGTGTCGCAGTTCCTTTTATCCACACCTAAATTCGTCGAATTTTTTCGTCTTTCTCAAGGTGTAAATTTAGGTAGGTTATTTTATAAATCGGTTTTCTGACGTGCAGCGAACTGACTGTGCATTCCAGGCGTTATAATCTCTAGTTGAATGGTATGGTTGTGTCGTCGGATACGCCAAAATTTATAATTTTTGAATAGTTTGTAAATAATTTAGACGTTTATCATAACCATAGTCCAAATAATAAAAAAAAGTTTTATCCAATTAACTTACCAATTTAATTTAATTTAATTTCTACTTCAAAATCCCTTGTAAAGATTGAAGTTGTTCCCTACTAGCATTAGCTAAAGTCTTCTAAGATAATCCACTATTGATTTTTTGAATAACTGCTTTTATTTCTTTCGACTCTGATTGTTCTGATGTTAAATACTTAGCTTTGATGTTCTTAACTAAATCGCGTGTCTCAGGTACAGTTAAACTTTCTTTTAATACCTGTTATGTTGCTTTTATTCGTTCTATAGCTGCCTCTTGTTCGGAAATTTTCAATATTTTTGATGATAATGTTGCTAATGCTAATGCGTGAGCGCCTTTCAGTTCTTGATGACGAATTGCTTTTTTTAAGTCTTCTGGCAAAGATAACATTGGTAAAAGATTGGACTTAACAGAAGCAGGATTCAACCCAAATTGGGGTAGATATAGCGTAGCTGACACCAAGGGCAAACTAAATAGTTTAGCTTAAAAATAAGAAGAATTTGAAAATTGTTAACAAGTTGAACAAAAAGATGTTAACAAGTTTATCCTAGAGTTAGTGTAAGCTGTTAACAACTTTATGACTGACCCAATAGCTAAGGGGGGACGCGGACATAAAGCCCCATACTCAACCACCCATGTCAGAATTGCTCAAGGAATCAAACCAATTGTAGAAAGACTGAGCGCCGTATATCGTCAAAAATTTCTAGGCGATTTAAACCCAGACACAAACGGGGCAACCGAACTATTAGAGCGTGTAGAAGCGGCGTTATCACCAGTTGTATCGACCATTGAGGATAAAGAGCAAGTTTGTGAACACTACTTGGCATCGTTGCAGCTAGAGGAGCAATCACTTGAGTACAAAAAAGCAAAGCAGCATATTGAGGCATTTATTCAAGAGTTACATCGGGTACGATTGTCACTGACTCCATCTTCAAAGAAGATGAATGTTGAAGCATTGCGACTATTGCGTCACGAGTTTAAAAACAATTGGCTGAGGTTCTTTGAAGCAATCTCAATTGAGCCTGGATATTTTCTGACTTTTGAAGAATTATTACAAGCTTTAGAGCGAGAAATGGCTATACCGTATGGGGATTTAGAATCTCATGAAAAGGATTTTCTTCGCGGTTGGGATGAGGTTTATAGCAAAGCTTGTGCTGAAGCTGACCGACGAAAACACGAGGCGAGTCCTAACTTAAACTGGTTTGAGCAGTAGTGGGTGTACTCATGTATGAATTAGCAAGCCTATTAGAAGTACGACTTTGGGAACTAGATGAAAATCTAGAGTTAACTACTGAAGATATGTTTGATATTCTCTGTCAAGAATATCACTTGAACGCTGATTTTATAGAAACAGCACTAAGTTGTAAATGTCCATTTGCATTAACTGGCTTCTTGAAAGAATTACAAGACTTAGATATTGCTAATTGTTTAGACTATTGAAGAAAATGAAAGATTAAATATACCGAAAAGTGTTACTTTAATTTAGATTTGTGTCAGAACAAATAGCAAAAATTAGCAGACATAAATAGATCGACAAGAGGCTGCCTAAATATCAAAAAAGAGGACAAAAATTAGAAATGGATATTAAGAGTGGAAACTATACTGGTTTTAAAAATTGGTCAAAGCTAGTTGTATCGGGAGCAACGCGATTTGGTGAGGTCGTGGGGAAAAGGTGCGATCGCTAAAAACTCATTTCAGTACAAATGCAGGATTTATTACATTTGATTCCGTATTAATACTAATTTAAATTTGCTGATAATTTTAGGATATGAAGATGACTTGTTTTTTGGGGACAAAAAAAAGGTAGGATTCCCGAATAGTAAAGGTTTTGATATCTAACATCAAAACAGGAAATACCTACACTGAATGAAAAATAACATATATTCTACCTTGGATTTAAGCAAATCATTGTCACATTTTCCAGAAAAAGTTACCAAACTTTTAGAATCAACAAATATATCAGAATTTGATGGAATACTTTTAAAAGTATGTGAGAAAGAAGTTAGGGAATCTGCCTGACGGGGTGTGATGATTTATTGGCACGTTGAGAAGAATTCTGTTTGTATTTATTCGCAGTTAAAAACTTGTTCTTCCTCTGAGGTGGCAGCCATGATTGAAGGATTATTACGCCACTGTACCCAGATGAAAGTGGAGACAAATTATGTGGATAGTCACGGTCAAAATGAAGTGGTTTTTGCTTTCTGTCATTTACTGGGTTTTCAGTTAATGCCACGTCTTAAACGTATCAATGTTCAGAACATTATACCGCCCGTCAACTGGAAATAATGATGCTTATCCAAACTTGCAACCGATTTTAACTCGCGCTATTCAAGGGGCGACAATCGAGCTAAAGTGATTGCTGTATAAGCGTCATAGCCCTTAACCCTTGCTGATCATACGCCTGCTTATTGCGAATGAAACCGACCATTTCCTCGACCCACGCTTGACATCCATGCAAAGCTTCTATCCAATTGAAACCATATAAACCTATCCAGAAATTACTGTGACGTTTCTCAGTTCTATTTATTTTCTTTCCACTGTGTTGTTGGTTAATTATTGCTTCAATGATGGGAAACCACAACAATACTACACTTAAGGCATTCAGCGTTAAAAATCTTTGTATATGCCGTCTCCGACTGTTTTGTTGTATTGGTAAAGGTAAGGTCGCTGCCAATCTTTCTAACCTTACTTGTTTCTGAGTTTGTAGTAACCACACCAGCATTTTCAGGGTGATTAACTGTGCTTTATTTAGGTATTTTTCTAAGAAGTTTTGGTAAAATGATGCCAGCATTATGACGACGGTCTTAGTCAAATTACGAGACCGTTCTTTTTTACCATTAAACTGTACCCTACAGGTAGCCGCTTAATAACTATACAGTTCATTCTCAATAAGCACCTACATTTTTCAAGGGGTCTGTAAGCCCAAAACCTTTATCTGGCGGGGTTTAGGGGCGATTGTCGCCCCTTGAAGGGCTTCATCTTCTTATTATGCAACTTAAGTGCCGATTAGCTTACCTGGATACCAATTGGTGTATGAAGTCGATGTTCTAGGTAGCCGCCAAGACGAGCGATCGCTTCGATAGCCCAATTAACTGTGAGGAGTTTGGGTGGTTTGAGAGACTTAGCTTTTAAAATCTTGAGTTCTAGAGGATTTAGAATTGCAATGGCGGGGGCTGAAGGCTGGGTGCGGTGTAGATAAGTCAACTGCAACAGTTCTACAGCAATTACACTCAAAAAGCCAACTAAGGTTTTCATACCCTCAGCAGCAAGTCTGTATCGTTCCACCTGGCATCCAGACTTGAAAATTTTATGATACTCTTCAACCGGCCAACGATACATATACCAGCGTAAAATCAGAGAAGCTGTCTGGATATCTGCAACAAATTCTGTGGTGAGCAACATCCATTCTACAGGTGTTTCACCTTCGGGACAATCAGTTTCTTTGTCCAAGAGTAAGATTTCTTCTTTTAATGAAACTGTTGAATTAGTTGTTGAAGCAGGAACTTGGCTTGGTATTAATTCTCTATGATCGCTAAAATCAATAGTTATACTTTCATTCTTAACTTCTGTTGAATCCATAAAAGGATATTTAATATGGTTCAACAATAGTTTTCGATTAGCTTCTTGAATTGGTTGACACAATATAAATTTTAAAGTGTAAACTTGTCATCAACTGTAATGAATGTTATCAACCTTAATTCATGCCAATTATCGCAGTTGTCAATCAAAAAGGGGGAGCGGGTAAGTCAACAATTGCTGTACATCTTGCGCGTTGGCTACAACAACACAAAAAAACCGTAATGGTAGTAGATGCTGATGCTCAATGTTCATCCTCAAAATGGCTGGCTCGTTTAGAAAAGAATGTTCCCTGTCAGATTATTCAAGAACCTGATGCACTGCTTGATGAGCTACCTAAGTTGATAGATGACTATAATTGGGTAATTGCTGACGGCCCAGCTGCTCTGTCTGAAACAACTAGAGCATTAGTTTTGGTAGCTGATTTAGTGATTGTGCCGTGCCAACCGACAGGTGTTGATTTGGAAAGTGCTTCTGATACTGTGCGGCTAATTCAACAGGCTCAAAGGATTCGTCGTGGGGAACCAAAAGCTGTTATGTTTGTGAATCGAGCCGTGAAAGGAACTAAATTAAAGGATGAAGCCATTGAAGTTCTAAAACTAATGCCAAATGTTGTTGTTTTGGAAGATGTGCTTCATCAGCGCCAAATTATCGCTGACTGCTATGGGCAAAATGCTACTGTTTTCGATTCATCAGGTTCTACAGCTGGAATTGCTAGGCGTGAAATTGAACAACTGTTTAAGGGAGCCTTGGAGATAGTGAATGAATAAAACAAGGCAACCACTTAGTCAAGGCCTAGCTGCAACTCTCGCTCAAAAATTTATTGCTGCTCCAGAAAGTGTTCAATCTCCGCAAACAATACCAATTGAGCTTCTTCAAGTTCCAGCCAAGCAATCACGTCGTTACTTCGATCCTAATAAGCAAGCTCAGTTAGTAAAATCAATTGAAGAACACGGTATTCTAGAACCATTACTAGTTCGCCCATTACCAAATGGAAACTATGAGCTAGTTGCTGGGGAAAGACGCTATCGTGCAGCGCAAGAACTTAAATTATCTAACGTACCTATAGTTAGCAAAGAACTCGATGACGGACAAGCTCGCCAAGTAGCTCTAATCGAAAATTTGCAACGAGAGGATTTAAACCCTATTGAAGAAACAGAGGCAATCCTTGAGTTGCTATCGATTACTCTCAATGTAAGCAACGATCAAGTTGCCTCTATTTTGCACCGCGCTAACCATGCTAAAAATCGTAACCAAGAATTGGAGGAAAACGTTTTCCTCAAACTTCAAACTATTGAATCAGTCCTAGCTAGTATAGGTCGGTTCTCTGCTGAATCTTTTCGCACCAGCCGTTTACCATTGCTGAATCTGCCTACAGACATTTTAGAAGCAATGCGCTCTGGGCAGATTGAATATACTAAGGCCAGAGCGATCGCAAAGGTTCTAGTTCAAGAAAAGCGGAAACAAATTTTAGAAGAGGCAATTGCTAACCACCTGTCTTTAAGCGAAATCAAGCTCAAAATTAAACAAATTGGGCAGCAGACAGCATCGGATTCGTCCACCAAACCGGAGGCAACATCAACAAAAGAACTAGCAGATGACACGTTTCGCCGCTTGAAGAAATCTCAAGTATGGGATGATCCTAAAAAAAAGGCAAAGATAGAAAAACTTTTACTTCAATTAAACGCATTAATTGAGGAAAATAGCAATTGACCTAACAATTCGCTGCTTTTTGCAGTTCGCAATGGGCGTTAACCCATTGCAAATCGGAGATGACTTACTTCAAAACTCTGGCTCAACTTTCGGATCACACCAATTTTTCAATTTCCATAGTAATTTTTACCTGTTACTCCTTGTTTAAATATCATATACTTTGAGTGTTTATGAGCGCTTCGAGCGTAACCGCACGCCTAACAGAGTGATTGCAGTGGTTCATATATAGAAAATGTAGAGAAACAGCAACAGCGATAGCGCAAGCCAAGTCATCGACATCGCTGTCTAACTATTTTTGAAAATCGACATCGCTCTTGTAAACCTTAGCCCTGGGCTTAGCCTTTTTGAGAGGGGCTGCAGCAGCAGACTTCTTGGGCGCTTGCGGTGGACGGCAGGTTTCGCAATACAGAGGGCGAGGATCATAGGTTTCCCGGCTTGTCATTTCCTCACATTGCTTACACACGAAGTTGAATGTGCGGGTATGTATCGTGCGTTTGTGCGCTCTGACAGTGTACTCTCGGACTTGGATTTCTTTACTTGCCATTGCTCGTTTTTATGGGTAACTTTTTGCATCTTAACTTTTGATAACGAGTTTTCATCGCTTGGGGTAAACATAATTACTGGAGTTTGAACTGGAATTAAAAGGCTACGCCAAAGCAAGCAGAAAAAAAAACTTGTAGAAAAATTTTACGAGTAATCAAAATCCTGTTGCTGTTAAATGGGGATTGACAATTTCTCTTCATCATTACTTTGTCAACTGAAATTAAACGGCTACGCCCAAGCACGGTGAGAGTTGCAGGACTCAAACGCTTTAAAACCAACTGCAACGCCTCTCCAAATTGAAAAAATCATTAACCAGAAGTCAATCATTGTTGAACAAATAATCATGACAAATCAAATCTTTGTAGTAATTGCAGACGGTTCGCAGCGTGAGTGGACTGACGCAGAAAAACATCTGGTCAGCCAAAGCCCAGAACTAATTGAGCAACTCTTGGTATGGCTGGAGAATTCCCTTAGCGATAGTTGTTGGCATCCAGAAAACTATGAATTCTTACAGAAATTGACCAAGCCAAAACCAGAACCAAAATCTTTCTTTGACGAAAAAATCGAAATTCCCTTCTAATTGACAAAATACGCTTTACCTTAACCTCTCACGGATGGCATCATCCCCACAGTCTAACCCAGAGCGATCGCACCCATATTCCAAAGTGCGATCGTCTCGAGCAATTCGTAATTCGCAATTGATATGGGCGATCGCTGCTATGTGCCAAAAGCTTTGCTCAACAACGGTGAACTGAAGTACTAAAAGAGAGACAAATGAGGGTGAGCGAAAAAAGGTGTGGGGAGTGTGGGGAGTTTGGAGGGTAATTTTTTGGATACTTAGCTAGAAATTCCACACAAAAATTCGTTCACCCGTGGGCGGTTAGTAACAATTTCGGCTAACTGGTTCTCTCCCAATAATCCCACTTGGCGAGACACTTTTGTTCGGTGGCACGAGACAGCGCGAGTTTTACTGTCAGTTGGGGTCAACGGCAAGGTGTACTCAAAACATGGATAACTGATTACTGATTACTGATTACTGTTCCCTGATAGGGTACATAAGACACCTATATATACCCCATTAATTTCCAAGAAAATTTATCAAATTTTAACGCCCACATAGGGTATACATAGGTAATACTTAGGGTACGTTGACCACTTTCCCCTTTATACCCCATTTAGCCCCTATGGACAACATTCACACCTTGCAAAAAATCTTTGCGGCTGGCTTTGATAACGGTTACGGCAGCATCAAACTTTTAGTCGATGGCTTTGATGTCGTTCGCGTCCCCAGCTATATTTCTTCTGTTGAGATGGAAGATGTTCCCGGACGCGTAGTTTTTAATGGAACAGCTTACACTGTCGGAGAATCTGCTTTCCGAACAGGTTATCATTTTGAACGAAATACTGACAGCAATGAGAATAAGGTCAACAATGCCCTAGTTACATTATTGGGTGCATTGGCACATCTGCCCCATCGTAAGGCTTGGCATTTGAAGTTAGTCGTCAGCTTACATGATGTTGCTTTAGCACAAAACCTCATACAAGTACTAAATGGAGAATATCAGCCAATACTTGCTGGCAAACCTTCAGACGTGAAGATAGAAGTTCTCAAAGTTGTACCAGAAGGACTCGGTGCATTATTTCTGTACGTTCGCTTATTTTTGAAGTGTGAGAGGAATTAATGCCTTACTGTTAAAGGAAACAATACGATTTTGGATCTGCTAAAACCATCACCGTGTAATACTTGGGAAAAGGA
>NZ_JACJRQ010000087.1 GCF_014697355.1 Nostoc calcicola FACHB-3891 | reverse complement strand
TTGCGCTGCTGTCCTAGCAGGTATTCCCAGATTTGGCGGATTTCGGCTTGGTTTTGTGTCCATCTCACTTGGTCAGCTTCAGCTTTTTGAAGAAAATTGGCTCGGTCAGCTTCAGCTTTTTGAAGAAAATTGGCTCGGTCAGCTTCCGCGTTTCGGGTCAAGCGAGTAACGGCATCTGTTAGGGATTCTACTGCTGCTGAGGTGCGGGATTGTTCTTCCCCCAATCGGTTAAACAGACGCTGGGTTTCAGATACTAGGCTGTCAAAGCGTGAGGCTAGCTGTTGTTGCTGCTGGGCTGTTTGTTGGGATAGTTCAGCAACTTGATCTAGCCGTGATGCTGTTTGCTCAAGGATGCGCTCGATGCGGTCGAGCCGGTCTGGGGTGGTTTCGCTCATGCTGCATTGTCCTTTTTATCGTGCTTTTGTTCAACCTCTGCACGCACTAGTCCTTCTCTGACAAATTTGCCAGCCACATAACTTAGTGAACGATCTTGAGCGTCTGCCAAACGCTTTAACCTTTCCTTTTCATCCTCAGTTAAAACAACTGTAACTGTTACTTTGCTTGGCATCGGAGTACTTAAAGGGTACTAGTCTATCTTACCCTTTAGTACGGTAAATAAGGTTAACAAGAGTTGTTAACTGCTGTTAACTGGTGTTACTATCTTGTAAGTTTGATAATCAATGCGCCCTGGTAACAGAGTTAGCGGCTCCGTTACCAGCACGACTTCCACCCTTACTAGTGCTAAGGAGGCATGAATCATGATATCGCGTCGCGGGCTGCTGGCTAGTTTGCCAGTGGTGTTACTTGCTGCTGTCACCCCAAAAAGGACTGATGACTATTCCCCATTACCCATTCCCCGATTCCGCATTGGTCAGCGAGTCAAAACCTGGTATGACCTGGAGGGCTTCCCCGAACTAGTGGAAGCAACAGGTACAGTTAAGGGCTTGGTCTGGCAGCCAGAGGGGTGGCGAATTGAAGTTGGCTGGGTTTACCAGGTCTGGTTCCCGCCCAATCGCTTACTGGAGAGCGATACCTACTCAGAAGAGATACCAGAGTTTGACCTAGAACCGATGTAAGCAATAATCGCTAGCCTTATCACCTGAGAGGTTAGCGAATGCTTTGCGATCGCACTTTTCACCGAAAGGTGTTTGAATAAAAAATGACATTAAAATGCCTTGGTCGGTGTTAGTAGCACCTTCCAAGGCTTAAACCCGCTCAGTTGAACCACTTTACACATCGGTAGTTGCTCCAAGGGGGGTATAAATTCAAAAAATCGAACAAATCGAACTCTTCTTTACATTATGCCGTAAAAGCAATGAATGTCTGCCTTGTTGGTCAGTGACCTATCAGCGGGTCACTAAGGCAGAAAATGGGTATTTTGTTGGTTTTATACCCAACGCGGCAATTACAAGGAGTTTTCCAATGGTGTTCGCTGTGATTACATGCCTTTTCCGAACAAATTTTAAGAATTCAAGATTGTCGAACCATGACAAAAAAAGTCTATCACGTCTACCGTTTAAGCGCTTCTAAGCATGAAGGAGATTGGGCAGAAGCTACCAAAGAAAACCCTTGTCCGTTATGCGGTAAACCTGACTGGTGTAGTGTAGCTGCTAGCGGTGATGCAGTGTTATGTCGTCGCACAGACACGACGCCAAACGGCTGGAAGCACATCAAAGACAGCAAGGACGGCTACCCCATTTACGTGAAAACGGGAGCAGTCAGCGATTACGTACAAAATCACCCTCAGCGCTTGCAGCTGACAGCACCCAAACCGGAACCCACGCCCAAACCTGTAATTACAGGCAGTATTCACCTAGCCACGCTAAAGCCGCCAGTAGAGTCGGCATTCTTGGCGGCAGATAACGATGAGGAAAGAATTATCCATTATCCGTACTCCAGGGATGGAGAGGGTATGCATGGATGGAAACAATGGGTAACAAGAACGGAGAAAATAGATTCTAGCAAACCAAAAGGTTACACCAAAAAAGTTTATCCCTACTATATGGCTGATGGCGAGTGGGCAACAATTGGCAAGGGAGATGACCCGTGGCCACCTTACCGAATAGATGAAGTCAGACAATACGGTAAAGGGCGATGGATTTTGGGGGTAGAGGGTGAAACTTGTGTAGAGGCAGCCCGTGAGCAATTAGGTTTGGTGGCGTTTACCTTTCAAGGAGGTAGTTGGGGTAAAACTGACCTATTGAACGGGATAGAGATGTTTCAAAAGGCAGGAATAGCCGGAATCATCTACATTCCTGATAATGATGAGCCAGGGCGCAGAAAAGCAACAGCACTGGAGGCCGCGGCGGCGTCCGTCAAAATGCCGTTTATTGAAGTGTTACCCACAGCGCTGTGGGCAAATTGTCCAGCGAAAGGCGATATAGCAGATTGGGTAGAGTGGGGAATGGAGCGAGGTTTTAGCCGAGAAGATTTTATCGAGCGCCTGGAGCGAGAAATTGAAAGCACCGTCGAGTCAAGTCTTGAGCGGATATCGCCAGCTCGGAGTAAAAGTAAGCAAATGCTTAACTTGATTACCGCTGAATGGGGGCATCGCCTGCGTTTTAACACCATGACTCTCAGACCGGAATTAGACGACGAACCGCTGGACATGGATACCTTGGCGATTGAGTTGATTGATGAATTTGATATCGACATCAGCAGCGAGAAAGCAGCACAGATAGTAGTTAGTCTTGCCAAAAAACGTTCTTACTCTCCGGTGCAAGAATATTTGGAGCGCGTAGCCCAGGAGCATTCATCTGTTGACATGGGGATATTAGATGATATTGCGACTCGCTACTTTGGCACGAATGAACCGCTGCACAACGTTTTCATGAGAAAACACTTGATTGGACAAGTGAAGCGGGTATTTGAACCAGGGTGTCAACACGACACGGCTTTAGTGTTGCAAGGGACTCAAGGTTTACAAAAGTCCAAATTTTGGCGGACGCTAGCTGTTAATCCTGACTGGTTCGACGACACGATTACCAGCGGTACTAACGACAAAGACGAACGGCTCAAGCTGAGGCGATTTTGGATTTTGGAGCTAGCAGAACTCGAATCAGTCTTTAAACGCAAAGAAATAGCGGGTTTACGGGCTTTTTTCACTACCCCGGCTGACAACTTGCGGGTTCCCTACGGACGGTCAATTGAATCTTTTCCCAGGACTAGCTGCTTTGTAGGCAGTGTCAACCCAATGCAATTCCTAGTTGACCCAGAAGGCCACAGAAGGTACTGGATTGTCCCCGTCACCGTTGACGAAATCCCAGTAGATAAACTGCGCCAAGAACGGGACAGATTATGGGCAGCAGCTGTTATCGCCTACCGCAACGGTGAGATGAACTGGTTGACCAAAGCTGAGGAAAAGCGCAACGCCCTGCTAAATAAACGCCATGAGGTAAGCGATACCTGGGACGAAGCAATCGACGCATTCTTAGAGCTTCAATCAGAAACCACCGTCAGCGACATTTTGAGTAACTGTATCAAAATCGAGCTTGCCAAGCACGATCGCGTTTTGCAGATGCGGGTAGCTGAGTGCTTGAAGCGTATTGGCTGGGTGAAGTGCGAGAAGAAGAAAATTGGCGGCAAGTCTAAGCCAGTGTGGAGGTGTCAACCAGAAGAAGGTGGGGTGTCAACCGAGGTGTCAACCGAAGTCGAAAAAACTTCAAGCCTAGATACACCAAGCAATTCGGCTACAGATATTAATCAATTATCTTCAAAGGTGTCAACCAAGGTGTCAACCGATTCTAATCCAGTCATAGTAAGCAATACAGCCGAAAGGTTGACACCTTTGATAGATTTTTCTGAGATTTTTGACAGTGAAGAAAAAATTACATCACAATTTGGTGAGGATAAAGGGGAAAAAGACAAAAATCAAGATCATGAAGTAGACGTTATCAAAAATGACGAAAAAGGTGTCAACCGTGTCAACTTTTCGGCTCAAAGCCAGTCACTGCAAGGATTATACCCGGTTGACACCCCGGTTGACACCTCTGGAAAAAAGGTTGACACCTCTGGAAAAAAGGTTGACACCTCTGGAAAGGAGCCGTGGAAACCTGTTTTAACTAAGCCGGCGATGTATGGAGGTGAGTTGGTGCTGGTAGTCGGATACGATTCAGGCAAAAGAGCGTATCAAATAGAGTTCAAATCCGGTCGAATGCAGTACGTAAAAGCCAGTAAACTAAGCAAACCGTAGTCAACGATCAACGCGATTAGTAATCGAGCCTTAACCCTTGACTGGAGATGCAACAAATGAAGTTGCTCTCTTTGGGGTTAATGTCGAAGAGAGTAACTCAAAACTTGCAGCCGGATAACCTAATGTAGTCCGGTAAATTTTCGTCAAAACTTGCAAGCGGATAACATATGTTGTCCAGCAAATTTTTGCAACTGCTTGCAGGACATCTGTCAAACTTTATACACTTGTTAAAAACGCGAGTGTATTTAGTATGAGTGTACTAGGAAGGCGAATGAGTCCAAATAAGGCACTGCACCTAATGGACGCTGAAAAGCCGGGTCAGCAAACTTGGTTTACATTGTGCGGCCGCAAGATTCGTGTCAGCCACGCTCTACCGTTGCAAAAGTTTGATTTTGGTGAGGAGTGCTGTACAGTCTGCGTCAAGATGCAACGCGGTAATGACTTGCTGCACCAAAGGCTAGGGGCGGCATGAGTGCGCGGCACAAGAGCTGCTACGACGTATCCCTTTCTTTGGGGCTAGGGTCGAAGAAAGCATTCAAAAAATTTGTCAGAAGTAGAGAAAGTTTTTCAAACAGGTTAACCTGCTAGAAAAATGTTCTGTGGACAACTAACTATAGTGGTCGCCACCAACTGAGTGAGATTCACACCTTGTCCCTTGGGCTATGAGGACGTAGTTAGACTGCCTTTAAAATCCGTAGACGATTTTGGCCAAACCTATTAGGTTTCAAGCGAATTTATTCACACACTTTTTTTCAGCCCAAGGGTTAAACCCTTCGGGTGGTTTTTGATGGGTTATAAGTCTGCGGCTAGAAAGTAGCAGTTTTCGCGTGGTTTGATTTTCGGAAATATCTAATATGTCCCAGAGGTTTTTGCAAATTTTAGAAAGAATTAAACCAGTCACAAGTATACTTGCCGAAAAAATATTAGCTTGTTTTGAAATTAGCGAATATTAGTGCATGAGTTTTGGATGCAATAACAGCGAATTCGTTTACACGGAAAGGTTAAACCCCTCCGGCAAATTTTGGAGCATTCCGGGACATAGGGAAAGGTATAACGTTTCCAAAGTACGGGACGTGTTCGCAAAAGGTTTTCCACAGCTTCCCCCGCTGCTATAAATTACTAGGGTGAAGTATTTTCATTTACGTTTCGCATCGGGGAAACTTTAAGAGATCCAAGCAGTGGGAAACGCGATCGCGTTACGGGCTTTCGCAGTGCCGTGTTCTTTGTTAGCACCCTATGGGTATTAATCAACATTTTGGTGACTTATAAGCTCTAGGCTCAAAACTTGAGGGTAGAAACAGCCGCGTCTAAATCTTCATCTAAGACATCGAGGTACTTTTGCAGCGCCGAGAGTGTTTTGTGACCGGAGATTTTTTGAATCACCTTCAAGGGGACACCAGATTTGTGCATTTTGGTTAGACAAGTGCGGCGGAAGCTGTGGGTGCTGGCTCCTTCAATGCCCAGTTCAATGAATGCGGTTCTTAGGATTTTGTCTGCTGAGTCGGGGTGAATATGCCCTAACCCGTGCCTGCCTGGGAACAGAAACACTTTGGGCGACTTATAGTCATTCAAGAGCGATCGCAAATCATCGCTGACCGGGACGGAACGGGTTTCAATTTTCCCCTTGGTGGTTCCCTTGCGAATGGTGATGCGGGGGCGAACGCTCGTGTCAATGCTGTACACGTCTTTGGTGTGCAACGAGCAGGCCTCAGCAATGCGCGTGCCAGTGTAAAGGCAGATGCCGAACAGTGCGCGGTCGCGTGAAGTTTTTAAACCCGTGGTGAATAGTTGGGTGATTTCCTGGGAAGATAGAATTTTAGCCTGATCGTGACGGTCAATTTTCATAAGTTCGGCTTACACCGACAAAGTAAAGTATCCCGGTGTGAATGCTTGCAAAGGTTGATTCTACGTCACTTCGGGTCACACTATGGCGGCGATTCAATCAAACTTATCAATCCACGGCACACTTAAGCCACGAAAGAATCAGACTTTCGGCGATTAGCGATAACTGCAACTTATGGCGACACCATGAGCCGTTATTGATTTTGTACGTAATCGTCGGCGGCTCGTTGTATGCTGAGGGTATTGTCTACCCATGTCTACCCATGTCTAGACCGCAGTTAAACATTAAGTTTGATGGTGAGGGAGAAAAGGAGTTTTTGGAAACTGTAAAGGCGCGGGCAGAAGATGAACGAGTATCGCTTAAGGATTTTGTCATCGATGCGTTGAAAATGCGCCTTGCTAAGTCTTGGGAGTCTACCCAATCTACCCAACCTAGCCCATCACGCGAATCGGGAGAATTGCACGAGTTTTCGCGGCGCTTGGCTAACGCTGAATTGTCCCTGTGGGGCGAAATTCGCAAGGACAGAGAACAAATTGCGTTGCTGGCATCGGCGATCGCCCAAATAGAGCATAGGCTCGATAGCACGGCGTCTTTGCCCTCTCCTGTAGACGAGCATCAGGCTAGAGAGGATAGGCAGGCTAGACAATCGACTTGGCGCGAGTGGGAAGAACATTGCGAACCGGGAACTGGTGCTTGGGGAACCTGGGGAAGCGATGCGGTGGAATTTTTGGATGCGGTGCAATGGGGTGAGGCTGATGGGTGAAATTAATGATTTGCGCTTCACTGCCCCCGCCGAAGACTTAGAGAAGTGGGAGTGGTTTTTCAAGGAGATGGAGAAACGCGGTTTGATCTCGATTTTTGAGGTGTCCAAGCACTACGCTAACCGGGGTGACTCCAAACTCAAGCGGCAATACTTCAAAGTCAAGCTCAACGCTCAGTCTAACTCTGACTAGCTAGGCTAGGCTTGACTAGCCTCTTAGGGACTACAAGTAATGGATTGAATACCATCAGTTGAAACTGAAAAATATACTTTATATTCTGCTGGACATATTTCAATTGAGTTACCTTTTATAAGTTGGATTTCCTGTGAAAGCTGGCAACTTTGAAACTGTGCTTTGTCATCAAAAGATATAAATTGTTGGGCTTGGCAATAAAAATTAGATGACCCGGAACTGGGGCTGGAAACCTGTACGGTCGTATCTTGGCCAAGAATACAACTTGCCAACGAACCATTTGAATAATTACTAATTGTCCCAGGTTCACATACAACTGACGCTTGAGCAGGTAGAGAAACAGCAAAATTGATTGAAAACAAACCAAAAGTTGAAGTTAAAACTGCCAAAACTTTAGAGGAAAATTTCATAACAATACTGATTAGTAGAATAAAATTTGTTACTTCATTTCTACTTTCTCGCTCCTAAACACTGATACAGCAAAGGCACTGATCTTGCTTTAAAGTTTCTGTGAGCTTGCGATCGCCCGTTGATTTTGTACGCAATCGCTCTCCGGCGGGTGCAGTGCGTTGCACGTTGCAGTAACTTCCGACTTCAACTTACAACTTCACCAGCTAGCTATTGGAAGCTGGAAGTCAGGTATTGGAAGTTAGCGATCGGGTTTTAGTCAACGACAACTCGGTTGGGGGTTAAGGCTCAATCGGGAGAGTAGGCAATGCAAGCGCTGTAACTGCGTTGGAAATTGCAACGCTACTCGGTGCAATTTTCGTTGCACTTCACCTTTGGGGTGAATTCGCAGTCGGCGGTTTTTGAAGTTCCCGGATAAATACGTCGATTGCTTTCCCGGCTGCTGACTGCCTGCCTACTTTGAGCTTGTTCAAAACGCGATCGCGGGTTGCTTCATAGTCTGGTTGTCCAGAGTTACATACCTCTTTCTGTAACTCACTATTCTCAAGCTTTAGTCGTTGAATTTCAGTTGAAGCTTGCTCCAGTTGTTCGTTCTTAATTCGCAATTCCTCTGTTGTGAGCCAGTGTTTGGGTCTTAGTTCCAACATTTCTTTATTCAACTCATCAGCTTTTTGGAGTTGCTCGTCCTGGTCTTTAATTCGTTTGTGTAACTTTTCGTTTTCTTTCTGTAACTCTGTGATTTGGCTTTGTAGCTGGCTGATGGCCTCGCTATTAGCTACAGTTGAATCTTCATTGTTTTTCTGCCCGGTAGCGCTAGTGTTGCCGTCTACCGGGCTTTCAATTTTCCCAGGTTAGCAACCTCCTGGCGCAGTTGGGAGAGCGCTTGCCAGAGATGATCGACATCAGCTCTAGTTACAGACGATTTGTCTGTAACTGAATTATTTACAGTTACAGGCTTGGGACGTGATTCAGTTGGGACATTCAATAGGCTGGCTATTTCCTCCAGCTTGGCAGCGGTCAATTCTCCAGCTTTGCCAATATAGCGCTTGTGTAACTTGCCTTGCCGCTTTCTGTAACCATACCAGTATTCGCCCTCTTTTCTGGCAGTGAAGGGGGAGTCATCGCCCATAGGACAGTAGCGAAAAGATTTGTGAGTTTCGAGCCATTCAAGCCATTGTGGTGATTCGAGGTCAATGGTGAAACCGTGATCCGGCTCTAATATTTCCTGTACCACTGAGCAGATTTTGTTAGTCATCTTAGTTACATAACGCCCATGTAACTATTATATATGTAACTAGTATCAGTTACAGAAAGTTTTCTGATATTAGCTTTCGTAGAAAATAATTGTTTAAACCCCAAAAGTCTTTATTAGAGGGAATTACAGCGATTTTTACCGCCAAAAAACTGCTTTTTTGAGTTGTTGGGGAGTAGTCTGTGAATAGTCTGGCTATTGGTGGTGCATGAGTGGTGTATTGTCCTTGTGTAACCGCTCTCTACTTGGACTATAACAGCACTATAGTGGGGTCTTAGTCGTACTTTAATGGGGTTATGGTCTTTGTATGGTCGGACTATAACCCCTCAATACTGCTGCAATACCCTATGTATTGAGTGACTATTGACAGTTACCTATTGGTTACATATTATAGTTACAGGCAAGAAGTTACATAGTTAATTGGGTAACTGGTTGAGCAAGTAAGACGTAACGCCGCATCGCTCCCACTCTCTACCCACAGCTGATGCTTAAATGATCATCTGGACTAAAGAAGTGCGATCGCACTTTCAGGTTATCCTTCACCCCTGCCATTGCCATTGCGCTGCTGTCCTAGCAGGTATTCCCAGATTTGGCGGATTTCGGCTTGGTTTTGTGTCC
>NZ_JACJRQ010000086.1 GCF_014697355.1 Nostoc calcicola FACHB-3891 | reverse complement strand
ATTAATGCTAGCTATTATCATTAAGTGTCTTAACTTTTGAATCAAACTTAGTTTTTATGTACTACTCTGTCAGCTTTTTGTTGGTGTGTGACAGTTAGGGTGCGGAATGTGGGCTGTATATATCTTTGATATCAATGTCACGGCTGTATCGGGTATGCCCCATCTCTAGACAAAATCGGATTTTGGATGGATCTCCTATTTTTCCGCCATTTAGATGTTTCATTTTTTGGGAGATATCATCGATGAGAACTTCCACACCGATGGGGTAGGCGGTGTGAACTTCTCGTTGACCCCGGTTGTAACGAGAATACAGGGTTGTTCCATTGCCAAAGTCTAAAATGGTTAATTTTTTGGGTAGTGGATGCCCAAACAATGCACCCATTCCCTCTAGTACGACTTTCACCACTTCTACTTTTACGTCTGATTGCTTGCCAGCAAGTATTGGCTGATATTCTCCATTGAGTACTTTTTGCAATTGGTCAGCCAAGCCAACATCATGTAAGCTCACGACTAATTTTAAATGCCAAGCTTTACGGTGTGGGAGATGTGCCAATGCACCCAATAAAGTCAATAATGCGTTGTTGACTTTGTTTTCATTGTTATCAGTGTTTCGGTCAAAATGATAACCTGTGCGGAAAGCTGATTCTCCGACTGTGTAAGCACTACCGTTAAAAACTACCCGTCCGGGTACGTCTTCCATCTCGGCTGTTGAAATATAACTCGGCACACGAACTACTTCAAACCCTTCGACTAAAAGTTTGAGACTTCCGTAACCGTTATCGAAACCCGCAGGAAAAATTTTTTGCAACGTGTGAATGTTTGACATAAAGACAAAGGTAATACAGTTTGATTTGTAAAAATTATTTGTTCAATTGATCTGCAAGGGCAAGAGAAAGAAGAATAAAATAACTTCCTCTTATTTTCCCAACTCAAGAGTTTATCATAATGCCTTGGGGGCTAGGTGGGGTACAAAATGCTAGCCAATCAAATATACCCTATAAAGCCCCTGTATAGGAGCCATGTAGGAGTCAAAATACCTCAAAAATGCTTAACTATTATTGGGGTATATATAGCACCCATATAGCCCCCAATAGGATTTTTTGAAATCTTTTTTATCAACGCAGCAGAAATTAATTTAGATGGTTGACTGTTTGATTTATACTTTACTGTCAATAAGATTGTTGAAAAGCAATTGAGTCTTGATCTATAACTTCTTGTTTCTTACGTAACTTAAAGTTATTACTTGCTTACAGGTTCAGCCTTCTCGACTGAATCATCATTCACGCCCAAAGTCAATTCCAAAGCCTGCCGTGCCGGGTACGCTTTTACTACTTGCCGATAAACATCATAATTAGTAGGTAGTGTCTGCTGGGTATTACCCACTCCATAGGTAAGGTTGTACTTTACATCTTTCACTAATTCAGGTTTGCCTGCCTCTTCTTGAGGTCTTTTACGTTGTTCAACTTCATCAACACTTGGTCGCGGCGGTAAAGTAGGCCACCATAACCCTCGGTCATCTGGGCCAATAACTGCTCCTGGCGGTTTCAATCCATTCCGATTCAACAGTAAAGTATTCGCAAAAGTTTCAATTCGTGGCTGTGGTTGACTAGTTAGGTTATTCGCATATTTAACTTGCCAGGTGTAACTAGTGAGTGCTGTAGCTTCATACTCTTCAGTAGTAGCGGTGCTGCAACTAGTTAGTGTGAGCGCCGTTAGTGCGATCGTTATTGAGGTTAAAAATCTCATTTGCATTATCAATCGTAAATATTTCTTACTAATCACTCTTGAAGAGGGAGTAGGCCATCATTGCTGCCAAGGTGAAGGTATCACCGTAATCGAAAGTACTTCCCTTGCTTGCAGTCTAATCGCTGTTTGCTCACAGTTGGGGCATTTTCCCTTTGTGAAAATTACTGAAGGTCGTCCTTTGTACTCGCCCATTACGGGTTCCCCTGTGTACTCGCTGATTATCCCTTGCTTACAGTGGTAGCACTCGAATATCACACGTCCTACTTCCGAGTTACAATCCAGGAATTGCATGTGCTGACAGGGTTCTGGCGGTAATTCTGGTTCTTCAGAGCGGTTTTGGAAGGGTATATGAGGTTTGGTTGCTGGTGGTGAATCTATTTTTTTCTTATTGCGCTTGCCAGTCACCTGCGGCTCAACTTTTGGCGGCTTCAAGGGTTTTTCATTGACAGGGACATGGCTGGGCTGCTGCTCGGTTGTGGGTTCTTCCAGCAACTTGCCACCATCGGGGGTAGGGCTAAATAGCTCTTGTTTCTCTGTTGGTTTAGATGTACTCTCGGTTGACTGAGCTACTGTTTTTGGGACTGCATAAATAGCAGGTGTTTCCGCTACATCTTGGTATGGTTCTACTTGAGCATCACTGTTGGTCAATTCCTGCACTTCTGCTTGTTTAGCCGCAGGGACGTGCTTAATCAGTTTTGGTTGTTGTGGCTTGGGTGGTCGCTTAGTAGATTCCATACTCATTGGAGTCAAAGTTTCTGACAGACTATTTTTAATGTAACTATAACTATAACTATCCTTATTGCTTCTGTTTTTTAAGGCAACTTATAGATGCCATTTACAGTATTCTTTTAAAACTCAACCTCTATAGTCATTGATGACCTTGCATAAATCGGCTAATATTTAGTGCAATATTTTTATAAAAATTAGATAAATTACATTAAGATCCTGCATGGAGTGACATTACTCCATGCAGGATCTTAGAATTTTCTCAAAAAGTGGAGTAACGTTACTCCATAAGCCTTTGTTTTTGAGCTATGAAAAAGAAAGCAGTTAAAAGAAAAATTAGATTAGATGTTAAATCCAATGCTGGTGGAACTGGAAAAACAACTTTAGTAACACATTTAGCGTACATCCTTGGCAAAAAAGGTTACTCAGTCACAGTTATTGAACTAGACCCATTAGGCTCTCTTAAAATCTTTACGGGGGCTTTTTCAAAAACTGAAGATCCTCCTCCTGAAAAAACCCTAGCGTCTGTTTTCAGAGATGATTTCAAAGGCAATTACCCTTTGTTTCCTATTTGGGAAAACAAAATCCATAATGTCAATGTTATTTTAGGCGGCGCTCCGTTAGAAGAAAGTATTCATAAAATTTACTCTCATTCCAGAAAATATTACCTGCTTCATGATCGTTTAGAAGACTATCCGCTTGAATCTGACATTATTATTCTGGATAATCCAGGTGGTTTGGAACCTATGGGTCTAGTAGCTTTAGCCGCAGCGACAGACATATTGGTTGTAATGCAGCTAGAATATAAAGCTTTGTATGGTTCAGCAGGTTTAATTAATTGGTTTTATGACAAAATCATCGAGTTACGACTACGACCAGAGCCTAAAATATTAGGATTTGTACCATCACAGGTAAATGCGAAGAAAGTAGCTGCTCATCGGAATATTGGCGAAGAAATTCCTAATCAATTACGAGAACTGGGAATTTCGTGCTTCCCACCAATCCGAGAATCAAACCAATTTATTAACGCTAGTGGTGTAGGTCTTCCCATCCATCTCTTTGCACCTACTTGTGAAGCTGTTAAAGACTTTGACCCCATTGTTGCCAAGATTACTGAGCTAATGAGTCAGGACTAATGCTAAAACCAGATATTTCTAATGCCTTTGCAACCGCAGGACAATCACAAAAGATTCATCATTTAAATAAACGAGTTGAAGAGCTTGAAGCAGAAATTAATAGGCTCCGAACAGAAGAGAGCAATAGTGAGGAAAAAATTGCTCTAGAAGCACGTATTCAAGAGTTAGTTGCAGAATTGGCTAACAAGCAAGGAATTCAAGAAGTTTCAATTAACTTGATTGACCGCAATTCTCACCAACCTCGACAATCTTTCAGTAAAGAAAGTATTCAGGGGATGGCCGAACTTCTAGAAACACAAGGGCAACATACTCCAGTTCTTCTTATTCCCTTATCTAGTGGTAGATATCTATTGTTTGATGGAGAACGGCGATGGAGAGCAGCAACCAAGCTAGCCTGGAAGTCATTGAAAGCTGTGTTCATAGTTACTGGAATTGAAGCAGATGACCGCGAACTTCACCGACAAGCTTTATCGACAACTTTACACAGGGAAGATTTAAATGCTCTTGATTTGGCAGAGTCTTTAATTCAACAAATTATCTACAACTATCCTGAATTAGAAGAACAGAAAGATGATATACCACGGCTGCTTAATGCAGCTATGAGCCGATTAGAGCGTAACCACAGAAATTTGGAGCTTGCCGATATGAGATTAGCTTCTAAGGAAGTTCAAAAACAGTGGTTAGAAACAGTTGAGTTTAAAAACCCTGAAGAACAGAAAATATTTGATGTAATCTTAGCATTACAGCTTAACCCAACTTCTATAGATACTAATATTTTTCCTCTACTCAAGCTATCAAAGGATTTAAAAATTGGTATCCGGGAGGCGGGGCTAGAGGGCAGTAAGGCCAGAGAATTAAATAAATTATCTGCTATTCAACTTAATATTAATGAAGTTCAAGCTAGCAAAGTTAGAATCAAACTTACCGAGAAAGTTATTAAGGAGAAACTTTCTTTAAGTCAAACAAAAGCTTTAGTCAAAGAAACACTAAACCAACACAAATCTTCTCAACCCTCACCTAATCAAAATAGAAAGCTCATTAAAACGGTTAAAACTATACGTTCTATTGAACTTACAGGAATCTACAACAATGAACTTGAAGAAATCCGTCAAGCTTTACAAGGGAAAATAGAAGAAATTGACAAGATAATAGCCAAGTCTAACAGTATTTAGCTGATTCAATAGGATAGCTATTTTCAACTCTTCAAGGAAAACACTTTTATTTCTCCAGTACGTTTGAAATCCTTGCTTTAAACCAATATTCATTTTTCTAATCGCACACTCGTAATTCTGACTCCTGTATTCTTCATTGGAGAGTTTTTGTTCAGATTAATGTTGAGTGGGTAAGCTAGTATTGATGTACTATATAAGCTCTAGTTCCAGTATTATAATAACGTGCGGCATCTTCTAACAGGCAATGTCCACTCCCCCTAATCTTTCCCCTCAACAAGTAAGTGCTTTTTCTCAACACGAAACAATCACCGGAGTCGTAGAACGCCTAACTTTTTATTCTGCTGAGTCAGGCTACACTGTGGCAAGGCTGACGCGCCCCCGAAACAACGAACTGACAACAATTGTTGGCAGCTTTGCTAATATTCAGCCAGGTCAAACTCTACAGCTAACCGGTTTCTGGCGTGACCATCCACAATTTGGCCCCCAGTTCCAAGTAGTCAACTACAAAGAAACCAAACCAGCTACTCTCACTGGAATTGAAAAATATTTGGGTAGTGGGCTGATTAAAGGTGTTGGCCCAGTAACAGCCAAGCGTATCGTCGCTCACTTCGGTTTAGAAACGCTCGACATTATCGAAAACCAGATTGAACGACTGATTGAAGTCCAGGGTATTGCCAAAAAGCGGATCACTCTCATCAAAAACGCTTGGTCAACTCAAAAAGCGATCAAAGAAGTGATGGTGTTTCTCCAGGGGCATGGTGTTTCTACCACTTATGCTGTGAAAATTTACAAACAGTATAAGGATGAGGCAATCGCTACTGTTACCAAAAACCCCTACCAGCTAGCAGCCGATATCTACGGGATTGGTTTTTTAACTGCTGACAAGATTGCGCGGAATATAGGAATTGCCCCTGACTCAGAATTTCGTTACCGTGCGGGGATTATCCATTGCCTAAGTGAAGCTGCCGAAGATGGTCACTGTTACCTGCCACAAAGCGAACTGATTGAGTCGGTAATCAAACTGCTGACAACCGAATCTCATCAGCCCACAGAAGAAGCAATTGCACAAATCATCAAAGATATGGCTCTAACAGATGAACTGATTAGAGAGTGGGATGAGGATAAAACCCTAATTTGCTACAAACCGACTTACTTTCATACTGAACAGAATTTAGCTCAACTGATACGCCAACGCTTGGAAAATCCTGTTGGTACTGACATTGAGCGTGTACGTGATTGGATTGACCGTTTTACCGCTAGCCGGAAAATCCAGCTTTCAGAACAGCAACGCTTGGCAGTAGAAACAGCAGCTTATTCCAAAATCATGATCCTCACTGGTGGCCCTGGCGTTGGAAAGACCTTCACAACTCACACAATTGTCAGTTTATGGAAAGCGATGGGTAAATCTATTGCTTTAGCTGCGCCAACTGGACGCGCTGCTCAACGTTTGGGTGAAATGACTGGGCTAGAAGCCAAAACCATACATCGATTGTTAGAATTTGACCCCAAGACAAGAGGATTTAAATGTGACAGTGACAATCCTTTGCCCCATACAGCAATTATTGTTGATGAAGCATCGATGCTTGATTTGTTTCTGGCTTACTCCTTGGTTAAAGCAGTATTGGCTGGCGCTCTACTGTTGTTGGTGGGTGACATTGACCAGCTACCATCTGTGGGCCCAGGTCAAATACTTGCTGACTTGATCAATTCTGGGCGAGTTCCCGTGGTACGGTTGACCCAGGTATTTCGCCAAGCTCAACAGAGCGCAATTATCACCGCCGCCCACCAGATTAATCGAGGAATTTATCCCACAATCGAGCCAATCTCCGACAATCCTGTGTCCGACTGTATTTGGCACGGCGGCGGACATCAGCCTGAACATGGAGTGCAAGTAATCTGCGAGTTGATTACCGATTTGATTCCCCGCTTAGGTTTTAATCCTGCCACTGATGTCCAAGTGCTTTGCCCGATGACACGGGGAGTTGTGGGTACTCGCAATCTTAATACCGTGTTGCAGCAGTTGATTAATCCACCCAGCCCCAACAAGGTGGAGATTAACAGAGGTGGAAATTTATTACGCGAGGGCGATCGCATCATCCAGCTAACGAACGACTACAACCGAGAAGTCTTCAACGGCGACCTGGGGATTATTCAAAACATTGATACTGTCGAGCAGGAAGTTACAGTGCAATATGGTGAGCGAACTGTGGTTTACGATTACGCTGACCTCAATGAAATTGCCCTTGCCTTTAGTATCTCAGTCCACAAGTCCCAAGGGGGAGAGTTTCCCGTGGTTATATTTCCTCTTTTCATGCAACATTACATGATGTTAACGCGGAATTTGTTTTACACAGGACTGACTCGTGCGAGGAAGTTGGTAATTGTAGTGGGTTCCAAGAAAGCGATATCCCTGGCTGTGCGAACTACAGATGATCAGCATCGCTACACCAGATTGTGGCAGAGGTTGTTGCAGCCGATGCCTTTGTAGGCTGAATTTCCCTGTTCTACAAGCCCTGGAGTTTGATGAGCGATCACTGCATTCGCCAACAACAGAACCAACCTCGCACGATAGAACTCCTGCTGCAAAGGGGACAAAAGACTCAGCACGCCCAATTCAGACCAATTCCCCAAATCCTCGTTGTGCAGAGATATAAAAGAGGTGTCCAAAAACACAAACTTCAAAGACGGCTAAAAAATCGGTGTTGCTCCCATTGGCATGATGGATGATGATACCATGCTAAAAGGAGCGGTGGAAGCCGCAGTCTTTCTTCAAGAGAGCAGCTAAATTTCTTTGCCCTAACTTAGAGCGATTGTCCAAAGTTTTTCAGATCATGGAAAACCATAAGGAGAACTCCAAATGAACTATGATATCAAAGACAAAACCATTTTGGTTACGGGCGCAAATCGCGGCATCGGCAAGGCGATAGTTGAGTCGTTTATTGAACACGGAGCCACCAAAGTCTATGCGGCTGTTCGTCAGATCAACAGTGTCTCCTCATTGGTTGAACAATACGGCTTACGGGTAGTACCAATTCAGCAGGACTTACGCAACTGGCACAGGCGATCGCTAATTAGTGGTACTTGAATACTACAGAACTGACGTAACTGGCACAGGCGATCGCTAATAAATAGTATTTTTGTACTATATAAAAGCACATGAAATGAACTAGAGTACAAATGTAAAGTGTCCCTTTTGACACCAAACTTTTGAGCTGCGGCTCAGATTAGTGTAACAAATACTTTTGAATATGAAATTTACTAAATTAGATTATTGCCAGTATCTACTTAGTAGTCAAATTAATTATACTATGACCAATTTGGCAGAGCATTTAGAGACTATTAGCCATGATGCAATTAACTACTATTTGAAGAGAGAAAAGTTAACACCTCGGTTACTATGGGATAACGTGAAAGAGGTAATTGACCCGGATACCAATGGTTACATAATATTTGATGATAGTGTTTTAGATAAAAGGTATTCTAAAGAAATAGAAATAGTCAGAAAACAATATAGTGGTAATGAGCATGGTGTCCTCAAAGGTATTGGTGTAGTTAGCTGTGTGTATGTCAACCCTACTTTCCAAAAATTTTGGGTAATAGATTACCGCATTTTTAATCCTGATGTCGATGGTAAAACCAAGATAGACCATGTGAAAGATATGCTGCAAAACCTTGTATATCACAAGCTTTTACCATTTGATACTGTTTTGATGGACACATGGTATGCCGTACACAGTTTAATGCTTTATATTGATAGTCTAGACAAAATTTATTATTGCCCTTTAAAAAATAATCGGTTAGTTGATGATATCTTTGGACTAGAAAAATATAAACGGATTGAATTATTAGAATGGAGTGCTGAAGAATTAGACTGTGGTAAGATAATTAAAATTAAAGGATTCCCAGCTAATAAAAAAGTGAAACTATTCCGGGTTACTGTTTCTACCAACAGAACGGATTATATCGCTACTAACGATTTATCTCAAAGCTCCACGGATGTTGTACAAGAGGTGTGTAAAATTCGTTGGAAAATTGAGGAGTTTCACAGGGAGATTAAACAATTAACTGGCATTGAATCTTGTCAATGTCGTAAAGCTAGACTCCAAAGAAATCATATTGCTTGTGCAATGTTGGTGTGGGCTAGGTTAAAGAATTTAGCCTATAGAACCTATTTGAGATCTCAAGAAGTGGCTGCAAGCCGCTTAAGCATTAGCCTAACAAAGCAGAGGTTAATCTTAGTTGTTGCATGAGATAGAGTTCGCTCAAAGTTCTTGACTAGGCTTTTGCAACGCTCCATCCAAGCATTGGAGCGTTCTATTACCCATCGAGCCACCGCTGGCACAAATCCAGATTTTCCTTGCGCTGCCTTCTCCTGTTTCGAGGGCTTTGTCGAAAACTCAAACCTGATTTTTGTCATGATCTGAGGATAAACCTTCTCTAATGCTTCAATCAAATAGTCAATGTGATAACCGTGATCTAGGAGGATGGTAATCTTGGGAATAGTAACGGGTTTTGATTTGAAATAATCGATGTTGAGCGTCAACATCTCAATCAATCCCACATCATCTGAAATATTGGCTTTTGTGCAGTGAGTGAAGAAGGGAAATCCAAGGGTATCAACGGCTAGATGCCTTTTAATCCCATTTGTTGCTTTGTAGAAACAAAATCCCTTCGTCTCCACACTTGCATTGCAGGTATTTTTCACAGCTTGGGAGTCAATGATGATTAATGTTGTCCACTTGGGCTTTTTTTTACCTGCTCACGTACTTGTTCATGTAAAGTGTTCATGAGTTGCTCAATTACGCCTGCACTTCGCCACTGTTTGTAGTGCCAATAGACGGTTGAGTAAGGAGGTAAGTCTTTGGGCAAGTCTTCCCAATTACAACCATTCTTGAGTTGATAGAGGATGCCATCAAGGAGCTCTCGCTTTGTCCAATTACTTGGTCGTGTCCGCTTCTTGGTCGGTAATATCTGAGGCAACAGTGGTTCAAGGATTTCCCATTCTGCATTAGTGAGGCTGCTGGAATACGTCATGGTGGATGGACTCAAGGGTTGTATGTACCTTAATTCAGTCCCGTAAAGATGTCAAATGGGTTCTATACAACTGGTCAAACTATTTATCAAATCAAGCATAACTTACTTTCTAATTATCTAATTGGGCAACTAAAACGCCCAACCATTCTTATGTGCTTGGTTTGATTGAAATTGTCGCGCAGTAGAGCGTAGCCCTGCCCGCTATTTGTGCCAGTTGCGTAAGTCCTGTAACAATGGCATTTTGAGCAGCTAAATCCTCTTCAATCGCTTTAATTAACTGCGGACATTTCATGCCAGTCAACAGATGGTTGAAGAATCTTTGCTTGTGCGACTCGAACTGAGACACCGCGCTCATCTTTGCAGCACGGTTGTAAGTCTTGTCACCAGAGATATTACAAGCTTCCAGGGCTTTATCTAAATTATGGTGAATAACACCAAAAGCATCAGAGTAGCTATTGTAAATCCGTTCCTGCGTGGGCGTTAAATCAATGTAGAGAGTTTGATACTCAACTCCCTCGAATGAAAGGCTCCGCGCTGACGGGGTGACGAGGAGTCTAGAAGGGGTGGTATATCGGAAGATGACGCTTTTGCGGTAGAAAAAGATAGGTCAAGCATTGTCAACAAGACCTATCTAATGAAAATACTG
>NZ_JACJRQ010000085.1 GCF_014697355.1 Nostoc calcicola FACHB-3891 | reverse complement strand
GCATTGATTACTTTTTGCCGTAAATCATAACTGTAGGGTTTAGCCATCTGCTGTATCAATCTTTAGATTGTCTTTTCTCAGTATATGTCCTAACAGTTTTGTCCACTGCTATAATTCCTGAATTTATTATTTATTCAACTGGTGGTATATTTGGGGCTTTAGATTGGCAGGGATTAATTGAATTTAATGATACGAAGTGTGAAAATATAGGTTTTAATACAGGATTTATGCCTTCGTTATATCGTCCGCGTCCTGAACCTGGCAGTGCATATTTTGACACAAGAGGAAAGGTTTCTGGACGTAAATTTTATTATCATACAATTCGCGCCATTGAAAAAGGTCAAAATCAAGGAATTGCTGTTCAACAAGCTGCAAAAGAATACACTTTTACCACTCAATTGCAGTTTAAAAACCTGAAATCTGAAGAATTAGGGACACTGTTTGTTGTGCTGGGACAAGATTCTAACTACCCCATAGCTTTAAAAGTTGGTGGTGGTAAACCGATTGGCATGGGAACCATGACTGTAGAGGTCACCCAAGCTAAGATATTGCAAAACTTTGAAGATTTGCGATCGCACTACTCCACTTACACCCCCAATAACGATCATCTTCTCACAGAAGAGGCACTACAAACATTTATCGCCACCCAAATTAAAACAGCACATTCCCGACTCATTCAACTTCCCCAACTCCAACAACTCGCTGAAGTTCTACGCTACCCAACCGACCGCGAACCACCAGAAGGAATGTATTAATGTTAACTACAGAATCTTTAACAGAAGCCGAATCCCAACTTGCTCACAATTTAGCGATAACTTTGGTTAAAGAGGATACAGATGTTAATGAAGTAGGAAAAGTTATTGCATATCTGCGTAGCATTGTAGGGGAACCAGACCCAGGACGGCGATTTTTTACCTATCTTAAAACCTTAGTTACTAATGGTAGGCAAATTGGTCATAGTGGTCGAACCACAGACTACTATCGCAGTATCGAACGTGCATGTAATCAATATCTGCAAAACGAACAAAAAAACGCCCAGAAAATGTTAAAAATTTTAGGCTGGGCGATGCGTTTAATGCGGTATTACAAAGTTAGTCCCATTGAGGAAATGTCTATTTCTCAAAGTACAGAATTTGAACAAATTTCTGAACGTCAAGCGGAAAATGCGATCGTTTTTCAATCACAAAAGTTTGAAATTGACCAAGTTTTAGAAGCTATTGTGCTGTCCGTTAAGGGTAATAAAGTAACTTATGAGATGCTGGGAACTATTAAGCTAACTGAGAAAGAACCTAGAAAAGCAGCCTCTTTGGAGGAAGGACAGGTAGTAAAAGTGAAAATTAGTGCCCTCAAGGATGATGGAAGTATTAAAAATGTTAAGTGTATTTAGCTTGTAGTTCGCGTATAAAAATTCCAATCCATTTAACAGGTTGATTCCATGCAAGGGCGGAAATATTAATCCGTGAGATGCTGGATGATTAGATTAATTAATCTCCCATCTCTCTTCCCCGCAAGGGGACTAAAACTAACCAAATACATTGTATTAGGTAACTGCTTTGTACCCAGCAGTTACCTTTGTTTTTTGGAGCGATCGCTTTTATATTTTAAAAACAAACGATTAAATCTGACCTACAGCAACCTTATGCTTGCTTTCTTTGCTTATCCTCTGTGATTCGTTATTATTTTCTGTTTACAACCTATCCGCGATCGCTATACATACAGTAGATTTCGTTTCTCCCATCAAAGCGATGTCTACGACGGGCTACGGCTAGGCATTTAGCCAAAACTCACAGGCATATTAGAGAATCTCACATTTAGCAAAAACATTTCTTAAAAAATCCGAAAAACACCAACTCTAGCGTGTAGATTAGTCTCGAAGAGTTTTTACAGGAGTTTTATCTCAATTCCGCAATCAAACTGGATGCTTATCCTACAATTTTTATTAAACTGTTACAAATCACAAGTGCTAGTAGCAAAATTTGAGATGGACTTGTAAAGATAAACTTAATAATTATTTGTAATAATTATCCAAAAGATAACTTAATAAAAAAATAAACATTTATGAGACTGCATAAATTTATACTAGACAGCAGAAGAGTAAAAATATTTGGTACAAAAAGCGAGTGAAGCTATGACACTAGGCTTTTCTCTACACAAACTAGAAAATGGCTCTAATTATTTGAGTTCCTCAGATATCAAAAGTTTTTGTCAACTTGAATCTGAGCAGTTAACTAGTCAAGAGCCAATTTTTTTCGCTCGTATTGTCTATCATGATTGCCTGCTAAAAACTCATCAGGAAGTCGTAAATTATCGTCAAAACCAAACTCCTTTTTCTCAAAAAAGTTTATCTTATTTGCGATCGGAAGTATGGCTGACAGACTTTCCGCCTGTTTTTACTTTAAAAAAATTCCAACTTAAAGACTTTTCATCCATTTGTTATATTTGCCCGATAGGCTATAGAAATCAAAAACCTGAATACATCCAAATCATTACTGATGAACCGATTTCAGAGAGGTTGGAATTATACATACAACGCTCTGCGATGCTCTTGGGTAAGTATGTAGATATTTACTTAGACTATAGAAGACAAAAAACTGAAATTCAATTACTGGAAGATATTTTGCATCGAATAGGTCATCAATTGCGTAATTCTTTAGGACTGATCGGACTGTATGCACATAATTTATGCTTGGGATTAAAAGAGAATCCTTGGCAAGAACAAGCAACAATTATCAGCGAAAGCATCCAAGATTTAGATACTAATTTAAACGAACTTATTGATTGCGGTCAAAGTGTAAAATTAAGGGTCACGCTTGAAGATTTAAGAAGTTTAGTTGTTGAAAGTGTCAAAAATTTACAACCTTTAGTTAATGAAAAGAAACTTACAATAAACATTCCCAATACATCTACAATCCTGAAAATAGACCGACTACAAATGAAGCAAGTATTTGACAATATACTGAGTAATGCTGTTCATTTTAGTCCGAATTCAGGAACTATTACTTGTAGCTGGCAGATTTTTCAAGAAGAAGTTTTAATTAAAATTTCTGACCAAGGTCCAGGACTATCTCCAGAAGATCTGCAAAAAATATTTACGCCGTTTTATTCCCGTCGTCGAGGAGGTACAGGGTTGGGTTTAACCATTGCGAAAAAAATTATCTTGGATCATCAAGGAAGTATTTGGGCACAAGTTTTATCTGAACATGGGGCACAATTTTCGGTAATTTTGCCAAGGCCAAGAAGTGGATAAATAATTTGTAATTAATAATTAAAAACAATGATTAACAATCAAAAGCTCTCAGTTTTACTTGTCGATGATGAAGAACGTTTTCGCCAAGGGTTACGTACCTTGCTCAATTTTTATAATATTAATTCTGCATTACCTGTAGAAGTTGTGGGTGATGCAGATTGTGTAGAGCAAGTTTTAAAATTCACTAACCACAAGAGTCCAGATTTAATTTTGTTGGATATGCAATTAACAGGATGTGATGGAATTGCAGTTCTGGCACGTCTGAAGGAAAGTGGGTTTTCTGGTAAAGTTTTAGTATTATCTGCTCATCAAGAAGATGACTGGATTTTTCGAGCAATGCAGGGAGGAGCGGCTGGTTATGTGTTTAAAAATCGTTTGGCGACTCAATTGTGTGAAGCTATTAATACTGTGACTAGATCTGAAATTTATTTACCTTCAGAAGTTGCAAGTCGATTTTTTCGGTTTTTTCAAGCTTACTCAGATTCTTGTGTGAGAGCATGTCATGAAGTACATTTAACAGAAAGAGAGCAAGAAGTTTTATACTGGTTAACTCAAGGTGCTTCTAATGAAGAAATAGCTAAGCATTTATATGTGACGGTTGCTACTGTTAAAGCGCATCTCACCAGTATTTTTGAAAAATTGAAGGTTACTAGCCGTACTCAAGCTATTGTGGCTGCACTCAAGTTAGGATTAGTTAAAGCTTGAGCGCAACGGAAGTAATCGGTGCAATTTACGAAACTCTTTCTTTATGCCTTCATTTGAATCTTTTTATCAAGAATACCCCTGTTCGTATAATTCTCCCTTAAATTGCGATCGCCCTTTCCAAACGGCACAGCAAATTAAGGGCGCTAAGTTTTGCTTGGAATGTGGTTTCCCAGCAACTTTACCGCAGGAGGCTGAGATTAAAGGAAGTCAGGGTACTTATCAAATAGGTAGTTTTTCCGGTGTCCGGGGTTTAGGCCGTTTATACTCAGGGATTCAACTCAAGGATAAACAGCCTGTAATTATCAAAGAATACCTGCTACCCAATCGTTGTTTTAATGAAAACGAAACTCTCAAACGCAAAGAAAGTTTTAAAAGAGTAGGTGGGGTAAGTTTAGCCGATAGTCGAATTCAAAACTTTCGACTTGTGGAAACTAAAGAAGCGATCGCTGATGATAAAGGAGAACGCTGCTATCTAATTGCTAAAGGAATAGACTCATCCCAAACTTTAAGTCAATATATCATTGAAAACGGAGCAATGACACCTCTTCAAGTGCGGGAAGTTCTCAATCAAGCACTACAAACTATGCAATTTCTCCACACCCAAAAACTGCGTTTTCCTTCCAACCAAATACAACTCGGTTTAACTCACGGCAACATCAATTTAGATAGTACTTTAATTAAAGTCGAAAGCCGGCAAAAATTTTCTATATATTTTTGTGATTTAGCTATCTGGGAAAACTTATTTATTCCACCTGTTATTGCTCAACCAACCCCCGCCAGACCAGAACAAGATTTACACTCTTTAGGAATGGTAGCCTTTTATTTATGGGTAGGAAGAACAACTAATTTATCTTCTAACCAGCCTTTAGATCCTAGAGATAATCAACAATGGCCAGATACAGATAACCATTTAAAACAATTTATTTATCGTTTAATTGGATTGGAAACTACTTTTGAAAATGCAGAGGCGGCTCGGCAAGGACTATTGCAACTTCCCAAAGAAGATAGTGCTAATAGTTCAGTGCGTTCCTCTACTTCTGAAATAATCGAAAAGCGTTTGCCAATGCCCTTAATTTTACTATTAGCACTGTTGGGTTTATTACTAGTAGGTGGGGGAATTTGGTATTTTCTTTTGCGGAATAAACCAGATCCGGTTAATAAATATATAGAATGGTCTAGACTTGTACGGAATTTTTCGGAAGTTCCTAACGTTCCTTCAGGACAATTTACTTATACAGGAGAAAAAGATAGTTCATGGAGTTATATTTTAACGCAACCAGTAGACAACAGTCGTTTAGGAGACTTATTAGCTAAACCCAAGGCAGATGCAACAGCAGCATATAATTATCAATCAGTTTTATCAGCAGATGTAAATAATCCGATTAAAAGTATAGAAGAAGTACAAACAGGTAAAAAAGACTTTGCAATTACTACTTTGGGAAATAACATTACAAGTAAACTGACAAAGGAACGAGTTGCTTATGATGGGTTAATTGTTTTTGTCGCATTTAATAAGAGAGACTCAAATCTGGCTAATGCTCTGGGAGGGCAAATCAGTCTTGAGCAATTGCGTCAAATTTACACAGGAAAAATTACTAATTGGCAACAAATTAATTCCAAATTGCCAAATCCTCTGGAAATCAAACCTTTTGCTCCAACTGAACCGGAAGCGATCGCTAAATTTCAAGAACTAGTTTTGAAAAATGACCCCCAGGACAAAGCTTTATTTGCAGCGAAAGTTACTAAACTGGATACCACAAAAACCCAGAACCAGATACGTAGCGAGATTCTAGAGGGGCGAGCCACCGGAATTATCAGTTTTGGGATTATCAGTAAAACTTGGAAACAGTGTACTGGTTATCCCCTAGCGATCGCCAATGGTGACAAGCCAGCTAGCCAACCTTTGTTTCAAAGACGCGATCGCCGCTCAATTAATCCTTCAGATGACTTGTGTCAGCATGATGATTATTATGTTGATGTTACTACTTTCCAAAGCTACCCCTTGGGATATCCTGTTTTTGTAGTGTACCCTCAAGACAGCAACCGCCTGCCTGGTGGTTCTACATTTGCCCAGATGCTAACTACTCGTCAGGGTCAGTGTTTACTTAGTAAAGTAGGTCTTGTAGCTTTACAACCTATGCCTGATGATATAAATTCCTATGCCTGCAAATCGGTGCCCTAATCCTACTTGCGAATATTTTAACCGCGCCCTGCCTAACAATGCTAAGGTTTGTCCCTGGTGTTCGACTCCCATAGGTAATGTAGTTGCTCCTACATCACAACCGCCTATTCAGCCACAGCCCAGTCAACAACCACCTATTCAGCCACAGCCCAATCAGCAACCACCTATTCAACAACCGCCTAGTCAGTATCAGCGCCCGGTAACAGACCAACCTAACTACCAAGCTCCTCAACAAGCCCCGGTAGATTATTCAACAGTCTATCAGCCACGGGTTTCTTATCCACAAACACCCCCTCAATATACCCCCCCGCCTCAAAGAGCGCCAGTCTTAAAGCTGATTCATAGCAGCGGTAGAGAATTTCACCTTGTGGGGGAAGGAGGTTATATTGGGCGCCGCAGTCAAAGTCCAGGAATAGCGCCGCCAGAAATTGACTTGACTGGTATTCCCAATGAAGGAATAGTGTCTCGTCGTCATGCGCGAGTTGATTGGGACTGGTCGCAAAATGCATTTATGATTGTTGACATGAGTACAAATGGTATTTATTTAAACAACAATCCTCTAACTCCTGGGATGCAATATCGACTCCTCAATGGTGATGCATTGAGATTTGGTCAGGATAATCTAGTTAATTTTACTGTATACGTAATGTAATATAAAATTTTAGTTTGCGGAGTCATGTCAAAGCTCTTTGGGGAATGAAACAGCCCTGCCCTTCAAAAGGCTACCGTGTATACACAAGTTAGTTAGTAAGGGCACGGCAGTGCCCATAGGTGTCAACTTAACGTGAAACCCTTATCAAGACTCGATATTGAGTTCATTCACTTAGGGTTACTCACCGCGTCACCCCACCCCGGTTTTGTCTAAAGCCAAAACCGCCCCTCCCCTTAGTAAGGGGAGGGGTTGGGGGTGGGGTAAAACGTCTGTGGTACAAGCATTTGAGCTTAAGTTTACACCAATGGGCAGTGCCGTGCCCCTACGAGAAATCTATCTGTATCAAGGTTTTTGTGAAATGGTATTAGGCATTGACAGGAAATAGCAAACATGGGTGATTCAAAAACCAGATCTTTCGTAGGGGCACAGCACTGCTGTGCCCTTTATTGAGGACTTCGCTACCGCTGCACTTGTAATGACAATTTATTGAGTCTAGAAGGCTTGAAACCTTTGCAGATAAGTAATCGGACAAAAATATTTACAGTCATTGCGTTCGCGTTCGCGTCTCTAAGAGTTGCAATCCCAGCCTTTGCGATTGCTTCATTCCACTACCCTGCGAGAACGCCAAGGGCGAACGCTCCATTCGCATCAAACATCTTCTTAGGCTGTTGACAGTTGACGGTTAACAGTAAACGTGAAATCCCATCCCCTTTTAGAGGTGGGATCAGTTTAAAAACACTCTTGTTCATTACCTAGAGTGTACTGAGGATAAATGAGATTCTAACTGTTATACATGGCACAACCAGTCATTATCTCTGGCATCCAACGAGCCGAAATATTCTTATTTGTACGCCACAAGTAACATTACCTGATTGAAAAGGAATTTTAATCAGAACTAGTTATAGTGGTTAATATTTACGGCTTTTGCCTACGAAATGTAGCTAGAAAAATAGCTGGCGATTAGTTGATGATTCTCAGGTGAATTTAGTTTGAATTATGATCGCAAACACTGTTTTAGATGCTTTAGTAACCGATATTAGGCGTGCAGAAATTTGTCAGATTTTAGGAGAGACTTACACTCAGGAACGTTGGAACGATTGGCGTTGGCAAATGCGGCATCGGTTGACTAAGCTAGAACAATTTCAGCAGTTATTACAGCTTATTCCTGCTGAAGAACGAGGACTTTTAATAGCGCCAGAAAAGTTTGCTGTGGCCGTAACACCACATTTTGCCTCGCTACTCGATCCAAAAAATCCCCTTTGTCCGCTGCGGTTACAAGTGATTCCACGGGAAGAAGAACTCATAGTCAGTAGCACAGATTTGGTAGATCCCTGTGGAGAAGATCGCGATTCACCAGTCCCAGGACTTGTACATCGTTATCCCGATCGCGTATTGTTGCTTGCCTTGGACACTTGCGCGGCTTATTGCCGTTACTGTACTCGCTCTCGTTTGGTGAGCCAAGGTGAAATGTATCCAGTCACACGGCGATTAGATGCGATCGTTGCTTACCTGGAAGAACACACCGAGGTACGTGATGTCCTAATTTCCGGCGGCGATCCGCTGCTGATGTCTGATGAACCTTTAGACAATTTACTGCGCCGATTGCGTGCCATTCCCCATATTGAATTTATCCGCATTGGTTCCCGCGTACCGAGTTTTTTACCGCAACGCATTACACCAGAATTAGTTGCTTTGCTGCGTAAACATCGCGTCTGGCTGTCTTTACACTTTTGTCATGTAGGGGAACTTACCCCGGAAGTAGCACAAGCTTGCGATCGCCTAGCTGATGGTGGTATTCCTCTAGGCAGTCAAACTGTGCTACTAAAAGGCGTCAATGATTCACTAGAAGCACTGAAGAATCTATTTCACGGCCTTCTGAAACTGCGGGTGCGACCTTATTACCTTTATCAATGCGACCCAGTTGTTGGCACTGCACATCTGCGAACGAGCGTGCAAACTGGGATTGATTTAATCTCTAAATTGCGCGGTCATACTACTGGGTATGCTGTCCCAACTTATGTAATTGATGCTCCAGGCGGTGGTGGCAAAGTACCAATCCAAGCTGAAACTTTACTTGCTTATGAGAACGGCACCGCTACAGTCCGAAATTGGGCAGGTAAGACCTATACTTATGTAGATCCAGTCTAGCCAGACCCATCGGATTTTTAATGGGTATAATTCATTACAGGAGAAACGTGGATGTACGTTGTGGGTTATACAAAACAAAAAGGTAGAGGTGTTTTTGCAAAAAAGCGTTTTCTTAAAGGCGAAGTCATTGAAAGAGCATCTGTAGTTGTTATACCTGCCGAAGAGGTTACATTAATCGATCGAACAATTTTGGCTAACTATTACTATGATTGGGAAGATCGAACTGCGGCGATGGCGCTTTCGTGGGTATCGTTAATGAATCACTCTTACCAACCCAATACCTTTTATGTCAAGAAATTTTCTGAACGAGTTATAGAGTATATTGTGTACCGCGATATTGAAGTGGGAGAAGAAATTACTGCCAACTATAACGGTTCTCCTGAGAATCAATCTCCTATCTGGTTCGATGTTGTTGATGATATATCTTCGATAATCTTGCCAACTGAGTAATCAAAATTCCGGCAATTAAGACATTTTACAGCTAACAAGGAAAGCTCGAACAGTGGGAGTTATGGGGTGATAAGTTTATTTATTGGTCTTTGTTATGACTTGAAGTCAGACTACTTGAAGTCTGGTTTTAGTGCTGAAGAAGTGATGGAATTTGACGATGAAGAAACTATCATTGGGCTAGAAAAAGCTTTATTTGAGTTAGGCCATCAGGTTGAGCGTATTGGCAATGGGAGAGAACTTGCTCTGAGGTTAGCAAAAGGCGATCGCTGGAATCTGGTTTTTAATATTGCTGAGGGTTTGAAAGGTCGTTCTCGTGAAGCCCAAGTTCCAGCAGTCTGTGAATTATTCGCTCAACCTTATACTTTTTCCGACCCCCTCACCTGCGCCCTCACCTTAGATAAGGCATTGGCTAAAAGAGTGGTGCGCGATCGCGGTTTACCCACAGCCCCCTTTGAAGTAGTCAATTCCACCGCCCAAGCACAAGCGGTATCTCTACCTTTGCCATTGTTCCTCAAGCCTGTGGCGGAGGGGAGTTCCAAGGGAGTAACTGGGCGTTCCTTTGTTAAAGAACGCGAGGAACTAGTGACGACGTACCAATTATTACATCAACAATTCCAACAGTCCGTACTAGTGGAAACCTTTCTTCCCGGTCGAGAATTAACAGTGGGTATTATTGGCAATGGCAGTAACTCACGGGTAGTAGGTGTTATGGAAGTAATTTTTACAGACAAAGCAGAAACTTCTGCCTACACCACCGTCAACAAAGATGAATATTTGGAACGGGTATCTTATCGTTTGCTCATCGATCCCGAACCACTGGCAGCACAGGCAAGACAGCTAGCGCTGGATGCTTACCATACCCTTGATTGCCGTGACGCTGCCCGCGTCGATCTGCGCTGCGATGCCAATGGTGTGTTGCAGTTTCTGGAGATTAACCCATTACCAGGACTTCACCATATCCGCTCAGACTTACCAATTATGGGACGTTTGGCTGATGTGGCATACACAGAAATCGTTGCCACAATAGTCGATTCTGCTTGGGAAAGGTACGAATGTTATTTTAGCTAAAATAATTTGACCATAACTATAGCGCTTCCCATTCACATGCGGTGCAATATTATGCCGCCAGGTGTAGGGGCACGGCAGTGCCCATTGGTGTCAACTTAAGAAGATTTTGCCCAAATTTGTTGAGTGTAAGCGTCAATCTCTCGATGACGCTTACGCCTAGTTTTGACTAATCCAAACAGCTTTTGATGTTCCACA
>NZ_JACJRQ010000084.1 GCF_014697355.1 Nostoc calcicola FACHB-3891 | reverse complement strand
AAATATTAAAAAAATGATAACTTTTATTTATGCATTAAGTAGCAGATAGCACTTAAGCATACTGGTTAATTTGTTGGCGATCGCCCTTTGGGAAAAAGTTTGTGATCTACTGAAGGTAGTCAGTGGCGTGTAGATAATTACGTCAGTCCCCTGACAAGCTGCCCACGCTGACTGCAACTGTTGACGCAACAGACCCTCTTCATCTTCTAGCCTGAGTTTTTCCCCGGCAATCAATCGCTGTCCTTTTTTCGATTGCAGAAACTCCTGTATATTTGGGGCGATCGCCGCAAACTCCAAATCACACTGTCTCACAAATGATGCAAAATTTTCGTTTGCTGCTACTGTCACCTCATGCCCCACACGTTTCAAGCCAATGCCCAAAGCACAGTAGGGTTGCACATCGCCCACCGAACCTACTGTTAGGATGGTAATCTTCAGTTTTCGATTTGGTGGGGTAGGTGAACTAGGGGCCAATCGTGCTTCCTACTGGTAACTGGGGCTGTACTCATGAATTGTACCCAATCCGCAAGTGGCTGGTGCGTTGCCCGCCAGGGGTTGGCGTAGCTATTGCTAAAATTCTGTCTGGGTAAGCTTTTGTTGATATTCCTGATATTCCTTATCTTTATATTGCCAGTATTTATCCACCGTTTCTTTGGCAACCACAGCACTTTCATATTCATCTCCACCAAGGCTTATTAGTCGCACTTTTGTTTGTTTACGTAAATCAGAAACTATTTTTCCATTCACTTTACGCGTTTTTGACCAGTTTAAAATTGGTAACGGATAAGAACTATCGCACTTGTATTTTTCAGTAAGAATGTCTTGTAAGCTGTACCCATGAAATTCTGGTATCCAATGATAAATAAAACTTCCGTCTGGGTCTTTCTCGGAAATATTTTTGTTTGGATTATATATTCTAAAAGTATCGCTTAATGGATTAGTTACACCTGCTTGCATCTGCCACTGCCAATTATCAATTGCTAAATCACCGTCTACTAAATAGTTCATATAATGTTTAGCACCGTGATGCCATGAAATCCCGCAGTTAATTGTCAAGAATGTGGCACACATTGCCCTCATGCGAAAGTTCATCCAGCCCATCGTTTTTAATTGGCGAATACTTGCATCAACTAGAGGGAAACCTGTCCGACCCTGTTGCCATGCCTGAAACAATTCTTGTTTAGCTGGTGATAGCGGTTCTGGCGTATATAGATTATCAAATTCTTCATAACGATTCTTGTAAGCAATTTCTGGATAAAAATACAGCCTTTGAGTGAAGCTATCATGCCAGCGCAAACGCTCCCGGAATGCTTTGAGTGAAAATTCTGCTTTAGGGTGATTCTTTAGTTCTTCGGCTCTGAGTTTAGTTTTTTGATAGACACTGCGAACCGAAATAGTTCCGAAAGTCAGATGAGGAGACAAGTGTGATGTTGCACCCATTTGTGACAACATCGGACGCGACAGTTTCCAGTGATACCCCTGGTATCTACTTCTCAAAAATGAATCTAATTTGGACAAAGCTTGCGTTTCTCCACCAGGGAAGTATACTTTCTCTACTGACCAAAAATGCTGATACTTTTGTTTGAGTTCTTCAAAAGTTAACTACCGATCGATCATCCTCTGCCCTGGCTATTTTGTAATAATGATGCCCCACCTTCCCAAAATGTTGAGTCAGTTCAGACAGCGATCGCTGCTTCAAGTCTGCGCCAGTATGTATACCCAAAGAGTGCATCTTGGCTGCTGTCACTTCTCCGATGCCATGAAACTTTTCAATCGCTAACCATTCCACAAAACCTGCCGCATCTTCCGGTAAAATCACCGTTAATCCGTTGGGCTTGTTCTGTCCTGATGCCATCTTTGCCAAAAACTTATTAATCGACACTCCGGCTGTTGCTGTTAAGTAAGTTTGTTTGAATATTTCTGCTCTAATGTACCGAGCAATCGTGTAAGCGTAGGGGATATTTTGCTTATTCCCTGTCACATCCAGGTATGCTTCATCTAGGGCTACCCCTTCGACAAAATCGGTATAACGTTTGAATATTTCGTGGATTTGAGTTGAAACTGCTCGGTAGACATCAAATCTCGGTCTGACAAAGATTAATTCGGGGCATTTAGCCATCGCTGTGACTGATGGCATTGCTGAGTGGATGCCAAATTTCCTTGCCTCATAGCTGGCTGCTGCTACCACACCCCTTTGATTTGGACTGCCACCAACTACTAATGGTTTGCCTCGGTATTGCGGGTTGTCCCGTTGCTCAACCGATGCATAAAAAGCGTCCATATCTACGTGTATTATCTTCCTCCAGGGCTTAGGAGTTAAGGCATCGCACATTTATACTTGTGGCATTCTTTAAATAAATTCGTAGTTGGGCTTTATATCCCATCATTCCGCCTCATTATAGTACATTGGCACCATCTTGCTTCTCTATCCCTTACCTAAAGGGAGATCCATAAAAATAAATCCCCAGCCTTATTAAAACGAATAACCGACTACGCCCACGATCTACCCACGTCCCTTGTGCGTCTCCGAAGGAGAAGGCTGGGGATTTATTTCGGGTTTGTGCCAAAACAATAGTTTTCGTTTGACAACCCTCTGGGTGGATGGCGGTTTTGACGGTGAGCCGTTTATGCAGTGGGTGATGGACTTTTGCCGTTGGATTGTGCAGGTGCTGTTGCGCCCAGAGCAAACCAAGGGCTTTGTCTTGCTCAAAAAACGTTGGGTGGTGGAGCGCACTTTTGGTTGGGTTATGGGGTGTCGGCGATTGGTCAGAGACTATGAGTTATTGCCGGAAACATCAGAGACGTTTATCTACCTTGCTATGATCCGGATCATGGTGAGGCGATTAGCATAAAATTTGACCCCTCAAAACTTTTCAAACACCCTCTTAGTTCCCTGTGGGAATAATACTATTTGAGAGAAGTGATGTTCTCCTAGTACAATAAGGCGGAAATAAACATACCATTCCAAATCAGCGAAATGCTTACACTGCATTAATGCCTGAATGCGTGAATTCCGCCTTGCGGTATTAGTCGCTTACTAAAAACTTCTTTGCCTATGCAAGAGTACCAACGCCGCAGTGCGTTGAAAACGGCCTGCACGTTGTTAATCTAGACTCTATCTTTAATCTCAGACGATGCCCTTATTTCTCGTTACCTCTTTAATCGACGAAGGAATGTATGATAACGACTTTCAGCTAGTAGAGGCCGACTCCAAGCTCGCTGTTGCTCAACATATTCTCTTGCATCCGCATCAATGGGAGAACTATTTGCGTCATGCTTACCCCAGAGATTGGCAAGACCGAACGTTTGACATGGGCAGTCTGTGGGATTGCGTTAACATCCCTGGTATGACTGCTGAACGTTTTCTAAAACTCATTAATATGACTTCGGTGGACGGTGATAGTGCCTCACAATTGCGAATTTTCGAGGCAAAAGTACAGCAGTTATCCCAGGTGGATACTAATCCGTTTTATGTATGAACTTTTTCTCGCTTTTAGTGTTGCCAATTTCCCAATATCGATTCATTTGATTTGGCTCTTTGAGCAAGAGCCACAAGTAAACACTTTGTCTAATTGCCATCATTAGCGACAATATTTAATTTCAATTTCTACAGTACTCGCCATTTTTCCCGGCTCAGAAAAAAACCGTTTCCTGTACTATTAGTGCAAGTTAGCCCAACTTTTCGTGATATACATTTAAATTCTCCACTAGTCCAAGTTTCCCCATAGGGGAGGACATATTTTTTTGGCTCGCGTATGGTATCGCTAATACATAATATATTCGGCTTCCCTGTCTGAGCTAATAAAAACCCTCCTCCCCAGTCAAATTCACAAAATCCTTGATATGGCTGAGGTGGTATTGGATTCAGCAAGCTCGCTATTTCACATCGTAAGTTTTCTTGTTCTTCTCCTACCAACTCACATTGAATGTTTCCACTAGGTGTCTGAAATCCAGAAATATTTTTTTCTCCGCCTGTTTCGGCTAAACTAGATGTGGATATTAGTAGTGATGTTATTGACCAGCTAACTACAGCACAATATATTTTTTTCATATTGCTTTTTGTATATCTCAGTTCGTATCAGCTTTATCTGCCTCAATTATATTCAAGAATTTAGTCTTTTTATTCAATGATTGTACGCCAAAATAAATCCTATATTTTTGAATACTTTTGTTTGAGAAAAACGTTAATATTTTTGTGGTACTTTACTTGAGATGAGCAACTTTTCTCTTCTTACCTCACTTTCGTAGAGCAACTTATTTACTTCTTCTGCTTCCACTCGATTTTGTACTCTTTCTCGACAGCCAAAAGCAGTTTCGCTTGCAACGCTGACAGATAAGGTTTAGCTTGTTTCCCCAACCCCTGCAACAGCCAATCCACAGACACGTCATGGTCTGCTACTTGATGCAACTGCCGCAACCGAAGGCATAGCTGTTGCATAAATTTACAATCATCATCTAGCAGTTCCAAGGATTTTAGGTGTTCTATCTTTACGGTATAGTCTTCATCCCAGGTTTGGATTGTGCAACTGTAATCCCCAACGTGAGTAATCATGCCCCAGCAACCGCCTTTACCTCGCAAATCTGGGTTGTCTTTGGGTAGGAGAACACAGATTTCTCCCTCTCGGTAAGGGTTCGGGATTTTGGTTCGTTCTCGAATTCTATCTACAACGTCTTTAACTATGCGGCCTGAGGGAATTTTATTGCCTGCCTCTTGGACTGCTTGCTCCCAAACATGCGCTTGTTGGGGCGGTTCCAACTCGGCTTTCGCCAATGAGCGCACCTGTCTTTCACTTGTCGGAAGAGGAATTTGCCGACCAATGGTCGGCAAATATTTCTGAATATTCTCATATACAGTAGTAGCTGAAATCTTCAGGTAGCCCGCATCACGGCTATAACCAAAGCGATCGCGGCAATACTCCTCAAAGGTTTTATGCGTGGAACGGTAAAGCCTGCGATCGCGCAATTCCATCAACGCCTTACCCGCTTCAACAAAAGCCTGCTCGACTTTTCGCTCTAAATGCAAGCGATCTCTTTGTTCATCTTCGGTCAATTCTGGAACTTCAACTGCCGCAACCTCAATGGTTAGTGATGCTGCTTTGTCCTGTTCTTCTAATGCTGGCTTTGGTTTAGGAGAAGCTTTGGCAGTGGTCTTTTTGGGAGAGGGAAATTTGCTCATTGTCCCGCCTCCAAGCTGACGCCCCTGTTAGAGATATTGAATTGTGTCATTATATCACAGGACTTACGCAACTGGCACAGCGATCGCCATTTAATAGTACATGTATATTATTGCGACTAAACGTCCAAAAAGGCTGTTGCTCAATTTAATAATATTAATTGATGGTGTGAATTTTTCTTTAATATCTTGTGAGAAAATTAGGAGTATGGGGCATCAAAAATAAGTAGAAAGCAATGAGATTTACTAAACTTAACTATTGCCAATACTTGCTGAGTAGTCAAATTAATTATACTCTGACGAATTTAGCAGACCATTTAGAACAGATTAGCCACGATCAAATCAACCGCTATCTGAAGAATGAAAAGCTAACACCACGTTTACTTTGGGATAATGTCAAAGATGTTATCGAAATAGATGATAACGCATATCTAGTTTTTGATGACACGGTAATTGATAAACGATATGCAAAGGAAATAGAGACAAGTAAACGACAGTATAGTGGGAATGAACATGGGGTAATTCAAGGGATTGGGTTAATAAATTGTATATATGTCAATCATAATATCGGCAAATTTTGGGTAGTTGATTATCGGATTTATGACCCTATTAGAGATGGAAAAACAAAGATAGACCATGTGATGGAGATGCTGCAAAACCTTGTATACCATAAGAATTTACTGTTTATAAGCGTCTTGATGGATAGTTGGTATGCAACAAATAAATTAATGTTATATATTGATAATTTAGGTAAATATTATTATTGTCCTCTCAAACGTAATCGACTTTTTGATGACACGGAAAATAAAAAAGATTATCAAAAAATTGAATTATTATCTGGGAATAAGGAGGAGTTAGAGTCAGGTAAAATAGTTAAAATAAAAAAGTTCCCTGGTGCGAAAAAAGTGAAACTATTCCGGGTAACTGTCTCTACCGACAGAACGGATTTTATCGCTACCAACGATTTATCTCAAGACTCGACGGACGTTGTACAAAAAGTGTGTAAGGTGCGTTGGAAGGTTGAGGAGTTTCATAGAGAATTAAAACAATTGACTGGTATTGAATCTTGTCAATGTCGCAAGGATCGTATTCAAAGAAATCATATTGCCTGTGCTATTTTAGTCTGGCTTCGTCTCAAAGATTTAGCGTATAAAAGTGGACAAACCATTTATCAAATTAAGCACTCTTTGCTGTCAAATTATTTAGTTGAGCAACTAAAACGTCCGGATATTCCCATGTTTATTGTCTAGTTTTTTGACGCTTGGCGCGGCTGCGCGGCGCCCTCGCTTGTGACAGTTGCGTAAGTCCTGTATCAGTAGAGTTTAAGCATCCCCAACCTCTCTAAGAGGGTTGGGGCTTTTTGTTACTTTCTTATATCTTTGCAGTTGTCGTCAATTGCAAGGCTTCCTCAACCGAACTCTCTTGCCTTGTTATCACTACTTGCTTTGGGCTGTTTAATCACTGACTATAGATGAGGCATTCATGTAACTTTAGCTGCATCTATCTTTTTAAGATCGAGCTTTCAGAAAAATTTGTAACAAGTTATCCTTATCCATTAATTCTCACAGCAGTTTTTTGTCCCAAAAATGTCAGGAGATATTTTTGATACTCGTGTGTGCGGCTTTGAGATTGGGTACAGTCACAGCGCTTGATGTAGCCAGAGATGCTCAAGCTGATAGGGCTATCTCAGTTTGGCTTGAGGCTGTATAGAATGAATGGACTCACGATTGCAGAAGTTGCAGATGGAGTCTGTGGAGAGCAGGTTGTCGAGAACTCCTTGAAGGTTCCATTGCACAAAAACATACACATCAACAAAAAACGTATAAAATTTACTGGGCAATATCGCTTCTAAACGACACTATTAACAGCTAATTACTGAAAGATTTGTTTCATTATCTATCAGATAAGGACAACTGCTGCGACTGCGAGTTCGCTTAACTTCCAGAACAAAATCAGGAACATCCCGAAAGATATACATTTGGCTCACCAAATTGCTATTCATTGGCTCTTAACTTCCGGGTTAAAATCAAGAACTTTTCTAGGAAGTGGTGTTATGGCACTCTATAATCTTTTTTATTTACACAGAGGATTTTCTGAAAAGTGCAAAATTGAGTCAATATTTCATAATTAGTTACTACTTTAATTGCCATGTTTTTTTAACCACATACATATGTTATGTCAATAACATATGTTATTTATAAATGGCCAATTACTTCGGGTAAGTAACTCTTAACTGTAAGGACAATCTGCCCTAAATATTGGGGAAAATTTCCTAGTTGTATTATGCAAAATCAAAAGATTTGTTTGAATTGTTTAAAATAAGATAATATAAAGTTTATCGAGATATGAAATGGACAAAACAGCATAATTTTATGTTGCAACCTGGATATATTCTTCGTAAAGCGAAACCTACTGATATGTGGGCTATTGTATTTTCAATTATTAGAGCAAGACTCGATCCTTCACAGCTAAAATGGCATCAATTTTTGGTTATTGAGCATAATGGATGCTTAGTTGCGTTCGGACAACTACGAAACTTTCAAGCTGCACAAGAATTGGGTAGTTTATTTGTTATGCCAGCTTGTCGAAATAGTGGCTTAGGAACTTTTATAATACAGCATTTAATTGCTCAAGCAACTCAACCATTATACTTAAAATGTTTAGACCAACAATTAGAAAAATTTTACGCTAAAAGAGGATTTGTACCTGTCAAATTTGAGAAATTACCAACATCTCTTAAATCAAAATTTTATTTCTCAAATTTTCGGAAGAATTTCTTTAAAGCTTTTGTCGTTTTTATGAAGTATAAAGATTGTATTTGAAGTTTTTTTGATTAATAGATGTAGTTAATTTTATAGTTTTGCAATCTGTATGAAAATGATAAAATTCAGGAAAATATCAAATGAAGTGTGAACGTAACATTTGGGTAAATGCGACTCTAGCCTCACTATTTTTTTCTCTTTCAAGTATTTCTCCATCCCCAAGCCAAGTTAATTCAGACAGTACTCTGCCCAGCAACACAAGCATAAAATTAGAAGGCAACAACCAAATTATTGAAGGAGGGACAAGAGCAGGAAGCAACCTATTTCATAGTTTTGAGGTTTTTTCCGTGCCTACAGGAAGTACAGCTTATTTTAACAATTCTCTGGATGTTCAGAATATAATTAGTCGGGTCACAGGTAAATCTATTTCCAACATTGATGGATTAATTCGTGCTAACGGCTCGTCTAACATATTTTTCATAAATCCAAATGGTATTATTTTCGGTGAAAATGCTCGTTTGGAAATTGGTGGTTCATTTTTAGCTAGTACTGCTATAGCAATCAAATTTGCAAATAACTTAGAATTTAATGCTACAAATCCCCAAGCAATATCTCCAACGTTTATTTTAACTATTAGTGTCCCTATTGGATTGCAATTTGAAAGAAATACTGGGACAATTCAAGTTAGAGGTCAAGGACATCAAGTTATAGGCCCACCTTTCTCTCCGCTTATTCTGAGTAATAATAAAACAGGCTTACAAGTACAGCCTGGCAAAAGTTTAGCAATTGTTGGGGGTAATGTATTTTTAGAGGGCGGTATAATAACAGCACCTGGGGGACAGCTTGAACTTGGCAGCGTTAGTGATGGCTTTGTCAGTATTAGCCCAACAATCTCTGGTTGGCTCATGGGTTACAAAGATGTATCCTTTTTCAAGGACATTAGCTTATCAGAACGCGCTCTAGCTGATATTAGTGGAACTGGTAGTGGTTCTATGCAAATACAAGGTCGTAGAATTACGCTTATAGATGGATCGTTATTTCTGAATCAGAATCAAGGACTATTAGCAGCAGGCTCAATAAGTGTAAATGCTTCTGAGTATTTAGAAGTAAGCGGTAGCGATCCAGTTGCCAGAACTGCTGGTGGTCTACGGAATGAAACTTTGGGATTTGGTAGAGCAGGTGATATTGCAGTTTCAACCAAGCAGTTGATTATTCGTAATGGAGGTCAATTAAATAGTTTAACCTTTGGTGCTGCCCCAAGCGGTAATGTAGTTATTGATGCTTCTAATTCTGTGCAATTAATTGGGGTTTCGCCTTTTAATCCTGGTGTATTTAGTACTATCAGTGCCGCTACTTTTAATTCTGGAAACACAGGTGATATTAGAGTTTCAACGGGACGATTTGTTGCTATAGACGGAGGCAATTTATCGTCTTCGACCTTTGGAACTGGTAGAGGAGGGGACGTAACTCTCAGTGCAACGGACTTGGTAGAAATAATAGGAGCTTCACCAATAACATCTCAGCCAAGTATCTTATCATCTACATCCCTTAATGCTGGCAAAGCTGGCAGTTTAACTGTTAATACATCAAAATTGATCGTTGACGAAGGAGGAAGAGTTGATGCTTCCACGTTTGCAAATGGTGAGGGTGGGAGCGTTATTGTTAACGCCAACTTAGTAGAATTGATTGGCACAATAAGTGGGTCTTCAGAACCCAGTTTAATCAACGCTAGTGCAAGTATCGCCACTCGAACCCTACAACAATTATTTAGGCTCCCTTCAGTGCCTTCTGGAAAATCTGGAGAAGTAACAGTTAATACTAATCAGCTAAATATTACAGATGGTGCGCTAATCAGCGTCAGAAATGACGGCCCTGGCAACGCCGGCACAGTCCAAATCAATGCTGACAGAATCAGCATCACCAACGCTGGGGGCATCACAGCGACCACAAAGATTGGCGAGGGTGGCGACATCGGCATCACCTCGAAAATCATTCAACTGCGTTCCGGCACCATTTCGGCGACTGCGGGTACACAAGGCACTTTTGGCAACGGCGGTAACATCACTATTGACACAGATATCCTGAGCGCCTCGAACAACAGCGCTATTACAGCGAACGCATACCGGGGACGTGGGGGGAACATTCGCATTAACACCAAGGGGCTATTTGTTTCCCCTGATACACAAATCACGGCTAGCTCACAACGAGGTATTAACGGCACAGTGCAGGTAAACTTCCAAAACAGAAATCCTAGCCTTACCAAAGTACAACCACAGGCGATCGCACAAGCTCCAGAGATTGTATCAGTATGCCAAGGTCGTTCTGGTGGAATAGCAAGTACATTTGTGAATGCTGGTGCTGGGGGACTAGCAGCTAGTTCTGGCAACCAGTTAGATAGCAGTTCTACTTGGCAGAGAAATTCTACTCCTCTTGGGGCGATTGATAATTTGGAGCAATCAAACCTATCAACAACTGAAGAACCCATAGAAATTGTAGAAGCCCAGGGTTGGATAAGAAATGCTGATGGAGATGTAGTCTTGACCGCAGAAGCCGATCCACCAAGCCCCTACGCTGAGGTGTCTGCTTCTAAATGCCATGAGCTAACTTCTACGCAGCCAGTATCATCAGTAACAGAAGCGGTACGGTTAAAATGATTAGTTTTTGGCGTTTATTCAAGTACTTATTGTTATGCATTCTAGGATTATCCATAGCTATAGGACAGCCATCTTTGATTCTGGCTCAGGAAGTAAGCAAACAAACACAACAGCATCAAGCTGAAGTACTGAACCAGAGAGGGCAGAGACAACTGGATCTAGGTCAGGCAAGAGAAGCCTTAGAGTCTTGGCAGCAAGCTACAAAACTTTTTGAACACCTAAAAGATAGAGAGGGAATCACCGGAACCTTAATTAATCAGAACGTCGCTCTACAAGCTTTAGGTTTACATCTTCGGGCTTGCAAGATAGTTGTCACAGCTTTGAAATTCGATGTTGAAATCTGTGCCACCTCGTCAGACCAGCCTGCTGATTCTACAAAAAGACTATTTGATGCAGAAATTGATAAGCTGACGGGGTGACGAGGAGTCTAGAAGGGGTGGTATATCGGAAGATGACGCTTTTGCGGTAGAAAAAGATAGGTCAAGCATTGTCAACAAGACCTATCTAATGAAAATACTG
>NZ_JACJRQ010000083.1 GCF_014697355.1 Nostoc calcicola FACHB-3891 | reverse complement strand
GCTTCGCTCAAAAGTCGTATTCGTCATTTATTATCTGACTTCTCTGAATTGCGCCCAGCAATGGAATCCGTTCTTAAATCTTCTGTGTCCTAACACTATTGGCTATCGCTATATATGAGGAACGAACCGCAAAGGGCGCAAAGGACACAAAGAAAGAAAGAAGCCAATAAAGTTTAGCGTAGCCTCACATAGACAGGACTTATGCAAAAGATAACGAAAGTAGCGGTAATTCATGAATTACCGCAACGCAAGAATCAGGTTTTCAGTCACATATTGCGTAAGTCCTGATAGAAATGGTATTACTCCCAAAAAAGCTACGTTTACCTCTGGGCAAAATTTAGTGATTCACTTTGATTGGCAACGCAGATTAAAATCCTAAATCTACGGCAATGCGGTGAGCGCAGGCAAACCCAGAAAAAGCTACTGCATTCAACCCCTGACCAGGAAAGGTACTATCCCCTACACAATACAGTCCTGGAATAGCGGTGCGATTAAAGGGCATCTTCAACAACCCGCGTAACTTGCGTCGGGGAATTGGCCCATAAGTACCATCCTCACGACCCAAAAAGCGGCGATGGGTGCGGGGTGTACCCACTTCTAAATAATCTAATCCGGTATCTAAACCTGGAAAAATTTTTTCTAGGCGGTCAATAATTCGCCAAGCCGCTTCCTCTTTCTTCAGTTCGTACTCAGTCTGAGACAGTTCTTGCCAATCATCAATCCAGTGAGGCGTAAACGCATGAATGATGTGATATCCATTTGGTGCTAAATCTGAGTCCAGCAATGTGGGAATCGAAACAAAAATTGTGCCCTCCACTGCTGTCATCTTTTCCCAGTCTTCCAGCAAAATATGGTGGCACTCTGTCCCCTCTGGTAAAACTGACTGTTTTACCCCCATGTGTAAACTCAAGAAGCTAGGTGATTTTTGATAATTTTGTTGCCATTTTTTCTCATTATGGGGTATTTGTTCTGCTGGTAATAATTGTTGAAATGTATCCCAGCGTGTAGCATTAGAGACTATGCGTTTACCCCGATATACTTTACCATTAGCCAGCTGCACACCCACTGCTCGTCCCTGTTCTGTGAGAATTTTTGTAACCCTGGCTTGGTACTGAATCTTACCTCCAGCCTTCTCTAGACCTTCGACCAGTTTTTGGGCAATTTGTCCGACTCCGCCTTTGGGATAGTTAACTCCGCCGTAATGCCTATCAGAAAAGACCATCCCAGCATTAATCATTGGTGTCATGTCCGCTGGAACTACCGACCAGCAATAACACTCCATATCGATAAATTTCAATAATTGAGGGTCTTTGATGTAGCGTCGCGCCACGTCCCCAGCATTTTGGGGCAGATACTTAGCTAAACCGAGACACGCCAAAGGATGCTGGAAAAATACCCGCAGTAGATACCCAGGTTCTTCCAGTGACAGCAAATCCATTTTATTGAGGCAGTTGAATACTTTTTGGCATTCGTCATAAAAGCGACGAATCCCTTGTTCTTCATGGCGAAAATGAGCAGTAAGGTTTTGCAAAAATTTTTCATAAACCCGGTCAACTTTCAGGTCTAAACCTTGGGGTAGATGATAGTGAATTTGCACTGGATCTGCGATCGCCTCTTGCTTAACATTCACCGCTGACAATGCGCGGGTGAGTAAGTTGGTGGTGCCGTTTTGCCCTAGCCCAAAAATCATTGATGCCCCAACATCAAATCGATAGCCTTGGCGTTCAAAATAACCTGCGCTACCACCTGGAATCAAATAACGTTCCAGTACCAGCACTTTTGCTCCCTTGGCTGCTAACTGAGTTGCTGTTACTAAACCGCCAATCCCAGACCCAATCACGATCGCATCAATTGTCATTTGTTATTTGTCCTTTGTTATTTGTCCTTTGTCATTTGTTATTTGTCCTTTGTCATTCGTTTAGAGTCAATCAAATATTAACTAATAACCAATGCCCGATGCCCAATCACAAAAAAGAGGGACAAGCCTGCTGCTGCTGGCTAATCCCGTCTGCCGATCCTTAAAGAGAGGAGAACACTGTATAACAATATAACCTTGCTTGAGAATTAATGTCAACTACTAATGAAAATATTTATCAATAATTTCAAGGGTTAATTTTAGTTGTCATCGAAGAGGAGAAGGGAATGGGGAGACAAGGAGACAACCTTTAATAAATCCCTCCCCCAATCCCCAGTCCCCTTGTCCCCTTCTGGTCAGGCGGATGCAGGAAAGAGTATTATGGTGTTTCAGTTCTTGTACAATAGAAAGGCGCTGACTTCTGGCTATGACGCTACAATTACGGGTTTATGTACCACCTCATCCCCTAATACAACACTGGCTGGCAGTCGCCCGTGATGCAGGCACGCCTTCAGTGTTGTTCCGCAGTGCTATGACTGAGTTGGGAAGATGGCTGACTTATGAAGCTGCACGTGACTGGTTGCCGACCCAAGAAATAGCAGTGCAGAGTCCTTTGGATACCTGTCCAGCAACTGCGATCGATCCACAGATACCAGTGGCGGTAGTGCCCATTCTCCGGGCTGGGTTAGGATTACTTGAGGGAGCGCAGACTTTACTACCTTTGGCATCAATTTATCATCTGGGATTGGCACGAGACGAAGAGACACTGCAACCTCATTGTTATCTGAACAAGTTACCAGAAAAATTTGACCCCCAAACACGAGTGCTGATTACCGATCCGATGTTGGCAACGGGAGGGTCAATTATGACGGCAATGGCAGAATTGACACAGCGGGGTGTCGATCCAACTCTCACGCGGATTGTTTGTGTGGTGGCGGCTCCACCAGCTTTGCAAAAGCTGAGTGCTAGTTATCCAGGTTTAATAGTTTACACCGCTACTATTGATGAAAAATTGAACAGCAAGGGGTACATTGTACCAGGATTGGGAGATGCAGGCGATCGCATCTTTGGGACTTAAGTTAGTATGCAGCTAGGATAGATTCATGGCATAACTACTGTAAGAGTTGCAAGGTTGTTGAAGGCGGTAAATATATGAGTCAGCGAGATGGTTTTGCCAGTGGTTTTTTAGCAGGGGCGTTTGTCGGTAGTGTATTTGGTGGTGTCGTCGGGGCGCTGATTGCTTCTCGACGCGATTCTGAGTTACTACCAGAGGAAGAGACAGAACAAACAGATAGCCAAGCCGAAGCTAAGAGAATAGCAGCAAAACGGCGTCAAATGAAAGCCTCAGAAGCTGAGAGTGTGAGCATAGAAACAGCTAGGCGATCGCTAGAAGATAAAATTGCCCAGTTAAATGCCACAATTGATGAAGTGCGAAAGCAGCTGGGAAATGTGAATGGCGGCTCACCACAGACAATTGGCGATCGCTCTTTCACTAAAGATTCTTAAAGTTTCCTTAGGCATGGTGAAAGTGCCAAGTGTGGTAACTGCTTTACCTGCAAACACCATGACATAGACTAAATTAAAATCAATAGATAAGACCGCGTTTGACACTTAGTAGGAAACCAACTTCTCTATGGAATTACTGATTACCACTCTTGCTACTTTTACGCAGATTTATACTTTTCTGTTGCTAATTCGGGTTCTTTTAACCTGGTTCCCAACAATCAACTGGTATGACCAACCATTTGCCGCTTTAAGCCAGATAACTGACCCTTATCTGAATGTGTTTCGCTCATTTATTCCCCCATTAGGCGGCATAGATTTATCGCCAATGTTAGCTATTTTACTGCTGCAATTTCTAGGCGGATTTATCAGTCGTCTAGCCTACGTTGTTTAACACAGAAATTGCCGTTTGTTCGATGTTCAACTCAAAAATTTTAGGTCTAGGCCAACCAGCCCAAACCTATGCTACTTAAAATTTATCCTACTCAGTACTCAGTGCTGAGTATTTTTTTCATTACTTTCGCACCGCAGCGCTAAATCCAGCTGCCTTGAACTGCTTCAGCTTCAATGGAGTAGGCTGATTTGCGGGCACAGAAATTCTCAATTCAAAATCGCTAACACCTGGTGGTACTTCAGCAATCGAACCAAGACGAGTACGGTTTTGCATTACTGAGTCATTATTGGCATCATAGATGCGTCCAAAAATATCTGCATCATAAACCGTTTTCTTAGTACCATTTTCTGCCTTGCCAATGACAATGAAGCAATTGGCAGCGGCGCTACCACTACTGATAACAGCTCCTTGTGCGAGTTCTGCTGGACAATCTTTATAGGAAATATCAAATAGTTTAATCTGTGTCAGCGCTAGAGCGGGGGGAGTAAGCACCCACGATAGAAAAGTGATGAGACAAGAAATAAAAATGACCGTGAGCGATCGCAACTGCATAAACGACCCCGTAATTTTATTCAATAAATTATGTAACTGATAACCTCAGCTTACAACGGAATTACAGTTAACAGTTAACAGTCAACAGTTAACGGTCAAACAACAAACACCTGCTCAACTATCAATTCCCAATTGGGTACCACGTCTGATGCAATGGTCGCCGTACCTTGCAACACCGTATCCTCATACGGGACTTCCACCCAGTTACAAAGGGTGATTTGTTTGAACTTTGGATCGACAATCCAGTATTCGCTAATGCCTCTAGCCGCATATTCCGTGCGTTTGTAAACTACGAACTAAAAATAATATGCCAGTTGCGTAAGTCCTAATAACTACAGGTGAATTGGAAACTTTAATTTAACTTTTGTAATAATTAAGTAAACAAGCCCGCGATTGCTATTAACTTTTATGACACCAGATGAGATTGAAACAGCTATGCAAGCAGCCTTTAATAGTTGTGATGCTGTAGGCTGTCCTCTCACTGACGCGCAGAAACAGATATTATTGCAAGTGGTTGAGCAAATCCAGGGAAATTTTAACTCTGAAGCGTCAGATATTGCTAATCCTTTGGACGAACTTACCCCAGAGGAGTTAGAAGCATTTTTAGAGTTTGTTAAGATCCAGGAACAACGTAACCGCACTTGGAAAGTCCAATTACTCAACGATTGGCTGTTGGAAAATGACTCTGGAACAGTGCAGTTTATCCGCCAGCGCTACGGTTTAGAGTGGCTTAACCGTGTTGAGTCATACCATTTTGATAAGTATTCTTATTTTGAAGATGCATTAAAGTTGAAAATAGGCGATCGCATTGAAGTTTGCAATGCATTATGGGAATGGGTGCAAGAAGACGGGCCGTGTAAACCGGAGTGGTTTCCATCCATTGTGATTCAGGTTGATGAAATTAGCGACCGCAATAACTCCTCTACTAATTGTGTCGTCCGCTTCTTCAACGGCGCTGAGTATGAAATTCAAGGAATTTACGAATGGAATCGCTATAACTGGCGCTGGTGTCAGAAGTAGTGGGGAGGTGGGGAGATGGGGGGGTGTGGGGAGAGAGGGGGGAAAGATTTCTTCCCCATCCTCCCACACCTGCCACACTTCCAATGCCCTATGCCCCATACCCTATGCCCAACGCCCAAGCTAAAAACCTCTCAGTATGATACAAAGCTAGTTGATTGCTTACACCGTTAAAAACAGCATCAAAAGAGTGTTCCGCCCAAGGAATTTCTAGAAAAACAGCAGTGTTACCAGAGCCATGTAAACGTTCGTACATCTGTCTGCCAAATCGAGCTTCTACCAAATGGTCGCGCTTGCCGTAAATTAATAAAGTTGGCGGCAAAGGATGCGTTAAGTAATTTATCGGTGAAGCAATTTGATACTGATTAGGTAATTCATCTAACGAACCACCGAGAAATGCTTTTAAAATAGCGCGGGTATTAATAGGATCGGGACTTGGCGGTGTTTTGTATCCCTCAGTCAAATTAACAGGCCCGTAATAGCTGACTACAGCACGGATGGGCGGTGCATCCGGTTGATAAGCCGCTAGCATTGCTAGGTGTGCCCCGGCAGAACGTCCTAAAAGTACAATACGTTCTGGATCGGCTTCATATTCGGCTGCATGTTTGTGAATAAAATTCAGGGCTGTACGCACGTCATCTAACTGTGCTGGGAACTTATATTGAGGTGCGTGTCGGTAGTCGATCGCAAATACCGTATATCCCTGATGAGCAATATATTGATTAAATTCAGGATTAGCGCTAGGATTTCCATGTTGCCAAGCTCCACCATAAATTACTATCAGTGCTGGATATTTTCCCAACTCTGGTGGTTGGTAAACTTCCATTTTTAAAGGTACTCCCCCAGGAGTAGCAAAAATAATATCTTTTTGATGGCGCGTTTTACCTGATGCAATACCCCGGAAGAAATTAACTAAGTTAAAGGGATGAGTTTGCATTTTGGTGCTTAGTTCAACTGGAATTTTTTCTAGATAATCTGCTCCTAACTCTTGTTTCATCGCTTGATTCATCTGCATTTGAGTGAGTGGAATATTCACTAGCACCCATCCACAAATTAGCAGTCCAATCACACTGACAATGCAAGCTAAAGGCTGTAGTTGACGCTGACTAATGCAGAAAAAAGAAAGTGATAAAGAGAGCAAATTTAATAAAAATAACCAAGGACTTACTTCTGGCGCTCCCACTGCTAGGGTGAGTAAAAACATATTTGGAGCCGGAAGTATAATCCAAGAACTAAGAAATAGACTTGTCAAACTTACTAATAATGCAAGCCCTGAGAAAAGGATTTCGGGTTTTGAAAACATAGATGAAATAAATGACATCAATGACGTGTTCTGTAAGGACGCTACATGAGTCAAAATAGACTCTGGTCACGCCAGTTTTGCCGATTTTGTTCGGCAATCGCTCAGTTCGTTGCCACACAGCTTTATATTTTTACTTCATTTTTGCTGCTGCGATTGTCTTATTATGATAAAGCCTAATTAGTATTCCATTAAATTGATGTCGTAATGTAACATAGTTAATGACTAAATGATAATGTACAGAGTAATATTACACAGAAGCTAATTATCATAACTCAGAAGTGAATAATTATGGCAAGAATGATTCCTGAAAAGTTATCGTCAACAACAAAGAGCAATGCTGAAAAGAAGCTATTTGAAATTTTTGCAAAAAACCTTAGTAATGATTATATTGTTTTTCATGGAGCATGGTGGCAGTGGCAGTATATCAAATACGTTATCCAAGATAGAGAAGCTGATTTCATAATTATTCATCCTGATAAGGGAATACTTATAGTAGAAGCTAAAGCAGGAGAGATCAGATATGATTCTGTTGATAAGGCTTGGTATCAAAACCAAATTAGAATGAAAATATCTCCATTTGAACAAGCTAGACAGATTAGATATAAGTTCCGAGATTTTCTTAGTAAATACAGCGAATTTTCAGCGAAAGATTTTTGTATTGGACAATGTGTAGCTTTCCCTGATGTCGATGAATTTATAAATGGACTACCTTCAGAAGCACCACAAGAAATATTACTCTTACGTCCTCAAATAAAAAATGTCAATAGCTGGATTTCTTCCGTTTTCAGTTACTACGCAAACGGAAAAATTATAAGACTTGGAAATGATCGTACAGAAAAAATTATTAACCTTATATCTCCAAGTACTAAGTTTAAAAAATATATCGCCAATGATATTGGTGAGATAAAAGAAGAGATTCTTCAATTAACAGAGCAACAATTCAACATCCTCGATTACCTGTATCATCATTCTAAATGTATAATTTTAGGATGTGCTGGTTCAGGTAAGACTCAATTAGCAATAGAAAAAGCTAGAAGGTTGTGTCAACATAAGATAAGAACGCTAGTAATTTGTAAATCTAATAACCTTTCACTATATCTTGCAGCATCATTGCAAAATGAAATCCAATCAGGGTACTGTGTGGTTTATGGCTATGAGGAAGTAAAAGCAGAGAATTATAAGTTGAAATTTGAGTTTAAGGCAATCATTGTTGATGAAGGACAAGACTTTGAGTATCAGGAAATTAATGGCTTAAGCAAGTTTATTCCAGATGATGGAATATTCTACATTTTTCAAGACAGTAATCAAAATATTTCCAAGAATGCAAATAAATTTGCACTTAGGGTAATCCCAAATGTTTTGGATAAAAACTGCCGAAATACTGATAAAATCTTTAAATATGCGCAGCCATTCGTATCCTGTACTCATCCAATAAAAAGTTCATCTATTGAGGGAAGGAATGTTGTAGAACGACTATATCAAGAGACAAATGAGATATTTACGATGTTAGAAGAGGATATTGTAAATTTAGTTGATAAAGAGAATGTTCTTCCTAACCAAATTGTTATATTAACTGATATGTATCCACTGATGAAGTCCATACTTTCAAATTATTTGCATATCAATCGTTTTCATCTCAAGGAGTATTCATTTTCTAATAAAGATTCAAATACTCTTCAGTGGTCGAATGTAGGTATGTATAAGGGACTGGAAAGTGATGTTATAATCCTATTCTTTGAGAAGACAAAAAAAACAATCCCAAGTAAGTGGGATATTGCAAACAAATATATTGGAGCAACAAGAGCAAAAAGCTTTCTTATTATTTACGAAACTCCTGACCCAGAAATTGACTTTTAACCTATTAGGTTTACTGAAAAATAATACTTTCAGATTCATATTCTATTTCACTTTCTTCCAAAATCTCTTCAAAAGAGACCAACCTTGAAGAACCTTGGAAACATAAAGTTCCAATCTGATAAACAGCATTTTGGATTGGTTCTGGTATTGGACGTTTTAAGCTTTTAGATACAAAATCTTCGACATCTCGATGATTTTTAAAAAGCAGATAATAAGCATATATACAATTCAATTGCAATGCCATACAGCTTACTTTCATTAACTTATTTACGTGTTCAATAAGTCTCTCTCTTAGATTTTTTCTTGTCGATATTCTTTCTATATAGGTTAATGCTCCCTTTCGTGGCTTAACCAGATGATGAATAATTCTAGTCTTGAAAAATGTATTGATAAGCTCATCATCAAATACAGTGAACAGATATTTAAGGCTAATTCTTTGGACATCATCGCTATAATCTTGAGATAAAAACTTTACAAATAACCAAGAGTATAATTTCCAATGTTTTGGATACATTTTAGACAATTGATAAAGCCATTCTATATGCTCATTAAATATTTGAGTTTCTAGCTCTATACCTAACGGAATTTCATTCAAAAACTTACCAAATTGTTTTGCTTTTTCCTGATTATTAATATCTTCTATTTTTAAAAATACTGTTTGATGGTCTGAATAATAGGATTTTTTATGCATACTGACTTGTTCTGAATCAATTTCTTTTATTAGGTCTGTTTTATCTAACTTTTTTTCTTGCTTGCTTTCATCATATTCCTCTTCTTCAAATGGCATTGCAGAAACTCCACTTTCCTTTGACTCTTCAATAAAATTAATTATTTCTTCTTCAGCTTCTATAACCTTCGTTTTTGAAGCGTTCAAATTTACCCCTATTTTTAAAATAAATTCTTGTAATACTATTGAAGCTTTCACTGCATCACTTTTACTGTTTGTAAAAATACGGAAATCATCTACATATCTTCCGAAGTTTATACCCAAGTTAAATAATGCTTCATCAGCTTCCTTCAGAAATATATTGGCTATAAATCCCTCTGCTTCATTTCCTATGGGTATACCTTGACTATTATATGTTTCACTTAGTTTTCCATCCACAATTGAGTAGTAACAAATTTTGAATTTCAAGGTTTTACCAAAAAGAATCAAAAAATGTGTATCTTTTCCTATATTGATTTGTCTTGAAATCGCTAATAGCAAATATTCGTGCGATATAGAATCATAAAAAGATGATATATCGGTTTTCAACATACAACTGCTGTTCTCAACTTGTGCTAATTGCCAATCTATAAATTCTTTAAAACCTTCATAGTAATACTTATACAAATATCCCTTATGTTTTTTATTTTTTTCACTATCTCTTTCAAGGCGATATGAAAAGCAATTTTGAACAAACGTAAAATCTAATAATTCAGCTAATACAGATACAAAAATAAATTTAATAACCAAGTCTTTAAATGGAGTGTATATCATTCTCCTGAAGAACATATCTGATTTTGGTAGATAGTAAGAAAACGCAGTTTCTGCATCATATAAATTAGGATTTGCAAGAGATGATTGAATCTCTTGAAACAACTTTTCTTTATTTTGTCTATAGTAATCTATCTCAATAAAGTTACAGTAAGAATCATAATTAATTCTGTATGATATAGCATATACATAAGCTTTTTCAAAAACTTCTCTCTTCCTTATCTGCTCAATCAAAAAATCTTTATTCATTAGATTGTTTACATTAAAAGTGCTTTTGCTGGCTTTTAGTAAGTCTAATCTAACATCTATCATTCTGCCCAATTTACTAGGCGTCCTCCAACGATCAGAGCGCAGATTGTGAGATTTGAGCGTTTTTAGGCTGGTGCAGCATGAAGAATGCCCACTCACAATCAACGGCTAGTTGGTAAGAACTAATGTTGTAAACGTTAGCGATAACGCATCGAGTTTACTCTGTCCACAATGCAGCGCGATCAAATTGTTTCTCTGTCAAGCTAAACCCAGGTGATTTTGTAAAGCTTGGCGCATCACTTCTACAGGTATATTTTCCTGCTGTAACCAGATTTTTAATGCTGCTACCCCTTGTTGCACGAGCATTTCTAAGCCATCGATCGCAATTGCACCTTGTTTTTGAGCTTGCTGTAGAAATAGCGTCGGTTTAGGAATATATATTAAATCATAGGCGATCGCACCTTGGGGCAATTTCGCTATTTCTTCTGCACTCAAAGGTGACTCATCAACTTTAGGATACATGCCGATAGGGGTTGTGTTTACTAGCAAATCTGTTTGAGGAATCAATTTTGCTAGTTCATCCCATGTACCGACTTGCAAATTCTCGTCTATAGGAGAATTACTCCAACTATCGCAAAATGCTTGTAATTTCTGCACATTGCGCCCCAATACATAAATTTTGGCAAAACCTAGCTGATGACAACCCGCGACAACCGCCCTAGCTGCACCACCATTGCCTAAAATTACCGCTACTTTTTGACTCCAATCTTGTTGATATGTTGTCTGCAAAGGAGCAATAAATCCTTCGATATCTGTGTTTGTGCCTACCCATTTATGGTTTTGGCGGCTAACAGTATTCACGGCTCCAATAGTTTGAGCAACAGGGGTAATTTCTGAGAGCAGGGGTATGATTGCTTGTTTGTGAGGTATCGTCACACTAAAGCCCACAATATCAACAGCCGCGAAACCTGCGATCGCAATTTCCAAATTTTCCGGTGCTATGGGAAACGGCAGATAAACATAATCTAATCCCAAATCAGCGATCGCCGCATTATGCATCACCGGCGACAGCGAATGTTCCACCGGATGTCCAATCACTCCTAAAAGTTTAGTTTTGCCTGTAATTAATTTAGTCATTTGTTATTAGTCATATCATGTCCGGGTAATGACTTACGATTAAGCGCCAGTTTGAAGCCACCAATGAAAACCCGTTAAGCCACGGATTAAATCTTGCTGTTGAAGTAAAGATTGACACCGATAAA
>NZ_JACJRQ010000082.1 GCF_014697355.1 Nostoc calcicola FACHB-3891 | reverse complement strand
AATATGGCGGTTTTCTACTCTTGATGCCAGGGTGAAACTGCAACATCTTTATCCAGTTTTTGAGGAGGAGGAATCCGTTAGTTCTAATGCAACATTTTAGCTGTGTCAGTCCAGTAGGGTGCGTTACGCCAAAGGCTAACGCACCAGTTAACGATTTAGGTGCGTTAGGCTACGCCATAACACACCCTACAGATACTCAGATTTTTTCATAAATCAAATCGGATTCCTATATCGGATTTAATTTATGAGATAAAACCGATTGTAATATTACACAGCATTAGCAGTCAAATTGATCTGCACAATTATGTCGTTGTAATCTTTGTCGCCTCCTGAAGGCAAATCTTCAAAGCCAAAAGTGTTATTACCCAAAAGACGAATGTGATCTGTATTGCCTGTGTTCGCACCTAAGAATGCAAAATAAACCTTGGGATTATTATTGCCATTATTATCAAGAAACGCATCGGGTTTACCATTGACAATAATAAACGGTGCAAACAGCGAATCAGCCCCAAAAGTACCGCTATAAGAGGCTGCACCTTGGTTGTTTACCGTCAAGTCAATACCTGTAACACGCCCACGGATGGCGGCTTGGGCGTAACCAGCCTGTCCAACAAGAATATCTGCTTTACCATCATTATTAGTGTCAATCCCACCACTTTCATCAGCGATTTTATAGAATCCGACACAGTTGTTGAATGCAGCTTCTCTGTGAACTTTAAAGTCAGCCTTTACTGATTGTTTCACACTCCGTAAATCAATCAGTTGTCCTTCCTTTTTCCCTTGCAAACCTGTACCCAAAGTTATCTGTTGATTTGTTGCTTGAACTGTCACAACCAAATTCTGGAAGTTGAGAGAAAATCCTTCTTCTTCTGTCTTGTTATTTGTAGCTGAAGAAAAAACGACACTTGAGAAAGATGTTTTTCCAGACAGTACAGCTTGAGTAGTACTGTTGGATATCATATAGAATCGCAGTTTGGTATTAGACTCAAATTCTAATATGTTTGTCAAGTCGCCACTATTAAAACCATTAGGCGAGTTGCCAAGGGAGCAGAAAATCACCTTTGAACGCAACAGAGCGGCTTTTGCATAGCCTTCTGCACCAGGGGCTATGCCGTCAATCTTACCTTCATCATCATCAACATTAAATACACACAGTTCATCCACCTGTTTAGAACCTGTGCTTTTAATCTTAATGGAAAGTTTTCCTTTGCCACCCTTAACTTTGCTTTTGACGGTAAAGATATTCTGAGTAATATTGACAATCTGGAAAATAGTTGTTATTTGCGTATTTGTAGACTCAAGTTGAGAATTCTTTTCAGCAACCGCAAGTGTGAATACATCACTGGCTTCATCTCCAGCAATATCTTTAGCAATAACTTTGATGTCTAGACTACCCACATCCTGATTTGTGGGAGTGCCAGTGAAGGTAAGGGTATCAGCATTGAAGTTCAACCAAGTGGGTAGTAAATCATCATTTGCCAGAGTTGCAGTGTAAGTCAGGATGTCTTCAGCATCTTCATCGCTGAAGGTGTCAACTGGAACAATGAAGTTAAAAACAGTATCTTCGGTGGCTTCTTGATCTTGAATTTCATTTGCCACCTCTGGCGCATGGTTGAAAGGCGCACTAAACACTGCCACCGCCGAGTCATAAGATCCAGATGCATAGAGATGTTTCCCGTCAGGGCTGATAGTTACAGAAGTGGTAGCAGCAAGTCCATCTACACCATCTGTATCATCTTTTTGAACTTCTACAAAAGTCAACTCACCTGTTTCTTGATTGCGCTCAAATACTGCTACTGCGGAATCATAATATCCAGTAGCATAGAGATATTTCCCATCGGGGCTGACAGTTACAGAAGTGGCAGCATTAAGTCCATCTACACCATCTGTATCATCTTTTTGAACTTCTACAAAAGTCAACTTGCCTGTTTGTTCGTCGCGCTCAAACACCGCCAATGCTGAGTCCCCAAATCCAGCAGCATAGAGAAATTTGCCATCGGGGCTGACAGTTACGGAGTTGACAGCAGCAAGTCCATCGACACCATTTGTATCATCTTTTTGAACTTCTACAAAAGTCAACTTGCCTGTTTGTTCATCCCGCTCAAACACTGATACCGCAGACTCATCAGCTCCAGCAGCATAGAGGAATTTGCCGTCGGGGCTGACAGTTACAAAGAGGGCACCAGCAAGTCCATCGACACCATTTGTATCATCTTTTTGAACTTCTACAAAAGTCAACTTGCCTGTTAGTTCATCACACTCAAATACCGCTACCGCCGAGTCGCCATATCCAGTAGCATAGAGGAATTTGCCATCGGGGCTGACAGTTACAGAAGTGGCATTAGCAAGTCCATCGACACCATTGGTATCATCTTTTTGAACTTCTACAAAACTTAGCTGCCCTGTTAGTTCATCGCGCTCAAACACTGCTACCGCCGAGTCACTATATCCAGCAGCGTAGAGGAATTTGCCGTCGGGGCTGAGAGCGAGGGCTTCAGCACTGCCAAGCCCATCGACGCCATTTGTATCATCCTTTTGAACTTCTACAAAACTCAACTGCCCTGTTTCTTGATTGCGCTCAAATACCACCACCGCCGAGTCATCATATCCAGACGCATAGAGGAATTTGCCATCGGGGCTGATGGCGGTGTAGAAGCTGCCACCAAGCCCATCGACACCATTTGTATTATTTTTTTGAACTTCTACGAAATTCAGAATTTTCTCTGTCATAAATTTACCTTTTAATACTTACTATTTTCCGGCCTAATTTATGAGATAAAACCAACATTTGCCTTCAGTAAATTTACAATTTTAATTAATATCGAGTCTATGCAAACAAAAAAAACCACCGCTGAAGTTATAGTCCAAACGGTGGTTAACTTTTAAGTATTTTTGCTGAGTAGTCACCAAAGAAGGGGAGGGGCAGTTCTTGCTGGGAGCAGGGGCAATACGGTTCAGTTAAGCCTTTCTTTCTTTCTTTCTTTCTTTCTTCTCTTTGCGTCCTTTGCGTCCTTAGCGGTTCGTTAAAAAAATTGAATTTGACCAAGAGTTTTAGCCTTAACTGAACCATATTGGGAGCAGGGGGAGCAAGCCCTATTCCCCTTTCCCCAGCCCTCACAAGCGCATTTTTGGGTTGGCAGAGTACTAGTAAACTGCGTTAACACTGAAATTGACTCGCACGATTACATCGTTGTAGTCTTTGTCACCACCATTAGCTAAATCTTCAAAACCAAAGGTGTTATTTCCTAGCAGTTGAATGTGATCTGTCTTATCTGTATTAGCACCCAAGAATGGAAAGTAAACTGCGGGATTATTATTGATATTACTATCAAGAAATGCGTCGGGTCTGCCATCCACAATAATAAATGGTGCAAATAGCGAATCAGTCCCGAAAGTGCCGGTGTAAGAAGCTGTACCTTGGTTGCTTACTGTCAAGTCAATACCTGCAACACGCCCACGCACGGCGGCTTCGGCGTAACCAGTCTGTCCAACAAGAATGTCTGCTACGCCATCATCATTAGTGTCAATACCACCATTCTCATCAGCAACTTGGTAGAACCCGATAAAGTTGTTGAATGCAGCTTCTCTATGAACTGTAAACTCGGCTGTTACCGATTGTGTGACACCGCGTAAATCAATCAGTTCACCTTGATGTTTGCCTTGGAAATTTGCACCTAAAGGTAATTGTTGCTCTGTGGGTTGAATTTTGACTACTAAATCTTGGTTTTTCCAAGCTAGGGAAAAACTACCATCGCTCAAGCTGTCGATTTGAAGATTTGTTGGGTCAGAAAATAGTACATTGGTCATGGCAGCTCGTCCTGCCAAGATTGTATCAGTGGTAGTGTTGCGTACCAAGTAAAATCTCAGTTGTTCACCAGAGTTAAATTCCAAAAGACTTGTTAAGTCACCATTAAAGCCATTAGGAATATCAGCCAGTGAGGAAAAAATCACCTTGGCTCTTTGCAAAGCGGCTTCAGTGTAACCAGTAGCACCAGGGGCAATATTACCAATATTTCCTTGTTCATCGTCTACAGTAAATACTCCCAGTTCATAAAGCTGATTAGAACTGTGGGCTGTCAATTCAACTGAGAGTCTTGCTTTATCGCCATTACCTTTGATAGTGAAGACATCACTGTCAGCATTTTTTGATAGTGGGATATCGTTGTCTGTGATGTTAACGTTTACAGGATCGATGGCAATACCATCATAATCAGTATCGGTGCTTGTAGCTGTATGCTGGATAGTCTGACTATCATCGCCTTCTACGATCGCATCATCGATCGCTCTTACCGTCACATTTTGCGCTAGATTCCAGTTCTGCGTGGTAAAAGTAAGAGTCTTAGGACTGGTTTGGATTTGTTCGTCACTATCGATACTAACGATTACATCAGCAGTGGGCTGGCTTGCAAGTACCACAGAATAGCTATCAGTTGCACCGTCTTCAGTGACATTTGTGCTGTCGTTAGTTTGGGTAATGATAACTAAAGGATTTGCATCGTCATTATTGATAGTTCCTTTAGCTGTACCACTAGTAGAATTAATAATTGCTTTGTTTGTAGGATTGCTCAAACTAACAGTAAAAGTCTCATTTCCCTCGAATACGAAATCTGGAGTTGTTTGAACTGTGAAGCTTTTTTGAGTTGCTCCTGCTTCAAAAATGATAGTCTCTGTTTTTGTTACAAAGTCAGTGGCGCTGGCGGTATCTTCTGTTGTCAAAGATGTAGATACAGTTACGCTTTGTTCAGCCTGGGTATATTCTGTGCGGGTGATGGTGAAGGTAATAACATTTCCTTCGATCGCTGAAGCATCACTAATTGCGAAAACTCCAACTTGAAAGTCAAAGTCATCTGCTGTCAGAGTATTGGCTTGGACGTTTCTTAAAATGCCGAACTCTTTTAATTCGCCATTGATATTAACTTTGATGGATGTATCCAGTCCGATTTGCTCTAATTTTAAATCTGAGAATTTCTGAACTTGGGGAATTCCAGTAATTAAAACTTTATCTTGACCTTGAGTAAAATCCAATACTTCAATAGCCACATCAGGCACCGCTGCACTAGCAATAAAAAAACGGTCTTGTCCAGTACCTCCTGTTAACTGGCTGCCTTTTATACCACCAAATAGCGAATCATCACCAGATCCACCAAATAAGCGATCGCTAGCTAATCCCCCAATCAAAACGTCATCGCCTTCATTACCCTCAAGGCTGTTATTACCAGTCCCATTGGATACATCCAATACATCATTGCCAAGTCCACCAAATAATGTATTGTAGCCAGTGCCATCGGAAACTGTGAGGCGATCGTTTCCGGAACCACCATCGAGTTTGTTATTGCTACCTTCGACTACAAAAAGGCGATCGTTGTCTTCTCCTGCTTCTAGGGTGTTAAACCCAGAACTACCTACAGCAAATAACTCATCTGCTCCAATACCGCCCCTTAAAGTATCGTTGTTGTTGGCAAAAAGGCGATCGCTTCCAGATCCACCATCAAGCAAATTATTCCCTTCACCATTGGAAGCATCTAAAATATCATCTCCCTCAAAACCAAAAAGTTGGTCGTCTTTGTTGGCGTACAATTCATCTTGACTGGAAGTACCGTTAACAATCATGACTATTTTTTCATCCTGATAGAGCTTACTTGCTTCTGCAACTTTATGTATTTATGTCCTTTTCACAAGCTTCATCTAATGATTAAAATCATCTTTTTACTGGTTAATAACCATTTATTGACAAGCATGTATTCACGGTCAAGTTAACTATTAAAAATACTTAAATTTAATTACTTGTCAGAACTTTTTGGCAAAGCTGAATTTTTCATATCTAAATTTATATCGAAGACACCTTTAAGTAAATACAAAGACTACATAATATCAACCCATAAAAACATTAAACAATTATTATTGCAAGGTTATTAAAAAGTTAAGTTATACAATAATCTAAATAAATTGTTATCGTTTCTAGTACCTTTTATGTTGAATATGCAGATAATAATAGCGAGAGTGCCATCGCTAACAGATATCAAAAACGAGGGAGTACTACTCCCCCGCAATAGCAAAATCACTACAGCCTAATTGTTGAATTGAAAGCCGTAATCACCTTTGGGCTAAATCACACTAGCCGAGAAAACAAAGTCATTTGCTGTGAGGCTAGTCGATGTAACTCCAAACAATGAAACCAACTCTGTATTTCCGGCCTTCACCAAAGTATCACTACCCTGTTGCAATAAAGTTAAGGCACTAAATTGAGTGACGCCAATACCGCCAAGTCCGATTTTGTCAATGCCAACACTGAAGTCAGTGACGATATTCTTAGTAGTTGGTAAACTGCCATTAGCAACCCAAAACTGGTCTGCACCAGTACCTCCACTGAGGCGATTACCACCTGCAATACCTGCAAATAGCACGTCATCGCCATCGCCACCAAACAAGGAATCATTGACACCAGAGAAGAGTTTGTCATCTCCAGAACCACCATACAGACGGTTATTGCTACCTTCACTCTTGAGGGTATCTTTGCCTGAGCCACCGAAGGATAATTGGTGAGAACCTTCAACTACAGTCAGAGTATCAGCACCTGCACCACCAAATAAATTATTGCTACCACTAGCTTCAACTACAGTAATTTCGTCATCACCATTGCCACCATCGGCGCTTGTATTTTGAGCAGCACCATTTTGACCAACAAAGATACTATCATCACCGTCTCCTGCGGACACTGAAGAGTTACTGCCAAGCAGCACCGTATCTTCACCGCTTCCAGTCTGGATTGTGTTACCTGTAGCGCCTTCTACAAAGTCTGCTCCATCACCTGTGAATAAGGTTTGGTTAGGCTTGAGGGTGACATCATCACTACTTGTAGTCCCAAAATCCACATCTAATGTTTTTAGTCCAAGGGTGCGATCGCTAAACCCTGCTGCTGTAAAGTACTGAGTATTGCCTACACTCTGATAATTCAGAATTGTTGTTTGACCATTAGCTGCTTCTTCTGAGGTCAAGGTTCCTTGGGTAAAGGAGACTGAATCAGGCCCTCCCACTAATGCCTCTGTGATGGCACGACCTTTTAAATCGCCATTACTGGGAATATCCAAACCCAAAATTTTAGCGAGGGTGGGTGCTACGTCAGCATTACTGACAGGCGCATAGTCTACATAACCTGACTTGAAGTCAGGGCCAATAGCAATCATATTATTGAAAGTATCACCCCGACCAAAACTGCCATGCATTCCCTGCCCTTGTTGTAAGCTGGTGTCAGCAATTTCTACCTCAGCTTGGGGGTTGTTTGGGTTGTTTAGGTCGGTGCTAAAGGTTTTGAAATTGATTACAATTGCTGGAGTGGGCGTTTGAGCATCACCTTTTAGCCCGATCGCACTTAGTGGTAAAGCACCTGGAATGTTTCCATAGGCATCATCTACGAAAATACCGCTGATATAGTCCTTTTGCGAAAGCAAATTTACTACTTGTTTAGCTAGGTCAGCGTTGCCATTAGGCAAATAAATTAGATCGGAACCACCGTTAGCAGCTACAACTATCTTTGTACCTGAGTCGAGGTGACCATTAATTATCTGACCAGTACCACCAATTACGCCATTTCCGGCTGTGGGGCGTTGACCTTGTGTTGCATCAACGGCAGCATACTGAATGTTATTGAGGTCTAGAGGAGCGACTGTATTTTTATCAGGATCGTATAAAGGTAGATTTAGATCGTGAGCCAAATCAATGGCAACGAAACCTGGTGGTAGAAATCCTGGATTGACACCAGTGTAGGTTTGAGTCGCAGCATAACTATTAGTTGTTGTGCCTTGGTTATCAATAGCTTGTCTGCTGATGGTGGAAAAACCGTGGTCAGAAGTAATGAAGACATCTGTAGTCTTGTCCAAACCCGTACTTTTGAGGTAATCAAGAAGCTGCTTTAAGTTATTGTCAGCATCCTTGACTCCAGCTTTGGAAGTATCACCATTGATGCCCGGTGTTAAACTATTTAAGCTATCACCTTGATTGTGTTGACTGCCATCAGGATCTCTCGACCAGTAGACCAATGCAAATGGTTTATCTTCTTCTTGAAACTTCGGGAGAACTACCTTGGTAGTGGCATCGATAAAAAATTGTTGTTGGTCAACATTGGCAACTGTAGTTCCAGGAGTTGTGTTGTTGCCGGAATTACCGTTTGCTCCTCTACCTGGAGTTGTGGTGGGTAGCCCAGCCGCTTGCAAACGAGCTACTATATCAGGATCGAGTGGTAGAGCTTGAGGCGAACCTGTTGTGGGATTAGGTGCTGCACCTGTGCGATCGTCGATAATAACAGTATCTGGGGTGGGAATAGTTCCCGCAGTGCCGCCTTCTCGGTTCACTTGTGTGACATCTTGAATGGCAACTGGCCCCAGCTTACCAATTGCAGCGGTGTTGAAGCCTTGCGCCCGTGCGTAGGATAGCAGTGACTCTTCATCGAGAAAGTTGTTACCAGGAAACTTTTCGTCAATATCCCCCAGAACTGCGTCATTTTCGATGAATGGCGTCACACTACCATTAGCATTCGGAGTGGGAAAACCAGTGTAGATAGTGTTGCTGAAATCACCTGTATCACCAAGGTAATGTCCAGTGGCGATCGCCGAAGCATTCGGTGTAGTAAATGTCGGAAATAGCGAATGACTATTGCTAAAATTAACTCCCTGCTGGCGGATGCTATATAAAGTCGGGGTGTCAGTGGCATTTACAGAACCGTTACGCAATCCATCTGCAACAAAAATAATGACATTTCTACCGTTGCTGTTTGTATCAGCCATGCCTACTACTCCTTAAGTATTGTAAGCTACGAGCGATGCCTAGTGCTGGCTACGCCTACGCAGCAGTTGTGTGTCTGTAGACTGGGGTGATTAATTACACTTAAACCCAGAAAAAATTATTGCCTACAGAAACCCGAGTAGTATTTGGCGACAAAATGCTTAACATCTACACAAATTAGTGCAGAGAATCACAGCTATTTTCAGGTAAATAGACCACGCGGTAGGGGCACAGCATTGCTGTGCCCTTACGACAGATGTGGTTCAAATACATGAAAACTGCTGTAAATAAATGTAACTTTGGTCAATGTTTCAAAAGATAATTCTTCAATGTTTAAGGAAAATTATGAATAAGTTAAAATTAGGATTTTCCAAGCATCTTCTAAATCAACGTGAATTCAACGAACCTCTCCCTGCCTTGAACTAAAATTCAAATCTGTCCCTCTCCGATTCGGAGAGCGACGGTTTTGCGTAGTAAAACCAGGAAGAGGTTTTCTGATTGAGCTTATACCATTTCACAAAATACTTGATACAAATTATTAGTCTCTAATTGTTTCCCCCCCGCCCCCAACTAAGAGCTCCCCTGCCGTCTATTTGTATCAATTTTAAAGTGAGACGGTATTAGAATATGAGCCATCGAACTCACGTTTAATTAGGGTCACCAATCAGAACAAAAGAAGACCAGAAAAAAGGGTGTCTTTTAATCTGAGTGAGTTTAGCTTCGCGTAGTGCCTGTGTTTTACTCTTCCCCTCCTTAAGCTTTTGGTAAAACTTGACCATAATATCTTGTGTAGCCTGGTCATCAATACTCCAAAGATTGGCAATCACAGCCTTAGCACCTGCTCTCTCAAATAAATAAGCAAGTCCAGTAATCGAAGCTTCCTTATCATCAATAATAGGTTTGCCAGAACTATCAGTTTGCAGAGCAGTCTGACAAGCACTGAGGGTAATTAAATCAACATTGTCTAATCCCAGTCGAGCAGCATCAGCAATTTTAAGTTCTTCGTTCTTGGCAAACACCAGAATATTTTCTTTTAGTTTTAATTTAAGACAACCACCACGTTGAAAACAGCCGTGTGTTGCCAAATGCAGCAAAGGAAATTGAGGAGCTAAAATTTTAAATGAATCAAGAGTTGCTTCGTCACGAGTAACGACTTTACTTCCTGGGAGTGTATCAGCGATTTTTTTGACTTCGATTTCTGCATTTGTAAGTGCAAGCAAGCCATTAGGAGATGGATTCCCAAAAGCCAGAACTTTTTTTTCAGCAGGTGAAGGATTTGTTTTGAGAGATTGAAAAGAACGGGTAGATAAACGAGTTAAGTAGCTAACAGGATATTTCTCTAGTAAAAATTGATTATTCTTACTATCATAAAGAGCATCAAAGGGAATGTAGCGCAAAGCTCCACTGGCGATGATGCCAAGTTGTTGAGGTTTAGTTGCTTGAATTTCAGCTTCTACCGGAGCAATTAGTAAGTTATAAAGACTTTCCAAGTTATCCAGATTATCGTTTAGACGATTAGTCAGTTGCTCATAAGTTTGTTCCACTAACTTATAAAACTGCTTGGTGACAGAGACTTGCTTTACTGTCAAGCTGTTTTTAGTTAACACGAATAAGGCAATTGTATTGGGTGCATTATTTGTATCAGTTAAAACAACAGGATGGATGAGTGTTGTACCAGTGGGAATATTTGCTTGTAAACGACTAATATCAGTGGGAGTGGTTTCAAATATTTCTGCAACTTCTGGAAAGCCTTGGGAAATTTCTTCACCTTTTTTGAAGACTTGGGCTTCCAGTTCACGCATTTGTCGTGAAAGGGGTTCAGAAAATTGTTGCTGTAGGTTTTGCCCGATTAATTGCAGTTGTTGGTTGAGTTGGTTCCACTCGTTAATGGCTTCTTGAGATGCAGAGTTTTTGACTTTGGCATTAATGAGGCGAGTGTAATCAACCAAGTCAACAGTGGTAACAAGGTTAGCCCATTCATAAGCATCTTTATCTTGATGCAATTTGATAAGGATATTAATCAGGGCGTTACGGGTGTTTTGTCGTAACTGTAAAAATTTGATGCGTTCATCTTTGGTGATGTTGGCACGTATTTCCAAGATTCGAGTTAGCGATTCCTTGAAATATGCAACTGCTTTGTCTGGCTGTCCAATATTAGCGTAGACAAAACCTATATTGTTGAGAGTAGTAGCTTCACCAGAGCGATCGCCCACTTCTTTTAAAATGAGCAGAGATTGGTTGTAATAATCCAATGCTAACTTTGGCTGCCCAGTATCAGCGTGGACAGCACCTATATTGGTCAGAGTAGCAGCTTCACCAGCGCGATCGCCCACTTCTTTTAAAATGGGCAGAGATTGGTTGTAATAATCCAATGCTAACTTTGGCTGCCCAATATCAGCGTGGACAGCACCGATATTGTTGAGAGTAGCAGCTTCACCAGCGCGATCGCCCACTTCTTTTAAAATGGGCAGAGATTGGTTGTAATAATCCAATGCTAACTTTGGCTGCCCAATATCAGCGTGGACAGCACCGATATTGTTGAGAGTAGCAGCTTCACCAGCGCGATCGCCCACTTCTTTTAAAATGGGCAGAGATTGGTTGTAATAATCTAATGCCAACTTTGGCTGCCCAATATCAGCGTAGACACCACCTATATTGGTCAGAGTAGTAGCTTCACCAGCGCGATCGCCCACTTCTTTTCTAATCGGCAGAGATTGGTTGTAATAATCCAATGCCAACTTTGGCTGCCCAATATTGGCGTAGACAGCACCGATATTGTTGAGAGTAGTAGCTTCACCAGCGCGATCGCCCACTTCTTTTTTAATGGGCAGAGATTGGTTGTAATAATCTAATGCCAACTTTGGCTGCCCAATATCAGCGTAGACAGCACCGATATTGTTGAGAGTAGTAGCTTCACCAGCGCGATCGCCCACTTGTTTTATAATGGGCAGAGATTGGTTGTAATAATCCAATGCTAACTTTGGCTGCCCAATATCAGCGTGGACAGCACCGATATTGTTGAGAGTAGCAGCTTCACCAGCGCGATCGCCCACTT
>NZ_JACJRQ010000081.1 GCF_014697355.1 Nostoc calcicola FACHB-3891 | reverse complement strand
CTTCTTTTATTTATCTAATCCGAATCTATTTGCCATCAGTTCTTATTGCTCCTTATTGACAATAGGTTTTGATGCCATTTTTGCTGATTGATGACGGCTCTTATGTATTTTTTATCTAAATATGTCTGCTTTTATTCTTGTTTACCTTTTTTCCCTCAGTAATTTCCGTTTGTGACACTTGGGGTGCGGAATGTGGGATCAAAAACTGCTGAGTCACGCAAATTATCTCAGGCTTAAACACTTAGAATTGGGTGTAGAAACTAATGAAGCCCCCTTGAATTTTGACGCGAACCTGGAATAATCAACTTTTGGACAGCACGGCGTTTAGTTTCTTCACCGCGACGGTCATATCTGGCAGTCTGGTCACTGTTGGCGTGTCCAGCTAACCTTTGAACTGTAGAAATATCTTCACCAGCATCGAGCAAATCGGAGATGAAAGTTCTACGGAAATCGTGAGCTGAAAAATTTGTTACAAGAGCCTGTTGACCACGTTTTTGCAAGATGAACAGCACTGCTTGAGAGGTAAGTCGTCTTTTTACTATCCTTGAAGCTCTGTTGATATGACATAGTAAAGGGCCTGCCTCGTTGCCTCGAAGCGATAACCAGTCCAAAACGACAGTTAAACCACTTTCAGGTAAGTACACAGTCCGGTCTTTACCACCTTTGCCACCACGCACCTCTATTGCGCCACTATTGAGATCAAGGTTGCTCAAGTCTAAATTCACCACTTCAGAGCGACGGACTCCAGAACCTCGGAGTATTGCAAATATTGCAGCATCTCTGTAACCAGTGGGGGTAGGGTCATCAAAGCAAACTTGCATCAATTGGGCGATTTCTTCTGCCGTGAGAACACGTCCCCGCAATTGCTTGGTGACTTTAACGTTGGGAATATCTACAGCACAAGCAAAATCAACAGCACTCATAATCTCTAACCGCAAAGCTTCTTTTAAAACTCGCCGTAAAGCACACAGCACTTTGTTCACATAAGCTGGTGCATATTTTTCAGCTAACACCGCACGAACTGCCGCCGTGTGTTTGTAGCGCAACGCTGCCCAATTAAGAGTCATAGCATCACAACTATTATCTGTGAGCAATCGGGCGATCGCATTGAGAGCTTGGCGCATAGCTGGGCGCGAACCTGGGGAAAGCCCTGCCAAGTAGACTTGGGCCGGGTGTTCGATCAGCGGAATGGGAGAAGCCAGTGCCAGGGAAGAAGGGGTGCTGTTTTCAAGGGTTTCATGCATTTACTTATCCGAACGTACATTCTTATAAGCAAGATTCTGATAAGTAATTGTCTCATAATTGCGCGCTAACGCGATCGCTCTTTCTTATCCCTCCACAGGCAACACCTCTTCACTTAGCAAGGTGTAAAATTCAGGAACTTGAGATTCCACAAGTCGCAGTTCATTTGCCGCGACCGTTTCCAACTCCAGCACCGTCTCCCAGCGCAAATCACTCTGCCATCGCTTGAGAATGCCTTTAATTGCGTCTACTCCACGAGAAATGCCAGAACGAAGTATTTCTACGCAGTGGAGTAGCGTAATGCGATCGGTGAAGATCTCATCGGTAGTATCCTCCCCTTGGCAATGGGAGTTCCCTATAGCATCAAGGGGGGGGATGGATACGGGCTGTTGATTAGGGTTTGCACTATACACAGCAGGGGTTTCGGCAGCATAATAGGTTCGACTTTCTTTTTGATTACGCTTCGTTTCACGATGAGCAATTACATGCATTGCAAATTCCAATTGCTCTTTATCTAAAGAGAAAAGTTTCACCTGTTGACCACGTTTACCCTGCTTACGGAAGGTCAGTTTTAGCCCCAGCTGCTCTACTAAAGTGGCTAGCAACCAAATAGGTTTACAGTCACTGGGAATAGTAAACCCAAGAATTGCTTTGACGTGAGCAGCACAATGTATAGCGATGTCCCTCATCTTGAGTAAGGTGGAATCCGAGGCGGTAAATTCTTCACCCCTCACTAAACTTAAGAGAATCTGATGCAGTCCCAGGTTAAATCTAGCAAGCCACCGTGCGGAGTAATTACCCCAGTCGATGCACAAAGGTAGATTGTCGCGCTCGGTGCGGTCTTTTTGGGTGACAATTGTTGGTGGAGTAGGATAACTTTGCCCAGTTTTGGGGTCAACAATTGATTCTTCGGGTGGGGCTAAAATAGCCTCAAGTCCAGCAATTGCTCTTATTAAGCGACCACCTTTATCCATTTCTACGAGTGATTCGGTTACTTCGATGCCGTAAGAGTCAGAAATGCGAAACTTTTCACATTCATAAATTTCATTAGGGTCAAGGTAATCTTTGCTCTGACGGGCCCGGTACTCACTCAAAGTAATATTCTTGGCCTTGGCAACAGCCGAATTGTGGGCACGATCCAAAGCTTGTGCTGCTGCTTTTAGACTTTCTCTTGCTTGGTCATCATCATCACTGCCCACACATATAAATGTATTGCCCATTTCGGTGAGGAGCGATCGCAAATCATCACGCAGATTATTGAGAGAATAGTGGCGGTTGCCAAGAATTTGGCAATAAGCCTCAAGCGCCCAATCTTTCTCTGCGCCCCGCTTGCCTGTTTGACGGTCAATCCGCAACAAAAAAGCGGTCATTTCATTGGTTTGGAGCAAGCGTTCTTTAATCTTGGTAGCATTGGTATCTTTGTAACCAAAGGGAGGACGCGGGGCCACCCAAATATGAAACGGCACTTTTGGACGATAGCGGTACAGTTGCTGGGCACATTCGGTAGCGGTTTGGGAAACGCCGTGAAAGACACCAAACACGCTATCAAAATGATACTCCGAAATATCGACACCAGTACCGAGACTGGGAGAGGTGAACAAAGCATCGAAGTTTTTGACGGCGTTGGTGATATCTTTGATGAAAGCGACATTCTCATCACTTCCAGAATTGTCTGAATGAATAGACCAGATGCGCCATGAAGCCCTACGGGCTGGGCAAGGGGTAAGGGGTAAGGGGTAAAGGGTGGAGGAATCTGTTAATTCTTCCTTTACCCCTTCCCCTTTAACATGCACCCCTTCTCCTACCTTTTCGTACTTAATAGTAAAAGACTTGTCGAGTTTTTTGATGAAACGCTTACTGTCGCTGGCAACCATGATTTTTTGCCCAAGCATCAGTGCTGCCGAAATCTGGGCAACTAGGGCGCTAGAATTACTGCCTTCGTACCAATATATAGTGCGTCCTCCATTGCGCCACTCGTTTTTGACGATGTAAGGAACTTCACCATGCGGCCGCATTGCAAGAAAGAAGTCCACTGTCAGGTCATCCATGTGTGCATCAGCGATGACCACCAGTGGCGCGTTGTATACTATATATTCCAGCACTTCCAAGATTGCTGCACGATATTGTTTGCAAGTATTACTGTGCAGTAAGTGAGTGAGGTATTGGCAAGCCTCATCAATAAATATGCAGCCGTAAATCAGCGCCTGCGTATTGAGTTTATGCAAGCTGTCGATAGTAATACTAAGGGCTTGCGCCTGGGCTAAACCTGTGTAACCCAAGTCAGAGTACATGGCAGTTTGCAAGCGTTCGGCAAGATTTTTCAACAAATTTACGCGATGTCCATTGTTGAGGAATCTGGCATCAGGATTTTGGTCACGCCACCAGCGCATGAGTTGGGTTTTGCCAGTTCCCATATCGCTCCACAGTACGACTAATCCAATTTCTGGAAAACGGAAGGGTTTTTTGGGGGCAGGGAAGGCACTTGTGCAGGGGGTAAACAATTTTTCTTCTGCCAGATCATAAAGAGCCGGGACGGATGAACATTTTTCTGATAAGTCAAGAATAGGGTGTTGGGGGTAGGGTGTAGGGTGTAGGGAAAACGGTATTGGTCGTAGCTCGGAACCCCCACCAATACAATCGTCTTGAGAAGACGGGGCAAGTGAACCACTGGTTGTTGGGGCTATTTCTTCCCCCACACCCCACACCCCAAACCTGCAACCCCGCCCCAACGGGGCTTGGTCAGGAATGCAGAGTGCTTGGGTCAAATATTTAATATTGACTGTGACATCTGGTTTGTATTTCGAGAGTCCCCATTTCTTAGCCCGATACGACCGCTGGTAATCTTTGAGTGATTTGGCATCGTTTACAATTGCAGTCAGCAGGGCATTGGCATCAACACCTTGACCAACTACAAAATCATCAACACCTTTCTCTGGCCCCGGCAGTAATGCAACTTCACATAAGCAACCAGCCGATTCGATTGCTTTTGCAGTGCGAACAGTGGCTTGAAACACTGACCACCTGGTTTTAGCTTTTGTTTCGTAGTCAAAAAGAATTATGAACTTACGCCCCGCCTGAGCCATTGGTACTAAGTCAGGATGCAACCGTTCATCAAAATCTTGTTTGCCCACGCGCCCATTCCAAATTCCCGGAAGTGCGATCGCTACAAACCCCAACGAAAGCAAGCAAGCGGCTTTCTTCTCACCCTCGCATAAGATAATTGGAATCTCTGGATGCTGTTTCACCCACTCCCAAAATATTAGTGGATTGAGTTGATCCAGTAAGCGCAATGCTAAAAGTGAATGATAGCGCTTAATTAAATAACGCTTTGCAACTTTGTCCCAGATGGGGTTAGCGACATCAAAGTAGGTAACGCGGTTGGGGGTTTTGGGCGGTGACTCGTATTTGACTGGTTTACCTGTTTGCCAATCAAAGCGCGGGAAGTTGGGCTTAATTCGCCCCCAGTCCATTGGTTGCCAGTTCTTGAATGGGTCAAGTGACTGAATCCATGTCCCCCCCAGTAATAGATGCTGATATTGCCTTATGTATGCATCTGTGACTCTTCCTGCATTTTTCCGAGGGATTTTGTTGGAGATGAACAGGTAGTCGTAAATTGATTCGGACTCGATGTGGAAGAAGTTGCGATCGATCAACGCTGGATGAATCGCACTACCAGCTAGCAACTCATGGTACTCGGCAGCCGTGAGATTGTTTGGGTAAACAATAGGGTGTCGCTGATGCTCAACTGATACCTTGTAATCTGGTTTAGGCTCAAATGGCTCTTTGTTGCCACCGTTAAGTGCAATATAAGTTGTTGTATTCACTTTTTTCCTAAATTTTTCCATGACAATGTGAGCGACTTGCAGCACCTATGCCGCAGTCATTAGTCATCAGTCATCAGTCATCAGTCATCAAGTATCCGCATTCTCAGCGATAAGGACGGAGCATTTAAGTTGCTCCCGAACCAGGGCTATACTGCGGGAGCAGAACCCGTAGGGTTGTCCTTAAAGCGAATCAAAGAAGGAAAAATGAATGACGATTAGCTTAACTGTTAACTGAAAACTATTCACTGTTTTTTCGAGCTTGTGTGATTAAATCAGTTTCATGGGTTGTAAGTTCAGCCCAGTAGTCAGGTTTTATCACCTCGTATTTTTCAGCCACAGCCCAAAAGTCCTGCCATGTAAACTCAATACGTGCAAGTACTTGCCTAATTTCCCTAATAGCCACAGGTAGCATCTGTAATTGCTCCGTCCTTGTTGCGATGGCAGACTGTGTGGGACTAGTACCCAAAATTATCGCCGCCGCTTCGAGCGCTTGGGTATTGTTCATGGCAACGCTTAGGTTTTTCAATGCCATACCCATGAGGCGCAGACATTCAGTCGCATTTTCTTTGGGTGGTTCGGCTGCCAAAGTTCTCAAATCAATTGTCTTCTCCAGTGCTTGCTGAACCTTCTTGTTTAATGCTTTAGCCCCTTGTTTGGTGTAAGTATTCCCCCAGTCTTGTAATTGATGCGGCTCAAAGGCGTTTTCCAAATCCCGAATGCGCTCTTTTAGCTGCTGGTTCTCAGTTGAGAGCTGCCGTAGCGATTCCATCTCGTCTAAGCGTTGCTGCAACTGGATATTTTCCTCCTTCTGTTGCCTGTACAGGTTTTGCAGAGATTGGATTTGCTCACTTACTTGAGCTTCGGCTCTAGCATTAACCTCTGCTTGTAGCCCAATCCTCAATTCCTGCTCCAGTCGCTCTAACTCTTGCTTATGTTGCTCTTTAAGTGCTGCGATCGCTTCGGCATAAACTTTAGGATATGTACGCTCAGTCGAATCGGACACAATTGCGGCATCCAAATCAGTGTTGTTTACCAGCAGCCTTTCACCATCAGCGAAAGTCACAATCTGCTGCGAATTATTGGGTGCGTCTGCCTCAATCACTCCCGATTGCTCATAATGGGGATGTTCTGGTGATGAAATTGTGATGACATTTTTGGGAACCAATGGTTCCTGATGGAATTGCTTTTTCCCTCTTGGCGTTGGAGTAACAATATTAGCCGCAGCTGCGAAATCTGATTCAGTTGGGTCTGGGTTTAATTCCAAAGCCAGTCTTATCGCAGCAATAAGTTTTTCTGGTTCTTTGACTAACCTCAAAAGAGGACGGGCTTGGCGCTCATTTTTAATTTGTGACCCCAATTCCCCTGCTGCAACAATAACTTTTGATGCCCCTAACAGTTGATTTATACGCCGATAGCCACCATATATATGCAATTCGCCTTGGCAATATTGTTCAAAGTTTTTGTACCCAGCGATCCTGTACATCCGCTCGTCATGCATGACGCGAACCTGCTCTACTGCTTGCAACTCAAATTGGTCTATGGCAGCGAAGGTGTCTTTGATACTGCTGTTAAGATCATCGTAATGAAGTGCTGATTTAGTTTCTTCTCTATCTAGTGTCAGCATAATTTGTTCCCTGATGCTAGCCACCACGCACGAATAGTGTGGCGCACCACTATTGGAAACAGCAAACGCACACTAAAAGCTAATTCCACTCCTATAAAAAGTCTGACAATTTTCGCTCTAGCCAAGATATTGCTGAAATTCCCCTCTACTAGACCGCATACAAGATGTGTAATCTTACTATCTGACCCAATGCGCTCTACTACTGTGTCCTTAGGGGTTTTGCTATAAGTCATGATTTCGCCTCTGATAACTCGGTTTACAAGCTTCTGAGGGGGTTGTATCAGTTATCAGTCAATAGTTGACAGTTATCAAGGACTGTAAATTCCAACTGATAACTGGTAACTGGTAGCTGATAACTGTTATTCGCGCTGCTACTGCTTTTTGCTACGAAATTCGGGATATTTCTTAATCAAACTTAACTTTACAGAAATTTATAAATTTCGACAACCAAAACATACCGCAAGGAATGGACTTTCCAAGCGGCAGATCCTATAATGGATCTGGCAGCGCGGATTATGCTCTCGGATAAATTTAGTAGTCGCATCGGTCGCCAAACTTCAACGACAACTTATTTTGTTCCTTCGAGATCAACCCCGCTCTAAATCGATATGAAATTTAAAGCACGCATAAAGCGCTACTCCTTAGTGGCGCTTTGTACGTTAAATGCAGGTATTGTTGTATATTCACCTCTATTTTCCACTTTACGTAGGTAATAACCTGATCTTACAAAAGTTCTGGTCATCTGTTGTTCTGTGAGATTTTTACTTTTCACTTTTAAGTTCTCCACACTTGTGATGTTTGTGCCAAGCCTCCTATCCGGGAAAGGGTTTTAACTTAAGTAAACCTGCGCCAGATGTTACAATTAGACCTGATGAGCGGTTTTGTCAGTAAGTCTAGCTACTTATGGAAGGTAGTTGCTGGTAATCAATTGGTCAATTATCAGCTTTAAAATAGCTAACCTATAACCGTGACAATGTATTCACAGGTATTTATTGCTATCTAAGCCATGTAACATTTTAAATCTTATAACTTGAAGCGCAGATTGTAATCCCTATTCTAAGTTAATAATTGTAAAGATAATAGGGGTTGACAAGATTGGTCATAAGTAAGATGAAATACAGTATTGTTTGTAGTGGTATTACGGCTCAAGCATGAACTCAAGTCAAAATTTAGACATAAGAACAGTACTTGACATACTAGAAGCTCAAGTTTTTAGTTATACTGGAAAACGTTTGACTAAAGCTGAAAGGATTGTAATTGAAGGGTCTTGGCATGGTAAAGACTACAAGGAAATAGCAAGTGATTCTGGATACAGTGGGTATTATTTGCAGCAGGAAGTTGGACCACAGTTATGGACAACACTTTCAAAAGTTATCGGTAATGGGGTGCAGGTAAAAAAAATAACTTTAAAAAATATTTTGCTTAAAGTAGCAAAAGAGCATTGTATAAAGCTGGAAGCATCTAGACTCGACGATGATTGTCTAGTGGGCAAGACGAGAATATATGGAGATCTGCCCAAAGCAGCGTTTTTCTATGGTAGAAAAAAAGAAATTATTGATTTGAAAAAACAAATTAGTTTTTCTAAAAAATCTTGCATAGCCATAACTGGAATAGGAGGAATAGGTAAAAGTCTATTGGTAGCGAAAGTAATCGAAGAAATACTTTTAGAAAAATCAGATGCATATGAATACATCGTTTGGAATACAGTTACTCGTTATTCATCCATTGATGAAGTAGTCACTGAATTAATTAGTTTGTTCGACCTAGAAGCAGAGGAAAAAACTCTGCTAGAAAAAATATCTTTGCTATCAAAGCATTTTCATTTGCATCGTTGTTTACTAGTATTAGATGGTTTTGAAAAAGTAGCACAAGTAGAGAGTTTTAAAAGAAGATTAGAATATGAAGACTTTTTTGTTGGAATTACAAAAGGTCGTCATAAAAGCTGCATATTAGTAACGAGCCAAGTGCCTTTAAAGGACATTGCTTACGTAACTCAAAGTTTGCCTATTGAATCTTTACGCTTGGAAGGCTTAGACTCAAATGCTGCAATGCAAATGCTACGTGATAAAGGATTATTTGGGGACGGATGTATACAATTAATTGAAAATTATCGCGGAAATCCATCAGAATTAGATACAGTTGCTGAACGAATTAATCGCATTTTTGGAGGGAATGTTCAAAAATTCTTTGATTATGAAACTACGGTAATTGGCCCTAGACTTAAAGTAATGCTTAATATGCAATTTGGACAAGCTGGCTTTTTAAGCGATCTCCAAAAAAAAATTATGATTTTTTTAGCAGAAGAGCTATCAAAAGATTCAACTCCAATTCCTTTTTTTAAGCTGGTTAGTGGATTAAAAGAGCGATTAGCTTTAAAAGTGTCAGTTTCTGAAGTAATAACAGCAATGGAAGCCTTAGATGAACGTTCATTAATTGAAACTAGTAGAAAATCAAGTAAACAGGAAGTTTGTTATAGTTTGGAACCAGTAGTTAAGAAGTATATTTTGGTCGATGCACTCGGCTTGGTGTACGATAAGACAAGTGCATCACAAACAAGTAATGCCGTTCAGGAGCGAATGTGAGCTACTGTATAAATCCTCTTTGTACTCAGCGTCACAATCCTGATGATATTGAAAATTGTTTAGCTTGCGGGAATCCCTTATTAATAAACAAACGTTTTCGTTTGTTACATCCGTTACGTTCTTTAGATAAAGATCCATATACTTATACAGATATTTTTGAGGTTGAAGACGTTGGTATTGTCGAGGACGAAGATGATAGCACAGAATCCTATCCACATCCTCAAAGAAAAGTGATGAAAATCTTAAAATGGATAGACGAGCCTAAATTAGTTGAACTGCTTCGACGAGAATCAATTTTATTGCAAATTTTGGATCATCCTGGAATCCCTAAGTCTAATAGAGGAGATTATTTTGCTTTGAGGCTGAATGACAATCGTTTAGAATTGCATTGCTTAGTAATGCAGAAGTTTGAAGGAGAGGACTTAGGGAAGTGGATAAAATCTTATGGAAAAATTCCTCAAAGTCTAGCACTTGATTGGCTTTCACAATTAATGGATATTCTTGATTTAGTTCACCGCTCTGGTGTGTTTCATAGAGATATTAAGCCAAATAACATTATTTTTCAACCCAACGGCAAATTAGCACTTATTGATTTTGGTGGCGCAAGAGATATTACTAGAACTTACTTAGCGAAAGTTAGTACTAGTGGAGGAACCAGCACAGGATTAGGTAGTGGGCATGACATAACTATCGTTCGGACAGCTTGTTTCTCCCCTTTAGAGCAAATTAATGGGCAAGCTGTACCACAGTCAGACTTTTACGCATTAGGCAGAACTTTTGTTAACTTAGTTACTGGTATTCCTTTAATTCAAATTAAAAGTGACGAAAAAACAGGGAAGCTACTTTGGAGGAATAAAGCACCTCATATCGATAAATCTTTGGCTGATTTTATTGATGATTTAATGGCTCCCTTCCCAGGGCAACGCCCACAAAATACTCAAGTAATTTTACAGAGGTTAAAAAGCCTTTCTCTGCAAAGCAAATCGAATAGATTAATTAAGTCTAAAAAATTTTTATTTAGTTTATTAGTTACATTAATTGCTTTAGGGGTTTTTGGAGGTTTCAAAGTATTTTTACCAGTAATGGCTAATAAATTAGTACTACAAGGTAAGAAGTCAGAATTAGCAAATGATTCGCAAACTGCACAAAACTATTTTAACCAAGCTATAGAATATAATTCTCAACTTAAACTTTCTGTCTCCCAGTTTTATTTAGAGCAAGCTGCTCGTCATTTTGACGACTTTGAACTAGCGAAGAAATATTATGAATTAGCCCTTAAATATAATCAAAAAGATATAAATGCTTATAATAGTTTAGCTGTAGTTTGTTGGCAGCTTGGAGAAGTCGCTTGTGCTTTAGATAATTATCAGCATATTTTGAAATTAAAGCCTAATGATTGGGAGGGATATTATAGGTTAGGAAGTTTTTATGATCGAGAAGGAAAAGAGGATTTAGCTCAAGAACAATATAAAATAGCAATTAAAATTAATAAGAAAGCAGTGCCTGCGCTCAATGATTTATCGCGCCTCAGAAATCTCAAAAAAGACTATACTCAGGCTACTGCATTAGCACTTGAAGGATTGCGCTTGACTGAAGACCCAAAACTACAAGCTGCTTTATATAAAAATTTGGGTTGGGCAAAGTTCATGCAAAATCAGTATAACGAGGCAGAGAAATATTTACAAAAAGCCAGTGATTTAGACAGCAAGAGAATAGATGCTGTCTGCTTGCTGGCTCAGGTGCAAGAAGCTCTAGGTAAAATTGAGGATGCCAGACTTTCATGGGAAATCTGTATGCTTGCTAGGACTACTCAGCAAGATGTTTTCAAGTGGAGACAGGAATTACTAGACCGCCTTACCAACAACTCAAAAATCTCTCCATAGAGTGCATTGTGAGAAAGTTATAGACTTTAGCTATTTGTTTTGTTATCAAACTTATGTATGCTAATAAAAGGCAAGTAAGTACATAAAAACTTTTAATGCAGTTTTTACTCAACCATAGGAAGAAAAAAGTTTCTAAGCTACGAATTGTAGCCCTTGTATCGATATTACCGTCAATACTACTTTTATCAGATATTAGCAGCGCAGGAAGTCGGACTCAATCAGTAGCAGTAGTAAAGAGTGGGTGTCACAAGTTTATAGGTCGAGTCTCTAGCTCAGGTGATCTCTACTTGCCGAGTGGAAGCCGACTGTGCCAAGGAGATCGGATTAATCCAGTTAAGGGAGCTACAGTCAAGGTTTTGTGCTACTTAAATGGAAATTTTGTATACCTGAAGCAGAGTACTGTGTTCAAGGAGCCAGATACGTGTACACTGCCGCAAGAGATAGCCGAGCTATGTACGGGGTTGAATCCGAGTAATTGCTATAACCCTAAGGGCGCGGGTGAGGAAAAAGAAGCACCAACCCTAGTAAGCCCTTATGGCAGTTCAATGTTAAGTACGCGACCTCAAATATCTTGGAGTGCTGTCTCGAACGCTACTAATTACACAGTAATTGTAAAGGGTTACGAATTTTATTGGGAAGTAACAGTAGATCAGAAAACGACTACACTGGCATACCCGAAAGAACAAATAGAATTGCAACTTGGTAACACCTACAAAATTACTGTCATTGCCAACCTGGGAGGTTCTTTGATTAGTTCAGAGCCTTTAGTAATCAGTGTTTTGCCAGAAAAAGACCAAAAAGAAATTGCATACAAGGTAAAGCAGATCAATGAATTAAACTTGCCTCCAGACGAAGCCGCTTTCTTAGATTTAGATGCTGTATTTATGTCCAAAAGCCTTTTGAATGAATCGATTGAGACGCTGAAAACACGAGTGGCAGCAGGAAGTCAGAACCCCACTCTTTACCGAGTACTGGCAGATCGATATCTAGAAGCATGGTTGCCAAATGAAGCGCTTCGTAATTATCAGGTGGCAAATGAATTGGCGAAACTGACTAGGAATTCAGATGAATTAGCTAGAGTGCAACAAGGACTAAAGTTGGTCGAATGGCACAATAGGTAAAAGTTGGCAACGATAGCAAACTAGATGTTGGCATGGTCGATTTGCAACATATATAGCAATCCTAAATCATTCGTAAACAATGAGATTTTCGACTTCTCTAACAAGTTGTGAATCTTAGACTTGCCATTTCATAAATCAGATAGGATTGCTATAATTGTCAAAATTATGGACAACTTATGGTTGTCATTGCACAAAATTTCACAGCCATCCACCAACGAGCAAGAACGAAGCCCAAAAATAAGGGTGGCTGTACTTAGAATTTGACATTAAATTTAATTGTGCTTGACGTAATGCCTCTGCTTTGGGAGTCCCGGACTTCAAGTTCCTGTAAAACTCTTCCATAAGTAAAGCAGTGGAGTCAGCATCTACCTTCCATAAAGTTGCCACTGTACTTCTAGCACCTGCTTGTGCTGCCACACCAGCAATCCCCAATGCTGACCTCTTATTACCCTTAGCTGTTTGACAAGCACTTAAAACTAATAGTTCAATTCCATCCTCATTGGTTTGAGCGTTTAACTTTAGCAAGTTATCAAACTCTAGTACAGTAATTGGTTTGTTCCAAGTAAAAAACATTGTTCTCTGGGCATCAGAACTAAATTGAGCATGAGTAGTTAGATGAAGAATGGAAAAGTCATTTGTGCTTAACTGTTGTTCAAGCGCCTGGCTAGTAAACTTTTCATTTAACAAGACTGTTGAAGAAGTAGTTTGTTTTTTAACATCTTCTACCTCCTGTTTCACCCTTAGCAATGCTTTTAAGCCTTCGGGAGCATTCAGAGCTTTAAAGCTAGGACTGATTTTAGAGAGTCCAGCAATTAAAGCTGTTAACTGTTCCTTGGGTAAAAATTTAGGTGGTCTAATCCTAGAACCTAAAGTTTGAGCAATGCTGTACTGCTTGAGTAAATAATCTTTCCCGTCATGAAGCAAACCTATTGGTAAGCTTTGGAAAGATGTATCTAAAGTGAATACGAGTGTTCCTGATGGAGGTAAGTATGGCTTGATCGGTACAATTAGTAAGTCATAAAGTGATTGAGAAGGCGAAATAATTAATTTTTTATTAATAGAAGCTAGTCTAGAAGATTGTAAGATTTCTAACAAATTATCGACGCTAGCTTTAACTAACTTGGAGTCAACAGAATGGTGGTGGAAAGAGCCATCAGGGGATTGGACAATTACTTCTACGCTGTTCTCTAAATCAATGATATGAACTACTGTTGGAGGGCTAGGCAAGTTTTTAACTTCATTTAAAGGGATGATGTCAAGCTTGCCACATTGAAGAAAGTTTTCTAACTGAGCGATTTGCAGTCGTTCGTTTGTCTGGATTACTCGTTTTAAATTAGGGTTAGGAGATGCCAAGAGCAATCGCATAAACTCCCGATATACAGGCTCCACTTTTTCTTGGAAGGAGAATTGTAAATCTGCATTGCTTGGCAAAAGATCATCACGTACTTTAGTTACATTATCAATTGCTGCACTGTAAGCTTCAAAGGCTTTGTCATACTTTCCTTGTTTGTAGTACTCTAAACCCAATTCGTGCTGCCACTCATAGGCGATATCCCATGCCTGAATTGATTGAGCCAAAGCCATAGCTTGTTCAAGATAATGGAGCGATCGCTCTTTTTCTTTCTCTAACTTGCCCAGAGTACCGAAAGCATTGGACATGAGCCGCTGTTCGTTAGTGCTTTTAGCCGTTTGCAAAGCTGATTTTGCATATTGGACGGCTACTGAATGTAATCGTTCATCTGGAATTTGATTGAGACTATTGGCAAAGTTTAGCTTGGTATAAATAGATTGGCTAGCAGGTAAATCAGAGAATGCGGAAGAATTTTTCAGTATTAGCTCTACAGAAGGTTGAATCTGTTGATTGATTTGATTCTGAATGGCAGCTAAGTGTGTATTGCCTAAATTTGATTCCGCTGTTAACCACTTTGAAAAGTCTAACAGTAAGTCCAAACGTTGTAGTTGCGCCTGTAGTTTGATTGGTATTGGTGCGGTTAGGCTATCAATCAATGACTGGTAATTATTCAGTAATTTGAGTGCTTGTTTTTGAAAAAAATTAACAGTTTCTTTTTGAAAAACTGGTTCTTCTATCGAACTATATTTATCCCGCGCCTGTTGATATATAGATTTTTCAGTATTATTGAGTGATAGTAAAATTGTACTGTTCTCAAAATCAGCTAACTGTTGAGCAATTGATAACGTTTTTCTCAAAACTAATTTTGATTCAGATAACTTGCCTAATTGACGCAATACATTTCCTAAATTTTGTAATCCTAGTAGGTGTACAGGTATTGGGTTCAACTTATCAATCTGACGGGGTGACAGTAAGGCTATAATGCTGACTGAATAAGCGCCATAGCGCGTAAACCTTTCTGAAAATGAGGCAGCTTATGAGGCTTAAATCGCATAAGAGCGATCGCCAAATCTGACCAAAATTCCCTGACGGGGTGACAGTAAGGCTATAATGCTGACTGAATAAGCGCCATAGCGCGTAAACCTTTCTGAAAATGAGGCAGCTTATGAGGCTTAAATCGCATAAGAGCGATCGCCA
>NZ_JACJRQ010000080.1 GCF_014697355.1 Nostoc calcicola FACHB-3891 | reverse complement strand
CTTCTTTTATTTATCTAATCCGAATCTATTTGCCATCAGTTCTTATTGCTCCTTATTGACAATAGGTTTTGATGCCATTTTTGCTGATTGATGACGGCTCTTATGTATTTTTTATCTAAATATGTCTGCTTTTATTCTTGTTTACCTTTTTTCCCTCAGTAATTTCCGTTTGTGACACTTGGGGTGCGGAATGTGGGTTTTAGCAGATCCAAAATCGTATTGTTTCCTTTAACAGTAAGGCATTAATTCCTCTCACACTTCAAAAATAAGCGAACGTACAGTCTGAGGGGGTATATTCCTCTTTCTCTTTCAGTCCACACGAGGCTAAAACTTGTAAAGCTTTAGTCAGCGTCAGTTTAAAGCCGATTTCACGAGCCAAATTTATTAATTCAGTTATATCTAATGGTTTAACCCCTTTTTTCCGGGGTTTTCTCCCCTCATTCTTGATTTGTGCTAAGGAATTATCTTCTAACTTTTGTTGAAAAAGTGTTGTGGCCTGCTGATAATCAGAAGCTTCTCCATCTTTAAACAACTGACGAACAACATCAAACCGAGTCTCAATATCTGCATCTGAGTATTCTTGCGCGTCATCAGCAAGTCCACAGGCTATCAATGTTGCTAAGACATCCTCTGGTGAGAGGGAATACATATTTTGTAAGGCCTCTTTGGTATAAGGCATACTTCATCTCCTTTTAACTAAATATTGCTCAGACACAAGCGTGTGAGACAAAAAGCGTCCGCCATTATTCAATCCTCTAACTTTAGTTATCGGGTATTACTTCCGAAAACACCGACTTCATACTTCCGACTTCATACTTCCGACTTCTGAAATTGCTCCACCGAACATTGTTTCAACCATGTTGTCCTGGGAATCTGGCAAAATATTTACGACTGGTTTGGGTTTTTCTAGTTCAATCAAGCTCTCACTAGCCATCGCCACTCTACTTACACCCTCGTTAGATATCATCTGTTGCACCATTGGTTTGGCAGGAATAATTGTCGGACAGCCAACAGGAAAATCTTCTAGAACAAATGCTTCAGACAGATACGCTATGTGTAACTTCAACTTGTAAATAGCATTTCTGGCAGACTGCTTTAGTTCCCATTCTGGGTAACTGCCGTCTGCTCTTAAAGCAAAAGGCAACCAGTATCCAGACAAAGCAGCTAACACCTTTTCCCTCTCGCTGATGTCGTTACTGTGTTTAATGTATTTTATAAGGGCAACGCTCAAAGGCTCTTTGTTCATCGAGATTCGACACCGATAATCGATTCTTGGAATTTTTTCACTCATCATAAAAATGGGTAGAAACCCCGTCCTTCGCTTCGCTAAAGGACGGCTTTATAGCTATCTTCTAGGCGACAATTAATCCGTTTGAACGACGAATTAAAATGACTTTACTAGAAGCAATTTTTAATAACTTCCGACCTCCGACCTCCGACCTCCGAATTGTTTTGTCTTATCCCCTTAGCACATAGAAAGAAAAACAATCCATAAACATCTGTCAAGCGATGATTCAGAGACTTAGATGCAGCTTGGGGGAAACTATTCATCAGTTGTGTCTCTAAAATTTCACACCAGTTGATATTAGAGAATGAAAATAAGTTGTTTAGCTGAGATTGGAAGTAATAAGCAGTACCTCCACTAATAATCACTTCATCAATATCACGAGGAACTTGCAACTTTAGCCAGTTGGACAGCATCATCCAATACTCCTGCCTACTATTGGTAACAGCCTTACGAATTTTTGAAACTTCATGCTCTTTATATACTGGATCTAAATCTGAAGCTAATTCTTCTAAAGCTTTATGAGACGAGCTTTTCCCAGCCTTACAAATAACGCTCGTCAGATGAGCTAAGTCCAACCCCGATGTCTGACGCTTCACTGATTCAACCATTTTCGAGAAACCCAAAGGCTCTGTTTTACCTTTGCTCATTTCTCCACGCTCAATCAGCAGAATGCTTGTATCTCGATAACCCAACATCACAACTGCAAAAGACTTTTCTTTTAAATCAGAACCAGGAGCGCGTCCCCTGGTCAAAATCCCCCCACCTTCCGGAAGACACAAAAATAGTTCCAATGAAAATGCTTTTGAACATCCTTTGAATTTGTATTTAGCAAGGGCTGTCGTCACCAACTCTTGAAATAAAACCCGATCCTGATATTCTCCCCAAGGCAGCAAAATCCCTAAATGAATCGATGACCCATTTTCTAAATCGTGTTTGTCTGCTATGGCTCCTACCATCGCCAATACCTTGGGTAGTGCTAACTCGAATTTCCGTTTTTGCAGTTGTAAGTCAGCATGAAAGCGCTTTCTAGCTAAGAACCCTACTGCAAGACACTTATCTTGATATTCAATCCAAGCGCTATTCTCAGGATTTGACTCACCGATTTTCGTGAGCTCATAATTTTCTAAAATTTCTAACGGGACTGTCGCTACCTCTGGCTCCATCAAAATCAATTCTGGCTCAAACCGTTCTAACGTGTAAAATCCCTTCAACAATGAACCACCCGGATCTACAACTAACCTTAGCAGACTCATCATCAGCACCTCACTTTGGGAAATTCAGTATGACCGTTTTCAGTAGCAAAATGCATCAGTATTGATATTATTTATCTTGCGTTATTACTCTGCTAATTCTAAGACAAAATAATGCAAATAGTAGAAAAATCAATATATTTGTCTATGATTTTTAGATGACTTCCTAGCACTTCTCGGAACTTCCTGGAACTGATTTATGTCATTATTAGGATTCTGCAAAGTCCTTCTTATGAAAGGTTTATGGCATTAACAAGGCGTATTTTAAAAATCTACGACGCACAGTACGCCAAATTTGGCGGAAACTTTTTGAGCGTAATTTGCTATAGTAAAAAACATCAGAGTTAAAAAATAAAAACATTGTCGTCGCCAAAGTTTTACCAAAATTTCTTCACTCGGCAAGGAACAAGACTTAGAGGGGTTCTCAAAACGACGGCAGCAGATCGTAGCTCTTGCTGGTACATCTTCTTCATGGGCAGAGCGAAACCAAGTTTGGGATACTACTCGTCAGCGTAAGCAGAAGTGGAAAGAGGCAGAACTCAAATCGCTGTGGCTTGAAGAAGCTGCGGCACTGGGCATCAGTTTCGTCAAGCCTTCTGAGCTAAATAGTCAAGTAGTACAAAATTCAGTTTCAAAGCAAAGTCTTGAAGATACATTGGCGGACGCGATCGCTCATTGTAGCGAGAGGAATGTTGCCTTTAAACTTGAAGATTTAGAAAAATTCATTCTTTCTGAAAGACTTTTCACTGATGTAAATGCACTTGAGCCATTAATCAAGGAGCATCAAGAGTTAATCGTTCTGCCGGGAATGGAAAGGCAATACACAACGTGGACGGCAGTAAAAAGAGAACTAGCGACGATTGAGTTAATGCAGTCAGGAATTGGAGCAGTTAATCCGATACTGCAAACACAACTAGCTTCAAGCCTTTTAGAGAAAACCTTGCTCAATCAAGGGCAACGACTTGCAGTAAATATGGCTGCAACTACAACAGACCAATTTGTAGCGTGGCAAGGTGTAGCTGGTGCTGGTAAGACTTTCGCCCTCAAGGAATTAAACGCGATCGCACTCGCTCAGGGCTATACAGTCAAAGCTTTTGCCCCTTCATCAATGGCGGCTAAAGTGTTAAGCGAGGAACTAGGTATACAAGGCGAAACTGTAGCCAGTTTATTGGTGTCTGAGCCAGCACCCCGACTTGAATCAAATCAGATTTGGATTGTGGATGAGGCAGGTTTACTTAGTGCCAAAGATGCTCATGCCCTGTTAGAAAGAGCGACCACTGAGGGAGCAAGACTATTACTAGTTGGCGATACCAAGCAATTATCGGCAGTGGAAGCTGGAAACCCATTCAAATCCTTGCAACAAGCTGGTATTAAAACCGCGCACTTAACCCAATCAAACAGGCAGAGGAACCCGGATCTGAAAATTGCAGTAGACCTAATTGCAGACGGGAGAGTAGAAGCGGGATTTAAGCAACTAGAGATCGTAGGCAGTATTCAAGAGGTATCACCCGATACTACAAGAGAGTTCATTGCTGCTGACTATATAGGATTAACGAAAGAGCAACGAGCGCGAACATTGGTACTCGCTGGCACAAATGTAGAGAAGTTGGCACTTACCCAGGCAATCCGAGGCAAGCTAAAAATTGAAGGAAGTTTAGGGGCAACTGCAAACATTACCCAGTTGCAAGCTTTAAACCTGACCAAAGTGCAGCTGCGTTATACCCATAACTTTGAACTAGGTAATGTGGTGATACCAACGCGCAATTACAAACGCCGGGGTTTAGAGAAAGCCTTGCTATATGAAGTCGTCGGCAAGAACACCGACCGATTAATTTTAAAAGCAGACGATGGAAAGCAGTTAGAAGTAGATGCCAATTTTGACAAAGCTGTTTACCAACGCGAGCAAATTGAGATTGCTGTAGGCGATCGCTTGCAATGGAAGAAAAATGACCGCCAACTACAAAGGCGCAATGGTCAAGAATTTGTAGTTACGGCGATTGAGGGAGATTCCGCTCAAATTCAGTATTTAGATAGCAATCGAACTGAAACTATTAACCTTAAACAGGCGCAAAACTTAGACTACGCGCTTGTCAGCACAATCTACAGCAGCCAAGGCAAAACTACTGACCTAGCCTTGATTGCGGCAGATTACACCATTGGGCAAGAAAGTTTTTATGTGGCGATTAGTCGAGCTAGGCATAACGTATTGCTTTATACTAAAGACAAATCAGAATTGCTGGAACTGGCGCAAGAGTCTAAAGCCAAAGATAACGCTTTAGAATTGCTGATGAATTCCTTAAAAATGGAACGAATTCAGGCGATAACTGCCTCGGTCAGTCCAAGAGCTAATGAGCCAGTAGTAAAACTTGAAGTAGCAATAGCAGAGCCTGTACTGAAAGCTCAACCGCCAGTCACAGAACAAGTTTCCTTACCAGTTAGTCGGCCAGTTCCATTAGTTACAACGAGTTTAGAAACTGTAGCCAAACCCACTCCCAAAGAGAAACATAGAGATGATAGAAAGCCTCCTGCTTTTGAAAAACCAGTATTAAAGACTGCTGCCCCAACAGAAGCATTTTGGATACCTCAAAAGCCAGAAGAGACACCCAATTTCATTGAATCAAACCATTGGCAAGAGTTTTCTGATAGTGCCATTCATCCCGATATTACGGCGTTGAACTTTGAAAGCCTTCAATTTAGCTATACTGGCGGCGAACATGAAGCCTGGGAACGCCTCATGGTCAGTGAAAAACTTAATCGCACAAATACAGGCAGCTTAACACAAGGATTAATAAGCGCATATTCTCATCTTGATGCTGGTGGCTGGTGGTGTGATGCGGGGGTATCGCCGCGTTCGTTTAAAGATTTAACACCAGGTGAAAAGCCTCCAATTAAAAGGTGGGGCTGTTACAAACCGAATGCACCCAGACCAAAAAAAGATGATGATGGTCAAATAATTGAAGGGAAGTTTATCAAATATGAGCATCCTCCCAAGGTTGATTTAAGCATCTTCCTGCTTAATGTCCCCGATGAGATAGCCGAACGCATATACTCCAAACACAAAGTTAACCCCACCCAACAGGAGCGTCAATCAGGATTTTGGTACTGTGTCTGGAAACATAATATCCCGTGTGCGATCGCAGAAGGTGCGAAAAAAGCAGCCAGTCTGTTGAGTCAGGGTCACGCTGCCATTGGGCTACCTGGGATTTCGGCTGGATACCGTTCTCCCAAAGATGAGTTTGGTAAGAAAATCGGCAAGTCATATTTACATGAAGAGTTGGCGGTTTTCGCCACACCTTTGAGAGAAATTAAGTTCTGCTTTGATTACGAAACTAAGCCGGAAACTAAGCTCCATATCGAGCGAGATATTTCGGTAACAGGAGGTTTGTTAGAAAAAGCTGGAGCTAAAGTTAAAGTCGTAACGCTGCCAGGACCAGATAAAGGAGTAGATGATTTGATTGTGGCGCTAGGTCCACTAGCTTACGAGAAGTTGAGTTATCAGGCTGTGGGGCTAAGGGAGTGGCAAAAAAATAATCAACGGTTGAGGCATTCGCCACCTTCACCACCGAAGTTATTAAGCTCATTAGAACGCCAAAACAGTCAGGCAATTAACTCTAGTAATAATTTGGACTACGACAATCAGAAATTGGAGTTTGAAATTCAACAGAGAATCAAACTCATGAACTCTGAAGAATTAGCTTCTTTCGTTCTAGAGGTGGCAAATTATTTTCAAAACCCATACGAAGAAAATGACCCCCAAACCCAAATGATGAAGGCCATTCGTCAAGTCATTAGATCCCAAAAAGCAGAGATTATTGAAAGATTATCCCGTAATAAACAAGAAGTAGAAATTGACCTTGAGCAACAAATACGCTTTAGACGATGAACCAGTTATCAGTTAATTTTTCACTGTTTATTGTTTATTGTTCACTGTTAACGAGATAAACCCCTAGATAAAGATTCAGACTCTTGCTCGGCATAACTCAAGTACTCAAGTGATGCTTCGGTGTACTTATCAACAATAGATTGCACTTTGTCAAGAGCTTCTATTTCTCGATCAGAAACAGTGTCAGATAATACCCCATTTTTCAGAACTTCATTGCCATCTTTAGCTTGAACTGTTACATTCTCCCCAAATTGCTGAAAGTCAAAACTCTTACTTTTGAAAGTTATAGAACCATCGGCATTTTTTGTACCTAAATGTTTCAGGAGCGCTTTGACGCTCTTTTCAATCGTTTTACTCTTCACGTCATCAATAGCTCTAGTAAACTGTTGATTTACTCTTCGTTTCAGTTCTTCCAGTTGATTTTTAATTTTCACGATTTCTGGAGTAAGTGCATCTTTAACTCGCTCGAAAATATTTTTTGCTGTTTGTTTAACTTTTGATTCCACACCACCAACCCAGTTTTGAAGTTTGGTATTTTGAATTGGTGGTAAAGAGCGTTCGCAAGCTATAGATAAAGTCTGTTGTGTTTTTTCAATCAGCTTTTGCTGTTTCTCCAGCGACTTAAACAATTCACCGACTTGTTGTGTCAGCTTCACGATAGATTCTTGAGTTTGGAGTTGGGATTGCGTCAGGAGCGAATCAACAAGTTTTTGTTGTTCATTTACCTTATTTTGTAAGGCTTCGACTTGCTTTTGTAATGCCTCTACACTATAAATGCGTTCAATTGATGCTGATGCTGGGGTTTGTTTTTGAGATTGAGATATCGAAACAGATAATCCTAATTTATCTGTTTCTATTTTTCCATTCTTGACTCGAAAAACTTCTGTTCTACCAATCTTAATTGATACAGTCCCTTTGGCATTTTGAGGATTCGATATGGCGGTGTTTAACTTTTCTACTAAATCCGCAGACACAAAGGGATTAATTTTCTTAAGACTATCATCTCCAATAGTTCCTTTATAGATTTTCTCTGTCCCTACAGAAATAGATATTTCTTTTGAAGGATTCAATCCTTTATCTTTAGCTGTTAAGTGGATTTTTTTGATTAACGCTTCGAGAATTTCTAGGTAATCGTTTGTTATTTGTTTGGCATCAGATGGTTCAATCATTATCAGCACCTCTTGTCAGCATTTGGACTAAGGTAGATGGGTTAATAGTTACGCTGGGCAAAACAGCCCCGCCAAGCTTATTTAAAATTTCTCTGCCTTCAATCTCGATATAAGCAAAATTCCCATCAAATAAGACCGATACAGAAGGAGCATTTCCGTCAATTTCTGGGACATTATAATCTTGTAAAACTCCATCTACTATATAAACATTGGCATTATCAGATGTTCCATAATAAATTTCAAATATATGAGGAATGTAACCATCTGGGAAAGGATCGTCATCAATCGCATCAGCAACGTTTATAATCTCACAGGGGTATTTATCGGCTAAAGCAGAGATATCAGATGGAAGTTTTGCTATTTGGCGTAAATCGTATTCAGAAAAAGGGTAAAATTTCATGATTATTTTAATATTAGGAGTCAGGAGTCAGGAGTCAGAAGTCAGGAGTCAGGAGTCAGAAGTCAGAAGTCAGAAGTCAGAATGGTTAAGGAATGGGTGCTGAATTCTTACATTCTAATTCCCATAATTCAAGAAGAATACAGAATACAGCAATCTTTAGTGTGGGTTATTCCTCAGAATTCAGCATCAGTGAGTCAGAAGTCAGAATGTCAGAATTCGTCTGCCGAATGTATTCTGATTCCTGACTCCTGAATTCTGTTTAAATAATTTCAGCAGCATCAGCGGCTTTATTTCTTTTTTCTTGGAGTTGAGCTTTTTTATCTTTCAAAGGTAATAGTCTTAAAGCTTCAGTTCGGCGCTTCTCCATCTCTTGTTCAGCAGGTATTTCAAGAGTAGACTTATCGGCAAGTTTCAAATGATATTCATACCAAGTTTTTATGCTCATCCCTTCAGACTTGATATCATGTTTGGGAATGTTAATCTTCTCCAATATAGGCAAACTTATCTGACCACAAGAACGAAATCCTGGACTAATAATTACTGCCTTTCCCTCTGGTAAAGTATTAAATTGATTGACATCAAATAACTTACGTGTACTGTTTTGGTCAGAGTTAGAAATACTTGCCCCTCCTTTGCCTCCAGAACTGCGAGACTTCTGCTTATAATTAATTTCTTCGGAACCGAGAAAATTACTAAAACGTTCGGCAGCAATGTCATCTTGGGGGTTGAAAAATGCTTTGGTAGCACATCCGCCAAATATGGCATTAGTTGTGTTTTCCCCATAAGCTTCTTCAAGCATTGATAAGTTTTGCAACCCCAGGATTGACACAAGCCCGTCCTCGCGGTTCTGATTAAGCCAATCAACCAGTGCCGGAAGATATAAAGTAGGTAACTCGTCAAGAGCAAGTACCAAAGGGCAAGTCCTTTTGTGAGCTACATTTCGACTAATTAAAAGATGGAGAATAGAGACTAATAATGGGGCGATGACATCACGCTTCTCCTTATTCATCCCAAAAATTACCATCTGTCGCCCTTTCAAATCCAACGGGATATTACTTTGACCACAGAAAGCTGCTAATGCTGCCGGAACCATGAAACGGCTAAACAAGCCGCTGGCAGTCCCCACTATTGAAGCTGCTGTTTCTGGCGAACCTGCTACAGAAACAAATTGCGCGAAAGCTTCTCTAACCATAAAATTCAAGTCTGCTTCTTGCAATCGTTGCACAAAAAAAGGTAATCCCAAGATGGCTTGGCACATCATAATATCTTGGTATTTAGTCCCCTTTGTCAACATGAAAATAGCTTGCACCAGTTGGTCTCCGGCATTGGAAAAAAAGCTGTTACCGGAATTATCCGAACCGAGTTGAAAGTTACGGTTGAGTGTGATTGCCAACTGCCGCGCCATTTCTGAGTCTTCATTGTTACGAAGAAAGTCTATGGGGTTGGCTATCGCTGATTCTGGAAAACCTGGAGCTAAGACAGTGACTTGATAACCGCGTTCTAGCGCATACCCAGCCAGTATGGGTGCTTGTCCTTTGGCTGTAGATGTAGCTGATTCTTGCTCGGAATACTTAAAATCGTACAAAACCAGAGGAAATCCTTGGTCAATGGCAGAGCGAATAACAGGAGTAATAAGAGAAAATGACTTCCCACTTCCCGGACCTCCAGCTACCAAAATTCCCCGCTGCGCTTCTGGTAGGTAAAGTGTAGACGTATCTTCTGGGATACAAATAATCCTTTTATTGTTGACAACTTTTAATGAGGTATGCCTGGGAGTACCAACAAATAAAGATACTCGGTTATGTTTGCGCTCCAGAATCTGTTTAATCGCTAATTTCCGAGCTGCTGTTTTTTCTCTTGTACCACCCCATCGGGCAGTTGCTAGTTTTGCTTTTCCTCCAAAGCCATCAATATATTTGGCTATGACGATTACTGCGCCACAAGCAAGCAAACCTAAAAAAGCTGGTGAAATCAGGGCTGATTCAAGACCTGGGGGAATCAATTGGTTGGGGTTGACTTCATTTGAGGTCGTTGGTGTCATCTTCTGGTCCCTACAATCACTAAATCATTTTCCCTGACAGACATCCAAGGTACTGGACCAATAAAGTATGGTGTACAGGTCTTTTGCATGAATGGAGGACGCATACATATACGAAAGAACAAGCCAAAGTCAGCAGTTCCAGTTGATTCATTCGCTCCAGTCATTGCTACTTTGAATGCATTACCGTATACAAGCCTGCCTGTTGGTTCCTTACCCCCATTCACCTCAGACAAAAAACCGTAACCGCCTTTTACCTGTTGGGACGAACCAGATGCCCAGCGCTTTCCATACAATGGGCCATTCTCTGAGGCAAAGTCGCCAAGTTCGATGTAAGCACACTCTTTATTCGCTTCGCAAGCTTTCGTTACAGTATAATCCCCCCTGACAACACTACCAGAGATAAAATAGTTATCTCCAACTCTAGAATCTCCCCGTTCCGATTTCCCGAATACTACTGAAGCAATGCCAACTACACTAGTACCAGAGTTAATTGGATTTGGCATCAGATCAAAGGGAACTTGGTTGAGTCCAGGTATCTGATTAATATAAGTGCGTTGCCATTCCTTAAACTGACGAATTGGAGTTTTTTCTAAACCAGGAATTGATTTAGTGGAGTACTTACTTAAATCAATATCGCTCAGGGGCTGTTTCCCTGCTTGGGGATTTGAACGCAAACATTGAGCGATTGTTCCTGTCCGGCATGAACTTGGTAAAGAACCAGACTGACCCAACACCGTGAGAATTGGTTTTACCTCGCTAACTCGCAGATTTCCTAGTGATGGAATCGCCTTGACTAATGATGCAGTTGTCTGCCACTCCATGAAACCAACGTCTTTTAATGTTGGGTCTTTCTCTTCACCATTGTTTTTAGGAGCAATCTTGACTATATCGTCTAAAGTAAAATCCCCGAACTTGAATGCGTCATCAGCATCCCCCAACATCACCACAGAATCTGACTTTTGCCCAGCATTCCATGAACGAGAAGGATCGTAACCTAACTTTGGCACAAACTCTTTTGGCACTTTGAGAAAACCTGCTTGCTCAAGTGCTGGCAACATCGCCCAAGTAATTTTTGACCAATCAGGCAGCTGTGTTCGACGCTCTCCTTGCTCGTAAGGAATTGTTGGTACTACGTCAATATCAGCAGCGTTCGCTGATGATACTGATGAGCTAAAAATCAAATATGTACTAGCAACAACGGATAAATACTTTTTGTCAATCACGGTGTTTTTCCCCATTCAATTAATTGATTAAAAACTGCTTTAGAAATACCAGAACGAGAAATAGCTTCTTCTCTACTCTTACCCTGGCGCAGCAATCTAATGGCATCTTGAACTTTATTCCAAGTAGTTGAACCCGACTTAATCTGTCCATCACGATTCGCTACAGCTAGCCCAGCAACAACAGCATTAGCATCATTTCTTTGTATCGAGCCACTTGGAACACTTCTAGAAGTAGACCTGACAATAACAACATTCTGAATTTTAGGAACTATTACTTCTTCAGAGGCTGCTGGTTTTTTTACTCCTGTCGATTGCGTTTGTTCTCTGCTTACTAGCAATGGCTTAGGCTTCTTTTCATCAGGTTTAATAACTAAGCTTGTATATGATGGTTCACCTGTAGCAGGTGTTAATTTAAATTGATATTGCTTTTGATTGGTAAGTACTGTAATTTGAGTACTTCCATCTGTGCTAGACGTGAGAGCAGGAAATCTTATCGGCTTAATTTGACGTAAAAATAGTACAGTGGCTTTAGCTCCTGTACAATCAGATTCATCACCATCTTTCGGGCATAAGTCGCCGTTCGAGCTAAAAGCAAAGCGAGTTGGATCTCCTATCCAAACCTGTTTTATAATCTCCCCAGTAGACATCAGATTAATGGTCAGTCCGTAACCTTTCCATACCTTTAACTCAATATAATTAGCGTCAATATCTTTTTCGTAAACAGTTCTAGTACTTCCTGCCAGAACTTGACTCGAATGTATTAACAATAATGTTGCAGCTAGCGCCAATATTTTCTTCATAAAACAATCCGTTCGATACAGGTAACTCTTAAGAGATAATAGAAAAAGTAAGTCAATTCAATTCAAAATTCAAAATTATTAATTCAAAATTGCAAGACGCTCGCGGACTCGCTCTAAGCGAAGCTATGCCGAAGGCTTTACGCTGCGCTATCAGTGGGGGCGCCATTACCACCACTGTCTTGTTGACCACTGATTTTAAAAATCAGTGGGGGCAATGACCTTGAAGGATAATTAATTCAAAAAATTTTCTTCTGATTTTTGAATTTTGAATTTTGAATTCAAAAAATGGTCATTTTGGAACTTTTTAATGGCTCCCTGTTCCCTTATAACCAAATGGTCTGATTAACAAATATCTGTACTGTCTTTCCCGCATCAATGACAAACACTTTTTCTTGACTATTTAATTGTTGAGAACGCGTTTGATTAGATGCTTTTATATTTTCAAGAATATTATTAAACGCTCCTTCACCAAAAGCAGCACTGAAATTTTTATCATCATTGGTTGTAGAAGTACTTGAAAAACCTGATGACGTTGTAGTTATCTGGCTAGATGGTCTATTCTGTATTTCGGCCGCTTTAGCGACACCAGCTATTACAGCCGACATGAAATCACTCCCTAAATCACTACCTCTACGAGATTCTCCCTTTAAAAAGCTTCCATTTTTAGACAAAATCAAAACTGCATTTTCTGGTAGTTTCTTTTCTTGTGTGTCACCATTGGAATTGATTAGAACTGAAACCCCGTGCAATTGGGCAAACCCTGAACCATTGGAATTAGTTAATTGAGCTACTAAATACGACCCTACAGGTAATACCTCGCTACCATCTGAAGCTTTCAAGGAAATAGATATCTTAATTAAGTAATTTTGACCGATATCGTCACCTGTTCCCCAAGCAATCGGAGTTTCTAGTTTCCCGAATGTAGTACTACCAACTAGTACACGTTTTGCGTTATAATCAACTGCCTGGGCTGACGACCCATTCTTAACTTCTGTACTTTCCCCTGTTCCACCTTCTATACCGTTGGTGTTTAACTCTTCATCTTCAGAGTTGACCGAACTGCTGAAACTACCAACGTTTGCAGCCGCAAGCCATTGTTGTATCGGGTCTTGTGTTGTTGTTTTAACAGTACCACTAGGTATAGCTGGGGTAACTCGTGCTACTGGCATTGCTGGCGGTTGATAACTCCTTGTTGGTGATGACGGAGAGTTATTAATTCTCGGTGGTATGGGATTTCTAGAAACTGTTACTGATTGGGTACGTTGTGGAATTGTTCTTGTTGTTGGAGTCGGAGCAACAGCAACAGGTGTAAAACTTGGTGTTGGTGTTGGTGTTGGCGTGGCTTTTGCTTTTTTGTCACGAATCTTTTGAAATTCCACATTTTGACTGGTCAGGGCTAAAGCTGTTTTCGTTTCACCTGTCTCGTTCTTAACTTCTGCTTTATCCACTTCTGAAGAGTTTTTTTCTGGTTCTATTTTTTTACTAGTCGCCATATTCAAGGCATTCATCGAACTACTAATCACCCCACCTATCAGCATGATAAAAACAAGTATTCCCCCACCAATAACACCCATTTTTAAAAGTGGATTCTGCGAAACTGCGCGAGTAGTTATGATTTCTTCTGGTTCGGGAACTGATGACAGGTGGGAGTCCGAGGCTTCTATTTCAATGTTTACCCCATTCATCGCTGCAAAATTATTTCGGCTTTGTATCTCCTCTTCACTGTGTATATCTGATTGTTCTGTTGGTGGAGACTCTTGTGTTTGTGTCATTTCATTTAGAGGGAACAGGGAATAGGTAACAGGGAATAGGGAACAGGGAATAGGTAAAAACCTCTAGAAGTAGTACTGAGTTTTTTTCACGCAATCAAATACGAGTCCTATATTTTACTTTTTTGTTCCCTGTTCCCTCTTCCCCGTTCCCTCTTTCATTTTTTTAATTCTAAATCTTGAATTTTATATATTTCTAGTCCAGCTTTGCGAACTCGATTAGCTGTTTGTTGAAAATCTGACGAAATCTTAGGTAATGTAGGTGTGTCTATTACTCTCACAAAAACTGTTTTATTAAATCCTATTGGTTCTCCTACCATATTGCTCCCCTGGAAAACAACAACTTCGGCTACCATATCTATAGACCATTCACCTTCCCTTAGTTTTTCTGGCTGGCTAAGTAAACTGATTTTTAAAATTGATTGAGTCGAACCATTAAAAACATCCGGTGGCGTTATATTACCTATTTCTTTCAGAAAGGCAGCGCGAAAATCTTCAGATAAAGCAAATCCTGTAGCCCATACTTTAGTAGTGATTTTGTTGTCACCTGCTTGGATACCAGAATCTAGTTTTAGCTGTTTAGTGGGGTCTACATTGTAATCACCACTGACTTGAGGTAATGCATTCCAACTAAGCAACCCCATCATTGTTTGCCCGACAAAATACGTGATGGCTTGAGGCGAACGCGAATCACTACTTATGGAAGATACTCTAATAGATTCCCCATCATTTAATTCTACTAGTGTCGGTGCTTTAGAATTCGCAATCGCTCCCATTCGAGTAAAATTTATTAACTCTATCAGTAGCATTAAAGTCAATAAAACGGCATTACCTATTAGAAATATTGGGGTAAAGTTTAACTCTTTCCTTTCAAGTAATCGCATTATCTTCTCAAACCTACAGAGAATCTTACACCACTAGTAAAAGCAGTAAATACCGCCATCCCACCCCCAGCACCTATCGCTAGAGCGAGTAATGGCGAAAAAATCGCTTGTATTAGCTGCGTTAATAAGGGATTAGTCGAAGGTGCATTGACAATTGCACTTGCAGCTAGTCCGACGATAATTGAATATGAAATTAGTACTAATGTTAATGCTAGCCAACCAGATAACCAAGCATAGATAGGTTTTGCTCCTACTGGTAGTAGAGAAAGTACAAGAAATATTGGAGCTACGTAAGCTGTCAGCAAGAAAGATAATTGCACTATGTATTGAAATCCTGCGGACAATCCACTGAAGATTATGAATGACAGTCCTTGAACTACATTATTGATTAATTCTCCACCAATATCCAAAGGATTCCAACTACCAGTTCCAGAACCTAAACCCTTTTTCTGTCTGATTTTTTGGGCTGAGGATTTCGCTTGATTAGTGACTTCATCAATACATTTTTGACGAGGTGTTATAATCTTTTGTTCCTCATCAGTTTTGGATAATGGCAATTTGTCACATTGAGCAAGAGCAGTTTGCGTTGCCAGTACAAAACTTTGGTCTATATTCGTAATCCTAATTGCATCTTTTAATGTGACTCCATTTCTAGTTATTGAGAGAATACTTCGATTTAAATTAACTGTGACATTTCTCATAGCTAATGTTGAACCAGCCAGCATCATTCCATTATTAGAAAGCATCAAAATCACTATCAAAGGGAATATCATCTCATTTACTACACCGGATGAAAAACCTTCTTCGCTAAATTGTGCATACCAACCCAAAGACCAAAAGCTTACTAACACTACAGCAACTAACATTGAAATTGATACGATTGCTAGATAAATAGGACTTTGCCCAGCCGCAAAATCTTGCCAGTCTTTCTCAAAGGACTTCACCATCAAATCTGAGCCATTCATCGCAGCTTCAATTATTTCCCCGGAGATTGTTACTCCACTGTTTTCTCCAGGCTGTTGACCATTAGCTTGTGCCAAAATCAAAGATAGAATCATAACAAGATAAGGGGAAAGGGAAAAGGGAAAAGGGGAAAGGAATGGAGGGGAGCATGGAATTGAGTCGGACGTATAAATCCCCGTTACAAAACTGTACTTCCGACTTCCGACTTCCGACTTCCGACTTCATTTTTTATTGGTTCTCCCAAAAGGCATCTAAAGCAGCCGCAGAACGTAATATTCCTTTGGCTGTAGCAGTCGATTCTGCCTCAAGTCTCTTTGTTTCTTCATCCATACGCCCAGACATATCAGCCAGATTTATATTTGCCGCAGCTAGAGCGCGAGATTGTTTTTGAGCCTCAACATGTAGGGATTTTGTAATTATTGCTCCCTGTAGATTTTGAATTGCAATCTTTTTGAGGATATCTTGAGTGACAATATCTGATTGAACAGCTTGGGCATTTTCTGACGATGACGTTACAGCCTCGTTAGATATTTGCGCTTCTTGGACTTGAACTTTTTGACCGTCTGTCCCCAAGGTTGATTGAGATTGAGCTAACGTATATTGCTGATGCCAGGAGCGCTCGGCATTTTCTCCAATTTTCTCTGAAGGTGTTGTGACTAAATCCTGTTTTTTTTGTCTTTGTTTGGCAATTACAAGACGTATTCTTTCACCAGAACTTAATGGGTCTGGAGTCCCCAAATCACCTTGGGATGAGTCGATTGCTGTTTGCAATTCTTTGCTTATTGATTCCCAATCTAAAGTAAAGTTTTTACTGTATTTATTGAAAGATTTTTGCAGACTCGTGAATACTTGCTCGAACTGGGTAACAAATGATTTTGGTTGTTCTGACTCTTTTGCTTGCGTTTCGGCCTTGACCGTCAGACTAGCCAATGTCATGTACAAAACTAGACTACTTACTAATATCGATTGGTTGAAAATTTTCATAGAGATTTTCTAAAGGTACTACAAAATGTTGTTTAGAACAGTGAGAAGATACTAAAGCCTGTTTTTTCGAGATGTCTATAGACACACCTCTTACTATTAGTGGTTGTGGTGGAGTAGTAGAAGTAATTGAAAGAGTTTTAAAAAGTGTACTGTCATAATTAGATATATTTGTCGGAATTACATATCCTGGTTTGGTCTTAATGACCACATAAGCTTTCCCTTTTTCAAACTCCGAGTTAATTCCTGGTTGTTCTAATCCGGGGTTGGCTATTTGGTTATACCTTAGATTTCTCAGGCTACGACTTTGTTTGACATTTGTATCGGCTATATCTAAATCAAACTCACACTCTTTCTCTTTTGCTGCAATGAACTTCTTATATTTTTGTTGGTTATATTGCCAAATTTGAAAACTCCCTATTGATACAACTCCTGCTAATATTGCTAACAAGATTTTGTTTGGAATTAATCGGTACAAACTATTCATAATGGCTGACCTTGCCTAATGCATTCGACATAATACTTAGAAAATTCTGCCACCCATTCAAACTTGTTATTGTAATCACGTTTAAATTTATCTCGTGTGGCTTGTTCCTCTCTACTATTTGCGACTAAAGCAAGAAGGGGATAAGACGGGTAATACCGACAACGAACATATTTGTTGTTGTAATCCAACAGCCACAACGTATATAACTGTTGAATATTTGGCGTGAAGGTTTCGTTTTGAGAGATGATTTCTCTAGGGATGCCGAGTAATTCCGAAAAGCTATTGGCTGCACCTGGAACGATTCGCCCGATTAATCGACAAGGCATATTTTGTAATATCTGTTCTCCAGCTGATGATTTGGCGATAGAGATTACGTCTTGAGCAGCCAGGATAATCCGACATCCTGATTTGCGAGCTGTCGCGCACTTGCGACCCACTAGCCTCGATAAGGCATCAAATCGCAGCAATACACTCGCCTCATCCATGAAGAACACGCTGTTAGGGGACGATAATGACTGGCGTGATGCTGCAATATATGCACTCATCCCGAACACTTCGGCGTCTTTACCTGATTGCAGGTTAGTTAATGCAAAAGTAATTAATTTGGAATCTGTTTCAAAAGTTGACGGTTTACAAATGGCGTCACCTATTGAACTTGCCTGCGAGTACTGTAGTCGCAAGCGTATATAATTGAGCGCCTTATCAACATTTTCATCTTCATACCCCAAATCAATGTAATGAAGAGAGAAAAACTGCTCCATATCAACTAAAGTTGGAGTATTAGCCCATTCAATAGTTCCTAATCCAGCTTGAAATGCTAATTCAAATCGTTGTTGAATCTCTGGCGAGTCGTAAAATGCTTTTGTCCCCAAGGGAATCAATGACTCGATTGTTTGAGCTAAGAAACCATCAAACTGCTGTGAACCCAAAACTAACTGCAAGATTATCAAATTTACATCATTACGATGTGCTTTGACTCTATCTTCTCTTTGTTGAGAAGGAATTTTTGATAAGTCCAACGGTTGTACGATATTGTTTGATTGTTTGGAAATATCAAAGTAGAAACCATTATGATACGGTGTAAAATCTCCAAATGTTCCTGAACCATCATCGTTAGGCAAGTCAATCATCAAAATGCTCATGTCTTGAGCAAGGCACTCGGCAATAATCGAAGAGACTAGTACGGACTTCCCGCTTCCAGTTGTTCCTATAACCATCATGTTTTTGGTTTTGCTCAAGTCGATAAAAACTGGGGAGTGTCCTTCATCTGCAATCAATTCAAATCCCTCTTTGTCTGATGAGGCATTCTGCACAGCAGCAGTTAACCCGATTACTTCACTTGCGAAAAATGTTACCCGTCGGTTGTAAGGGCTTGTTAGTTGGGGTTTTTGCCTCAAAAGTAATGTTTCTAGCCAAATCAGCCAAGCGTATTGAGTTTCACGGGTTAATTCTGCTGGTTGGTTGACATACCCCGAAATCAGTCTGCAAGCGTCGTCAATTTCTTCGGGGGTGTTGCGGTAGACCAAAATAATCAGTGCTACGTTCACAGGTACATCACCTGTGTACAACTGCTTTTGAGCGTTCACTGACCATTCTGTGTTAATCTGTGATGCTACGTCGATGGTTTTTTTGCTTGCACTAATTTCCGCATGAAGCGATCGCCTAGTAATCATCTGCTGAGCTAATCTAGTCAATTTCTGGTCGGCGGGGCTAATTTCTGTTATTATCTCGATATCATGGATGATGTCACGAGCAAAAATATTCCACAGGAATCTAATTTGTGCTGTTGTTGAAGCAAATGCTTCTGGCTTTTGGGTAAGTGTCATCACCCCTACATACTTTTTACCGTTCTTTTGATTTGGCAGACATACCCACTGCCTTGCCGCATAGGGTATTCCATTATTCAAAAGTACTGATGTGGCATGAGATGAGTCGATATGTTGTGAGTCTTTTGGTTCGGTTTCGTTAAACTCTTCTCTCAATCCCAACTCATCAAATACTAAGGTGTGAGGGAGTTTTACTAATTTGGCTCCCAGATGAAAAGATAACTCAATCCATAGTTGTTTTTCGGATTTGGGAGACGGAAATAAACCCATCTCGGACAATATCTGTTGATGTCTGAGTGAAACGTTTATAGCTTTGTCAAGAATTTGCTGGAAGCTTTTCAAAGTTAGTTCGGTTGCACCCGTCGGCGTAAATCGACGCTGCAAGAAATTGTCAAGTTTTACTATGGCTAATTCTATTGCTGTACGTTCGCTTATTTTTGAAGTGTGAGAGGAATTAATGCCTTACTGTTAAAGGAAACAACACGATTTTGGATCTGCTAAAACCATCACCGTGTAATACTTGGGAAAAGT
>NZ_JACJRQ010000008.1 GCF_014697355.1 Nostoc calcicola FACHB-3891 | reverse complement strand
ATTAATGCTAGCTATTATCATTAAGTGTCTTAACTTTTGAATCAAACTTAGTTTTTATGTACTACTCTGTCAGCTTTTTGTTGGTGTGTGACAGTTAGGGTGCGGAATGTGGGCTACAGCGTGTGCATCCAAACGAGAATCGCTATAATGCTTTCCCCAATGCCCAATACCCCATACTTCTCTACGAGAGGCTCCGCCAACGGCTACGCGGTTCCTGAGCGTAGTCGTTCGCGTAGCGTCCCGCAGGGAAGGGCAGTACAAGTGCCAAATGCTCAATCACCGATCGCTTCTCCCCATTCTTTGATGACAGCAAATAGTGATGAATAATCATCTTCAGCAAATGACATTTTCACGGCTGTTTGCAAGATTTGTCGCACTCCTTTAATACTACTGAGATCTAAACTCACAGATTTTGCTTCCGAGATAAACAATTCTGTATCTTTGAGCAAGTGTTTTGTGGGGAAATTGGGATCGGCATAATTGCCATCCAACATCCGTTGGAGTTTTTTGTCAAAGGTCGGCGCATAAAGTGAACTGTCGCGCAAGATTTGCATAAACACATCCACATCCACACCTTGACGCTGGACAAAAGCGAGACTCAGAGCAAAGCTAGTTGTTAGAGAAGCTATTAGTTGATTGAGTGCCAATTTCAGCCCCGCCGCGGCTCCTACAGGACCGACAAGTAAAGGTTCTGTCCCAAAATGTTGGAGTAACTTCAAGTGGCGTTGATATTGTTCTGGCTGGGCACCTACCATAACAATCAACTTGCCAGCTTTTGCTTCGGGGATGCTTCCTAACACGGGTGCTTCTAAATACTCACCACCACCTGCAACAACTGCATCTCTAATTTCCTGGCTTTCGGTGGGAGTAATTGTTCCCATTTGGATGATAGTGCGCCCGTTGAGAGTTTGGGAAGCTCTATCTGAAAGCAAGACATTATAAATGGCTGGTGCATTAGTCAGCATGAGGATGACGCACTCAGCAGCACTAATAGCGTGGCGGGCGTGTGTGACAATTTCAGCCCCAGCTGCTTGTAGTGGTGCTAATTTTTCTGGGGTGCGATTATAGGCAATTAGCTGTATATCTGCGGCTAATAACCTTTGAGCCATTGGTAGTCCCATCAGTCCAGTTCCCAGAAATGCCACCTTCATTTTTTATGTTCCTTTGGTACAGCGTAGGCGTAGTCCTTCGTAAAATCTGCGTATCTATTTTGACATCTTGCATCAGTCACTCGATGGCAATTTTTTTGGGCGGACACTGCCTTTATTTTAGGACTTTGGCAGTGTCTACCCAGTTATTGAAAATGGTACAAGCAGTATTATCAGTAACTGATTACTTCACCAAAACAGGGAGTAGGGAGTGGGGAGTAGGGAGGATATTGAAAATACCCTACTCCCTTATGGCTTGAAGCCTCCCCCTAAAAGGAGGAAAAGAAGAGAAAAAATTGTGAAAAGAAGCACGCAGTACCGACACACAATCGGTCAATATCAAATCCCCTGTTTTCTTGCCAGGGGTTTCCCTACTCCCTCTTCCCTACTCCCTACTCCATCGTTAACCACCAGCGGCAAAAGTCAGCATAATCAAAACTGAAAGCAAAATACCTGGGGTAAGTAGTGTTACTAACATTAATAGGTCATGGGCTGACATAATTATTACTTTCCAATTGTGTTTAACTTTACACTAATCACTGTTATGCTAGTCCAAATCAAACTAATACTGCATTCTTAAATAGAGTTTTAACTTTTTAACCAATCCCCAATCGCTTTTACATTTAGGTTTACTCTGGCAGGGTCAATCCCTTTAATGGTTGAGAAATTTCTGTTTTTTCCAGATTTTTGCTCTGAATTAAGACTCCAAAACCACCCAATCCTGTGGGATCTAAAAGCTGGTGTAGTGCGTCCCGTCGTTGTAGTAATTGCGAGAGGGGTTGCTTTTGATAGGAAATACCAGAAATCCGTTCCCCTAATCCCAATGCCATCAAAAATAGTCCTTGCTGGATAAAACCAACGTTTTCTAAACCACAGCGATCGCCCCAGCGTTCCAAAGCTGTAAAGTCAACATGGGCAGTGATATCTTGTCGTCCGATATTGATATAAGGGTTGTCATGGAAACGATGTTGATAATAGCACTGTAACGTTCCTTGCGATCGCCTGGGATTGTAGTAACGAGTAGCAGGGTAGCCATAATCAATTGTTAGCACATAACCGCGCTGCAAGCGGTCTGCTACTATACTCAACCAGTTTAGAGCAGCTAAATTAATTTCACTGCGGTAACCATCTGGGTATGCACCTGAAGCTAAATCGATTCCCACTAAGTCGAAATACTCGGCTAGGTGCGGCGTGGAAGGTTCTGCTGGGATTTCGATAAATGTAAAATTTGACCTCTCCCCCAACCCCTCCCCTATGAGGGGAGGGGAGAAAGACTCCCCCTTCCCTTCTAGGGAAGGGGGTTGGGGGGTTAGGTTCTGTGGTGTTGTCACATAAATTTCTCGTAGTTCCCCTGTTTCCAGGGTAAATTGATGGACTGGCAAGGCATCGACTAACTCATTGGAAAAAAAACAGCCAGCGATCGCATTTGATGGGATATCCTCTAGATTGCACCAACGCACGGGCAAATCTTGTAAGCGTTGTTGCTGTTCTTGCCTTAAAGTTGGCGACTTTTCAATAATCAAATACTCCAGGGCGGCAAAAAAATCGGGGTAGTGTAGCTGATAATACTTGAGGATATGTAATGCCAACAATCCTTGACCTGCTCCCATTTCTACCAGAGAAAAGGTTACAGGTTGCCCTAAAATTTCCCACATTTGCAAAAATTGTTCTGCAAGTAACTCGCCAAAATCAGAGGTGAGGTTGGGAGAAGTGAAAAAATCACCACCTTGAAAGCCAATTTTGACTGCATCGCTGGAATAGTAACCGTGTTCAGGGTGGTATAGCGCCATGTCCATGAATTCGGCGAAAGTAATTCGCTGCTGGGGACTGGTGGTAATATGATTGGCGATCGCTTGACACAATTCTGGATTGGAATCCATAAAATTTGATATTGAGGATTAAAGAAAATAAATACTTGCCAACAACACAATCAATTTAACCGAAGTTTAAAAATTGAAATGTTATTTATTGCAGCTATTTGTTAGTGCGTAAGTTTACTTTTATATAAAATCAATACGCTATTATGCTCACCGTTTTGACTTTCGGTAATTTCAAATAAACCACAAGCTTTTAAAACACCTTTTAGTGTCTTAATTCCATACTTCTTAGGTGTACAGTCAGGGTCTTGGCTCTTAATAAATTCCCCTGCTCTTGCTAGCGAAGTCATATCACCGATTTTGTCTGTATTTGTTTCCGCTAAACGCAGTAATTTTACAATTTTTGTATTTTCCCATATTGTCTCAGAGGGATTGATGAAATTTATATACTCAACACCAGAATAAATAATCTCTGCCTTGAGTTGCTCATATAAAAGCTCTATTTTGGGGTTAGATTCAGAGGAATTCTCTCGAAGAAAAGCAACCACAGTAAATACAAATAGTGTTATGTCTTTATAGAATAAATTTACCTCTTGGTACTGAGATTCTAGGGAAGTAATGCAAGTTCTACATCCTTCTTCGGTGCTTAATATATTCAAACCTTCCGAGCCACCAAAGTGATGAACTAATTTGTTGCGCTCGGCAACCATCTCTCTTAATTTACCGACAAAGTACTCAGCCTTATCATCTACAGACTGAATAATCTGATAATTCACAGACTCAATAATTTTATAATCCGCAGAGTCAAGAAAGGCATTTATTAAATGCCCTAGAGTCTTCGATTTAGCTGCTTGTTTGTACCTCCAAAAGCTATCGATACCCTTTGCACTACCATCTGGGTGTATAAACGGAAGAAGCACTTTCAAGCCTTTCTCGATTTGCTGAAACATCAATATATTTCGTCCTATTTTTCTTAGGACTTCATTCACTAACTCTGGAAGCTCACTTTTCATTGTCGTGTTAGACTGCTGGTCTTAGTAAGCGGATAAACCCTTCTTGCTCGAAGTGGCGATCGGTAGACAATGCCTCTGTAATTTTGCGCTGGCGCATCAGTACAAAGCTCATCGCATCGCATAGAGAGTAAGTTTTATCCTGCCGCTGCATTAGGAGATCGACTGCTGCCCGGTGTAATGACTCATCCACCCAAACCATTTCTATGTCTGGGTTATCCAGCAAGTCAACTACAAAAGCAAGGACAGATGAACGCGGAAAGCTCCTTGCAGTGGCTAAGGCAACGTACTCAGCAATCACATAGCTGTGGGTTAATCGGATTGTTGCTCTCTTATAAGCAGCAGTAGCTTGAGTGTGCAAAGGCTCAGTCGGATAATGCAGACAAAGTAAGCCAGAGGTATCAAGGAGCATTAACTCTCCTCGTGATTACTGGCATACTCTTTAAGCAAATCTACATCAATGCTCTCATTGTTCAGATCAATGGTGTGTTCGAGATTTAGTGCCCCAAAATGGCGCTCAAATCTGGCTCGTGCTATCTCTTTTTCTGATTCAGATAACGACAATTTAAAAACTTGACCAAACCGTTGCTCTAATAATGTTGCAGCTAGGCGTTCGGGAGGAATGCCAACGGCCTGGGCTTCTCGCTGAATGGCGGTGAAAATGCGATCGTTGAGTTCGAGTGTCAGAAGGTGGGTCATAGAGGTATGCAAGGTAGCTAGAGGCTACGGCAATTATAGCTTTGCTTGTTTGATGCCCTAATCAATAGACCTCTTGCAAAAGTCTTTTTTTGCGTTCTCTTCTCTGCGCCTCTGCGCCTCTGCGTGAGATAAAAAAATATTTATGCAAGAGGTCTAATGAAAATTCAAGGCAGCGAGGATCGCCACTAACCACTCACCAAGGACACCAGCACGCCATTGATATCGCGGACGCGAGCAATTGTTTGTCCCCCAGGCTGACATTTAGGGGCATCTAAGGGTTTTGCACCAGCTCCTATGGCTCTCATGTAAGCGCCGCCTACATCAGGAGTGATGAATGAGATTTGGATTAATGTCGGTGGTTGTGTAGCGTCGTTGGGATGAAAGCCACCAGGAAATAATTTCTGTGCTTCGCTAGTGGAGGAAAAAGCCAATGTGGTGTTTCCGGTTTCGATTTCAGCTGAGATAAACTGTCCATGATCTTGGAGGGTGCGACGAACCAAACCAAATGCTTTTTCGTAAAACTCAACAGTTTTAACTACATCGTCTACCCAGATGACCGTGTAACCAAATTTCACAGTTTTTTCTCCTTATTTAGAAGAATCAGTGCTAGCGAGTATCTTTGCTATTTAACTGTACGCGATTTCAATGTACAGTAGCTTAACTTTCGAGAATATTATCGTCTGTTGCCAGAGTTTGGGCTGCTGTTTGCATCATTTCTATATCTAATGGTGACCAATAATGAGGCGCTTGACAGTGATGTGCTACTAACAATCCCCATAATCCTCTAGATATTAAAATTGGTACGACAAGGTTGGCGCGGACTTGCATAGTGCGGAGAAAATCTCGGTGACAAGGTTGGATTGGCTCTAATTCAATATCAGCGATCGCCTTTACCCGTCCTGCTAAGTATAAAGCAGCATACTCATTGTTAAAACAATCATCAGGGCCAGTGGAACCCAGTATTGATAATTCTGGACAACTGAGAGATTCAAAAGTTACTTGTCCTTGCCACTGCCCGTAAAAATAATACAACACCACGCGATCGACCTGAAGCGATTCTCTGAGTTGATTCGTTGTTTGCCGGACTAACTCATCCCGCTGTATCTTTTTCACAAGGCGATCGAGCAATTTTTGCAAACCCTGTTCACGGCGATCGCGGCTATGGTTAAATTCGGAGTGAGGATGAATTTGCACGGTTTTAAAATTACGACTAGGTAAATGCTGCCGGATTTTTTATATAGTAATTTATTACACCTTATTTCAATACATTTTTGTATTTATAGCAGCATTTCAATTTTAACGGAAGTTAATGCTAGTCAATATCTTTGGTGAATTTAAAATAAATTATTAAGAAATTCATTTTTTTAATCTGCACCAAAAAAAAATTCCCAATTATAAATTTAAAATTAAGAATTTTGGAAAATCACAAATAATATGTTTTGTCTTTGTTGAGATAGAGGCAATAAATATATTTCAAACTGTAATGTAACAATTCAGTTTGTATTCATAGTTACAGATATTTGTCACGCTGTTAGTAATCCTAGTTTTTATGCTTTGCATAGGGACGAGAGACTAACTATAGACTAATTCTGAGTTTCCAAACATTGGGATAAAGTTACGGTAAGCTGACAATGTTGCTTCTTTTATTGTTGACATGGATCGCCAATAGGTGGATGCCAACCTGCTGTTAACCACAGTTGACGGGAATTTAAAATAAACCCATCATCATGGTCTTGATCGTTAAAATCAAAACGAGTGCAAGTTGCACGACCTATAGGAGTTGTGCCAATGATCTTTAATCCATTTTCTGTCCAGATAAAATGCTCTGACCAATTTTGATTTCTTGGATTAAATAATGCAACTTCTGTTTGTGTTTCTGGATCAATTCCCGTCGTAAAATTATACCGTCTTTGATTACAACGATGACAAGCTAAAGCCAAATTATTGAGATCGTCTGATCCTCCTAAAGATTGAGGAATAATGCGATCAATGGTAAAGGGTGTTGCATTTGATCGTTCTGGAGAGTGACAATATTCACACAAGTATTTTGCCCTTTTACGGACATTTAAACGAACAAAATTGTTGATAACCACAATTAAGAAGCAAGTTTAGCGTTGATAAAACTGAAGATTTTTTCTAATTCCAATAAACCAGCTAATTCTGCTTGTTCATCTGGATTGAGTAAATTTTCTTTATTTTTTTCTAATAGTTCTTCTAAACGAAATTGTAATTCTTCTGTAAAAGAAAAAGGGCGAAATTGATCGGAAAGATTAAGTTTTATTCCATTTGGTAGCCAAGATGAAGGCTGTTTCATTAATTCTTTCATGGGTATCTCCATTAATTGAGGATTGTGGTCAACGAAGGCCATGTTAGCACTGAGCCGCCAAGTCAACATGCTCTTGAATTTATGGTTAGACAGGCATTGCTGGTAGTTATCGGATTATATTGAGATTCTTTAATACAGTAATATCATAAATCGCTTCTACAGCGTCTACTTTTGCGTAAGTTCTATTTTTGAGTTTGCAAACATTGGGATAAAGTTACGGTAAGCTTCTAATGCTGCTTCTTTAACGGTTGCATTCACAATGGGAAAGGTAGTGAGGATGTAGCTAAATTCATCTTCGGTTAAACCGTAAAGGTGTGCTACCATTCCATTGAGTTCGGCGCGGAGTTTGGCGCGTTCTGTTTCGTCGGTAACGCCTTGTTGATGGGAACCTAAACCGACTTCTTGCGCGAGTTCGTCAAATTCTGGTGTGGTGCAGATGAGTTTGGCAGCGCGTTGTACAATGTCGTTGAAATAGCGATCGTTTTTTGTTAAACGTGGGACGGGTAGTTGGTAAATGTAAAACATATTGAGAGTGGTAGTTACTTTTTGACGTATCATCCAATCAACCGTAAAGCTATTAGTGATAGCACAAAGTAACAACATTTCTTGATTAGAAATTCCAGTTTCAATAACTTTGAGTGTAGTACTGTTAACCTCAGTAAATACATTTTTGGGTGTTATATAACAAATTAGTGTTCGTGAATCAGTGTTGCGAGCAATGCGCCGATGCACCCAGCGATAGCCCTGGTAGTTCATCAACTGTCCTTTATCTTCAGTACGTCCAATAAGAGCTTTTCTACCTTCTTTCTCATCAATCCAATAAAGAGGCTTTTCTCCTGTTTGCTCAAACTGGTTAAACAGCTTTCCTGTAAAAAGTGGTAGCCTTCCTGGTTTGTACTCTTGGTAGAATAAGTGACTATCATTAGTCATGTGAAATTCGTTATTAAGAACTAAATTCCATTTATCTTCAATCTTTTCACCTAGCAAGGGAAACTTACCTATTTTCTCAGCTATGCGGATATCCACCTCATTCTTAAACTCCATTACAGACAGCGAATCAGGCGATAGTTTACGAATCATGCCAATGTTAATTTGCAAGCTGTCTTCACTAGGAAACATTTGAAGTTCTTGCACATCATGACGCATAAATGCAGATGGAAATTCTGTTGTTGTACTATCTTTTACAAAAGTAAGGACAACAAACTTAAAACGGCTATCAACTTCTTCAAAAATTGTTTTCCGATTCTCAAAACAGAATAAACCAGTAACTTTAGTTTGACTAAACAACATCTCGCGCAATTGCTTAGTTCCCAAATCTGTGTAAATTCCACTAGGAATTACAATTCCACACTCACCGCCTGAACGCAGAAGATTAAAACATTGTTCTGTAAACAGCTTATAAAGATTAATATCCGTACCCGCCTTTTTACCATTCACAACAGAAATCTGATTTTTATACTGTTCAGATGAACGATAATAAGCACTAACATAAGGATATTGACTTTGATATTCTAACCAAGTACTTGCAATTATGGGATTTTGTAAAAGTTTACTCTGTTCCTTCTCAAAATCTTTAATATCCATCTTGTTCTTTGTCACCAGTTCATTATGCTGTGCAAAGAACTCTTTCGCCTGTGGCTTAAATATCTCCCAAGGCGGATTAGTAATAATCGCGTCAAAACCGCCGCGTTCTAAAACCTTGTCAAAATGATAACCCCAGTGAAACGGCTTCAAAGCTGCAATATCCTCAACCTTCAAAACACGCTTTTTTGATTTTCCAGTTAACTGAACTTCCTCATACTTGATACCCAAACGCTTACTAAACTCATCTAACAGCAAAAGATTTAACTTTTCTTGCGATTTTTGGTTGAGTTGTTCAATATTTTTGCGGAGGTGTATCAATCGAGTATCTTGAGGTGTATCTGTATCGGGTAATGGTTTAGGTAAAAAAGCGTGTTTTTTGTACAATTCAATAGATGTATTCTTTTCTTCTAAAATTTTCTTGTAATTATCTGCGGCTAAAGACTGTAATAGATTTCCCTGTAGTGAATTTCCCACCGCATCAAAAGCAGTATCATCTACCTTAATTAATCCAATCAGCGAATTACCCGCCATAATATTAAAATCAATATTAGGCAATGGTTCTAACTCTTCCACATCATGGGCAGAAGAAACCAACGCTAAGAAAAGACGCAATTTAGCAATTTCCGTTGCTTCCTCCATGATATCTATACCATAGAGATTATCTGAAACAATCCGCTTTTTGATAAAATAAGGTATTGAAGGATGGGAATTTTCTATATCTTCAAGCTTATTTTTGAGAGTGTCATCACCCATCAATTTAATTGTCCCGAACACCGCACTATAAACTTGGATTAGCGTCTTCATCGCTGCGACGAGAAAAGCACCAGAACCACAAGCCGGGTCAAGAATTGATAAATTAGGAAGAATATCTTCCATTAATAGACGACAAACATTTGTATCGAGTTTAATGAGAAGTTCGTTGATATCCTCAAATGGCTTATACTGATCGGATAACAAATCATTTACGCGGTCTACAATTAACTTGTGAATAGTTCTGTCACAGAGATATTCTGTAATTTGCGGTCTAGTATAATAAGCTCCAAAAGCCTTTTGATTAATATATTTTTCAAAAATATATCCTAAAACATCTGGATTTATTTCGTCATCTTTACCTTCCGGCGTATCATCTAGATTCCAAGAATAACGCCCAAATAAATCTAGAACTTGTTCAAACGCTTCATCAACTATAGAAATTTGATATTTCTCTTCAATATGATGCTTAAGAAATAGTCCACCGTTGAGGTATTTAACCTTTCCTACCAATTCCTGAACAGATAAATCGCGTTCAATCTCAGGTTTAGCAAAGCTTTCAAAAAACAAAGCCTTGAGAAATTCAGCATAAAAATGATTTTCACCTTTTTGATTACTTTGCTCAAGCTTATTTTGCAGATAATTTAAATCCTTATTATCAATAAAACCCTTACGCTGGAGAAAATAAACAAACATTAAGCGATTGAGAATTACCGATGTGTACCAGCGTCTATCTGTCTCGTTATCAATACCTTTAACAAATAGCAAAAACTTCTGGTGTTGCTCTTGAAATTCCTTGTAAAACTTCTTAGTTACTGGCTCAACATCAAAACCGCGTTGTAACTTATAGGCAATTTCGACTACAGTTGGTTCACCATGTTCTAATTCAGTAATATCAATGACTAAAGAACCAAGCTTGCTTAAAAATAAATCTCCTGGTTGACCTTTCACATATAAATGGTCACGAACATAAGTTTTACTTCCTTCTCGTTTCACCCAATACCAAAGACTACGCGTGCGTTCTTCGGTAACAAAAATGAGGAGATTTTCAGCTATTAATTTACTAATTTCTTGATGAATAGCAACTCTAACTTTAGCTTCTGGTATGTTCCCATCAGTTGCAGTGATTTCAAAGATTGCAACCCCTGAAAGTTCAGCAATTTTATAGTATTTATACGTCTTATTCTCAATCTTTAATGCAACAGCCTTTTGCGTTGAAGGTTTAGACCAACCTAATTCTTCTATAAATAAATCACCAAATTGGAAGTTATGGAGTAAATCGCGTGTTCGTTGAAAATTAAGCAACATAATTTACCATGTTTTAAGAATAAATAATTTGTAATTCGTAATACTTCTCTACCAGACGCTAAAAGCGATAGCGCCGCGTTTAGGAAGACCCGAAGACCGCAATGCAACGCTTCATTCCGTGAAATCCTTAAATCAGTTAAATCAGTGATAAAAAAGAGCATGGTAAATTTGCCACTCAGAAAATAAATCTGTGGCTATAAAAATAAAGTCCGCTAGCGCAGACTTTAAGAAACGCTCTTTATACGAGTTAAATTTTTACCCATGCTTTTTATACTTTATAAATCCTTTATACAAAACTAGGTTCAGGGATATTACCTGAGTTATCAAAACGCTGAATTAGTTTTATGCGGGGGTGGTTTTTAATTATCAGGTATATTTGCTGATTACTTTATCAAAATCTCTAATTGCTTAATAAAAATGCCCGTTTGCTTTCTCAAAATACTGAAATGCTTTCTCAAAAGAAGCTTTTACTTACTCAAAAGCAGCTTTTGCTTTCTCATTTTAGTGTTTTCCGCAAGTAAAAGAAGCTTTGACTTATTCAAACCCCAGTTTGCTTACTCATTTTGGTGTTTTCCGCAAGCAAAAGAAGCTTTTGCTTTCTCAAACCCCAGTTTGCTTTCTAATTTCGGTGTTTTCCGCAACATAACAAAGACGCGATAAATCGGCGTCTCTACAAAGGGCTAATTATTGTAGAGACGCCGATTCATCGCGTCTCTTGCCTTAACCGAACAGTAGGGGCGCACAGCTGTGCGCCCCTACAAATGTACAAATAATTTGAAACAATTTATTTTTTGCAAGTCCCTAAAAGTAATTCGCAGCTACACAGGCAAAGTCCACAGAAATTGACTTTGGAGTATCTTGTTGTTCACAAATGATTTAAGATTGCTACACCATCTAGCAATAAACCGATGACCGAGGAACTGGAAAGAGCAGATAATGACAGCCCGTGGAAAGAAATTTTAGAAGCTTACTTTCCCCAAGCAATGCAATTTTTCTTTCCCGAAACAGCAGCATTAATAGATTGGCAACGTCCCCACGAATTTCTCGATAAAGAATTCCAACAAATAGCCCGCAAAGCAGAAATTGGTAGGAGATATGCAGATAAATTAGTTAAAGTCTGGCAAATTCAAGGACAAGAAATTTGGCTATTAATCCATGTAGAAATCCAGGCAAAATCAGAAGATATCTTTGCAGAAAGAATGTTTTCCTACAACCTGCGAATTTTTGACAAATTTGGGAAACCTGCCATAAGTTTGGCAATTTTGTGCGATACAGACCCGAAATGGCGACCCAATCAATATAGTTACAATTATCCCAATACCAGACTTAACTTTGAATTTGGAACTGTCAAGTTACTGGATTATCAAAATCGTTGGGCAGAATTAGAAGCCAGCGACAACCCATTTGCAACTGTCGTAATGGCGCATTTGAAGACGCAGCAAACAAGTAAAAAACCAGGAGAACGTAAAACTTGGAAATTTAGCTTGATTCGCCGATTGTATGAATTAGGATTGGAAGAAAAAGATATTCGTAACCTTTACCGATTTATTGATTGGGTTATGATTTTACCAAAAGCCTTGGAAGCAGAATTTTGGCAAGAGTTTAAGCAATTTGAGCAGGAGCAGACTATGAGTTACATTACCACAGGCGAGCGCATTGGTTACGAGCGGGGAAAACAAGAACAAGGACAAACCCTCGTCCTACGGCTACTACAAAAACGGGTAGGAGAGTTACCACAAGAGGTTCGGGGGCGCATTCAAACTCTTTCCCTAGAACAATTAGAAGCACTTGGCGAGGCTTTATTGGATTTTACAGCCATTGAGGATTTACTTAATTGGTTGGAAGCAAATCAAACAGCGTAGAATATTTATCAAAAGACGCGATAAATCGCCGTCTTTACAAAGGGTTAATTATTGTAGAGACGCCGATTCATCGCGTTTCTTGCCTTAATTAAAGATTACGAATTACAAAATAATCCCAAAGAACAAATAATTTGAGGTTCTCGTTTCTCCAGTTCTTCTGTCACAATACACAAACGGTCATCCATTCGTAACGCCACAACTAACTCAGCCAATTGCTGATTATTAATACCGCTTCTCAGTTGGCGGTTGAGACTATCAATAGCTGACTGTCGCAAAGGATAACGGTAGATTTCATCAATTGCTTTTAAAAGTTCTTCACTAACAAATAGTGTTCCCTGCATTTCTTGAACATAACTTTTCAGCCGTTCATAAGTGCGGAATCTTGCACCTGATGGTCTTCCTAATTGACCGCCGGCATTTTTCTCTTCTTCAGCAATCAATTGGGCACCCTTTTGTACTAACTCGTGATGCTGTTTATCTCTCGGTATCGCTGGGGTAGATTCTTCACACGCCGCTAGCCGAAGCACGGCTAATTGTGATTGAGTCACGCTATTTCCATCGCGGTCAACATAAATTAAAGAATCATTTCCCTCAGTGGTTTTCATATAAAGCAATACCCCCTCTGGTTGCACTGGTTGGGGAGTATGGGCGCGGGTAGAATAAACTACATTTTGCATTTCTTCAATGGTTTTTTTCAAGCCGGGATTATCATCGGTGGCTTTTTTCCAAATTTGAAATGCTTCTGAAGTTAAGTCAACTTCCGTATCTTCTTCACCATCTAAAATTCCAGATTTCTCGTTGTAGAGGTCGAGAATTATTCGGGCATCATCGTCTTCAAAAAAAGCTTCATCGGTTCCCACAACTTCAGCATTTTCTTGCAGTCGTTTACGGAGTCGTTCGCGCAAATTAATAATGCGTTCTACTCCCTCGGCTGGTAAAAAAGAATAACAAAGAATTTTATCAGCATTTTGTCCAATGCGGTCTACTCTTCCGGCACGTTGAATTAAGCGAATAATCGCCCAAGGTAAATCCCAATTGACGATAATTGCACAGTCTTGCAAATTATGACCTTCACTCAAAACATCGGTGGCTATTAAAATACGTAACTCTTCTGATGGTGAAATTTGCTCGCGTTTTCCATTACTCACAGGGCTAAATCTTCCGGTGATTACTGTCGGGTCTTTAGATTGACCTGTCACCCCTGCGACATTAGCAATATGACTCGACTGCAAATTTTCTGTAAGGTAGCGGACTGTATCGGCAAATTGGGTGAAAATTAGTACTTTATCTTTAGGGTGAGTTTTTGTGAGCAGTTTGATTAAAGCAGCAAGTTTTTCATCTTTTTGAAGATTCCATTCACCACACTCTTGCAACACATTAATCAGTGCTTTGGCATCTTCTAATAAATCCCGTTTGAGTTTTTTAATATCAAAAAGTGTAGAACGCAACCACTTAAATCGCCGTTGATATCGGGTGGTATATTCTTGATAAATTGACTCTGCCCTTTGACGGAAAACTTTTTCTTGACTTTTCACATAATCTGGAAAACCTCTCTCCAAACCTCTCTCCTGCAAGGAGAGAGGCTTTAAATTCTCCCCATTCCCTAGTAGGGAAGGGGGTTGGGGGGTTAGGTCAGAATCATCTTCTTCGGTTTCTGTATCAAACAAAGCTGCTGCCACAGAATCGGTATCTTCATCATTATTACTTGTATCTAATAACTCGGCTTCCTGAGTTCCAATAGGAATATCAAGCCCCTGTTCTAAGGCATATAAATAAATGAAGTTCCGTAAAATGTGGCGTTCAATTGATTGAATAAAGGCAACACCGCTACTTTCTAAACGTTTAAATAAATTGGTACGCGAAAAACCCATTAACCTCCTACCGCCACGAAATAAGCTATTAAGAAACCGTTGTTCGGTGTCTGTGGGCGGCTGTTTATGTTTAGCAATAACGTAATTTCCTAACCCATAGCGAGGTAGGTTAAGTTGATTAATTACTTCTACTACTAACTCAGAGTATAGATGAGAATACAAATCTGTGTTAGAACCTGCTAGGGGAAACTTGAGATTACGAGGTAGGCGCTGGGGAAAATAAGAACGTCTACCATCAGAAAATTCTAAATATTTCCGCCCGGTTTCATCTGTGTGGGCATAATTATCTTTAATAAAAGAGCGAGTGCGTCGCACCATGTAACGCTTCATCAATTCTCGCCAATCATCAGGGTGTTCGCTTTTTTCAAAGGCAGCTAAGGAACGGACAGAACATTGATGTTTTCTAATAAACTCTAATTCTCCTATCGAACTGCCACCAAGTTCATTAATTAAAGCTTCTGGTCTTAATCCCAAATCTTGGTCTTCTGGCACAAATAGCCGGAGTTGGGCGGAAAGGTCTAGATAACTTTTATTGTAAGGAGTAGCAGATAATAAAATACATTTACTTTCGTTAGCGGCAATATATTCTGTAATTGCTCGATAACGTTTGCCTTCACGGTTACGTAAATTGTGACTTTCATCAATTAACACAACTCGATAGCGGCGGAGTTTTGGTAATCTATTTTGTACTTGACTAATTGGCATAACTTCGGCAAGTAGCCGATAGTTATTTGCATATTCTTGCCACATTGAAACCAAGTTTTTTGGGCAAATAATTAGTGTTTCTAAAAAACAATCTTCTTGTAATATTTTGGCTAGGGCGGTTCCAACTAAAGTTTTGCCCAAACCGACCACATCCCCAACTAAGACGCCGCCACGCCTAGTTACATGACGTGCTGCTAGCTGTACGGCGGCTTTTTGGAAATCAAATAAGTTGTTAAATTCGCGGGGGATGCGAAATTCTGAAAGTCCAGCGATCGCTTCATGGGATAAGTGGTAAGCTATCTTCAGGTAGATGTAGTAAGGTGAGACTAACTCTGGCCTAGCCCAACTGCGATCGATAATTTCCGCCAATTCTAGGGAAATATCTACACAACCGTAATCTTGCCAGCGATCGCTAAACCACTTTTGCAGTTTATTACAAGCATCGTGGTCTAAAATATCAACATTCAACTCCCCTTGTTTTGCCAGTCCGGGAAGAGTTAAATTACTACTACCCAAGAATCCCACTGTGGGAGTGTTAGCGTCATGGCGATGCACAAGATATAACTTGGCATGGAGAGAATGACGGAGAAACAGCTTAATAATTAATTTCTGAGTTCTTAACTGATGACTTAACCTTCGCAACCCCGCTTCATCCTGATTAGTCGGCGCACCAATAGTTAACTGCTGGCGAAATTCCGCCGCCATGCGTTTTTTCAACCGCACAATGCTACTATTATCAATCCGTCCATCACCACCACCAAGACTAAATGCCGTATGAACTTCATCACTCGGCAAACTTTGCATCCCAATTAGCAAACGACAACAAGCATTTTCACTACCAACATACTGTTCGATTAAATCATCAATTCTTCGCCAACCTCTCAGGTTAAAGTAGCCAACACAAAAATCTGCCCGATAAGAGACTTTCAGGGTTTCTCGTAAAATCGGCAGCAGTTGTAAATCTATGTTGTCAAATATCCGGGGCATTACTCAAAACTCCATAAATATTTTGTACCTATGTTATATGAGTAAAAAATTTTTCCAGCCAGATTAGTGAAGGGTGCGACGCTCTACAAATTCTTGGCGTTCTTGGCGACTTGGCGGTTCGATAAAAGTCAATTTTTTAACGAACCGCCAAGGACGCCAAGAACGCCAAGGAAGAGAAGGAAGAAATGCTTAACTGAACTGTTTTAACCAATGCTAAAAAAATAGAGCAGTTGCACTGTAATACAACTGCTCTAAAAAAGTACTTGGATAAATACTTTCTACCTATCCACAGAACCCATAATCACGTCAATACTACCGAGAATGACCACGATATCTGCGACTTTCATCCCCCGGAGTAAATGCGGGAGAATTTGCAGGTTGTTGAAGTCAGCAGCGCGAATCTTCCAGCGTGCAGGGAAGACGTTATCATCGCCTACGAGATAAATTCCGAGTTCACCTTTACCACTTTCGACACGGGCGTAGATTTCACCTTTGGGAATTTTAAAGGTGGGGGAAACTTTTTTACCAATGTACTGATAATCAAAGCCGTCCCATTCAGATTTTTTACCTGCGGCTAAGCGTTTAGCTTCGAGATTTTCGTAAGGGCCGCCGGGAAGTCCTTTAATTGCTTGGCGAATAATCTTCACAGATTCGCGCATTTCCCGCATCCGCACGACGTAACGGGCAAAGCAATCACCGGCAGTTTCCCACTGCACGTCCCAATCGAAGTCATCGTAGCATTCGTAGTGGTCAACTTTCCGCAAATCCCATTTCACACCGGATGCGCGTAACATTGGGCCAGAAAGTCCCCAGTTAATTGCTTCTTCACGGGTGATGGTGCCGATACCTTCAACACGTCGGCGGAAGATGGGGTTATCTGTCACCAAGCGTTCGTATTCATCAATTTTGGGTATTAAGTAATCGCAGAATTCCTCACACTTATCTACCCAACCATAAGGCAAATCAGCTGCCACGCCACCGACGCGGAAGTAATTATTATTCACCATCCGGTAACCTGTGGCGGCTTCCCACAAATCATAAATCATCTCCCGTTCCCGGAATTGATAAAAGAAGGGAGTTTGAGCGCCAACGTCCGCGAGGAAAGGACCAAACCACAGCAAGTGATTAGCGATGCGGTTCAACTCCAGCATGATGACGCGAATGTAACTAGCGCGTTTGGGGACAGCTACACCTGCTAGTTTTTCCGGGGCGTTGACGGTGACGGCTTCGTTGAACATTCCCGCAGCGTAGTCCCAGCGGCTAACATAGGGGACGTACATGACGTTGGTGCGGTTCTCGGCAATTTTTTCCATTCCTCGGTGCAGGTAGCCAATGACTGGTTCGCAGTCAACGACATCCTCGCCATCCAAGGTGACAATTAGCCGCAGAACTCCGTGCATTGAGGGGTGATGTGGCCCCATGTTTAGCACCATCGGTTCAGTGCGGGTTTCTAGTCTGGTCATAGATTTAGTGTTCTCCGTTCGTGAAAAATTTGAATTGAACCGCCTTCTCTCCGAGACACTACGTGAACGCATAGCGTCTCGAAGAGAAGATGCCAACTAGACCCAATTTATTTTGTCTGTCAGGGATTGACGCGCGGATGGGGAGACGAGGGGACGCGGAGAATGAAAATTTTCCTATGTCCTGACATCAGCCCCAACTTGTCAATTTCAATTTGACAGACTGTTAGAGGCAATACATTTAAAAGTATTGCCCATAGAGGGGTATGTTTGAGAGGGGGGGACAGAAGAGGGATTTTACTTGATGTTTCATTTTGTTGCACTTCTTCAACTATTATATGGAAGCTGGATATCAAGGACTTGAGGCGCAGGAATTTTTTCATGTGCCAGTGTTGGGACGAGAGGTAATTGAAAATCTGGCGGTGCGTCCCGGTGGGCATTATTTAGATGTCACGGTAGGTGGTGGCGGTCACAGTCGCTTGATTTTAGAAGCTACACCGGATGTGCAATTAACGGCCATTGACCAAGATGAAGATGCTTTAGCTGCGGCGCAGAAGAATTTAGCTGAATTTAAGGATCGCCTACAATTTATACATATTAATTTTGCTAATTACGAATTTACTCCTAACACTTTTGATGGTATTGTCGCAGACCTGGGGGTAAGTTCTTACCATTTAGACCAGCCAGAGAGGGGTTTTAGCTTTCGCCAGACAGGAAATTTGGATATGCGAATGGATCGCGGGCGATCGCTAACTGCTGCTGATGCGATCAATAATTGGGATGAAGCCGAATTAGCAGATATTTTCTTTAAGTACGGCGAAGAGAGATTATCGCGGCGCATTGCTAGGCGGATTATCGAACGGCGTCCGTTTCACACGACTACAGAATTGGCTGAGGCGATCGCTGGTTGTGTTCCCCCCAAATACCGTTATGGTAGAATTCACCCTGCTACCCGTGTTTTTCAAGCTCTGCGAATTGTCGTCAATGATGAGCTAAAATCCTTAGAAACTCTTTTGGATAAGGCACCAAACGCCCTTGTCCCTGGTGGCAGAATTGCGATTATCAGTTTTCATAGTTTAGAAGACCGTTTGGTGAAACATGGTTTGAGAAATTCACCTTTATTAAAGGTATTGACAAAAAAGCCAATTATTGCTGATGAAGAGGAAATTGCTAAGAATCCGCGATCGCGATCGGCGAAGTTGAGGATAGCCGAGAGGAAAGAGGAGTAGTGTTATGGAGACTAGGGCTAAGTACAGCTTTGCGTAAAATCGTAGGGTTTTTAAACGCAAAGGGGCGCAAAGGTAAGCGCAGAGGGACACTGAGGTTTGCCAAATTTATTCGCTACGAATTAATGAAATACTGTACTAAGCAGATACTAAACCGTATAGTTTAGTAAAGTTAGAGTACTTGAGTTTATCTGGAATAACGCAGTGTGGCGATGTAGTTTTTTTGGTAGTTCAACTCAAATCAAAATTTATTATATTTGGAGCAAGTATGGCTACATTTAAGGTCATGACTTGGAATGTAGAGAATTTATTCTCTTTGGGTAATAATTTTAGTCCCAAAACCGAAGCAGAATACACACAAAAATTGAATAGCTTAGCTAGTGTAATTCTAACTCTCGATCCTGATGTGCTAGCTGTTCAAGAAGTCGGCAACCCGGAGGCATTTGCAGAATTGTTAGCACTGTTAGAGGGGCGCTATCCCCATACGTGTCTATCTGCATTTCCAGACCCTCGTGGAATTCGGGTTGGGTTTCTTTCAAAAATAGCGATCGAAGAACAGGAGGATTTAATAAATTTTCCTGAGGGTGGCTTTTCCAAAGTTATTAGTGAAGACACGGAAGGAAATTCCACTGAAGTTAACCGCATGGGTCGAGGCGCTTTACGGATTCTTGTTAAACCTCAAGAAAATACTTCTATTAATATTATTAATGCACACTTCAAATCGAAATTGTTAACTTTTTCTTCAACAAACGATAGTCCACGATTTGCTCCCAAAGATGAAAATGAACGTAGTCGAGTTGCTGGATTAGCACTTATCAAGCGAACAGCAGAAGCAGTTGCATTGCGTGTTCAAGCAAATAAGTTACTAGAAAATAATGCCAACCAAGGTCTAATTATTCTAGGAGATTTGAATGATGTGCCATCTGCTGCTACTACTCAGATTCTTCAAGGACCAGGTGGTAGCGAGATTGGCACACGTGGGTTTAATCTGTTAGATAAAGGAGATGATACCAGACTATTTAATCTAGCTCCTTTAATTGATGAACAAAGACGATACTCGCGTATTTATCAGAACAACAAAGAGTTAATAGATCATATATTTGTTAGTCAAGAAGTATTATCTGGTAAGCCGCGCAAATTGCCAAAAGTAGATAGCTATATCGATAGTATAGATACTTTACCTTCTGTTAGTGATGACCCAAACTTAAGACGAGGAAAACCTGGTTCAGATCATGCACCAGTCATCGCAATTTTTGATTTATAACTAGGCTAATGTGCATCCAAGTTGGACATTTTATTAGACTTCTTGCATAAGTCGGGAAAAGGGGAAGGGGAAAGGGGGAAAGGTTTGGTATTTTCCCTTTCCCCTTTAACCTTTTCCCTTTTCCCACCTCTTGCAAAAAGCACTTTTGCAAGAGGTCTATTGTCATTGGTCATTTGTCAAGAGAATATTTATAGCGATTTTTATTTGAATCAGGTACATAGTAGGGTAGCACAGCTGTGCTACCCTACGAATTGTCTGTACTCCATGTAATTGCAAACCTCACCATCTCAGGCGGCGCATTTTATTTGTTTGGGTAATTCGATGCAAAAATTGGAACCTTCACCTATTTTGCTGGTAACGCTAATGGTTCCTTGCATAATTTCAACTAATGATTTGGTAATTGCTAGTCCTAAACCGGTACCGCCATACTTGCGCGTAGTAGTTTGATCTACTTGGCGGAATTGCTCAAAAATATATGGTAGGTCAGATTCGGCGATGCCTATACCAGTGTCTTTAACTGCGATCGCAATTCCGTCACTAGAGATTTCCCATACTTTAATTTCTACACTACCACTTTCTGTAAATTTAATCGCATTTAATAACAACTTGACTAAAACTTGTTTGAGGCGGGCGCTGTCGTTAATTATTATGGGATGTTCTAAATTAACTTCGACTTGCAAATTTAAGCACTTGTCTTCTGCGAAGGAACGATGTTCACCTACAGTTGCTAATACCAAATTTGCCAAATTAAATTCTTCTAATTGAAACGACAAACGACCGGCTTCTACTTTGGCAAAGTACAGCATATCGTCAATAATTTCTAGTAGGTGATTGCCATGATTATAAATACGCTGCACCATATCTATTTGTTGCTCAGATAAGGTTGAGGTGCGCTGGCGTAGTAGTACTTGTGATAAGCCTAAAATAACATTTAGCGGTGTATGGAGTTCGTGAGATGTAGTGGCTAAAAATTGCGATTTTAACTCTGCTAATTCTAAAATTTGTAGATTTTGTAACTGAATTTGGTGTTTAATTTTTTCCAGTTCGTGGTTTTGTTCTAAGATAATTTCATTTTGTCTAGCTAAATGTTCTTGGCACTCTACCAAAGTTGCCATCGTTCTGGCATTATTAATAGCGATCGCTATTAATTCACCGACTGTATCCAAAATATTTAGTGAAACAATATTAAAAGAATTGGGATTTACCCAGTTACCAATTGCCAGTACTCCCAACCGTTCTTCTGCTTCTAATTCTATTGCTACGGCATAGATCGACGAGGGGTTGAAAGAAGACACAGAAACTGGAAGATGTGGTGACAGAGAATAGTTTTCAATAAAATTATCTGTATTGTCTTTAGTTTGTTGAAATAAGTTAGAAATACCTGTGGTAAATACTTGGTAGAGTAACCCCAAATCACTATTTACTGCTAGAGAGGGATATACTAATTCTTGCTCACAATCTGCAATAAAACCTTGTGTGTTACTATTTACTTGTACAAAGGACAATTTTTCTACATTTATTCCAGATTTTGCAGCTAATTCTAACTGTTTACTTTCAGCATTATATAACAATATGAAGCAGAAATCAGCACTATCAATAGCATCATAAACTTCCTGCACCATCTGTTCTAATAAGTTATTTAAAGGTGTTCGTGGCTGATTGGAAAGTTTCATTAACCGCTGAAGTATTCGCAGTTGTTGAGGTAGATTTTCCTGTTCTCCATCTAAAAGTATAATTCTCTGACGGCAATTTTCTTTTACAGGAGTAGCTTGTCGCTCTTGATTGGTGATATTCAAAAAGTTTTCTCCCAAACTATCTTTTTGTTGTAGATTGACTCTCTTTACTTCTTGAATAGTGTCGAAAATATTTCATTTACAGACGCCTAAACAACTAGTAATCAGATAGATATTATTTACATTTTTCGTTTGTGAAATTACACTTATACGCCTGGTATTTTGAATATTTTATGTACTACTATTGTGTCTAATTGATGAGAGTCTATTAATAGGAAGAATTTTGAAAATTTCCTCCACATAACTTATTTTATCAATTCTTTTCGAGGCGCACTAGGATTTTTATCAGTGATTTTACTGAAAAATATTTAATTTTTCCATCATTTTTACTTGATAGTTTAATTTGGAATGTAAATTATTGAATAAATATTAAAAATTGAATGAGCGTATGAGTGCAATTCATGGAGTCTATTGGATACATAAATTTCTATTTGACTTCATATCTTGCACCAGCCGCATCATCGAAAACAAAAATTACTCAGTAGTTAAGCTTTTCGCAGTCCGAATAGCTCAAGCCAGGGACTCAAAGTCCCTGTCTAATAGCTCAATTCCTCTATAAGAGGACTGAAAATTAAATTGATTTACTGTAATAGAAATGACGTTATTTTTGTATATTCATGGTTTATGCGTAAAGGTGCAAGATCTGAATGACGCAAAGATAGATAGACGCGATCGCCTAATAGAGAAGCGGGTAGAGTTGGTACAAAAAACAAGGTGAAGATAAAGCTTTTGCAAGAAGTTTATTGTTGTGCCACTAACTGTATTTAGCGCAACTGAAAACTGCTATGTATGTGGGATTTGTTAAAAATAAATTAACCATTTAAAAAAACCGCCACTATAGTAACTAGGACGGTTTGGTTAAGCAATCGGAGGGTAATTACAGATTACTTTGCTAATAAATGAAATTGCTGTAACGAAGTTTGCATTTTTAAATTGGAATTGGGGATTGGGCATTGGGAATGGGGAAAGGGAAAGGGGTAAGGGGGAAAGGTTAAATTTATCCCTTTACCCTTTACCCTTTACCCTTTAACCTTTTCCCCTGCCCCTTTGCTTTGCATCTCCCTAGCCCCAGTCCCTACTTGCTAATTCCTTGCGTAAACACTCATTGGTTCTTTGATAAATCGGGTGTAGAGATGCTTAAACGTAGATTTAATGACGCGCGGCATACCAAAATCAATGGGCATTAACTTGTCTGGTAGCCGCCAATCTTCTATTTTTAATAAGTCAGGATTTAAATGTGGAAACTCGATCGCAGCAAGTTCCGGACAAACTCCTAACCTCTGGGAAGCTGCAACTGTGGGCACTTGTTCAGGAGAAACGTTGAGGATTTCCACCATTGCTCGATCTAAGGCAAATATATCTGACGCAGCTGCTAAAATGCCTAATTGGCGAGGTTCACCGTTACTGGGGCCGTTACCTTCATGACCAATGATGCCATCTAATATGGTTAAGTTGGGGTTAATTGCCCTGGCTGTTTCTACTAACATTTGGGCAAATCTGTTGGCGTCTTTGCCGGCTTCCATATGCCACCAAGCTTTCATTTTACCGGGGACGCAACCAAACAAGTTTTTTACGCCCAGTGTTAATGTTAACTGGGCATGGGATTTGACTTTGGGTAGATTAATCACCACATCTGCTTCCATCGCTTCTTTAGACAGCCGCAGGTGGTTGAAATTTTCGCTGACGGTTTGGTAACGCTGACCGTGAAAATCGATAATGGGAACGTTAAGTTCTTCTAAAATAGGCAGATAGCCGTTTGCCACTGCTACTCCCTTGGCACTGCCAAAAGCCGGACTATCACCCAAAAATGGCTTACCGCCGACTTCAATTACCATTTGGGCAACTGCGTAAACTAGTTCCGCACGGGTGATACATTCTTTACCAGGACGGCTACCTGTGAGTAGATTGGGTTTGAGTAAAACGCGATCGCCTTTTTTCACAAATGCTGCCATTCCTCCCAAAGGTTCCAGCAGTGTCACTAAAGATTCCCGTAAAGTCTCTCGTTCGTAGGAAGTAGCCCGGATGAGGCTGACAGATGGTTTTTGAGTTTGCATAAGTAGATGAGTGGGGAGTGGGGGAGATGGGGAGCAAAGGGTAAAGGGTAAAGGGTAAAGGGTAAAGGGTAAAGGGTAAAGGGTAAAGGGTAAAGGGTAAAGGGTAAAGGGTAAAGGGTAAGGGATAAATTTAACCTTTCCCCCTTACCCCTTTCCCTTTCCCCATTCCCAATACCCTATTATTCTGTCTTAATGGGTAAGATAGCACTCATTTGTTCTAAATCTAACACTGTGGCTAAGTCTGCTTCAGTCATCAATCCTCGTTCTAGGACGATTTGCCGTAGGGATTTACCAGTTTCTAAAGATTCTTTGGCGACAGCTGCGGCATTTAAATAACCGATTTGGGTGTTAAGTGCGGTTACTAAAGCTAAACTGCCTTCAGCGTATGCTAGACAACGTTCTTTGTTGGCTGTAATTCCCTGGATGCAACGTTTGGTAAGGGCGGCGATGGTATTACCCAGAATTTCGATGCTGTGAATTAGGTTATAGGCAATTAGCGGCATCATAACATTTAGTTCTAATTGTCCGGCTTGTGCGGCGAAGGCGATCGCATTGTCATAACCCATCACCTGAAAACATACCATCGATGTCATCTCTGCCATCACTGGGTTATATTTCCCTGGCATAATTGAGGAACCTGGTTGCACTGGGGGCAGTTGAATTTCTTTCAAACCAGTTTTTGGCCCCGAATCCATCAACCGCAAGTCATGAGATATTTTGGCTAAATCCTGGGCTAAGTTCCGCAAAGCACCGGAAACATTGACAAATGGTGCCATACTCTGCATAGCTGCCATGAGATGAGGTGCTGGTTCTAATGGAGTATCAATCAATTCGGAGAGAACTTCCACGACACGGGCGCGATACAAAGGATGAGTATTTAATCCCGTTCCCGCTGCACTACCTCCCAAACCCAACACCATCAAATCCCCAGAAGCGGTGTAAATCCGGTTTTGATGTTCTGTGAGAATTTGCGCCCAAGCCCGAAAATTTTCACCCAAACGCACGGGTACAGCGTCTTGTAAGTGAGTTCTGCCGGATTTAACGATATCTTGAAATTCCACAGCTTTGTTTTCTAAAGAGGCGATCGCCTCTTCTAAAGCTGGGTGTAATGTATGAGCAAGTGCCAATAAACCACCAATCCTAATTGCCGTGGGAATCACATCATTGGTAGACTGCCCATAGTTAACATGATCGTTGGGACTCACCCGTTTATAATTGCCTTTTTCGTCACCCAGAATTTCTAAGGCGCGATTTGCCAAAACTTCGTTAACATTCATGTGGTGCGAAGTTCCCGCACCCGCTTGATAAACATCCACAACAAATTGTTCACGCAACTTCCCGCCTAAAATTTCATCAGTGGCTTGCACTATCGCCTGACTAATATCTTGGGAAATGCAATTTAGTTCTCCATTGACAATTGCTGTAGCTTTTTTAATTAGCAGACAAGCATCTACGTAAGTATGTAGAGGCTTGATGCCACTGATGGGAAAGTTTTCTATTGCCCGTAGAGTTTGAATGCCGTAATAAACGCTACTAGCAATTTGGCGATCGCCCATTGAATCCCGTTCAATGCGAAAATCTATATTGTCAGTCATAGTATTGTTTGCACGATCTCAAGATACAGATCATGCCATGTAAATGATACTCACGCCATTTTTACAAAAAAATATGCTGAAATTCTGTCAGCTACAAATCTTTTCAAGAATCAAATATTAGTCTCAATTTTTAGGAAAACCAATCCGAAATCTCAAATTTCCACAATCAACAATCAAAAAATAACCAAGCTTTGTTAAATCATTTGATTTGAGCTAAACTTACGTTTAAATAGGAGCAGGAAAACATTATGATTAAAACACCAACTCGCCGTATATCTTTAGAGGAATTTTTACGATTACCAGAAACTAAACCAGCCAGTGAATATGTTGATGGGGAAATAATTCAAAAGCCTATGCCTCAAGGTAAACATAGCAGACTTCAAGGTCAATTAGTGACTACAATTAATGGTGCAGCAGAACCCAGAAAAATCGCCCTCGCTCTTCCAGAATTACGCTGTACCTTTGGGGGACGTTCTACTGTTCCAGATGTTGCAGTATTCGCTTGGGAGCGAATACCTGTAGATGAAAAAGGTAATATCGGCAATACGTTTAATACCCATCCAGATTGGACAATTGAAATCCTCTCTCCCGAACAAAGTACGACCAAAGTTACTAAAAACATTTTATATTGTTTAAATCATGGTACTAGCTTAGGTTGGTTAATCGATCCAGAGGAATATTGTGTTTTAGTTTATCCGCCTCACCAGCAACTAATATATTTAGAAAACGATCAAGATATATTGCCAGTACCCGATTTAGTCAGCGATTTACATTTGACATTAGGGCAATTATTTGCTTTGTTAAAATTATGAAAACAGCAATATTGGCGTCAGTCGTCAGAATTCAGTTGGGAATTCTGTACGACTGGCGGCTGATTGATTCTGAATTCTGTATTCTTCTTCAAAGATAATTTCTCAACCCAAATCATGACTTTACCTAACTGGATTACTTTTTCTCGTCTGCTGGGTGTACCATTTTTACTATATGGTTTGTACAACCCATCCTCTCAGGCTAGGTGGTTATGTTTGGGGATTTTTTTATTAGCGGCGTTGACAGATTGGTTGGATGGTTATTTAGCAAGAAAACTCAACCAAATTAGCGATTTAGGTAAGTTTCTAGACCCTTTAGTTGATAAATTTTTGGTATTAGCGCCGTTGCTGGTGTTGATTGAACTGGGAAAAGTGCCAGCTTGGGGAGTGTTTTTGATTTTAGCGCGGGAATTAGCGATCGCTGGTTGGCGAGTAAATCAAACGACAATTACCGGGGCGAATATTTGGGGTAAACTCAAAACTGTTAGTCAAATAGTGGCGATCGCACTTTTAATTGCGCCACTACCCGAAGCCTGGAAAATTGCATCTTTGATTGCCTTTTGGATTTCTGTTGCTTTGACATTAATATCCGGCGGTATTTATCTCTTACCGCAAAAAGCTAACACCGCTGATTGAAAACATTTAATCTATCGTCACCGTAAGTGTAAAATTTTTTCAGACAATAATCACAAAATATTTGTAGCTAAGCCAGAAATTTCTAACAGTGCCCAAGAAAATTCGGGAACTAAAAGCAATGCTCCTAAAAACTGGATTCACTTATCGAAGCGGCAAAGGTAGTCATACAGTATGGAGTCATCCTTTGCTACTTTACAGCCTCACTTTATCTGGTAAAGATGGAGCAGATGCAGATCGTTACCAGGAAAAAGATGTGAGAAATGCCCTGCTAGAAATCAAACAATTGCAGGAAAAAGAAGACAAAGGAGAACAGGAATGAAATCACAATATAGTATTGTAATTCAGTGGTCTGATGAAGATAAAAAGTACATTGTCAGCCTGCCTGAGTTTGGCCCCTATGCACACACTCATGGAAATACCTACGCGGATGCTCTCAATAATGGTGAGGAAGTCTTGGAACTATTGATTGAAGATTACCAAGCACAAGGAAAACCACTGCCAGAACCTTTGACGGCAAACTTTTCCTTTGAGTTTATGTCATCTAATTCCTAAAAATCATAGCTAGGTAATCCAGTAACATCAGTTTCAACAGCAAACAAATCACCTGAGTAGAAACTTTGATCGATCTCGGCTTGGCTGAGTCCAACTGAACCAGTGGTGATGTAAAGTGTTTGCAAATCTTCGCCGCCAAAGGTGCAACTCGTTACGAGTGGAACGGGTAGATTAATCCGCAATATTTCTTCACCCTTGGGATTGAAACGAATCACACACCATCCATTCCACATAGCTGACCAAATATTTCCTTGGCTATCTATCGTCAACCCATCTGGGTAGAAAGATTCATGAGTGAAATCAACAAAAATCCGGCGATTATTAATATTGCCTGTTACGGAATTAAAGTCATAAGCATATATTTTTTGTTGAGGAGAATCAGCCAAATAAAATGTCTTTTGATTCGGACTCCAACCCAACCCATTAGAGATAGTCAATTCTGTTTCCATTACATGTAATGAACCATCAGTATCGTAACGGTAAAGGTTAGCGTGCGGCTTTTCTAAAGAAGACATTGAGCCGAACCAAAAGCGACCTTGAGAATCACATTTACCATCGTTGAGACGATTATTTGGCAGATTTCCTTCAATTTCCAAAATGGGGGTAACTTCACCTGTTTGGGTGTTGAGGAATGCCAAGTGATGACGCAGCGCCATAATTAATCTATCTGTACCAGCTGTGGCGATCGCACCCACTACATCTCCCACGTCAAAAAAGCGATTTTCACCCTTTGCTGGGTCAAATTGATGCACTCGATGGTTATAAATATCTATCCAGTAAAGCACTTTTTGAGTCGAATCCCAAATCGGACCTTCACCCAAGCGGGCACGGGCTTCTAAAACATTGTGGAGTGGATATTGCAAAACCTGGCTCATTTTTGTAACCAACAATAATATTTACAGACATTAATTTCACTGAATTTTAGGCAATTATTAAAAAAGGTTGCCTGACTGACAGAAAAAATTTTCATTCGTGTTCTAGTAAAAACTAAAAACATACTTTTTCGCGTCTTTCTCAGGTAGAATAAAATATTTTTCTTTTGACCAATGATTTATTGATGGTACAAAGCAAGCTGATTTATCTGTAGAATCAATCCAAAATCTAAAATCTAAAATCCAAAATGGTATTAGTCACTGAGGATTCTCCTTATGTACCAAACAGACCCGCCTCTCTCCCCAAAAGAAACCCTACCCACCATGTACGATCTTCCCAGTGAATACCCTGAGGACTCTGGTTTGCCTGACGAATTTCACCTTTTTCAACCCCAACTTTTAAGTGATACCTTCTCGCCTCCCACCTATTCAGCAGATGAAGTATTTGTTGCCAGTGATTTAAACCTTTACTATGACCTGCGGCATACACTGTGGTACAAACGCCTGGACTGGTTTGCTGTTGTAGGAGTTTCGCGTCTCTACGAACACCGAAACTTGCGCCTAAGTTATGTCATTTGGCAAGAAGGGGTTGCTCCTTTTGTAGTGGTAGAATTGCTTTCTCCTGGCACTGAAAAAGAAGACTTAGGACAAACTCTGCGGGAAGTTAACCAACCGCCAACTAAATGGGAAGTTTATGAACAGATTTTGCGAGTTCCTTACTACGTAGTATTTGATCGGTACACAAATAAACTCCAAGCATTCCAATTAGTTGCAAATAGTTATCAAGAAATAGATGTAACTACTTCGAGAGTTTGGATGCCAGGAATCCAATTAGGTTTAGGGCTTTGGCAAGGCACTTACGAAGGTATCGATCGCTTGTGGTTACGTTGGTACGATGAAACAGGAAATTGGATTTCTACACAGCTAGAACAAGAAAGGCGACGAGCCGAACAGGAAAGACAACGAGCCGAACAGGAAAGACAACGAGCCGATAAATTAGCGGCGAAGTTGCGAGAATTGGGCATTAATCCTGATGAAGAGTAATAGGTAATTGGTTTTTCCCATTACCCATGACCGAATAATTCGTAATTATTCGGTCAACAAATCTCACAATTAAACAGCTTTTAAAATCTCCTCATCTACAGAAAAATCAACATCAGCTTTATCCCGTCCAGAAGGGAGATAATCATTTTCCAAAGAATCTTGTAATCCAGAAATCAAATCATATTCAGGATGCCAGTTTAATTCTGTTTGGGCTTTGTTCACCGAAGCAAAGAAATGTTGCACCCGCATGGGAAAAGCCTTGCGTTTGCCGAAATCAAACTTCTTCGGGTCATAATGGACAATTTTCACAGCATCAAGTGATTTCCCAGCCGCCACGGCACTAGCACGGGCTAAACCATCAAAAGTGACAAAGCGATCGCCAGAAATGTTATAAATCTCTCCTACAGCTTGTTGATTGCCCAAAACTTGGGTCATTGCCTTTGCTAAATCTTTGACATGACCTAACTGGGTGATATGCAAGCCATTTCCGGGGATAGGAACGGGGCGATCGCGCACAATTCTGTCAAAAAACCAGCTTTCTAAGTCATTATAATTACGTGGCCCGTAAATATAAGTAGGACGAATGGAAGTAAAGGGCAATCCCAATTGAGTAAGATAAGCTTCAGTTTCATGCTTACCCAAGTGGCGACTTTTTGGATCTACTGCATCGCCTTCGATATGGGGGAGTTGGTCAGATTTGAGATACACCCCCGCCGAACTCATGTATACAAAATGTTGCACCCGGCCTTGAAAAATCTCCGCGAGTGGTTGAGTATCACTAAGTTCTCGTCCATTGTTGTCAAAAATGACATCAAAATTTTCTTGTGATAATTTTGCTTTTAATTGGGTAGCATCAGTGCGATCGCCTATAATTTGTCCTACTCCCTGTAAAGAAGGCGCTGGTCGATTTCCACGATTAAACAGCACCACTTCATGTCCTTGTTCCACTAATAGTTGAGTCAAATAGACACCAATGAACCGAGTACCACCCATAATTAGAATTCGCATAGATTCTTATTCCTATATCAGTTTTCGTCAAGGGAGTAGGGAGTAGGGAGTAGGGAACAGAGGAAGAATAACTATTCCCCATTCCCCCCGGAGGAGACCCCACATTCCCCATTCCCCATTCCCCACTCCCCAATCTGACATTATCAGGTTGCAGCGTCCATCTGGAACCTCTAAGCGAAAGATTCCGTCTTGCCGTTAATCTGGGGCGCTTCCCATTAATTAATCGCAAGGGGAAACTTTTCAGTTAACCTCATAATTTGCCTAACTATTTTCCATTCATTACAAGTTAGCTGTGCCCTTGAAATATGCTCTGGTTCATGAGTGGTTGACACCCGAAGCCACAGGTGGTTCAGAACTCGTTGTACGGGAAATTTTGAATCACATTGATGCTGATTTATATGCCCTCATCGATTTTGAATCCAGTAACCCTGAAAGTTATTTATACAAACGTCAGATTGGCAAGACGTTTCTTCAGCATTTTCCCTATGCCCGCAACGGTATACAAAAGTACTTGCCTTTGTGGCCTTTGGCAATTGAACAAATGGACTTGCGGCACTATGACGTAATTCTGTCTTCGTCCCATGCTGTTGCCAAGGGAATCCTTACCACTCCAGATCAGTTGCATATTTGCTACTGTCACAGCCCCATGCGCTATGCTTGGGACTTGACCTTTGATTATCTGCGCCAGAGCAAGCTAGGTAATGGGTTACCTGGGTGGGTAACGCGATATTTATTACATCATTTGCGTCAGTGGGATGTATTGAGTGCCAACCGTGTTGATTACTTCATTGCCAACTCGCAGCATACAGCTCGGCGGATTTGGCGCTGCTATCGGCGAGAAGCAACAGTCATTTACCCACCTGTGAATATTGGGGAATTTCCATTTTTTGAGGAAAAAGACGATTTTTATCTCACAGTTTCCCGACTAGTGAGTTACAAACAAGTATCGTTGATTGTCAAAGCTTTTAATCAACTAAAACGACCGTTAGTAGTAATTGGTACAGGAGATGAAATGCAAAAAATTCGTCAGATGGCAAATTCAAATATAGAAATACTCGGATGGCAACCCGATAATGTGGTAAAAAAATATATGGCTAGGGCTAAGGCGTTTGTGTATGCAGCTTGTGAAGATTTTGGTATTGCCTTAGTGGAGGCACAAGCCTGTGGTACGCCAGTAATCGCCTATGGTGCTGGGGGTGCTTTAGAAACAGTGCGAGATATTCGCTCTGGCGTGGATACAGGGACAGGTATATTCTTCAGGACACAAACAGAGGCGGCTTTAGTGGAGGCAGTAGAAAAGTTTGAAATATATCAGGGTTCGTTTAATTCCGATTATATGCGATCGCACGCCGCGCAGTTTTCACCGCAAGTCTTTGCAGATCGTTATCTAGATTTTGTAAATAAGTGCAACGAAAAAAGACCTTTTTGGAATAATGGTCTTGGTCAATAGGACTTATTTTTTTAGGCTTTTGGCAATTTACCCCCAGAAGCATCTCATTTTGGCTTTAAGATTGGGACTATGTGTGGTGTGGATTATTAAGGAGTATGATGACTGCCCAGAGCTCACTCCTCTCCGGCAAGCGAGGTGTACGGCAAGACACTAGAGGGTCTTGGCGTACTCTCCTAAAGCGCGGTCAAAAAACAAAGACGCCTAGAGTTAAACCTCAAGGTTTATCTTTTCAGGGTTTAAACGGAGAGTTTGCCAAGCGACTATTCGATATAGTGTTTTCGCTGTCAGTGTTGATTTTATTCTTTCCTGTCTACTTAATCTTGGCCTTGTTGATTGCTTTGAGTTCAGAAGGCCCGATTTTTTATGTTCAGGAACGGGTGGGGAAAAATTACAAACCTTTTAACTGTATTAAATTCCGAACAATGGTCAGCAATGCGGACGAAATCCTCGTGCAAATGATGGAAACATCGCCCCAGTTGCGACAAGAATTTGAGAGTAGTTTTAAGCTCAAACAAGACCCACGGATTACTAAAATTGGTCGATTTTTGCGAATTACTAGCCTAGACGAATTTCCCCAATTTTGGAACGTTTTAAAAGGGGATATGAGTGTAGTCGGCCCTCGCCCATTAGTAGCAGAAGAATTACCAAAATACGGTTGTCACATTGATGAGATTTTAACAATCCGTCCAGGAATTACTGGTTTGTGGCAGGTGTCTGGGCGTAATGATATTCCCTACCCTCGCCGAGTCCAAATAGACCTGCATTATGTAAAATCTAGGAATTTGTGGCTTGATTTATGGATCATCTTAAAAACTGTTGACGTGGTAATTTTACCTAAAAATAACGGTGCATACTGAGTAATTACTGAGGCCTGATTCTGTGGGGCAATCAATGCCCCTAAGTACTATTTTTTAGTGTAAGATACCGCAGATTCAACGTATCTTCATTGGTCACCTTGAAAGGGCTAGTCCTAAACATCACCAAAAAAGTGCTGAGTAATGAGTGCTGTTACGGCAGTCATTACTCAGCACCACTGAAAAGACTGGGCGGCAAAAGTTTATTGACTCTTCACAAAAATCAGATATCTATCAAACTTTGACAAATTAAATGATGATAAAATTACCATTAATAATAATTTTTAACAAAGGTTGAATTTATCAAGTTAATTATTACTGGTTCAACAACTTGTTATTAAGTATATTTATTTACTTAAAAGTTACACGATTGATTAGAACTGGTAGGTTTACTATTAGGCAATTCAGCAATTACCTGCTAGGTTGTATCATAATCGTCTGTAACATTTTAATCAAAGACAATAAGGATATAGTTGAGCATGACGCAAAAAAAACGAGCGTTGATAACTGGTATTACGGGTCAAGATGGTTCATATCTGAGCGAGTATTTGCTAGAACAAGGTTATGAAGTTCATGGGATAATTCGCCGGACTTCCACCTTCAACACAGACCGCATCGATCACATCTACGAAGATCCGCACAAACAAGGAGTGCAGTTGTTTCTTCACTACGGTGATTTGACCGATGGAACAACACTGCGACGTATCTTAGAAGAAGTACAACCAGTAGAAATTTACAACCTCGGCGCTCAATCCCATGTCAGAGTCAGCTTTGACTCCCCAGAATACACTGTAGATTCAGTGGGAATGGGGACACTGCGTTTGTTAGAAGCAATTCGAGACTATCAACACCGTACCGGAATACAAGTGCGGTTTTACCAAGCGGGTTCTTCAGAAATGTACGGATTAGTACAAGCAATACCGCAAAGTGAAACAACGCCATTTTATCCGCGCAGTCCCTATGCTTGCGCCAAAGTATATGCCCACTGGCAAACAATAAATTATCGTGAATCTTACAATTTGTTTGCTTGTAATGGCATACTTTTTAACCACGAATCACCACGGCGCGGTGAAACCTTTGTCACCCGTAAAATTACGATGGCAGTAGCCAACATCGTTGCTAAAAAGCAGAAAAAGATTTACATGGGAAATCTCGACTCCAAACGAGATTGGGGCTATGCCAAAGATTACGTCAAAGCAATGTGGTTGATGTTGCAGCAAGACCAACCAGACGATTATGTAATTGCAACTGGTGAAACCCACTCAGTCCGGGAGTTTCTCGAATTAGCATTTAATTATGTCAATCTCAATTGGCAAGATTATGTCGAGTTTGACGAACGCTATCTGCGTCCTGCGGAGGTAGAGTTGTTGATTGGGGATTCTAGCAAAGCACGGCAGAAATTAGGCTGGACACCATCGGTAACCTTTGAGCAACTAGTTTCCTTAATGGTAGAAGCAGACCTGCAAGCCTTGGGTTACACTTCACCCAATGGAAATGGTTCGCAATTTCCACATGATATTGCGACTCTTCGTCAAGAACTTGGCGCTTTGCATTTCTGATTGGGACTAGAGAGGATAAAAATATGACCGCCTTAGAACTCAAAAATAAACGCATTCTCGTCACTGGTGGGTCAGGGTTTCTCGGTCGTCAGACGATCGATCAGTTGTGTCAAGCAGGGGCTGATGGTGAGAAGATTACAGTAGTGCGATCGCGTGATTGCGATTTGCGGGTTTGGGAAAATTGCCAACGTGCAGTTGACCAGCAAGACATCATTATCCATTTAGCAGCTCATGTTGGTGGTATCGGTCTCAACCAGCAAAAACCCGCAGAATTATTCTACGATAACTTGATCATGGGAACCCAGCTAATCCATGCTGCATATCAAGGGGGAGTGGAAAAATTCGTCTGTGTTGGTACTATCTGTGCCTATCCGAAATTCACCCCAGTACCATTCAAAGAAGATGACTTGTGGAATGGCTACCCAGAGGAAACCAACGCCCCTTACGGAATTGCCAAAAAAGCGCTTTTAGTGCAATTGCAAGCTTATCGCCAGCAGTATGGTTTTAATGGTATTTACTTACTGCCAGTGAATTTGTACGGGCCAGAAGATAATTTTGACCCCGGAAGTTCTCATGTGATTCCGGCGTTAATTCGCAAGGTTCACGAAGCCCAAATTCAAGGAGAAAAGCAACTACTAGTTTGGGGTGATGGTAGTCCCACCCGCGAGTTTCTGTATTCACAAGATGCAGCGCGGGGGATTGTGATGGGCACCCAATTCTACAACGAATCAGAACCAGTGAATTTAGGAACGGGTGATGAAATTTCGATTCTTGATTTAGTGACTCTGATTTGTCAATTGATGGAGTTTAAGGGTGAGATTGTTTGGCAAACTGATAAGCCAAATGGCCAACCTAGACGCCGTTTAGATACTGAACGCGCGAAGCTTGCCTTTAATTTCACTGCCCAAGTTACCTTTGAGGAAGGGCTGAAGAATACCATTGAATGGTATCGTCAACACGCTGCATAATCTTAGGGTGGGTAGTGCCCACCCTAGCTTTTTTGAGTAAATTTTAAATGTGGACACAGTTAATCATCAACTAAATAAAGCGAAACTACGTCGTACTTTACTCAAAACACGTCAATCAATGTCCGTCTGGGAGTGGAGAGAAAAAAGCGATCGCATTTGCTCTCATTTACAAAACTCTACTTTGTTCGCCCAAGCAAAAACAATACTTGCTTATTTTAGTTTTCGCCAAGAACCCGATCTCACTCCACTATTTACAAACACCAAATACCGTTGGGGATTTCCTCGCTGCGTTCATAAATCCCTATCTTGGCATATTTGGACACCTGAAGATTCTGTGCAAAGTGGGGCTTATGGCATTACTGAACCCCATCCCGATGCCCCAACCTTAGACCCGACGGAAGTAGATTTGCTTCTTATTCCCAGTGTAGCTTGCGACGATCGAGGATATCGCCTGGGTTATGGCGGAGGATATTACGATCGCCTACTCAGTTCACCGGAATGGTTGACAAAGCCCACTGTGGGAATTGTCTTTGATTTTGCCTATTTACCCCAGCTACCTATCGAACCTTGGGATAAACCCTTAACAAGTATCTTAACTGAAACTGGGTTGACTCAGAAAGACTGAAGGGTTGAGGATGATGAAGAAACATCATTAAATATCTTTCATGAGTAATCCAGTATCATCTACCACTGACCAGTCAGCAATGATTGATGAGATTGTAGCAACTAGCCTCCAAGCTCAACAACAAACAGGCCCAGATCTGCGGCAAATTCATAGTAAAAGTCATGGACTGCTTTGGGCAGAGTTTATTATTGAACCCAATCTTCCTGAAGACTTGAGAGTAGGTTTGTTCAAAACGCCCCAAACCTATCCTGCTTGGATTCGTTTCTCTAGCGGTGGTGCGCCTGAAAAGCGTGGAAAATTCCGCTCCGATACCCAACCTGATGTTCGCGGTATTGGCATTAAGGTGATGAATGTGGACGGGCAAAAAGTGCTGGATGATGAAGAAAAAACTCAAGACTTTGTACTCAACAGTTATCCTACTTTCTTTACCAAAGACATTCGTGATTACGCTGATATCTTTAAAGCAGGTAGCGGACAACTTACTCCAGAACGGATAGAGGAACTTGGTTATGCCTTTGCTTTGTTACAAAAAATTACTAGTAAGAAAGTAGGCAATCCACTTTTGATTCAATATTGGAGCATGGCTCCGTTTAAGTTTGGCGATAAAATTGTCAAGTTGTCTGTAAAATCTCAACAGATTGAACAGCCTCCAGAAACACTTCCAGAATCCGAAAACTACCTCCGGGAAGCAATAGTCAAGTATTTAACAGTAGAAGGTCAAGAAGCATCTTTTGACTTTCTGATTCAGTTTTATGTAGATGATGACAAAACGCCAATTGAAGACCACGTTAAAGAATGGCAAGAAGCAGATTCACCGTTTATTAAAGTTGCAACTGTCCGCATTCCCAGTCAGAAATTTGACTTTGAAGAACGCAAACGTTCAGATGAAGGTACATTGTTTAGCCCTTGGCATACATTACTTGAGCATGAACCTGTTGGCAGTGTGAATCTTTCTCGCAAAAAGCTTTATAGCGAACTTGCAAAGTATCGGCGAGAAGAAATTGCCAAACGCTTGCGGGAACCACAACCTTATGCAGAGGTTGAAGATTCACCACTATAATTTGATTTCAAACTGTAGAATGATGCAGCAGAATTCAGGAGTCAAAATTCAGAATTCAGAAGGAATTGGAGATGTAGTTGTCGCGCGGGGCAACGCACCTTGAATTGTTGACGGTGCGTTATGCCGTAGGCTAACGCACCCTACATTTACTAGAAACTGCGTAGGTTGGCTTGTAGCTTGCTTCTACAAAATTGTACAAAATTAAACCTAACAAACCAGGGAAAATTTTGGTTTACCCTCTGGAATCTTGCGACGTTCCTCAAACCAACCTATGATTATAAAAAACGATCGATTCTTTTTTATGGAACAAAATGGATTTTCTCAATTTGCTGGCTGGATTTTTTCTATGATTGCGTTCGGCTTGATGTTAATTATATTTTCTTTGCCTTTCGTTCGCCCAGATATAGAAATTTTTGAACAAACCTCTACAAAACTTATATTTCAAATTAGGGTTGTATTTTTTAGAACTTTCAGTTTATTTATTGCGATATTTCCTTTGACAATAGCAATATTGTTAATAGTTTCTGTGTTTTTTATTCCAGATTTCACAATAGAAATGTTATTCACAGCTTTTGGTATGGCAATTTTATTTGGCATAGTTACTTTTTTGATACTAGCAGTTGTCCCATTTAGCAATTACACTTTGGATAAAGAAATTAATATTGTAAAAATAACTAATTACAAATGGTTTAGTACTCAAGTAATTCAATATCCGCTAAGTCAAGTTGTAGGTTTCCAAATAGAAGAAGGTGATGGTGAAGATGGTAAAGTTTATCGATTTAATCTAAAATTAGCATCAGGCAATAATCTACCTCTAAATGAATGTTATAGAAGTTTTACCTATGAAGAAAGGCAGCTACTCAGCAATAGTATTGAGACATTTATTAATTCCAATTGACAAAAATAAATAATACATTAAAAAATTATCTTAGTCAGAAATTAATATTTATAAAACTCGGAAGTTATTAATCAAATGTTGAACTCGAAAAAACCACGATCGCAAATTCTGCTAATGTATACGTTATTGGGAGCGATCGCACTGGTGATGCTCTTTCCTTTACTGTGGCTAATCAGCACAGCCCTAAAATCACCTACAGAAAATATCTTGCAGTCGCCGCCACAATTGTTGCCCGCGTCGCCTACACTGGATAACTTTTCTAGTGTTTGGCAATCTTTACCTTTTGGACAATATTTGTATAACAGCACCTTGGTGTCAGTGCTGACTGTTGGCTTGAATCTGCTGTTTTGCGCTTTAGCTGCCTATCCCTTGGCAAGGTTATCATTTGTGGGGCGAGACTGGATTTTTGTGGCCATTGTCTCTACGATTATGATTCCCTTCCAGATTGTGATGATTCCTCTTTATATTTTGACAGTCCAGTTGGGTTTGAGAAATACTTATTTAGGGATGATTTTTCCCAGCTTAGCTTCTGCATTTGGGATTTTCCTCTTGCGCCAAGCCTTCATGAGCGTTCCCAAAGAAATAGAAGAAGCTGCCCGTATGGATGGCAGCTCGGAGTTAGGTTTGTGGTGGTATGTGATGTTACCAGCAATTCGCCCAGCCTTAGTAACTTTAGCTATTTTTGTATTTATCGGTGCTTGGAGTGACTTTTTGTGGCCTTTAATTGTCATCCAAGACGAAAATTTATACACTCTTCCCTTGGGAGTCGCTAAGCTAGCAGGTACATTTTCCCTTGATTGGCGTTTGGTAGCAGCCGGTTCTGTAATTGCGATCGCCCCTGTATTATTACTATTTTTGTTTTTACAACGTTACATAGTACCCACGGAAACTGGTAGCGGAGTCAAGGGGTGAAGAAGACGCGGAGAGTGGGAGACGCGGGGATGAGGGAGATGAGGGAGATGAGGGAGCAGGGTGAGCAGGGGAGGCAGGGGAGGCAGGGGAGGCAGGGGGAGAATAACTCCTAACTCCTAACTCCTAACTCCTAACTCCTAACTCCTAACTCCACACTTCCAATAACCAATGACTAATGACAAATTCAATAAGCACCAGTCTTTTTCAAAACTACCCAGATTGTTTTTATAATTAGACTCAAGTCGTAAGTTACAGACCACTTACGTTGATAATCTATATCCATCTTGACAATAGTTTCAAAGTCTGTAATGCTTGAGCGGCCATTAGCTTGCCATTCTCCAGTAATGCCTGGTTTGACTCGCAATCTATCCCAATGGTGTGCATCGTAATGCTTGACTTCATCGAGAGTTGGTGGACGAGTACCGACTAAACTCATGTCCCCTAGCAAAACATTCCAAAATTGTGGAAATTCGTCTAAGCTAGTACGCCGCAAAAATTTACCCACAGGAGTAATTCGAGGATCGTCAACAGATTTAAAGATGTGACCTTTGGCTTGATTTTCAACTAAATGCTTGAGTTTATCGGCATCCATAACCATAGAACGGAATTTCCATATCCGGAAAGGTTTTCCATTCAAACCGCAGCGAATTTGAGAATAAAATATTGGATTGCGATCGGAAATCAAGGTAACAACTGCTACGGCAATCGCTACAACAAATGTAATAATCAGCCCGACAATGGCTCCAACAATGTCAATTAATCGTTTTGCCAAGCTTACAGTTGAGGGATGTGACGGCTGTTGCGAGCAATCAAGGGAATAAAAATAAATCACAAGAGTTAGCCGATCTACAACAGGAATTTTTGCATCAGTAGTGCAGACATCGACATAATCTTTGTAGGACTTTTAATGTTTTTGTCGCCTCTACTGAGTGCTAACATACACAAAACTATAACTAGAAAAAAACCGAAAACCTAAAGTTTACAGAATCTTTCAATTAACCAGACAAATTGTAAATTTTCAGTATTTTGCTGTATGGTACCAAAAATATTGCTATAATGCACGACTATAAATTTTTTGAATGAGAAGGAGTCAGAAGACAGAATTCAGAATTCAGAATACCCCATACCTGAAGTCAGGGGTAACAATCGGAAAGAATTTTTTCTTCTCCACGATAGCGAAGCGTAAAGCCTTCTCCTTTGGAGACGCACTCGCGTTCGGCATGGCAACGCTTAGAGCGAGTCCGAGAGCGTCTTCAAATCGGGGGCTTTAAACCTCGATTCTCCATCCAGTCACACAGAATCCATTCTGGATTCTGGCTCCTGAATTCTGAATTCTTCTTTGGTAAAACTATTGTTTACTCACAATGCGGCTACTTTTGATTTTTGCGTAGCGGCAGTAACCTTAATTATGAACCTCTAGGGCAAAATTTACCGTGTATGGTTCTTCCAGTGATTGCTGATTGCTAGCCTTAATTGCATCGAGATAGCGACGCAAAGACAAAAGTTGTTGGGAATTGGGACGATAGGTGAGACTGCCTTGTTTTTCAAAAAGTGGTGCAGTGGCGATCGCCTGATAGTCAGGATTTTCTTGGGAAGTCTGGGTGAGCCAGGTTGAGTCTATGACTGAAGGTATCAAACCGGAAGGTAATTCACCTTCCAAAAAAGCCAACAGGCGTTGCTGACAACTGCGGGTATTGATTCCACGACCCTCAAATAGCTGGATAACTTCACCGAAAGCTAAGGGTCGATCTGGTAGCAGACGCAGCAATTCTGTAAACAGGAAATAATCAGTGTATTGTTGTCTGGGTATATCTAATATCTGGGGATGCAAAGGTAGCATCGCCAAACCATAGGCAACTCGACTGCAATTAGGAGCGCCGTTTTCGCCGAGATATAAATCTTGAATAATTTTCGCGCTGGGGAGTTTTTGCCGTAGCCAACGGTTCACCGTCCCGATACAAGCTACTCCACCAGTGAGGATAGCTTGATTAATTGCTTCTGTGGGAATACCACGAGCTACCAATAATTTGTTCAGTTCGCGGTTCAAACGGCGGACAAAGGGGATAAATACTTGGCTTTCTAAGTCTCTTCGCCGTAAAATCCATCGCTGATCGGCTAATTCCAAGGTAAAAGTGTCTTGGTGTTGTAAAATCAGCTTCAGAGCCAGTGCTGCATCTAATACCGCCTGTCCCAGCAAGGAACTTTCTAGACGTTGCTGGAGATGAATTCGAGCCGTGATATCCGGTTCGCCAACTCTGGGTAGTTCTAATTCTTCCAATCCCAAACTCTGCCAATGCATTTGGTCTAAACCGGGAATTGACGGTTGCCATTGCCAGGGATTAGTGGTGGCAGTTTTACTCTCGCTTTCGCTTTCTAAACGTGACTGGCGAGATTTCGGTGGCAAAAGCAGCTGACAGATAATGTCTTGTTCAATTCCCTTGCCAGCATAAGCAAAACTGTGCAGCATGAAATCATTGTATGTCAATTGGGCTAGGGTTTCTGGTACATCGACTAGCAACATTTCTGTAGCAGCTGCGCCAATATTAATGACAAGGGTGTTGCCCACAAGGGAATTTTCGCTGGTTTTTGCAGGATGAGAATCTTCATCTTGGTTTAATTTTAATTTTATTTGCTCACCGTTAGCAGCATCAAGTTCCGGGAGTAGACTAGCGATTGCTTCTTCGACAAAAAAGACTTGCTGGGGATGTTGGATCAGCTTACTAGTGAGTACAGCTTCTCTGACGTTGAAGCGATATTGTTCTGACCAACTAGATGGACAAGTGCAAATTACACCAGCAATATTATTAATAATCTGAGGAAAATTTTGTTCGCTAATCCCAACAGCAGCAGCCATTAAACTAGGAGTGGTACTAGCTCGATCGCGCTTGAGAGTTAACAGCAGCTTAGAGAGCGATCGCACAACCCAAATTAAAGGCCCTGCCGAAAATTCATTTAATTGCAAAACAGGTTCCCATTTTTGGCGTTCACTCTTGTAGGGAATGGCTACTTGTAAATAAGGTTTCAACTGCGCCGAATAAAGATTGTTTGTTGAATCTGCTGTGGAGTTGGGTGGTGCAGGATTCTTATCTTGGGCAACAGCGGCAGGTGTTGTGTGTTCATGTGCTTCGATACTTTCATTTTCACCCTGGGGTACAGAAGCTGTTGGCAGATAAACCTCTGTTGGTAAACGAAACGATTGCCCAAAAGAACTTGTTCCCGGTGGGTTTTCTGCTGACCAGTAGATAGGATGTACAACCAAAGAAGAACTATTTAACAATGCAGCGGAAATTCCTGTTGTACCCAAATCAATTCCTAAATACCAGACTGATTCCAGAACCTTGGATGCAACTTCTATATTGTTTATCGAGTTGGAATTGGGAGGTAAGTAACTTTCCGAAACAGGAGTTGTCTCTTGCTTTTTTTTTTCAGTTTTTGGTTCTAAATCTAAGTTAGTTTCTAGCTGGGTAACTGCCAGATTGTTGGTTGCTATTTGGAGATTTTCTAGCCCTTGTTCAGGTGAAATTGTGGGGATTGTGTCTTGGATTTTAGCAACAGATTCCTGAGAAATATCTAAGTTACTAGCTGGTTGCAATTCAGAATTCAGCTGTCGATCGAAATTAGCCAAATCCAGGTCTAATTGCTGCAACTGTTCTTCATCTAAGGAAATATCAGGAATGACTGGAGCCTGATTTGACTCTAAAGAAAGTAGGTTTTCTTGTGGCGAAGCTGGAATATAGTTATCTAAAGAGGGTTCAAGGCGATCGCTTGTAGCATCTGTGGCGATACCTTCGGCAAACTTTGCCAACTCAATTTCTGGTATTTCTGGAGTGACTGGTGCTGTCGCTGTGGCATTATTCACAGCCGATGGCATTTCCAGAAGTTGCTGTTCATTACCTACCTCAGGTAATAAATCAGTTAAGGTGCTAATTGTATCAGCAACTTCTGGCTGAGTGCTGAGTTCCACAGGCAAACTCTCTGCTGCGGAAATTTCTGATAGCGAGGCTACGTCAGTATCATCTGCAAAAAATAGTCCTTCCTCTGAATCTGTAGTTTCTACAGCATCCTGAGCATTGCTGAGATCGAAAAAATCTGTGTCTGACTTTTCCAAAGATGTATCAGATGTCACAACCCCAGAATCAAAAGTCGGGGGGACAACAAATGTCTCCTCAGGGGTATTCAAAGTTGATGGGGGAGTTGTAACAGAACTTGATGAATCACTACCAGTACCAAACAAGCTGGCATAAAGTTGGTCTACTTCATCAGTAATTAACGCAGAAATATCTTCTGGTAATTCAGCTGGAGTTTCGGAAGCTTGAGACGAGTCTAAGCCAAGCTGCAACAGCACTGCATCTAAATCTTCTGTGAGGGTAGTAGTTTGTTGCTCAGGATTAATTGCTGAAGTTTCTGGCTGTATCAGCTCTAAAAGTGGAAGTGGAAATTCAGCATCGATATCAGTTGGGTGAGCCGATGATGCAGGTGGTGTTTCAGCTTCTCCTTCCAGAAGAGATGACTGGGAACTAGGGGATTGTTGCTGCAAATACTGGGTCAAATTGTTAAGAAAGCTGGCCATCAACTGTTCGCCCTGCATTCCCTTGCTGTGCATTCTTGCCAGTGCTTGGGATAAAGACTCGTAATAAGTGTTAATGTTGCGCTGTAATGCCTCAAAAACAACATTCACCGTTCCATCTAGGGATAGTAGGCGTCGATCTAATTCCTGAGCCAGCTGTGTTAACTGCTCTACACGCTCTGGGGATTCTAAAAAAGGTTGAGTTCCAAAAGATACTGGTTGTGAGTTTGGGCGATCGCTTCCTGCTGAAGAACTGGGGGAATTTGCTGAAGTTTGTCCTACCAATGGCGTTAAAGTTGGCACAAGGCGACTCATGAGTACCTGTAAAAAGTCGGTAATCATCTGCTCTTGGTTTGTCAACTGCTGCGCCAGGGAGTAGTTTTGCAATCGCTTTTGTTCTAACTGCCGAATTTCTTGGACGAGACTGGCTCGTTCTTGCAATAGTCCTTCTAATTCGGCTCGTAATGGCTGTATCAATTTGGAAAATTCAGTTTTTAATTCCCCTGCCTCAACGGTACTGTATTCTTGAGTAGGTTCGGATGGTGGTAATAAAAGCTGGTTATGCCTTTGATCGCTAAATTTTGTTAATAAACGCGTTGGCGGTTCTCTCAAAGATTGATTTTGGATACCGCCTTCTAATGCTTCTTTTTCTTGTAGCCTCACCAAAAAGTCCCGAATTCGTTCTAAAACCTCTTTGGGTTCTTGTCCCTGACCAGGAAAAAACCTAGACAGGCGCTTACCACCACTGGCAAGTAAGTTGTCAATGTCTGCAATCAGCTTTTGAATTTCATCTGCACTGGAAGTCACTTTTATTTACCTTAACTAGAACTTTATGTCAACTGATGTGACAATTACTTTACAGTCACCGTGCCCCTACGGGGAAGCAAGCTACGCACAGCGTCTCCCATAAGAGAAGTTTTGAGTGGCAGGAGCCGCTACTTGGATTTGTGACTGTCATTATGTTATGGATTACTGGGGGGAGTGGCAATCTTCAGTCAGTGTTTGTTTAACAAGCTTAGCTTGATTGCTCAAAACCGCTAAAATATGTGAGCAATAATTTACTAGCTTGAGTATGATGAATGTTGTTTGCCTATATTTTTAAGTAACCAAGAGTAATCAAGTTTACAGCACAGGTAGTCTCTAAGTCATACTTCAACAGCCTGTAACTAGTTTTTGCAAAACTTTTACCCTATTTAACCCATAGGTAAAAATTGTTTAGAAAAACGCTATTATCGCTTTTCTTGTGTAGCATAGGTTATTTTTATTGTTAAAAGGTGGCTGTGCTTTGATAGCTTAGGCTTAAAAGAATGCTCTTGTATGTCGTGTGTATATAGCAGCTTGAATAAAAATGCCCTAATGGAAGACCGATATGTGCCCTGCTTTTTTGAGGGTTTGCCAGAAGCAATTGTGGAAACAGCCCTTACCCATCTTGTAACCCGCACTCACCCAGCTAATCAAGTGATCGTACTAGAAAATGACTGGGGTGGTGCTGTGTATTTTATCAGAGAAGGATGGGTAAAAATTCGTACTTATAATTTAGAAGGGAAAGAGGTAACACTGAATATTCTTGGCAAAGAGGAATTGTTTGGTGAAATGGCGGTTCTAAGTGAAAAACGTCGAACTACTGATGTGATTACCCTGACCCCAACGGTAATTGGCAGTATGCCTGCTTCAGATTTTAGCAATTTACTTAAAAAGGAACCTTTGGCAGGACTCCGATTAGCAACACTAATGGCAGAGCGCTTACAGCAAGTGAATCGGCGATTACGTTTGCGGGAATCTCATAGTCAGTCACGGGTAGCAGATACATTGCTGTTTTTGGCAGAAGGACAGGGAAAAAAAGGGCAAACAGGAACTGAAATCCCCAATTTACCTCATCGGGAATTGAGTAGTTTGAGCGGACTGGCACGGGAAACGGTGACGCGGGTATTGACAAAACTAGAAAGAAAAGGCTTGATTAAACGGGATCAAGACATTATTTGTATTCCCGATATGTCAGCCTTGGAAAGGATGATAGTTTAAAACTTGTCAAAATATGAGCATTTTAAATTCTCTGCCGGATGAGCCAGAGGACGAACCATCACCAGAATCTCAAACTGCTGGCGATCGCTGGTTAGACAAACAAGAGTTAAGCCGTCCTCACCTCAAGGCTGATATCCCCTTGAGGATGGTGGAAACAGCCTTTTTAGCCAGTACTGCTAGCTTGATTTGGTTTATTAATTTTTACTTTCCTTTAGGTCCAGTTTTGCGGATATTTTTTCCAGTACCGATCGCTCTAGTTTATCTTCGTTGGGACAAACGAGCAGCATGGATGGCAGCACTCACTTCTGGGTTGCTGTTGACGGTACTGATGGGGCCAGCCCGCAGTTTGCTATTTGTCATGCCCTACGGCTTTATGGGCGTGCTTTTGGGTGCGACGTGGTATCGTCGTCGTGTTCCCTGGATAATTTCCATCACCTTGGGTACCCTGCTGGGTACTTTGGGAGTCTTTTTTCGGTTGTGGTTATTATCTGTGTTATCAGGTGAAGACCTCTGGGTTTATGTGATTACCCAGGTGACTGAGTTTATCGAGTGGGTATTTCTAAAGTTGAGTTTATTGGCGAGTCCCAGTGTGTTTTTGATTCAAATAGGCGCGATCGCTTTGATTCTACTCAACAACTTTATCTACCTGTTTGTAGTACACCTAGCTGCATGGCTGCTTTTTGACCGCCTGGGCAACCCCATTCCCCGCCCACCACACTGGGTACAAGTCCTCATGGATTATGAAGGATAGTCATTGGTCATTAGTCATTAGTCATTAGTCATTAGTCATTAGTCATTAGTTATTTCTCCCTCATCTCCCCATCTCCCCATCTCCCCATCTCCCTCATCTCCCTCATCTCCCCATCTCCCCATCTCCCTCATCTCCCCATGCCCCATGCCCCATGCCCAATTCCCAAATTCGTATTTATACTCAAAAAGAACAGGGTGAAGAATGGCTGCGACGGTATCGTGGTTATCTACCTGTATTTGCTTGTGTTTTAGGATTTACTGAAACCGGTTTGATTCCAGGGATTTCAGCAGCCGGTCGCACTCCAGAGGATCGGAAATATACTGCTTGTGCTGATGCCGAGTTTTTGTATTATGGCGCAGAACATAAACCCCAATATCCCTTACCACCGTTGGCGGCCGGCGCTTCGCCTGTGTTGATTTCTCGCGCTGTCTTTGAGTCACTAAAAATACCAGTACATTTGTTTAATGCTGGCTTACCTCAGGCTCCTGCTGTACCAGTAATTGATTTGGGTGGCACTCCTGCTAAATGTTTAAGTGGAGGGAATGCTATGGAAATCACAACGGTACATTACTTGCTGGAACAAGGGCTACTTTGGGGAGAACGCCTTGCTGCCAATATCCAACAAAGATATTTGATTATCGGTGAATGCGTCGTTGGAGGCACTACAACTGCTCTGGCAATTTTAACTGGTTTAGGCATAGAAGCTGCCGGAAAAGTTAACAGTAGCCACCCTGTTTGTAACCACGCCCAAAAGTGGGCACTAGTGCAAGCTGGGCTGGAAAAGATGACCAGAAGCAGGGAACAAGGGGAGATAAACTTCCAATTTCCAATCCAAAATCCAAAATCTAAAATCCCAAATTCTGTAGATCCTCTAAAACTCGTTGCCGCCGTGGGCGATCCGATGCAAGTGGTGGTGGCTGGAATGGCGATCGCTGCTAGTCGTAATTGTGGTGTTCTGCTGGCTGGTGGGACGCAAATGCTGGCGGTTTATGCGCTAATGAGTGCGATCGCTCAAGCTTACGCTTTATCATGGCAACCAGAAGAAGTAGTTGTGGGTACAACTCGCTGGGTAGCAGAAGATCCTACTGGCGCTACTGTTGACTTAGCCTTGAGCATAGGTAAAGACAGTTCAACTCAGATTACAGAAACTCCTCCTCTGTTAGCAACTGCTCTCAACTTTACTGATTCTCGTTATCCCCAACTGAGAGCTTATGAGCAGGGCTTTGTCAAAGAAGGTATGGGTGCTGGAGCAGCTTGCATAGCTGCTCATCTTAGCCAAGATTGGCAGCAACACCAACTTTTAACAGCCATTGAAGCCCAACTTGAACGGCTGAGCTTGGTTAATTACCAATAGTAAAACCGGAAACTTATAAAGCTCCGGTTAATATTTTAACTCACGAATATTGACTAAATTAACAAGAAAGAATTCAGGAGTTAATAGTCAGAAAAATAAATTGAATTGGAGTACAACTGGTGAATGTAGCTTGCTTCCACGTAGAAGTATAAACGGTAAAACACCACACCAAATTTTCAACTGTGGCGTTTCCAGGCAATCGCTCAAAATCCCTGACTTTAAGCATTGCTGAATTCTGTTAGCGCAGCGGGACGTAGCCGATTCTGAATTCTGACTTCTCTTTTAATGAATTCTTTCTCTAAGTAATTGTTCTTCCAAGGCAGCAATGCGATTGTATGCTGCTGTTAATTGCGCTGTTAGTCGTTGTATTTGAATTTCTGGTGTTAAGTTGTTATCTCCACCTTGACGGTGCATGTCTAAATAAATGCCATCTGTTAATACATCCTTGTGTTCCATTGCCGAATTTGAACTGATACGTCCTTTTAACTGGTTGCCTCCAGTACCACTATATTCCTGATAATTATCCTTTGCTTGTGTATTCGCTAAGGAACACTCTGAAAAAGCTTGAGCTACTTTAATGTCAAGCTGCTCAATCACTTGGCAGAGGGCATCCAGTTTTTGGCTCAAAATCAGGATTTGCTTTTGTAATGGCTCCATTCAATACTCTCATTGGCACATTAGATTCTATGTTATTCAATTTACTGAGAATCTTAACGATACTTATGGATTATTTAAGTATTCATATTTTTTGTGGCAATGTGACATTTAAATCATTACTTCTAAATATTAAGTAAAGATTTAGCACAAGTACAACTAAGGAAAATTATTGAGAAAAATTAATCTTAAGGTAGTGATTGGCATAAAAGCTCGCTAATTTGAGTCAAATGCTCAAATTTATCGTTATTACCAACAAAAAATGCTTAAAATTTTAAAACTCTACTTTTGAGACAGTCATTGTCTGTGAATCTCTGCTTAATATAGGTATAATCAGAAATCTCAAATCCAAAATCAATGGATCGACGGTCTTTTTTGCTAGGTACTGGTACACTGACAATTTCACAACTGCTTTTTGGCTGTAGTGGAAACAACCAGACTCAATTCAAAGTACAGTTATTAAAAGGTTCGATACCAGGTCAGGTAGTTAATCAATTCCACAAAGGTTTGCAGCAAAAAGTCGAGTTGAAGTTTGCTCCTGTGGTGCAAATACGGGATTTATTTGGGCAATTACAAAATTGGCAGCAGAAACCAAAAGCCACTGATGAGCAAGGATGGAGTCGTTTTATACCCTTTAGGCAAGATCGCAAAACTCCTCCAGCTGACCTAGTGACATTGGGAGATTATTGGCTAAAAGCAGCTATTGAGCAGAAATTAATTCAACCACTGCAAGACTCACAAGGAAACCAATTAAAGCAGTGGTCTACTTTGGATGAAAGGTGGAAAAAATTGGTAACGCGCAATGACCAAGGTAATCTAGATGCCCAAGGAAAGGTATGGGGTGCGCCTTATCGCTGGGGTAGCACGGTGATTGTTTATAACCGCGACAAGTTACAAAAATTGGGATGGACGCCCAAAGATTGGAGTGATTTGTGGCGAGATGGCTTGGAGGGGCGTATTTCCTTACTTAATCAACCACGAGAAGTCATTGGTTTAGTTTTAAAGAAATTAGGAAAATCTTACAATACAGAAAATCTTGACCAAGTACCAGACTTGGAAAAGGAATTACAGACATTAAACCAACAAGTGAAGTTCTATGGTTCTATTAACTACTTAGAACCTCTAATTATGGGAGACACTTGGCTAGCAGTTGGTTGGTCAAGCGATGTGCTACCTATTCTGGGACGTTATCCGCAACTTGTGGCGATTGTTCCCCAGTCAGGAACGGCAATTTGGTCAGATTTATGGGTACGTCCCGCAGGTATTGCTACAAATACTTTATCAGATCAATGGATTGATTTTTGTTGGCAAACAAACACCGCTAAGCAAATTTCTCTACTAACCAAAAGTAATTCACCAATTTCTACAAATATTACGGCTTCTGATATTCAGAAACCATTCAGGAGTTTATTACAAAGCGATACCTCTGTTTTAGATAGAAGCGAATTTTTACTTCCGTTATCTCCATCAGCAACTAAACAATATGAATCTTTGTTTGCCAAAATTAAAGTTTAATTAGAATGGGGAATGGGGAATGGGAAATTGGGCATGGGGAAGAGGCACAGGGATAGGGAAGAAGATCCTCCCCTCTGCTCCCCTGGCTCCTTATCCCCAGCGCCAACCCATCTAAAGAAAATAGGATATAGCGGTTCTCATTCAGATGCGGTACAACATTATATCGCCACCTGTAGGGGCACGGCAGTGCCGTGCCCCTACAGGTGTACCTCACGTTTGTCGGGAAACGCTATATTGTAAATGAGAGTTATAAAATTAGAGGTTGATACAATTTAATCAACTAACTTTTGCTACCTTAATCTTTGCAGTTTAAGCATTGTAATACATATCATCAGCCACAGAAAACCGACTCCATAACCTGCAATTATGTCAGTAGGCCAATGGACTCCTAAATATAAGCGACTGATACCGATACCAGCAATTAAAATAACTATTAAAGTGTAAATAACTTTAGCAAACTGAGGATAGTGAGTTGCCAACTCGTAAGCAATAAAACCATAAAGCACCATAGAACCTAATGCATGACCACTGGGAAAACTAAAAGATTTTTCAGAAATTAAACGATGCCACAGTTCCGGACGAGGTTTAGAAAAAAACAACTTTAGTCCTGTATTTAAAATTAATCCTCCCAAGCAAACAAGTACAAAAACTTTCGCTTCTTCTCGGCAACTTCGCCACCAAAGTAACAAGAGAGTAAGGGCTGCAACTATTATGACTGTATTAGGATTACCAAGATTTGTAATAAACAGCATTAAATTATCTAAATTTGGATTGGCAAACTGATGTAGCCACAACAGAAAAGTAGTATCAAATGCAAAAGCATCTCGCTCCAAAACTTCTTCAGCCAGTTTTGCTAAAACAAAAAGGATGAGCAGACAAGTAGCAAGTCCAACAATACCAATTGTGGCAATTAAGGGAGCTAAACGAGGATGTATATGGTGCAACCAGAAATTAGAAATTTGTCGGAGCATACTTTAATCTCATTCATCGTTAGAAGGCCTAGCAACTGTCAGTCTTTTCTGCTTTAGAGTTGTGAACAGGATACAGACTCCAAGTATAGACACAAGGACTATAGATGAGCCGATAGTACCAAAATCGAGACCACCTTTTGCATGTGGTTTTGTCAGAACGTCCCCCAAGGTTGCACCAAATGGTCGGGTTAAGACAAACGCAATCCAAAACAACATAACTGGGGAAAATTGAGTAAAATAATGTGCTGCCAATACCAAGGCAAGCAAACCAGCAATTAGGAATGCTCCTCCTACAAATCCAAGTCCAGAACTATCGGCTAGAAAATCGCCCAAGGCAGTACCCAAAGTATTTGAAAATAGAATTGCAGTCCAATAAAGCAACTCTACTTTACGCGTTTTGATGTTAGTAACAGATAGAGAGCCAACACTGAATCGCCAAAATGCCAAAATAGCCAAGAGAATAGAGACTAAAATCATAGTTCCTTTAGCGTAGCCCAGCTCTAAAGTACGATCCATGTAATCTGAGATTGTTGTGCCAGCTGTGCTGGTTGAAAGAATGACAGTCCAATAAAGCAACGGGTTATAGCTTTTCCATATCAATTGAGATACAAGAGTAGTTAAAAACAGTCCAATCAATATAATGGAGCTAATTGCATAGCCCACATTTAGCGTCATTGATAAAAGGTCTCCTGCCGTTTCTCCCAAAGTAGTTGCACATATCTTCATGATCCAAAAGAACGCAGTGATTGCCGGAATTTTACTCATTTTTCTCTTACTTATTGTTGTGTTATCGTAATTTATTGGAACTTGCAGTTTTACTTAGCGTGATTGTCAGAAGCTTAATAATCTAGAAGAAAATTGTAATTTATGTAACGCTGTTTAACATCTTTTTGATGATCTTTATCTTTCTTGATTTTTCGGTAAAAGTGAGATGACATCACATCTTAAAGTTAGCTGTGTTTTCATAAATTCCTGAGTGATTATACTTTACACAGCAAAAGTCAAGGAATAGTCAAGATTTGATTGAAAACTGAATTTTATCCTGATAGAGGCACTAAAAATAGCTGAAATATCTAATAAAAAGTTAATTTAATTATTTGATATTAAATTTATTCAACTAAAACTAATCTTGACTAGTTCTGGACTTTTATTGCCTACTGTGAAAATACAAACCCAGGCTTCAAAGGATTTTAGAGGTATGAAAAGTTCAACGCAAATTATTTTGGCAGCAGCTGTTGTTGGTACTTTGGTATTTGCTGGATTGTCGAGAATTGTGTCTGCAAAACAACCACTATCTTTCGTAGCAATTGTAGGTAAGCATCATAGTGCTACCCAAGTTGCTGAAGCCAGTGATGGTGACGGTGAAACCAACGACGATGCACAAGAACAGCAAGAAGCAGCAAAACTACAACCGCTAGCTAAAATTACAGCACAACAAGCACAGCAAGCAGCTGAAACATCTGTAGGAGGTAAGGCGAAAAGTGTCAAACTCGAAAATGAAGATGGCAACTTAGTTTATGCTGTAGAAATTGGTCAGCAAGATGTTAAGGTTGATGCTGGTAATGGCAAGGTTCTCTACGCTGAGAATGGCAACCAACAAGATGAGAAGAATGAAGCGACTCGCCCCAAGAGTAGTATTCAAGTTAAAGAAACTAGTGATGGCGATCGCCAAACCAATGATGATGCTAAGTGACTAGGCAACTTGAAATCACATTACCTCAACAGAGGTTACGGAATAAACTTTTGTAGGGTAGACTAGGTAAACATATACGACATGGGGATTGATGAAGGTTATCTTCATCAATCCCTAATTTGTAGAAACTGGGTAATTATAACCAAAAGTTTAAACAATATGGAGAGGTTAATTGAAAACTAAGCGTCCACCTGGTTTATTAGCAATTGTAATTTACAAGGCGTTTGTTGCTTCCCTATTAGCTGTTACATCTATAGCTTTGCTATTTACCCTAAAAAATCATCAGAGTTTAGCTATATTTTCGGAATCTTATATTTTAGAAACTAAATTGACAATTATTGAATGGCTGATAGATAAAATTCTCAATATTAGTCCGACAAAACTCAAGTTTAGCGGCATAGCTGCTGGAGCTTATGCTATTGTAACAGCAATTGAAGCAGTTGGTTTATGGTATGAAAAATCTTGGGCAACGCTGTTGGTGTTGGTACTAGTTGGCATTAGTATCCCTCCAGAAATATTTGAGTTAATTAAAGGAATAACAATCATAAAGTTGATAGTATTTTTAGTGAATGTAGCTGTATTCTGGTATTTGCTACGTCATTTTAAGATTCATAAAAAGTAATGTTTATGAAGCTGGTAAACGCACAGTAAAACAACTACCAACTCCTAACTGACTCGTAACACTAATTAATCCACCGTGATTTTGAGCAATGGCTTGAGCGATCGCCAGCCCTAAACCAGAACCACCTGACCAATAGGAACGAGACTGATCTGCTCGCCAAAAACGCTCAAAAACCTTCTGAATATGGTCTGGTGCAATTCCCACGCCTGTATCTTGTACGTTGACATATATGTGGGAACCGACACGAGTGGTTTTGATTTCAATTATGCCTCCTAATGGTGTGTAATAAAGCGCGTTTTCAATTAAATTACAAAACAGTCGTGTCAGTTGAACTGAATCACCAATCAAGTACAAATTCTCAATTAACTGAGATATCAAATTAATTTGCTTGACTTCTGCTTGAGGTTTATAAAGTAGCACTAAGTTTTCTAAAATTGAAGTTAAATTGAGAATATCCAAATTCCCATTCGGAACTTGATCGGTACGTGCTAAAAACAGTAAGTCTTCTGTCAGGCGAGTCATCTGGTTAGTAGCACTAGCGATCGCCTGAAATTTTTCTGCATCTTTTGGCCCGATTTCTTCTGGATATTGTAGTGGTAACTCAGCATTAATTTTGATAGCCATTAACGGACTACGTAGTTCGTGGGAAGCATCAGCAGTAAACTGTTTAAGTCTTTGAAAACTCTCCTCAATGGGTTTCATTACTTGCCGAGTTAGTAAAATTCCACTAATACCACTAAGAACCAAAGTTATAATAATTCCACCCCCTAATCCCCAGTCCAGTTTTTCAAGAGTTTCATCAAATTCTTCTAAAGATTGGCTTACTCTCACATAGCCAACTAATTCACCATTATCGCTAGCAATAATTGGTACTGTCACTGCTTGAATAGGCACTTTACCCGTCTGAATTTGTACCATTTGGTTTGGTAACAAGGGTAAATTTAAGACAGTTTTTCCTTGCTGGGTAATCAAATTTCCTTGACTATCAAACCACTGCAATGTTTGATGATGAGCAACGAGGTCTTGTGGACGAAAATCACTTTCAACTGTTAGGTGACCTTTTTCAAATTCTACATTTACAGCCGCACCTTGCCCTATGGCTGTGAGTTTATCTGTTATTTGTTTACTCAGACTGCGAGTGAAAGTAATTCGGACTGCGATCGCAAAGATTCCTAACAGTGATACGAATACTGCTAAGCAAGACAATAATAAGCGATATCGAATTTTTTTAAACACATTTTTATGACTATAAAATTATTAGCTATTAACTTAAATGTCCGCCGATCTAAATATAAGAGACTTCTTGCATAAATAAGTTTTTATCTCACGCAGAGGCAAGGCAGCGCGGTCTTCTCTACGAGACGCTTCGCGAAGGGGCTTTCCCCCATGAGCGACTGCCGCGCTCCAGAAGAGAACACAAAGAAGGACTTTTGCAAGAGGTCTAATTTAGTTAACCAATAAAAATCTTGATTAAAATATTTTACTTACCTACTAGGCGATAACCCATACCATAGATATTTTCAATCAAGTCTTCTGAACTTCCAGATGCTTTGAGTTTATTCCGCAAATTTGTAATATGAGTTTTTATACTTCCTTCTCCGGAAGATTTATCAAATTCCCATAGTTTGTCAAGAATTACTGAACGAGTCACAACTTGATTTGGGTTTCTCAAAAAATATTCTAATATCATATATTCTTTAGGAGTTAATGATATAATTTTCCCTGCATAAGTAACCTGTTGGGTTGATGGATCTAATTGCAAATCACCTCGGATTAAAATTGGTGGGCGAATCTCTGGACTTCTTCGTGATAACGCTCTGATGCGTGCTGCTAACTCTTTTAAGTCAAATGGCTTGACTAAGTAATCATCAGCACCAGCATCTAGTCCAATAATTTTATCGCCTGTTGTATCTCGTGCTGTCAGCATTAAAATCAGAGCATTAGATGAAGCAGCACGTAAACGTTGACACAGAGTGATTCCATCTAATTTAGGAAGCATTAAATCTAATAAAATTAGCTCATATAATCCTGATTGAGACCATTCCCAACCCTCAAGTCCGTCACTTGTTATATCTACAATATGGTGTTGTCGTCTTAAATACTGGGCTAATGGTTTAGCAATGCGATCGTCATCTTCAACTATTAAAATTCTCATAATGCTCCACCTCTAATATCAAGTTCGGATAATGACTTATAATTCAAAACTCTCCGCGTCTCGCCATCTTTGCGTCAATCCTAATTATAAATTCAACCAAACCTGATATAACTTATTAGGGCTTGGTAACACTGAGTATGGTCATCTTGTCTACATCTTAATAAAAAAGATGGGTTTGCCCTGTCCCATCTTCTAATTCTTAATTCGTAACTCCCTACTCTCTATAAAGAACGCCCTAACCCTATCTTGTTCTGATTACCCATCTGAATACTGCATAAAGCTGGACTGATACTAAAGTTACAAGTGTAGGTTCCTAAGGATTCTTTTTGATAATTAAATACCCGCACATTGTAACTAAAGTTTCGTGCAGTGCTACCTAAACGATTGACAAAATCATAGCGCTGTACATAGTCTAATAAGCTCCAAATTTGCTGATTGACTATTAAATCAACTCGCGCAGGTTCTTTATCAAAAGCTGGATATGCTATCCAATTATCCAATAGCTTTTTTTCAGAATTTTGTTGCGCCCACCATAAACTGGGAACGGTTAATCGTGCTGGGTTAATGGTGTTAGCTGTGATTACATAGTCTTTTGGGTTGGTCAATAAATCTAGTTCTAAAGGCGCACTAGAAGGCGACGGTATTGGGGGTGTTTGCGCTAGTGAGGGGGGGACTAGTAAAGCTGTGAGGGTAATGGTTAGTAGTAATAAAAATGATGTCTGCTGTTCGCACAATTTGGGTATATGCATAGCTGATACTAATTTGTAATTAAGATATCAGTCAAAATTCGCACAAGCTAAATTTTAATGGCAACGATGCGAATTCTTCGATAGTCTGCTGTCCAAGTTCCTTGTTGATACAGTGTTGGCTTTAGATATTCCTCCACGACGCGAATTACTTGTATTTGTTGCTCATCAGAAAGTCCTGTTAAAAAACTGCTGGCGAACATCTCAATCCAGTTTGCCATACCTGCTTCTCCTTCTGCTAAAGGAGTTGGACGAGCAAACAGGGTGCTGTAGATGACATCAAAGCCTTGCTGTTCTAATAGGGTGGCGTATTCACCAATGCTAGGGAAATACCAAGGATTTAGGGCTTGTGCGGGGATATTAATTGCTTCTAAGGCGTTGGATAAAGCTGTGGCGATCGCCAAAACATTCCCTTTCCCGCCAAATTCTGCTACAAAACGCCCTCCGGGTTTTAGGGCTTGATGTATGGAGGCGATCGCGCTATCTGCTTGTTTCACCCAATGCAATACAGCGTTAGAAAACACAGCATCAAAGGGCTGTTCAACTTGAAAATTTGTCGCATCCGCAACATCAAAGCGGATATGGGGATAGTTTTCTCTTGCCTTTTCAATCATTGCAGGTGCGCTATCAATTCCCCAGACTTGGGCACCAGCTTGGGCAATTTTTTCAGTGAGTTGTCCAGTACCACAGCCGAGATCCAAAATCGATTCTCCTGGCTGGGGCTTAAGTAATTGGAATAAGTCTTCGCCATATTGCCAGACAAAGGCGTGTTTATTTTCGTAAAGGGAAGCATCCCAACTATTATTGAGTGTCGAAATATTATTCATAAACTCTGAAATTACAATGTGTTGATTCAGCAATTCTCAAACATCTGCTTGAAGTTCATGACCGAATTTTAGATTTTCAATTCAAAATTGAAAATTCTTTCTTCAAGCCCCTGCCTAAATAGCAGGAACGCGCAAGGGACAGGCATGGGGTCAATCTAAAATCTAAAATCCAAAATCCAAAATCCAAAATCCAAAATTGTTTGACTGCCTAATCACTACAGTAGAAAAGATTTTTAATGATGTCCAATATATATTTTGATGTTAACTAATATTTAAAAGATATGAATTCAGGTAACAGATGGAACTACGACACTTGCGCTACTTTGTCATGTTGGCAGAGGAACTGCACTTTGGGCGGGCGGCAGAACGCTTGCATATTGCCCAACCTCCCTTGAGTCAACAAATTCGGCAACTAGAGGGGGAATTAGGTTTTGAACTGTTTCACCGCACGAAACGAAATGTGCAGTTAACAGAAGCGGGACAAGTGTTTCTGGGTGAAGTGCAGCAAATTATGAGGCAATTACAACAGGCAATCCAATTTGGGCAGCAAACCAGTCGGGGCGAAATTGGACAGTTAGTGGTTGGCTTTGTCAGTTCTACCGCGTATAATATTTTGCCAAATATTCTGCGAACCTTTCGTAGTTTGGTTCCTGGTGTGAGCTTAGAGTTACACGAACTAACTACAGATCAACAATTAGAGTGGTTGCGAGAAGGTCGAATGGATGTAGGATTTGTGCGTCCACCTGTTGAAGAAAATAGATTTAGTTGGGAAATAATTTTTCAAGAGTCGCTGATGGTGGCACTACCTGAAACACATTTGCTAGCGAATGAATCTGATGTGTGTTTGACATCCCTTGCCAATGAACCGTTTATTTTATTTCCCAGAATATTAGCACCAGGACTCTACGACTTAATTATCAGTCTTTGCCACCAAGTAGGCTTTAGTCCGAATGTTGCCCAGGAAGCTATCCAGATGCAAACAATTGTCAGCTTAGTAGCAGCCGAGATGGGTGTGGCGATCGTGCCAGCATCTTTGCAAAATCTGCAACGGACTGGGGTAGTTTATAAAAGTGTACAAGAATCTACCCCAAAAGTTGGCATTGCGATGATTTGGCGAAAAAACGAGACATCCCCAATTGTGCAGAAGCTTGTAGAGATAGTTAGACAAACTGACTATTAATCATGGCAATAATAGTTGATAAAGGCACTTCGGCAAAGTAGTTTTGCTGAAATTGTTCTTCGCTGATGGCAGCTAAAAATTGTGCAACAGCTGCATCGCCGTTGGTTTCAAAGACATTACTGGGATTCCATGTGAATTGCAAATCACGGTCTTGTCTTGTGAGAGTGAATCCCCAATATTTTAAAGCTTTGATTCCTAAAAATAAGGTGCGATCGCTAATTCCAAGTTTATCTAAAAGTTGTGTGCGGGTGACTAATTGATTGGTACGACTGAGATATTTGGCAATCCCAACCAAGGTTCGCCAAATTTCTTTCGGTGGTTGGTGATTGGGTTTAGACCAAGCGATCGCTAATTGTTGTTGATTATCAAACGTAGTCGCAAAACATCGCCGCAACCATAGACGTAAATCATCCCAGTTCGTCGGACAATGTTCAAGTAGAAGTGGGGGACTCTGTAGAGACGCGATTAATCGCGTCTCTACAGAGTAGGGAGTGGGGAGGTTGCGCCAGTCGAGGATAAATGGTGAGTGCTGAGTATTGAATGCTGAGTTTTCACTTTGGCGCACAGCAATTAATCTTATTTCATAGCGTTTTTTGAAGGTGTTGTAGTCAAGTTCTGCAACACAATCACACCTTGCTATGGGCAATTCTTCTTTGTAGTGTCCCCACCAAATACCAGGAAAGGGACTTCTAGTTGAATCATCCCGAATATTAAACTCAGTTTTAATATACTGTACCTTTTTTCCTTGCCAATCTTGCTGATTGCGATGCCAACTATTTTCAAACCAGCAGTTTTGAATTAACAATTTTGGAACAGGGTTACCCATTCCACAAGGTTCTAATAATTTTAGTTCTAAAAATAACTCTTTCCCTAAATCTGCAACTGTTACCACTAAGTCTGCTTGCACCGTTGGCGTGAGAGTTGTACCGCCCAAAGATTGCCGTAACTGCTGATTAATCGCTGCTGTAAATAAAGGAATATTCTCAATCGCTAAACTCAAACCTGCTGCAAAAGGATGTCCGCCAAAGCGGTGCAACAGATGTGCTTGTTCTTTCACCAATTGATACAAATCGACGGAATTCACCGAACGGGCGGAACCACGGGCTAAGGGAGGGGATGAGGGGGATGAGGGGGATGAGGAAGTATTTTCTCCCTCATCTCCCCCTGCTTCCCCATCTCCCTCATCTCTCTTTACTTGCTCTGTACTTAACAAAATCGTCGGGCGTCCTGTTTCTTGTGCTACTTGTCCAGCGACTAAGCCCAATACACCGGCTGGCCATTGGGCATCTTCGAGGACAATGACGCTGGTGGTTGATAAATCTAATTGAGTAAGTTTTTGTGTTACTTGGGCTTGTACATCTTTTTGCAAGGATTTGCGGCGGGTGTTTGCGAGTTCTGTAACTTCGGCTAATTCGTTACAACGTTTGGCATCGCGACTGGTTAATAATTCGACGCAGAAACTAGCATCACCTTGAATGCGGCTGACGGCGTTAATTCGCGGTCCTAAACCGAAGGAAATATCTGTGGGGCGATCGCCACTTTTCTGGCACAATTCTAATAATCGCCCTACCCCTGGTCGTCGTCGTGCTGTCGGTGGCTGTTGAAAATCTGCTTGCAGTCGTTGAATTCCCAACTGTGCCAAATAGCGACAATCTCCACTCAGTTGCACTAAGTCGGCAATTAATCCTACCGCCACTAAATCTAATAAATCCTCTAATGGGTGTTGCGGGATATGAGGCAAAGTTTGATAAAGTGCTTCCACCAATTTATAAGCTACCGCCACCCCAGAAAGATGAAATAACTGATGTTCCTTTGGCAGATATCGAGGATTAATAATCGCTGTAACTGGTGGGCGTTGTTCAGGTAAAGTGTGATGGTCGGTAACTATGACATCTATACCTAATTGTTTAGCATAAATAATTTCATCAATATTTGTGCTGCCTGTGTCACAAGTGACTATTAATTTACAGCCTTGTTTTGCTAAATTATCAATTCCTTGATGATTCAGTCCGTGGGATTCTTTTAAACGATTGGGAATGTAATAAATTAACTCGATATTTTGGACAAAAAACTCTCCTAATCCATCCCAAAGTACAGCAGTGGAAGTAATACCATCAGCGTCAAAATCTCCCCAAATAGCAATTTTATCATGGGCATCGCTGGCTTTTTGTAAGCGGGCGATCGCTAGATGCATTTCTTGTCCAAACTCAAAGGGACTTGCTGCTTGATAAGTTTTATAGTTAATAAAAGCTAATAATTGTGATTTTTCTTTAATTCCCCGTTGCCACAACAATTGTGCTGCATACAGTCCATTTGATGCGGGCGTATGCTGTTTCACCGCTTGGATGAACCACTCAGGCGGTTGTTCTGTTGTTGCTAGAGTCCACTGTTGTTCCGGCATTTGATTAAATTGGTGATTGGTCTTCGGTGGTTTGAGATTCACTCACTAGCGGATTAAGTAGTATTTCATTAGCAGCACTATCGGGTTTACGGGCGCGAATTGCTGGACGCGATCGCCTGTAACCAGCTCTTTCAGCTTTTTGGTGTTCGTAATCAATTAATCTGCCATAATATTCGTGTTTGCTTAAATTCATTGACAAGAAAATATGCTGGCGAATATTACCAAAACCTTTACGATTAAAAAACTTTAATGCTGAAACATTGGTGGGGTCAGTATCTACCAACATAAACCGCGCCCCATCTTCAATCATGCGGGCGACGACTTTATCAACTAATTTGTCTGCTACTCCCCGACGCTGGAATTTGGGACTAACTCCCAGCCATAAAATGTAACCGTAAGTCCAAGATGCTTTGGTAATGATCGTTCCCAAAACAAAGCCTGCTAGTTCTCCGTCTCTTTCAGCCACGAGGCAATATTCTGGATCTGTATTGTAAAGTCCAATGACTTCCCATTCATCCCAAGTGCGGTATAAATAAGGATATAAATCGCTGGTAAATAACTCTTCTCCCAAATGATAAACGGGAGCAATATCATCAATTCCTAATTCCCGGACATAAATTGCTTCAGTTTCGTCAAAGCTAGACATAAATTTTCAAATTGTTAACTGTTAATAGTAAGAATTCAGAATTCAGGAGTCAGAATTCAGAATGAAGTAATATAAGATGATTGGTATCTTTATTCATCATAAATTATCTTGATTATTTAATTATTTTGACTGCTAACTCTTAACTCCTAACCTTTATAGTGAAACTTCTTGAATACTGTCGAAATTTGGCAATGAATCTTTGACTGTTTCTTCTGAAACTGGTGTGCGATCGCACCGCTGGGCAAAGTTACAATAATCACAGATTTTACTACCCTCCACCACTTGGGGAAACTGCTTGTTGTTCTGGTAATCTTCCAAGCAATTAGTTAATTGATTTAACAGTTGATTAAGTTTTTTTGCTATTTTTATGTGTTGAGTAGTATTGTAATTAAATTTAATATTTTGCGGCTTGCCTTCAGATTGAACAAACCAGTAAGTCATGGAAATATTTTCTGGCGAATAGGCGCTAGTTTCAGCCAAAACATACATATAAAGCCGTGTTTGCCAGTTAGCTTCTAACTTGCGTTTATGAGGTGGTTTGGGATAAGTTTTCCAGTCGAGAATTTGCGCTTGTTGGTTATCTGCAATCAATAAATCATAGACAACCGTCAACAAATAGTCCTGAACTTGCAGAGTACGGTAATGTTCGCTTTCACGGAAAGTTTCATTGTCAGTTGCAGACATTAAAATTTCTGGGGCTGCATCAGCAAAACCAGCCATCCAGCTTTGCAGTTGAGCATCTGCTTGCAGGAAACTATCAATTGGTAAACCCATTTCTCGCTGCTGCATCAGCAGGTGAAAGCGACTACCAAGAGTTTGGCGTTCCTCGTGTTCGGGATTTGCAGGTGAATTGAGTTGTTCTAGGTAGGTGTGTTGGAATTTACGCGGACAAGCTTCGAGTAAGTTGAGTTGTCCTTGAGATAGTCGTAATAGTTGAGTGGAAGTTGATAACATCCTTCTATTTTAGAAGCGATCGCCCAATGCCCGAGTCACCAACACGATCGCCTCGATCTAGAAAAAATTGTCTTAGGGACTTCCAAATAAAAAAATATCCCAAAACTGACGCAAAAACCCTCTGTATTCCTCCTCTCTCTGTGTTCTCTGCGCCTCTGTGGTTCGATAATTTATTTCTTGGATAATCCCTTAACTAGGCTACAAAGTTAACCCCAGCGCAGTGTAGTGACGCTCAAAACCTCAGGAGAAGTAGAAGATACAGAACAAAAATAAAAGGTAAAGGATGAATTTTGTATCCTCAGTTCATCCATTTACCTTTTTTATGTACCTGATGCTTATTTCATGTTAGCCCTTGCGTCCCTCACTGCGGCAAAGAAAAATAATCCTGTGAGTGGAATACTCAATGCGAGGATAATTGCCGTAGTTGTGACACCGAAATCTGGTTGTCCGTAACCGAGTTCAAAAATCGAACCTACAGCTGCGATCGCACTTACACAACAACCACCGAGAAACAAACCGCTTTTTGGAGTTAAATACACTACCAGTCCCCTATGCTAATGGTTTCACCGCTTGATACGAGAAGCCATTCTTAGATAGCTCCTGGGCCAAAGTCAAGGAATTTTCCACACGGTCTACAAATACTACACCATTGAGGTGATCCATTTCGTGCTGAATACAGCGTCCCAACAGGTCATTAGCCTTTAATATCTGGGGACGACCAGACTCATCTTTATAGGCAATTTCCACCACTTCAGGGCGCTTTACATCAAGGTATACATTGGGAATGCTTAAACAGCCTTCTTGGGCAACAGAGATGTCGCGGCTAACCTGTTTAATTGTGGGATTAATCAGCACCAAAGGCGGATTAGCTGCGTTTTCTGGTTCCAGATCGATGACAATTAATTGTTTGTGAATTCCCACTTGGGGTGCAGCCAAACCGATGCCATCTTTACTGTACATAGTTTGCAGCATTTCGCGCACCAGTTTGCGGAGTTCGTCATCAACTTTAGAAATCCGCTTTGCAGCTTGACGCAGCACCCTATCGCCTAAATAATGAAGTTCCAAAGGCGGATTTTTTAACTTTTTTTTCTCGACAGCAATTTCAGAAGGCATGAGTCTTGATGGCTAAATGGTGAAAATTCCTACTACCTTAATTCTATCAAGGTGGGGAGTGGGGAGTGGGGGGAGGGGGGGATGAGGGAGATGAGGGAGTAGGGAGTGCTGAATTCACCAATTCTGAGTTATCAATTATAAATTCTGAATTCTGACTCCTGAATTCTGACTCCTGAATTCTGACTTCTAACTTTTTGACTGGGGTGATTTGTGTTGAAATCTCTCACGAAACTTGACTATTTGCTCAAAGAAACTTTCCTTGGTTTACTGCGGGGAGGTTGGATGAATTGGGCAGCTGTTAGCACTGTGACGGTATTGTTATTTTTATTCGGCTTGAGTTTGCAAACTTCTTGGCAAGTCGAAAAACTTCTCTACCAGTTCGGTAGCCAGCTAGAAGTATCAGTTTATCTCGAACCGGACATGCAAGGCCAAAGCATTGAGCCACTAATAGCAAAAATGCCAGAGGTAACGGCGATACAAACAATTACTAAAGAGGAAGCTTGGAATAAGTTAGTCAAGGAAATGAGAATTTCCGATATTGAGGGTGTTACGCAACAACTAGGCGAGAATCCTTTGGTTGATGAGATAAAGGTGAAAGCGCGTAATTCTCAAGTGGTACCAACTTTAGCAACTCAGTTGGCTAAGTTACAGGGAGTTGATACGGTGCAGTATATAGATGAGGCAGTCAAACGCATTGCTCAATTGCACCGGGGTTTGAACTGGGTTAGTTTAACAATTACAATTATTTTGACAGTAACAGCGATCGCCGTGACTACCACCACAATTCGCCTAATTGTCATGGCGCGACGGCAGGAAATTGAAATTATGCAACTCGTGGGAGCAACATCTGTTTGGATTTACCTGCCCTTCATTTTACAAGGAATTACTTTTGGTTTAGTCGGTGGTGCGATCGCTTGGAGTTTTATTTCTTTGATTCAACAGTTTCTCGGTAAATTGCTAACCAATCAACCTGAGTTTATCCAAGCTATCACCAACGGAGTACAACTCACTCCAGCCCAAATTTTATTATTGCCCCTAATTCTCTTGAGCTTCGGTGCCGCGGTAGGATTAATGGGAAGCTTATTTGCTGTCAGACGTTTTGCTAAAGGATAGTCATTGGGCATTGGGCATTGGGCATTGGGCATGGGTAAACGAGAAAGGACGAAATGGTTATGAAATCACAATGGGAATGTTTTTTAGAAAATCTTGGTGTTTGGGAAGGTTCATTTACCAATTTTTCTCCCCAAGGCGCACTTTTGAGCGATACTCCCAGCCGTCTTTCTCTAGAAAATTTGGACAATGAACAGAGAGTGCGTCTAACTTTGAGCCGTTCGGGAAAAGATGACGTAATCAGAGAATTTAGTTCTGTGGGAGGGGGTCTGCTGTTTTTTGAAAATGGTTCATTTTCTGAAGGTTTAATTCAGATAGGGCCATTTTCCGAATTTGGTGGAGAACTTGCTTTTGTTCATGAAAATCGCCGCTTACGTCTGGTGCAACTGTTTGATAAGACAGCTAATCTCAGTGGACTAGTCCTAATTCGAGAACATCTAGCTGGAACCCCAGCAGCAGAACGCCCACCTTTGCAGTTAGATGATTTATTAGGAGAATGGCAAGGTGAAGCAGTGACAATATATCGAGATTTGCGATCGCCTGACACTTACTCTACAACTCTCAAATTACAATTAGATAACGCTGGGCGATTAATTCAAAGTACCTCTTTTGGCGATCGCACAATTACTTCAACTGCTACCATCAAAGGTTCCATCATTCTCTTTGACGAAAATCCCGACAAGCAGATACAAGTATTACTGCTACCTGATGGCGGTTCTGCAACTTCACCCCTAAAGGTGCAATTACGTCAACCCTTATTTTTAGAAGCGGGTTGGTTAATCCAGCCAAACCTCCGCCAGCGGATGATTCGCAGCTATAACGACAAAGGCGAATGGGTTAGTCTAACGTTAGTTACCGAAGAAAGAAGGTAAAATGTTCATGACAGTTGAGCAATTATTGTGAGAAAAATTATATAAAATTTCAATCACTTCTTCGCTAATAAGGCGATCGCTAAACTCTGGAATAGTCACTAGAAAAAGTTGATCTTCATCAGACCATTGAATAATCATACTGTATCGACTTATCATTACTCCTCTGCCAACCACTTTTCGTAATCGCAATCGTTTAGCTTTTGTTGAACCAAATTAATGACTTATGATGAAAAAGTTGTTATTGAACCAACTCGATAAACATCATTTAGGACAACGTGGTAATCTTTTCCTGTATACTCAGCAACCACTTTAGCTAGACTGCGATCGGACATATTTTTGTAGAGTATTGAAAGCATTGGTAAATATATCCGATCGTCAATACCTTGAGGAAAAGCACACTGGATTAACTGATAAGTACTTGCCAAATACGCTGGGATTGTCTTCTGCATAATTCAGCTACCTGTTAATGAATAGGAAACATGAAGATAAACATTGAAATCATTACAATATTTGATGAAGGGCGATCGCTAACTTATACCAAGTAACAATGACGGTGCAATGCTTTCTTAAGTAAACCTTGATATTCTTCATCCCCAACCCGATAAGCACCAAATCTTTCCAAATGCGGATTCATCATTTGGGCATCAAAAAACACAAATTTCCTCTGGCGCAATCTTTCTACCAACTTAACCATCGCTACCTTTGAACCATCGGGAATGCGGTAAAACATCGACTCGCCAATGAAAGCACCGCCAATCACAATTCCCAAAATTCCCCCAGCTAGTTCGTCACCTTGCCAAGTTTCAAAACTATAAGCATAACCACTCTGGTAGAGTAGCCAGTAAATCTTTTCCAATTCTGGTGAAATCCAAGTTACTTCGCGGTTAGCACAGCCAGCCACCACAGATGGAAAATCCCGATTAATCGCCACACTAAAACGTTCTTGATTGAGGACGCGCTGTAAAGACTTGGGGTAGCGAAACCTCTCATCCAAGGGTATAAAAGTTCGATCGCGACTTGCGTACCAACCGAGGCGATCGCTATCATCAGCCATGAGAAAATAGCCTTGAGCATAACCTTGAACAATAGCAGCGATATCATATTGCATAAATAAATATAAAAAACACAAGAGAAACGCAATTTGATGGTAACAATCATTCTCTGCGTTCCTCTGCGATTTCCTTAGCGTTCCTTTGCGTTTAAAAAAAATGACTGAACCAATTCCACCCATCACCCTACCACGTCCTCAAAATCCGCAACTCGAAGGTGAATGGTTGCGAGAACGTCTGCTGCGGTGGCTAGATACAGAATTTATCCCAGAAGCAGTTAACCAAAAGATTGCTCAACGAGCCGCACAGATTTTTGTCCGTCAACGGATGGAAGGAGAAAACGACCTTGGTTCTCTGGTAATTGCCATTGTCACAGAGATGCAGTCGTATGATTTTTCCAATAGTTTTTATGGAGAGTTTGCGATCGCCAACGCCGTTAGCGATCTACTCTTAGAAAGTCTGGGAATTGATAAGTGTTGCGGTCAATAAGAGTTAGAAGTTAGGAGTTAGGAGTTAAAAGTTAGGAGTTAGGCTTGTCTTTATTCATCACTCATCACTCATAACTCATAACTTTTTTACCAACTAGACTTAACCACTCCAGGCAAAAGACCTTCATGCGCCCATTCCCGTAGCACATTCCGAGACAGCCCAAAATCGCGGTAAACACCTCTAGAACGACCAGTCAACCAGCAACGATTGCGGTGGCGGGTGGGCGCACTATTCCGGGGTAGCTGTTGAATCTTCCGGTGGATTTCCAGTTTATCCAAAGGAGATTCTGCACTTCTGAACTCTTCCAGGAGAGCTTCACGCTTGTCAGCATACTTTTCTGCCAATCGGCTGCGCTTTTTCTCGCGCTCAATCATGCTCTTTTTTGCCATATATTCTTTAGCTTAATTTAAAGACAGCATTTTCCATTCTACAATCTCCACATCAATTGTGGTTGTCCTTACTTATTTGCAGCAGGACATAAATCGGCAAGTTCACAAGCAACGCAGACGGGAGAACGGGCTTTACAAATAGCACGACCGTGATAAATCAGCCGAATTGACCAATTTTCCCAATCTGGTTGCGGCAATAAACCCATTAAATCTTGCTCAATCCGAACGGGTTCTTTTGCTTCAGTTAAACCTAAACGTTGGCACAGACGCTTGACGTGAGTATCTACTGTCACGCCAGCATTAATGCCATAAGCATGGGCGAGGACTACATTTGCTGTTTTCCGCGCCACACCTGGAAGCTTTAACAACTGTTCCATTTGGTTGGGAACAACAGAATCAAACTCGGTGACAATCATGCGACAGGCGGCTTGGATGTTCTTGGCTTTATTGCGATAAAACCCTGTAGAACGCACCAAGTTTTCTAATTCTACTAAGTCGGCGATCGCTAAACTCGCTGCATCAGGAAACCGAGTAAATAATGCTGGTGTCACTTTATTTACTCGTTCATCAGTACACTGAGCAGAGAGAATAGTTGCTACTAACAATTGTACTGGTGTTGAGTAGTTCAAAGAGCAAGTAGCATCTGGATAAAGACGCTTCAGGCGAGCTAAAATTTCTAGCGATCGCTGCCTTAAAGGTGAAAGTTTATCTTTCCTACTCCCCACTCTCTACTCCCCACTCCCTATCATCACTGGAATAATTTTTGTACCCATTCCAATTGGCTAGTTAATTGGGTGGTTTCTTTGACGATCAGAAAAATTCCTAACCCTAAGAGTAACACCAAACCGGTTTGCATTACACCTTCTTGAATCCGGGCAGGCACAGGCTTACCGCGCAAACCTTCAATCAGCAGAAAAGCCAGTTGTCCGCCATCCAAAGCTGGTAGAGGCAAAATATTGATGATAGCTAGATTAATGCTGATAATTGCCGCAAAAGACAAAAGATTCGTACTATCTTCAGCAGCTAATTGGGAACCTATTTTGACAATATTAATTGGTCCCGAAACCTGTCCAACGGTTTGTTGAAAGTTAGTAATTAACTGCCCAAAACCGCTGAGTGTCCCAACAAATAATTGTTGAAACCTGTTAGCAGAAATGCTGAAAATTTCGATAGGATTGCCCAGATGACGGTAAACAGGCTTGCCATTTTTTCCAATAACAGGTTTGGCATTCGGACCTAGTTGAATGCCGATAAAACCATTACCATCACGCCCTTTTTCCGGTGTTAATTTCAGGGAGACTTGTTCGTTTTTTTGCTTAACTTTCACATCTACTTGCTGATTAGGATGATTTTGAATTTCCTTTGTCAACAAGGCTGTCGAATCTTTAGAAGCAGGGATTTCCTGACCATTAATAGCCAGAATAATGTCTCCATCTCTAATACCTGCTTGATAGGCAATAGATTCTTGATTAACAGGCTTGACAATAACACCAGGTTGGTAGTTAAATTCCGGAATGCCAACAATACCTAATTGCAGAGCCAGCACCAAGTAGGCAAATATTAAATTGGCTATCACTCCGGCACTGATGACGATCGCCCGGTCTAAAATTGGACGGTTACGCAGCAGATTTGGGTCATTGGGTGGAATATCGCTATCGGGGTCATCATCTGGGAAGCCCACGAAGCCGCCCAAGGGAAAGGCGCGGACAGCATATTCGGTTTGCGAACCTTGGTACTTAAAAAGAACTGGGCCAAAACCCAAAGAAAAACGGTTAACGAGAATGCCTTGAGAACGAGCTGCAACAAAGTGTCCCAGCTCGTGTACCAAGATCAGAACAGCCAAGACTGCGATCGCTGCTAAAACTGACATAGAGCAAATTAGTGAAGATATTAAGCTATGGTTATCTCCATTCTAATTGGGCATTGGGCATTGGGCATTGGGCATTGGGCATGGGGCATTGTTAACTAACAAATGACTAATGACTAATGACCAATGACTAATGACAAATTACAAAACTTCCCGCCCCAAATAAGGTTGCAGCACCTCTGGTATCCTCACTGTCCCATCGGGTTGTTGATAATTCTCCAAAATTGCTGCCATCGTTCGCCCCACCGCCAAACCCGAACCGTTGAGAGTATGCACAAACTGAGTGCCTTTCTTCCCCGCTTCTTTGAAACGGATATCAGCCCGTCGCGCCTGGAAGTCGATAATATTAGAGCAACTGGAAATTTCGCGGTATTTGCCAGAAGAAGGCAGCCAAACCTCTAAATCATAGGTTTTGGTAGAAGAAAATCCCAAATCCCCAGTACTGAGATTTACTACTCGATAAGGCAACTGCAACGCCTGTAAAATTGCTTCTGCATTCCCCACCAATTTCTCTAGTTCATCAAAAGAAGTGCTGGGTTCGACAAATTTCACCATTTCCACTTTGTTAAATTGATGCAGGCGAATTAAACCCCGCATATCCCGCCCATAACTACCAGCTTCCCGGCGAAAACAGGGAGTATAAGCACAGTAGTAAATAGGCAAATCTTCAGCAGCGAGAATTTCGCCCCGATAGAGGTTAGTCAGTGGAACTTCCGCTGTGGGAATCAGCCACAAGTCGTCATCAGCGCATTTAAAGCTTTCTTCAGCAAACTTAGGTAACTGGCCAGTCCCCATCAAAGAGTCAGTATTCACCAATAGCGGTGGACTAACTTCCACATACCCGGCTTGGGTATGGACACTCAGCATAAATTGAATTAATGCCCTCTCCAGTGCTGCGCCAGCGCCTATCAATGTTACAAAGCGACTTTGGGCAACTTTTACAGCTCGTTCAACATTGAGAATACCTAGTTTTTCGCCTATTTCCCAATGAGGGAGAATATTCGGGTTTTGGGGAATGTACTCATCACCCCAACGCCGCACTTCGACATTATCTTCCTCATTTTTACCAATGGGTGTAGAGTCGCTTGGTAAGTTGGGAAGTGCTAACACAAGTTGGGTAATTTGAGCTTTGAGGTCTTTTTCTTGGGGTTCCAGTTCGCTCAATTTAGCTTTGAGAGAGTTTCCTTCATCCCGCAAAGCTTGGATTTCTGGGTTTTGAGCATCAATACCAGATTTCAGCTTTTGCCCGACGAGTTTACCAATTTCGTTGCTACGGGCTTGGAGTTGACTCCGCGTCCCCTCTAATTCCCGTTGTTGCCGGTCTAACTGTAATATCGGTTCAATGTCGTATTTACCACTACGACTATTCAATCGTTCTTGAACTAATTGCGGATTTTCCCGTATTTGCTTGATATCCAGCACAGATTTTTCTCAGTTTTTAGCCTATTATCTTCCTGCCAACACCCCAGCATATACTGATTTTGCCTTGCCATGAGCAGAAAAGCAAACAGAAAAATTTTGCCCTGCCAATCTTGCCAGGACGAGAAAAATTTCAAATCCAAATTTCTAGTTTTTTCAGAGTGCTAATACATATAATCCAGATTAATTTCATCTGATATCACCTTTTAGATGGATGTTAACACAAGCAACTCGTGTTATCTCCCACGTTGTATTTTGAAAATTTCGTCAAAGCACGACAAACATATTTGAATTATTTGCTATGTAACCTGCCAAAAAGAGGGGAAATTTACACAATAAAATCAGTCAAAAGAAGTATAGATTTTTAGCTGAAATTTTGCTTAAGACTTGCCTTTCTACGCCTTGTTAATCCGATTAAGTAACCAAAGTGACGCCACAAGCCCTGCAAAGTGTGCTGAGACAGTATTAGTGTTTGCCTGTACAACAAGCATATCTAAACCGCTAATAATTCGAGTTGGGTCAAAAAATTGAGTAGTTATCGCTTGGGGAGATATAGACCTTGCTACAAGCGTACCAACGATCGCCTGCGCTCCCAAAAGAGTCACCAGCGTTCCCCCTAAATTCACCCACAATCCTAAGCGTAATACTTGCACAGTCTCACTTTTTCGAGGGCGGTTGCTGGGGTTGGAGGATTCCAGTTGCTTGCCAATTCTGGTGTAGCGGTAAGCTAAGTAAATACCCGCACCCAAAACAACCAGTCCACAAACTGCTAAAAATACGCCAAAGCCAGTCCCAGGATTATTACTAGGACTGCCAGATCTTTGACTAAAGATGGCGAACAGCAGCACAATTATGCCAGAAACAACACCTAGCACTAGCTGAATCCAAAAGCTAATCCAACCTGCAAGGCGAAAGGTTTGGGCAATTGCCCGGAGATTAGACGAAGATGATGGGGCATCGGGAGTTTGTGACATACTTAATCACCAATCTGCTAGGTGGTTTTAAGGGACGTGGGGAGTAGGGAGTGAGGGGATGAAGGAGATGGGGAGATGGGGAGATGAGGAAGATGGGGTGAAATTATGCCCTTCACTCGCAACTCCTAACTCCTAACTCCTAACTCTTAACTGCTCAGTCAACACTTAGCACTCCCAATGCCCAATGCCCTATTTTTTTTGATAAATTTACTATCACATTTACCAGATAGCACAAGAGGATCTCAAGTCTAGAAAATTATTAATAATTACTACCCAGGTGTGTTTACAAAAGTAGCAACTTGAACATAGACGTATCTTCTAGCTTAAGTTTTTAAAATTTGTATTGGGAAAATCACTGTAAAAAAAAGTGTTTATTAAGTTCTACAGACAAAATAGCATTTTACCTGTAAAATTTCTTCGATGGCATCTTATTGCTTAAGCAGTTCTAACCAACTCGGCATCGTTTAACACCAAAACAGTGACTTCCCCACTGTCTGTTCCCTCCTCACCATACCTGATTTAGCTTCGGTAGGAGTACACTACCCTGTCTCTTAAAACTCACAAACTAGTCCCACAACTCTCAGAGGCGTGGGTAATCATTTGGTGTTTCCGCTTTGGAAATCTAGCTTAAGTAGCTTTATATATATTACTCATCTCAGAGTAGCGCTATATACTGACTACGAGGATTGTAGACCTTACTCTAAGGCATTTTTTTAGCCATTCACTAACCATGAAACTTGAGGATATATATCAATTCTTTGAAAATCCTCCGCCAACTTACCTTTGTCAGGAATTAGCAGTTTGTTACATACTGTCTATTTTGTTACAAGGTGAATCCTACGGAACCGAGTTAATCCAACGATTAGAAACTGAATATCCCACCTATAGGCTTTCCGATACCGTACTTTACAGTGCAATCAAGTTTCTGGAAGACGAAAGGGCAATTAATGGATATTGGAAAAAACTCGAAGGACGGGGACGCCCCAGGCGGATGTACCAAGTTTCTCCAGAATGGCAAGTTCCAGCACAGGATTTAGCTTTTCTTTGGCAAGACTACATCAACGGGCGAACAAAGTAATACCATTTCGGATTTTAGATTTTAGATTTTGGATTGTAAATGCAAGTGCATCTCGTAGAGAAAGAGTCACTGGTAATCGCCTCTCGGCGGTCGTTCTGTGGCAATCATTGTTCAAATTAATATAACGAAATCATTGATAATGAATAAATCTCCCCCAGTCAAACAATAACAATTAGTTATGGATACTCCTATTCTGCCATCTACCTTGCTGCTAACCTTGTTGTTATCGGTTGGGCTGTTTTTCTTTATTCGTGCTTCGACTAAAGACCGCACAGAAACAGCGCACTTGGTATTTGAACAAGACGAAGCCGCCCTCATGTCCCAATTAAAAGAGTATTTTCAATCGCGGTCTTACCGAGTGGCAGCGGTAGACCGAGAACAAAACCAAGTAATTTTTGAAGGTAATGTTCGCCCCAGCTGGTTCTTAGCTATATTTCTCACCTTGTTGGCAGCTATTGGTATTGTTTGTCTGTCACTGGTGGTGTATCTACTTTTTCCGAGCCTCAGTCGCCTTGTTCTGGCGATGGTACTGCTGTCGCCTTTGACTGGTGTGTTTTATTGGAAAAAATCTGGAAGACTTGAGAAGGTGTCGCTCAAGCTAGAAACAACTCAGAGCGAACAAACCTCCTCAAGTAAGGTTACTGTAGTTGCCCATCGAGATGAACTCACCCAGTTACGGAGGACTCTACAGTTAAAGCCTGGTGGATAATTTTTGCTTTTTATGACCATCTCTTAACTATGAGGTGCTTCATTTCTGACCGGACCTACATCTTGAAGCAATGAAAAGTAGTAAGGAGGGAATCAAGACTGCTGCTTTGTCAGTTTTACCCATAACTTGCGTTTTGGGTAAAAACTTGAATTTATTCATTTAAATTCATTGACAGAGTTTGCTTTACAACCTATCGGATAAGAGCGCAACTTCACTAGCGCTTTCGAGGCGCTTGGCTCTATATCCACTCCTTTATGCATCTTCCAAATAAGAACCAAGCCATGTAAGCTAGCGTGGTTTGACACAAATTAACTCTTCAATTACCTAGACTAGGCTGACTGGCAAATCACCTACAAACTAAAAAAAAATTAAATTTTGCATAAACTTAGCAACTTTGCCAGTTAATTAATAGTCAGGAACCACATTCACTGCCTGAGATGACCAGATTTATCAGCGAGCAGTTAAAGCAAGGGCTTCTTGACCTGTAGGAGCTTCTAAAGTCCTCAGGCTGGGAAACAAGAAATGGTTTTCCTCTACGTATTGAGCACCAAACAGTCCCTTTTCTGCCCAGAAATAACGGTCTGTGGTGTGTTCGTTTCGCTTTACGAGTAGCAATGCCGGTGGCAAGATACCTTCAGCTTGAATGAACCTTCTCGCTGCTGTCACAGGTTTTTCTTCGCCACTTTCGATGCTATATTGAGGCACATGTTCCAGAATCCGCCGTCCTTCCTGACGACGACGACTTTTTCTTTTGCGTCTCCTTGCCAACCTATTGTCCTCCTCTTTCAAGCTATAGATTGTAGTGATAGCTACAAAATCCGTCGTCATTATAGAAGTTCTAGTTCAAAAAATCAATAGTTTTTTAACTTTTAATCCAATAAAATTAATATCTTTAGAAGTATAAATAAGACAAAGCTCGCTAAGGATATAATTCGCTGGTGCAAAACATCACCGAGAAGATTTCAGTTAAGCTGTATTAAAAGAATGAGGTAAAAACTAACTATCCTTTCTTAATCATGCCTCAAAATCTGTAATCTTGAGCAAGAGCTAAAAAATGTTAATGTCTGCCAGTTCTGATTTTCTTGCTCTGTGCCGAGAGCAAATAGCACTGCTGGCCCAAGGGCTGGGAGCAACTTTAAGTATTGTGTATCTAACACAAGAATTGGTAGAGACTCCCTCTGGTGAGGCAAAACTGATTCCTGTAATGATTTATCCGGAAACAGCATTATTACCGCAAGCAGAGGAAACTGCCCACGCTACAGTACCTAAGCAGCTTCAACTTGGAAATGCATTGGTGTTACCTAGTCATCACCAAAGGTTATTGACAACAAGATCGGAATCTCCAACTTCGTCACAGGATGCGCCTGGTCCTCATTTACAAGAGGAATATCTCCTGAGTGGTAACCAAATTGTTTTACCTCTGGTCTATGAGGGTGTGATGATGGGGTTGCTGGTGACTGGCAGGAAAGACCGGGAATGGAACGAACACGAGCAAAGTCAGATTCAACACATAGCCCAAACACTGGCGATCGCTTGTATTTTAGATCAGCGACGAGCATGGTTACAGCAACAGTTGCACGAACAACAAATTCTCCAAGAAAAACAGCAGGATTTGTTAGATAACCTGTTGCATCAGTTTCGTAACCCATTAACAGCATTGCGGACTTTTGGTAAACTTTTATTAAAGCGACTTCGACCAGCAGACGCTAACCGGGATGTGGCAAATAGCATAGTGCGAGAAAGCGATCGCCTGCAAGAATTACTGCAACAATTTGAGCAAGTAATTGACTTGACAGAGGCAGATTTAGCACCACTACATCTGCCGGAAAATGAAGTATTTGTAGAAGCAACTGTACAAAAAGATGCTAAACCGCCCCTATTATTGCCAGGAACTGGAGATAAAGCAGTTGACTGCTCGCTGGCAGATATATTAGAACCATTATTAATATCAGCTAAAGCAATAGCACAAGAGCGGAAGCTAAAACTAATAACCGAATTTAAGTATAATTTACCCTTAGTACGTGCCAACATCAAAGCATTACGAGAAGTGTTAAATAACATTATCGATAATGCATTGAAATACACTCCTGCTGGCGGTAAAATTTTGATTCAGGGCGGGCAACAAAAAGGTAATTTTCAAGGAATTGTCATCAGTGACAATGGACCTGGCATTCCACCTGAAGATTTAGAGCATCTTGGAGAACGGCATTATCGGGGTGTACAAGCGCAAACAAAAATCCCTGGTACAGGTTTGGGGTTAGCAATCGCTAAACAGTTAATAGAGCAAATGCAGGGCGAAATCGAGATTTTCAGCCCTGCAATCAACTCTAAGTTCACTTCACCCAATAAACCAGGAACCACGTTTATTATTTGGTTGCCGGAAGTTGAGAGTTAGGAGTTAGGAGTTAGGAGTTGATAGTTGGGAGTTAGGAGTTAGGAGTTAGGAGTTAGGAGTTGAGAGTTAGGAGTTAAAACCTTGTTTTAATTCGTTACTCATAACTGTTAATCCCTAACTTTTAAGTATTTTCAATTCCTAACTCCTAACTCCTCACTCCTAACTTTTAACTATTTTCAATTCCTCATTCCTAACTTTTCACTATCTAACTGAAACCAACAAGTTTTGATTGATTGTCATTTGTAAATCGGTATCTGGGTCAATTGCGATTAAGTCAACACTATTTCTACCGAAGAATAGACCAATCAACGCCCCGATACCAGCACCACCCAAGACTTCTTCTGTGGCAATGGCGCGATCGCCAGTGACGGCAGAGACGGCAGCGGCGGCTCCTGCGCCCAATACGGTATTCTGAATGATTGCTCCAGTACTAGTACCCTTTTTGACGGTTTCAGTTTTGGTAATCACTTCGGAACTAGCGTTCAGTTGATATTCTTGACCTCCAGGCAAAACCAGTTTCTGGGCAATGAATTGAGAACCGCCTGTAGCAGGTTTGAGTTGACCAACAACTTGACTACCAGCAGGAATCACCACAGATCCTTCTTGCGTAACTACATTTTGGGATACTGTCAGTGTCAAAGGCGCTGTTTCGTCCTTGGTGACCAGAATTTTTTCTGCCTTGTCATACTTCACAGGGATAGCTGTCCCTTGGGGAATTGTGACAGATACAGGTGTTGGGGTAATGGACCCAAGAGCTACGACGTAGGGCGAGTTAATTGCTGAGGCTTGATTAGAACTAACCAATGCTTGGTAAATAAAAGCTGCTACTTGGGCGCGAGTGGCGGTTGCAGTTGGATTCAGGAACTTCACATTTGGATAGTTCACCACGATTTGCTTCTCAGTGGCTGCTGCGATGGGGCTACGGGCATAGCTAGCGATGTTAGAGGCATCGTTGAAGTATTGCAGGATGCTTTCGGTATTGCCACTGGCAGTATATTCCAGACCATTAGCGAGGGAAACTAAAACCTGTTGGCGGGGAATAGCTTGGTTAGGCTCAAAGCGATTGCCGGGATATCCTGATAAGAAACCAATGGTATAAGCTTGCTGAATGGCGCTGGATGCCCAATAATTGCTAGGCACGTCAGTAAAACTGATTGGCGATCGCTGTTGTGCTTTTTGGAAAGCTTTGTTGACCATAGCAGCAAATTGAGCGCGTGTTACTGCTTCTTCAGGGCGGAAACTACCATCAGGAAATCCCGCAATCACACCTCGTTGTGATAATTGTTGAATAAAATCTGCTGCCCAATAATTAGATGAAACATCAGAAAAAGTAGTTTGAGCAAAAGAAGGTGCAGCTGTCAACAAGGGTGCTACAGTCCCAACTGTGACGCTTAAAGCCATGAGTGCAGCTGTTCCAGATTTCCAACGATTTAAAGTAAGCATTGCTTTTTTACTCCATTAAAATTATGTTTTTCACTATTACTTAATTAGACACTTGTTGAAATTTTAGGTTCCCAATAATTGATTTTTTTGTAATAAACAATTTTGGATAAATACAACTAAAATCAAAAAAATATCTACCAAAAGAGCTAGGCAATAGATAATAGAAGAACTAGCCTTTTTCGGATTACTATTATTCAATAGAGCAGATTTCAAGGAAAGTGAAGTACACGAGGATTTCTCTGAGAGGTAAGTATAGAGCCTGTTTTACTTCTGTTAGCGCAGCGGGGCGTAGCCCATCCTAAATTCTGCTGTAATTATTCCCAAAACTCTCAATACTCAGTAAGACGAGAGAGCGATAAAATAGTTGCGCGAAAATAGATTTTTTGGGGTTAAAAATGAAGGCGATCGCACACTATAGTTAAAGTGGCGATCGCCTATGGGGGATGATTAAATTCACAACTTGAATAAAGTTAAACCTATTAGCGGTATAGGGTTAAGTTAGAATCGAGTGTCAGCCTCAAATCTTGTGTGGGTCTGATAACAAAGGCATTCACTTCTTTTTTCCGCAACAGGACACTTGCTCCTGCACCCGCAGCTGCACCAATCACAGGTTTTAAATCATCAATTCTGTTGTTACCAGTAACTAGTGAACCCAAAAGACCAGCGCCTGCACCAATACCTGCATCAGTTAACACTTGACCAGTGCTAGGGTTTTGTTTAACTTTTTGAGTTGTGGTGTATGTCCGAGAAGTTGCATTAATTGACTGACGGCGACCATTGGAAAATTCTAATTCTTGGGCTACAAACCGCACGCCTTTTCCTTGGTTATCATCATCCCTTGAATAACCATCTAAATCGACAGGTTCTAGGCGTCCAGTGACTTTAGTACCAGCGGGAATCAAGACGTTTCTATTCCTGTCAGTAATGTTATTCGCTATTCTCAAGGTTATAGATTTACTTTCCCCAGGAACGATAGTAATTGTTTCTTTTTCGTACTTAACGGGCAAGTTCACTCCAGAAGGAATCGTCACATTTCCATATTGCCCAACATTAGATTGTGCATTAGCAGGAGCAAAGGCAATCATGGGCGTAATGACGCTGGTGGTAACGGCCATTGCCATGAGTGCAGCAGTTCCGGATTTCCATTGATGTATGCGAGTCATAGGTGAGTTGACCTTTATGTATGTGATGTGTTTAATGACGACGGTTCACTGAGTTTGTTTCTGACTATTCTTGAACGTGACTTTAGGCATATTCCGAAGGTAAAAGCACTTATTTGACTGGAGTATGTGCTTAGGCGCAGTCCATCGGAGATATTACTCCTGAGGATTTTTATTCTATTAATGTGTGTTATTGAATAGGAGGCGAGATACTCTTAATGATGCCTAATTAGTTTAATTGTTTCCTGACTTTAGTTTTATTGCTTACGTCCACATACTTACGCCATTGTGAACTATTACTTCCATTATATAAGACTCGTGTCAATACTTGTCGGGTTTTGGGGAAAAGGGGAAGGGGAAAAGGGAAAGAAAAAACCTTTAACCGAACCCCACTAACCTTTTCCCCAAACCAAATTCTGAGTTCAAAATGCACAAAGCGAGTAGTATTGAGACTCGTGTTTGATTTGTTCTCATACTAGGTACAACTTGAAAAGCTTCTTCAATATTCCCGTAGAGACGCGATTAATCGCGTTTATACCTACTCCCTGCTAAGCCAATTAAATTCAAAAATCAAAGCGAATTACTATAGATTTCTTTACTCAGACTTGGGATATACTTTCTCTTTCCTTTGAAATTGCTAAGGTCAATTTCTAGAGTATTTACTGATGTAAGTAAGTGAAGCACAATACTTAAATTATTAACGCACCGATTACCCTAGATTTACTTGATAATACCTTCTATGATAGAGATAGTGGCAATTGGTATATAAATCAGCCCAGACCAGTCTTGCCGATTGCTATGATTTTACAAAATAGTGATATTGTCCCGAATATTTGGGACTTTTAATTATGGCAAATTTAACTGAAAAACAAAAACAAAAGTATGCTAGATTCCAAGAAATTTTAGAAATTGGAAAGCAGCGTTATGTAGAAGCTGGTGGGAATCCTAAACATTATCGAGCAGGTTTCAAAGGTCAGGATTACTTAACAGATGAGGAGAGGAAAGAAGCAACTAGAATCATGAGACAAATGTTTGGTATTTCCATCGTAAATGGTTATCTTTCTTGTCAAGGACATTCTTTGCAGTTACCGGAGAATTCACCATTAGATAAAAAGCAAGTGGAAGCTGATTCTTAAATTGGCAGTTTTAGCAACTGATTTAACAGTTGAATTATCTGTAGAACATAAAAATAAACTATCTGCTAGATGAATGTTCAAGATTCCTGCTGGTGCTGTTTAATCTCTGCGATCGGTAATAGCAACGTATCTTCTATTTTTTGTCGCACTTCACGGCTGACATAACAATCGCTATTCAAACAATCTACCAAAAACTTATTGGCATTATAATACTGATTCAGTAATTCCCTCTGCCGATCGCTGAACTGCCAATCATGGGTAGTAGCAAGATCTTTAATTTTGACTAATCTTAATTTCTCACTCAAAGCTTGACTATTAGTTTTTGACCATTGCTTCAATATTTCATTTTCACTGTTTCGTTTAGGTAGTTGCTCCTGAAGTTGTTGCTGTGCTTTGTTGAAATCCAAAGGGAGGGAGAGGTCACGGACAAGGTCGATATCAATTGCACGGGCAAGATCTAAGGCGCGGGCAAGATCCAGGGCGCGGGCGATGACGTGGGCAAAAGAGCGGGAGCGGGTATACGAGCGGGCGAGAGAGCGGCACAGGGAACGGGAGCGGACGCGGGCACGGGCAAAGTAAAAAGCCCTAACAGCAGGTAATTTATAAGGAACCTCAACTGAAACAGATTTCTGATTTACCCAGATCAAATATTGCTGCAATTTCTCATCATTAGCCAAAAGTGAATCAACCTTTTGTTTGATTAAGAGTAACAGACAGTCTGCTTTTGGCGACATTCCAACTGCTAGCAAAAAAACTTCGCGCCAGCGTTTTTCTGTGATGTGGTTGACCAGGCTTTGTAATGATGTTTTTGACGACTGCTTAACAATAAATTCTCTAGCTGTGAAATACTCATGAAATGTCAGGTGTGAAAACGAGTAAATCCCTTTAGCCCTTGCCACAACTAAGCCATGATGATGCTCAATAGAATGCAAAATCTCTTCACTGTCGATTTGCAATTCTTCCTCCTCAGTATTAGCAGCAGGTAAATTGCGGATGTAATCTATGATGTATTGTTCTGCTGTTTTCTGCTTAAAAAAATAGTCTCCTTGCTCAAATGTAGTTAAGGCAATTTTGCTGAGTAAATCTTCTTTCCGCTGGATTGATAGCTGTTTGTAAATCATATCCCGCTGAATACCGCGTTTAGCATCCCATTTTTTTAACAGCGCATCCAATCCTTCTTTATACAGTTCAGAACGATTGGCTGGAAAATTTCCTGATTCTTCAAATGCCAAACACAGTAACGTCAATAGCAGAGGACTTGCCGCAAGTTGTTTGATTCGGTTATTGCCTTTGATCTGTTTAATAAAAATCTCAGCTTTTACACTTTTACTCTTAAACCATTTGGTCGCAAATGTCGTAATTTGTTGATCGTCAAAATCAGCAACTTCTACTTCAGTAAATTTCTCCAATGTATATTCTCGTGCTGCAATGCGACAGGTTATCACAAATTGATTCTCCCAGAAACAATCAGAAAATTCTCGAATCTTCTTTAAGACAGAACTGTTATCTTCTTCTCTAACTTCATCCAAGCCATCTAATAAAACTAATGCCTTACCCTGAGTTATCACATCTTGGATAGACCCGATAAATTGCCTGTCTAAAATATTATCTTTTTCAAAAACATGATTTATGGTATTTGCATTGATGTATTCTAGTAATCCGGGTTTATTTGCCGCTTCAGCAAAGTCTTTGAGTGTGATAAAAATTGGCACTTGATTACCCTGTAGCTTACCTTCAATAGACTGAATTGCTAAATACTTTAAAAATGTGGTTTTACCTGCTCCTGGTTTACCCAAAATCATCAGTTTGGAATATTTCTCAACCGCTTCCAGCCCTGGCAATCGTTTTTCAGTAATTCTGTTGAGTCCAAAGAGGTCAAAATCTTGGCTTCTACACTGTTGTAATAATTCATCAATTCCTAACCGCTTATGTCCAGTGATTTTCTCCAATATATTGACGCTAGTGTAAATGTCATTCAACCCAATGGGTTGAGTCATATCTAGCACCCTAATTGTGCCGCAGCGTTCTTGAATACCAGGTTTTATCTTTTCGCGTACTGTTTGAACGATCGCATCAATATCAATGCTCTTGTCTTTATTTACTTCTACTTGAGTAACTATTTCTTCCCACTCTAAATCTAGCCTGTCACAAATCTGAACAAAAAGATTGCGGTCAACAGGCTTACCTGTAAAGAATTTTCCTACTGGCTGGCGAGTTACTTCTAACTCATCGGCTAATGCTTTTTGAGTTAAAGAATAGCGAATTAAAGCTCTTTTTGCTTTTTGGATACCTTCTGGAGAAGAGGAAAGCGATCGCCCCGTCATAAGCTAACCACTACACTTATGCTGATTCTAACTGCCAATTTGGCAATTCATCCCCATCGCATACACAAGTCACTCATATCGCAAGCTTCTATTTAAGCTTACAGCAACCACTCGCCTGTAAAGGTAGAGATGTAGTAATTCAAAAGACTTGAATGTTATCCAATAAATTTCCTTTCAGGGATAAAGTGTTAGCTACTGTAATGCTGATTACGGTGATTGGTTCTCTCACACTTGCAGTTATCGATGAGAAAAGTCGCTCTCAATTTCTAGATTTAACAAAATTCGCTATAAGTACATACATTGAACTGTTGATACCTCGGTCAAAGTCAAACGATCGCAATTAGCCAAACAATACTAGGACGGGTGATTATACCCATCCCATCAAAATATTAGCGTTCCTGAGGTTTCTTTCTGGCGATCGCCTGCTTTAACATCCGTGGCAGCCAATAAATATAATAATATAATTGGTCTGCGTGACTATACAACGACAATAACTTTGCTTGATTGAATAAAGTATATGGTCGGACTGATTTGAGGATTTTTCTAGATTTGTCTTCCGTCACAGTTGGAATTGAACCGCTAACAGAATAATGTTGCAAATGTGGAGGTAAACGCCAGTTAATTTCAGGATCTGGCTGATGTATTACCGGCTCAACATTTCCCCGCCATGCAACTCCCATGATTTGCATAGTTTGATATACCATTGTGTTCCACCCTTTGTTTTTCAAGTAGTCCAATCCTTCACCAACATCGGGGGAAGCTAAATCATGAAATAAAATTAAAGCATCTGGTTCTGCAAATTGTTCGCAAATCATTGTGTCATTCAGTGGCGCCGGCGTTTCGTGATGACCGTCTATAAATATCAATGACCATTTCCGTTGAAATTTATTTGCTAACTCTTCCACTGCTTGGGGGCTATATCCTGGTATCAGATTTACAGATTCCTTGACACCAGCTGACTTCAGTGAATCTGTGACGCTTTCATAAAATAATTCTTTGGATAGCATCGGATCGATAACATCTAACTCCACCCCTCCTAAAGCTAAATGACAAGCTGACCAACCCATCCAACAGCCTATTTCTAAAGCTTTTTTTCCCTGAAATTTTAAGGCTGTATTGTAAAGAATATGAGCTTCATCTCTGCTGACAAATCCTGTATCCTGCTGTCGTCTATCCACGTACCAGTTATGAGCGATATCCCGCCGCAGGTAAAACCAAAAGCTATTATATGTATTTCCCAAAATCATATTCGGAAAACATGAATCTGGCTCAATTGTGGAAAATCCTGGTGAAACATAATCTCCCTCTGGCAATAATTCGCCTTTTATTACTTTTACTGTTTTTTCAATCATCGGGTTACTGCCTGAGTATTTGAAATTTTTGGATTTTTACGCAATACAACTTCACCAGCTTCTTGAAAAGCAAACGCTTGCGGTATGGGAATTACTAATTACCCAAAGCGGTGCTGATGATGTGGCTGGTTTAGCAAGTTAAAGAACAGTGAGGCGATCGCCAGGATATCATTTCAGCACTACATTTGTGCTGATTTTTACTACCAAATCGGCAACTTATCCCTATCGCATCTAGAAATTTCTCATTGCTCTAGGTAAATATATTGGACTGTTGATACCTAGTCAAGTAAGAGATTTTCAAGTAATACAGGACTTACGCAAAATTATGAAAAAACGTAGACGCACAGCGGCTAGCGGCTTGCCGCAGGCTACCGCAAAGGACACATGTTGCCTGTTGCCCGTTAAGAGTTCCCTCTTTAATTAGACATCTTCATAAAAAATTGCCTTAAGATTCTTAAATCCCAAGGCAAACAAACTCTCTAATACTTTACTTTGCGCCCTTCGCGCCTCTGCGATTCGTTAAAGCTGCTTCACTTCGGAAACCAACTTCGACACCATATCTTTCGCGCTACCAAAAAGCATCGTAGTTTTATCTTTGTAGAACAACTCATTATCTACACCGGCAAAACCCGTACTCATCCCGCGCTTAATCACAATTGTCTGCTTCGCCCGATCTACTTCCAAAATCGGCATACCATAAATTGGGCTATTGGCATCACTACGCGCCGCAGGATTTACCACATCATTTGCCCCAATTACTAAAGCCACATCAGCTTGTTCAAACTGGGGATTAATATCATCCATGTCGTACAACTGAGTATAAGGTACATTCGCCTCAGCCAACAACACATTCATATGCCCCGGCATTCTTCCAGCTACGGGGTGAATGGCATACTTGACATCTACGCCCATTTTTTCTAACTGATCTGACAATTCGCGGACGCTATGTTGTGCTTGGGCAACTGCCATCCCATAACCAGGTACAATTACCACAGAACGGGCATAACCCAACATCATCGCGCCTTCTTCGGGATCGATACTGCGAACAGTTTGATCGATCGCCCCACCACCAGCAGCACCACCGCCAGCAGTAGATCCTGTACCAAAAGCGCTGAACAGCACACTGAAGAGGGAGCGATTCATCGCCTTACACATAATTTCGGTGAGGATTAAACCAGAGGCTCCCACCAACGCCCCAGCGATGATTAACATATTGTTCATCACCACAAAACCAGCAGCCGCAGCCGCCACACCTGACAACGAGTTCAACAGCGAAATTACCACTGGCATATCGCCACCACCAATGGGGATGACGAACATCACACCCAGCACTAAGGAAACAGCAACTACTCCCAAGAATATGGGTAGGCTATCTGGTGTGATGATTAAGTAAACACTGCCAGTTACGTAAGCAGCCAGAAGCACCAGGTTAAATGGTTGCTGGAATGGAAATGTAATTGGGGAACCGCTGATTAAACCTTGCAATTTGGCAAAGGCGAGAAAACTACCTGTGAAGGTAACACCACCGATTAACACATCCAAAAGCATGGAAATGTTCACATCTAGGGGTACGGGTGCGCCAGAATCCAATAACCGCCAGAATTCGGCAACGGCGACTAATGCTGAAGCCGCACCGCCCAAACCGTTGAGTAAACCCACCATTTGGGGCATTTCCGTCATTTGGACTTTGTAGGCAACGATCGCACCAATTCCCGATCCAATGGCCAAGCCTAACAAAATCATTTCATAGTTCAACACATGCCGATCCAGCATTGTTGCCACAATTGCCAGCAGCATCCCCACCGCTGCGATGACATTACCATTCCGTGCTGTCGCTGGTGAACCCAGCTTTTTCAAACCAAAAATGAATAAGGATGCAGCGACTAAATATGTCAGCTGAATGCCAGTTGGTAAAAAGTCGCTCACGCCTTAATCTCCTTCTTCTTGAACATTAGCAGCATTCTGTCTGTAACTAGAAAGCCACCGACAACGTTGACTGTAGCTAGTATCACAGCAATTAAACCGAGAATCACTGACACACTTGTTTCTCTAGCACCTGAGGCCACAATTGCCCCAAGTACCGAAATGCCAGAAATGGCATTTGAGCCTGACATTAAAGGTGTGTGTAGCGTCGGTGGTATTTTGTTGATGACTTCAAAGCCAATAAAAGACGCCAGAACAAATACAAACAAAGCAGCGAGTAATGCCTCTGTCATGAAATAAAACTCCTTTTGTAAATGGGCATTGGGAGTGCGGAGTTAGGAGTTAGGAGTTAGGAGTTAGTATTATCTCCCTCATCTCCCTCATCTCCCTCATCTCCCTCATCTCCCTCATCCCCCAGTCCCTAATTAACCGCCGGTTCTTGAGTATTCAAAGCTTGTAGCGCCTCACGCACTCGTTGATTGCGAATTTCACCTGCGTGGGTAACGCAAGCTGCCTCAACGATGTCGTCGCCAAAGTCCACTTGCAAAGCTTTCTCTTTGTTAATCAGCAGTTGGATTAACGAGGTGACGTTCTTGGAATACAATTGGCTGGCGTGGACTGGCATCGAGGATGGTAAATTGATGGGGCCGATAATTGTCACACCATTCCAGACAATATCTTTGCCAGGTTCGGTGCAGGCGCAGTTACCACCTTGTTCGGCGGCTAAATCTACAATCACTGAACCGGGTTTCATCTGTGCCACCATTTCTTCTGTCACGAGTCGTGGTGCTTTTTTCCCTGGTACTTGGGCGGTAGTAATCACCACATCGGAATTTTTGATGTGTTCGGCGACAACTTCTTGGGTACGTTGTTTGCTAGCCTCAGAAATTTCTTTGGCGTAACCACCTGCGGCGACGGTTTCTTCTTCGAGTTTGACTTCGACGAATTTCGCCCCTAAGCTTTGCACTTCTTCTTTGACGGCGGGACGAATATCAAAGGCTTCTACCACTGCTCCCAAGCGTCTAGCGGTGGCGATCGCTTGCAATCCAGCCACACCAGCACCCATAATAAATACTTTAGCTGGGGCGATGGTGCCTGCGGCTGTTGTCAGCATTGGGAAATATTTCGGTAATGCAGCTGCGGCAATCAATACTGCTTTGTAACCTGCTAGTGAAGCTTGCGAGGACAAAGCGTCCATACTTTGCGCCCTGGTGGTACGGGGGATCATTTCCATACTCAAGGCTGTGACTTTGCGATTTGCCAATTGCTGCGCCACCACGGGATTTCCCAAGGGATTCAGGAAACTGACTAATACAGCTCCTTCCTTTAACAAGTCAATTTCTGAGCGTCCATCTTCTCGTTCTTGGGGGGGGCTAACTTTCAGCAGAATGTCTGCTTCGCTCCATAATTTGACAGAATCGCTGATTATTGTAGCTCCTGCTGCTTCATAGGCAGGATCGCTGAAAAACGATCGCTCTCCTGCACCCGATTCTACCCAAACTTCCAAACCTTGTTTTACCAATCGGGCAACAACGTCAGGAATTAATGCCACACGACGTTCACAAACTTCAATTTCTTTAGCAACTGCTATTCTCATGAAATCTCCTGAAGATAAATACTTAATCTCTGCCAAGTAAGCGATCGCCCAGTTCAGGGATATCTCGCACTTTTTAGTACTGAGGCAGGTACATCAGCCATGATTTTTACTAGTAGATTGAACCTTGAATTTTTCTTCTCCCACTCTTACCGATCCAGGCAAAGCCTGACTTTGCCGCTTGCAGATGTTGCATTTTTAGATAGTTGCAAATAGGGTTACGTATTGCACATCCTATGTTGATTCCCAAATTTTGCATCTTTATCTTCAGCTTATTTTCGGGATTGAGAAATTGGCTATTCCTTTCTTATAGAGTAATATTGACCAAATTTTTGAAGCTTGATAATTTTCAAATCAAATTTTAATAATTCCGACTTTCATTCAAACTTATTTTAATCAATTTATCTCAGGTTAACTGGCGATCGCTAACCGCACGGCTCAATTTTTATAACAAAATTCTTAAATTTAGATACACTTGTACATATTCGGAAACACAATCCAATCTCAACTGTGTTTTCATTTAGTTCAAAATTTGACTAACCTAGCAATCAAATCAAGACTCTGTAAGGATAATCAAGTGAATTGAGTTAAAGTTAAATTTCGTACTAAGCAATATTACTGTCAGCCAAAACGCACAAAAAATGGCACTTTTTTTTGCTATTGAACGTCCATTGTCAGGAAGTCAGTAGTAAAGTTTAGTAAAGAATACTAACACACAGTTATTTTAGATAACCGATTTATATTTTGGTGGAGAGAGCCTAACTATGCGACGTTTATTTTCTGCTTTAGCAGTGACTGGCTGTTTGCTGACTGCATTTCCCGCTCTGACTTGGGCGCAAAGCTTACCTGGGTTTACGCTCTTTAGCGGTGTCAAAGGTGAAAATCAGCTGCCCTTCCGGTTAGATTTTGGTGGACAATCTAATGGTTGGGATCGTTATAGATTGAGGATTCCAGCGCAAAGAATGAAATTGGCAGTTGCTCAATTTGCCATTACTTATCCTAATTATTACGAAGGAATTTTTGATCCCAAAAAAGTTGAGGTACGAGTAAAAGGCAAACCGGTGAAGCTTTCTGAGGTGAAGTGGGACAAACAAGGTAAGCTGATTAGTATTTTTCCCGAAGAACCAGTACCAGCAGGTAGTGGAGTTGAGTTAGTGTTATCCAACGTCAAAAACCCCTCCTTTGGTGGAATGTATTATTTTAACTGCCAAGTTCTCTCCCCTGGCGATGTGCCACTACTGCGTTACATGGGGACATGGATTTTGAGCATTAGTTAAGTCTGGGGAGTGGGGAGATGAGGGAGATGAGGAGGCAGAGAGTAGGGAGCAGGGAGCAGGGGAGAAAATCTTCCCCTCTGCCCCCCGCCCCCTGCCCCCCTGCTTCTTCCCACGCCCCATTCCCCATTCCCCATTAAGGTGATAAAATTGGAGATTGTGAGTTTTTATAAAAATCACCTAAGAGGAGAATAGTATGCAAAGAACATTGGGCGGGACTTGCCGTAAGAGAAAAAGAACCTCTGGTTTTCGCGCTCGGATGCGGACACCAGATGGCAGAAACGTGATTAGGGCTAGAAGAAGAAAAGGGCGCCACCGTTTGAGCGTTTAAGTATATCTACTTAAAAGGTATCTGTGGCTTTGCCCAAAGCAAATCGGCTAAAATCCCGAAAAGATTTCCAGGCAGTTTTCCGGGAAGGAATTCGGCGTCATGGCTCTTACTTAACATTGAGAGCCTTAAAACCTTTATGTTCGAGAAATCCTTCTTTGGATACCGCCACTGAGACTGCACAACCAACCGACTCAGGACATGTTGCCAGCACGCAAATTGGCATTTCGATTAGCACAAAAGTCAGTAAAAGAGCAGTGGTTCGCAACCGGATCAAACGGCAGATTACTGCTGCTTTACACGATTTATTGCCCAAATTATCACCAGGATGGCGGCTAGTGGTGGTTGTCAAACCCACAGCAGCAGAATCTAAGTGCGTAAGCCCACAATTTCTGCAAGAATTAAAGCAGTTGTTGGCACAAGCTGAGGTGTTCGATGGGCATTCGTGAAGAAGTTTATTATGAAGGCGGTCCCCATGTTGGGGATCTAATTGTAAACCTGCTAATTGGGCTAACCGTCGTTGGCATACCCTTGACAGTAGGGGCAATTGTTAGAGCATTATGGCTGCGTTTTCGGATCACCGATCGCCGAGTTACCGTAACAGGAGGTTGGCAGGGGCGCGATCGCACTGACGTAATTTACTCAGAAATTGTCAAAGTTGTCAAAGTCCCTCGTGGCATAGGTCTTTGGGGAGATATGGTACTAACCCTGAAAAACGGCAGTCGTCTGGAATTGCGTGCAATTCCTAATTTTCGGGAAGTCTATGACTACATTAATGAAAAAATCGCTGCGAAAAATCCCCAATATAGCGGCGCTGCTAACAATTGATCGGAATAGGGAGTAGGGAGTAGGGAATAGTGAATGCAAAATCTGCTCAGATAAAATACAAAATTCAGAACTTCCCATTTACCAAAAACTACATACCACTCTCCACTCCCCACCCCGATTTTTGAGAATGTGCGGCTATCCGTAGCGAAGGATAGTCGCACATAAGTCATGATTTAGATAAATTAGATCCAGTCAGTTTACAGTACCTCAGGTTAAATTCAGAATAATGGATTTTGGTATCGGCTTTCTCTCGAACAACGTGATGCTGCCAATCATAGATTTTTTCTATGGGATTTTTCCTAGCTATGGATTGGCGATCGTTGCTTTGACACTGATAGTCCGCTTTGCGCTCTATCCCCTGAGTGCTGGCTCAATTCGCAACATGCGGAAGATGCGAATTGTACAACCTCTGATGCAAAAGCGGATGGCAGAAATTAAAGAGCGCTATAAGGACGATCCGCAAAAGCAGCAGGAAGAAATGGTCAATGTTCAAAAAGAATTTGGCAACCCTTTGGCGGGCTGTTTTCCCTTGCTAGTACAAATGCCCGTCTTATTAGCCCTGTTCGCCACTTTACGGGGTTCGCCTTTTGCGGGTGTGAACTACAGCGTTAACTTGCAAGTCTTTCCCGCAGAACAAATCGAACAAATTCAACCCCAAGCCTTTGCCACTCCTCCTCAAAATATTTACGTTGCTGATGGCGAACACGTTAAGGTAACTGCAATCCTTCCCAGCGGTAACAAACTAGCGGTGGGAGAACAAACAAAAATACAGTATCAGACCATTGAGGGCAAACCATTTCAGGTACTTTTAGCAGAACACCCAGAAACAAAGCTGATTCCTGAATGGAAAGTCACCAAAGGGGAAGAAAGGGTAAAAGTTGACGCCGAGGGCAATTTGCAAGCCTTGCAACCTGGAGAAGTGACTCTTCAAGGAACAATTCCTGGATTAGCAGCAGAAAAAGGCTTCTTATTTATCGATGCCTTAGGTAGAGTTGGTGCAACCGATCCAGATGGCACAATCCACTGGGATATCGTCGCCATGATTGTCTTCTTTGGCATCAGCCTTTATGTTAGCCAAATGCTTTCCGGGCAAAATTCCAGCGGTGGCAATCCCAACCAGGACACAGTTAACAAAATCACCCCAGTCATCTTTTCGGGAATGTTTTTGTTCTTCCCCCTACCAGCTGGGGTACTAATGTATATGGTGATTGGTAATATTTTCCAGACACTACAAACCTACATTCTCTCCCGCGAACCCTTACCAGAAGAACTGCAAAAAATCGTAGCAGCTCAAGAAAAAGAAGCAGCAGTCACAGAACAAAAAGCATTACCATTTGAGCCGAAAAGTTCCAAGAAAAAGGCTACAGGGGGTTCATGAGTAATATTCCCATGCAGCGAGGTCAGCAGTGGTTAAAAACACTGCTGGAACTCAGTGGAATATCTACTGAGATTCACGGTAATGTAGAAACTGCCCAACCAGACGACGATTCCCCAGAATCAGATAACTACTGGTTGACAATCGATCAAACGAATTTGACACCAGAACAAATCCAGGTATTAATTGGTGCCGATGGTTCTGTACTAGATGCCATTCAGTATCTAGCAAATTCGGTTCTTAACTTGAGCCAATCCCAAGAAGAACAAGCTTCTTACACTATTGAGTTGAATGGCTACCGTGTCAAAAGAGAAGCCGAAATTCGCGCATTAGCAGAAGCAGCAGCCGATGAAGTGCGCTTTTCTGGTAGAGAAGTGGAAATCAAATCTCTCAGTTCTGCGGAACGGCGTCAAATCCATACTTTCTTGAAAGACTTTGGAGATTTAGAAACCTTCAGTCGCGGTAAAGAACCACATCGTCATTTGGTTGTACGTCCGGCTGGGTTGGAATAAGTTAGGAGTTAGGAGTTAGGAGTTAGGAGTTAGGAGTTAGGAGTTAATTGAAAACTTGTAACTATGAATAATTTCAAAATTTCTATTATCCCTAAGAGATAAAATAAAAAATGTGTTATCAGCGATCGCGCTGATAATCAAGATAAATTTTCGTGAGGATGTCTCACAAATCCTATGGACGCAATTCATATTCCGCAGCTAACTAGAGCATCGGAGCGGACAGAGGAAGTCCAAGTTCAGGAATTTCTGCCTGGTCTGGAAACCTTGACACCAGTTCGTGGTCGTGTGCGTGTGCAGCATCATGGCAATTACCTGGAAGTGTCCGGTCAGGCAGAAACAATTATTACTTGCACCTGCAACCGCTGTTTGCAGCAATACAACCGACGTTTAGGGCTTGATACTAAGGAAATCATCTGGTTAGATGAAACTGCAAATCAGCTAAAAGACTTACCTCTTGAAAGGGAAGTGACTATGGAAGATTTGGTAGAAACTTTACCACCTGATGGTTATTTTTCTCCCAGTGAATGGCTGTATGAGCAGATGTGTTTAGCAGTGCCTCAACGCCAACTGTGCGATCGCAATTGTCCAGGTATTCCTGCAAGTAGTAATGTTGATATTTCTGATAGTTCTGATACTTCCGAAACTCGAGTTGATAACCGCTGGGCTGGTTTGGAAGCATTGAAAAAGCAACTTCCAGGATAATAATCTATATTACTGCACATCACTTTTTCACTTTAAGTCTTACAACTTATGCAGTAGCTTACTAAGCTAATCCATGACATTTTTATAAAAACCCGGTTTCTTCAAGAAGCTGGGTTTCTTGGGTTTTACTTGGCAAAATAAGTCAAATTTGCCAATAATAAAATTAAGTAAATCAATAATTAATACAAAATGTTTATTAAGAATCTGCAAGTATTTAACTATAAATCATATCTCGATTCTGGGCTAATCGAATTTTCGCCAGGTATTAATATTATTGTTGGGCGAAATCATGCAGGCAAAACATCTTTACTTGAGGTACTGACGCTGAATTTTGAAAATCATCCTCACAGAAGTTTAAAGACTTTGCCAAATAAGCTTTTGAATATAGAAGAAGAATCAAAAATAGAAATTACTTTACATCTTCAAAAAGAAGAATTAAGGAATTTCATAAAGTATTACTTACCTCAATTTTTGCTGCCTCTACCATACTTAGATAATATAGGTGATGAAATTTACTTGTATTACATTCAAGGATATTCAGACAGAGAATATGATTTTAATTATGAAAATATAATCAATCATGTAGTAAATAAAGCATTTCAAAGTTTTAAAAGTTTTGTACAAAGTACAGAAGATATAGAACTAAAATTAAGAATATGTTGTGATAACAGAATTGATAATAGTTTGGAGGATAAATTAACAAATTTTTCAACATATCCTCATATAAGTAGTAGCAAATATTTTTATAGAGTTTTATGTGATAAATCTGATAATATGCATCTAGAAGAAGATAGTGTTTATGATATATATTACGATATCGAAGAAAAATACAAAAATGAGAAAACTTTTGTTAAACATCTAGGAAAACTTAAAGAAACCATTGGTTATAAAGTATTAGATATCTTTGAAAATCGTATTTATATGTTCCGTGCTGAACGTTTAAATATTGGTGTATGTAAATTTGAAAAAGTAAATCATAGTGTCTTAAAATCAGATGCATCTAATCTTGCTGAAGTACTATTTATATTACAACAGAAAATACCAGGAAAATTTTCTCAGTTTAATGAGTTGGTTTCTCGAATTTTACCTGAAATTAAGTATATTTCTGTGCGAATCAAAGATGATTCAGTTGTTGAAATTTTTGTTTGGAATACGGAAAATCTTCATAGGGATGATTTATCAATTTCTCTCTCATCATCTGGAAGTGGAGTTAGCCAGATACTAGCAATTGTCTATATTTTAGTTTCATCTGACCAGCCAAGAACAATAATCATTGATGAACCACAATCTTTTTTACATCCAGGTGCAGCTAAAAAACTTATAGAAACTATTAAACAATTTCCACAGCACCAATATTTTATTGCTACTCATTCCCCAGAAATTATTGCATCTGCTAATCCTTCTAATATTTTAAAGCTCCAATATCAAGATTGTGAAACAACAGCATCAGTAATAAATACAAATGAGATAAAATCACAAAATGAAATTTTAGCTGAACTTGGAGTTAGGTTATCCGACGTTTTCGGTGCTGATAATATTCTCTGGGTAGAAGGACAAACTGAGGAGAAATGTTTTCCACTTGTATTGGAGAAAGTTGCAAGCATACCATTAATGGGTATTAAAATTTTATCTGTCAATAGCACTGATGCTCTTTTGGATGGAAAACGATCTGACCTGGTTTTCGATATTTATAAAAAACTTACAACGGGAGCAACTCTGTTTCCGCCAGCAATTGGATTTATATTCGATAGAGAAAATAAAACAGAAGCAAAGATTCAAGAACTAGAGAAGAGAGGTGCGAATTTTTTACGCCTACCTATGTATGAAAATTATCTACTTGATCCTGAATCTATATCAATGGTAATTAATGAAGAAGCTAGATGGCTAGAAACACCTATCAGCATTACTCAAGTTCAAGAATATCTTGACAAAATCAAACAGGAAAAATCCTATCTGCTTCAAGGTGTAAAAAGAGAACAAATTTCAGATAATAATTGGTTATATAAGATTCACGGTGCAAAGATACTTGAAAGCATGTTCCAAGAATTATGTGAGAATAAATTGGAATTTAGAAAAACTAAACACTCTTATAAGCTTACAGAATGGTTAGTTGAGAATAAACCTGATTTCTTGTCTGAACTGGCTGAAGAATTAGGAAATTACTTAAAGAAAAATCAGTAATTATTTTTATACTGTTTATCTAATCACGATCGCCCAAACAGACCGATCGCACTGGCAAGCGCTATGAACTGGTAGATGTTGGTTTTTTAGTTGTTAGAGGTGATACAAACCTGAACAATGAGAGAAGAACTAATAAGCACAGCTACATATGAACTTTCGTGAAGAGTTTAAACTGCTGCTACGCGCCCGCTACCCCTTGATTTATATTCCTACCTATGAGGAGGAGCGGGTAGAAGCAGCTATCCGTGAAGAAGCAACCAACCAAGGTAATCGCCCAGTCTATACTTGGGATTTTGTTGATGGTTACCAGGGAAACCCTAATGATGCCGGGTTTGGGCGGCGTAATCCGTTGCAAGCTTTGGAATTTATCGAAAAATTACCAGCGTCAGCGCCAGCGGTATTGATTTTACGAGATTATCATCGCTTTTTAGATGATGTGGCGATCGCTCGCAAACTCCGCAATCTCGCCCGACTCCTCAAATCTCAACCAAAAAATATTGTACTGCTTTCGCCACGCATCGCCATTCCTGACGATTTAACCGAAGTGCTGACAGTCGTTGAGTTTCCCTTACCCAGCGCCCCAGAAATTAAAACTGAGGTAGAACGCTTACTGCAAAGTACTGGTAACTCTCTTTCTGGCAAAGTTTTAGATGACTTAGTGCGCTCCTGTCAAGGGCTTTCGATGGAACGGATTCGGCGGGTTTTGGCAAGAGCGATCGCTAGCCACGGCCAATTGCAGCCAGAAGACGTGGATCTCGTTTTGGAAGAAAAGCGACAAACTATCCGCCAAACCCAAATCCTGGACTTCTACCCCGCCACTGAGCAAATTTCTGATATCGGCGGACTAGATAACTTGAAAGACTGGCTGATTCGTCGGGGAGGCTCATTTAGCGAACGGGCAAGGCAGTACGGATTACCGCACCCCCGTGGTTTAATGTTGGTGGGTATTCAGGGAACTGGTAAATCTTTAACGGCAAAAGCGATCGCTCATCACTGGCATTTACCCCTGCTACGTTTGGATGTGGGGCGGTTATTTGGTGGTTTGGTGGGCGAGTCAGAATCTCGCACCCGCCAAATGATTCAGGTAGCTGAAGCCCTCGCCCCCTGTATTTTGTGGATTGATGAAATAGATAAAGCCTTTTCAGGACTTGGTAGCAAAGGTGATGCCGGTACTACTAGCCGTGTGTTTGGTACATTTATTAACTGGCTAGCTGAAAAAACCTCACCCGTGTTTGTTGTCGCCACCGCCAACGATATCCAAGCCCTACCGCCAGAAATGCTGCGGAAAGGGCGATTTGATGAAATTTTCTTTGTCGGTTTGCCCACCCAAGAAGAGAGAAAAGCAATTTTTAATGTTCATTTATCCCGACTGCGCCCCCATAACTTAAAAAGTTATGACATCGACAGGTTAGCATACGAGACGCCCGACTTTTCTGGGGCAGAAATTGAGCAAACTTTAATTGAAGCGATGCACATTGGATTTAGCCAAAACCGCGATTTTACTAAAGACGATATTTTAGAGGCTGCTAGTCAAATTATCCCCTTAGCGCGAACCGCCGTCGAGCAAATTCAGCAACTTCAAGAATGGGCTGCTGCGGGGAGAGCGCGTTTAGCATCGAAACACAGTCCTTTGAGCGATAGCTTCGGTAAGCTACGGTAATACCATTTTGGATTTTAGATTTTAGATTTTGGATTGAGAATTTCTCTATGTTAGAGGGTTCTATGAATCCATCTGTTGCATTCATTTTCCAAATTGGTATAACAGAGTGGCAGCTAGAATAATCGATTGGAACAGACTACACTGCGTCCCTTTGTAGCCTCTTTACAATCCAAAATCCAAAATCCAAAATCTAAAATTGATTGACCCCTTGATAATCAGGTATTAATTATGTTGTCTGGCTTGGTAAAGTATATACTTGGAATTTTCTTAGCGATCGCTGTATTAGTAGGTGGCGGTGTTGCAGTTGCACTTTATTTCATGAATCGCACCGGCATACCCCCTGCCAAACCGATTTTTTCTAATGACAGCCCCTCAGTAAAAGCCCAAGCTCCAAAAGCAACCGAGGCTGGAGGTAAACCCACCCCTACACCAGGGGCGACGACTGAATCATCTCCCAACCCAACTTCTACTCCCACCCCCACTGAATCACCTGAAGCTACCCCATCCCCAAAACCATTGCCACCAGGAGCTTACCGAGGGCGTGTTAGTTGGGCTGAAGGCCTGAGTTTGCGGGCACAACCAAATCTAGACGGTGAACGTATTGGTGGCGTTGGTTTTAATCAGAAAATTATTATCTTGGAAGAAAGCGAAGATAAAGCTTGGCAAAAAATACGTTTGGAGGATAGCGGACAAGAAGGTTGGGTGAAAGCAGGTAATACTGAAAAAACTGATGAACAATAGGCATTGGGCATGGGGAAGAAGTAGGGGGGCAGGGGGCGGGGGGCAGAGGGGAAGATTTTCTCCCCTGCTAAGAGCAAGAACTGCTCCCTGCCTCCTCATCCCCCCACTCCCCAGTCCCCAGTCCCCAAGTTAATTAGTTGTAAAGAATCATACAAAAAACAAATATTACACCGACTAAATGGTATAATCTCGTATGGCCATAACTTGAAAAAAACAAGTGAAAACAGGGGTAGATAGCTCTTTAACCGAGCTTGCCTCAGTCTTTGAGGCATCTGAAAATATCAAGGTTGTTCATCTGCCAGTTATTTTAAAATTTTTGAATTGGAAAAATTTACCTAGCCCTGCTGCGATGCGTCTTTTGTCTGTAGCATTGACTATGGGAATTTTCAGTATTGCTGGGGAAGTTTTAGCAGCTCAGAAAATAGGAAGCAACGGTTCACAAGTCGCCAATAGCCAAAGATGTTTAAAAAAGTTAGGTTACTTTAAAGGACCGGTGACAGGCAAGTTTGCTACCTTAACTCAGAATGCTGTCATCAAATTTCAGCAAGCTAATAAACTACCTGCGGTTGGGTTTATAGGTCCTAGTACTCAAACAGCGTTGCAAAGAGCGTGTCAGAGTAGAGCCTCTAGTAGGAATGTTAGTCGAAATTCGCAATCACCAGTAGGTGAATACCCTACTCTTTCTCAAGGCAACACTGGTGCAGCGGTGACTAAGTTGCAACAGCGTCTGAAACAGCGTGGTTATTTTAATGCAAATCCCACCGGAAATTTCGGGCGAGTCACTAAAGATGCTGTGATTGCATTTCAGCGAAATGCCGGTATATCTGCCAATGGAATTGTCAATCGGCAAACTTGGAACGCATTACTAGGTTATTCTCAAGCTCCAGCTAGATCGAGCAGTCTCTCTACTCAACAAATCAGAGAACTCCAAGAGCGTTTACGACAACTAGGCTACTTTAAAGCTAATCCCACTGGCAATACTGGCCCAGTTACCAGAGAAGCGATCGCCAAATTCCAACAAGATTATAGACTACCTGTGAATGGCGCGGCCAATACCCAAGTTTTGGCAGCAGTACGTCAAGCCTCAGCTAGTGGATATCCTACTCAACAACCAACTAGAAATTATCTCACTGTTGGCGATCGCTCAGATAATGTGAGATTAGTTCAAGACCGGTTGTGGCAATTGGGCTTTTTCAATGCCAATTCTGATGGCTATTACAGTGATTACACCAGAGAATCTGTGTTCGCATTCCAGCAATCTTCTCGAATTAATGCTACTGGAAATGTAGATTGGCAAACTTGGGAAGCATTAGGATTGAATAATTCAAATGTGGGCAATTCTACTGAAACTAGTCGCTATGTAGTACCTGTTACTAATGGCTATTTCTCAGCTGAAACTAACGGTAACATCTTAGCTGGTAACAATCGCTATACAGTTATCGTACCAGTTTTTAGTAATGATACTCTCAGCAAAGTGCAACAATATATACCTTACGCTGTGACAGAGCAATCCAATTTGGGGGATTATGTGAATGCTGGAGGATTTAGCGATCGCAAAGAAGCAGAAAGGATAACGAAAATGCTCCGCTCCTATGGTTTGGATGCACGGATTAAATACAATTGAAGAAGAAGTCAGAATTCAGAATTCAGAATTCAGAATTACTTAGTTATGATGTTTACGATCGGCTATAGCGTTTCCCGACCTACTGAGGTACACCTGTAGGGGCACGGCACTGCCGTGCCCCTACAGGTGGCGATATAATCTTGTACCGCATCTGAATGGTAACCGCTATACGCGCGAGGATAACTGAAGTATCAATAACCATTACTTTGGTATTCCAAACTCGTTATAGCCAATAATTTCATCGGGTGTTCTGCTATCAAGAGTTGGTAAATTTCTAATTTCATGACAGATACTGCGAACAACATTAATATCAATCTTTTTCGCTTTTATATTTTGGAAGGAAATAGGATGAAGTTGATACAATAGTTTTCCTTTTATTTCTATACCTGCAAGACTTGGAGGCATTTCTAGGTAGAGAAAACCATTCTCATCTACACGGGCATCAACGTTGATTTCCTGCATTGTCTTATGCTCTAAATTGAATTACCTTCGCCAGTCGCACAGAATTCAATTCTGAATTCTTACCAATTAAATTGACAAACTCAACTGCGAACCTTGCTGAGTTTTATTTACCTCAATCCTAGCTTGGAAAGCTTCTTTGAGGTGAGGCATGTGGGTGACAGTGAGAATGCAAGCGAAATCAGAAGCGATCGCATTAATCGCTGCAACTAAGCGATCGCATCCTTCAGCATCCTGTGTACCAAAACCCTCATCTACAATCAACAATTGCAACGCCGCCCCCGCCCGTTGTGCTAATAATTTCGCCAAAGCCAAACGGATGGCAAAGTTAATTCTAAAAGCTTCTCCACCAGAATAAGTTTCATAAGCCCGCGTTCCTCTGGAATCGGCAATTAAAATATCCAAGGTGTCTATTAACTTGGCATTTTTCTTAGTTGATTTTCCATTACGTCCAGCTTTTTGAGTAATAAATTGTACATGAAATTGATTAGCACTCAACCGCGAAAGTAATTGATTTGTCTCAGCTTCCAGTTGCGGCAACACATTTTCAATCATCAATGCTTGGATACCATTTTTACCAAAAGCTTGCGTTAATTCCTGATAAACACGCTGTTCCTGCTTGCAAGATTGTAGTTGTTTGGACTGTTGTTCGTACTGAATTTGCAGCGTTTGGAGTTGATGCGCCAACTGTTCTAAACGTCCCAACTTGGCTATTTGCTCATCGAGTTGGCGTCTGCGTATTGCTAGCTGCTGCTCTAGGGCTTGAATTTGGGCGGATGGGTTGACTGTTGCTTGGAGTTGCTCGATTATGCTTTCGATTTGGTTGGCGAGTTTTTGTCGCTCCGTTATTCTGACGCCTCTGGAATCCTCTAATTCTTGTAATCTCGTCTGGAGTTGCGGATATTGCTGCTGGGCTGCTAAAAGTTGCTGATATCGCAAATGCCAAGATTGAGCTTGCTTAACAGCCATGCGGAGGTTGTTGTGCAGTTCCAAACTGTAGCCAATTTCCACAATGTGACGTTCCAGAGCCGCAATTTGCTTGGCACATTCAGAATTAGTTTGTTCTTGGTGGATTCTGGCTTGTAATTCGGCAATAGTAGCTACCAGTTCTGGTTTTCGGGCTGCTAGTTGCGCTTGTCGCTTAGTAGCGTCTTTAATCTGGCTTTGTTTAATTTCTGCCCAGCGCCACCGCTCAACTTCGCTGCGAGCTAGGGCGTGGTCTTGTTCATTATAATTAACTTGTTGTAGATATTGGTCTAATTTTCGCAGTTCGGCTTGTCGATCGGGAGCGTAATCATTAGCTTGTAGCGATCGCTCTAAATGTTGTTTTTCCGCGGCAATGTGTTCTAATTGATGTTGGACATCAGTTGTCGCTTCTAACTGTGCCGCCAATTGTCCCCTTTGTTCGCGTAAACCGTCATAAATCGCCAATTGTTGCGATATTTCTCGATATTCCTGCCTCAATACTTGAATTTCTCTATCTGAAACAGCCATTTGTTCCCGAACTACCCAAAACTGTCCTTGAGTATCATCCAACTCAGTTTGGGTTTTTTCCACCACACGGCTCCAGTGATGTTCGTCTAAAGGACGTTCGCACAACGGGCAAAGAGCATTGGGATTTTGGAGCATTTGCAGTTTTTGCTCTAATTCTCCCAGCAGTTTTTCATAATCCCGTTGGTGAGCTTGTAGACGTTCGATAAAGTGACGCCTTTCTTGCCCTTTTTCCTGGACTCGTTGCAAATAAACCCGCTTTTTCTCCAATTCCTCAATTTGGATTGCTACATCCATCACCGCCTGTTGCAATTGCGGTTGGCGTCGTTGTTGGCGTTGCAATTGGTTTTCTGTATTTTGCAGTTGCTCGAGCCGCGCTACTAAACCAGCATGAGTCCGATCTAATTGGCTTTGTAAAGCTGCTCGTTGTTGCAACAAAGGAGTCACCTGCATTTGCAACTGATCTAAATGAGCAAGATGGTGACGTGCTGCGCCCAGTTGTGACAAAGCAGCTTCAACTTCACCGGATTTGGTGAGAGTTTGCTGAATTTCTCGCTCTTGTTGCTGCAAAGCTTCGATTTGGGCTTGGGCTTGTTGCAGTTGTCGTTCGATTTCCTGAATTTGTTTGGTAAGCTGTTGTTGTTTTTGTTGGCGAGTTTGTCCGGCGCGGCTATATTCTTCAAATTTGGCAGCAAAAGCTTCTTCTTGAGATTGCAGACTTTGATATTGGGCGTATCCAGCCTTAATCTCAGCTTGTTGATGTAAGATTTTTTCTAAATCTGATAGCTGACTGCCGATCGCTAACTGCTCTTGTTGTAGGCGATCGCAGTCTTGGTTAAGATTTTGATATTGCTGCTTCACAAAGCTCAGTTGTTGTTCCCAATTTGTGCGCTGGTGCTGGACAACTTGCAAACTTTGTAATTGAATATTATCAAAAGCTTGTACCTGTTGTAGTTGATTGAGTTCAGCTTCTAACTGATCTCTTTGGGCTTCGGTTGTCTTTTGTTGTTGCAGCTGAATCTTAATCGAATCCAAAGAACGCTCTAGTTCCTCCCCTCGTGCTTTAAACTGACGAGAAGATTCCTTGGCCCGTTCTTCCAAATCATCATATTGATTGAGTTTCAACAACTGGGCTAAAATTTCTTTGCGTTCGGTAGGTCGTTTGAGCATGAATTCATCTGCACGACCTTGACGTAAGTAAGCAGAATTAATAAAAGTATCGTAATCGAGCTTAATGTGTTCTAAAATCGAATCTTGGGTTGCTCTTACCCCTTTGCCCGTGAGTGGACGAAACCCAGAGGGTGTTTCTATTTGAAATTCCAGGACGCTAGTAGCTCCCCGAATTCGAGTGCGAATCACCCGATATGTTTGCTGGTTACTTTGGAAAATAAAATCAACCCGAACTTCTTTTGCACCAGAATAAATAACATCGTCTTCAGTACTGGCGCGGCTTTCACCCCAAATTGCCCAAGTGATTGCTTCTAAAAGAGAAGATTTACCCGCACCATTGGAACCAGAAATACAAGCCGTATGCAAACCGCGAAAATCTAAAGTTGCATCACGGTAACTAAGGAAGTTTTTGAGAATAAGTTGTACTGGAATCATTCACGCTATAGCGCCACATCTACTTTTAATAATTAAGAGTACAGATGCACTGTTTGTTAGTTTAGCTATCTAGTTATCAGGTTTCTAGTCCTGAAGACATCAAATTTACAAAAATTTACAATTTGATGAGTGAATTTTTCTTGTTGCATGAATAATTTTTGGCGTCTTCGGAGAAAAATGAAACTGTCTTGGAGACTCTCCTTTATTTCCTCGTGCTGGCGGAGAATAAAAAATGAAGAGATGAGGGGAATGAAGAAGGGGAAAGGGTAAGGGGGAAAGGGGAAAGGGAACCCCATATTTAAAAATAGGGGTTTCAAGCATAGACGCTGATTTAGAGTCGCACTACGCGTCCTCGTAAATCTTCTTTTAATATTCTCCATATTTAAAAATAGGGGCTTCATACCATGTGGGGAAAAGTTTTACTCTTTTTTTCCTTTACCCCAACCCCAAGACCCCTTTTCCCCTTCTCAGTGAGGGGGATATTAGTTGATGATTCACGACAGATTAGCGATCGCTTACTATGATTGTACTATTTATCCCATGAGAATGTCCAAGCGATGTGAGTGCGACAAGCCCCTACGCGTCTATACACTCTCATTTTTACCCAAAATCTACGGGTAGAGGTAAGGGTTGAAAGCGAAATAGTATGAGTTTTCAGAAAATGGCGAACGCATTTATGATTTTTGCGAACGCATTTATGATTTTTGCGAACGCATTTATGATTTTTGCGAGCGTATTTATATTTTTGCGAGCGCATTTATGATTTTTGCGAACGTATTTATGATTTTTGCGAACGTATTTATGATTTTTGCGAACGTATTTATGATTTTGCGAACGTATTTATGATTTTGCGAACGTATTTATGATTTTTGCGAACGCAGGGCATTAATCTTCAATCCAAAATTGAAAATTACTTTAACGTGAGTTCGACGGAACCGAACCCCAACCCCTTCCCTACAAGGGAAGGGGCAAAAAATCTACAACTTGGTACGAAATAATAGGGTTTTTAGGGATTACCAAGAAATAAATTATCCAATCTTGTGGGGTGGGCGACACGAGTGCCCAAGGCTTGGGGCGGACAAGATGTCCACCCCACAAGAAAAATTGTATGTTTTTTTATTTGGAAGTCCCTTAAGCCTCTCTCCGCTTCGGGGAGAGGTTTGGAGAGGGGTTCTTAAGAATCTATCGAACTCACGTTACTTTAAACATTTTTGTCAAGAGTACTTAAATAAGTATAAAATTTTACTATATATTTAGAAGCATGAGAAAATAGCTCCACTAATTTTTTTAGTTTGCTCCTGTTCTCTTCCTTTGCGCCTCTGCGCGGCAGTCGCTCATGGGGGAAACCACGCCACTTGCTCATGGGGGAAACCCCCAAGACCGCAGTGGCTCCCCAAGACCGCGCTGCCTTGCCTTTGCGTGAGATAAAAAGCAATATTAGAGGAAGTTCTCACCCCAACACAGCTTGTCCCAACCGCTTTAGAATCCGCAAGATTTCACCTAACTCATGTCTTCGAGGAAATAAAGAAAATGTCCGTGATACATCGTACTGCGGAGTGTCTGTGAGAGTGAGCTTGAGAAATACAAACTCATCGCCGTTTGTTGCCATTCCGAACACAGATTTATCGCTCTGAGGATTAGTCAGCATATAAGCTAATAACTGCGGTAATGCTGCTGCTACTGGAATGCTAGTTCGTTTCGACTCCACCACCAAAATCCAAAGTTTTTCCTGTACAACTAGTGTGTCAATAAAGCCGCGAATCGTTTCATCAGGATCTTCAAGTTCTAATGCAACACCATAGGGTGAGCGAATTCGATATGGTGGATCGAGAAAGCCTGCGAGTTCCAACAAAGGCGAAACCACCAAAAGATTAATCGTACCTTCTAACAGTAGACCATCAACCCGATGGTAGTCATAACGCTGCTTAATCCGAGTAATACCCGCCTGTTCTTGTTGATTGAGTTCGGGTAATTCATCAATCCACTCGTAGAAAAAGCGATCGCTATCAGCTTGAGTTAAATTACAGCGAGTCTGTAAGTCCTTTAAGTTTTTAATAGTATCAGTAATTCCAACGTTGGAAACCATCTGCTATTGTCTCATCATTGCTTTTACTCTAGCGGTAGCACACAATTTGCGCCCCAATAGACCGCCCCAGAGTAAAATCTGAGTCTCTTCGTCTATTAGCTACGTTGCAGTTAGATCCAGCGCGGATGCACGGTAAGTAACATTTATTTATTTTTGACTCATAATTGAGCTATTTTGTAAAGTCGCCAAACTCCTACTTCACTGTGGCGACAGGGTGATGAGGGGATCGGGTAAATTAAGATAAGTAAAGAAAACGTTTTGAACTAAATGACAGCTTTAAGCTTAGAAGAAATTTCTACTCAGTTAGAAAGTCCGAATCTGCGCGATCGCATGGTAGCCCTTGCTAATCTGCGTCATGTTCCTCCTGAGGATGCAGTACCTTTGATTAAAAAAGTACTAGATGACGAATCTTTGCAACTGCGATCGATGGCAATATTTGCCCTTGGAGTCAAGCCTACGCCAGAATGTTATGAAATTTTGGTGCGAATTCTGGAAAATGACCCAGATTATGGCATTCGTGCTGATGCTGCTGGTGCTTTAGGATATTTGGGTGATGCCAGAGCATTTGAGGTACTCTCACGGGCGTTTTATGAAGATACTGACTGGTTAGTGCGCTTTAGTGCAGCCGTATCTCTCGGTAACATTAAAGACCCCCGTGCCCGTCAAGTTCTGCTGCAAGCCCTCGATAGCAAAGAACTAGTATTGCAAGAGGCTGCAATCTCTGCACTCGGAGAAATTCGAGACGTTGAGTCTGTCGATAGTATCCTGCGGTTTGCCCAATCCGATGATTGGTTAGTTAGGCAGCGTCTGGCAGAAGCTTTGGGCAATCTTCCCACTCCCAAGAGCATCTCAGCTTTGAAATATATGGAAAAAGACAGTCATTCCAACGTTTCCGAAGCAGCGAGAATTAGCCTCAAGAGGCTTGAGGAAATAGGTAATCAAGCTTAATATTAAAGCTTCCTCTTACCTTTTAATAATAATTAAGTGGGAATTTTTGCATTTTGATGCAGGGTAATTTCATTCATGAATATTGAAGAATTTTTTCAGTTAAGTACTGGTAAATGGTTTTCCCATCGTACTATTCATCATTTAGCTTTGAATCAATCTGAACATGGCAAGTCAGACATCATCATTGAGACACTAGCCGCAGATCATCCAGAAGTGAGCAAATTGTGTCAACAGTACGGAATTAATCCTAGTTCCACCTCCTATGGTCTCAAAGTCACCTGGAATGGCACGATGGAACGGGAGCAAGTAAAACATAGTGGCTCAAGTGTCTTAGTTTCAATACCTGATGCTGATAATCCGGCCCAAGGCAAGTTATTGAGGCAAATAGTTGATGGCGAGAAAACTCCAGTTCCCGGACGCTATCAGATAGATAGTGATGATGCTTTGACTCTAATTACAGAAGATGAAACCATGAAGTCTGAGGAGCGTCTGTGGTTTGCTAGTCCCAATTTGCGAATGCGGGTGAATGTCTTAAAGCGCTCTGGTGGATTTAGTATCACTTCCTTCACTTCTGAGATTCGCTTGGGTGGCTTTCCACCTGCTGCCAAAACTTCCGAGGCGGCTAGTTCGGTATCGAGTTAGTTTGAAGACAACATATAGACAATATATTCCCCCTTTTTTTGGGGGAATTAAATTCGTCATTAGTCATTGGTAACTGAGTTTTGATAAACGGCAAAGGACAAATGACAAATGACAAATGACAAATTTTAAATTTGCAAAAAGTTGGCGATCGCCTGCGGTAATGGCAGTACAATAACAACCAACAAAGCCATTGCTAACAATCCCCAAATGTCACGTCCATTATCTAATTCAGTGACATCATTCAGTGCCGGTTCATCAACCAATGGCATAAATAATAAGATAATTGCCCACAACAAAAATTCTTCTCGAACTAAAGAAAGTAATAATAGCAGTACGCGAGCAATTTGACCAATTACAACTGCGGTTCGTTGTCCAAACATTGCATGAACAATGTGACCTCCGTCTAGTTGTCCCACAGGCATTAAATTTAAAGCGGTGACAACTAATCCAAGAAAGCCGGCTACTGCCACTGGATGCAAGTCAAGAGCCGATTTTGCTGTTAATCCACTTCCCAAAGCTAACTTAGAAAGTAGTGCTAATAAAATAGAATATTTGGGATTGAGAGCATCGGGATTCAAAAGTCGGGTTTTTTCAGTCAGGGGAACCACATCAGAATGAGCCAATCCCCAAATTAGTATCGGCAAAGTGACAACAAAGCCCGCAAGGGGACCAGCGATACTAATGTCAAATAAAGCTTTGCGGTTAGGAATGGGACTACGCATTTGAATGAATGCGCCAAAAGTTCCCAAGAAGAAAGGCACGGGAATAAAGTAAGGCAACGTCGAGCGAATATTGTAGAATTTAGCTGTTAAATAATGTCCAAGTTCATGAGTGCCCAAAATCGTCAATAATCCTAAAGCATAGGGCAAACCCTTGAGCAAGACATCTGAACTAGATAGAATTTTCAGCAAAGATCCAATTTCCGATGTTCGTGGGAGAGAAACATCAGCAATTTCCACTCCTACCAAAGTAGTTGTTACTAAAGTAGCGAATAGGAGTAAAAGTGCTAATCCTGGTCGAGTCAACTGTTGTTGGTCGCGTTGTGGTGTATTTGTCTGTTTAGCAGCTTGAGTGTTGGGAACTAGTACAAAGAAAGGTTTGCCATTGAAACCTTCTTGAAAAATTAGCAGAAAGCGATCGCCAAATTGTGCTTCAATATTAGTCTTAATCTGCTGATAAGCATTGCTGGCTTTGGTTCGCAACTGACCGCGACAAATTACCGCTTGTGGTCGATACTCAATATTTTGCACGTAGTATACAGACCAAGGAAAACAATTTCGCAGTTGAGTTTCTTCTCTGGGTTCAATTGGACGCACTATTGTTTCTGCGGTAGGTTGAATAATTGGCTGTGATTCTGAGGCTTGGGTTTGGGCTTCGGTCTGTGTATCTCTTGGTATTCGACGCCCCCATTGAAACAAGATCCAGTAGAATACTACGCAGATAAATAAAGACCACATGAACAACCCTGCTGGCGGAGGTTGTTTCGCCCCGTACATCAGCATCCACCCAATCAACAGCAATGCTGGTGTCATTAGAACCAACCACAACAACCATACTGGCGTCCGGGTGATCTGAGCGACGCTGTGCTGCACCATTAGATAAGTAGCTAGCCCCAGTAGGAGGAGAAACAAAAACCAAAATTCCATATTATCTTCAGTATTTTTGACACAACGCCCCACCAGTAGCTTTAGCACATCGCCTTAACTACAAGGCAGACCTCAAACCCCAATTTTTTACCAACGGTTAACGCTTAAGTTTCAATCCTTGAGAATTTTGACACTTTAACCGGATTATCCACAACTCCTCAGTTTCGGTTCTTTACATTATGTCCCCTTTACCTCAACAACCAAGTTCTACAACCAACCCACCACGAGCTGTGTTCCTTAACGAAATTCCTAGCAAAGATTCTCTAGCAACGGACTTCCCGCAAGAGAGCATTTTTGCTTTTCCACCCAATCGGGACACATTAGGAGGAACCTCTTATTTTATTGTAAGAAATGAAAGCAATATCCTCATAGACTGCCCCGCCCTAGACCAAACAAATCAAGATTTTTTAGCAGCGCATGGAGGCGTAGGTTGGTTATTTCTTACCCATCGAGGCGCTATTGGTAAGACCGCTGAAATTCAGCAAATTTTTGATTGCAAAGTTCTTATTCAAGAACAAGAAGCTTATTTATTACCAGGCTTAACCGTAACTAGTTTTAGTAAAGAATTTACTATTGATGCAGAAACACAAGCGATTTGGACACCAGGTCATTCTCCTGGCTCATCTTGTTTATACTACAGCAAACTTGGAGGTATCCTGTTTTCTGGTCGCCATTTACTCCCTAATCAGCAAGGTCAACCAGTACCATTACGTACAGCTAAAACTTTTCACTGGCCGCGACAGATTAACAGTCTTCGATCGCTATTAGAACGTTTTACACCAGAGAGTCTTGAGTATATTTGTCCTGGAGCCAATACAGGTTTTTTAAGAGGCAAGCGTGTGATAGATCGAGCTTATCAACACTTAGCCTCTTTAGATTTATCGGCTTTGCTGGAGTTACAGCCCCTACTTTAGAGGCTCGATTTTCCCATGTTTGTTAACCAGGATGCTTGTCTGGGGAATTCTAAAGCTGAGACTAGGAATTCTGGTAAAAATTTATGAGCGCGAAAGTTGTTGAAACTGTAAAGATCGCTAGCTATGAAATTGTGGAACAACTTTATTCAGGTTCTCGTACTCAAGTGTATCGGGCAGTGCGAGAATGCGTAGGCGCAGCCCAACCCAGGCATCGCCAGCCAGTTGTCATTAAGCTCCTAAAACGAGAATACCCGACTTTGGGCGAATTATTACAGTTTCGCAACCAATATGCGATCGCCAAAAACCTAGATATTCCTGGCATCATTAAACCCTACAGTCTCGAACCCTATTACAATGGCTACGCTCTGGTAATGGAGGACTTTGGTGGTGTTTCCCTACGAGAATTTACTTCCGGAAAACCACTGTTATTACAGGAATTCCTACCCATTGCCCTGCAACTGCTAGAAATTTTACACCACTTACACCAACAACGCGTCATTCACAAGGACATTAAACCAGCCAATATTCTAATTCACCCCGACACCAAACAAATCAAACTGATTGACTTCAGTATTGCTTCACTCTTACCAAGAGAAACTCAGGAAATTCAGAGCATCAATGGACTGCAAGGAACGCTAGCGTATTTGTCTCCAGAGCAAACTGGGCGGATGAACCGAGGCATTGACTACCGCAGCGACTTTTATTCATTAGGTGTGACATTCTTTGAGCTACTGAGCGGACAACTGCCTTTTACATCCGACGAGCCAATGGAGTTGGTGTATTGCCATATCGCTAAACAGCCCAACTCCATTTGCGATCTCAACCCAGAAATTCCTTTAATACTAGGAGAAATTGTTTGCAAACTGATGGCGAAGAACGCTGAAGACCGCTATCAGAGTGCATTAGGACTGAAATATGATATTGAAAAATGTTACCAAGAATGGCAAGCAACAGGCAAGAATAGTTGGTTTGATTTAGGACAACATGATATCAGCGATCGCTTTCTCATCCCAGAAAAACTCTACGGACGAGAGCAAGAAGCACAAACCCTGCTAGAAGCATTTGCCCGAGTTACCAATGGAGCAGCCGAACTGATGTTGGTGGCTGGCTTCTCTGGCATTGGTAAAACGGCTGTGGTAAATGAAGTACATAAGCCCATTGTCCGGTGGAATGGGTATTTCATCAAAGGTAAGTATGACCAGTTCAACCGCAATATTCCCTTGTCTGCCTTTGTCCAAGCCTTCCGCAATTTGATAGCACAATTGCTCAGTGAAACTGACAGCCAACTGGGGCAGTGGCGAAATCAAATTCTGTCTGCTGTGGGTGAGAGTGGACAGGTGATAATTGACGTAATTCCAGAATTAGAACGGATTATTGGCAAACAACCGCCTACACCAGAACTATCAGGTAGCGCTGCCCAGAACCGCTTCAATCTGATGTTTGTCAAATTTATTCAGGTGTTCACCACACCAGAACATCCGTTGGTAGTGTTCCTAGACGATTTACAGTGGGCAGATTCGGCATCGCTGAATTTGCTGAAGTTGTTGATGGATGAAACCTTGAAGGGCTATCTGTTGATTATTGGTGCATACCGCGATAACGAAGTGTTTGCGGCTCATCCGTTGCTGCTGACACTCCAAGAGATTGAGAAGGTGGCGACGGTTAACACCCTAACGCTGATGACCTTGAGTCAAGCCGATGTTAATAGTTTGATTGCAGACACCTTGAGTTGTACAACAGAAATTGCCCTGCCGTTGACTGAACTAGTTTATCAAAAAGCCAAAGGCAATCCGTTTTTTACAACTCAGTTTCTCAAGGCATTACATCAGGAAGGACGAATTACCTTTGATTGGCATACAGGTTTTTGGCAGTGTGATGTAGCACAAGTGCGATCGCTTGCCCTCACAGATGATGTCGTTGAATTTATGGCAATTCAACTTTTAAAGTTGCCGCCCAAAACTCAGGAAGTTCTGAAACTGGCAGCCTGTATTGGTAATCAGTTTGATTTAAGTACATTGGCGATCGTTTATCAGAAGTGCCAAACAGAAACCGCTGCGGATTTGTGGAAAGCATTACAAGAAGGATTTGTAATTCCCACCAATGAAGTTTACAAATTTTATCAACAAGAGTCATTAGTCAATAGTCATTTGTCATTCGTAGACGAACTCCAACAAATAACCAATGACCAAGGACAAATAACCAATGACCAAGAACAAATAACCAATGACCAAGGACAAAAGACAGTTTATAAATTTTTGCACGATCGCGTCCAGCAAGCCGCCTATTCTCTGATTCCAAAGGAGCAAAAACAGGTCACTCATCTGAAAATTGGTCAACTTTTGCTCAACCATACGCCAGCCGCAGAACAGGATGAAAAACTATTTGAGATTGTTAATCAACTGAATATCGGTAATAGCTTAATTGTCGATCCAGCTCAGAAAACAGAACTCGCTCAACTCAATTTACAAGTTGCACAAAAAGCAATAGCTGCAATAGCATACGCCGCCGCATTTGAGTATGCGACTATAGGTATTGCAATGCTTGCACAGGAGCGGTGGCAAACACAATATCAACTAACCTTGAAACTTTATGAAGCTGCCACCGAAGCAGCTTATCTAAGTGGCAACTTTGAGCAGATGGCACAATTTCCAGCAGTCATTTTGGAAAATGCTAGAACTTTATTGGATACCGTTAAAGTCTATGAAATCCAAATCCAAGCCGCTCAAGCCCAACATCAATTTCTCCAGGGCGTGGAGCTGGCTCTCCAGATTTTAGAGCAGTTAGGAATTCATTTTCCCAAGCAACCAGGTGAATCAGATATTGCATTGGCTTTCGAGGCAACCAAATCCATCTTAGCTGGCAGGCAACCGCTAGATTTAATGACTCTAGATCAGATGATAGAGCCAGACAAATTAGCCGCTATGCGGATTCTTGTAGGTGTCTCTTCTTCTGCCTATGTTGCCGCTCCAGCACTCTTACCATTTATTACTCTTGAGCAAGTAAATTTATCTCTTCAGTACGGCAATACCTCATACTCTACAAATGGTTATGCCTACTATGGATTGCTGCTTTGTGGGGCGCTAGGAGACATTGAATGTGGCTATCAGTTTGGACAACTGGCACTTACATTACTCGAACAGTTGAATGCCAAAAAGTTGAAAGCCAAAACCTATGTCGGAGTATGTTGTTGTGTATTGCATTGGCAAGAGCCGCTCAGGAACACCTTAGCGCTTTTTCGGGAAGGCTATCAAATTGGACTGGAAACGGGAGATTTAGAATCAGCTACCATTTGTGCAGTCGTTTACGTCATGCACTGTTTGTTTGTCGGTAAAGAACTAGGGGAGTTAAGTCGGGAAAGTGATGCTTTTTGCCTTCAACTCACTCAACTCAAACAAGCAGGACTTCTCACCCAGATGACTATTTTTCAGCAAGCGGTTTTGAATTTAATCGGCGATGGTGCCGAAGCATGGGAACTAATTGGAAAGGCTTTCAATCAAGAGCAAATGCTGCCGGTCATCCAGGACTCAGGCGATCGAACTGCACTGTACTATTTCTATGTGAGTAAACTTTTTCTCGGTTATCTGTTTGGGAAGTTTGAACTAGCAGTGACAGAGGCGATCGCTACTGAAAATTATCTAGGCAGTGTCATCGGATTATTTGTAGTTCCAATCTTCCACACCTATGATTCTCTAGCTCATCTGGCAATCTATTCCCAAGTTTCCGAAACAGAACAACAACACATTCTTGGGCGGGTGAGCAAAAATCAGGAAAAGATCAAAACTTGGGCTAGCGATATTCCAGCTAATCATTTACACAAGTTTTATTTGGTTGAAGCAGAACGGTATCGGGTTCTAGGACAGAAATCAGAGGCGCTAGAATTCTACGATCGCGCCATAACTCTAGCCAAAGAACACGGCTACACCCAAGAAGAAGCACTTGCCAACGAATTAGCCGCTAAGTTTTACCTGGATTGGGGTAAACAGCGCATTGCCCAAGAATACATGACCGAAGCTTACTATGGCTATGCTCGTTGGGGTGCCAAAGCCAAAGTCGCCGACTTAGAAAAACACTATCCCCAACTACTCGCCCCTATCCTCCAGCAAACCCATTCTCCCCTCTCCACTTACGAAACTATCTTCAACTTAGGGACTGTCACCTCCACCAGTTCCGCCACTTCCAGTAGTAGCAGCATCTCTGTTGCTTTAGATTTAGCTGCCGTTCTCAAAGCTTCTCAAATCCTTTCTGGCGAAATCGAACTGGAAAAACTGCTCTCGACATTGCTGCATATTCTCATTGAAAATTCCGGAGCCGAGAAATGTGTGTTATTGCTGTCCCATGAAGAACAGTTAATGGTGCAATCCGTAACTTACAGTGATTTTTGTCCAATGCTGCTGAAGCCAGAATTTCTGGAAGAGAGCGAGGATGTGCCGATTAGTTTGATTAATACCGTCAAACGCAGTTTACAACCCGTGGTAATTACTGATGCCAGGGTGCATCCACAATTAATTAACGATCCTTACATTCACCGACAGCAGTCCAAGAGTATCTTGTGCAGCCCAATTTTGCATCAGGGTAAGTTGCTTGGTGTATTGTACCTGGAAAACAATCTTGTGACTGGAGCCTTTACTAGCGATCGCGTCGAACTGCTCAACTTACTTTGCGCCCAAGCTGCCATTTCCCTGGAAAATGCCCGACTTTATAGCAATTCCCAGAACTATGCTCACCAATTAACACAATCTCTAGCAAAATTGCAGGCTAGTGAAACCCGTTTCCAAAATTTAGCAAATAATATTCCTGGTATGGTGTACCAATTCCGTTTGGAGGCGGATGGTTCAACTTCAACACCTTACGTTAGTTCAGGCTGTTTGGACTTGTACGGGTTAGAGCCAGAATCGGTGATGGCGGGGACGCATAGCCTTTACGCCATGCATCATCCTGACGATGATCCAGCTATTGCCCAAGCAGTCGCCTACTCTGCCCAAACTCTGACACCCTTTGAGCAAGAATGGCGGATTATCCTGGCTTCAGGAACCGTGAAATGGGTTCGATCTGCTGCTCGCCCAGAGCGACAAGCCGATGGTGCAATTTTATGGGACGGGGTAGTAATTGATATTAGCGAACGCAAATACGCTGAAGCATCTCTAGCCAAAGAACGAGAGTTTTTAAATGCCATCATTCACAATATTACCGATGGCATTGTTGTCTGTGATGCTACTGGCAAGTTGACTTTATTTAACAAAGCAACTCGTGAATTTCATGGCTTACCAGTAGAATCATTAGCACCAGAAGAATGGGCAGAACACTTCGATCTTTATCAAGCTGACGGTGAAACACCCCTATCAACCACGGAAATTCCTTTGTTTCGTGCCTTTCAAGGGGAAATTGTCCAAAATGCTGAAATGATAATTGCACCCAAGCATGGCTTGAAGAGAATTTTGTTAGCCAGCGGACAAGCGATTGTTGATGCTGCGGGTAACAAACTCGGTGCGGTAGCTGTAATGCGAGATATTACCGACCGCAAAAAAGCAGAACTTGCTTTGCAGCAAAAATCCCTTGATTTAGAACAAGCCCTAACTAACCTGCAAAACGCCCAATTACAAATTATCCAAAGTGAAAAAATGTCGGCTTTGGGTAATTTAGTTGCTGGTGTTGCTCATGAAATGAATAACCCCCTTGGTTTTATTGCTGCCACACTCAAACAAGCTCAACCAAGTATTGCTGATATTGTTGAACATCTCAGACTTTATCAAGAAAGTTTACCCGACAAAAGTGAAGAAATTCTTGACCATGCTGAAGAAATTGACTTGAATTATACCTTAGAAGACTTACCCAAGATGATTGATGCTATGACGATAGCGTGTGACAGGCTAAAAAACATTAGCACCAGTCTCCGCACTTTCTCTCGTGCCGATCGAGATTACAAAGTTCCGTTTAATATCCACCAAGGCATTGACAGCACGATTTTAATTTTAAAACATCGGCTGAAAGCCAATGAACAACATCCCGTCATTGAAGTATTAACTGAATATGGTAATCTACCTAAAATTGAATGTTTTCCGGGGCAATTAAATCAAGTATTTATGAATATTTTAGCCAATGCTATCGATGCTTTAGAAGAATCAAATTATGGACGCAGTTTTGATGAAATTAAGCTAAATCCCAATTTAATTAAAATTACAACTTTCCTAGAAAATAACTGTGTAAAAATTATTATTGCTGATAATGGCCAGGGAATGAGCGAAGAAGTGAAACAAAAGATTTTTGACCATTTATTTACTACGAAAGTTGTTGGTAAAGGTACAGGTTTGGGGTTGGCGATCGCCCGTCAAATTATTGTGGAAAAACATGGCGGGGCGATCGCTGTGGAATCTGTACTCAACGAAGGCACAAAATTTATCATTTCACTGCCAAAATAGCAGTTACAAACTATCTGGGTCGATACCTCGCTGTTGGAGAAGATTTCGCAAGTCTTGCAGAGCTTGTTGTGCCTGTTGAGCCTGTCGTTGCGCCTGTTGTACTTGTTGTTGAGCCTGTTCTATGCGTTCATCAGGGGTAGGGAAGCGCGAACCTGCTCCATCAAACCAAAATAACCAGTCTCGCTCCCAACCTTTATGAACCCCCGCAGCTACCCCAATTCCCAATTGGAACTCTGGTATCCAAAACTGTGACTGGGACTGCAACACAAATTCATCATCAACCCGTTGGTAAACTTCAAAGGGAGCATGATTATCCCGTTGCCAATATTCTGGGTTGTAGATAACGTAATACAACACCCCTAAATCCAGATATTTCTCCATTTTGAGATGGTATTCCCCACCATAAGTATGAGAGACGATTTCAACAACTAAAATTGGTGGTGTCCAATTCTCTTCCCAAAGTACGTAACTGAGTCTTCCATTCGGCGGTCGTTGCCATCGTAGGACACCTAAGCTCAAAAACCCATCAGGTACGATGGATTTCCGGGGTGCAGTTGGGAGGTAGTAAATGCCCATATCCACACCAAAAAACCAATCGGTGCGATCGCTCCAAATCGCGGACAAAATCGCCAACAGTAAGTTAGGAATCAGGTTTTGCAGTTCGTTATCCACTGGTGTATCGTCCGAGTCGGGAAGTTCCGCCGCCGTTGGGAGTGGCGGTAGAGGAATGGGGTGTTCCATAGGATAGGTTCCCTCGCAACAGAATAAATCAATTCTACGATCTGGGAATACTAAATCTGAAGTCTTGAGGATTTAGTACTATGTTGAATATTTCCGGATATCTTATCAATGAACAACTCTACAACGGTTCTAGAACCCTAGTTTATCGAGCCGTGTGAGAAACTACTTTACAAGAAGCGCTTTGAAATTTCAGCAGAGGTGAAATTGCTAGGCTTTGTACTTGCAGATCAATGCCATCTCCCCGAATAATCACCTGAGAGCGTGACTGAATTAATTCCTGTATCTGCGGACAACCTAGAACAGGAGTCAGTTCTGTTAAAGCAAAGACAAATTCTGTGTTTAATTTATCTAACGATGGTCGTAATGTTTGGTTTAAGTCTGGTACGTTAGGAAAAGATTTAATACCTTGCTTTTGCCAGTTTTTAAAATCAACTGTTTGGATGAGTTTTCCTGCATCTATTTGTGCTTGAAAAAATGCTGCAACTGTATCAGGTTCTAGACTATGAGTTTTTGCTTGTTGTCTAACCTTTAATAGTAACTCTTGTTCGCGCTTTAGATCCTCAATAGGACGTTTGTTATTCCATTTCCACCGGGCTACATCATGTGCAATTAGCAATCGCTGCTGGATCAATTTTAGTAATTTATCTACAGGTAGCTGTTGATCTGCAATCCAAATAACTTGCGAATTTGCTAATTTTACCGATCGAGAGTTCTGAGCAGCGAAATATAATTTTAAGTTGGCAGCAACTACTGTACTACTGAAAAAAAGCCCAAAAAAAATTATGATGACAAACAACAGTGGATGCTTTCTGAAAAAACTTAAATTCATGTCAAAAAGTTTATATACTCTGCTACCTATCATTAATTTACAGTAATTTGACAGAGATACAGTATTTTAAATCTCAGACAGAACATCTCATAGTTACTGACAAAAAGCAAGTTCAGCACACAAAGCTGTTGCGTTTGCTGGAAGGCTCTAGTTTTGAGGGTGCGTAAGTCCTATAAAGTACAGCTTGCCTAAAAGTACCTACTAGATATGCTGGTATTTATAGGCAGCTGCACGTTAAAATCCCATCGGATAACAATATTTATTTGGTCATTCCCAGTCAGAGACTCAGAATCAGACAAACTCCTAACTCCTAACTCCTAACTCTTTATGTCTTTCCCGCAACAACCGAATTTTCCCTCAATAGTTCCAGTGCTGCTTGATATTGCAGATCCGCAGTTGTGCCAATCTGTTCGCGGTTGAGGATTGCTTGGGAAATCACTTTATCTGGTTTAATACCTAGTTTGTTAATATCCCGATGTTGAGGAGTTTCATACTTAGCAATTGTCACAGCTAAACCCGAACCATCTGATAATTCAAACAAAGATTGAATTAGACCCTTACCAAAAGTAGTTTCACCTACAAGTTGGGCACGCCCATTATCTTGGAGTGCGCCGGCAAGAATTTCACTAGCACTGGCAGTTCCTTGATTCACCAAAATCACCAGAGGGTCGCTCGTCAGGGCTAGGCCAGACGCTTCAAAACTACCTTGAATGCCTTGTCGGTTAACAGTGTAGACAATAGTGCCGGAGTCTAACCACAGACGGGCGATTTCAATTCCGGCTTGTAATAAGCCCCCAGGATTGTTTCGCAAATCTAGAATATAGGCAGCAGCACCTTTTTTTTCTAGACTAGAAATAGCGTTTGCCAATTCCGTGGAGGCGTTGGCATTGAATTGAGTCAGCCGAAGATAGCCAATGGGCGTACCCTGCTCAGAAACACGCAATTCGGAAACCACAGGATTAAGAGCAATGCGATCGCGCGTCAATCTAATTTCCGTTTCTGGCTCTCCGTCTCGTTCGATGACGAGAGTCACAAGGCTGCCACTCGGCCCGCGCATTTTCGTCGCAGCTTCATCAAGAGTGAGATTTTCAGTAGGAACACCTTCAATTTTGAGAATGCGATCGCGTGGTCTTATCCCCGCTTTTTCTGCTGGTGAACCTGCGATGGGAGCCACTACTTCCAACTTCCCAGTTTCAGTATTGAGAGCAATTTGTAATCCCACCCCTGTCAGTTCCCCAGAAGTGTTGACCTGTAAGCTGCGGTACTGTTCTGGGTCTAAAAAGCGGGTAAAAGGGTCGTCAAGGCTCTTGAGCATCGTCTGAATCGCCGTATAAGCCGCATTGGAGTCGCTAAGCGGCTTCTCCAAAACCTTTTGCCGGACTGTCGCCCAATTTTGATGATTAAACGTCTCATCCAGATAAGTACGATTGACAATTCGCCAAACTTCAGAAACCAGCTTTTGTTGTGCTGTCAAAGCCAGTGCTGGCTGAGTAATTGTACCCAAGGCCAAGCAAAACGCCATTACCAGTGAAAATCCAACTCGAAAAAACTGTTTGTTCATGAACCCCATTATCAATTCCACCTCAACCCAAATTGCCTAGAAATGCCCAGTTGTCCTGTTGTTGATGAAATCTATCTCTCGATTATGTTACTTTTTTTATAGAAGTGGTGCATTCTTCTCATCAAGTTGTTTACTCAACCGATGCAGTTCATCCCACTCAGCAAAGGATAAAATCTACTTTGTGTCCAGCATTTTGTGTGTTGGAGCATAACGAGATCGCAATACATTCCATCTTTACAGAGTGTAAAGTTTCTGAAAACTCCTACCACCCTGAAAGCTGACAAAACAAAAAAGCCCCCTTTACTAAAATCCCAAAATTGCTCATTGGGAGAGAAGTCACGACTCGGCGGCTTCAAGAAAGTCCACAAAGGATTATGCTGCTACTCTAGCCTGTGGCATCTGGTGGGGGAACACCTAAAGCCGAACTCGCAAGATGCCGAGGCTTGGAACCCTTAAAACTTTCGTCGCCGATTTAGCACTTCGGAATTTATCAAACGCAACCGATTCTTAGGAACTTGAGATTGTATGGCCAACGTTTACGACTGGTTTGAAGAACGCCTGGAGATTCAAGCGATCGCCGAAGACGTTACTAGCAAGTACGTCCCTCCCCACGTCAATATCTTTTACTGCCTGGGTGGAATTACCCTGGTTTGCTTTCTAGTCCAGTTTGCCACTGGATTTGCCATGACGTTCTACTACAAGCCAACAGTCGCTGAAGCTTTTTCCTCAGTTCAGTACATTATGACTGAAGTGAACTTCGGTTGGCTAATTCGCTCCATCCATCGCTGGTCTGCCAGCATGATGGTATTGATGATGATTTTGCACGTCTTCCGGGTTTACCTGACTGGTGGTTTCAAAAAGCCCCGCGAACTGACCTGGGTCAGTGGTGTCATCCTGGCTGTAATCACAGTTTCCTTTGGAGTTACCGGCTACTCCCTGCCTTGGGACCAAGTTGGCTATTGGGCTGTGAAAATCGTTAGCGGCGTACCAGAAGCAATTCCCGTGGTTGGTGTTCTGATCTCCGACCTCCTGCGTGGTGGTTCTAGTGTTGGTCAAGCAACACTGACTCGTTACTACAGCGCACACACCTTTGTTTTGCCTTGGTTAATTGCAGTCTTCATGCTGTTTCACTTCTTGATGATCCGCAAACAAGGCATTTCGGGCCCTTTGTAATCTCAGGGATTAGCAAAAGGCAACATTTGTCAGTTTCCAGATCGAGTTGTTTGTTCTAAACTTATGAAACACAAGAAATTAGTTGTACATAAGTTACAAAAAAAACAAACACTTGCATACCTTGCCAAAAGCTTTAGACGCCCTCTAGGCGGCTGACCGTAGACAGACACAACGCTGCTTGCCGCTTGCTAGGGTTGCCTAGTAGCCGATGGCTTTCACAAATGCTTTAATCAACTTAAGCAGGAGAGCACATTTAAAAATGGCAACACAGAAAAAACCTGACCTCAGCGATCCCCAGTTAAGAGCCAAACTGGCTAAAGGTATGGGTCACAACTACTACGGTGAACCAGCTTGGCCTAATGACCTACTTTACGTGTTTCCCATCGTGATTATGGGTTCATTCGCTGCGATTGTGGCTCTAGCTGTGCTAGACCCCGCGATGACTGGTGAACCAGCAAATCCTTTCGCCACACCATTGGAAATCTTACCGGAGTGGTACTTGTATCCAGTTTTCCAAATTTTGCGATCGCTTCCTAATAAACTTTTAGGAGTGTTAGCAATGGCTTCCGTACCCTTGGGGCTAATCCTCGTTCCTTTTATTGAGAACGTCAATAAATTCCAAAACCCCTTCCGCCGCCCAGTTGCAACCACAGTGTTTCTCTTTGGCACTCTTGTCACCCTGTGGCTGGGTATTGGTGCTGCCTTGCCATTGGATAAATCTTTGACTTTGGGACTATTCTAAATTAGTCTCAAAAAAGTGCTTTGACGCCTGTGAATTTTGAAAGCATATGAAAATGTGCTTTGAAAAAAATAACAGGCGTCAATTTTAATAGTCCAGCTTAGATTTTGGATTGAAACAGACCACTCTGGTTAGGGGCTTGATAGCGAAGCGTAAAGCCTTCTCTTCTCTTTCAAAGGCGTAACGCGAAGGAAAGGCTAAGCCAACGCTTAAAGCAGTCAGCTAAGGCTTCTGTACGAGACGCGTAAGGGACGCTATTGAGGGTCGGATTTTAAATTTTGGATCGTAAGGATTTGTTCCGCCGACAGAGGTAGGGGCATCAACCGAAATAATTTTTAATCTAAAATTTTTAATCTAAAATCTAAAATTGGCACGGTCAACAAATACAAACATTTTTCACTTACCTTAACGTAAATTGCTAGTTACAACCCTCGGAATGCGAAAATTGTTCATGTTTTGTATTTTGATAGGCAGAATATGTCAATTTATATTTTTAGATGTCAGACAAATTTTGCAAAAAGCACAAAATTTAATCACTAGCAACTTGGGTCTACTTTTATTGAAGCCAAAGTTAATGCTTACCATAGTGCAGCAAGACCATCTGACGGTTAAGAGCGAGCTCAGCCTCTTCAACCAGGTGCAAGAATGGTTTAAGCAATTTTTCCTGCAACATTTATCCCAACTTGGCTGGTCGCAAACTCAATTCGCCGAACTGAATATAGTATTAGCAGAGGGCTTTACTAACGCTGTTCGTCACGCTCATCATGCTTTACCACCGGAAACAACCATTGACATTGACGTTTATCTGTGGGTTGACCGCCTAGAAATTAGGATTTGGGATTATGGAAAACCTTTCAATCCTGATACGATCCCAGAGCCAAAGCCGGGTAGTCTTATAATAGGCGGCTATGGATGGTTTATCCTCCGGCGTTTGACAGACCGTGTGGTGTACGAACGTCGTGCAGATGGTAGAAATTGTCTGCTGATCGTCAAATATTCTACAAAAGTACAAAAGTACAAAAGTTCAAGTGAAGCAGTCAAGGATACTCCAAAGCAAAAATGATTTTGATACAGTTTGAGATTTTGTGGAAAGTATGTAGCAATTGCTTCGGTTTAGGGTAATCGCTACCTTTCCCTTTTTACAAGACCTATACAGATGTAGCGCCAAGATGGTTTTTGGCTTATGTTAAGTTATACATTTGCAAATAAAAGTATTATTAATAAGCAGTACTTATTCAAATATGCAGTTACTTGACTGGCAACAGTATACTACTTTTTCAACAATATGTGAATTGGAGTAATATGTTTTTTCGGTGAAATTGCTTAACTATTACGATCTTTTGGTGAAAACTCAAAGAGTATTCTTGTATAAAAAGAATTAGTAAATACAGTAAAGACAGCATTCGAGTTATAGAACCTCCTTTGTTAATATTTGTCAGCAGTGTTGAGAGTCTTATTTTTGTTCTCCAACAAGTGCCATTTAGTGCTTAAAGAGATAGAAGACACAGGGGACAAAATATGAATAAGACAGCCCTAATTACAGGAATTACTGGTCAAGATGGCTACTATCTCAGCCATTTACTCCTCAGTCGGGGTTACCGAGTTGTAGGATTAGTACCCCCGCACCGACAACCGAATTTGACAAAATTGGGAACACTGGCAAATCAGGTAGAAATTTTTACCGTAGACTTGAGGGATAGCATGGCGCTGTTGACCGCTGTTGAACAACTGCGTCCCCAAGAAATTTATAATTTAGCAGCTCCGAGTTTTGTACCAGATTCCTGGAATGACCCGTTGGGAACCCTAGATCTGATAACTGGTACGGCCACTAGGCTCTTAGAAGCAGTACGACAGGTTGGTTTGTCTACCAGATTTTATCAAGCTAGTAGTTCAGAAATGTTTGGCGATGTCTTGTCTTCACCTCAAGATGAGGAAACTCCTTTTCGTCCGAAAAATCCCTACGCTGCTGCCAAGATGCACGCCCACTGGACAATGGTGCATCACAGACAGCGCTATGGACTATTTGCCTGTAGCGGAATTTTATATAATCATGAGTCTCCTCTACGCGCACCTCAGTTTGTCACACGCAAAGTTTCTTTAGCAGTTGCATCAATTAAATTGGGTTTGACTGACACCTTAGAGATGGGTAACCTAGATGCCAAACGGGATTGGGGGTTTGCTGGAGATTACGTAGAAGCAATGTGGCGAATGTTGCAGATAGACGAACCTGAAGAATACGTGATTGGCACAGGTGAGTTACACAGCGTGAGAGACTTAGTAGCCACAGCCTTTGAATCTGTAGGATTGGATTGGAGAAACCATGTAGTTATTAATACTAATTTATTGCGGCAAGACGAGCATTTTCAATTAGTTGCCAATCCTGGTAAAGCTAAAAGAAACCTTGGTTGGGAACCTGAAGTCAGCTTTAAGGAACTTTTAGAAACAATGGTAAAAACAGATTTAGAACGATTAGAAAGCGGTGCTATCGCTCCCTTGCCACGAGTATAAATAATCAAACATGCTCATTACTACAGTGACAGAAAACCTAAAATTAGGTAATAAAGTTAACAAAAAAACTAACCACGTCTTCGTGTTCTTAGAAATTTTTGCTCAGGAAGGTGGTATTCAATCATACATAAAAGATATTTTTCGAGCTTATCTGAAATTAAATCAAGGCTACAAGGCGGAAGTCTTTTTACTGCGAGATAATCAGAATTGCTTAAATTATTTTGAAGACGAAAATTTAAAATTTCATTACTTTAAAAATCACTCTCCCCAATTGGGGAGAGTCAAAATGGCAGCCGCCTTACTCAAGTGTCTATTGCAAAACCGTCCGCAACAAGTTTTTTGCGGTCACATTAACTTAGCAGTATTAATCCAAACCCTTTGCCAACCTTTGGGGATTCCCTACACCGTGCTAACTTACGGTAAAGAAGTCTGGGAACCGCTGAAAAATCAAGAACGTCACGCCCTAGCATCAGCAGCAAAAATTTGGACAATTAGTCGCTACAGCCGCGATCGCGCTTGTGTTGCCAATGGTCTAGACCCCAAAACGATCCAGATGATGCCTTGTGCGATTGATGGGGATAAATTTACCCCTGGTGACAAACAACCAGAATTAGTTAAAAAGTATAACTTAACTGGTGCTAAGGTGTTAATGACAGTGGCGCGGCTGTGGTCAGGGGATATTTACAAAGGTGTGGATGTGACGATTCGCGCTCTACCACAAATCGCCGAAGTTTTCCCAGAAGTAAAATATTTGGTAATTGGTCGTGGTGATGACCAACCGCGATTAGCTCAACTTGCTGCATATTTAGGTGTGAGCGATCGCGTTGTGTTTGCTGGTTTCGTCGCCACAGAAGAATTGATGGAACATTATCGCCTTGCTGATGCCTATATTATGCCTTCCCAAGAAGGCTTCGGCATCGTTTATTTAGAGGCAATGGCTTGTCAAGTACCTGTGTTATCAGGTGACGACGATGGATCGGCTGACCCCTTGCAGGATGGTAAGTTGGGATGGCGAGTACCACACCGCAATCCTGACGCTGTAGCAGCAGCTTGTATAGAAATGCTCCAAGGCAATGACCAGCGGTGTGACGGGCAGTGGTTACGAGAACAAGCGATCGCTCTGTTTGGCTTGGATGCGTTTGGGTTGAACTTGCAACAGCTGCTTCAATCCTCAGTTTTGAGTCATAATGACAAATGACTAATGGCCAAAATCGCTATCCTAGAGGGAGAGCAGGACCATATTTAAAAAATGAGCTTTAAGTCATTCCAATTGAATCTTTTAAATCTCCGCCCCTGGCTCACTCTGCTAGCAGTTTTTTGGTTGCTAGCATCACTGGGCCTGGGTTGGTTAGTTAATTCGTTGCTAATTATTTTTGGGTTGCTGTTCTTGGCACCCATTGTGGCTTTCTTTGGTTTTCGTTGGTGGCTGCAACGCAACTTGGTTGCCGATCGGTGTCCAGTATGTGGATATGAATTTACAGGTTTAAATAACAGCCAGGTACAGTGTCCTAACTGTGGTGAGTCGTTGCTAGTACAAAATAGTCATTTTCAGCGCCTTACACCAGCAGGCACTATTGATGTTAAAGCAGTTGAAGTCCCAACCCAATCATTGGAAGATTAGTCATTGGGCATTGGGTATGGAGACTGGGGAAAGGGTAAGGGGTAAGGGGAAAAGGTTAAATTTATCCCTTTACCCTTTACCCTTTAACCTTTTCCCAATCTCCCTCATCTCCCCATCATAAATGACTATTTTTTTTGTTGCGAGATTGAGAGGATGTAGTTATACTGTTGCCCAGAGAGTTCGCCTACATGCAGTGAGTAGATTCCTGCCTGCCAGTAACCAGAAAGCTCTGGCTTGCCTCCAGAGTAACTATCTGCTTGTACACAAAACTTTCCTCCAGGACCGTCAATCAGCAGCGTTGGTTTACCTTGGCTTTCTACTGTTAATCGTAAATAAGGCAGTGACTCTGTAACCTGAATAATTTGATTGGGTGCAGTGGTGATATTGCCACAGTTGCTTTTGACAGATCCCCCAGACTTTCCGTTCAAAATTACCGGATCTGGTTGCAAATTCCGATTAATTTCAATCTGTGGTGTCTGTGCTAAATTAGCTTCAGCGATCGTCAAACTCATCGCCAAAGCTGTAGGAACAATTGTCAGTAGCCTAAGCGTGTTCATTTTATTCATGCTCCAGATATTTCTAGAGCAACATAATTATATATACTCTGATTCAATGGACGACAGCAATTCCTAGTTTGTTCCAAAAGCTGCCGTATCCTTTAATACTCTCGAATTGAGGATTGTTTATAGAAATTTAGAAAAGTCTGAGCTATAAATGCATCGTTCATGAATTGATTTAATCAGTCATTATTAATAATGTAGTAAATTTAACACTTCATCATTAAAAATTTGCGTTTATCATATTTTTTACATCTTATATCAGTAATAATACCAAGTCTAGAAAGTCGGCTAAAAAATAACAAGAAAAAAACATAATTTTTCCCTACCGAAAAAGGTCTTGCACACACAGACATTAGCTAAAATCACTAACACAACCACCAAAATAGAATTGAATTGGTATGTTGTTGAACAAGTGTCCTAGCTGAGGTAGAAAAAATTGATGAATCCTCAAAGAGAAGAAGACTTGCAGCGTCGCCTCGATAAGCTAGAGGCAGAGATTAATTCGTTACCTGAGGTGGTTCCCCAATCACCAGAACAAAAACGGACATCTGAGTTTAGTTTTGCTAACTTAAACTTGCAACTGGAGCGATTTCGGATCTGGTTTGGCAGTTTATCAGGAACAAAAAAACTGGTAGTTTCAGGTGCAGGAGTGCTATTGGGCTTGGCGATCGCGCAAGCAGTGTTTAAACTGGTTGCATCTGTAATCAGTCTGGCACTTTTAGCAGTGTTAGTGTATGTTGGATACAAATTTTTTGTGTCTAATGGTTTTCAACGTAAGGAATAGTCTATTTTAATTTGGCCAATAAAGGCGTAGAAATAATGTCAAAGGGAATTATGCAATGACGACACCAACTGTGAGGAGAAGTAATCAATCTGGTCAGTCACAAGAACCGGAAAGAGCCAATTCGCTACTGCTAACTGGCAGGCGTTTTGCTGCCTGGGCGGCTGAAATCACACTAGTGGTTACTAGTGGGTTGATTCCCTTTGGCATTGGTGTCTATGTCAATTCGAGAAGCGATCTCAACCGAGTGCCGCTCAACCCGGTGTTGGTAACAATGGAAAGAGCGATCGCCAGGCCATTGGCTCTGCCTGTTAGCTATGGTATTCGTAACGTAGCATGGCCGACTAATTTTTTGTGGACAATCGCGGTATTAGCGCCTGTAACCCTTTCTTGGTGGCAATTGTATTTACTGGCTAAGACTGGTAGGACAATTCCCAAACGTTGGTTAGGAGTGCGGGTTGTCAACGAGCAAGGAGCGCCCCCTGGTTTGGGAGCAGTTGTAATTAGAGAAGGAGTTGGTCGTTGGACTGTACCCGTTTCCATCGCTTATTTGCTGTGGCGCTACAGCTTTGCTTTTCCTAATTTAGGATTATTCACATTTTTGGCTGTGTTAATGGTGCTGGGTGAAGGAATAGCTTTACCGTCGCGCCGGGGGCGTCGTGCCCTCCACGATCGACTCGCCAGCACTTACAGTGTAGATGCTACTCGCCCCTTGCCATCTTCACTTTTTCCTAACAAACAAGTTCAGTCTACTGGGGATAGCGATCGAGCAGAGGAATGGCAGGAAGCCGCAGCCCCAAGCAAAGCACCTCATATATGGCGGCGGATACAGCAAAATCCCAATCTGACTTTGTTTGGGGTAGGGCTGACGAGCATGACTGCTGTGCTGGCAACTTTAATAGGTACTCAAGTCTATATCCAAATTCAACAATCCCAGCGAGCAACCAAGCAAATCAACAGCCAACAGTTCCTAGAACTTGTCAAACAATTGAGTCCTGACTCTGTAGCTACCAATGAGCAACGCCAAAGTGCAATTTTGGCGTTGGGTGGTCTCAAAGACCCACAATCGATTCAATTTCTCGCAGATCTCTTGGTGAAGGAAAACAACCCCAGTCTCGTGGATACGATTCAACAAGCTTTAACAAGTGCCGGTCCCAAAGCCATCCCCGAATTAAAAAATAAGAATCAATTTTTGGTGAGTGAACTAGAGTCTTTGAGCAGCAGTGCAACCCAAGAACGAGAACTGCGCCAAGGGCGGCTACAAAGAAACCAGCGGACAATCAATAAAATTCTGTCTGTTTACAGTGGAAAAATTGAGGGTGTTGACCTGAGTCGCATCCAATTAGGTCAAAGCGGTACTCCAAGCAGTTCCTTATTCAACTTGGTACTAGACAATATTGATTTGTCAGGAGTGAAATTAAAATCTGCAAATCTGAACCAAGCCAGTTTTAAGGGTAGCCGCTTCCGGGGCGTGGGTGAGGATGGACGCTGGGATACCTTCGACGATGTGATGGCTGATTTAAGCCAAGCTCAGTTGCAGCAAGCCAATCTTACTGATGCCAACCTCAGCCGAGTTTTGATGAATCGTACTGATTTGAGCCGCGCCACCCTCAACAGAGCTAACTTATCCAATGCCCGCTTATATGAGGCTAAGCTCAACAGCACCCAGCTAGTGGGAGCGGATTTGCGAAACGCAGTTTTGGAACAAGCCAGCTTAACTGGAGCAGATTTAGGTGACGCCAAGTTGAACGAAGCGAATTTATACGCTGCACGTTTAGGTCGGGTCAGTGCCATAGGAACACAATTATCCTTTGCCAACTTAACTAATACCGATTGGGAAGGGGCAGATTTATCAGGAGCATACTTAGATCGAGCTAATCTCAGCAATGCCAACCTGAGTGCCACTCGTCTGACTGGTGCAGTTTTGCGTTCTGCTCAGATGGAAAACGTTAACTTGCAAAATGCCGACCTCAGTCTTGCAGATTTACGGGGAGCAAATGTAGCGGGAGCAAATTTTCAAGGAACAATTCTCGCCCCTAGCAAACAAGATCCAGCCGATCAATTTGTCCAAACCCCAGATTTAGGCTCAGTATCCGCCGTAGTCCAAGGCGTTGATTTTTCTCAAGCCAAAAATTTAGATGCCAAGCAACTAGCGTATATTTGTACACAAGGAGGCATTCATCCCCGTTGCCCGTAGAATGGAATGGGGGAGATGGGGAGACGCGGGGATGGGGGGACGCGGGGACGCAAAGATGAGGGAGATGAGGGAGATGAGGGAGAATAATAACTCCTAACTCAGCACTTCCAATACTTCGACTTACCTCGGCTTTGCTCGGCAGGAGTCGCTCAGTACAAGTGCCCTATACCCAATGACAATTGACAAAATGGTGTGAGGAATTGGGTTATGAAGTACATTCCGTATTTGGTATCAGTTTTGGGGGCTGGCTTGGTTTGGAGTTTGGCTCAGCCAGCGCAAGCTCAAGTAGCCTATGGCAGTTATATTGGTATCGGACCGAGTGTTGGTATTACTGATGGTGTCCAAATTGGGGGGGTGATAGCTGGGCGCTACAAGCTTTTGGAAGCACCAATTTCTCTGCGTGCCCAAGTGTTAATTGGTAATGGTACCGCAGTTGTACCAACGGTTTCTTATGATGTTCCTCTGAACTGGCAAACTGATGCCTATTTGGGTGCTGGGTTGGTGTTTGCTGGTGATGATTCCCCTGTGGGCGACAAAATTAGTTTTGCTTTACAGCCAGGAATTGATTATATGATTCCCAATAGCAATACTGTGCTTTTTGGCAACGCTATCATCGCTTTTGATGCCTATCGTGATAGCGGTGGTACAGCTATCTCTGTGCAAGGTGGTATTGGTTTGAGATTTTGATGGGTATCGGTCAAGAGTCACCAAAATACTGGCGCTCAAAGAGTACCGAGTCCTGAATGAAATCCATTGTGGCTGCGAAAACACCTGCTGAATCATCAGGTTAAGACTTTGTTTTGCTGCCACATTTTTATCGTGCCATTGCTATAACTACTGACTAAAACTTGTCCATTCCCAACAAAATCAAGCGACTCAATTTTATAGAAAGGTTCCTCTAGAATACATATTTCGTTGCCAGTTTCTACATTCCAAAGTCTGAGAGTGCCTCTTCTAATAGAACTAGATGCATCCACTTCATCAGCGGTGAATGCAAGGGTTTGTCCGTTGGGGCTGAAAGCCATACACCTTTGCCAACCTTGATAAAAGCGATCGATGGTGTGTATCTTTTCTCCAGAGCTAACTTGCCATAATGTGATGTTTCGGGTTGCTGCGATCGCCAAAAGTTCACCATTTGGACTAAACAGTACTGGATCGGGATCTCCAGGATCAGTATCACCTTCGCAATAGTCGATATGGATTGTACGAATGAACCTACGAGTAGTAATATCCCAAATCGCAAATTCAGACATACTATGTCGAGTAGCTAAAAGACGCTTATCTGGGCTAAAGATGATCTGCAACACATCCTCGTAGCCACCCCTGAGTATACAAAGCGTTTGACCAGTAGGAACATCTAGAACTTTAAGCAACAAGCTTACAGGATCAACGATCGCTAGCAAGTCACCATACTGATTGACAGTTCTTGAACCCCAACGTCCTTGACCAGAATAGTCAATTGACTCAATTTTCCTGCCTGTGGCAACTTCCCACGTAATAATGTTCTTAGGAAGCTGAGGGAGTTTATCGGTATAAAAATAATCATAAGTGTGCTGGATACCAATTAAAAACTTGCTATTTTGACTAAAAACAATTTTTATAACATTGCAACTCTCGAAGCGATGGAGGAAAGCACCACTCTCTGCATCCCAAAGCTTAATTATGTAATGAGAAGTGTCAATGTGAGCAACTATCTTGCCATTTGGACTAACTGCTAAGTTATCTCGGTCTATGAGATAATTAGTAGAAATCTTATTGGCTGCTACTAGGTGGCCAGAGAAAGTTTGATGTTTTTCCCCCTTTTTCACATCCCATAGTGTAATTCCGCTATTATTGTCGCCAAGTCCACTCGCCAATGTTTGCCCATCTGGACTAAATGTAAGAGTTTTGACAGGTTCACAGGATTCACAACTAATCAGAGTTTGAATTTTTCTGGCTCTTAAGGGTCGTAGCCATCCTTTACTCAATCGCCATAAGGTAATTGTGCCAGTTGAGTCACCAACCGCCAATAGTTGATTATTCGGGCTGAAAGCAAGAGCTGTAACTTTGTCAAAAACGCCCAAGTGATTATCAGGTTTTTTGTTTATAAATTCTGGGAACCGACAAAGTTCTAGCCCTGTGGCTACTTCTGACAAGACAATAACTTGTCTGAGGCGATCGCCACTATTACTAGCTAAAATGCGACTGTCTGAGCTAAAGGCAAAGATACCAGCCCATTTATTTTCTCCGCTTATATCTGGAAATGAAATACTGCAAAGCTCTTTCCCTGTTTCAACTTGCCATAGCTTAATTTTTTGTTCGTGATTACCGTCATCCAGTCTAAACCAGATTAAGCTAGCAAAGATTTTGCCATCGGGACTGAACTGATTGACAGAAATATGCCATACTTTTTCATTCAGGCAGGACGTATGTCTGTCTACTCCAGTAGATGTTTCCCACAGCTTTAGGGTGGAAGTTAGGCCGAAATCAGCGCTGTGAACTGATACTGCTACTTGCAAATCTGGACTGACCGCAACGGTATCCTTTGGGTCTCCTTTAAAATGCGATGTAATTCCTCGCACGTTGACGACCTTAGCCAATGCTAGATCAAAAATCAGGCCGCTATGAGTCAAAGCCTTTCCGTCAGAGCTAAAAAAGAGGGAGTTACAATTGGAAAGATAATACAATTGTTCGCCATTTGATAGAGATGGCGGAAAGTTGATAACGCCGACTAGTTTGCCGCTTACAACGTCCCATAATTTTATCAGTTCAAATGATTCATAAGAACAACTAGCTATTATTTTTCCATCAGGGCTGAAGGCAAGCTGATCCACACAACGAGAATTGATAGGAAAACATTGCCAAACTCGATCGCAATGTTCAGAATCGGGCGGCTGTGCATTTAAAGTCATGAATAAAACTCTTCCTTACACAAACTAAGAATTAAGAATAATGGTTGTTGTTGCCCAAGCAACTCAAGTTTCATTCGTTTACTGGATGACTAGCGTCCTCAACAGCATTGGCTTGGGATTCGTATTCATGCAGCAGATCCTCGAAATATTGTACGTGTCGGTCAATTCCACGCTCTACGGCTTTGATGACGCTTTTGAGTTTGGTTGAATCTCCTTCGTAGCGAGTCAGCACCGGACGAATGGAATCTTGGAAATGATTTACTTCTAATTCTGCGTGCAAGCTCAACCAAGTCGGATGCTTCATGCCACGAGCATCAAAGTATGATTGCAGAATTCTGGCGTTTCGGATTGACACACACAGTTCTCGACCACTCAGCGCAGCTAGGGCTTCGTAAAAGTTGTCGCTTCCGTAGCCGAATTCATCGAAAAATGAACGTTCATACGATACGGTCGCGGCACTTCGTTGAGTTGCCATAATTTCAGTATCACTCAATCCCAGATCGTGAAGAAATTCTACGTACATCTGACTATGATCGTCTTGCAAATCTGTGAAGGTGTGATCTGCCAAAGACATAATCGCGGATTTTTGATCTGGGTCAGTGCAACTTCCTGCTTTGACGATGCACAAGCCAAACCACTGATGCAGGCGATCGCGCCAAAAATGATACTGGAGAAAGGTATATTGCATTAGTCCTGGAGTCATCGCTCCAGCTTTCAGCAGGGAAAAAAAGCGACTGCGATCCAGGACTTCGTGACAATAAGCGATCGCTCTAGAACTGATTGCCGATTCTTGGGCTTTCACCGCAGGCGGTAGTTCGATGTCTCGATTTAAGCGGCTAGATGTCTGAGCGAGCGCAGACTGCATTTTCATAAAAAATCTCCTAGTTGCTTGTCATCATTTGATAAAAGCCAGCCTAGAAGATTATTAGTATGTTAGTAAGTGGTTTTTGATTATATTAGTATGATATTTTAATCATAGTATTGTGCTGAAATGACCCTCCGACCTTGGAATCAGCTGGAAATCCGACAGCTAGAGTATTTTATGGAGCTGGTTGCAGAAACGGGTGATAAAAAAAGCTTTAGCAAAGCGGCTCAACGCTTGGATGTGGAACAATCCTACCTCAGCAAAACCATCGCCGCCCTCGAAGCGGCGTTGAGGGTTGAACTCTTCGATCGCACTCGTCGCCCTCCGGTGCTAACGGTGGCGGGAAAGGTTTTTCTCACGGAGTTAAGAATTGCCACTGCTGCGCTCGAACGGGCAGTAACACGCGCACAGCAAGCGAGTCGTGGCGAAATTGGCAAGCTGGTGGTGGTGGTGAACACTGCGATCGCCAATAGTTTACTTCCAGACATTCTCAAAACCTTTCGTGAACGTTATCCGAACGTGGAATTAGAACTGCGATCGATGACGCTCCAGGAAATGATGGAAGGACTGCGCGATACCTCCATCGATGTTGGATTTGAACATTTGCCCAATCCCTACTCAGGTGATTCAACTCTGAACTTTCTCCCGATTGTGGAAGAGTCCTTTGTGATCGCATTGCCAGAACACCATCCCTTGGCGGCGCGATCCCAGATTCCACTGGAAGCACTCAAGCACGAGCAGCTGATTTTGCCACCCCTTGATGCAGTACCCTCCTACGAAGTGGTCTTATCGCAATTTGAACAAATGGGATTCAAGCCGACATTGCTGGAAACGGTCAAAGCCACTTGGATGGTGATCAACCTCAGTTTAGTGGCAGCAGGTGCAGGCGTGTCGATTCTGCCAGATAACGTGCAAACGCTTCAACGTCAAGGAGTGGTGTACCGTGACCTTCAAGACAGCCCGTTTGCAAGGGCAATTGCGGTGGTTTGGCGACGCGCAGATCTTAAAGCTTTGTTACAGCCAGCACCGACCGATTCCATGTTGCTGCGCCAATTCCTGACGGTAGTTCAAGAGATAGCAGAAAAATAATTTGATTGTCTCAAAGCAAGCTAGAGGCAGAATTTGCGCTTCCTTGGCTAGAAATCTCCCACGTCGAACCCAAACCCCAGGCGATCGCTATCTCTAAAGAAGCGTTAAACTTCATTGCGAATTAAAAAGTTAGTCCTAACAACGTGATAATTTTTGATGATGAAGAGAGACAGCACAGGATTAACACAGGAGAACACAGTGGCAATGGAATCAAATTTCTTAACGGATGCGATCGCAGATGAAATGAATCAAGATTTCAGTGAATATGTCGCTAATCTACAACTGCACATGACTCTGCAAGCTCGCAATCTTGTTCCGCCCCTGAAGCAAACACTCTTCGATAGTCGCCAGCAACTACTCCATCAAACCCAAGCCAACTTTGAAAAGCTAGTTTCTCGACAAGGCTTATAAATATACACATACTTTAATCAAAATTCAAATAAAATAAAGGCAGATGTTGTTGGGTCAATGCCAATGGTGTTCTCACGATATCTGCTTTTTCTGCTTTTTTAAGTATTAAGTTACTAAAATCACCCTTTTGGCGCAATAGTCAAGAGCAGAAAGTAGTTAAGATGATTGCAGCACTTCCGACAAAGAGCAGTTAGTTAAGGCTAAATGGCGGCTGGAACAAAAATGACTTCATTACTTCCCCGAAATCTCAGCGTTGTCATCCGACCAGTCCAATACCGGGATCTGGACGGAATCGAGCGCATCACTCAAGAGTCATTCGCAGCCCTTACTCCCAAGGGAGCAAATTTTGCCATCAGCCAGATGCAAAGGCTGCGTCGCTGGTATGGATTACTCAAATTTTTGAGTTGGTTTCCTAACCCGCTACAGTATGGCCTCTGTGCTTATGTAGCAGAGCAAGGGCGGATGCTTCTAGGGATGATTCAAGTGTCACCTTTTAACCGCACACGCAGTACTTGGCGCATCGATCGAGTACTACTAGAACGTGGTGCGGATAAACAAGGAATTGGCTCCCAGCTTTTGCGTCACTGCTTTGAATCGATTTTGGAAGCTCGCACTTGGCTACTGGAAGTTAACATCAACGACATAGAAGCGCTGGCACTGTATCGACAAAATGGATTTCAGCGTTTGGCAGAAATGACATACTGGGAAATCGAGCCTCAATTGCTTGTTGAATTGGCACAAGCAGAGCCAGATTTACCCAACCTCTTGCCAGTGAGCAATGCTGATGCCCAGCTGTTATATCAATTAGATACGGCATCAATGCCGCCTTTGGTACGTCAAGTTTTTGACCGCAATACCCGCGACTTTAAAACCAGTTTGTTCGGCGCTTTAACTGATGCCGTCAAGCAATGGGTAACCAAAACAGAAGTAGTAAGTGGTTACGTATTTGAACCCCAACGCAAAGCCGCGATCGGCTATTTTCAGGTGCAACTCGATCGGAAGGGCGAAGTACCCCACGTTGCAACCCTGACGGTTCATCCTGCTTACACTTGGCTGTATCCAGAATTACTATCTCAACTGGCTCGTATTGCCCAAGATTTTCCTCAACAAGGCTTACAATTAGCTTCTTCAGATTATCAGGCAGAGCGAGAAGAGTATTTAGAGCGAATCGGGGCAAAACGTATAGAACATACGCTAATTATGTCTCGCTCTGTGTGGCACAAGCTACGGGAGTCAAAATTCGTCTCCTTAGAAGGAATTCAGTGGACTGATATGCTACAAGGTCTACAACCGGCTCGTAAACCCATACCAGGCGGAATGTCGTGGGTACAACCAGGAAAGTCACCATCGTCAGATAGACCACAGCCAAGCAAATCAGAACCGATTAATTTTTCGGTAAAAAACACCAGCATGGAAGCATCGCCGATTCCGGAATCAGCAGATGCACAGCAGGAGAATTAGTGTGATACCGCAAGAGCAAGCAAAACCGTTTATTTCAGCTTTGGGATTAGATTTCGGTAGCAAGCGGATTGGTGTTGCTGGGTGCGATGGCACGGGTTTGATTGCCACAGGTATCACCACAATTGAGCGTACATCTTTTGAGCAGGATGTCCAGCAAATCCGGCAAATAATTAATGAACGTCAGGTGCAAATCCTGGTTATAGGTTTACCTTATTCAATGGATGGCTCACTAGGATTTCAGGCACGTCAAGTGCAAAAGTTTGCCAAAAGACTCGCAAAGGCGCTGAATTTGCCTCTGGAATACGTCGATGAACGATTAACTTCATTTCAAGCAGAACAACTGCTCATAGCTGAGAATCGCTCCCCATCACGCCATAAAGGTTTGATTGACCGCAAGGCAGCCTCTTTGATTTTGCAACAATGGCTCGATACTAGGCGTGCTAATTCCCGCAGTTCAGTGGCAGCTATTGACTATTGATACCTTTTAACATGATATTCTGAAAACGATTACCCAGCATTTGGATCTACGTGTAAAGCTATTTGATAGTTAAACGATTTACAAGCTTGCTGGTATTTATTAAAGTTCTACATTTGGCCATGTCTTTCTCTCCATTTCCTGAAGAAAATGATAACGCTCATGCGGGTTCCATCACTTTAACCGATGACAAAGGGCGATCGCTCGAATGTTACATCGAGCATTCCCTTGAGGTAGATGGACAAGAATATGTTTTACTTCTTCCTGTAGACTCACCTGTAGAAATTTTTTCCTGGCAAGGTGAAGATGAGGAAGAAGAAGCAGTTCTTGTAGAAGATGACGCCATTATTGAGCAAATTTTTAGCACTGCCCAAGCTGTACTATCTGAGCAAAACTTGACACTGAAAAATACAGCTTATGCTCTGACAGTTGCAGGTGATTTACCGCCAGTTGAAGAATCAGAACTCTTTACTTTAGAAATCGAAGACGAAGAAGCAGATTTAGAGCCGGAGCAATTACAGCTATTGGCTAGCTTCTATGATGAACATCAGGAGTACGCAATCTATACACCCCTCGATCCGCTGTTGTTTTTTGCACGAATAACGAAAACAGGTGAACCTGAATTACTTTCTCCAGAGGAGTTTCGTCAAGTACAGCCTTTGTTGGAGGAACATCTTTTTAATGAAGTAGAGTAAGATGAAAAATTTTTGAATTTTTTAATTGGGACTACCTAATTTTTTTCTCATTCCCAATTAAATTGATACGAAATGGAAAAAAGTAGTGTTGTTGAAGGTTCTGCAAAAAAGACTCTGGCAAGGATCTTCAATCTAAGATCCAAAATCCAAAATCCAAAATTGCTATGAGGTGCTGAAAATGGCTTATAGCGACTTTACATTAAGTAAATTTAAAAAGTCATTCAGCATCCGCATTGATGAAGATACTGATTTGTGTGCCAATGTAGAACCTTTACAGGCAAGTGAAAAACTTACAAATACTTTAGGAGAAACCACAGAACTGGCTTTAGCAATTAATACTGAAAAAGCGCGTTCAGAAATGATTATTACACCAATATTATTGGAGGTAAGACGTAGGGCTAATTATCCAATTAGCTTATTTTCTGGAACAGACTTTAATGTAGATGCAGAAAAAGGTCTGAATGGCTATTGTGATTTTATTATCAGTCGTTCTAAAGAGCAACTAACAATTAATGTGCCTGTAGTGATTATTATTGAAGCCAAAAATGAAAATATTAAAGGTGGATTAGGTCAATGTGCGGCGGCAATGTTGGCAGCACAATTGTTTAATCAACAGGAAGGAAATGAAATTAAAAAAATTTATGGTGCGGTGACAACAGGGGATATTTGGAAGTTTTTGAAGTTAGAAGAAAACGATCTATTTATTGATTTGAATAATTATTACATCAAAGAAATAGATAAAATTTTAGGGATTTTATCTCAAAGTGTTCGTGGAGATATTCCAGGATGGAGTTCGACTAACTAAACTGTATTGGGTTATGCTCTTTTGTCTAGAGCTATTTACATTCGCCTGTTGACTATGATCTGGAACAATCTTTTACAGCCTGACTTAATTTTAGAAGGTTCAGTATTAAATCTGACACCAGATATTATCCAACAATACGGTCTCAAGGGGCTGGTGTTGGATGTAGATGAAACTTTGGTACCCTTTAGGGTGGGAGTGGCTTCCCCAGAACTACAAAGCTGGGTAGAGGAAATTCGTGCTTGTACTGCGTTGTGGTTGGTGAGCAATAACTTGAGTGAAGCGCGAATTGGTGGAATTGCGCGATCGCTCAATTTACCTTACTACTTGGGTGCAGCTAAGCCTTCCCGACGTAAAATTAGAGCAGCACTGCAAGCAATGAATCTACCAGTGCATCAAGTAGGGATGGTAGGCGATCGCTTGTTTACCGATGTTTTAGCAGGTAATCGCTTGGGAATGTTTACCATTTTAGTCGAACCAATCATTCATCCAGAAGCTGCCCTGCGCTCTCATCCCGTCCGGAATTTTGAAGTTTGGGTATCTGAAATACTCGGAGCCTCTATCACCCCCAAGAAAACCAAAATTCACAAAACTTGAGAAATCATCAGGAAACTAAATCTAAAGAAATGATTAAGGAATCTTACTGGAATCCAAAAATCGGGGATCATAAGTATTAATAACATGGAGTCAGCTAAAAAAGACTCTAGCGCATACTAAATAAATATAAACTCGTAAAGCGTCAGCCTTCACTTATAGAATGGCTGGCGCTTTATAAATTGGGGCGTTAGGAGTTAGGAGTTAGTAGTTTAGAGTTTGGAGTTTGGAGTTTGGAGTTATGAATTCTCACCTCTGCTAAGAGCTCCCTGCCCCCTGCCTGTTCATCTCCCTCATCTCCATTAAGTCTATATTACATGTATCCACCAAGCATTTCGTGTGCTACATAAAAGTGATACTATATTACCTAATTTCACTTAAATTGCTATTGAATAATGTTACAACAAAATCCTTTTATTGTCGGAAAACCAGTACGTCCAGAGCATTTCGCAGGGAGAGCATCAGAAATTGCCGCTGCCTTCGATCAAATTTATAACCGCAGCCACCTAGCGATTTGGGGAGGTCCAGGAATGGGGAAAACCTCTTTTTTGCAGAAACTAGAATCATCCCAAGCTTGGGAAGACCACGGAATGGACTCATCTCAAGCTGTAATTGTTCGTTTTAGTTGTGAAAATATTACTCCTTTCACTCCCTCGGATTTTTGGCGAGAAATACTGAACCTTATTAAAGAAAAATTAGCAGGTCAATCTGCATTTGAGGCTGAAATTGATACTATTCTCCAAGCAGCAAAGCCGACGACTAAAGATAGCCTGCGACAAATATTAAAAAAGCTAAAAGTACAAGATAAATATCTCGTGTTGCTAATAGATGACTTTCATATAGCACTCGACACTAACCAGGAATACGATGAAGATGCGATGCAAAAGTTTTTGAGCGAGTGCCGTAATTTGGCTGTTCACTCTGCGGAAGGACAAAATATGTCGATGATTGTTACTTCCCTGAAGCGTCTCAATGAACTAGGACCAAAGCTCAATCCGAATGCTTCACCGTGGTACAACCATTATCTATTTTTACGACTTAAAACATTTAATAATATTGAAATTGACGACATATTTAAAATATTAAGAGTACCAGAGTTACGGGAAGCAATTAAAGAAATTACAGGTGGACATCCATCTTTGCTACAAATATCTGGTTTTCTACTTCATAGAGATTTATTAACTGCAAAAGCACCAAGTGCAGATAACTTCGTTAAAGAGTTTGAAAGTGCGACACAACAGATTTTTGACAATATTTGGAAAAGATGTACTGACGTAGAACAAACTTTATTGATGCTGATGGCTCTTTCAGCTTTAAAAGGTCGTCTGCATAAACAAAAACAATTTGATGTAAGTGGTATTGAATTAATTTTTAGCCAAAGAGAAGCAGAACTGATAAAACTGGAAGAGCAAGGTGTAGTGGCTCACACTGTTCATGAAGAGAAAAACATTTACTCTTTCACTTCATCAACAATGGAGCGTTGGGTAATTCAACAACTTTGGCAAACAGATGATAAATGGTTGCAAGCACGAGAAAAAGTTTTTCTGAATTTGATGAGTAGGCAACAAATGGATAAATTCACTATAGCTATTAAATGGCTATGGAAAAATCAAGACAAAATTCCACAGATTATGGAGTGGTTCGGTAAGTTAATAGCTGCTTTACCCAAAGGACTTATTTTACCAAGTAAATAGTATGGACAAGTAATATGAATGGAGCAAATAATCATAGAAATCCTTACATTATTGGTCGTCCAATCTATGAAAAAAACAAGTTTTTTGGGCGTGAAAGTTTATTCAATGTTATTACCGACAATTTAATTCAAAATGTAAAAGTTATCTTGTTGCATGGTCAAAGAAGGATTGGTAAATCATCTGTGCTTCAACAGATTCCCAATTTCGTTCAACTTGATGAATTTATTTTTATCCAATTCGATCTGCAAGATAAAGGTAACTTAAGTCTCAGCGAGATTTTATACAATTTGGCTGAAACAATAGCTGACACCCTGAATGATAACTCAATACTGCCACAAAGGGAATTATTCAAGGAAGAATCAATATTTTCTGAGGTATTTCTGCCAGAAGTTTATCAGAGAATAGAGAATAAAAACTTAGTTTTATTACTTGATGAATTCGACGTAGCAAATAATGGGAGTAATGATATCAATATTGTTGAACCACAAACATTCTTTCATTATTTAAAAAAACTCTCGAAAGAGCATAATAAATTATTTATTATTTCAGTAATTGGAAGATATCTTAAAGATTTACCAAACTTGCTGAATTTATTTAAAGATGCACCTTACCAAGAAATTGGGTTACTAGATGATATTAGCGCTAGACGGATGATTGCTAATCCTGCTGAACGAATTTTGACATATCAACCAGGAGCAATACAGGAAATTCTACAACTCTCATCAGGACACCCATGTTTTACCCAAGTTATTTGCTCTGCTCTTTTTGGACAAGCAAGAAAAAATAATAAATGGAGTATCGAATATACTGATGTAAAAGATATTTTAAACAAAGCAATTGAAGAAGCTGATTCATTTTTGCAAAGTTTTTGGCACGTACTTACCGTCGAAGAAAGAATAATAATATCAACAGTAGCTGAGGCTGAAAAAATAGCTATTGAGCAAGGAATAAGAGTTCCACAAGAACCATTAGATTTGCTTAAGACAAATGGTATAAATCAGACAGAACAGCTGACTCAGGCATGGGAAAGATTAATAGAAAATCGGTATTTATCTGGTAATGGACGCACAGTCATGGTCGAACTAATTCGTCTGTGGTTGCTAAAATACCATTCACTACAAAATGAAATACAAAATTTAAAAACACAGGAATTACAAACACAGGAAAATCAAAAGATTGAAGATATTGTTAAGAACTTGATTGAAGTAGCAAATTTTTGGTCTGAACAGGGAGAACACCAGTTAGCATTACAGCATTATGAGCAGGCTCTAGAAAGAGATCCTACTAATTTTAATATTGCAGTCTCTTTGGCTGAGCAATATTTGCAAGCTAAAGATTTTCAAAAATCCTTAGAACTTCATGAACAGCTTTTACAAGCGGATTACCAATATTTTAAAGAGGGATATTTTAATGCACTTTCCGAATATGGACATCATTTAATAATTCAAGGAGAATACGCCCTCGCAAAGCAAAAATATAACAAAATTTTAGAAATTGAACCAAACACAAAATCTGCTATACAGAAAATTTTAGAAATTGAAACTTATGAAAAAAAGACCCTAACTACCACACCAGATACAAGCAATTCCCTAATTAACCCAAGAGAAAAAGATAGAAGAGGTTCAACTTTAAAAACAATACTGGCAGTAATGACAGTTTTAGTCATAGGAGGTGTAGGTTATGGGACTTATAGGTTGTCATCTGAGTGTCCTTTGGGTAAGCAGAAAGAATTTGGTCTTTTATGTATAGAAGATCAAAGTAGAATTAGTAATGGCGATCGCTCTTTATTCCCTAATATTAAAAATAGCTATCGGGACCAAGGCATTCAAGCCTTTAAACAAGAAAAATATGAAGAAGCGAGTAATCTATTTCGAGAAGCTGTAAAAGGCGATCGCAACGATCCAGAAGTGTTAATTTATTACAACAATGCTCGTGCTAAACAAAAAGGAAATCCTTTTACATTGGCAGTAGCTGTTCCAGTAAATAACGATAGTTTGGCTAAAGAAATATTACGCGGTGTAGCACAGGCACAGCAAGAGTTTAATGAAAACAATGGATTAAATGGTCGATTTCTAGAAATGATAATTGCCAACGATGGAGGTCAACCGCAACAAGCTACTTCTGTAGCTGCGGATTTGGTAAAAGATTTATCTATTTTAGGAGTTATTGGTCACTACAATTCTGAATCTACTGAAGCGGCCTTAGAAGAATATAACAAAACAGATATCCCTGTTATCTCTCCCACCAGCACCAGTACACAATTACTGGGTAAGAATAATTTCTTCAGGAGTTTACCTTCTGATGCTGCTGGGGGAAAAAAATTAGCAGAATATGCCTTCCAGACATTGAAGTTAAGAAGAGTAGTGATTTTTTCTAATCCGAAGAGTTCATACAGCGACAGCATGAGAGAGGAATTTACCAAAATATTTGAAAATCTGGGAGGTGAAGTCGTTCAGAAGCCACAAATTAATTTAGCTGATGTCTCACTAAGTATGGATTCAGAAGTTAACAAAAGTATTTATCGACACAAAGCAGAAGCAGCTGTATTAATTCCAGATAGGAAACATATAGATATTGCTCTCAAAATTGCTAGGGTAAATCAGAATGTAGCTGAGAGATTCAAATCTCAAAATAGAAACAAATCGGCAATGAAGCTTTTAGGTGGAGATACGCTTTACAGCAATGAAACTTTACGTGATGGTACAAATGCAGTCGAAGGTTTAATCGTAGTCGTTCCTTGGTTTCGGGAAGTACCACAAGCAAAAAACTTTATCGAAAAAGCTAGAAAGCTATGGCAAACAGGAGAAGTTAGTTGGCGAACAGCAACCAGCTATGACGCTACCCAAGCTTTTATTGAAGCTTTGTCTCCTAATTCTGCACGAACAACAGTTATCGAGAAGTTGAGAAATAATAGTTTTGTCGTAAATAGTACAAAGACTTCTGGATATAAACTTCAATTTAGTGCTGAAGGAGAACGACAAACAGAACCAATCTTAGTTCAAATAGAAGGTGGGAGGTGGGTTATTTTACAGCAAAAGTAAGTTACTAACTGTATGGTAAGTGTACAAACTGGTATGTTTAGTTAAAGCCAGTCTGGTGGCCTGAGAAACGACCAGACCAGCAGTTAAACGTAAAACAATGAAAGGAGCTAGTTGTATGGTTAAAGCAACCAACCCCAGACAATCTAATGATAAATCAATAGTCAAAGGGATTAACAGTAGTTTGGCAAAAGCCTTGAAATCAACCCCTGCCGTTGTCATTGTTGGCGGGTTAGTTGCTTTTATGGCTTTGTGGGTCATAGGGTCGTCTAACTGCGGAGGTTCATTAAACTTTAGACTGTCATTCTCTATTAATGAATTCCAACTCAAAAAGGAGGCTTGCCCACCAGCTAAATAGCGATTAGTTAAGGCGATCGCAGCCATAGCTTGGCCAGATCGCCTTTCCTCTTGAACAAATAATATTTCTAATCGCATAACAGTTATGTAAAAGTTAAGAAATATGAATTTTGTCGTAAATCATACAAATATTTCTGGAGATTTAATTCAATTTAGTCCTGAAGGAGAACGACAAACAGAGGCAATCTGAGTTCAAATACAAGGTGAAGAGTGAGGTAGGATACAGCGATCGCGTTTGGATTTAGAGTAAAATAGAATACATTCCTCTAGTAATATACTGTTAATGTTATGGCAAACTTGGTATCTCGGAGAAACCCTTATATAATCGGTCGTCCAATCGACGACCCCAAACTACTTTTTGGACGGCAAGATTTGTTTCATTTTCTTGAAGATAATCTCAGCCAAGGTATAAAAGTTACTTTATTGCATGGTCAAAGACGTATAGGTAAGTCGTCTATTATTCGTAATATTCCAAAATCTGTTAAATTAGAAGACTTTGTTTTTATTCGTTTCAATTTAGAAGATTATACTCGTGAAAATCTCTGTAGAATCTTAGCAGATTTAGCTCAAGAAATTATTGAACAGCTGGAAATAGATGACCAAAAAATTCAACTGCCTAGTATTGAAGATTTAGACAAAGATCCAGATATTTTTTACAGTCAATTTTTGACGAAAATTTTGGATCGACTAGATGGTAAAAAATTAGTTTTTTTATTAGACGAATTTGAAGCATTAAGTGATAAGTATTCGGCATCACTGTTGGAAAAATTCTTCAATTACTTACATTCTCTAATTGAGGTAGAAGACGAACTATTTTTAATTATATTTGCGGGTAGACAATCAGCAAGTATGCCGAATTTACTCAATTATTTTCAGGATGCTTCTACCCGTGAAATTGGTTTTTTAAATAAAGATAGCGCTACACAGCTAATTACTCAGCCTGCTCAGGGAATTTTAGAGTATGAACCAGAAGCGATTAAAGCCATTATTGAACTATCAGCAGGACATCCTTATTTTATTCAAGTCATTTGCTTTGCTATTTTTGTCAGAGCTAGAGAATTAGATGAATCACATATTAGTCTGGAAGATATAAATAATATTATTGATAAAGCAATTGAGAATGCAGAAGCAGGTCTAGCATGGTTTTGGGATGGGTTGACTATTCCAGAAAAAATTGTGTTTTCAGCAATTGCAGAGTCTCAGAAGATAGCTGTTGAGAAATCTCAAACAGTTCCAGAAAACTCATTAAAACTAGTTAATCAATATGGAATCTTTAAGACAGAAGCTTTAGAACAAGCAGTTAAAGAGCTTGTTGACTATAATTTTTTGGATGAGACTGGTGAGAAAATTAAAATTGAATTAGTACGTCTGTGGTTACTCGAACGTCATCCATTGCGACAAGAAATTAAAGAATTAGAAAAACTCAGCGAAGAAAATGATGATAGTTTTGAAGACAAAAAACAGTTAGCTTCACAGGAAAAAAAACAGAATAATTTAACTAACTCTTACAATAGTTTAGCTCTGAGTCCTAAAAGTTATAATTCTCAGCTAGCTGTAATTGAAAGACCTTTATCTTTAGATAGGGAGAATTCTACAACCTTAAAAGCTGTAAGATTTACTATACAAAATAAGAAGCAAGAAATTGAAATTCCACAAGAAGAAGAAAAATATGAAATTACCTCGAAACTAGAAGTGTCTTCTCCAGGAAAATCGAGGTTATCTAAAAGTATTCATTTCCTTATAATAGCGGGATTAATGACAATTTCTGCTGTTGTGGGTACAGGTATTGGTCATTTTTCAACAAGATGTCTTGCAAGTGAAAATAAAGGATTTGGTGGTTTTTGCGGGAACAATCTAACAAATAATTTAAGTAGGGGCGATGTCTACGACGGGCTACGCCTACGCACTTTTTTGAACGATTATTGCAAGCTGGGAAAATGCTAATTTTAGTTGCAGTACCATAGTGAGTTATGATAATAATTTGGGATTTTGAATTTTGGATTGAAGAAAAAATCTGAAATCTAAAATTCAAGGATTCGTAACTCTTAACTTTTTTGATGTCATTAACAATTGTTGTCAAAATTGGTACTTCTAGCCTTACCAAACCAGAAACAGGACAATTAGCACTTTCTACCATCGCCACCTTAGCGGAGACACTCTGTCATCTAAAACGCCAGGGACACCGAGTGATTTTGGTTTCCTCTGGCGCTGTGGGGGTGGGTTGTGCGCGGTTGGGCTTAACCGAACGTCCGAAAGCGATCGCCCTCAAACAGGCTGTAGCAGCCGTTGGACAAGGTAGGTTAATCCGTGTATATGATGATTTATTTAATACTTTACAACAGCCGATTGCTCAAGTATTATTAACACGCAGCGATTTGGTGCAGCGCAGCCGCTATCTCAACGCATATAACACTTTTCAAGAACTGTTGGGATTGGGAGTAATACCCATAGTCAATGAAAATGATACCGTAGCAGTAGAGGAACTAAAATTTGGCGACAATGACACCCTTTCGGCATTGGTTGCGAGTTTAGTAGAAGCCGATTGGTTATTTTTGCTCACCGATGTCGATCGCCTTTACTCAGCCGATCCGCGTTCCGTACCAGACGCACGGCCGATCGCTTTAGTTAGTAGCATTAAAGAATTAGCTCAATTACAAATACAAACAGGTTCCCAAGGTTCTCAATGGGGTACCGGCGGTATGTTAACAAAAATTTCGGCTGCGAGAATTGCGATCGCGGCTGGAGTGCGGACTGTAATTACCCAAGGACGATTTCCCCAAAATATAGAAAAAATTATCCAAGGTGAATCCATTGGGACGCATTTTGAACCGCAACCGGAACCAACTTCTGCGCGTAAACGTTGGATAGCTTACGGACTTGTACCTGCGGGAAAATTGTATTTAGATGAAGGTGCGATCGCGGCAATTTCTTTGGCAGGAAAATCGTTATTAGCAGCTGGGATTAAAGCAGTAGAAGGAGAGTTTGACACACAAGATGCAGTGCAATTGTGCGACACTAATGGTCAAGAAATTGCCAGAGGACTTGTGAATTATAACAGCGATGAACTACAAAAAATTCGCGGACATCATTCACGAGAAATTTCTACAATTTTAGGCTACGCCGGCGCGGAAACTGTGATTCATCGGGATAATTTGGTTTTGATTTAGGATAGAAATAAGTTGAATAAGAATTCAGAATTCAGGAGTCAGAATCAAAAATGCGAAGGATTGGAATCTACCACTTAGAAGCAGCATTAAATCTATGAGTCGGTGGTATCTTAAACCCGTTTATTTACTACAAGTCGTACATAATTAATTCTGTTAGCGGTAGCGGGGCGTTTAGCCCATTCTGAATTCTGACTCCTGAATTCTGTAAAGTGAGTTGTTTGCCGAATTAGATTTATCCCGCCTCAATCGTTGTCTATTGTTATCGTCTCCCTTGGAAGCAATTAGAGAATTTCGTCACTGTATTCAATAGTAATATAGTAATCTACTTTGATTTTTAAACTTACTTGTGTACGCAGGGAATAGAGAATAGGCAAGAAAATTTACATCTTGTTTTTAAGAATGTGATAACAAAGAAGGCAGTTGATACATGGAGTCAAAGACACGCGCTCCACATGCTTCAAGTAGAGTGGCTTCACTTTGATTGGTGTACCCTAAAACTCTCATCCCAGCAGCAACACCCGCACGCACCCCCAAAATGCTATCTTCCACAACAGTGCAAGATGGAGCTTCAAACCCCATATTTTTAGCTGCATATAAGAACAAATTCGGTGCTGGTTTCCAGCTGCCGATTTCATAGGAACTAAAGATGCGTCCTTCAAATCGAGGTAGCAGATTAGTAACACGCAAAGCTAACTTAATTTTTTCCGGTGGGCCACTGGAAGCAACGCAAATAGGTAAATTTATTTTGTCTAGAGCCGCTTCTATGCCGTTAATAGGAAGTAGTTCACGCTCGAATACTTCAGCAGTGCGGGCACGAAACTGAGTCACAAAATCTTGTGGCAGCTTTTTTCCCAGCCTTTGCTCAATAACCGCAACGCAATCAGCCATTTTGCAACCCTTGAATAACAAAATAGCTTCTTGAAGTTCGAGTACTAATCCGAACTCTGCAACAAATTCGACAAGAATACGATTACCCAATGTCTCGCTGTCTACCAACACCCCATCACAGTCAAAAATAACCAGTTCTGTTTGCACTTATACGCTCCGCACACGGTTCACTAACAGCATTTTGGATTTTAGATTTTAGATTTTGGATTGGGAATAACCTTCTGAATTTGGGTTTAGTGAATCCATCTAGTCTGAATAGTTCACTTTACAATTCGAGATGCTCGTTATGGAAGCGATCGCCACAGCCCCCCATAAAGGCGCATCGTCACCCAACGCCGCTGGTACAACTTCAAAATCAACTTCGGGTAAAGCCGTCTCCCGCGCCACCTGTCGCAATACCCGCCAAAAATCCTCCCCCGCCTTCGTCACACCACCCCCCAACACAAAGCGCTGCGGATTCATTAAATTCGCTACATTCCCAATACCCACACCCAGCGCCCAAGCAGCCTTGTGCAAAACTTCCTTAGCCACATCATCCCCAGCCAGCGCCGCTTCACTTACCAACTGTCCCGTCAGTAACTCTAAATTATCGCCTACCAACCCTCTCAAAACCTTCCCGCCTTTGTGGGTTTCCAAAACTTCCCTAGCATTTTGCGCCATATAAGGCCCTGAAGCCAAACGTTCCACACATCCCCGCTTCCCACACAAACATAGTGGCCCAGCAGGATCTACAACCACGTGTCCAATTTCACCAGCCATCCCACCTACACCCCGCCAAGGCTCACCGTTGAGTATCCAACCACCACCCACGCCAGTGCTGACAGTCATATAAAACAAGCTATCGTAACCTTGTCCCGCACCAAAGCGGTGTTCTCCCAAAGCCGCAACATTAGCATCGTTATCCACACCAACACTCACACCAAACTCCTCCTCCAACAAGTCTTTGAGAGGAATATTTTCCCATCCAGCGACATGATGAGATAGTCGCACCGTCCCCGTGGAAGCATCTACAGGGCCACCAAAACTCACACCGATCGCACTCGGTTTTGTATCTTGTAGTAGAGAGTAAATTAGCGATCGCATTATTTCCAAGTCAGTGTTAGCATTTGCATTCACTGGTGAGAGGCGGCGTTCATAACGCAACCATTCTCTCGCACCGATGCTTACTAATGCAGCCGCTAATTTAGTTCCGCCAAAATCGAGAGCTAAAATTAATGTCATTCAGTCACCTGTTTTTGAATCAAGCACTCCATCAATAAACTGTTGCAATCGTTCGTAATGTGAACCTTTCCAATAAACGCGATCGCAACTTTGACAGCGCTGGAATTCCTCAACTTGCGATCGGACATTCTCTGGTATTTGTTCAACAATCGATTGCTTATCTACAGATTCTAATAATCCATTGCAGCGCAAACACCTTTTAAATGGCGAAACTAATTTAAATAAATCGAAGCGTTGCAGCACTTCCAGGATTTGTTTTTCAGGGTTAGTATTTCTCACATAATACCCGTAGGTTACCAAACTACGCATCAATAAACCCTTATCACGAGTTAAGAGAATTCGTGCCTGGTTGTCAGATATCTTTGCTAATTCCTCATCCTCGTAGTCATTGCGGTATAAACTATCAAACCCTAAAAGTCGTAGAGATGTCGCTAACTTGCCTAAATGAATATCTAAAACAAAGCGAATAATACTGAGGGGTTTTGGTAACAAAGAAACACTTGGTGTAATATCACTCCTACTAGAAATTGGATAGACATTGATAATATCTCCATCCGCAACAATGTAAGAAAAATCTACATATTCATCATTAACTTTTATACAATCAATTTCTGGATGAGGAACACCCAAAGATTCGATCGTGTCCTTAATGGAGGCTCTCTCATCAAAAAAATGGGAAATTCTCACTTGCTTTTGATGCCGTGGTAAAAAATGATTCAACTCTGCGTGAAAGTAGAAGTATGCGATCGCCATAGCTAGAAATCTTGAGATTAATCAGACAATTTTAGGTTTTGGATTTTGGATTTTAAATTTTGGATTACCTTCACGAATAAATCTGCTCGCTAACTACAGTGTATTTCAGGTAAATCAAGTACACCGGTAGGGGCAAAGCCAATACGGTTCGGTTAAAGGGGAAAGGGGAAAGGGGAAAGGAGAAAGGGAAAAGGGGAAAGGGAAAAGGGGAAAGGGGAAAGGTTTCAAATACATCCAAATCCCCTTACCCCTTAACCTTTTCCCAGACCACAAGGGAAGTTCATACTGCTTATCCGAACCGTATTGGGGGCACAGCCATGTTCCCTACGATTATTTGTACCTCAATCCTTTGCAATCTGCTGTATGTCAAATCAGCGATGTCTGGCGACAAGAAATAAAGCGTCTACGCACTTTTGATGACGGGGCGGATGTGTGCGATGTCTACGACGGGCTACGCCTACGCTGTGATTTGTTGCGGATACGAATTATTCATAGTTAATGGTTTAGCATAAAAGCACAACTTAACTTAATAGACTTTTTGGAATCTTAAGATGACTTATGGAGTTAAAGCAGAATATTAGAGCAGTAATTCATCCAGGTGAACAGCACGGATACGTAGCAGAATGTCTAGAAGTTTCCGTAGTAACTCAGGGAGAGACTCTGGATGAAGTTGTTCATAACCTTCGTGAAGCAGTCGCTTTGCATTTAGAAGACGAAGATCCAACTGAATTTGGCTTAGTAGATAAACCTTCTCTAATGGTAACTTTTGAACTCCAACTAAAATATGCCTAGACTCAAAAGATTATCAGGTGCTGAGATTGTTGATATTTTGGGTGAGTTTGGCTTTGAAGTACACAGCCAAAAGGGCAGTCATATTAAGTTGCGTCGTTCTGGTGTAGAACAAAAAGAGACTTTAACAATACCATTACATCGGCAGTTAGATACAGGAACTTGCAAAGCTATTTTTAGACAGGCAAGTAAATACATTCCTGAAGAACAACTTTTTCCATTCTTTTACGAGTAAAGTAAGTAGCCAACTCTCGCAAATAAGCGATAAGCGAAGCTTAATGCCTTCTCCTTTGGAGACGCTAGCGCGAACGGTATATCGCCAACAATAAAACTTATCCTACCTATTACTGTCAATTTATGCGATCGCACTCTGAGCAAATGTGTCTAATCAGCGATCGCATTTTTGGTGATGAGGTTAATATAGGCGATCGCACTCTGAGAAACTGTCTCAAATCAGCAATCGCACTCTGAGCAACTGTTTCCAATGAGTGATCGGACTTTTGGTGATGGAGTTGATGTGGGCGATCGCACTCCCCAGTTTACAAAAGCCTTAAATTGAAAATAACTTGCTAAAGTTGCCTTGTGTAAGCCAGTGAAAGTACCCAAACTGGAATTGTGACGTAATTCCATTGCACTTTATAAATAGCTAGTTATGTGAATCAACACCACTATACTTTGTTGAATATAATTGCTTTAGGTTCAGTCTGTAAGCAATTTGCTGGTACTTTTTGTAGTTTTTACACCAGAAGTGTATAAATTGATTTTACTTACATCTATAAGAATTAACTCTAAAACTTAATTTTCTAACAAGGAGTAAAAATAAAATATGACTGGTAATCGCAATATTCGTATTAGTAGCGGCAACTATAACGAGCGTATTGAAGGTGATTATATCCAAGGAAACTACTATGCTGCTGAAAAACAAAACCTTGTAGAAGCAGCAATAGAAATTCAGCAATTGCTCAAACAGTTAGAGCAGACTTATCCAAGTGATACCACTACTGGAAAAATGACAATAGCCACTGAAGCTATCAAACATATTGAAGATGACCCTACTTTGATGAAAAGAGTACTTAGTGCAGTAAAAGCAGGTGGTACTCAAGCTTTAGAACAGTTCCTAAATCACCCTGCGGCTAGCTTTGTCATTGCTGCTTTAGAAGATTGGCAGAAAAACAAAAGCAAGTAATTTTTATTTGCAACTTTATTTAAAATGTTTGTTCGTTTGCATTAAAAAAAATAACGGAGATTAAAGTATGACAGAGAGTAATCAGCCTGAAAATTGCCATATTCATGTTGAAAATGGCAATTACAATGAGTGCATTGAGGGAAACTATATCGAAGGTAATTATTTTCAAGTCTCTCTTGATTTTAGGCATCAGAATAAGAATTATCCTAAGTATCGACAGAAATTACTAACAAATGTCGATAAAAATATTCAATCAGTAATAAATACTTCTCTTTACAACAAAGTTTATGTCCTTCTAGAAATGGAACAGAACCCAGAACAGATAAAATATCCTTTAGAAGTGAAGGTAAATTTTCAACGTAAAGTACATTTCAAAAATGAAGAAATTATTAATATTTTTGAAATGACAGAAGTGTCTGGCAGATTATTAATCTTAGGACAGCCTGGTGCTGGGAAAACGACTACGCTTTATAAACTAGCAGAGGAGCTAATAAACCGTGCAAAGCATGACTCAGCACATCCGATACCTGTGGTATTTTCTTTATCTTCTTGGAAAAATGATAATCAAAATATTAAAGATTGGTTAGTTGAGCAGCTAAAAGAAAAATATGGAGTGCAGAAAGATATTGGTAAACAGCTAGTAGATAGTCAAGAAATTATACCTTTACTTGATGGGTTGGATGAAGTGGCAGTAGAACGTCAAGAAAAATGTGTTATTAAAATTAATGAATTTCTAGAACCCAGTAATTGGACTAATCCTGTAGTTGTTTGTAGTCGCATTCAAGAATATTGTCGTTATGAAGCTTTATTAGATTTAAATAATTCCATAGAATTACATCCTTTTTCTCAAGAGCAAGTTTATCAATATTTAAAAATCACGGATAACTTACAATTATGGAATAGTATTAGCTGTAATGAAGATTTAAAACAACTAGCAACAACACCGCTTCTATTAAATATTATTATTCTCTCTGCTCAAAAAATATCAATATCAAAATGGCAGCAATTAAAGTCTTCTGAGGAACGTTTGAGATATCTATTTGATGCTTACATTAAGGAAATGTTAAATATAAAAACTTCTTATAAAGGAAAACAATATAACCACAAAAATACTTTGAAATGGTTGGGTTGGTTAGCATATCAGTTAACAAAAGAAAATGCAACTGAATTTTTAATTGAAGGGATGCAGCCAATTTATCTAAAAAATAAAATTCAAAAAATTGTTTATAGTTCAATTATGTGGGGACTTATATTGGGGCTGATTTTTGGCTTGATTGTAGGATTTATTTTTTATGTACTGTTTTTGCTTTCTCATGACAAATTTATGATACTGCTGATATTGATACCTGGTGGACTGATATTTGGATTGATTTATGGACTGATTCATGGAGTAATTGGAGAACAGATAAAAAATCAAATTGCAAAAAAGATTAGATCAAATAATCGGTTTCAAAAAATCAGTATACAAATGTTGATATTTGGTCCGATTTTCGGAATAATTTCTGGGGTGATTTTTGTATTAATTTATGAGTTGTTTATCTATAATATTGGTCAACTAACTTCTGGGGTAATCTCTGGGGTAATTTATTTACTGGTTGGAGAACTTATAGAGAATCAGCTTAAACCTAATAATCATCTTAAAAATGCTAATCAAATTAGGATAAAATTATTAATATTTGGACTTATTTATGGAATACTCTCTGGGATAATTTCTGGTTATTTTACCGTCAACCCTTATTTTAATTCTTATGCTATTGTCATTTTTTATTTTCCTTTTTCCGATATATTGTCTTCATTAATTACTATTAATAGTAATTTTAATGTAGGGATGAATGGGGCGATCTATGGGGTAATTTATGGGCTAATTGGAGAACTGATAGAAAATCAAATTAAACTGAATAATACTTTAAATAAACATAGTAAAATCAGTATTAAATTATTTATTTATATGCTAATATTTGGAGTACTTTCTTGGTCGATTAAAGGAGTAATTTTTGGATTGACTGTAGGGACAAATGGAGGACAAGCTTACAGTCTGATGAATGTGGTAATTTTTGGAACGCTTTATGGGATAATTGCTGGGGTATTTTTCGGTCCCATTTATATACTAGTTGGAGATAAAATTCAAGCAGTTGAAAATATACAATTTTCTTTAAAAAAATCTTTACATGGGGTAATTTTAGGGCTGATTTTAGGATTAACTTGGATGAGAACAATGGCATTTTTAGGTTTAGAAGTACCGTTATTTAGTATAATTAATTTTATTTTTATAATAATTACTGGGCTTAGTTTAGGGCTGATTTTAGGAATTTCTAGTACAGAAGTACAAAACAAAATGATTCCTAATCAAGGTATTCGTCAATCAACGATCAATACTATAATTCTATCAACAGGAAGTTGTTTGTTTACTACATTATTAATATTTGTAATTAAACAATTTATACAACGAAGTATTAATCTAAATCAAGCTTTAATTTCTAGCCTAGTACCTGCATTATTTCTTGGACTGCTTACTGGAATAACTAGAAGTGGAACCCCTGCCATTAAACATTTCATTTTGCGCATAATTCTCTGGTCTAGCGGTTATATTCCTTGGAACTATGCCAAGTTTCTTGATTACTCCACCAATCGCCTATTTCTGCAACGAGTTGGTGGTGGTTATCGTTTTATGCATGACCTATTACGTCAGCATTTCGCTAATTCTTATGCTCAAAAAAATCTAACACTTATTCAAGAAACTCCATCAGAAAATTCCTTGTTAGTTCCAAATTATATTTTATGTAGCAGTTGCGGTCATAATAATTTAGCTAATTCCAACTTTTGCATAAAGTGTGGCAGGCGCCTTAAATAACTCCCAACTAAAATCAGTATTCTTTCCTTGCTTCCTACATCGCTCACCATCTAAAAACCTACACCTTCCACCGCCCCCAAAGCCAATAGAGCCGATCGCTGCGCTGCTGTTAACCCAGTCACCCCCCTGATGTTCATCCCTTCATAAAGGCTATCTACATTCAGGGTTTTAATGCACTCAAGAGTTTCCACATCCCAAAGCTTTATTACTTCATCTTGACTAGTATTAACCAAGATATTACCAACAGAATTAAAGCAAACAGAGCATCTTCCACTACTATGACTATGCAACACTCTGACACAGGTAAAGTTATTGATATCCCATAAGCGAACTGTTTGGTCAGAACTAGCGGATGCTAGGGTGGAACTATCAGGGCTAAAACTGACTGACCATACAGTAGAAGTATGACCTTGCAACACTTTTACGCAAGTAAAGTTGCTGGTATCCCACAATCGAATTAAGCCATCAATACTAGCACTAGCAAGCATTTTACCATCAGGACTAAAACTCACTGACCAGACTCCATCAGCGTGACCTGGCAAAGTTTTTATAGATTTACCTTCACCCACATCCCATAACTTAACCAAGCAATCCTGACTACCTGTAGCTAAAATATTGCCATCTGGACTAAAGCTAACTGACCAGACTGGATCTGTGTGACCAACTAAAGTTTTTACACATTTATGCTCGTGAATATCCCATAACTTCACGCTCTTGTCCCTACTAGCACTAGCCAAGGTTCGACCATCTGGACTAAAGATAACTGATGTTACTTCACCGCTATGACCGTTAATAGTTGTAATACAATCACCCGAAATAACATCCCACAACTTAATGCTTTTGTCATCACTGCAAGTCGCTAATTTAGAACCATCAGGACTAAAGCTAACTGACCATACCCAATCTGTGTGACCTTGTAAAATTCTAGTACAGTACCCAGACCCAACATCCCATAGCCTAACCGAACCATCTACACTACCTATCGCCAAAATACAATCATCAGGGTTAAAACTGACCGAAAGCGCACCACTGGAATGACCTTGTAAAGTTCTTACACACATACCTTTACTTACATCCCACATACGCACGCTGGAATCTTGAGCAGCACTAACTAAGATTTGCTCATCTAAACTAAAAATGACTGAGTACACTTCACTGGTATGTCCGTGGAAAATTTTAACGCACGTACCGAGCTTTCCATTCCACAACCTCACACTGGAGTCATAACTACCCGTGGCTATAGTTTGACCATCTGAACTAAAGCAAACTGACATTACTTCATTTTTATGGCCTTGAAATGTTTTGATGCAAGTACCTTTACGCACATCCCATAATCGAACAGAGTAGTCACCACTTCCACTGGCAAGAGTTTTACCATCTGGACTGAAGCGAACCGACCATACCCTGCTATCATGATCTGGCAAAGTTTTTATACAGATACCTTCACTGACATTCCACAAGCGAATGTCGCAATCATTACTACCACTGGCTAGGATAGAACCATCTAGATTAAACCTGACTGAACATACCCAACTATTATGACCATGCAATACTTTGAGACACGTACCTAGACAGACATCCCACAAACAAATTAAACTGTCTTGACTACCACTTGCAAGAGTTTGACCATCTGGACTAAAGCTGACAGACCAAACAATACCTGTGTGTTTATCTAAAATTTTTAAACAATCTCCTGTTTGTGTATCCCAAAATTTGATTAATCCGTCATGGCCGCCACTTGCCAGGGTTTGCCCATCTGGACTAAAGGTGACTGTCCAAACTACACTTTCATGTGCTTTAAATGTCAAAAAATTTTTTCCATCCGCCACTTGCCACAAATGAATTTGCCCATCCATATCACCCGTAGCTAAAAGTTTTCCATCTGGACTCAAGGCAAGTGAAAAAATATTCTTCAAGCTTGTAGCAAATACAGACCGATCAAAAGCAGTATTTTGGAAATTCACTCCAGCTAAATTTACACGCTGTAATTCAGCTTGCCTAATGCTCAAATTTGAGAAGTCATACCCCTGTAAATTGATTTGCAAATGCGCTAACAAATTGATGACATTGCCACTGGCATACCCTGTTAATATTGCAGCTTGATGTCTTTGTTGCTCCAATACATCTTGCAACAAAATTACAAGTTTTTGTTGACTGCCCAACTCTATTAACAACTGCTCAAGGAAGGGTTGGACAATTAATTGCTTTTGTGTCTCCCTGATGTAGTCTTTGCTTGTTGCTTTGATTAAAGCATGAGTTTGGAATAAGCCTAAACGGACAGACTTTTCCCCTACTAATTGTTGACAAACTTGTTTAACCAATCGCTGTGTCGTATATTCCATCACGACTGGTTGTAGAAAGAAATGCTGACCGCTTTTTTCAATTAATGACCTTTGCAACAGAGATTTAATTGCTGAAGGTACGAGACGCTGGGAAGAAGATGTCACTATATCAGCAACTAACTCACTAAGGGATACTGGCTCTCGATTAATTGCCAGCCAATACATTACTTCCGCTTCTACTGCTGACAAACGCTGGAATTGGCGTTCTAATAAGTCGCCAATGTCCTCAAAAATTACTATCCCCTGTTCCACATACTCTAAAACCGGGGCAATTCTACCGTCGAAAAGCTCTTGGGTTCCGGCTGCTACCATCTTGAGCGCTAAGGGATTACCGCCATAATGCTCGATGAGTTCTTGCCATTCTTGTTCTGTACCCGTGAATTGTCCTTTTTGCTGGAATAACTGTTGTCCCTCAGTAGGATTTAATCCCTTTAATGGGAGCGATCGCACTTCTGTTCTGTCTCCTTCTAACGGTACAATTTCTTTGGGTTTTTCTCTAGAAGTGAACACAACGCAACTAATATGAGGTACTTCGCCAATGCGCTTCAGTAATTGACCATATCCCTCGTAACCAGGACGACATTGCCCTACTTGACCACCAGAGAGAATTGTCTCAACATTGTCTAAAATCAGCAGACATCGGTTTGATTGCAAACATTCCATCAGCTTTGCTAGTTTGTAATCATTGCTTTCGGGTATCGCTATCTCCTTTTGCAACCCCGACAGCAAAGATTGCAGGATGTTTGTTACTTGCTCCTCTACTGGTGGTGCATTTAACAGACTTCGCCACACCACTACTTCAAATTCGTTTTGAATTTGCAGCCCCAATTTTACTGCTAAAGTGCTTTTGCCAATACCACCAATTCCTATAAGTCCAACTAATCGACACCGTTCTTCTAATATCCACTGTTGTAGCTGGAATAATTCTTCACTGCGACCAAAAAACACAGATACATCCGGTGCTTCTGCCCAATCATACTGTAGGTTTGCTTGTCGAGTTTCTAGTTCCTCTAAGGTCGAGGAAGGCCTGGTATAATCGCTTTGAGATAACTCCAGCCCAAAGGCAGCGAAGGCAAACTGCAAGGAACTTTTATCTACAGGTTCCAAGCGTGCCAAAATTCTAGATATAGTGTGTAGAGCTAAACGAGTGCGATCGCTCAGTTCTTCTAAAGAAAAGCTATCTCCACCATTCTCATTAAATTCGACTTGAGTTTTGCCATCTCGAAATTTCTCCCAGCCTTTTAGGGTAAGGATTACACCCCGCCTGCGTTTGCTTGCTTGTTTCATCAACGTCACCTAAAACAAAGTAGATGTATCCCCATCAAGAAAATTCTCAAAGGACAATAGAAGGAGATAGTTATGGAAAAGCAATTCAAGCTGTGCCGATTTTAGATTTTAGATTTTGGACTTTAGATTATTTCGGTACTTGTGCAAAGAAGCAAGCTACATGCTCCGCCAAGCCAGGGCGAGACAAATCTTTTTATCCAAAATTTAAAACCTCAAGCCACTACCAACGGTGGCCTGTTGGAATCCAAAATCCAAAATTTAAAATCCAAAATTGATTGACCAACTAAATTATTGCTCTGTGGAACAATTACCCAGTCTCAAGGCTAAATCAGGTTTTTACCCAGTCACTACTGAATAATAAAACAAAACTAAGTATCTGTAAACGTCAGGAATTCCACGCCTAAGGGCGGGGGCGTTAGCGAGTCCGAGAGCGTCTTTTAGATTGACTGCAACTACTTTTGGGATGCAGCTTGGCGATTTTAGAGAAAGCGATTGCCCACCGTAGCCCTATGGGGAAGCAAGCTGTGGTAGCCCGCAGGAAGCCCCTTTGTGTCTAAGATTTTCCCTTACTTGTGCATAAGTCGTGAGTTTTTAAGAGAAAAGCGATCGCCAAAATTTATGTAGCCTATAATACTTTGATTACTTAATCTTTAACCACCAGACATAGTATCCATCAAGGAACCGTTGGTCATTATATACACAGCTATACACCCTGAGCGCATTTGTCATAATTGAGAAAAATTTCTATTATATAGAAAGTAGCAATCTCTGCTCTAGTAATACGTCCCGACGATGAAATGCCCATTTACCTTAATTTAACCAAACTCTTGGAGACGAGAAAATGTAAATAAAATATAAAGATTATCAAGTACTTGCATTTCTTATTGACTTGCTGTTACAGTCAAGGCAGATGCCTAAAATCAAATCCCAATCGGATTTTCAGGAAGTTAGATTGGGTAACAGGGTAAACACTAAATTTGTTAATGTTGATATTAGTGATGCTGCTAAATAATGAGTCACTAGTATTCATCGTTAACATGTCAGGCATGGAGTACAGGGTACTAAAGCATTTACCGCTGAATTAACTACTTGGCATTGCTGAATCTAGAGGTGATTATCGCGGGGTAAGCATTTTGACCGCATTGAAACTTGCGTTGGCGAAGCCTACCAAAGGTATCGCCACAAGTCAGCAGGCTACATCAAACCCAGTTATTTTTATTTTTCTCAGAATATTGAGAATAATTCCTAATATATATACATAGATAGATATATTAGAATATTTGATTTTGCTAAAAAAATTAAGTTTACAAAAGCCGAGTTTCAGCAAGGGAAAATTTATGAGATACCAAATAACAATAAAACTAAATACAAAATTAATGCTGTTGGTACGGAAAAATATGTCTTGACACTGTTTATCTCTATTGTGGAGAATTGATTAACTGTCAAGAGGTTAATCAATAATGATGTTATAAAGCGCCTACCTAGTTTTAACTGGGAAATGCATATTGTTCTTTTTCATTCCCTTGAATCAAGGATATTGTAACGAAGAACACAACTGTATTTAGCAACACATTTTGTCCATAAAATACACTAATGAGTATAGTTAGATGAATACCTTTTTTTGTTCTGATTATTCGCGGCAAGCAGGAGAAGATATTATTGGTAGCGCCACCAATTACCAGACTTATATTTTAATTGAGTGTCCTCCGCCTTGGACATCAGAAGCATTGAATTCTAAATGGGTGCCGGAGAATTTGAGGATTTTAGTAGACGAAGTGAAGCGTGCTAAACTACCGATTAGATTCCTCTTAATTGCTAATGATTTATCTCATAAAGTTAACCACACTACACTTTTGATTTATCAAAAAAAAGAGGATTTGAGTAATGGATATGATAAGCAAGAGTTTATACTATCAAATATTGACCAAGTAGCAGCAGTTGTCCAAAAATGGTTATGGGGTATTGGCTCTAATTCTGAAGTTGAAACTAGTGCAACTAGAGATATTTTAGTGTGTACCCACGGTAGCCATGATAAGTGCTGTGCCAGATACGGAAATCCTTTTTATTTTCATGCTACAGCAACTATTTCTGATTTGGACTTAGACAATGTGCGGATTTGGAAGTCATCCCACTTTGGTGGACATCGGTTTGCGCCAACTGTTATAGACTTGCCAGAAGGAAGATACTACGGTGTTCTGGATCAAGATTCATTCAGATCAATTTTGACTCGTACTGGCGATATTCAATGCTTGCATCAAGTCTATCGAGGTTCGGGAATTTTGCCCGCTGCACTTCAGATTTTGGAAAGAGAATTAATCCTCAGTGAAGGATGGGATTGGTTTAATTACAAAATTGCAGGCAAAATATTAGAGCAAAGTTTAGACAATAATACTATTTTAGCTGAGCTAAGTTTTGAAAAAAGTTCTGGTTCTCTCTACACTTACCAAGCTAAACTTGTGAAAGATGTAACCAAGACTCAAAAACTTAAGAGTTCATGCAATGCTACACAAGAGTCAGTGATTACTAAATATGCTCTATCTAGTGTCTGGCTTACTTCTAGTAAGGTAATGACTTATAGTACATAAACAGAAGTTAGAATTCAGGAGTCAGAATTCAGAATTCAGAATTCTGAATTTAGCAATGCTTGAAGTGGAGGATTTAGACCCGTCACTCTCTTAGAAAGTGACGCTCGTTCCTCTCTAACGTTAACGCTGCGGTATCGTCAAGTCATACATAAGGGACTTACAAGGAAAAAAATATTCCATAGTAGGCGCGCACAGCTGTGGACTCCTACAAATGTACAAATAATTTGGGATAATTTATTTTCTGGAAGTCCCTAATTTATTCTGAATTCTGAATTCTGACTCCTGAATTCTTATTCAGCCATATTTAAGACTTTTCGTAACAGTGCTTGGTCTTCTAATTTGACTTTTAGACGACCATTTTCGATATCTCGAATCCAGCTTTGGCTTTTACCTGCTAGCTTTGCTAATTCTCTCTGGGAAAGATTCAAATTTTTTCGTGCTTCTAAAATCTGTTCGCCCAACAAATCGTCTGTGGCTGTGGACTTTCTTTTATTCTTAACAGCTCGCCGCTGCTTTTTCTGTGATTCTGAAATTTGTTGTTCCCATTCTGGTGGTAGTTCAAAAGCCAAAATTCGGGCATTCATTAGCAGATTCCACTTACCACGAGGGCCTGTATCTGTGAGGCGAGTTTCGGCACCGCCGTCATTAGTCCAAAATTCCAATGCTTCATCTGGATCTTCGGGAATATCCATTAACTTCGCCCACAAAGGTTGAATTTCTGGTGGGTAGGTAACTGGGTCGAAAATTGGTTTCATTCCATAATGATTGAGAATTTCCAAATCGCTTTCAAAAGTTCGCAGCAGACGTTTGCGTTCTTCGCGTTGTCTGGATGCGAGGGTGACTTTTTCTTCACCGTAAGCAACACGTAGCAAAGTAGGAATGGTGATGCGTTGTTCTTTGCCCATTTTGGTTTTAAACAACAACCACAACATGAGTCGGACTGCTCCTTCATGTTGTTGCCAAATGCTCATGACTGTGGTTGGCAGGGTTTTGGGGAGACTGCCATATTGATAAAATGCGGTTCGCTCTTTACATGCTTGTTTGTTTAAGAAATATTGTGACCAAATCCCTGCTTTGACTTTAAAAGTTAACCCAATTAGATATTTGCATCCGAGAGCGTCTTCTTGAAAGTGGTGCTGAATGTCTACTAAGTGCCATAAACGGCTTTCTTTAACAGAGAATCCGTTAATTCGGCCTTGTTGAGGCCAATCGATGGAGATAATTAGCGAGCAAGCTTGTTGGACAAGATTTTTCATTAAAGCTAGCTTGGCTGCTTTGTTTAAGTCTTTGCGTTTCTCCATTCCCAAATATTTTTCAATTTGGCGTTCATCGATCGCAAATTCTTGCTCCCAAGGTCGATCTAAAGCTGTAGCATAAGCTGCAAAAATTAGATGTATGCAAGCGGCTCTAATATCCAGTCCCTCAATTGCGGCTAAATCTCTGGCCTTGTCGTTCACCTGAAATGGATCTTGGATGTGAAAAGCGATCGCTCCTCTACCTTGGTTGATTTGTCTGCCATAAGACAAGTAACCTCGTTCATCGGTTTCCCAATGTAAGGATGTGCGCTGCGCCAGTACGTTACAAGCTTCCCAAATGGCGATCGCTGAAGCAAATGGGTTATTCTTTCCATTAGAAAATAAGTCTAAACTGGTAGCATCTCTCGGTTCAACTTTACATCTGCCCTTTTTCGCTTGCCAAGGAATGGGAGAATTAGTTGGACAAGCTATTACACATTGTGGTTTCGGGTAATAGCCTTCACAATTGTTACAAAGACAAGGATCGATCCAGTATTCATTGTCTTCTATTTTGATTGCACCCGTAGGACATTGGGGACGGCAATTGTCACATCCAACGCAACTGTTGTTAGGAATTGTATAAGGCATATGGCTCTTTTCCCACTCTAATCGTTGAGATGTCTGGCTCAGGTCTCCCCTGGATGAGTCCTGTTTATTCATCACTCGCTACCACAGATGTTTCTGGCGAGAATAATATTTTCTCACCCTCAGCTAAAACACATATTCACTTTATTTGTCATTTGTCGTTTGTCATTTGTCCTTTGTCATTTACTAATGACTAATGACCAATGACTAATAACCAATGACCAATAACCAATGACTAATGACCAATGACTAATGACAGGCTTAACCAGAGAACATGCAGCTTGGATGCATACTAGCTTACTAACTCCCCACATCCATATGCTTGACTTTGCATCGAAATTTCAAGCTCTTTAAGACTTTCAAACTTAGCCCAATATTACTTCTTTATTAAATATACATTTCATGAATTAAATAATTAAGTTGTTCGTAATGAGCTTAGAAAAAAATCTTAACATTTATTTAATTCTGTACTTAATGAACATTCGATCTTTAACCGGGAAACCTTACTCAAAGTATTTTTAGCCAACATTTAACTTGATTAGAATTACCTTTCATCTGATTTATTAATAATTTTAATATTTAATGCCCGATCTGATTCTGCTATAAAAATTACACTTCTTTCACAATTAAGTCTTTTTGATTGAGTGAGTTAAGGGAAAAGAATAATATTTACTTTATCAGCTTTTATCTAGATTTTTAAATCAAAACTAAATCATAAATTGTTGCTTTTAAAAATACATATTGCATATATCAGAATGTAATTAATAAACATTAGATTTAGTATATATAGATACTTTTTGTATATATTTATGCCGCTGAATTTCAAAGTATTTGAAAAAAAATATCATTACATTAGGTTCTATTTGCTATAAATATTAGTCAGTTATCTATTCTTTTAGTAAGACCTGGTTAGGGTAGCACTGCTGTGCCACCCTACATGCACGATAATTATTAGCAATAAATTGCATCTAGAAAATGTCACTAATAAATAATGCAAATACTAATTTAAAGTCATCGAATTTTGATGACAAAAAAATAATTATTGGATATCAAAAAAGCAAAATATTAGGATAATATAATGATTAAAGTAGGAACAAATTGCAAGGCAAAATTGCCGAGGATTAATTCATGGCACAACTAACAGGTTTGACATTTGGTGGTAATACTTGGACACCGAAATTTGCTCAAGAAATTGACAAAGACAAATGTATCGGCTGTGGCAGATGTATTAAGGTATGCGGCTACAATGTACTAGGTTTGAAAGCGCTCAACGAAGAAGGAGAATTTGTAGAAGATGAAGATGATGAAGAAATTGAACGGAAAGTGATGACAGTTAGCTATCCAGAAAACTGTATTGGTTGTGAAGCTTGTTCCCGGATTTGTCCCAAGAACTGCTACACCCATGTTGCATTAAACAATTAAGCTTTTTGGGGTTAGTGAATATTGTTGTTCGTCCAAGGAGGCACTGTTTGTAGAAAGGGCAAATCGTCCCAGCAAGGTAACTAGAGGGGAATATATATCTTTACTTGAACTACTAAAAAGTTCATAGTAGACAAATGCGTAAATCGTAATATGTTAGTTATTGACAAATTTAAACTTGCTGCTAGTGTAGCCCGATCGATATTAGGACTAACAGTGTCCTCCAGAACAACTAGTTTTTCTGGAAAGAGTGCTGAGTGCTGTTAGCAGTAACGGGGCGTTTAGCCTGTAAGAAGTAATGAGTAAAAAGTAGTACTTATGAATCTTTCACTCTAAGCCGAGGCACTCACTACTTAAAAACAATTTGATGCTTAGAGCAGTTTGCAATTGCGTGGAATACAGACAATTCGTATCGAACATGGTTGTGCCCCTACCGTGTATCTCATTCAAATGAAAATCGATATAGTAGGTCTAATTTTAATTTTTACTCAGCACTGTTTTGAGCTTCCTTTGTCATAGGAGTTGAAATATAATTGATAATTTTCTGGGGGGAAGATATGAAAAAAATCTGGAAGTTTCCCCCATTTTTTATAGCTGCACGTTAGAAAGTTAATTAAGTGAAAACAAAAAACACTGCCCTGTGAAAGGGAATGGGGAATAGGGAATGGGGAATGGGGAATAGATAACAATGCCCAATACCCAGAAAATCACACCTTAAAAGACGGTTTACAGAGCAGGTAGTATGTATGCAACAAGTTCCTGTTTCACTATGGACTCTGGTTGCTGGGATAGTAGTCACAGCAATTAGCATTTGGATTGGTCAAAACCACACTCTACTACCGGAACAAGCATCGCAACAAGCGCCTTTGGTAGACGGTTTTTTCAACGTTATGTTTACCATTGCGATCGCTCTGTTCTTAGTAGTAGAAGGAACAATTGTGATTTTTTTGGTTAAGTTTCGTCGGCGTCGAGGAGATGACACCGATGGCTTACCAGTGGAAGGCAACTTGCCTTTAGAAATTTTTTGGACAGCAATTCCAACGGTTATTGTTGTGTGTTTAGGCATCTACAGTGTAGATGTTTTTAACCGTATGGGAGGCTTTGAACCTGCGGGTCATCCCCATTCAGTAGCTCATGTTAATCATATGAGTGGAACCGCTCTTGCAGCTACTCTAAATGATACCGCCGAAGCAACAACAGCTCCAACAATTGCCCCAACAATTGGAATTGGCGCGTCTCCTAAAACCCAAGGCAAACCAGCTGACTTAGTTGTTGATGTCAAAGGCATACAGTATGCTTGGATATTTAACTATCCTGAAAGTGGCATTACTTCTGGGGAATTGCACGTTCCCGTCGGTGCTGATGTGCAACTCAACCTTTCAGCAGAGGATGTAATTCACTCATTTTGGGTGCCAAACTTCCGCCTGAAGCAAGATGCGCTTCCCGGAATTCCCACCGAACTACGATTTGTCGCCACCAAACCAGGTGCATATCCCGTAGTTTGTGCTGAATTGTGCGGTGGTTATCACGGCTCAATGCGGACACAGGTAATTGTCCACACACCAGAAGAATATCAAACCTGGTTGACAGAAAACCAAGTTGCTCAAAAGCAAAACTTGCATCAAGTCGTTGCAGTTAACCCTGCTGAGTTATCAACGTCAGAGTTTCTCGCCCCTCACATCCACGATATGGGGATTAGTGCTGCAACTCTAGAGTCAGTAGTCATGAGTCATTAGTCATTGGTCATTAGTCATTGGTCATTAGTTATTGGTCATTAGTTATTGGTCATTAGTCATTGGTCATTAGTAAATGACAAATGACAAAGGACAACGGACAAAGGACAAACAACAAATGACAAAGGACAACGGACAAAGGACAAACAACAAATGACAAAGGACAAATGACAAACGACAAAGGACAAAAATATGACACAGGTAGAATTTCCACCCAACACTCCACCAGAAGAGAAGATCGCCCACACCTCTCATCAACAAGCGTGGAAGTGGCAGGATTATTTCACATTTAACATTGACCACAAGGTTATTGGTATTCAATATCTTGTGACGGCGTTTGTGTTCTATCTCATCGGCGGATTGATGGCGATCGCTATTCGTGCCGAATTAGCAACACCTGATGCAGATTTACTCGACCCCAATCTGTATAACGCTTTCATGACCAACCACGGGACGATTATGATCTTCCTGTGGATTGTCCCCAGTGCCATTGGGGGATTTGGTAACTTTTTGGTACCCTTGATGGTTGGCGCTAGGGACATGGCTTTCCCGAAGCTAAATGCGATCGCCTTTTGGTTAAACCCACCAGCTGGTGCGTTGATTTTAGGTAGTTTCCTGTTTGGCGGTTCGCAATCAGGTTGGACAGCTTACCCACCTTTGAGCTTGGTGACAGCACCAATCGCTCAAACTATGTGGATATTGGCGATCGTTTTGGTGGGAACTTCTTCAATTTTGGGTTCGCTGAACTTTGTCATCACCATTTTGATGATGAAGGTTCCCAGCATGAAATGGGATCAAGTACCCCTGTTTTGCTGGGCAATCTTGGCAACCTCCATTCTGGCGCTTCTCTCCACACCTGTATTAGCAGCGGGTTTAATTCTGCTGTTATTTGACCTCAACTTGGGCACCTCCTTCTTTAAACCAGATGCAGGCGGTAACGTTGTAATTTACCAACACTTGTTCTGGTTTTATTCTCACCCGGCAGTATATTTAATGATTCTGCCCATCTTCGGCATTATGTCCGAAGTGATTCCAGTACATGCGCGTAAGCCGATTTTTGGTTATAAAGCGATCGCTTATTCAAGTGTAGCCATCTGCGTCGTTGGTTTGTTCGTCTGGGTACACCACATGTTTACCAGCGGTACACCTGGTTGGATGCGGATGTTCTTCACCATCTCCACCTTACTTGTTGCCGTTCCCACTGGCGTGAAGATTTTCGGCTGGGTTGCTACCCTTTGGGGTGGTAAGATTCGCTTCACCAGCGCCATGCTTTTCGCCATTGGTTTGTTATCGATGTTCGTCATGGGCGGCTTAAGCGGCGTGACAATGGGAACAGCCCCCTTTGATATTCACGTCCACGACACATATTATGTGGTAGGACATTTCCATTACGTTCTGTTTGGCGGTTCCGTGTTTGGCATTTACGCCGGTATTTATCACTGGTTCCCCAAAATGACCGGACGGATGTTGAATGAAACCTGGGGACGCATTCACTTTTTCCTCACCTTCATTGGCACAAATTTAACCTTTCTACCCATGCACGAGTTGGGTTTGAAAGGAATGCCCCGAAGAGTTGCAATGTATGACCCCCAATTCATCGACCTCAATCAAATTTGTACCTTTGGTTCATTTGTTTTGGGGATATCAGTAATTCCCTTCGCCATCAACATTATTCAAAGTTGGTTGAAGGGACCCAAGGCAGGTGATAATCCTTGGCAAGCTTTGACCCTAGAATGGACAACTAGCTCACCACCAGCCATTGAAAACTGGGAAGTATTGCCAGTTGTTACTCATGGCCCTTATGACTACGGCAATGGTCATAGTACTGAAGTGCAGCCAGCAGGGACACCGGAAGCTAGTGTTTAGTTACTAACGCGGGGATGCGGAGGGTGACGAGGTGTAGGGGCACGGCAGTGCCGTGCCGTGCCCCTACAGGTGTACTCGGAACTCTAAGAATTGTAGGTTGGATTTCACTTCATTCAGCTCAACCTACCCAGCCTCAAGTTTTAGGTTTAACTGAACAAGTGGTGCAACCTTGCATCAGTCCCCAATCCCCAGTCACCTTTTTGTCAACAAATCTATGACCATAGCTACAACAGAACATGAAAGCGCAGGACATCACGAAGAACATCCAGATTTAAGAGTTTGGGGACTGTTAACATTCCTCGTCTCTGAATCCCTGATGTTCGGCGGATTTTTTGCCACCTATTTGTTTTTCCGCAGCAGTACAGCAGTTTGGCCTCCCGAAGGAACTGAAGTAGAGTTATTGTTGCCAACGATTAACACCATTATTCTGGTGTCTAGCAGTTTCGTGATTCACTTCGGCGATACGGCGATTAAAAAGAATAATGTCAAGGGAATGCAACTGTGGTACACAATTACCGCCATCATGGGAGCAATTTTCTTGATTGGTCAGGCTTATGAGTACGCAACTTTAGGCTACGGTTTGACTACCAATGTCTTCGCCAACTGCTTTTATTTGATGACAGGATTCCACGGTTTACACGTTTTTGTGGGACTGTTATTCATATTAGCTGTGTTGTGGCGATCGCGCCGTCCCGGTCAATATTCTGCAACAAATCACACCTTCATCGAAATGGCAGAAATTTACTGGCACTTCGTAGACATTATTTGGATTGTTCTTTTCACTTTGGTGTACATTCTTACACTGTTTTAAAAGTGAGTGGGGAGTAGGGAGTGGGGAGTTAGGAGTTAGGAGTTAGGAGTGGGGAGTTAGGAGTTAGGAGTTAAGAGTTAGGAGTTATTCTGCTCATCTCCCTCATCTCCCTCATCTCCCTCATCCCCCTCATCTCCCTCATCCCCCTCATCTCCCTCATCTCTACATTCCCCAATCCCCAGTCCCCAATATGCAAGTCAATACAAATAAATTCTCATGGTTTCAAGTTCCTGATGATGTCAAAAATTTATTGATTCTAGCAGCACAAAACTGGGAGAATACATCAGAATCGGAAAAATATATTCAACAAGCCTTAGCCAAAACTGGTGAAAATACAGATGTTTTGGTAGCAGCATATAGATTTTTCTACTATAAAAATAATTATTCTCTTGCACTACAAACAACAATCAAATTATTAGATAAAATTAAAGAACTAGAAAAATTCCCTAACGACTGGGAGCAACTTCAGCCTATATTAGTCAATCGCAAAGAAGACCCGCAAATTCGATTGTACTTGAATGCCTATGCTGCTTCTGGATTGGTTCTAGCAAAGTTAGGAGCAATAGACGAGGCAAAAGAAATCAGCGCCAGAGTCAAAGAGATAGACGAAAAGCATGATTTTGGAGCCGGAATTCTCCTGGATATTTTAACACGTCCGGCAGAAGAAGATGATTAATTAATGCGTGGGGAGTGGGGAGATGAGGGAGATGAGGGAGATGAGGGAGATGAGGGAGAATTATTCTTAACTCCTAACTCTTAACTCCTAACTCCCCACTCCCCACTCCCCACTCCCCCTTTCTCAATCAAGGTGAAGACTCATGAACAATTGGTTATCTACTTCGTCTTACTCTCTTTTAGGAACTGCGAGTAATAATAACTCTATCTTTCCTCCGATTTACATACCTACTACACCTCCTATAGGCAGTCTTCCCAATATTTCGCCGATCATTGTCATTCAATCTTCTCAAATGAGATTTTAAAAGTTATGAAAGGTAGGGATTGGCTGGTAACGGGAGACGGTCAGTATCAAGCCTGTAAATCTGTGAGAGCATGGGATTTATTGAGGGATAATTACCGCGTTTATCGGTTTTTAACTGAGGTTGAAGATGTTCTCAATAGTGTGGAAGATGAATCAAGTTGTTTGCCGGAAATTCGGATGCTCGTCAGGCGCTTGTTCGTTAATTCCTACTGGGTGCGGAGTCAGCATTTAGAACCTTCTCCCAAAACGGGAACCTCTGTTTTACTCCTATATGATGAATTGGGTTTTCCGCTGACTGTGCAAACAGTAACATTTGCACCGGGAACCCGATCGACTATTCATAATCACGGAACGTGGGGAGTAGTGGCGGTGTTAAAAGGTCAGGAAAGAAATACTTTTTGGCAACGCACTGATAGCTCAGAATCTCAAGACAAAATTGAATCTACGGGAGAAATAACTCTGTTCCCAGGAGATATTATCAGCTTTACTCCCGATGCAATTCACTGTGTAGAAGCACTGGGTGATGAACCAACTGTGACTTTTAACATTTACGGTGAAACCGACCCAAAACAAAGATTTGAGTTTGACTTTCTTACCCATAAGGCTAAGAATTTTTAAAAGAGAATTCTGAATTCAGAATTCTTTGTAGAGACGCGATTCATCGCGTCTTCATCCAAAAACGTGTCGCTTTCTTAATTACGAATTACGAATTACGAATTGGTATCAGAGGTAGTAGCATGGCAAGAGTAATTTTTTATGGAAAACCAGGCTGTAAAGGTGGTACCAAGCAAAAAGTTTTGCTCACAGCTGCTGGTCATGAGGTGGTAGAGTACAATTTGCTAACAGAACCTTGGACAGTTGAACGGTTGCGTTCATTTTTTGGCGATCGCCCCGTAGCCGAATGGTTTAATCGTTCCGCCCCAAAGGTAAAATCTGGTGAGGTGGTTCCGGAAAAAGTGGACGAACAAACCGCTTTGCTGCTGATGTTGCAAGATCCGCTGTTGGTTCGCCGTCCTTTGTTACAAGTAGGCGATCGCCGTGAGGTAGGATTTGATGTGGAAAAGATTGATGCTTGGATTGGCTTAAAGCCTGTGGATGAATCCTTCCGAGAAATGAGCGAAAATCTGATGAACCAGGATTTGCAAAGCTGCTCCCACAGTGGCGATCGCAATCATCATCATCATCAGCAAGGTGGCTGTAAGCATCATGGTGAAGAACACCAAAAGCAAGGCAGCTGTAGCCATTAGTTATCTAAAAATATGAGGGCACAGCATTGCTGTGCCCCTACTTTTTAACGAACGCCAGCAGTTTCTAAGGATAAATCTTGAAACATGGGTGTGCTGAGGTAGCGTTCGCCGAAGGAAGGTTGAATCATCACGATTAAACGTCCGGCATTTTCTGGACGTTTACCTACTTGAATGGCGGCGCATAAGGCTGCACCGGAGGATATGCCAGATAATAAACCTTCTTCTTTTGCTAAGCGTCGCCCAAATGCGATCGCTTGTTCGTCGCTGACTCTAATTACTTCATCAATTAATTCTAAGCGGAGAACATCGGGGACAAAACCAGCGCCAATGCCTTGAATTCTATGGGGCCCGGCTTCACCGCCTGAGAGGACTGGGCTGTTGCTGGGTTCAACTGCGATCGCGTGAAAACTCGGTTTGCGGCTTTTAATTACCTCTGCAATCCCAGTAATTGTCCCACCAGTACCTACTCCGGCAATGACGATATCCACTTCGCCGTCTGTATCCGCCCAAATTTCTTCGGCGGTGGTTTCGCGGTGAATTTTGGGATTGGCGGGGTTGCGGAATTGTTGCAGCATCAAAGCATTAGGAGTTTTAGCTACAATTTCTTCGGCTTTGCGAATTGCTCCCCGCATCCCCTCAGCCCCCGGTGTCAACTCTAAAGATGCACCATAAGCTCTGAGCATAGCCCGTCGTTCATGGCTCATGGTTTCCGGCATTGTCAAAATTAAATTGTAGCCCCGCGCCGCTGCCACCATTGCCAGAGCAATTCCTGTATTACCTGAGGTAGGCTCTACTAAAATGGTTTTTCCTGGCTCAATTAAACCCTCTGCTTCTGCCGAGAGTACCATACTTAAACCAATGCGGTCTTTCACTGAAGCCGCTGGGTTCATACCTTCAAGTTTGACAACTATTCTTGCTACTACTCCCTCAGCTTGAGGAATTTTGTTCAGTTCAACTAAAGGAGTTCGTCCAATAAGTTCCGTTACGTCTTTAGCAATCCGCATTATTTAACTCCTAAAATTCTAAATCTTAGTGCAGAGTATCTATTTATAACAATAAGCTTTTGTGTATTGATTTTGTAGTTGAGCGATGGGAATTCAAAAGCCAGAAATCAGAAATCAGAACAGTTACATAATCAGCATAAAACTTGATGAATCAATCTGCCAATCGTAGGAAATTCTTGAGAGGTTGTTTGAAAAGTAGTATGTTGTGATTTTAATCGAATTATTACCCCCTTAATCCCCCCGATATATTGAGGTAAACAAAAAAATCCGGTTCCCTCCCCTTTACAAGGGGAGGGTTAGGGTGGGGTAAAAAAATATTTGATACATCAATCATGACTTTTCAAACATCCTCTGAGAAATTCTGATTTTTCAATGTCAGTTGCTCGTTTGTGGAATCAAAAATACTGCACTGTCTCTTCATTAGTAGTGAATTCTTACCTGGAGTGCAGATGAATGTATGTACTATGTATTTTAACTCATCGGCAAAATATATAAGTTTAAGAAGAACTTTTCAAATAATAATCAACATATTAATCGCTATAATTCAATTTGTTATGGAAATATGAGTTATCAAATAAAATTTAATTGCTTTTTATATTGATTCAGTCTATCCTTATCAAAAGACATCGATATTTTGTTTTGAGTACAGATTTGGTCATCTCCAAATTTTCCAACAAAGAGTCTTTAATCCTTGCCTACATTGCTTTGAGGTTGAGTACTCCACACACCAGAACCCCACCTCGAAAACACTAGAACCCCATCTGAAAAACACTAGCACCTCTACCCCAATGAATTTTTAAAATACTTATCAGGCAATAATTACAGGCTTTGAGTACTATTGTAATGAATTTAATAATCTTAATAGGGCTGGGGTAAACTGTTTTGTGGAGAGGCGACTGATATAAATCGTATAGGATTTACGCAGAGATTCCCCTCTACCCCCCAACATTCCTAAGCGAAAGCTTAGTGAACTAGGGGGGACTTCTTAATCTCTCTTTTGAGAATCAACAGTCATTAGTCATTGCTCGTTTACAAATAACAAATGACAAAGGAAAAATAACATTAGTCATTAGTCATTGGTCATTTAAAAATAACAAATGACAAATGACAAATAACAAATGACAAATCTTACTAGGTGCATACTACCTAGCAAGGGAGAGCCAAGATGAAAGCCAAATTTTTAAATGTTCTTACAGTTTGCGTCGTTAGCTTAGCAGTGCTTTCTCCGGGGCTAGTAGTATTTGGCATAATTTGGGAGCGACATCTTGAGTTATTAGAATCACAGAATTTAGCCTGCGAAGTTAACAAAACTGATGTGGCGATCGCTGTGACTCCCCAGACACAAAATACACCATTATCTCAGACTAACATCAAAACCTCTGAGCAGAATGTGGTTAATCAAATGCTGAATCTTGCTGAGCAATATAAATTTGGCACTATCCTACAATGGTTCTTCTTGTTAACCCCGATTTGTGTTGGGTTAGGTATTATCTTTTACGACAGATATCTTGTTTATCGTGCTGCTGTTTTAAGAGAACAAGTTGAAATGTTGGAGAGGTTGTGGCAACAAAGCATTGAGCAGTAAGCGATCGGACATTATTAGAGTTATTAAGAGATTTTCAACTCTCTATCTACGCTACAAAATTGTTCATTCAAATCAAAAAAATCACCATGACAGAACAACGCCAACACTTGTATTTTAACCTGATTGATGAGCTACTGAAATGCCCTAACGGTCAGGAACCAGAAATTTTAGAAAGTCAGCCAGAATTAGTTGATTCTGGCTTAGTAGAAACAATGTTACAAGTGGCAACTATGTTCGCCCATGAAGGCAATCAAGATGGTGCAAAATTTTTATTTTTTGTAGCGCGTGAGTTAGCTAAACAACTCGGTTTATATCCTGAAGTTCCTGAAGTTTCCAACTCGGAAGTTGCTAATAAGGAGTAAAAATGCTATTGACTTCAACAGATGCCGGACAAATAGCTTTAGAGCTACTCATGGCAGATTGGAACATTTCAGAAGAAAATAGAGAGTGGTTTACAATCTTTAACTCTCGTCTCATTGGCGAGAGTTGGTACATTGTAGAACTAGGTGTAGAAGGATTTCCAGATCGGTGGTTTATCCAAGTCTATGACAATGGAGTGTGCGATCCAAACTATACATTTATTTCACCGATTCGTGGCTCTGAAGGATTTACAGACTTTGTAAATGTCCCGGATATTGTGGCAGAGGTTTTAGTCTGTGAACGCAATGCTCGATAATAAGAATTAAAAATTAAAAATCAGAATTCAGAATTCAGAATTCAGAATTCAGGAATCAGAATGAATTAGAGGTGTACCAAATCAGGTATACCTTTTTTTTGTATAAAATGCAGCAAAATTTAAAATTCAGGAGTAAGAAAATGTAGGCTGCATTAGCCTAGAGCATCACGCAGCATCAACAATTCAAGGTGCTTATATGGGCGCGACAACGTAGCCTAAAAATTCCTGAATTCTGTTAGCACAGCGGGGCGTAGCCCATTCTGAATTGTGAATTCTGAGTTCTGAATTGTGAATTGTGAATTCTGAATTCTGAATTGTGAATTCTCTTTTAATATTTTATTTCAGTTAAATAAAGTAAATTGTTATATTTAACTGACAAAATTATGTTATATTAAATAGAGTGATGAACGCTACAGAAATATCAGTTGAAATGATTGCTGAAGACATCTTAGCTAAAGAATTCACAAGAGTCCTCAACCACTACTATCCACAAGTTGGGGAATTACTGGAAGGGTGCCATATAAAAGTCATAACCTGTTTTTGGGGACGACCTGCTAGACGCTTGCAATACATAGGAATTTATTGCTCTGATGAAATGATTTCCTATGTGCAAGCCCAAAAAGAAATACTTCGAGAAGTAGCAGACAACATGGGTCTAATGCAGGTAGTCTGCATAAATGCCAAGCGATTATTGCGCGATCCAATGTCGAAGCTCAAACAGAACAATCCACGCCTATGGTTGGAGTTGCAGTGGGTTGCTACCTAACAGGAGTTGACGCGGGGACGCGGGGACGGGGAGAGATTTGAATCAGAAGTGATTAGTTGGACATGAAATCAGAATTTATCAGGAGTGTAATACGATCGGTATATTCATTCATCATCATGTTCTCCTGATTTTTGAACTATTCTCAATTCTGACTCCTGAATTCTGAATTCTGAATTCTGAATTCTGACTCCTGAATTCTGACTAGACTACTAAAATAGCCAGCACAGACGGTGGGTAAAAAGTATCAACGCAAGTAATGAAAACTGGAATTTTCTGCAATTACGAAAATCATCACCAAGATGCTCGTCGTGCCATTTTTGAGCAAGTAACCCTGATCAAACAGGCAGAAAGCTTAGGGTTTGAGGAAGCTTGGGTGAGTGAGCATCATTTTAGTGAATCCAATCTTAGCCCATCGATGTTAGTGTTAATGGCACACTTGGCGGGATTGACTTCAACTATCAAATTAGGCACGGCGGCGGTGTTACTGCCATTTCATAACCCGATTAGGGTAGCAGAGGACATCGCCACTTTGGATAACTTGTGCAATGGACGATTATTATTTGGAGTTGCCAAAGGAGGGCCTTTCCCTCAACAAAACAAGCATTTTGCGACATCAACGAGTGAATCGCGTCCCAAAATGCTAGAGGCGATGGCATTGATTGAGAAGCTTTTATATGAAACTAACGTATCATTTAATGGGCAATATTATCAATGCGATCGCCTGACAATTTACCCCAAACCATTGCAGCAAAAAATTCCCGTGTATGTTGCCACTGGTGGTGATGATGGTATCGAGTTTGCCGCCAAACATTCCTTTAGTTTGATGGGTGGCCCACCGTTTTCTCTACCGAGATTGAAGAATACCATTGCCAAATATCAAGCGTTAAATGCTAGTGGTGCCGAAAACTTAGTGTTGGCACGCTTCTTTTATGTTGGCAAAACAGATCGTGAGGCAGTGAGTGAAGCGTTACCTTTTATTCGGCAATTTAGCCAGAAAATGAAAGCTAATTCGGCCCAACTATTGCAGAAAAGTGCGAATCCCAACCAAAAACCATTCGATCGCACAAACATTTGTTTCGATGAAGACTATTTGATTGAGAACTCAATTATCGGTGATGTGGAGACTTGTCGAGACAAAATCAAAAAATTTCAGGACGAATTAAATTTAGGTACGCTAGCACTCAAACCCTCATCTTTAGATGTACAAAAAAACCTGGAGAGTTTGACGCGCTACAACCAAGAGGTGCGAAATTATGTCGTCTAAATTATACCTGCTACCTCCCGATGATTTACCTCCACCTGAGGTAACAAGAGAGGATGGGATGTTGCAGATGGAGTTAGAACAGTCCACTGGCAGATGCTTTTATCAAGCTTGCGATCGCATTACGCGAGTACTGTTATCTAATTGTCAGTGGTATCTGACAACAAATGCCGACATTCTCACATTAATTATTGACTGCCCTGACATAGTATCTTACTGGCATATTGTCAGCAATATACCCCAGTTAGGTAATCGCTTAGAGAGGTTTTCTACTAACGCCAAAATTCGCGTTTATCCACCATTTGGTAAAGGAATGCCCTTTGAAATTGGTGTCCATGAAATCTCGGCCTATCGAGATTGGCTTTGAGGATAACCATCATATAGTTTATTCACCCTTATCACTATCTCACACCCTGTACTCTTAGAGTGCAGGGTGTTGCAATTTTAGAATAATTATTTACTTTGATATTTTGGCTTTTTCAAGTTATAAAATTTCTTTATAAAGCTGCGCCAATTTTTTTACTTCTTATTTCTTTGCGGTTCGTTCCTTATATCTAGCTTCCTTATGTCTAAACCCGCTGATATCAGTACTAAACGCCTAATCAGTCTAGAACCCGATAATTGGGTAAAATGGGTAACACAAATTCCCGATGTTATTGTAGGTGAAATTCTTAACTCAGAATTTCAATGGTTGAGTAGACAAAGTGATGTACTCATCCGTGTACAAAGTCCAGAGTACGGAAAATTTCTGATTGTCAATGAATTACAACTGCGCTATAAACCCGAAATGCCACGACGAATGCGTGCTTATACAGCACTGGCTGAAGAAAAATATAATTTACCTGCCTATCCAGTATTAATTAACATTCTCAAAGGAAGTAACACAGAAATACCTACAACATATACATCAAATATTGCAGGTTTAAGAGCAACTCAAGATTATCGGGTGATTAACCTATGGGAAGTTGATGTAAATACTGTATTTGAGACACCATTACCATCCTTAATTCCCTTTGTACCCATCCTCAAAGGTGGCGAAAACGAAGTTATAATTCGAGAAGCCTTGCAAATTCTCCGTGCAGATGAACAATTAAATCAACTTGAAACAGTTTTGGCATTTTTTGCTACGTTTGTAATAGAGAGTGCCCTAGTCCAAGAAATCATGAGGTGGGATATGGCTGTGTTGCGTGAGTCGCCTTGGTATCAAGAAATTTTACGTGAAGGAGAAGCACGGGGACGACGAGAGGAATTATATTCAGGTATTGAATTAGCACTGGAAATTAAATTTGGGACTCCTGGCTTAGATTTAATGCCAATCATTTACCAAATCACAGATTTACAGCGATTAAAAGTAATTCAGCAGGCGATTAAAACGCTAAACACAGTTGAAGAATTACAGCAAATTTGTGATTAATTTGCTAATTAAAAAAGCTGGTGGTTCATTTTGTAGTTCCACCAAAAATGTTCAGGCGTAGCATTCACGCAGTAATTACCGTTGACACATTTTTTATCTTTTCAGTTACCCATTCATACCAATTATCTAAACCTATACCAGTAGTTGTAGAAACTTGAAAAATCTGAATTTGCGGATTAACTTGCTTTGCATATTCCATGCACTTTTGCACATCAAATTGCACGTAAGGTAGCAAATCAATTTTGGTTAGAATCATTATGTTACTAGCACGGAACATGTGGGGATATTTTATCGGCTTATCTTCACCTTCTGTGACAGAGAGGATTACTACTTTAAAAAGTTCTCCTAAATCAAATAAAGCTGGACAAACCAAATTTCCCACATTTTCAATCATTACAACTGAATTCAACGGTGGATTTAGTTGTTGTAAACCCCTGTCTATCATTGATGCATCTAAATGACACCCTGTTCCGGTGTTAATTTGGATGACTTTACAACCTGTTTCTTGAATTTTTTTAGCATCGTTAGTAGTTTCTTGGTCACCTTCAATTACACTAATAGATAATTGATGCTTTAAATCATTGATAGTGCGAGTTAAAAGAGTTGTTTTCCCAGCACCAGGAGAACTCATTAAATTTAAAGCCAGAATATTTCGACCTTTAAACCATCCCCGATTTTGGGCTGCTATTAAATTATTTTTTGCTAATATATCCTGTTCTAAGGATATAGTTGTGCCATGTATTTTGGCATGAACTTGAGATGCTTCTGTGTGAGTATCGTGATTGTGGGAATGGGTAATCACGGTGCCATCAGCTAAAGTGTGAGTATGGTGATGATGATTGTGTTCAGCTTCACTCACTTCCAAATTTGTAATTTTGGTTTCGCCATCATCAGAACAACCGCAGGTTACACACATAATTCCTCTATTTCGATTTCTTTAATTTTGAGTTCTTCACCAGATATTAAATCTAATTTGACGCTACCGCAGTTACAGATACCAAATGGTTTATCTAAATAAATTTCTGCATCGCATTGCTGACATCGCGCTAAACCGGGAATTTCCAAAATTTCTAATGTCGCCCCTTCTAAAACTGTACCTTGAGTGCAAATATCAAAACAAAATCGGATAGCGTCGGGCATAATAGCTGAAAGTTTACCAATTTCTAATACAACTCGTTGTACTTTTGCACCTTTGGCGTGTTCAGCTACAATTGCAACAATATTTTGGGTAATTCCTAATTCATGCATATAAAAATATCTTAAATATTAACAAATTCTTGGTAATTGGTCGCCTACTAACATATCAACAATACGTTCAGCACCAAAAATTGTTTTTAACAATACAATACCTGGAGGTGAGGTAATAACTTCACCAATAATACAAGCATCTTTTCCTGCTGGGTGTGATTTCATGGCTGATAAAATAGATTCAGCATGTTCTCTTTTTGCAACTACAACTAACTTACCTTCATTAGCTAAATACAATGGATCTAAACCCAAAATTTCGCAAAAGCCTTTCACTTCTTCACGCACAGGAATAGATTCTTCGTAGAGGCGAATTCCTACATTAGAAGTAAAAGCAAATTCATTTAAAACTGTTGCCAAGCCTCCGCGTGTCACATCCCGCATTGCATGAACTTGGGGACAGATATTGAGGATAGTTTCTACTAAATCATGTAACGGCTGACAGTCACTTTCAATATTAGTTTCTAAAGCTAATTCTCCACGGGCAATTAAAATTGCTGCCCCATGATTGCCTAATTCACCATTAATAATTACAGCATCCCCAGGTTGAATATTCTGGGCAGAAATGTTAACTCCTCGTGGAATGATACCAATACCAGCAGTATTAATAAATAGTTTATCGGCAGCACCACGATGTACAACTTTTGTGTCACCAGTGACAATTTGAACACCTGCTTTTGTCGCGGCTGCTTTCATGCTGGCTACGACACGTCGCAAAGTTTCTACTGGTAATCCTTCTTCTAAAATAACGCTACAAGTTAGATATAAGGGTTTAGCGCCACTGACGGCTAAATCATTAACTGTGCCGTTGATGGCTAATTCTCCGATATCACTACCGGGAAAAAATAAAGGGTCTACAACATAGGAATCTGTGGTAAAAGAGAGTCTGTCTCCTTGTTGTAAAAGCGGGGCTAAGTTGAAGGTTGCTTGGTCTTCTAGTTGGGAGAGAATTGGGTTATCAAAGGTATTAATAAAGATATCGTTAATTAAATCGCGCATGGCTTTACCACCGCTACCATGTGCGAGAGTTATATGAGTGTCTTGGATTTTATGGCGACGACGGGAAAGAGGATTTTTTATTTGGTTATTGGGGGGAAAGTGCATTTATTTAAGGTGGATTTTTTAAGGGAGTATCACGCAGAGGCGCAGAGGCGCAGAGAGGAATGAGAGGAGAATTGGGGAGTTTTATCTACCTTTTTCTTCGTGTCTACCACTATGTTTGTCAGAATGTAGTTGTCCTCCAACTGCCCAATTTTCACGTTCAAATTCGTCGATGTGAATAGTTATCCATTCTGGCTTAGAATTTAAGGTGGCGACAAGGGCATCGGTGATGGCTTGAACTAGTTGGCGCTTTTTTTCGATGGAGTGTCCTTTGGCAATTTGAACTGTAATAAATGGCATGGAAGTTATCCTCTAATGGTGTAGTTGTAGAATATAAACTCCTAGTCTAAAGAGAAACCACAGGCGGGTAGAGGTTCTTGTGTGATGGTTACTTTTGGTTTTTCAGCTATTATTTTTTTAGCCATAGTAGAGAGTCGTCCATATTTGTAATAAGCTGCACAAGCACCTTCAGAAGATACCATACAAGTACCAATGGGTGTTTGGGGTGTGCAAGCTGTCCCGAATACTTTGCATTCCCAAGGTTTTAATACTCCTTTGAGAATTTCTCCACATTTACAAGCTTTATGGTCGGGTACTTTGAGATTAGGAATGGTAAATTTAATTTCGGCATCAAATTGAGCATATTCAGGTTGAATTTTTAATCCTGAATCGGGAATATCGCCTAACCCGCGCCACTCGAAACTCTCTCGTACAGCAAAAACTTTATTGATAGCTTCTAGTGCTACTTTATTCCCTGATTTTTGGACAATTCGATTATATTGGTTTTCAACTTCGCAACGATTTTCTACTAGCTGCTGCAACAGCATCCAAATTGATTGGAGAATATCTATAGGTTCAAATCCTGAAACCACAATTGGCTTATTATATTGTTGGGAAATAAATTCATAAGGCTCAGTACCAATTACCATGCTGACATGACCAGGCCCAACAAATCCATCAAGTTGTAAATCGGGATTATCTAATAGTGCTTTGAGGGCGGGAATCACAAGGACGTGATTGCAAAACATACTGAAGTTAGGAATTTCTTCGGCTGCGGCTTGCAGAATGGTAAAGGCGGTGCTGGGGGCTGTGGTTTCAAAGCCTAAGGCGAAGAAAACTACTTGTTTGTTGGGGTTATTTTTGGCAATTTGTAGGCTATCTAGGGGAGAGTACACCATACGGATGTCTGCGCCTTGTGCCCTGGCTTGCAGTAAGCTTGTTTTGGAACCAGGAACCCGCATGGCATCGCCAAATGTGGCAAAGATAACGTTATCATTTTGAGAGATGGCGATCGCATCATCTAATCTCCCCTTTGGCATCACACATACTGGACAACCAGGCCCGTGAATTAGTTCAATGCGATCGGGTAAAATTTCTTCAATGCCATATTTAAATATAGAATGGGTATGCCCGCCGCACACTTCCATAATTTTGATAGGTTTTTCTAGTCCGTCGCATAATTTTGCAATTTCCCGACGTAAAACTTCAGCTTTTTCTCTTTCGCGGAATTCATCAACGTATTTCATAGGAATAAAACCATAGTTTTTTGAAACAAACCGCAAAGGAAGAAAAGAACTAAGTTTTAGAACTAGTAAACTAATTCTCTCTTTTCTCTCTGCGCCTCTGCGTCTCTGCGTGAGAAAAAAATCTATTATTTAACTACTAATCTCCACTTGTGCTGCTGCTAATTCTCGCAACAACTCTAGTGTTTCTGCTGCTTCCTCTCCATTAATTCGATTCATCGCAAAGCCAACATGCACCAATACCCAATCTCCAATACATGCTTCAGGCGGATGTTGTTCATCCACAATACAAGCAATATTGACTTCGCGCCTAACCCCACCAACATTAACAATGGCTAACTTATGATTAACGTTGGTAATTTCGATAATTTGACCGGGAATTCCTAAACACATTTTTATCTTCTTTGCGCCTTTGCGTGAAATAAATTTATACTCTTAATTGTGCAGCCGTAATCACTGCTTGCCCTAGAGATAATCCCCCATCATTCGCTGGAAATAAACTGTGAGTCAACACTTTTATTCCCCAACTTTGTAAGGATTTACTAACTTCCTCTAACAATATACAATTTTGAAATACTCCTCCTGTTAAAACAACCTGTTCAATCAAATTTTCTTTACCAAGACGTTTAACCATCTCCACAATCGCATTAGCTAAACCTTTGTGAAATTTAGCAGCTATAACTGCTTGGGGAATCTTTTGTTGCAAGTCATGGAGTAAAGCTTGCCACATTGGACGCGAGTCTATACAATAAATATTATCTGAAAAGCTAAATTCAAAAGGATATATTAGCATTTCTTTATCATTATTTAAGCTATCAACATTGACTAAAGCCTCCATAGCGATCGCAGCTTGTCCTTCATAGCTACATTCATCTCTATAAATACCGATAGCCGCTGCCACCGCATCGAACAACCTCCCCACTGAGGAAGCTGAAGGAGAGTTAATTCCTTTATCAATCAGTTGATTAAGTAGCTTTATTGGCTTACTTTTCAAAAATTGAACTATTTCTAAATCAGCATATTTTTCTTGGCAATCATCCCAAAGATTCGCTGCTATTAATTGGGCGTAGGTATTACGCCAAGGCTGATATATTGCTTGTTCACCGCCAATCATTGCCACAGGTTTAAATGTTGCTAGTCGCTGAAATTTTCGGTAATCTGCTAAAAGAAATTCTCCGCCCCAGAGTGTGTCATCTTCGCCATAACCCAAACCATCTAAAGCAATACCTAATACTGGAGGCGAATCTAAAAGAATACCATTTTCTGCCATGCAAGCAGCAATGTGGGCGTGATGATGTTGAATTGGATTAATTTTAATTTTATTTATATCCGCAAGTTCTTTACCCGCTTTGCTTGAAAGATATTCAGGGTGTTTATCAATGGCAATTATTTCTGCTTTGTGTTCAAATAAATTTAAGTATAAACTCAAAGCTTTTTGATAACTATAAAAAGCTGCACCATTTTCTAAATCTCCCAGATGTTGCGAAACAATTGCTTCATTTTCTCGTAACAAACAGAAGGTATTTTTTAACTCACTGCCCATTGCTAAAATTGGCGGCACATTCTCAAATCCTGGTGGTAAAATAATCGCTGCTGGTGCGTATCCTCTAGCACGTCGAATTGTTTGAACTTTATCACCAACAACCCGCACCACCGAATCATCTACCCGATTAATAATGTCCCGATTATGGAGAATAAAATAATCAGCTATTGTTCGTAACTTTTCCCTTGCGTCATAATTATCAATACATTGCGGTTCATCAGTAATATTGCCGCTAGTTAAAACAATTGGACGATTCATCCGCCGCAAAATTAAATGATGTAACGGCGTATAAGGTAGCATAAAACCAAGGCTATTTTGCCCTGGTGCTACTGAAACCGCAAGATTGAAATTCGCAGAATGTGAAAGTTTTTCCTCTACCTCTATTCCCACTCCCCACTCCCCACTCCCCACTCCCTTCTTCCGTAATAAAACAATCGGTGCAGCAGGACTTTTTAATAACTCTTTTTCTTTAACATTTACAGTACAATATTGTTCGATTACTTCAATATCCCGTGCCATTAAAGCAAAGGGTTTATGATAGCGCTTTTTGCGATATCGCAATTTTTCTACAGCAATTTCAACAGTTGCATCGCAAGCTAAATGAAAACCACCCAACCCTTTAATTGCGACAATTTCACCTTTTTGCAATAGGGTACAAACGGCATCAACATCATCTAACATCGAGAACATAGAAGCAGTAACCGCTTTACCATCAGCGCGTTCTAACCAAGCTGAAGCACCACAAATATGACAAGCTACAGGTTGGGCATGAAAACGGCGATTTTCGACATCGTGGTATTCCTTCGCACATTCGGAACACATGACAAACGCAGAGATACTGGTATTGCATCTGTCATAAGGAATGGCACGAATAATACTCAAGCGAGGGCCACAATGAGTACAGTTGGTGAAAGGGTAACGATAAAAGCGGCTAAAAGGGTCGAATATTTCCTTTTGACATTGTGGACAAGTCGCTGCATCCGGGGCAATTTGTGTTTTAATTGCACTATTGACGCTACTATAAATCACAAAATCATCAACGTTTAATTCGCCTGTGTAAGGAGTTCTTATTAGTTCATTAATTTTTGCCAACGGTGGACATTCTGTTTGCAATTTAGCAACAAATTCAGTTATTGCTTCCTCACTACCAGATACGCGAATTAAAACACCTCCGCCATCATTACAAACATCTCCACCCAAACCGTAAACTTTAGCAAGACGATACACAGTAGGGCGAAATCCTACTCCTTGAACAGTACCGCGAACTCTAATTTCTTCAGACACCATATAAATTTGACTTTCAAAAATTACGAATTACGAATTACGAATTATTAAACTGCCACAGCAAAATTCGATTATTCCCAGAATCAGCTATTACTGCCGTCTTGCCACAAATTTTTATGCCGTAACACCAATTTAAACTATCTCGCTTTGGTAATCCAAAATTACGATTTTCACCTTTACTTTGAAAATTAATTTGTCCGGTAATGGCATCTGCCGTTGCACCTTGCAGTGATAAAATTGATTCTGGCTTTCTCCATCCTAACAGCCGAGAATTTGCAGTATCCGCAACTACTAACCACTCCCCAGCTATTCCAACACCATAAGGCATACTCAAGCTACTAGCATTAGGATAATAAACCCCTTGATTCATTTCCACACAATTAAAGTTTTTTTGCCCTAAAACCACTGCACAAGGAGTATTATTTTCCGTCGGTATTCCTTGCCAAATCATTACTCGGTTATTGCCCGCATCGCTGACAACCAGATTTTCTCCCCAAAAAGTGATATCGTGACACCAACGCATACTCGCTGCGGTTGGAGAACCACCGCCATTTTCATTGCGAGATATCATATCTGGTTGTCCCAAAACTAAATCAGCAGGTTGGCCGTTTTCTATTGGTAATTGATGCCAAATTAATACCCTGCGATTTCCTGTATCAGCAACAAATAGCTGTCCTTGATGATATAAAACACCATAAGGCCAATGCATTGTACTGGCAGATGCTTGTTGAGTTCCCCTATTTGGTTCGTTATCAATAAAATTAACTTGTCCTAATACCAAATCTGCTGGTACATTACTATCCTGTGGTAAATTTTTCCAAATTAAAACTCTATGATTCCAAGCATCTGCTACAGCTAAACCTTCGCCACAACTACAAATACCAGTTGGTACATTTAAAGTACTTCTTCCAATTGTACCTTTAGCATTTTGTCCTTCATGATAAAAGTCAGGTTGCCCAATTACCCAATCAGCCGCTTGACTATCTTTAGTAGGTAAATTCCGCCATCCCAATAATCGATGGTGTCCCGTATCCGACACCCACAATACCCCATTTGAGAACAAACAAGCACCACGAGGCCCAAACATTGTAGTCGGACTGGGTGCCACAGGTATCACTAATTGTTCTGCTTCAATAATATTACCTAAAATTACCTCTGCACCTTGAGATGAAAAAGGTAAGCTTTGAGGAATTGCTGTTGCTTCTGGCGGTAATTGTGATATGGAATGAATTGTAATTGGGATATCCATGAACCGCAAATAGAGGCTGATAAATATTTAAAAACATTAATCTTTAACAGCATGTAACAACAGTAACATTATGAGATTTTTGATATAAAATAATTAATGAAGTTTTTGCAAAAGTCTTTCTTTGCGTTCTCCCCTCTGCGCCTCTAGGTGATAAAAAAAATTTGATAAATGCGATTGCAGGTATAATTCAGTTCACAGTCAAGAGTAAAAAGCCGATGTTTTTGACTCTTGACTTCTGACTTATTTCAACCTCTACGAACAAAAATATGACACTTGAGTAAGTCCTATATATGTCAAAATTTTTGCAGTTTCACAAACACCTTATCACCTTTAATCTTTACTGGATATGACTGAAGCGAAACATCAGGTGCAGTTAAACATTCACCCGTCTCTAAATTGTACTGAAATCCGTGGTAAGGACAAGTAAGAATACCATTTTCAACCTTACCTTCTTGTAAAGGATTGCCTAGATGAACGCAAGCATTACGGTAACAAGTAAACTTAACACCTTGGCGATGTAAAATTAGCGAAGTGCCAGCAAGTTGTACTGCTAACACACCCAATTCGGGAACTCGTTCGGTAGTTGCTACTTTTACCCAACTAGAAGTTAACTGCCCAGAGAATGGACTGATTAAACTAGAATTTGCAGTGTTAACACTAGAGTTATTATTGACAGCAACAACTTTGGTGATTTCAGGACAATGGTTTTTAATTGCTTGTTCTACTCCCTGAGATAAAGTTAAAGTAGAACCTGGACAACTGCTGCAAGTTCCTATTAACCTAACTTCTATTGTATCTGGTGGTTTAATTGCCACTAATTCTATATCCCCGTTATGGCTTTTTAGCCCTGGGCGAACTTCTTCAAGGGCTGCCTGAATGCGCTGCGCTAGTGGTGGTTTTGGTGGTTTAACTAATTCGTGATAAAGCAATACTGCATATACTACTTCATCACTAACAGCATGACGCAAAGCTGGCATTGATTCTTGTTTGAGGTTTTTAATCAAATTAGTCAATGCTGCTTTGTGCAAAGCTTCAATTGCTCTTTTTAAGCCTACTGCTACACACCGTTGGCTTTCATCCCATTCGGATATAATTGCCTCAAATCGGTTAATTTCCTGAACTAATTCTTCAAGGTTGGACATGGGGCAGAAGAATTTTAGATTTTGGATTTTGGATTTTGGATTGAACAAAAATTGCAAATCCAAAAGTGCGGATGGGGCATGGTTCATTGGTTATTTACAAATGACCAATGACCAATGACAAATGACAAATGAGAAATGACAACTCACTTCATTTTGAAATCTTTGAGAAGAAATGGCATAATCATGCCTGTCACTAAACTAGATAATGTTACTGGTAAGCAGAAGGGAATTTCCGCTTGTGCAAATAACACTAGTAGTAGCGCACCTACAGCGGTAGCAATAGCAGTTCGCTGGATAAAATATATGGGGTCGCGCAGTAGCTTTCCCTTGAAAAATAACTTGGCAGAAAACCAGCCAATTTCTAACATGTTTACTCCTAATAATTTGTCAATAAATTTAGTATGACTAGCCCTAAAATAATGGCGGGAATTACCCCAGCAGGAGCAAATAACGCACCAAGCATTGCTGAGAACTGATAACCTATATCTTTCCCAGCTAATAGCATCCCGCCAATAGCACCGCCAATCATTGATAAGACTGTTGCCGTGACTAGCCAAACTAATCCTGTTGCTATGTTCAGGTCACCTGCTGCTAAACTTCTGAGAAAATCTCTGATAGTATGGCTTGTCAAAATCTCTTGCATTCTCTGTTTTCCTCCTGAATTAAGTTGGGGGAGTGGGGAGTTAGAAATGAGGAGTTAGGAGTTAGGAGTTAAGTTAGATGAAAAATTTATAACTCATAACTCATAACTCCTAACTATTAATTTCTGCTTCCAAGTCTTGTAATGCTTTAGCTACTATTTCTGCTTGTTCCATTTGTTGATGTATGGTAAAAATTTCTAAAGCTTGTTGATAGTATGCACGCGCTTGTACGAGATTTTGAGAATTACCAGCTTCTGGTTTTTCTGGATCGTCGGGTAAGTTGAATAAGGCGTTGGCTTTGTTGGAAATTGTGTTAGCGTACTCTAGGGGTGTATCTTTGGAGTTACGAACTTTTAGCGCTTCGTCATAAGCTACGATCGCTCTTAAGTTATTCTCCACAGGATGGGAACTCACTAAATATTGCAAAGCGTTACCCAAATTATTTTGCAACATCGCATATTCTCTGGGATGGTCAATCAGATTAATATGCTTTAGCGCCACCTCAAATGATTGCACTGCTAGCCCTTGACGCAAGTATTCTCGTTCCGATGCTAAGGGCATGGAAAGATAAGCGATCGCAATATTGTTGTATAAAATAGCATATTCTTGCGGGTAATCCTGCCATGTAAACACCCGCAAAGCCTCATGATAAGCTTGGATACTATCAGTTATCCGCGCTAAATTATACGGTACAAGTGACTGTAAGACCAGCCCAAAATTCATCTGTGTCTCTGCCACTTCTTCCGGCGAAGCTAATTGTTGTAAAATCGGTAGCGCTTCTTCATAACCGATTTTCGCTTGCAGCAGCAGTTGTGTGCTAGCATCCGGTATTGCCTGTAACGTTCCTGACATCCCTACTTGCGCCCTGGCTTTTAATAGGGGGAACTCCTCACCACACATCTCATAAGCCCGGTAATACAAGCTAACTGCATTCCGCAAATCTTGGGCTGTTTTGGGCTTTTTTTGAAAGCCTTGGGCGATCTCAATCAGCATTTGGATTTTTTCATCTGCTGAGGCTGACTCCGATGCAACAGCCGCGATCGCAGCCTTCACCGCTGAATCTGTAATGCTAGGGGTCATAACTCTGCCGTACTCTAGCCAATTGGGTATTGAGTCTCTTGACACCCACAAATGATTAAGACGCGATGAATCGCATCTCATCACGGGCCATACTGATTTACGCAGGCTTCGAGTCCTTTTGGCGGAATTCCCCTTTAGGAGTTAGGGACTGGCGACTGGTGACTGGGGATTAGGGAAGAGTTTTCCCAGCACCCAGTACCCAATCCCCAATACCGAATCCCCAATCCCTAAAATATAAAACACCCTATTTCTCAAATTCTAGGGGGAAATTGCCAATATTAATGTCAGCTTTAAACACCTGATATTTTCAAAATATTTTTTGTATCATCACCTAACACAATCCAAATATTCTTTATGCAATTCTTGACATACATATATGCAATATCTTTATAGGCAACTTTTATGACATTGGATAATGCACTACGACCAAATCAAAATAGAATCAAGGCATTAGTTATCAAAGTGATTCGATGCCAAATTTGAGTTAGCGATGTCTACGACGGGCTACGCCTACGCAGATGAAAACCGAGGTGTAAAATATGTTTATCAATTGTAAAACAAGCTTCCTTGAAAACAGACAGTATCTTTTATCGCATCTTCCAAAGTATCCCCAGTACTTTCTTTGAACTGATTAACCAACCACCACAATTAGCTAGTGCTTATCAATTTTCCTCAGTGGAAGTCAAACAACTGGCATTTAGAATCGATGGCGTTTTCCTCCCAAATACACCAGACTTACCGATTTATTTTGCCGAAGTTCAATTTCAACCAGACAAAAAATTATACTCACGTTTGTTCGCTGAAACCTTTAACTATCTCGACAAAACCGAATTAACTAACAATTGGCGTGGTGTTGTCATCTTCCCCAACCGCAGCGTTGATACTGGAAATACCGAAAGATATACAGAAATACTCAACTCACAACGAGTTACTCGCGTCTATCTTGACGAATTAAGCTCAATAGAAGCATCATCAATCGGCATACAAACAGTTAAGCTGATTGTTGAACCTGAACAACTGCGACAACAAAAGCTATAGAAATAGTCAACAGTGCCCGACAGCAAATCCGAGATGTCGCTACTATTAGGGAAATTATACAATTGATAGAGACGATATTAATCTACAAGTTGCCGCGATTGACCCAGGAGGAGATAGGAAAAATGTTTGGATTAAATGAGTTAAAGCAAACTAGATTTTACCAAGATGTTTTTGCAGAAGGCAAACAAGAAGGTAGAGAAGAAGGTAGACAAGAAGGTAAGTTAGAAACGATACCCCAGTTATTAGGGCTGGGTTTAAGTATTGAGCAGATAGCTCAAGCCTTAGGCTTGGACGAACAAGTTGTTAGGCAAGTGGCACAGCCAAAATCTTAAAACAACTAATATATATAGCAATCCGAAATCATCCGTGAAAAATTAGATCCCCGACTTATCGAAGAAGTCGGGGATCTGAACATTGCTCATTTTCACAACTCATTTAGGATTGATATAGCTGATGGGGTGCAAAGTCTTACACCAATTCCATAAAAGAATGAAACAGACGCGTAGGTTAGGTTGAAGGTCGTGAAACCGAACAAATACAGGACTTTGAGGTGTTGGGTTACCCTTGTCCTTCTCCTATCGGAGACGCTACGCGAACCGGATCTTGCTACGTCCTCAACCTAATCTACATTTGTATCAGGTATTTCGTGAAATGGTATTAAAATACTCATCCTTTCCCACAGGTTGATAATTGGCAGTAATTGTTATTAATAATTTCGTAGTTTTAAACTTAATAAATTAGGTCAATACGGTTCAGTTAAGGATAATTGTAGGTTGGGTTTCACTTCGTTCAACCCAACCTACTCGAAAAAATTTTGGGTTTCGTTCCTCAATCCAACCTACGCAGGTTAAGGTTTTTGGCTCTAACTGAACCGTATTGTAAATTAGGTGATTTGAGGTTGTTTAATGCCAGGAGTGAAAACCAAAAGGCAATTTTATTTTTACTATTTTTATTTGTTCAATATGTTACATATATAACAGACACATTCATTTAAAATAATCTTAATTAAATCTCAGCTATTGTTAATAATTAATTCTTTTTTAATGAAAGTGAATTAAAGAAAAAACTATCTTAGTATTAAAAAACAAATATTGATAAGCAGGTGAGACTTTACAAGCATTATCACCTACATCATGCATAGGAAACAATAGAAAATACATAGCCTATGACTAACGTACTATGGCTACAAGGTGGTGCTTGTTCAGGCAACACCATGTCATTTCTCAACGCCGAAGAACCTACAGTCTGCGATTTAATTGCCGACTTTGGCATCAAGGTACTTTGGCATCCATCCTTAGGATTGGAATTAGGCGATAACTTACAAGCACTGCTGCGGGATTGCATTTCTGGCACAATTCCCTTAGATATTTTGGTATTTGAAGGTAGCGTTGTCAATGCGCCCAACGGCACTGGCGAATGGAATCGGTTTGCCGATCGCCCCATGAAAGATTGGTTAGCAGATCTGGCCAAAGCTGCCCAATTTATCGTCGCTGTGGGCGACTGTGCCACCTGGGGAGGAATTCCCGCCATGTCACCCAACCCCAGCGAATCGGAAGGCTTGCAGTATCTCAAGCGTCAAGAAGGCGGGTTTTTAGGGAAGGATTTCGTCTCCCAAGCCGGATTACCAGTAATTAACATACCTGGATGTCCCGCACATCCCGATTGGATTACGCAGATATTAGTGGCGATCGCCACCGGACGCATCGCCGACATTGCTTTGGATGAACTGCATCGTCCCCAAACCTTCTTCAACACCTACACCCAAACAGGTTGTACCCGCAACGTCCACTTTGCCTACAAAGCATCAACGGCCGAATTTGGTCAACGTAAAGGATGCCTATTTTATGACTTGGGTTGTCGCGGCCCCATGACCCATTCCTCCTGCAACCGCATCCTCTGGAATCGTGTCTCCTCCAAAACCCGCGCTGGAATGCCTTGTTTAGGTTGCACTGAACCCGAATTTCCCTTCTTTGACCTCAAACCAGGAACCGTATTTAAAACCCAAACAGTCATGGGGGTTCCCAAAGAATTACCGCCAGGAGTCAACAAAAAAGACTACGCCTTACTTACAATGGTGGCCAAAGATGCAGCACCACCTTGGGCAGAAGAAGACTTTTTTACAGTTTAGTCATTAGTCATTCGTCCTTTGTTATTTGTGAAAAACCAATGACCAATGACCAATGACCAATGACCAAAGATCAATGACCAATGACTAAGGACAAATGACAAATGACAATTCAATCATTAGATATATCGCCCGTTGGTAGAGTTGAAGGCGACTTAGATGTGCGAGTTGATATCGAACATGGGCGGGTAGTCAACGCCTGGACACATGCAGAACTATTTCGCGGATTTGAAGTTATTTTACGCGGTAAAGACCCCCAAGCCGGATTAATTGTTACGCCTCGAATTTGCGGAATTTGCGGTGGTTCTCACTTAACTTGTGCATCTTGGGCATTAGATACAGCTTGGGAAACAGAAGTTCCACGCAATGCAATTTTGGCCAGAAATCTCGGTCAAATTGTGGAAACAATCCAAAGTATTCCCCGTTATTTTTATGGATTGTTTGCCATTGACTTAACTAATAAAAAATACCGCCATAGTCGCTTTTATGACGAAGCTACCAGACGCTTTGCTGCCTTCACTGGTAAATCTTACGAATTAGGCATAACAATTTCCGCCAAACCTGTAGAAATTTATGCACTATTGGGCGGACAATGGCCCCACAGCAGTTATATGGTGCCTGGTGGCGTGATGTGCGCCCCCACCCTCACGGATATTACCCGCGCTTGGGCGCTTCTGGAATATTTCCGCACCAATTGGTTAGAACCAGTTTGGTTGGGTTGTTCTTTAGAACGTTACGAACAAATCCAAAGTTATGATGACTTTTTGGATTGGTTGGATGAAGACCGCAATCATCGAGAGTCTGACTTGGGTTTTTATTGGCGCATGGGTTTAGATATCGGTTTAGATAGATATGGCGCTGGTGTTGGCAAATATGTCACTTGGGGATATTTAGCCCATGAGGATAAATACCAAAAGCCGACCATCGAAGGACGAAATGCGGCGATGATTATGAAGAGTGGAGTGTATGACAGTTTCGCAGACACCCACACCTTAATGGATCAGTCCTTTACCCGCGAGAATACAACTCACTCCTGGTACGATGAAGGAACTGCGGATATTCATCCTGGCGATCGCACCACTAAACCCACTGCAAATAATACCAAAGACTTCGATAACGCTTATTCTTGGGCAAGTGCCGTCCTCCACAAAGATTTCGGACGTTTAGAAGCAGGTCCCTTAGCGCGTCAATTAGTCGCAGGTGGCAAACACGGCGAATCTTGGCAACACTACGACCCCTTTATCCTCGATGTCTTCAAGCGGATGGGTGGTGCTAGTATTCATGTGCGTCAATTAGCACGAGTTCATGAAATTGTCAAGTTATATCGTCAAGCCGAACACTGTTTGCGCGAATTTAAATTAAACGACCCTTGGTATATCAAACCCACAGAAAAAGATGGCAAGGGTTGGGGTGCAACGGAAGCAGCGCGGGGTTCTTTGTGTCACTGGGTGGAAGTAGAAGGCGGTAAGATTAAGAATTACCAAGTGATTGCGCCTGGTACATGGAATATCGGCCCTCGTGACGGTGAAGGAATGCGCGGCCCCATTGAAGAAGCTTTAATTGGCACACCCATTTACGATTCTAGCGATCCGGTGGAAGTTGGTCATGTGGCGCGATCGTTTGATTCTTGTTTGGTGTGTACAGTCCACGCCCATGATGCGAAAACGGGTGAGGAGTTGGCGCGTTTTCGGACTGCTTAAGTTTAAACGCAAAGTGGCGCGAAGGTAAGCGCAGAGGTACGCGGAGAATTTTCTATCGTACCTCGTATCTTACTTTTAGAATTTGGTTTAGACCCTAATGTAAGTCCAGCATTTCTTCAATTGTCAAACCAATATCACTTGCAATTTGCCGTAGCAACCTTGGTGATATGTCACGTCCTTTGTGAAATGGGACTGTTGTTCCTCATCCATCTTGATGCCGAAACTGTTTGTCTGAGTCTTTCTGACGTACTTCTACAAATCCAAGGTTTTCCAATATGCGTACAACTTCTTGGGGTTTGAGAACAGGAATATTACTCATGGTCTACTGAAGCACAATCTGTTGTGTACCTATAAACTCCGTCTCGAAGGCTAAATTCTCATCCTCTAGAAGCATCTCAATAACTTCACGCAAATTTTCCTGCAACTCATCCAAAGTTTCGCCTTGAGAATGCGCTCCAGGAAAGCCAGGGACATAGCCAACATATAACTTAGTATCAAGATCTCTTTCAACGATCGCAGTAAAAGTTTTCATATCACAATATAAACTCCAACTATAGTGTAATTTTATTTACGATTTTTCAATTCTGAAAAATATTAAAGGATTGCCATTTATAATCTTTTCATCTACCTTTATCATGCCAATTCTTTCTGCTACTTTTTGTGATTCTAAGTTTGGGCGATGCCTGTGGCGGGCTACGCCAACGCAGCTTGCTATAAATACTGATAGTTAAGTTAGTCAATTTTTTGAATTAATGAAAATTGCACAAAAACTCACCTTATGAAATGTGATTCATTTAAAAATATAAGTATTTAATTACACATCTACTTAGAAGTAATGTGAAGAGTATGCAAAGATGCTTCCTTAGTTATGGACATATCAGAAATTGTTCAGTATATAATTACTATCAAGTTATTTAAGTGTTGTTTTTTCCCAAGCTAAATACCCACAGGCAATAGCCGACAACAAGGGTATGAAAACTGATTTACTATTTTATAAACATTAGGGCTTACGCATGACAAAAAACTAAATATCAAGTGTGAGTTTCAGGCATTAAAGCTTGATTTTTCGGCACTTATTCAGCGATTGATATTGAGTCAAAGATAGTTACAAAAAAAGCCTGTAACTTACTATTGTCCTTAATGGAGACGCCGATAGATTTGTACTGTGCCTAAGACCTAGATGAGCATCCCAAATGTCTAAAACATAATTTACATTGCAAGCAAAACGTAATCAAGCCATGCGCTCATGAAGAAGGGGAAGGGGAAAGGGGCCTTAGGGTTCCCCATACTTTAAAAATAGGGGTTTCAAAATATGGAGTCGGCAATTTTTATCGCACTGCGTGTCTGGTAAAACCTTCTTTTAATATTCTCCACAATTAAGATACTTGCTCTATACCGTGTGGGGGAAAAGTGATAGGGGAAACGGAAAGGGGTAAGGGGGAAGGGTGAAAGGGAAAGGGGGAAGGGGGAAGGGGCAAAGGTTAAATTTATCCCTTTACCCTTTACCCTTTACCCCTGTTTTGAATTCTTACCCTTTACCCTTTACCCCTGTTTTGAATTCTTACCCTTTACCCCTTACCCTTTCCCCTTTCCCCCTTCTCGGTCAGATATAGATGTTGCGATCGCTACTGTTTTTTTGAGGCTTAACCTACGGTTATGGCTGGCGCTATGCAATGACAACTAACAACTTTGCTCAAACAAAATTTAGAGTGCTTACAACCTAGATTGTCCGAGATAGCTTGGTAAGTTCTACTTGCAAGTCGATCGAGAGATGAATCTTTAAATAAATATTGCTGTCTGTGGAAGGTGACGTAAAAATATGCGGAAAACATTCAATTTCCATGAGTTAATTGTGCCAGAAAACAGCAATAACTAAAATTTGACAAGTGAAATTAACTGAAAAAATCGATTGAGGTAGGTAGATTATGGCAAATATCAATGGTACCAACGGTGATGATACCCTCTACGGGACAACAAGTGATGACGCGATTAATGGTTTAGCAGGTAACGATAAACTATATGGTAACGCAGGCAACGACACTCTAGATGGTGGTAGGGGGAATAACACCCTTTACGGTGGTGCTGGTGACGATTACTTAACTTTTAACGATTTAACCAGTTATGCCTATCCAAGAGCCAATAACTTGGTCTTTGGAGGTGATGGCAATGATACTCTCTTCGCCTATGATACCTTAAGTAACAGCACCCTTGACGGTGGCAATGGAAATGACACGTTCTTGTTCTCTGGTCCTGCGTATGTTTTTGGTGGCACAGGCAATCAAATTTTAACTGGTGGCGGCGGCAAAGATAAATTTGTTTTCCAGCGGGATTTGTCTAACAGTACTCCTATTACCATTACCATTACGGATTTTGGTGGCATTGGTAAAGGTTCAAACCCATCAGCAGCTGCGATCGCCGAATTGGATACCTTGCAATTTATAGGAGTTGATGATGATCGATTAACTGCAAAAGATCTGATATTAACTCAAAATGGTAACAACACAGAAATCACCTTTGAAAGGGGCCTTGTTTTCAAAGTGGTGTTGCAAAACTTTGCCCTGGAAAACCTAGACAATTTAGCCTACGTGGGCAATATCATCTTTGATGGGCAAACTAAGATCGCAGACAGCTTTGATGTTTTCAATGCCAACTCCACCCAAAGCACCATCTTCAACAAAAACACAGTCACCTTCCTTAACAACCTCAACAACAATGTCAAGGGTTTTAACAATTCAGATGATGTAATTAATGCTCAGGGAGGTAATGACATTATTGACGGCTTAAGCGGCAACGACGTTTTGAGGGGTGGTGCAGGCAACGATACTCTCATTGGCAATACTGGTGACGATGTTCTATCGGATAATTTATCTTTAACAGGCGATAATCTTCTGCTTGGGGACGATGGGAATGATATTCTCTCCACCTCTGGTACCTATAGTGCAGCCGGTGACGGAGCAATTTTGTATGGCTATGTGTCAGGCAATAACACTCTCATTGGTGGCGCTGGTAACGATACCTTGAATGCTCGTATTTCAACAGGCAATAACCTGCTCAATGGTGGAGATGGCAATGATTCCCTGACTGCCTCTGGCTTCTGGAGCTATGAGAGCGCATATTTCCCCGCTTCTGGCAAAAATACCCTCAACGGTGGCGCTGGTAACGATACCTTGAGTATTGACTATTCAACTGGCAATAATTTGCTCTCTGGTGACTCTGGTGATGATTTTCTCTCTGCTGGGGGCGACGCGTTGTCATCAGAAGTCTATAGTGATGCTGCTTCTGGCGATAACACCCTCAAGGGTGGCGCTGGTAACGATACCTTGAATATTGACTATTCAATAGGCAATAATTTGGTTTTTGGGGACGATGGCAATGATTTTCTCTCTTTCTATGGCGCCTCTGGGAATAATACGCTTGATGGCGGCAACGGCAATGACACCATAAGGGGAGGCAATTCTGGGTACAATGACAATAACATCCTCATCGGTGGCAAGGGTAATGATATCCTTTATGGAGGCACTGGTACTGATACCCTTTATGGAGGTGATGGTACTGATACATTTGCTTTCACTTTCAATATTTACAACACGGGTATTGCTATTATTTCTGACTTCAACACCACTAATGAACTGATTCAAGTCTCGGCTGCCGATTTTGGTGGTGGGTTATCAAAACCTTCGCTTTTAGCTAGTCAATTCAAAATCGGAGCATCTGCAACGACGCTAGCTCAAAGATTTATCTATGACTCGGCTACAGGTGGATTGTACTTCGATCGAGATGGTAGTGCGTCTGGGTTTACTCAGGTAAAATTTGCACAACTATCTAGTGGATTGTCACTAAGCCAAAACAATTTTGTGGTTGTTTAATCGTAATTAGCCCTCCATTAGCATAGGCTACAGTCAAATAAAAATTTTCAGAATGCGAGGTACTGTTTTAAGCACCTCGCATTTATTCATTGCGTCATCAACATTGCGGCGAACTGCGATCGCAAATCTTCTCTGCACTCTATACATTGTGATTATCGCCCTCTGCTCTCCCACTCTCCACTCCCCTTTATTCAAAACTCGTAGCCTAACACACTAAAACTTATAGAAACAGTGCGTTAGGCTTGCTTTAATGCACTTGCATAAAACATAAATTTACACGGTAAGCTTGTGTCTGATTTAGCGCTACATAATTATCTCCCTCGCGTTCCCGATGCAGCATTGCAAGAATTCATAGAATGGTGTGTTTTAGAACAGGCAAAAGCCGCAGAATGTAACTTTACTCCAGATAAAAGTAAGTTAGCTGATTTGCCACCAGCAGATTATATTCCCAAGCTTGTGGATCAGTTTATGAAAGTTAAACCAGATCCAATTAAAGCAGGTTTAGTAGCCGCGATCGCTGGTAAGGAAGCTGACAAACATAATTTATCAGGTTTAGCTGTCGCAGCTGATTTTGTGTCACTTTATGTAAAGTATTTAATTCCTAAAGAAGGCACAACTCCAGAAGACGCACAAACAATATTAACTAAAGCATCACAACATCAGTTGGAAAAACTGACTGAAATTTCCAAAAAACATGGTGTAGAGTTTTAGTTTGCTGCCGAGAAATTATTTTTCAGAGGCTTTGTCTGTACTATAGCGATTCTCATTTGAGTGAGGTACATTGGTAGGGGCGCACAGCTGTGCGCCCCTACAAATATCTGTGTTGATGTAGTGAGTAAAATTAAATTTAACTTTATAGCTGATGGATAAAATTGTAGTTAACTCGCAAATTCATTTCGGTAAACCTTGTGTAGCAGGTACACGTATCACAGTACAAAGTGTTCTTGAACTGCTCAATGACGGGCTTTCTTTTGAAGAAATTATCCGAGACTACTATCCAGACTTACAAATTGAGGATATTCGTGCTTGCTTTAAACAATTAAATCTGATCCCATGCTAACTATTATTGGTTGCGGAAATCTCAATCGCAGTGACGATGCAGTAGGCGTAATCATCGCCCAACGCCTACAAAAATATCTAGCCCAAAATCCTCATCCTGACGTGCGAATTTATGACTGTGGCACCGCAGGAATGGAAGTAATGTTTCAAGCTAGAGGTAGTAAAAAATTAGTAATTATTGATGCAAGTTCAACTAATTCTGAGCCTGGTGCTGTGTTTAAAGTTCCAGGAAAAGAACTAGAAGCTTTACCAGAACCTAGTTATAATTTGCATGATTTTCGTTGGGATAATGCTTTAGCCGCTGGACGGAAAATCTTTCAAAATGACTTTCCCGAAGACGTAACAGTTTTTTTAATTGAAGCGGCAAACTTTGATTTGGGACTAGAGTTAAGTCCTGCTATTAAACATTCTGCCGATTTGGTTTTTGAAGAGGTAGCTGCACTTATTAAAGATGTGGGCATAGGGCATTGGGCATAGGGCATTGGTTATTAATTCTTATCCCTCATCTCCCTCATCTCCCCAGTCCCCATCTCCTCATCCCGCCAAATCACGGTATACAGACAATTCATCTACCCTCATTTCAAAAGGTACGCCTTGCCCTTCAGGGGGACAAACGCGAATTTTTGCACTGCTGATAATTTGGTTAAGTAATGTCCCCATTGGGACTATTTGTTGTAAAATACGCCAGTTGGTAACTTGGTCTGGACATTCAATTACTAATGTCATAGCGCTGGCGTGGGTTGTGACATACCACCGACAATTAGATAAGAGATTTTGAATTGTGCGATCGCAACCTTCGTAAAAGTATTTACTAATAGAATACTCTAGTTGTTGCCGCAATATAATATCTGCCGATGTCGGTTGTACAGGATGCGAATCATCACTATTGAAGTAATACATATTTCTAGCCATCTCTCTTTAGTTTCCTGCTTATATTCCAATCACCATTGCGTAAAGTACATCTTTATTTGTTTCTAATAATTCTTGGGTTTCATCATCATAGAAAGCACCAATTCCACTACATTCAATTCCCAAATAATTACTAGCTAAATAAAGTCTCTGTCCTAGAAAACCAGCTATTTGCATAGCGGTTTGGTAGTTTAAATAATCAGACACAAAAAATAAAGTTACAGCGCTATCTCTAGCAATAGCTTGATTAATACATAAGTAACCTGTCTTTTCACTAAAATTACCCTTCTTAATCAGATATGTACCTTTATATAACCCACATGACATTCCCTCTACTCGATGTATCACCGAGTAAATATCTATTTCCTCATAATTTTCTGTCGGTATTGGCTGCTCAAGTTGCTGCATTATATATAAATAATCTTCTTGAGAAATAGACTTTTTCCGGAAACGTCTAATAGAACGTCTATTCAAAACAATTTGATGAAATTTATCCTTGTCAAACTGAAACTGAGGCTGTTTGAGTTGTTGCTGACCACTCTTTTGTACAGCCGTTGCTTGATAGGTATCTTCAATCAATTGATTAGCTTCAAAGTAATCAGTACCGCAAACAAAAGGAACTTTCATCCTTAAGGGTCTGACTTTCTTTTCTTGTAATTCTCCTGACACCGCACAAGCTGTGATAAACTCTTTATTCTCAAATCCCAAAGCTAAATTGAGAGCAAGTTTATCAAAGTCAAATATTAGTTGTATATCTTTTTCGTGGAGATAAGCTGAAGCCGCGATCGCACCTAAATGATGTCCGCTATCTAAAAAGCAATATCTCGTGCTTCTATTTTGATATTTCCAGCTAGACCTATAATAAACACAGCTAATTAAAAAGATGAATCCGTTGATACTTTTGCCCGGTATAATATAACTCTCTAGCCCATCATCAATTAATTCATAGATAAGTGTTAGACAATTATTCTCAACTTCTAAATGATAGATTCCATCTAGTATTCCCGGAATTTTGCGAAGCTGTACGTAAACTTCCGTAGGATACAGAGCGCCTGCTGACGGATTCACCCGCAGTTTATCGAGACTATCTTTATACACTCTTTCTAGTGTTATCGCACTGGTTAACGATATAAAAGAGTGAACAGGATTATTGACATTTAATTTCACTCTCCGATAAAATTTTGGATAGAATTTAAATGCAGATGGTTGAGTTGAAGCATCTACATAATTTGGATCTATCTGTACCGATAAGTAAGAATGCTTGGTAGCTTCATGATAGGCTTTGCCCGATATTTTGCTTTGTGGCATTTTTCAGTATCCTTAAAACTTCTACGTTGCTGGCGAAATCAATTGCTTTATAGTCGTCTAGGTTTTGCAAATTTAAGTTAGGATGATGTTGTAAAAGTAACTTTACGACTTCTGTTTTTCCGGCTGATGCTGCATACATTAAAACAGTTGCACCATTATCATTTTGGTTGTCAATGTTAATGTTGTTAGCCAGCAGCAAGTTGATTAAATCGTAGTGATTACCGAAACAAGCAAACCATAAAGCATTATTGCGATCGCTATTCCTAGCATTGATATCCGCACCTGCATCAATCAGTTCTTTAACAACTGCATAGACACCCTCTCTCGTAGCTTTCATCAAAGCCGTATCGCCATTTTCACCTGGCTGATTTAACTCTTCAGGATTATAGCCTTTTGCTATTAACCATTGGGTTGTTGCTTCACTCAAACCGTGACTCATAATTATTCTTCAGATTCCAAAAATTTCACTAATTAACAACCATAAATTAGCTTGTAAAACGTAATGGTGGGCATTGCCCACCATTTTTTCACAAGCTATATGATTAGCCTAAATTTGAGCTTTGTGATTAGGAAATCAATGCTCTTTTTACTTCTGAATTCTGCTGTTTAGCTTAGTTATATATTATCACTTTGATAAGATTAAATTATTAATCATTTATAAAAATCCCCAGATATGTTGAAATAAAAAACTTAAAAATTTATGAAAATACAATGTTTGTGAGTATTTTTGACAGTTTGATTTGAGAAATTAGACTAATAGCAGATAGCTGATATATATCTCGCTTTCGTAAGGTACAAGGTAGGGGCGCATAGCTATACGCCCCTACTATGCGCCCCTACAAATTTCTGTACCTCATGTAATTGGGAATCGTTATAACTATTGTGAGCAGATACAAATAGCGATTAACTTACCTTGTGTCAATAAAAAAATATAAAACTCGACATGAGATACATATACGATCGTCAAGTTTGCTGGATTTTTATTATACTTATTAAGAAATCTCAAAGAACTTGATTTTTTAAACTATCATTTGCTACTTTATTTGAGTGTTCATAACAAGAAACAGAAGACAAATGGAAATTAGCGCTCGTAATTCTCTCAAAGGTACTGTCAAAAAAGTTGTACCTGGTTCGGTTAATACTGAGGTAACTTTAGAACTAGCGCCAGGAGTAGAGCTAGTGTCAATCATCACAAAATCATCAGCGGAGAAGCTGGGGCTGGCAGAAGGTAAGCAAGCTTATGCAGTGATTAAATCATCGGATGTGATAGTTGCTGTTGATTAAAGAATAGCGACTTTACCTCTGATACCAAATTGCATCCATACCTATAAATTAGTAACCTCAGCGAATTTTAGACTTTAATTTTTGGATTTTGAATTTTGAATCCAAAATCTAAAATTTACCGCAATTTTCAAGTAAATAGAACACGTTGTAGGGTAGCACAGCTGTGCTACCCTACCGAAGATTGTGGTTCAAATAGATGAAAAACCCTGTAAAACAGAATTCCGAACTTTAACACGCTTTATAGCTGGCCAACAGACGAATCGTTGTGTACTTCGCTTTCCTTGAAATTTGCTGTATCAAATAAAAATATAGGAATCATATTTGATTTCTGAAAAAATCTAACTATTTGTAGGGTGTGTTAGGCGTAAGCCGTAACGCACCATCTCAAGCTTTTGGTGCCGTACTCTCGGCGCTAACACAACGCCAGTGACGCTCCTCCGTCGCTAACGCTCAAGTTACCCGCCCACACGACTGGCTCCCCTACGTAATATTTCAAAAATCAAATACTACTCCTATAAAATCTGATTGTTAGAATTAATTCAATTTTTAATTATTCGGACATAAATAGCACGGGCAATTTCCATATCTATTGGTAAAGATGTGTTTCCTAATTTAATAATTAACGAGGGAAACCGTTGTTCTACAGTGATGTAATTTCCTGGTGCTATGCCCATTGATATCAGTTTGTTTAAAATTGCTTCATCCTGAATTTTGCAGAAAGTGATAATTCCTTGTTCTCCCATTCTCAATAATTCTAATGAGCAACCAGTCACACTAAAAGGCATAAACATTTTAATTCATTTATTCCTTAAATTCAAATTAATTTTGACTGCTGAATTCTGAATATATGAAAAATAAAGGATGAAATATATTCCATCCTTTATTTTTAGTTAATTGCTAATAACAGCAATCAAAGTAAATATTTAGACCAAATAGGCTTCTTGATGTGTTTTAATTGTGCAATTAGAACGAGGATAGGTCACACAAAGTAAAGCGTATCCTTTAGAAACTTGGTCGTCATCAAGGAAGTTTTGATCTTCTTGATTAATTTCACCTTCAACAACCTTGCCAACACAGCTAGAGCAAGAACCTGCATGGCAAGAAGCTGGCAAATCAATATCGTTTTCGTGTGCTGCTTCTAAGATAGTAGTCTCTTCATCAACTTCAATTGTGGTGTCGAGATCTTCTTTTTTGTTGATTAATCTAACTTGGTAGGTAGCCATTTTCCGATTCTCCTCAAACGTTATAGGATTAGGTTTTATTTCCGAAAATTTTGAGTCAACTTATCGCTGTGCAATGCGATCGCCCAACACAAGCAACAGTGTTAGCTGCAAGGTACGCCAGTAGGTGTACAGTCACCTGTTTTGAAGGACTTTCCACAACCGCAGTTCTCAGTTGCATTGGGGTTGATGAACTTAAAGCCGCTTTCCATCACACCCTCAACGAAGTCAACTATCACTCCTTCTAATAACGGCGCACTTTTGGCGTCCACGTAAACCAGCACTTTGCCTTGCTGGATTACCAAATCGTCTGGTTGGGGTTTGCTAGTGATATCCATTGCATATTCGTAGCCACTGCAACCACCATCTTTGACAGAGAAACGGACACCTTTAGTTGCGCCATCAGCGTCGGGTGCGGAACCTCTAAGAAATGCCCGCAGATGAAATTCTGCTTTTTCGGATAAAGTTACAGACATTAGATCTCCTGATTTGTTGTTTGTCCGTTGTCATTTGTCCTTTGTCATTTGCCCTTTGGTTTCTTACTAATGACTAATGACTAATGACCAATAACTAATTAGCTATTTTGTGCAATACCGCTGGCTTCCATTGAATTGGGTTGAGCGTATCTCCAGGGCGCACTATTACCGCATACTGGACAAGAGCGATCGCGGTAAGAACGGCGCTTGGCAAATTCCAATCGGCTCAAGTCCATAGTCAGCAATTGGGATAATAAAGGCTGACTAAACCCAGTAATCAACTTGATCGCCTCCAGCGCGGTTAAACAAGCCAGTGTCCCAGAAACAGCACCTACAACCGAAAAGCCGCGCCGATCCCAATCAGGCTTTTCCGGAAACAGACAGGACAAACAAGGAGTTACACCAGGAATAATCGTTGTCAGGTAAGCTTCCATCCCGTCCATTGCAGCTTCCACCATTGGCTTACGCCAGCGCACGCAAGCTTCATTTAACAAATTGCGCTCCGTAAAATTATGGGCACAATCCAGAGCCATATCAGCCGATTGCACCAACGCATCTACATTTTCCGGGGTGATGTAATCATGAACTGCTTCCACCTGGACATCAGGATTGATTCCATCCAGAGTTTCTTTAGCTTTGAATACCCTTGGCTTACCTACCCAATCGTCCGTCATCAGAACTTGACGATTCATATCATCTAGCCGCAAGTCACCACCCCGGACTAGGATTAGCCGCCCAACGCCCGCTACTGCTAAGTAAAGCGCCGCCGTACCCCCCAATCCACCCACACCCGTAACTAAAACTGTTGCTGACTTCAGGCGCTTCTGTGCTGCTTCGCCAAAATTTGGTAGCATCATTTGGCGACGATAGCGTTCTAATTCGGTAGGCGTTAGGTTTACCAATTTATACCTCCTAATCAGAAGTGATTTCTGTCAGTGTGACTACATTTTTCGGCTTGTCGTTAAACACTTTGAACAACTTTTGTTCGTGGGGTGTTGACTCGATAAATACCTGATAAGCCTTTTCCAAAGCCAAAGAATATTGATTTAGCCTTTCTTCTGCACTCAAATCAGGAGAATTATCATCAATTTCCTTGATGTATTGCGAAAACTTTTTCAAAATATGTAGACGATTGACATTGACAAACTGTTGGTCGTAGGGCAAATTAAAGAATTGAAAAAATTCCTCTGCATCTACGAGCAGCTTGAATTGATCGAGAGTTCCAGTCATTTAACATTCTCCAATTCTTTCAGCTGTTGCTTAAGTTCATCTAACTGATGAAATATTTCATAAGTTGCAGCTGCAACATCCATAAGTTGTTTGTAATCTGTCGGCAAACCTTCCGCTAAATCATGCAGATCCATCTTCATTTGACCTGCTTTGCTATTCAGCCGTCTAATTTGTCCCTTCAGTTCCTCAATTCTTGTTTCTTCCGCTTGCACCATCAGCAACCCCACAATGAATTTTGGATTTTAGATTTTAGATTTTGGATTGGATGATATGGTTAAACATCAACCCTAAATGATTTGCGAACACTCAATATCTCTCAACTTCCTCTCTGCGCCTCTGCGCCTCTGCGTGAGATAAAACTACGTTCGCAACACATCCTTGGGTCAAGACGCGATGAATCGCGTCTCTACAAATCGTCAATTGGTATAATCCAAAATCTAAAATTGTTACAATTTCCCGACTTCCGGGAACCGCTTCGCCAAATCAATACCTTTTTGGACGTAGCTTTCTCCCTCTTGGGCTAATTTTTCCAGGGAATCAAAGCCAAATCTTTGAGCATCCCGTAAGGTTTTGACAGCTAGCAAAAGACGACCAGAAAAAACCAATGCCCAGCCAAACCCTTCATGACTTAAATCAATTACAACTTGAGAAATCAAACCTGTTTCTTGTTCAATTCCAGCAGCTACAGCTCGAAAAAACGCCATAATCCGAGCTTGAGTTACCGGATCGACTTCACCCTCAACGGAAATTTCTCGTTTCTTTTGTTTAGTGACAACAAAAGGTTTAAGAAGCAGTTCATCCGACCAACTACGGTAAATTCCATAGCTATCTTGACCCCGAATCTGTTTGATTAATACCTTGAGAAAAGGGGAACTCAAGACTTCGGTGGGAGCGGTTCCGTTAACACTATTATTTATAGTCATACTGTTGCTTCGTCTCCAACTTCATCTGTAAAATTGGCAGGTTTTTGCTGTAAAGCTTTACGCAACCAAGGTGGAGGATTACCTTTTAGGGTTTGCACTAATTTATTTAGCACTTCACTAATTTCTTCTTCTTCCGATCGCGCCTTCACTGGGGTAACACCTTTTTTGATTAACCGAGCCGCAGCACTGCCACCAATTGCCGTGACATAAACAATGGTACAATCAGCTAACGCATCAAGTTTGGGTGTGATTTTATCTTCATTTCCATCTTCTTTGAGGTCACCTTCAAAGTTGAGGGTTTCTAAAAATTGATAGCCCTCATCGGAAATTTCATAAACATCAATTAATCTTGCCCATCCAAAATGAGCATTAATATGAACTCGGTCACTCGTAGTGAAGGCAATTTTCATCGTAATTCTCCTCTTTAAAGGTTTGAATAAAGAATTCAGAATTCAGGAGTCAGAATTCAGAATGAATTTGAGTCAATTGTGGCGAATATTTTAACTCCTAACTCCTAATTCCTAACTCCTAACTTCAAAAATCCGCACCCACAATTCCCAATTCTTGTAACTGCTTAACTCTGGCTTCTTCTGCCTCTAAAAAGAGGTTACCCATGCCATATAAAAGTTCCATTGTGCCTCGGTAACCAACTTTGGTAAACTGACCATTACCTAAGCGGTCATAAATGGGCAGTCCGAGACGATAAAGAGGAACGCTAAGGCGTTTGGCGATCGCACCGACATTGGAGTTACCAATCAGCAAATCTGAACCAGCTGCTAAACCCTCAAAGTCTTCTAAATCGCCGATGGTAATGCTTTTAACGGGGAGTTTTTCGAGTAAAGGCGATCGCGTCGTTGTCACCACAGCATGAATCTGCGCTCCCATTGATTGCAGAAAATGTACTGTTGTCCACAACAAATCCGGTTCCAGCGCTAAAGAAACTCGCTTCGCACCAAAATAAAAGTGCGTGTCCAACATTGCATCTTGCAACTGACGACGTTGGCGGCGGTATTTTTCCGGTACGCTGTTACCACTGAGAATCGCCAATGCTTGGAGAAACTCATCTACTGGTTCTAATCCAGTCAGTTCGCCAAACACCTCGTAAGGAGTGCCAAATCTCTCTTCCAAAATCTTGGCGGCACCCCGCATACTCTCGCCCAAAGCCAAGGTGAAAGCAGAACAACCAACTTCTCGTAGCTGTTTTAAGGTTGTTCCACTGACTGTAACCGCACTATAGTTATCTTCCAAGTGTCCATCAAGGGAAGCGCCAATGTCAGGTACAAAGATAGGCACCAAGCCAAAAGCCGTCACCATCTCTTTGATTTCCTGTACATCCCCTGGCGTAAAAGCAGAACCCGCCAAAATCGTCACTTGTTCAGTTTTAATTCCACCCGCCCGCGGAATTTCCTTAACTATGCTTTCCACAGCAACCGCAAAACCATCTTGCAACGCACCTTTAAAATCGGGAGTCGGGGCAAATACGATCGCCAAATCATTCAATTCTGGATGGCGTTGACGGATTTCCTTGAGAAAACCCTCGATGTCATCTCCTCTAGTTTCCGTCAACCCAGTGGTACATAAACCAATAATTTCTGGCTTCGCCTTTTCTACCAAAGTCAGAATTGCCTGTTCCACATTTTCTTCGCCACCCAAAATCGTAGTGACTTCCGTCATCGCAGTGGTAGCCAAGGGAATCGCTTCCCGGAAATGCCGCACCAGCACAACTTTAGCGAAAGCAGTACAACCCTGAGAACCGTGGAATAAAGGCATCGTCCCCTTCAATCCCAAAAAAGCTAAGGATGCACCCAAAGCTTGGCTTTGCTTAAGAGGATTAACTGTCAGTGATTTGTTAGAAAGAGTAACGATCGCCATTAAACTACCTCCTTGTTGCGTTCATAAATAGCATCTACTGGGAGAGATGAGGGAGATGAGGGAGTAGGGGGAGATGAGGGAGTAAAGGAAGCAAACAAACAATTATTATTCTTCCTCATCCCCCTCATCTTCCTCATCCCCCTCATCCCCTCCACTCCTCAGTGAGTAGATTTGAATGCAACTCACCCTCTTCCCAAGGAGCCGGTTTACGTACTTGCTCCCAAATCGGGCTATAAAGAGCTTCATACAATTCCCGCGCCATCTCAATCATCCCCACATAACCTGCATAAGGATGGTGGCGTTCTTGGTTGATATCCAAGAAAGGAATCCGGGCTTTCAAAGCTGTATATTGGTTACGCCCTCCAGCAATCAACATATCTGCTTGAGAATCTCTAACCAGCTGTAACAATTCCTGGGCGTTACCTTTCTCCAGCATGATGCCATCGTTACCCAGCAACTTCTTGATTTTGGCTTTATCTTCCTCAGTACTTTTTCGAGTACTGGTAGCAACAACCTCAATACCCAAGTCCTTTGCAGCCGAGATAATCGACCAACTCTTAACACCGCCAGTATACAATACAACCCGCTTACCCTTGAGTCGAGCGCGATAAGGAGCCAGTGCCAAATCTAAAGCCGCAGTTTCTTCGGCAATCAGCTTTTCTGTGCGTTCTTGTAAATCGGCGTCGCCTAATTTAGCAGCAATATTTCGCAGACAGCGATTCATGTCATCGATGCCGTAGAAAGACTCTTCAATGTAAGGAATGTTGTAACGCTCCTCCATCTTTCTCGCCATGTTGAGCAGCGCCCGCGAACAGATCATCACATTGAGTTTGGCACGGTGGGCGTAGCGAATTTCATCGTAGCGAGCATCCCCCGTAATTTTAGACAAAATACGGATGCCTAGTTTTTCTAACAGCGGCGTGACTCCCCACATTTCCCCGGCGATATTGTACTCGCCTATTAAGTTAATATCATAGGGCGTAGTGTATTCCGGTTCTGCTGTCCCGACAACATATTCCAATAAAGCTTCACCGCCAAAACGGTTGCCGAGATTTTTACTGCCAATGAATCCGGGAGCAATTACCGGGATTACAGGAGTGCCAATTTTCTCGGCCGCAGCTTTGCAAACCGCATCGATATCATCGCCAATCAGAGCAGTTACGCAAGTAGCGTAGACAAACACCGCCGCTGGTTGGTAGCGTTCATGAAGTTCTAGAATCGCTTTGTAAAGCTTTTTTTCGCCACCAAAAATAACATCATTTTCACCCAAGTCAGTCGTAAAGCCCATCTTGTAGAGTTGAGGCCCAGAAGAGAGACTACCACGACTGCCCCAGGAATTACCAGCACAGGCGATCGGCCCGTGGACTAAATGAGCCGCATCGGCGATCGGTACCAAAGCAATCATCGCCCCATCAAAAGCACAGCCCCCTTGAGCAGCGCCTGGTTGTGCCTGTTGGGTGCAAGACTTGTTTTTCTTTTCTGATTGTTTATGCTGATTATGTTCGCATCCTGACTCACTGAGCAGCTCGTTAATTTTGCCTTGGGTGCTTTTCATCTCTCTTCTCTTAGTGGATGGCAGTTTTTCTCTTTGTCATTAGTCATTGGTCATTAGTCATTTGTTTTTTGAATAACTAATAACTGGGGATATATGGCTAATACCAATTCGCAATTAGTAATTAATAAACTTAGATGCAGTAATGCCTCATTTGTGAGAATTGGTATAACAACTAATAACTCACAACTATAGCGTTTACTAATTGGACAAACCTCTGCGTAACTCTGCGCTTGACTCTGCGCAACGGCAGTCGCTACAACGGGGGGAACCCCCGCAACGCGCTGCCTCCCCTTTGCGTTTAAAAACAAAAGTTTGTGTACCTCACTAACTGGAAATCGCTATAACAACCAATGACTAATGACCAATGACTAATAACTAATACCTAACAAATATATTTCGTGACATCTTCTCCACATACATCTGCAAGATAAGATAAAGCACGAAAACGCAATCCGACAAACTCATCATATAAAGGATTGAGTTTACACAATGGTGGGATATCAAAAGACCGCCCAAATAATTTTATTTGGCGTTCAAAAGGACAACAGCAAGGAATTATTTGGCAAATTAAATGAGCGAGACGATTATTTTTAACCTGAATCCCATCCACCACATTACGTAAAGGATCGAGGATTTTGCTAAATATCCCGCGTTTTCGATAGTTAGGTGGATGGTAATTAGGATGAGGATGAGTATGAGTGTGGGTGTGAGTTTGATTGATAGTTTCCATTGATTACATGCCTCAGGTAAATGCTAAATTTGGGAGTGGGTATTGGGTACTGGGGAGAGGGTATTGAGTATTGGGAAGATTAAATCCCCAGTCGCCAATCCCTAGTCCCCAGTCCCTACCCGCTAGTTCCTAATAACTTGCGTTGTTTCGCAATTTCTAACGAATCAAGTCGTAGGAAATATCGGTCTTGGAAGGAATATTGGTGTTGCGATCGATTTCTTCAAACAAGGTATTTACAACCCAGTTGAGTAAGTTGATTACACCTTGGTAACCGATGGTGCTGTAGCGGTGCAAGTGGTGACGATCCATAATGGGGTAGCCGATTCTCACGAGGGGAATCTTGGTATCGCGCCACAGGTACTTACCGTAGGTGTTACCGATCAACAAGTCTACGGGTTCGGTGAACAACAAGGAACGCATGTGCCACAAGTCTTTACCAGGCCAGATGGTTGCATTTTGACCGAAGGGGCTAGAAGCAAGTAGTTCTCTCATTTCTGCTTCAAATACTTCGTTGCTGTTGTGAACCAAAATATGCACTGGTTCAGCACCCATTTCCAGCATGAAGCCCACAACGCTGTACACTAGATCGGGTTCACCGTAGATAGCGAAGCGCTTGCCGTGAATCCATGAGTGAGAGTCAGTCATTGCATCAACTGCACGACCGCGTTCGATTTCCAATTCTTCAGGAATTGGCTTACCAGATAGTTCGCTGAGTTTCATCAAGAACTCATCAGTAGCTTTAATACCCCAAGGACGGGAAACTACGGTTGGTTGCTTCCACTCTTTTTCAATGTACTCACGAGTCTTGACTGTAGAGTGTGATTGCAAGAAAACTGTAGCTTTACCATTAATTGAATCTGCTGCATCTTCCAGCTTTGTACCACCTGGATACATATCGAACTCACCTGTGTTGGGTGAATCCAGGTAATCGCTGTTGTCAGCTAGAATGGTGTAGTCAAAGCCAAACAGAGAAGCAATCCGCTTGATTTCGCGGTTGTTGCCAACGTAGGTGTCAAAACCTGGGACGAAGTTGATTTTGTCGTTGCTGGTTTCTTTCTTTTGACCTGCGGTCAAGTTAGAAAGAATACCCTTCATCATGTTGTCGTAACCAGTGATGTGGGAACCAACAAAGCTGGGGGTGTGAGCGTAAGGAACAGGGAAATCTTGAGGAACTGAACCAGCTTCCTTAGCGTTGTTGATGAAAGACTGCAAGTCATCACCAATTACTTCTGCCATACAGGTGGTGCAGACAGCAATCATCTTGGGCTTGTAGAGTTGGTAAGAGTTCGCCAAGCCATCAATCATGTTTTGCAGTCCACCAAACACTGCTGCATCTTCAGTCATTGAAGAAGATACACCAGAAAATGGTTCTTTGTAGTGACGGGTTAAGTGGGTGCGGAAATATGCAACGCAACCTTGGGAACCTTGAACAAAGGGCAGAGTGCCTTCAAATCCAACAGCAGCAAAGATTGCTCCCAAAGGTTGGCAACCTTTAGCAGGGTTCACGGTTAGAGCTTCACGAGCGAAGTTCTTTTCGCGGTAATCCCAACCCTTAGTCCATTCTGCAACCCGCTTTACTTCTTCGGGGTCGTGACCGTTTTCAAATTGCTTCTTATTTTGGAATAATTCTTGGTATTCCGGCTGGTGAAATAGCTCTACGTGGTCTTGAATTTTTTCGGGATTCTGAGGCATTTCTGATCTCCAAGCTTGCTGAATTTATTACTATTCCAGGAATCGGCAGTGAGGAGAGAAGGAGTGAGAATATGACTCAAAACTCAAAATGCAAAATACAAAACACATCATTTTGAATTTTTAATTTTGAATTTTGAATTCCCAACTCCCTCCTGGGGTATTAGCCCCAGGTACTCATGTCTCTCTCATTTTTTTAGGCGGTTGCTTTAGCTGTGGTTTTAGCTTCAGCTTTTTTGCTCCAGGGAGCGCCAATTAATCCCCAGGTTGGGCTGTTGAGTGCCAAATCCATATCACGAGCGAAGATAGCAAAGCCATCATAACCGTGATAAGGACCGGAGTAATCCTTTTTATGGTTTTATTTTTTTAGAGAGCTTAATGTTTGCAATGAGCAATGTCAGAATTAAACATTGTTTGCTGAGAACGTATTTATTTTTAGACTAAATATAGGCTAAAGGAGAATTCGTAATTTGTAATTAGGTGTTGCTGATTTAAAATATGAGTTTGCTCACGCAGAGACGCAGAGTCGCAGAGAGTAAGAGTTGAGAAGAGTCTTTAAATCCATATTCAAATTCAGCAATGCCCGCAATCAAGAGTCTTAAATTACGAATTATTTCGCTTCAAGTCTGCAAAGCTGTAAAGAGAACACATGAAATCAAAAGTACTATTGGAATTAGAGACGGTAAATCTGCGTTTGAAGTCTGCAAAGACAAAGGTCACAATTAGAGAATCGAATGGAAGTCTGCAATTACGCGCTACGTTACCGATTAAACCTGGAGACAAGGATAAGAATGGCACTGGTAGAAAGCAATACAATCTCAGCTTGAATATTCCTGCCAATTTGGATGGGTTAAAAACGGCTGAGGAAGAAGCTTATGAGTTAGGAAAGTTAATTGCTCGTAAAACTTTTGAATGGAATGATAAATATTTAGGCAATGAAGCAATTAAAAAAGATTGTAAAACAATCGGTGAATTACTCGAAAAATTTGAAGATGAATATTTTAAAACTCACAAACGCACGACTAAAAGCGAACATACTTTTTTTTATTATTTTTCCCGAACTAAGCGATTTACTAATCCTAGCGATTTAGCGACTTCAGAGAATTTGATAAGCGCGATTGAAAGAATTGATAAGGAGTGGGCTAAGTATAATGCGGCTAGAGCGATCGCTGCATTTTGTCAGACGTTCAAAATCGAAATCGATTTATCCAAATATTCCAAAATGCCAGAGAAAAATTCTCGCAATATACCAACCGATGCAGAAATAGCTGAGGGAATTAGCAAGTTTGAAGAATATTTAAATACCAGAGGCAATCAAGTTAACCAAAATGTCCAAGATAGCTGGCAGCTTTGGCGCTGGGCTTATGGAATGTTAGCAGTTTTTGGTTTACGCCCACGGGAGCTTTTTACTAATCCTGAGATCGATTGGTGGTTAAGTCAAGAAAATATAGATTTAACATGGAAGGTTCATAAAGATTGTAAGACTGGGGAAAGGGAAGCTTTACCTTTATATAAACAATGGATTAAGGAATTTGATTTAAGAAATCCGAAGTATTTAGAGATGCTGGCAACGGCAATTAGTAAGAAAGATAATACTAATTATGCAGAAATCACGGCTTTAACACAACGAGTTAGTTGGTGGTTTCGTAAGATAGGTTTAGATTTTAAGCCTTATGATTTACGTCACGCTTGGGCAATTCGAGCGCATATTTTAGGAATTCCAATTAAAGCTGCGGCAGATAACTTGGGGCATAGCGTACAAGTTCACACGCAAACTTATCAGCGTTGGTTCTCGCTAGATATGCGAAAGTTGGCAATGAATCAGGCTTTGAGTAAGAGGAATGAAGTTGAGTTGATTAGGGAGGAGAATGGTAAACTGAGAATAGAGAATGAGAAGTTAAAGTTGGAGATTGAGAAGTTGAAGATAGAAATGCTTTATAAGCGGAGTTTAAATTATTAATTAATCATATAAATTGGGTTAGTTTATGAATTATAGATAAACTATCATGCTCTAGGCGCAGAGAAGAGAGATAGATTTGTTGTGTAATGTGTTATTATTTGTGGGTAAAAATAACTTCTGTGAGGATGTTAGCAATCAAATGCTAGAAAAAGTCAGACTTCATAATTTCAAGAGTCATAAATCTACGGAGTTTAATTTTGATAGTTCGCGCTTATATGCACTTGTAGGAAAAAATAGTTCTGGCAAAACATCAGTTTTACAAGCATTGCATTATCTAAGTCGGCTGGCTAGCTCACCATTGAAAAATATTTTTCAGTATGAAAGATCGCCTCAATTTCTTACAACAATTGGGGAAAAAGATATGTTTGTTACTGCAAGTGGTTTTTGGGGATATACCAATAGACAGAATTGGGAAGCATCTTATAGTTGGAGGCAACAAAATACTAATTCTTGGAATCCAACAGTATCATGGAAGATAGATCGGAATGAAGGGAGTTTGAAAGGATGGGAAGCATCATTGAGTCAATCTGCACATCCGATCCCTATATCCTTAAGACATACTGTTCATTTAAAGTTAGTTGCAAGCAATCTTGCCAAAGCAACTTATAGTGATGAAGTCACGCCAAGAGTTGAATTTGACGGTTCAGGACTAGCGCCTACCTTAGACTTTCTGCGTGATGAAGCTCCAGACAAATTTCAAGAATTGCAGGAAATGTTGAAGCGAGTTGTTCCAGGTGTACGTGAGGTGGGAATAAGACGAGCAAAGGTAGCAGTTAATCGCCAACGTTCAATCGAAGTTAATGGCAAATTTATTTCTTATGAAGAAACCCAAGAAATGACTGGACAAGAAGTTGTGCTAGACATGAATACGGGTGAGCGTATTCCAGCCCATGCAATTAGTGAAGGAACAATGCTTACTTTAGGATTACTAGCTGTGCTGATGAATCCTACCCAACCTAATTTAGTTTTATTAGATGATGTTGAGCAGGGACTTCATCCAAAAGCACAACGTGAGTTGATGACTGTCTTCAAAGAAATTATTCAAATCAATAAAAATCTTCAAATTATTTTCTCTACTCATTCCCCGTATATTGTTGATGAGCTTGTTCCTTCTCAAGTATATATATTGAATAATACTAATTCAGGTTTCACGATCTCCAAACGTTTGGATGAACATCCTGATGTGGAATGGGCAAAACAAACTTTGACAACTGGTGAGTTTTGGGATGCTGAGGGTGAAGATTGGGTTGTTGCAGGAGAAGTCAGTGGTTGAGTTCATTGTAATAGTGGAAAGTAGCGCGGATGCACGAACAGCTACTAAATTAGCCGAGCGGGTTTTGACGGAGCAAATCGATTGGTTAGAGCCTGATATGATAAAACATATATTTAATTGGAGTGGCTTACAGCAAGACACAGAACATTCTTGCTGGAAAGATATCAATAAAATTTTGGAATCATTGAAATTATTGGGTGTTAAAGTTCCAAGATATATAGGTCACAGCAAAGATCAGAGCAAGTTTCGAGCCGATGGAGCAGCATCTCTTAAGGTTTTGAATTTAGTACGTTATCTTCAAAGAACACGACAGATTAGAGCCGTTATTTTTATCCGTGATTTAGATAATCAACCAGAACGTAGGGAAGGGCTTGAGCAAGCACGCTCAGAACATATCAATCAACAGCCTCAACTACAAATTGTAATTGGTGCAGCTAACCCAAAACGTGAAGCTTGGGTTCTGAATGGATTTATTCCATCTAATCAAGAAGAACGAATTCTTCAAGAAATGAGGACTCAATTGAATTTTGATCCTTGTATCGAGTCACATAGACTACGTTCTTCCTCATGGGAACAACCAGATAGAATTAGAAACTCAAAGGTAGTAGTTGAGCAATTAACTGGCAATAATATGGAACGCGAACGGCAGTGTTGGGAAGATACAAGTTTGGCACTTTTACGCGAAAGAGGTATTTACACAGGTTTAACAGACTATATTCTTGAAGTCGAGCAACTATTGGCTCCAATTATTTTGTCTCCATAAAACTATATTAGGCAATATTTGATTCGGCTCTCAAGAATGAGGTCTGCATTGCTGCAATAATTGATGTAGAAATTATAGCAGTCACCCAAAAAACTATAATTAAAGCAAGAATCATTCAATAATTATGGCAATAGAAACTCTTAACCAAATACTTAAACAACTTGAGACACTCGAAATAACAGAGCTTCAGCAACTTAACCAGGCAATTCAAAAGTATCTTGTTGATAAACAGCAATCACGAGGCGATCGCGCACTGGAAGTATTAGCATTACAGATGCAACAATAACACGCAATCAGTTCAGAAGTGATTTACAAAAAGACTACCAAATCATTGAAATTACAGAAAGTGTAATTAATTATGGAAGAACAACTTGGCGCAGAGAAAGTAGTACAGTTGCTTTTCCTCTTCAAGGGGTAGGGTTTTAGTACGAAATGAAGGGAGATTGGGAAGGATTTTCTAGATTGCGTATTGGTAAAATCAGAATTATTTTTACAGTTAATATTGATTTGGGTGAAATTAAAATTTATACCATTGGTGTGAGAGGAGATGTTTATAAATAAGGTTGAGTTAATTGTGCAATGGCAAAGCTAGACCAATATCGTGAATATATTCAAAATTTATTAACTAAATATAGCAGTTACCAACCTTCAGAGGAAGATGTTGAAATTCAACTCATATTCGATACGGCGCGAGACCATTACCAAATTTTAGAGATTGGCTGGGATGGATACGATCGAATTTATAATTGTGTGATACATCTCGATATCAAAGATGAAAAAATATGGGTTCAGCGTAATATGACGGATATCCAAATTGCCCAAGAGTTGACTGAGATGGGAGTACCTAGAGAGGATATTGTTTTGGGACTACAGCCATCACACCTCCGCCAATATACGCAATATGGCATAGCTTGAGAGAATAAGCGCGATCGCCTAATTTAGGCTGTGCTGTGCAACAGCTTGCTGGTAAATCAAATTTTGGACTTCTAAATCAAGTTTTGGACTTCTAAATTAAGTTTTGGACTTCTAAATCAAGTTTTGGACTTCTAAATCAAGTTTTGGACTTCTAAATCAAGTTTTGGACTTCTAAATCAAGTTTTGGACTTCTAAATCAAGTTTTGGACTTCTAAATCAAGTTTTAGACTTCTAAATCAAGTTTTGGACTTCTAAATCTGTTAATTTTAACAAATTTAAGCAAAAATAACCGTATTTATGCTGTATGTGAATGTTCTATAAATTATGTAGCTTTACTCAGGCTGGTGCATCCGTTAATTGCGTAATTTAGTCGTATATAAAAAACTCAGTGTAAAAATCCTCAGAGTTCTTTATAAATTAATCCAAAAAGGAAAACTTTATGCCGCAACGTAGACGAAACTCGCTTGCACTGACGAAAGCTGAACGACGGATTGAAGGAATGCAGGCGATTAAGCCTGACCTAGATTTTGGTAATAAGTTATCAATCACTAGTTACAATACTATGATTCAGGACTTGCGAGAAAAGCTAGCCGCCCATAATCAAGCACGAACGATGATGGATAAAACCCAGAATGCATTAGAAGAAGCTGAACGTGTGTTGAATGATTATTCTGAACACATGCTGCTGAGTGTTGCGTCTCACTATGGCAAAAATAGTGATGAATATGGGATGGCTGGTGGAACACGTAAGTCAGAGCGAAAGAAACCACGCTCGGTGGCAAATCAAACGGTGAAGTCTGCGGAGTGATTTATACAAAAAGTCTGTTTGCGATCGCCAACGACAAACAGACTTGACTTTTTCAGACTTATAATTAAGCTTGTTCCCAAAGCTGACGTACATAGTCAGGGAGCCAGCTAGCAATTTCCTGAATCCGCTCTTGGGAAAGTTCGTCTTTCGTGGCAGAAAACACGGCTTTAACAGCCTGTTCTCGCTCGACCGATCGCGGCATTCCACTTTCATTAGCAACTCGGAATAGGAAGCGATCGGAATCGATTTTAAAGATGCCTGGGCCTTGCCAAGGTGGACGAACCCGGCTCAAAAATCCGACAATTGGATTAGTATCTTTCCAAAGATCGGCAATTTCAAACTGGAGTGCTTTCTCATCGGTAGACACAGCTTCTTTATGCAGTTCTCCCTCAACGCGATCGCTTGCTTCTGTCGTCATCAAGTCACGCATCACCCGAAACACAACTTCAGTAAAGTCTCTGGCGTCATATATATCTGCAAATCCGGCTTTCACCATGACCTTTTCTAAGAACGAGCGATGTTCGTCAGCGATCGCACTTCAAGTATCTTCAATCTCGGTTAGCTCAATTTCTGGCATGTTTGCGTCGAAAAACAGTCAAAATAGACAAGTTGGTATCAATTCGCTGGAAACAAAGATGATCGAAATTAACACCACAAAAGTCAAAATACCTAACAATGGCTTAGAAATCGATGCTTACTTAGCTCAACCAGCACATCAGGGAACCTTTGCCGCCGTTATCGTTTTTCCAGAAATTTTTGGAGTCAACAGTAACATTCGAGATATTACCGAACTAATTGCTAAACAAGGTTATGTCGCAATAGCGCCCGCGATGTTTCAACGTATTGCTCCGGGTTTTGAGGCTGATTTTAGCGCCCAAGATGTTGGGTTTAGTCCAGAAAGCTATCGGCTGGGTTTGGAATACTATCAACAGGTAAAGTATCAAGATATCTTGAGTGATATTCAAGCAGCGATCGCCTACTTAAAAACTTTGCCCAATGTTAAAGATGATGCCATTGGTGTCATTGGTTTCTGTTTTGGCGGTCATGTTGCTTACATCGCTGCAACTTTACCCGATATCAAAGCCACAGCAGCATTTTACGGTGCTGGAATTACCACTTCTAGTTATGGTGAAGAAACTCCAACTATTAATCGTACTCCGGAAATTCAAGGCACTATTTATGCATTTTTTGGCACAAGAGATTCGTTAATTTCCCAGGAGGAAACCGAGCAAATTGAAGCAGAATTAAAGAAGCATCAAATTAATTATCGTGTATTTAGATACGATGCTGGACATGGATTCTTTGCTGGATTCTTCAAAGACAAGTACCCATTTTTAGCACAACACCCAAGTTACAATCCTGAAGCTGCTCCTGATGCTTGGCAACATGTTTTAGAACTGTTTCAAAATCACTTGTAAAGAAGGGAATAGGGAATAGGGAATAGGCAGTGGTGTGTGTTAGTGAGGCGTTACACCGCACTAAAGGCAGTCCCTGTTCCCTTTTACTAAAAATATTATGTGAGTAACGGATATTTCTAAATATTCTCCAAAACAGAAAGGGATTTATAAATGATTTCTTCTCTTATCGTATTCTTTATCTTCGTACTAACTATTCCCTTGATTATTGCTCAGATTATGCCTAACATAAAGTGGCTAATAGCTTATGCTATTTTTTTGGAACCTTAGCTATTTTGCTGTATTATAATCATGTAACAACACCAATTAATCGACGAGGAAATGGTTTTTTTTATGCGTTTGTAATAGCTGCTGCTTGCTTATTTTATACATCAATATTTGTAGGAATTATTAATAGATCTATTGTGTTATATTTTAAGTCAATAGATTTTACAATCAACATCTGGTTTCTAGTTAGCTTAGTTTTGCTTAATGCAATACTTATTGTACTTATTTTTCTGGGATTGTTGACAGTCTATTGATCGAGTAAATATTAAGTAGAGTATGTTACGGCTATGCAAAAATTTGAGAGTTTGAGAAAGTCAGGATTAGCCGTAACGCACTAGATACGTTATAGCAACGCTTAACGCGCCCTACAGTTAAAGGTTTACTTGTCACCAAGTACAATGCACCACGATTTCAAAAATCCGATCGCCTGCTGCGCCTTGGGTGGGATGCACGATAGAATTTAGGCAAAGACTTTATCCTTTTGGTTAGCTGTCTAAGATGTCTGCAAGAGATACGTTTCATCAACTCGTTAGAACTATCCTTGAGAATGAAGGGTGGGTAATTACTCACGATCCGTACCATATCGATTTGGGGTTTGTTGATTTTTACATCGACTTGGGTGCAGAACTGTTGCTAGCGGCGACAAAGGACGATCGAAAGATTGCAGTTGAAATCAAAACATTTTTGGCAGCCTCAACTATTTCTGAGTTTCATACTGCAATTGGACAATTTATTAACTACCGCATTGCCTTGGAAGACGACGATCCAGAACGGCGACTGTATTTGGCAGTTCCCCTCGATGTTTATAAGCGATTTTTCAGGTATCCATTTATTCAAACGGTCATTGGCCGTAACCAAATTCCGCTTTTGGTATACGACACAGAAAAACAGGAGATTGCAGAATGGATAAGCTAAATTTGTATCGTGAACTAATTCAGAAATTACTCACGGCGCGGGCAAAGTTGCGCTCTGGGAACGATCCCATAGAAAGTCAAACCATTTTTGATACAACACAAGACCACTATCAGCTTGTGCATGTGGGATGGAAGGATAGCAGTACCAGGATTTACGGCTGTGTGCTGCATGTAGATATTAAGGATGGGAAAATTTGGGTGCAGCATGACGGAACGGAGGATGCGATCGCCGATCAACTCGTGAGGGAAGGAGTGCCTCAGCAAGATATTGTGATAGCATATCATGCACCTCATGTCAGGCAGTATACAGAGTTTGCTGTAGGCTGACTCAGAAGCATGCTAGAAAAGTTTTTACAAATTAGAGCGATCGCCTTTGTTCCCACTAGACAAAATTTTGAGTGATAACGGACATCCAGCGATCACAAAACTAGAATTCACTCCAACAATCAGCCAAACAGGCGTTACTTCTAACCCTTTGAATTTTTCAGCAGTAATTGACAACCACATAAGAATGGGTTTGGACTTTCTATGCGATCGTCCGCTAGCACTTCAATGGTCAACTTACTGTTGTAAATCAATTCGTCATAATCCATCAATGCATTCCACTTGATTTTACCAGTGGGGAAGCCTAACTGTGAAGCTCCATCACATATTAACTCTTGCCATTTCTCAACTTCTGGATCTCGTGATTTACAGTAATCGAGAATGGCAATCAATGCACCAGGCTTAGTAACTCGTAAAATCTCCTCCATCGCACGGACTGGATCGTTAACGACACACAGCGTAAATCCTGAGGCTGCTGCATCAAAGGTATTATCAGGAAAATCTAGATTGCAGATATCAGATACCTTAAAGCTGATGTCTGCGGATACGCTCTTTTTACGCGCTTCATCCAGCATCTTATGAGAAAGATCGACACCAACCACATGCGCCCCTTGAGGATAAGCCCAAAGATTAAGACCTGTTCCTACCGCAGCATCAAGTACGGTTTGTCCTGGCTGAAGTTGTAAGGAAGCAATTAGGGGTTGGCGATCGATGTGCCAGTAACGCTGCATAATTGCGTCATAATCAACAGCACTGCGATCGTAGGTTTCAATCACCTGATTTATCTGCATAAGTTTCTTAACAAATAGAACTACTGATTTTAACTATCTGTCCAACTGTATAATCTGTTAACACTCAAAATTATTATATTACCAGCAAAATAACTTTATACTATATCAAATTTTGATAATAACTTATTATTAGGCGTTACTGAATTCAAGTATAAAATTTGAAAACTCAATATCTCAAACTCTTACTCTCTGCGCTTCTGCGTCTCTGCGTGAAGTAAATTCATACCCGAATTCAGCAACACCTAACTTATTATTAAAATCTCTGTGCATCCTTGCATCAGTCATAACGATAAGTCTTCAATGGAAAATGATATTAAACCACTCCATGAACCTCTAGCCGCAGAGGAATTTGAATGATAAACTCGGTTCCTTTTCCACGAGTTGAGAAGCACTCCAGTTTGCCGCCATGTTTTTGTGTGACAATTTGGTAACTAATAGACATACCCATTCCCGTTCCTTTACCAACGGGTTTAGTAGTGAAAAATGGATCGAATATTCGTTGCTGAAATTCTTGGGAAATACCAACTCCGTTATCAGCGATCGCCACTTCTACCCACGTTGAATTCACAACCGATGTGCGAATTATAATTCGACTGGGATTCTCCTCTATTTCCTGATAACTAAACTTGGCATAACTTTCTTCTAACGCATCAATAGCATTTACTAAAATATTCATAAACACTTGATTTAGTTGTCCGGCATAGCATTCTACTGGAGGTACATTGCCGTAGTCTTTGATTACCTTAATTTCAGGTTGTTCTGGTTTAGCTTTCAGGCGGTGTTGCAGAATCATCAAAGTACTGTCGATGCCTTCATGAATATCGACGCTTTTAAATTCCGCTTCGTCAATACGGGAGAAGTTTCGCAGCGACAATACAATTTGACGAATGCGATCGGTGCCGACTTTCATCGAAGACAATAATTTTGGTAAGTCTTCCTGCAAAAATTCCAAATCCATATCTTCGGCAGCAATTTGAATTTCTGGAGTAGGGTTAGGATTGTGTTGCTGATACAATTCTATAAATGCTAATAAATCCTGAGTATATTCTTGCACATGGGTGAGGTTGCCATGAATAAAGTTGACTGGATTATTAATTTCGTGTGCAACTCCAGCAACTAATTGTCCCAGACTAGACATTTTTTCACTTTGAATAACTTGAGATTGAGTGCGCCGCAATTCCTCTAATGTATTTTTGAGTTCAGTGGTACGTTCTTCTACTCGGTCTTCTAATTCTTCCTTGCTTTTTTCTAAAGCTGTAAACAATTCATGCAGTTGTCCTGCCATGTAATTAAAAGAGTTAGACAGCGTATTAAGTTCTTGAATGCCGCTAGTTTTTACTGTTTGATCTAAATTCCCAGATGCCATTGCCTTACTTGCTCGATTTAGGCGGAGAATTGGGCGTATAATCCAATGGGAAGTAAACACGCCCATGACTGAGGCAACAACTAATGCACCAAAACAAAGAGCGATCGTAGTTTGGGTGTTGGCGTTAATTTGCGCCATAAATGTGTTTTCTGGCACACTCACCACCAGCAGCCAATCCAAACCATACTCATCACGCCAAGGTACAACATTCACAAAATGGCGTTTTCCTTGTATTTCAAGTTGAAAATCTGTGTCTTTGGTGATGGACTCGAACCCTTTAAAAGTTTGCAGGTGTTTAGCAACGTTCTGTATTATTGGGTCAGAGCTAGCGATCGCCTTCAATCTCTGAGCCTTTTGATTAATTAACGTAAAAGGCTTTTCTGTGCCGGAAGTAGCGATTAATGTACCATCCCGTTCTAAAAGAAACACCCGCCCAACTTGACTGATATGCAAACTGCGTAAAAAATCCCCCAATTTCAACAGATGGATATCGCAGGCAATCATTCCTAGTAAGCGATTTTGCGAATCATAGATTGGACGACTCGCAGAAGCGGCGATGTAAGGACCAGTAGGAAAGTTCTCAACCAGAATTTTCGACCAAATGGGTTTACCAGCGGCTATGGGTTGGGTATACCAAGGTTGGCTAGAATTTTCCCAATCCCACCGAGCATTTACCTGAGTTCGATTGCCTCGATCGTCGGTAGCATAAGTGTAGACATTGTTAGGAAGCTTGCCAGTCCAATCATCAATGGTAATAGTTTTGCCATCATAACGAGCAGCACCCACTCCTTCACCCGTCGTTAGTCCAATACCAATATAAGTCAGGTCAGAGGTGTGCATTTGATCCCAGAAATACTTGCCAACGGTTTGCCGATTCTGCACATCTAATATTCCCCTGCGGATAGCATCTGCGTTGATTTGATTCAGGGTTTGCGGAATGGAAAGATAAGATTTGAGGTGTTCATCTACTACCTCGCTGGTACGATCTATCAACTGTTCTGCCAGATTATTCACTGCTCTTTGTCCATTTTTAAAAGACAAATAACCCACTAAACTGACCGCTGCAAAAATTTGGATCGCGAAGGGAACAATAAGAACAATTTGTAATGGTAACGCCTTAGCTTTCCTAAAATCTTTAATTTTCATTGTTGGAAACTGCAAGTTAATGTTCAGAGGGAACAGGGAACAGGGAACGGGGAAACCCACCCTTAAAAGAGTGGGATTAAAACAGTGATGTTTTATACTTGCTGCGAGCAGTCTCAGTATAATTATTTGTTTAAACTGGGCTTTAAACCCAGCAACTTTTGTCTCGATCGCTGTTGCCTGTTCCCCGTTCCCTGTTACCTTCTTTGTAATTTGATTTACCTCTATAGTTCCCAAGATGCCCAGATACTCACCTTTGTTTAAATTTTTTTGTCCAGTCAGAGGCAAAGGGCGCAGATGTAGGGTGCGTTGTCTATGGCTGCTCTTGCTTTGATCGTGTACTTCCATTCAAAGCAAAAATTCCAACTATTTTTGCAAATCAACGTGTATTTGATGCAAGATTTTACTGGGAATATTGATTTTAATAGGCTGTTATGCATTTAATTTGCATATTAAATTGTGAGATTGTCATTAGTTATTGGTCATTTGTAATCACAAATTACAGATAAATAATGATTTACTTTATATCTTTAGATACATTGAAAAGTTTTTGGAAAAAGTCACCGGATTCTATTGATTTTTTCAGAATAATAGCTCATCTAGATAATTTTTAGATTTTGCGTAACTGTATTGAGCTATAAAGGCAATTTTTATGACAACCCAAGTTTTTCGCGGCATTACCTACACTCCACAAGTCATTCAAGATAGTAATCAAAGAGTTCGCGGTACTGCCAATGCAGACTGGTTGGTTGTTGAAGGAAACAACAATATTGTAAATACACAAGATGGCAATGATGTTGTCTTATTAGGAAGAAATCTAGATTTAATCTTTAATTTTGATACTAGCATTTTTAATGGACAAGTCTTGCAAACTAGTTCATTGCCGTGTAATCCTAATGAATTTCAAGCAACTGTTTATACTGGAGCCGGAGATGATTATGTTAGTTTAGGAGCCGGCAATCACACAATTCATTTGGGCAGTGGAAACAACTTTTTAGATGATTATGGTGGAAACTATCTCTTCGATGCTGATAATAATATTATTGGCTTAGACGGCATTCCCAAATTAGTTGCATCCGCAGGAGCAGGAGACGATATTTTCTATTTAGGTGGATTTGCCAACCGAACCATTAATGCCGGCAAAGGTGATAACTTAATTTTTTTAGGAGCTGGAGATGCCAACATTAGGACAGGCTCAGGAAATGACGTTATCACCAGTGAACTTTCATTACTAACTTATCTTGATAGTGGTTTGCCATCTTATAACCAAAGCATCACAGCTGGAGATGGTGACAATCAAATTGCTGTGATTTCCTATGGTGAAACTACAATTAAAACCGGCTGCGGTGAGGATTTTATTCTGGCTTTTGGAATCCCTGGCTCAAGTTCTGCCAAAATTTATGCAGATGATGGCAACAATACAATTATTACAAGTGATACTAACAGCGTTATTCAGTCTGGTTCAGGTAATGATTTAATTTTTGCCGGTTCAGGTGATGATATTATCCGGGTGGGAAATGGCAATAATGTGATAAATCTGCGGGGAACGACAGTTTGTCTACCTGAACCTTTAAGTAAGGATACAAATTTGTTTGGTTCATCTGTGGAGGTAACAGGTGGGGGAAATGATAAAGTCTACTTGGGTGAAGGAACAGATACAGTGATTCTGGGAAGTAGTGGTTTTGCTACTATCTACGGCTTTGGTTGCGGCGATCGCTTAAATGTCAACGGCTTAAACGCCAGTTTCAGCCGCATAGGAAAGGATACGGTAATTAATTCATGTGGTGGTTCTTTGGGAATTCTCAAAGGATATACAGGTTCGGTAGATTTGGTGTAAGAGTTGTTCCCGGCGTAGACATCGCACTTAATTAAAACGCTTCAAAAACCCAGTTTTTTCGCCGCTGATTTTGCTGTTTTGTAGGGTGCGTTGTCGCAAAGCGCAACGCACCATAAGGGACTTCCAAAGATTTGAGAGCGATCGCCCTCAAATCTTTGGACTTGATAAAATTTTGAGTAATATCAAGTCCGGTTAATTACTTATGATTAACGCATCTGTGCAAAAACCCCAAAAGCCTCTTTCCCCCTGCCCCCTGCTCCCTGCTCCCCTGCCATCTAAATGATAAGTCTTTAACCGGACACGATATAATAACCCGCATCCTAACTTGTTGCTGCTGCTTGTTTTCCATTCTTGCCCTCTACACGGGCAACAAACTCAGGTTGTTCAGTACTGGAAGTTGGCGACTCACCTCGGAGTCCCTTACGACGCTTGTTTTTAGGAACTCCTCCCGCCATACCGTACTCTACACTGCTTTTGCCATATCGAGTCCCAACTGCCATCAGCATATGTTCTGTCATATCTCCCAACTCGTTTTCTGTTTCCAGCATTTCACTCTAGCGATTTACTAAAAGGTTGACTATCTAGATTATGTCCAACAGCGCAATAGCCATTAGTAGATTCAGCTACCCATACATTGATGAAATCATAGTTACCGTAGTCTGTATAAAACACCACAACGTAGTTATTTGATTCTTCATCCCAGGCAACACAGTTTATTAATACTTCTTTCTCAAAACCAGAGATGACAATATGCTCATGGGCTTTTGATACTATGATTTCTAATTTTTTGGCTTCAAAAACATTAAGCATAATCCACCCGATTGCTTACAGGCTTCAACCTTTGCTTCCATACTATTTTGCATTCAGGGCAGTTTGTAAACAATGAAGAGGCTTCCTCACAGCTAATTGTTTGGCCACAAATAGCTTGCACGTAAGCTTCCCCGTTCCAGCCACCAGGACCAGGAACGTAATGAATTATTTTTTCTGCCATTGGTTAAAGTCTCCATTTTGTCTTTTGAAGCCTAAAACGGCTTAATTTGAAAACGGCTTGCTATTTCTCCTTCATTGTTGAGAACTACTACTTCAGCAGTTCTCAACTCTGGCACTGGCTCAAATCCGTAGCGCCTGGCGGCTAAATAACTAGCCGTAATCGACCATTGGCACTGCTGACAAATAAAAGTAATTCGTTGTTGGTGGTCGTTCGCCTCATAATCAATTTTTGGCGAGTTGCACTTATAGCAATTAAGGTGCTTTTGCAAATGTTCTAAGGATTTGGTCATAACCCCGTTTTCATCATTTCACGTTTGATTCCACTGGACAGTAGGCTTTTACCAATTCCCTGAACAGCAGGCGCGCTCCTTTGGCTGCAACGCGATTCCTAACCAGCTTCACCGGGCGGCCGGATGCTTTCTCAGCATCTAACTGTTCACCCAAAGTTTTACCAATCTCATTTCTGAGGCGCGATCGCTTCGGTTCAATTCGAGTGTAAACCCATTGCCACAGGGCTTTTCTGCACAGGTCAGAACCACCTACAACTTTAGTTTTTTTGCTGTCGCCTGATGCTACCAGGGAGGGCGCGGCACCCAAAGCTTTCTGAAATCTCCTCAGCGAAAGGTGGCGTTTGGTAGGTTTTTTCGAGTTTCGCCCCTGGCGTATTTTGACCTCTGGTTTACCGTTAGCATCCAGGAATCCCTCAATGGGAAAAATTTGAGATATCACGATCGCACAAAGGCGATCGCCAAATCCAAACTTTTTAAAAACTTGACGGTAAGGTTCAAACCGAGAATCAGCAAGCAGTTGCCGTAATTCTCCTTCAATAGCGTGTTCTTCGCGCTGAAGATCACAGATACGTTTTGCGTGTTGGCGAACCGTGTCTGTAATCCCCAAGCCAGCCGTTTGAGCGTAAAGACGATCGTAGCGCGTAGATTTTCTTTCACCAGCTAACCAACCCCACAGCAAGGGCACTTCACCAGATTCACCTCGAAGAGAACGCACCAGAGCCACCTCTGGAAACTGCCAAGCTAAATCTTGTCTTGCTCGGTTCATGATTGGTGACTGCACCCGGTTGAGATGAGCCAGTCTAAGGACTGACTCCCGAATTCTGACAATAACCTGGTCACGAATTTGCACAAATCGGCGTTGATCTTGGTGGTAATCGAAGTAGTAACACGCCAACGCTAGGGCGTCAGCATCATCGTCTTTATCTGGCAGTGCTAGCTGATTAGCCCGATAATTTCGTAATTCCTTGTGACCCACAAGGCGCACTTCTACCCCGGCACGGGCTAAGTGAGTCCCCCAGAGTTTACTGTAGTTAGCTCCCGTCGGCTCCATAATTGCAATATCCGGCTTTAGCTCCAACAAGGATTTAATCCCTTGGACGTTGGCGCTAAAGCAATTGAACGGACATTCGTAATAAAATTGACGTAGTTCTTCGGGTTTTTCCGTAAGCAGGCAAGCCGAAACCGAGGACTTGCTAACATCAAGTCCCAAAATTCTAATCATTCAGTTCCTCCTGGGTGGTTCAGTCGATATGTCCCTGATGCTGTGCCTGCGAATCACCCGAAGGCCGTTGAGCCTAATTCACTCTCAAGGCAATGCCGCAGCGCTTTCCTGCGGCGACACAGGGAGGGAACAGCACAGTCACAGCAGCCGAGCTTACGAAATGCTAAAAGCCATAAGCTTGTTTCACGGTAAAAGCCCTAAGCTGCTGTGTGTATATGCTGTACGTCTGATTTGGACTCAGACCGCGACGCGACAGATGTCGCGTTTCGCCGGCGAGTCAGTCCGGCTCATCAGGCGGTTCAGAAATTATCGGCCGAAAAGACGTCCGTTGTTTCATTGTTTGACTGTTTCAAGAAATCATCATCTTTCAACAGTTCTAATATTCTGGAAGCGAGAAAAGAACGATCGTAATGAGGTATACCGCTGGCGGAAATCACTGCAAGCAAAGTTTTAATTTCTGGTATAAATCTAGGATTGATATTCAATTCAGGCAGTATTTTCAACATGCATCGTGCGTAAGCCCTGACTTCTTTGTGGTCGAGCTTTATATTGAGATGATTAGTTGAAATTCTCTCAACAACAGATTTAAACCCTTTGATTTCACCATCAAAACCAAACATTTATTTAATCAAAACCTCAAAAAATAATCTGATGTTTTTAGTTGGGCGATCGCACTCCTCCCGAAATGCGATCGCCTTTGATTATGATTGTTCAACTGAATCTATGTAGTGCAGCGCGGTTGCCGTCGCGGCTTCATGTTCATCAGCCCAACCTCTTCTATCGATTTTTTGCCACGTATTATGAGCATTAGGATCAGCGGCAGACTTGGGGACATCCACTAATCCGGTGTAACTCTCCAGGAGAGCATCTTCTGAATCTGCACTGTTACCAACAATAGTAAAAAGTTGTTTTCTACCAGCCATTCCTTCCCCCCTCCTCTAAAATCTGTTGCAATTGCTCTTTTCCCTTAGTCCACTGCCCACCCCCTAACCGCAGCACCTTTTCAATAACGTAAGTTTCACCCTTGACTTCAAGCAATGACTTCACAGCCAAATAGAAGCCTCTGGTGATTGAAGTTGAAGATGAAGTTTCACCAGGGTGGTCAGCGCTCGGCTCTTTATACAAGTGTTCCAGCGATTGGGTTAACTCCTCCCTAACTTCTGGCGGGTAAGTCGGTGAAGTACCGTAGACTTCATAGAGTGCTTGCTCTTGCTGTTGGGTGTGCAGTGCAATTTCAACGTGTTCTAGTTCTTGGTTCATGGCTCTTAGTGCAGCTTGGCGGGCATCCTGCACTATCAATCGCCGCGACTCCTGGACCAGTTGCACCGATGTCACTAACGCCAAACTGTAACTGATACCCTTGGCGATCGCGGGAACTGGTGAAAGTGCAGTCAGCCAGAAAGCTGTTGCACTAGCTACAAGACAGTTGGTTTTTAACCACCGATTAACCATGACAACATTCCCCCCAAAACAATCGCTGATGCAATGGCAATCAGCAGTGCATAGTAGTCCGGCTCGGATAGTTTCAGGAACGGTCTAACTGCATCGTCTGTCACCAGCGCAAGAGCCAGCGCTGCAAAAGACATGATGTAGATAACCCACATCACTCGAAATAAAGCAGGGTGCAGCGCCCCTAGCCAAGCCACAAAGCTAGAGGCGATACACCCCAAAAGGAACCACGCCCCCAGGTGTACCGCCTTATCCATTAGTATTTGTCCTTGATTTTGGCTTTGAGTTCTTCAACGCGTTTTTGGGCGTTGTTTTCGGCGCGGTCTAGACCAAATCCAAGCCTTGCGTATTCAGGACGCTGGGCGTGCAGATGTCTGGCAGTTGATGCATCAGCGCGTTTTTTGACGAGTTCGTTGTCAGCAACGCCCTTGATATAACGGCGGTGTGCAACGTGTACCTGTGCATCAGCCTCTTCTAGCTTCTTGAGGGATTTATAGGCGCGTTTGGCTTGACGTGCTTCTTCCTTTTTCTGGGTTGCAACCTGTTTGAGTGCATCGGCTTCAGCTTTGTTGAAGTAGCGTGGTGTATGGTTGACGGGTGCTGTCCTAACAGTCTCCCAAGTTCCGGCGTTGACTGGGTTAATCACGTTTGGATCTGTGGGGGCTAACACCTGATTTTTATCAATCCCGTGTCCGCCAGTGGAAAGTGAGGATTGATTGGTGTTGTTACTGGATTTACCGGCGCTGGTAATGCGTGCAAGGATTCCCATTGTTTACTCCTGTTTACTGTGATCTAAAAATTCTTCGGGTATTTCGTCGCACCAAATAATCAACCCCCGTCTATCAAGTTCTTTCAAACCTGTATCCTGCAACTCATCAAGAATTGCGTGTGGCAAGAGGCGAACGACCAAGCGTAGTAAAAACGCCATATTTTAGTTCCTGCAAACTTGGTTTTTGACTTGTTCGAGCTGTTGACTTTGGGCTTTCATCTCCCTTAACTGCACCTGTGAAGCACTTTGGTAAGTGGAAATTGCACCGATACTTAACCCTGCAAGCAGTGCAGCTGCAAGCATGACCAAAAATGCCGCAGTGTTGTTGACGGCGGGTGTTGGTTCTGGATCTGGATAAAATTCCCCAGTGAACGGGACGACTTTACCCGCTGGCTGCTGTTTAGTCTGTTTCATCTCCCCCCTCTAGCAACATCGGCTCATATGTGGGCAAGAGTAGATGCGCGGTTCCACTGTTGATTGCAGCACGAACTGAAGTCTGCACTATTTTTCGGTCTTCATCTGTGGGGTTGTCCTTCATCTGCTTGATGCGGTGCAACACGCGACCGGGTAACCGTCGCCAGTATTCGCGGGCTAGTTGTTGGGCGCTATCTTCGAGCAGTGATTCAAGTAAATCGGGTGCATCGTCATCTGCATCAAAATTTGCATCGCTGTCCAATGCGTTTTTCGGTGCGCGAGAGCGCAGTAAGTCAATTCCTGCATCAGTCCAAAGTTTTTGACCGTGTTCATCTACAACTAAATGCACGTCAAGCTGAAAAACTTGGGCGTGACGGCGTAACCAACTGCGAATTGTGTTTTCTTTGATTCCTGTTAACTCGGCGGCTTCAGGAGTCGTGTAAAGTTGGCTCATCTTCTAGCGACTCCATTTGCTGGAAATGTCTGTTCAGGTAGCCCCAAGCCTCAGTTACAACTTGTTGTTGTTCTTGGGTACGTGGCTGCTCTGGTGTCTCGTTAGCTGTGACTTGGGAAGCTTTAGCGGCAAGCTCGGACGGAACCCCGTTGTTGACCAGCGCTTGGTAGTGAGCTTGATAGCGATCATTCGTGTTCATGATTCTGTCCCCAACGAATTTGGGCAACAAGTGCTTCAAGCAGTCCTCTCTGGTCGGACTGTTCGAGTTGTATTTGCAGTTGCACGCCGAGTTTATAAATCTCGTTGCGAGTTTCGCCAGCTTCAAGAACACACAGGTGGGATGCAAGGCTGGAGACAAGAAAAAGCTTCTCTCGTGTGCTTATCCCCTCAAATGTGCTGCCATATTGCTCTTGCAGTGATTCTAAGTAGGAACCGTCCCCAGGAGTGTAATTCATGTAAAAGCCTATTGGCTTGGTCATTGTAGTAAAATCTCCTTACTATTGTTTTTTGGCGATCGCACCTTGGAGGGTATCCGATCGCCTTTTTACTGTTCTTCTGGCGGTATCGTCTTTTTAAATTCGCTGATTCCTCCAGAAAAATGCCTTGCAATGCCTGCTGTCACTTCTTCGTCTGTCAGATCATCAATTTGGTCTTCTTGCAGATCGCGCCAGGGGCAGCAATCTTTGATCCAATTTCTCGCCTCAAGTAATTGATTTGGTGTTAGTTCCTCCATCGCCTTACTAGTTGTTGGTTGTCACTTATCACTTACTCCTCAGCAGGTCTTTCATCGCTTCAGTAGCTACAGGCTGCTATCTCTGTCTGGTCGGGAATTAGTCATCAGGGATTAGTCATTGGGCATCAGGTACAGGGTGTGTCCGCGCAAGGTCAAGGCGCGGGTGCTTGCTCCATAGTTGCCACACAAGGGCGTGTGGGGGAGCGGGTATCACTGCGCCTTCACAGACGAGTGAGAGACTAAGGGAAATTCAGGCATCAAAATATGCGGCATCGCCATGTGAGATGCCTGAGTTTTATTGTCCTTAATTCAACACTTTAGTGTTGATAAGTTCTCTTGTCAACACCAAAGTGTTGCAACTCTGGTGTAGCATGGATGAAAAATACGGTACAGAACCCAACTTGAAAAGCTTGCGAGAGAGCCTTGAACTGTCTCAAGAACAGCTAGGGCGCAGAATCAACCTAAGTTACAGAACTATTGCTGAGTGGGAGAGCGGCAGAAAAATCCCTCGATTTGACAATGCTGTTGCTCTTGCTCGTGAGCTGGGTGTCTCTATGAAAACTCTCGCAAAGGCCTTCCGAATAGACGTAGAGGGGATACCAGATGACGAATAAATGAAAGAATGATTAATTGACCAAAAAAACGCTCACTAGCATAATCGGCAGTGAGCGACATTGTAAAAAACAAAGAATAATCAAATGAATAGTATCAGTAAAGCAAAGAATAATCTAGATATTCGGATAAATTCTAGTGCCTTCACTAGCCTTTATTCTAACACAAAGATAGGCGAACAGGGGGTAAATAAATGACACAAGGTATTTATAAATTCCCCCAAGAATCACCTAACTTTCGATCCAATTCAGACAGATTACCACCACACGATATAGAAGCAGAAGAAGCAATATTGGGTGGTATATTATTAGACCCAGAAGCGATTTATCGAATTAAAGATAGATTAAAACCAGAACACTTTTACGTCAGTGCCCATAGAGACATTTACCAAGCTTGCTTGAGACTTTGCAACAAAGAGAAACCCACCGACATGCTGAGTGTCACCAGGTGGTTATCTGACCATGACATTCTGTCAAAAGTTGGGGGTAGAAACAAACTAGCAACTGTATTCGATCGAACCGTAAGCGCAGTCAACATAGATGTTCATGCCGAATCAGTTATTGAAGCATTTACTCGACGTTACTTAAATCGTGTCGGTGAAGAAATCAATGAATTGGGATATCGAACAGAGTTAGATATCCCAGAAATTTTCTCAATGATTACAGAGAAAGTTCGGTCAGTTATCGAACTTCCAATTGCGGCAACCAAGGATGAACATGAGCAATGGCTACATGACAGATTGCTTAATCAACTAACAACTATTTATACAACTTGTTCCCTACCATCCTTAAGGCTTTTAAAACTCAAAAAACTAGCAGATGACCATCACCTTTCGACGGGATTCTTGGAACAGTTCTACTTAAAAAGTCTCATTGCTCAATGCACCAAATTACTCACCTATGACGAGTTGAGAGAGTTAGCAGGTTCTACAGTCAGAGAGTGGCTATTAAATGGATTGATTCCCAAAAGTACAACAATCCTACTAGCATCAGATGGTGGAGTTGGTAAAACAAAATTCGCCTATGCCATTGGTAAAATCTTGATTCAAGGCACTCAATTTGGATCATTCGTAACCACAGGTAAAAGGAGAATTCTCTACTACCAAGGAGACGAAAGCCCAGGTGACATGCTGCAAGCTTTAGATTCTCTGGGTTATTCAGAAAACGATATCGGCGATTCTGTTCGTGTCCGCTTTGGCTGGAGTGCCGAGAACATGCCGACCCTCATTCAGGATTTAAAAGAATTCCAGCCAGAGATTGTCTTCATTGACTCGCTGTCCACTGCCAACCGCTTCTCTGTTTACCGCGAGTCAGAAATGGAGTACGCCCGCCCGATTCTGGAGATGACCGGGTTGGCCACCCAGTATAAAACCACCTTTGTGATCATCCACCACATGAACAAGGGCGGTGAGGTCAGGGGTACAACCGCAATTAGAAATGCCGTATCAGAAGTTTGGACGCTATCCAAGGACAACAAAGAAACCGCTACTGCCTACGACCGGATATTAGAGATCGATAAATCGCGATCGCGTTCCTCTAGTAAAAAGTACCGCATGTACTTCAACCCCGAAGACCTGAGCTTCACATTCCTGGGGGAAGAGGGAGAAGAATTTGGCGGACCGGCTCACTCAGCCAAGGAATCAACCTTACAACTGTTGGCTGACAACAGAAACATCAAGTTCACTAGCGAAGAAATTGCTTACAGACTAGGCATTTCCAGAGACTACGCCCGCCGTTTTCTGAACGAATTATCAGCCGATGGATTAATCAGCGTAAAACGCCAGCCGGGAAAAGCGAACGCCTACTTCCTGGCTTACGAAGGATCGGCAAAGGATCACCCCTCGGATCACCCCAGCCCTGGGCTTACAATCCTTGGTGGTAAAGGACTACAGCCTGATTCTGAACTTGGTATAAAAAAAATAGGATCACCCCAGGATCACCCCCAGGATCACCCCTGTAATCTGCACACAGTAAGCAATACAGCCGAAGGTGATCCTCAACCTGCTGAAAATAGCAAAAAAACACCCGACTCAGAAATTTTGACACCGCCAAGTCACATCGAGGATCACCTTTCGCCGAATGCCTTACCAGACAACAGTCCTGGGGGTGATCCAGTGGGTGATCCTTCTCCGATCCTGTGCGAAAATATACAAGATGGCTCTACAGCGGTTAAACCACTGCCAGCTAACGATTCCAGCAGTTTTACCCAGGCTGATCCGGGGGGTGATCCTTCAGGTGATCCTTTTCCTCCCTCCCCCCTGAAGCGAGCTGATATTGAGGAAGGTGGGATTTATTGGTCACCCAGGCTCAGTAATAAGGTGAAGGTGATTAAACTCTTCAAAACCCTCCCAGAAGCCGAAGTCTACCAGGCTGGGGATATACATAAACTCCGGGTTAAATTCTCTGAGCTTTACCCCCTGCCGCTAGAGGTTGGCGATGAGGTAACAGTCCTTAGTGAACATAAGAAATTCCAAGACAGAGTATTCACAGTTAGCGGCGTTCACCCAGGTGGTATCTGGATTGAGGGGAAAACCAGGCAAGGCACTGACTGTTACGGGCCATTCCAGTCAACTCAACTCAAAAAAATGAGCGGCTAATTATAACTCGCCAAAGTACTACTCGCAAGTATCGTAAATGCCTAGCGTTTGCGGATTCTCCTGCACCAGCTTTTGAAACTTCCGTAGCTCATCCCAAGCGCGGGTACTGGTGTCGAGTTGCTTCGAGTTCTGATTAGGGTGGTAATTGAGCCGTTTGTATTCAATGTAGCGGTCAATTGCTTTGAGAATTAAATCGCCTGTATTGACGTGTGACACGTCAATACCGCTGTCCATTGCTCTGGCATATTCCATAATTTTCGCTTCCAAAGCAACTGGTACTCGAATTGTTTTGGTTGCTCCACTTCGCCAGGTGCTACCACTTTCCCAAGTGCCCCCAGTGTGTCCGCCTTTGTTCATAAAAAAAACCTCTATTGACGTGTGACACGTCAATACAGCTTAGCAGCAAGGCATGAAAAATGCGATCGCGCTTCTGAATTGGTTTTGAAGTGCGATCGCAGTTTGAATAAAAACCAACTCCAGATTATTCACAGTCCTTTATTTTGGGTAGAGAGTAAATATCATCGACTTCATCCCAAGCTTTATTCGCCAGTTCCTCAAGCTTCCGAGCCAAGTTGTGCGGGTGATCGTAGCGGCCGGCTTGAAGCTGGATGTAGAAAACTTCGATTTGGAGAAACAGTAGGTTTTGGTTCATAAAGTGGCGATCGCCGCCCTCACTTCATCGATGTCAACTTCTAAGTAAGGGTCAAGCCCTTTGTTATCGCGGTGTCCGGTGATTTTGCGAATTACGGCCTTATCAACACCATTTTTTCGCAGTCTGTTCACTAAGCTCCGGCGGGTAGTGTGAGTAGAGATTCCCTTAGTCCCCATTCCCGCTTTCTCGGTTGCCCGCTTGAGGACATCGTAGGCATTACGCCAAGTAACCGGCTTTGTGCCACAGCGCGAAGGAAACATCCATTCACTGTTTCCAGGCTGGAACCTAGAAAGTGTTTCCTTAAGATTTTCATGCACTGGAATTTCTACAGTATCGGCGGTGCCGTCTGGCCTGTGCTTGCGGATGATAGCCGGGAACACCAACACATCTTTGGGCTTTCCTTTGGAATCATAAACATCACTCACCTTTAGCTGAATGAGTGCGCCCCACCTTTCAGCTGTATACCAACCAAGGTCAAGCAGTAATTTATACTTCTCAGTTTTAATTTGTTTGCGAATTTTTATAAATTCACTATCGGTGATGACAGTAGCTTGACCGGATCTGTTATTTTTAGCCATAGATAAAACGAAAATTTTTATATTCCGCTTTTACCCAAAGAATAGGTAAAAGCGGAATTTTATCAATATTCACTACTAGTAAATATTTGCTCAATCCTAGTAGCAGCATGAGTTACACGCCATCAGTAAATCTTCCACTTCTACATAAAAGAGGAAGATTTACTTATTTTTTAAAGCCGAATACAACGGATTTATTCACCTGATTAAAAAATCAAGGATTTATGGCTGAACCATCACTTACTGCCGTATTCGGT
>NZ_JACJRQ010000079.1 GCF_014697355.1 Nostoc calcicola FACHB-3891 | reverse complement strand
TTTTCCCAAGTATTACACGGTGATGGTTTTAGCAGATCCAAAATCGTGTTGTTTCCTTTAACAGTAAGGCATTAATTCCTCTCACACTTCAAAAATAAGCGAACGTACAGCTGTAAGTCCAGATAATCAAACTTTAGTCGTAGGTACATCTACAGGCGTAATTCAAAAATGGAATTATAAAAGTATCACATTAGATAAAACCTTTTCTCCCGGCCATTTAGGAGAAGTCCAAGCCTTAAATATCAGTGCTGATGCTCAAACTTTGGTTACTGGGAGTATGAACGATCCGGTTGTAAAAGTTTGGAATTTACCTCAGGGTAAACTTCAGCAGCAAGTCAATACTCGTGGTTATGTTTTGTCTTTAGCAGTCAGCAAAGATAATCAAAATTTATATATTGGTAGCCTGGGTGGAGTCAAGATTTGGGATTTACGTCAACAAAAGTTTATCCAAAGCTGGGCGGCTCATTCTCTTGGAGTTGAGGTAATCGCCCTCAGCGCTGATGGTAAATTAATAGTCACTGGTGGGATGGATCGTCAAGAACTCAGTACAATTTGGATGGTTAAAGTTTGGGATGCTCAAAGCTTAAAACTCTTAAAAACATTGCCGGGGTATTCTAGTTCATTAAATTCATTAACTATTACTCCTGATAGTCAAACAATCATTTTTAACGATTGTTGTTCCACAAACTTGTGGAATTGGATGAATGACAAATATATTTCTGATGTTGATGGACTTAAACATGATGCTGTGCTAAGTCCAGATGGTGCAAATCTTATCGGTGCAGCGTCTGATCGTCAAACCATCACAATTAAAAATTTAAACAGTCTGTTGCCATCCAATTCTAATCAATGAAAGGAAAACTCGGACTATGCCTGATATCTTATCATTGTGGAAGATGCTTGCTACCGGAGATAAACGCGACAACGATGCGGCAATTGAACCAAATCTCAAGTAATGCACTTGACCACTGCAATCGGTCCTTGATAAATACTGCTGTATCAAGAGTCAGCAGTCGCCTCATCATCAGTGGTAGAGTATTTTGAACTATAGCAATTAAATAATTATTTTTGCTTGGTAATTAATTCTATTTTGCTACGGGATTATGAGAATACTACACAGCAATTTGCTCCCAGCTAGAATTCTCCTCAAGAATATCTATTTCATCTTGAGATAGTATTTTAGGTTGCATTTGGTGGAGATAATGCAGCACAATTTTGACATCCTCATTATTAAACTTATAATACTCAGTTAAACTGCCGATGGGATAATTAAAGCCCTGATAGCGGTGTTTGAAATACAGTTCAATATTCCCTCTATGCTCCCAAGTTCCTAATACTCTAATAGCAACACTGGAATAATGAGCAAGTAAATCAATTTTTACTTCTGCTACTCGCTTGATAACGGGTCTTTGGGTTACTCCTATCTTGTACAAAATGCCAATATTCGTTTCAATCTCTAAAAAATATAGGCTAGAGGATAGAATACGTTGAAGTTGAGCACGATACAGCTTCAAATCAGTAAATCGATATGCTAAATCTGGAGCATTTTTGTATTCGGCGTGTTTAAAAGCTAGCTCAAGTTTCAGCAGTTTTTTAAGTAATAGTGGCTCCTGTACATCATTGAACCGCGCAAACTCTAGCGCTCCAACAGGAATTTTACCCAAATCACTAAATTCATACTCAGGTGGGGTTAAGTATAGGTTTTTCCTTAACACTCCTGCTTTGAGTAAACCAGAAGTAATTAAGTAGGAACTAATAGGGTAATTTTTGGCTCCGTACTCCTGCCAAAGCAGCTTTAACTGTGCCAAATCCTTGCCAGATAATTGAACGTTGAAATTGTCATAGAGTGGCAGAGTAGGGAATTCTCGGTTAGCTATGGGGCGGCAGGTTTCTTCATTATGAGCAAAATGATGCTCTTTCACCTTGCCTTTTTTAGCAGTTAGACTACTATTACAGTAAGGACACTTAAGTGAAGTCTTACCCCTGTTGATATCTTCAATACATATCAAGATGCCTTCTTCATTTACACCATATTTCAGCCACATTGCCACACCATTACTGAATAGTTAAAGTTGCTCTTACTAGTGTGCTTTAACTTTTCCAATATGTCTCTATCTTCTGGATTAATATAATGTTGATTTTAAGAATTAATGCACCAATTAAAAACCCCTCCCAGGTTGGATAGATAAAGTAGCTTTTCAAAGGGTGCACTGAAACTATGCTTTATTCAAAGTTGCCAATACCCATTATTTAATAAGCAATAACAGCAGTATCAAAGGGTTGCAGGTAATAACAAGATTTGCCAAAATGAGCGGTTTAGCAAGTTTTATAGGTTATTCTGTGTTGGTTATTGAATATATATATTTAACTGAAATAATCTAACAACTTATGCGTCACAGTTAATCACTTGTATGTGCGATGGCGTACCCGCCCGCCGGAGGCATCGCTCTTTTTTCGTCTCTACGAGACGCTACTCGTGTTCGCTTCAATGAAGAGCGCCAGCCATATCGCTCTTACCACAATTCCTGTTATTCAATTTTTTATTCCTGAACCACCAACTCTTGCAGCAAGGCATCATTTATCCTTTGTGCCTCTTTCCCAGTACTTTCCTTGATGTCAAAAGCCTGCTGCACCACAGCTTGAACTGACTCTGGCAATGATTCAAATTTTTCCGAATTGAGTATAACGATGCGGCAACCTGGGTAAGGCATAAAATCAGTAAAGGGTTCCATCCCCGATGTAATCAGAGTTTTGCTAAGTTCCGCGATGGGATGATGAGGCTTTTGGTTGTCCTCACTGCCGTTGATTTCTGATGCCATGTAGCCGCAAAACCAACTCAAAGTGTCAATATCTTTCTGCAATGCTGCCAAAATCCCCGTTACTACTCGTTGGTTGAGGTTGACAGGTAGATAATCAAAGATGCTGTCTAGGGCTTCTGGGTGTCGCTTGTAGCAATAACGCACCGCAGATTCAATAAGTTTATCGATTTTAGTAGGTTGAGATTGCCCAAATCCCTTTGCACACATGGCACTGCCTCAAAGTTTACGTGCTGTAAGACGCGATTTTAACAGAATTAGTGGGGCGATGAGCAGGAGCCGGGAGTACATTTATTTCGCAACACTGCCCGGTAAAACCGTTTGCTGGCAGCAACATCAGCAACCCGTAGATGAACATGGTCAATCAGGCGACCTCGATGGAATTCCATAGTGTTATCTTGCCTCTAAAAATGAGTCATTCTCTGGTCAACCATTGTTCTGGTTGAGTTGCTGCTCAAGCTGCTCATCCCAGAAGGCGGCTTCTATTTTGTGTCCATCTGGATCGCGCACAAAGCAGCCGTAATACGGCTCACTATAGTCAGGTCTGCCACCGGGGGCACCATCGAATGCTGCCTCCTGCCGCTAATGCTGCCTCATAGAAGGCGTGGACTGCTTCTTTTGTAGGAGCAATAAAACCAATGTGAGTTCCATTGCCAACCGTTGCAGGTTGCCCGTCGAAGGGAGTTCCCACCCAAAATTCGGGATACTGTTTGCCATAGGCGATCGCCCCCGGATGCTCCATAAATCGCTTACAGCCCAATGTTGGCAACACAGCATCATAGAAGGCGATCGCTCGTTCAAAATCATTAGTACCAATCGAAACGTGCGAGAGAATGCTGGGATTGTTATCCATGTCGGAATCCTCTATCAGTTGAGGTGGATGTGCCAGAGAGCCGATCGGTGATTTGCTGCACCCTAACACAACTTGATGAAATGATTGGATTATAACAGTACTAAAGTACTAAGCCGACTTGTCTTCTTTTGCCTTTTGTTAAGTTACAAGTTCACCCTGTTAGAAGATTTTTCATTTCTTTTCAACGGCATCATGGATGCCTGGCGCTTTAAACTGTTGTAAACCCTTAGCCGGACTGAATGTTAGGTTGAACTTCGCGCAACCGACGTTCCAGAAAACGACGCTCACTGTCATTTGTGACTAATTCTAGTGCCCGTGTATAGCTCTGGGTCGCTTCCTCTAATGCTCCAACACGCCGGAATAAATCTGCACGGGTGGCATGAAAGAGATGATAGCTGTCTAGTTCTGGAGCAAGGCTATCAATCAGTCCAAATGCGGCTTGAGGACTGTCTGCCATTGCGATCGCCACTGCTCGGTTCAAGGCCACAATGGGTGAGGGCTGCAAGCGTTCCAACACCTCATAGAGCCGCACGATCTGCGTCCAGTCTGTTTCTTCGGCGCGGGTTGCCTGACAATGGAGGGCGGCGATCGCCGCTTGCAGGGCATACACTCCGGTTCCAAAGAGCAACGCTTCCTCTACCAGAGGTAACGCCTCAGCAATCTGTAGATGGTTCCAACAACTGCGATCCTGATCTTCTAGCAAAATCAAATCGCCTGCCTTATCTAGACGCGCATTGCGCCGCGAATCGTGCAATAACATCAGCGCCACCAGTGCTGTGACTTCAGATGGGGGTTGGGGTGCCAGCAATTGCCGCACCAGTTGCCCTAGTCGAATCGCTTTGATGGAGAGGTCAGCCCGCACGATCGCATCTCCTTTGGTTGCGGCATAGCCTTCGTTGAAGATGAGATAGATGACTGTCAGGACTGCCTCTATCCGGGGAGCGAGATCAGTCGTCTCAGGTACTTTGTAAGGAATGCCTGCGTCTCGAATTTTGCGTTTAGCACGAACTAATCGCTGTGCCATTGTTGCAGTCGGTATAAGAAAGGCGCGGGCAATTTCGTCGGTTTCCAGTCCCCCCAACATTCGGAGGGTCAACGCTACTTGAGTTTCTGTTGCCAGTGCCGGGTGACAGCAGGTAAAGATTAATCGCAGGCGATCGTCTTCAATTTCATCACTGTCATAGGTTGGTTCTTCAGTGGATGGAATTAAACCAGATGCCGCATACCACTCCAGTTTTTCGGTCAGTTTCGTGCGTCGTCGGAGGCGATCGATCGCCTTGTACCGGGCAGTTCGGATAATCCAGGCACGGGGATGATCGGGGATACCGTCGCTTTCCCACTGATTCACTGCCGCTGTAAATGCTGCCTGTACAGCTTCTTCAGCGACATCAAAATCTCCGATCAGCCGAATCAGAATAGCGACAATGCGCCCCCATTCAGTTCGATAAAGGGCAGTAATTGCTTGAGCCACATCTGTTTTTGGGATTGAAGCCATACCTTTCACAAAAAGACATAAAGAATTTTGGGCAAGGTGTCGATTTGAGCAATTGCCGTTCGACTAACTGATAAAGGGAGTTGAAGGAGGCAGGAGACAGGAGGCAGAAGGCAGAAGGTTTTACCTCAGTTGGGGATTCAAACCCCTCCTGAAAAAGAGCCACCAAATTTTCAATTTGGAGGTATTAAACCCTTGCTAGAGAATGGTCGCGGCAAGAGGCAGATAGCGCCGGCGGCAAGCGAGTCCGCAAGCGTCGGGCAGTTTTCCTCCTGCCTCCTGCCCTCTGCCTCCTGCCTTCCTTGATAAAGTTCAATTGTACTAGACAAAATTTTTGCACTCAGGTGTCGATTTGGACAATTCCCGTTCGACTTAATCACAAAGGAGGCAACCGATGAAATATTTGCTGCTGATTTATATGGACGAAAACGCCATGAGCGACACCGAGCGGCAGCATTGCTATGGGGAATCTGCCCAACTCGCCCAGGACTTGCATACTCAAGGACAATTTCTGGCGACGGCTCCACTCCATCCTGTTGCAACTGCAACCAGTGTCCAAGTCCGTGATGGCAAATCACTCGTGACCGATGGACCATTTGCCGAAACCCGCGAACAATTGGGTGGATTCTTCCTCGTTAATGCTCAGGATTTGGATGAAGCCATTGCGATCGCCACCCGCATCCCAGGTGCAAAAGTCGGCACCGTCGAAATCCGTCCTGTCATCGAAGTTGCGGGACTACCAGCACAGCCCTGACCAAGCCCCGTTGGGGGGGTATAGGGTGTGGGGTGTGGGGTGTAGTGAATATTTAGCCCCAACAACACTCTTGGTTACAAGCCCCGTATGAGTTAAGACGATAGCATTGGTGGGGGTTCAAGTCCCGACCAATGCAGTCTTCCCTACACCCTACACCCTACACCCCACACCCTTCTTGTTGACCGTCCTTAACCGCTTGAACTCAAGGAGAACCCTCATGCAAAACAATTCCAAAATCACTCCCTGTTTATGGTTTGACGATCAAGCCGAAGCCGCCGCTCAGTTTTATACGTCGATTTTTCGCAATTCCAAAATTGTCCACGTGAGTCGATATGCAGACGCTGGACAGGAAATTCACGGAAAACCAGCCGGAGCCGTCATGACTGTCAGCTTTGAACTTGATGGTCAGCCGTTCACAGCACTCAACGGTGGTCCGACCTTCAAATTTAATGAGGCGATTTCCTTCCAAATCTTTTGCGATACCCAAGCGGAGGTGGACGATTACTGGCAAAAATTGTCTGTCGGTGGGGATGAAACCGCACAGCAATGCGGCTGGCTCAAAGACAAATACGGTGTCTCCTGGCAAATTATTCCTCGCATTCTGATTGAGTTACTCAACCACTCCGATGCGGCAACCTCTCAAAAAGTGACCACTACCATGCTGCAAATGAAGAAGATCGAGATTGATCAACTCAAGCGTGTCGCTGCTGATTAGCGGTTCCTTCGGAGTTGCGCTTTGCGCTAATCAGCACACCTAACCCAATACTTGTCGGGTTTTGGGGAAAAGGGGAAGGGGGAAGGGGAAAGAAAAAACCTTTACCCTTTACCCTTTAACCTTTACCCCAAACCCAATGCCGAGTTGAAAATGCACAAAGCGTGCAGTATTGACACCCAACCCCTCGCAATCTAACTCAAAACCATTCAACAGGAGATTTCACAATGAAAGTCATGGTCTTTGTCAAAGCAACCCAAGACTCCGAAACTGGGGTCATGCCGAGCGAACAGCTTTTAACTGAAATGGGGCAGTACAACGAAGAATTAGCCAGGGCAGGTATCTTGCTCGCCGCTGAGGGGTTTCATCCTAGCTCAAAAGGGGTGCGAGTTTACTTTTCAGGAACCGATCGCACCGTCACCCAGGGACCTTTCACTCCAGCGCCGGAGCTAGTGGCAGGGTACTGGCTGTGGCAGGTGAACTCAATGGAAGAGGCAGTTGCTTGGGTAAAGCGCTGCCCTAACCCTATGCCAGGAGACTCCGAGATTGAGATTCGTCCCGTATTCGAGGCAGAGGATTTTGGTGAAGTCCTGACACCCGCCTTAAGGGAGCAGGAAGACCGCATTCGCGCTCAACTTGAAACGCAGCAGCAAGAGTAACGTCATCAGCAACCGCGCAAATGATGTTCATGTGCGAACGATCCGCTCATCAAAACGCAGAATCGATTACAAAAGGAGAAATCAATGCAACTCAATTCTTACCTGATGTTCAACGGCAACTGTGAGGCAGCGTTCAAGTTCTATGAACAATGTCTGGGTGGCAAGATGACTATGATGATGACACACAAAGAAGCACCTACCGCAGAAAATGTCTCACCGGAATGGCAGGACAAAATCATGCACGCTTGCCTTGAACTAGATGATCGCCTCCTGATGGGATCTGACTGCCCACCAGGATACTTTGAAACCCCGCAAGGTTTCTACGTACAAATTAGCGTTCCTGAAATCGCTGAGGCAGAACGGCTTTTTCACGCTCTAGCAGAAAACGGCAAGGTGAAGATGGCGATCGCGCAAACGTTCTGGTCATCGCGCTTTGGCATGTTGACCGATCAATTTGGGACACCGTGGATGATCAACTGCGAACAAACCATCTGAGCCGAATGGCACGCTTGTAAAGCTGAAGGTTAGGCGGCGTAAGGATTGCAGAGGGGCAGGGTGCAGAGGGGAATTTCTATCTCTTCTGTTCGTATGCTTAAAATTGCTTAAAATTTCTTCTTTCTCCCCTGCACCCCTGCTGCCTCAACGATTTTCCCTTTTCTTAGTGCCATTCCCATCTGAGCCTATACCAACATCTGTCATTCGTCCTTTGTCCTTTGTAAATAGCCACTGACCAACAACTAACTACACCAGGAGAAACCATGAGTACTCAAATTTTCGTCAACCTACCCGTCAAAGATCTCCAGCAATCGATCGAGTTTTTCACAAAACTTGGCTTTCAGTTCAACCCCCAATTTACCGATGAAACGGCCACCTGCATGATTGTGTCCGAAACCATCTTTGTGATGCTTTTGACGCATCAGAAATTCAAAACATTCACGCCGAACCCGATTTGCGATGCCACAAAAAGTACCGAAGTGTTGACGTGCTTATCAGTTGAGAGCCGAGAAAAAGTGGATCAGCTGGTTCGTGAAGCCGTTGCTGCTGATGGCACAACCTACAACGAACCTCAAGACCACGGATTTATGTACGCGCATGGATTTCAGGATTTAGATGGTCACATTTGGGAACTGATTTACATGAAACCCGAAGCAACCCATCTAGTTGAGGCTGAAAGGGAAGGAGCAGGAGTGTGAACCACAACAGAACAACCAGTGGAACACAAATTAGCGAACTCATCGAAACATGAGCACACCCATATGACGGATGACGAGAAAATAGGAAAATACAAAGACGTGATCGAGTTCAAGAGCGACGATCACTGCATCATGACCTCCTATACGCATCCCCTGGCATGATTCAGCAAGTGACGAATAGTGATCTGATCAGCCGTTTGAGTATCAGCCAGAGTGAAGTCTGGTAGATATTATCTTACAGAGACATCCAGGTTAATTTTTCCAGCTTATACCAATTGCAGCGCTGCGATCGCTTCTAGACGCAATCATTGTCTAGCAAAAGCCAAGTCACTTCAACGATATCATCAAAGCTGTCAATCTCCTGAACAGTCTTCTTCATCTACCCAATCTTCATCCCAGAGAAGTTCATTGTAAACCTTAGTTGCTTGAGATATTTTTAGGTTGTGAGCTGCTGTCACACAATTTCTTGGTTGCCAGCCAATGAGGGCATATCTTCCATGTAAATGTCTGACAGCATTTTTGCAGTCATTAATTACTGGAATATCTTCTTTGATGTATTTCCGCAATTGGACTCCTAAACGAATTGCCTCCATTTCATAATTTTGAAAGTAGGGTTCTTCAACATCAGGTGTAGAAATCAGCAATGCTCTCACCCAGGCATGACTTTTATAGATAGCCTTCGCTACAACTAAATTGACTTGTTTTGGTGTCCAGTTGCTCCTTTGTAAAAACTTATCTATTGCTGATTCATCATCTAAATCTATATCTACGTTAGATTCTGAAAGTATTTCCGAGATATCTGTATTTTCTAGGAACAGTTCGTACCATTCTTGAAATGTTTCGGGACTAAATAGTTTTCTCGCTTCTTCAAATGAAATTTTCTCCCATCCAGCATCTGTAACTATTTCGTTACCAGTCTTTGCAATGAACAGATTCTTTTCTTCTACCATCCAAGGGAAGGATGTCTTCTGATGTTTTCTCTTTCGTTTACCCATTGAGCTATTGCAATGTCTATCGCCTTGCCGCCTAAACGTCTACGCACTCAACTTTAATGCTATCGTCAATTATTTGGTAGGTTTCTTTACCAAAGAGCAACTCCTGTTTGTGACAGTACGTACACCACAGGAGCAACGTATTCTTTTTTACATATATTTATCTGGAGTATCACCCACAAAAATCATCCACCCGGATATCCCGCCAAATGTCAGAAATCTGCCAGCCAGAGTTGCCAACAGACTGTACTGGAGGATTGTCAAGGAATGGAATATAGTCAGGAACTCTAGCCACTGGAATTGCTGCTGGTTGCTCATCAACCACAGGGGCTGAAGAATTGACGGTACAGAAGAGAAGATTTTGGTCTTCAGCGTGTTGGATTTCCATCATTTTCTTCAGAGTCAGCTTGTCGGATTTTTTGATGATTTTCATATCTATGTATTAAAAGTTTTCATTCACTGCTCTTCAAAAGCATTGGCTGAAAATTTGGATGACAGCAAAGTTGTGAGAAATTGGGTGTTAATAATTGCACGGAATAAACAAGATACAGCAAATCTATGGAAAATACGAGTCCCTTGCTGAGGAATTTATCTTTTTCGATACAAAGTCCGGTACTTTAGGTGTGTATGCTATGGCAGCAATGCCTTTCGGATGACAAAATTCAAAGTGCCATTGTACTTATTCAGGACAATATGCCAGCAATAAACCTTGAAGCCGGACAAATCGTTCGAGTACGCTCCCGACAGTATCTTGTAGAAGATGTAGTTCTTGGTCCGTCTGCTGAGGAAGATACTTTAGTTCGCCTTTCGTGTCTAGATGACGATGCACTAGGAGACCCCCTGGAAGTTTTGTGGGAGAGAGAAGTCGATGCTCAGTACATAGGTGCAACGAATTGGGATTTAGTTGCCAGCCGAGGATTTGACGATGCACGGCTGTTTTCTGCCTACCTGCACACACTGCGTTGGAACTGCGTCACTTCCATAGACCCAAAATTATTTCAGGCACCTTACAGGGCCGGGATTGAGGTGAAAGCTTATCAGCTAGAGCCACTACGTAAAGCCTTACTGATGCCTAGAGTAGCTCTGTTTATTGCCGATGATGTTGGTTTGGGCAAAACCATTGAAGCTGGGCTGATCCTCCGCGAAATGTTGATGCGCCAAAAAGTGAGGCGCGTTGTCATTTCCTGTCCGCCATCGGTGGTACGACAATGGCGGGATGAAATGGAGAGCCGATTTGGACTCACTTTTATGATTTTTGACCGAGAGTTTGTCGCCTCCCGTCGCCAAGAACGCGGCTATGGAATTAACCCTTGGACAACGCACAACCGCTTTATTATTTCTCATGCGCTACTCCGAGATGAAACTTATGCTGCACCATTACGTGATTGGTTGGGTGATTTTTCTGCTGCATCGATGCTGATACTTGATGAGGCTCATAACGCTGCCCCAGCAAGTGGTGCCAAATATGCTGTTGATTCTCAATTGACACAAACTGTTCGTAACTTAGCTCGTCGGTTTGAGCATAAGCTGTTTCTGTCTGCCACTCCCCATAACGGCCACTCTAACAGCTTTGCCGCACTACTAGAAATTCTTGACCCACAACGGTTTTGTCGAGGCGTACCCGTTCGCAACCCAAAACTACTTGATACTGTGATGGTAAGGCGTTTAAAACGCGACCTACGGGAAATAGGAGAAGATTTTCCTAATCGCCAAGTTATCCCTATAGTTATTGATGGCCTACCTGCAAATGCCCCAGAGTTAAAGCTGTCTCGATTGTTACAAGAGTATCGTCAACTACGTGAGGAGCGCCTAAAAGATACATCCAAATCTACTCAGAAGTCAGCGATGCTTGTTGTCACCTCTTTGCAAAAACGCCTACTCTCCTCTATCGAAGCATTTGCCAGAACTTTAAAGGTGCATCGTACTGCAATTGAAAAGCAAGCTGCTTCTACTCCTAATACAACTAAATTGTCACGTAATTTACCGCTACTGTGGGAACCTCCAGGTGCTGATGATGACCGCGCTGAACTTGATGAAATGGAAGTACAGGCGGAAGAAGATGCTCAGATGATGGCAGCAACTAGTCAAGCTACGACCTCTGCGCTTACAGTCCGCGAACTAGAACTACTAGAAGAAATGTCGGAGACTGCAAATGCGCCACGTTATCAACCAGACCCCCGCATCAAAGAACTAGAAAATTGGATTCGCAGCAATCTCTGTCCCAATTTGGGCGAGGCAGGGGCTACTTGGAATGACCGTCGAGTAATTATATTTACTGAATATACAGATACAAAACGCTACCTCCAGCAGCAATTAGAAGCGTTGATTGCAGGCTCAGACCGTGAACATCAACGCATCGATGTATTTCACGGTGGTATGGGCGAAGAACGCCGAGAAGCAATCAAATTAGCTTTTAATACCGACCCATCTCGCCATCCCCTACGTATCCTCATTGCTACCGATGCAGCGCGGGAGGGGGTAAACCTACAAAATAACTGCGCTGACCTGTTTCACTTTGACGTTCCCTGGAACCCCAGCCGTATGGAACAGCGTAATGGGCGGATTGATAGAAAACTGCAACGATCGCCTATTGTTCGCTGTTACTATTTTGCATTGCCACAGCGAGCCGAAGACCGGGTACTAGATATCTTAATTAAAAAGACGGCAACTATACAAAAAGAACTGGGTAGCCTTTCCCCAGTAGTAGAGAAGAATTTATCAAGATTGCTGGAAGGGGGTATTCGCCATGAAGAAGCAAATTCAATTGCTGAGGTGATTAAAAAAGTAGACCAGTCTGAGACTCAAGCCAACGCTTTCTCCCAAGTAGTTGATGAAGAATTGGAGGAAATTAGACTTCAAAAAGAGCAATTGGTTAACCAAGTGGCACAACTTCAAGAAATGCTCAAAACTTCGCAGGACTGGTTGGGACTGGATGACCGCCATTTTCGGGATGCTATTTCCGCTTCTTTGGAAATTTTGGGAGTAAATTCGCTCGCACCTGTGGATGCTAATGAGGCGGCTAATGACCCTACTACTGCGCGTTGGATAGTACCATCTCTCGACCAACGCTTGGGAGCAGATCCCACCTGGGCTACTACTCTTGATACCTTAAGAATACCGCGAAAACACGGTCAAAAACCTTGGGAATGGCGACGGGAGGCTCCCATTCGTCCAGTAATTTTCCGCGATCCTGGTACGTTGGATGGTGATGTAGTTCACTTGCATCTGGAACACCGGGTAGTGCAGAGGTTATTGGGACGCTTTTTATCGCAAGGTTTTACACACCATGAATTAACTCGTGCTTGCGTCTGTCTCACGGATGAACCTTTACCTAAAGTGTTAATTTTAGGACGCTTATCTTTATATGGCGATCGCGCCACTAGATTACATGATGAAGTAATTGCTGTGGCTGCGGAGTGGTCAGACCCAGTAACTAGAGGGCGTAGAAAGTTACAAGCTTTACCAGAAGGACAAAAGGAGGATGTTTTAACTTTACTGGAAAATTCCTTGGCTTCTCCCCGGTTGCGAGAGGTTCCTTCATCAGTTAGACAACGCTTATGTCAAGCTACATCTCAGGATGTGGGAGAGTTGACACCATATTTGCATAAACGTGCAGAGGTGCTAGCTGAACGCGCCAAGAAAAAGCTGACAGCACGGGGACAAAAGGAAGCTGAGGAAATGAAGAAGATTTTAGAGGAACAACGCGATCGCATTTTCAAAACTAAACAAGAAACTGAACAACCCCTACAGCTTTCGTTATTTGCTGAAGAAGAGTTGCGTCAGTTAGAAGCAGACCGTCGCCATTGGGATAAGCGACTAAATATGCTAGCCGAAGAGTTGGTGCGCGAACCCGCGCGGATTGAAGCAATTTATGAAGTGAAGGCAGTACGCGTTGAACCTGTAGGTATAGTTTATTTGTATCCAGTTAGCGGTTAGTTGTTAATTTGCAGTAATTGATTCTTAAATCTATGACTTATGCTGAAATTTTTTCAATAGAAACTTGATGCATAATTCGCTCTTTTAACGAATCTGCTGCAACTGCTGCAATAGTTTCCCAATCTTCTTGTTTCAACAACACCGCAAGCAATTCGCGTAGTATCTCTCGATTAGAGATAAACTCTTGTCCATAAAGTTCATCTGTTTCCAAAACAACGAGTATGTGTTCTCTGACTTCTGGTATAGGTAATCTTAATCTTTGAAGTAATTTCTCTCTTGCAGTTTTTACCGCAATTTTTGTAGCTGTTCCTAAATTCCAGTTATTCAGCAGCAACCGCACTTCTCGATTAAGAGAAATACGTAATGTTGTTAAACGTCCTAAAAGTTCCAGGTTAAGCATTAGGTCGCCAAACCCAGAACCCCAATCTAATCCAGCACCAATGTTACCACCGACTTTATCCTCAGCTTCAACAGCTTTTCGCAACCATTCTTCATCAAACAATAAATCTATCGGATTTACTGCGTTTTCTTGATTAAAGGCGTTTTGATTGTAATTAGGTTCTTCCTGACTCATTAACTTAACCTCACTACCTATTCAGAAGAACAAGGAACTGACGTTAGCACAGCGTTAGCGAGCTTGCGAACGTCACTCGGAGGGAGGTCTCCTCCGTTGTACCGACTGGTGTGTGCATTAGCAGACTTTGATGTTATCAGATAAAGTAAACAAACTGTACCAGACTCAAAGACCGCAAAGGAGAAACGATGGCAATTGACCCAGAAATCACCAGACATAAAGAGTGGTTGGGTTTTCTCCAGCCTGTAGGGTTGGTAGTATCTCCCCCGGCGTTGGTGAAGGCGCAGGCGGTGGTCAACCGCAATATTGTAGATTTGCAACAATCATTGCTGGCTGCGGTTGATGAGGATGGCTATATTGCTGATTTTTCGGCTTTTGTGGTAAATGTATTAAGCTGGGCTGATAGTGACCTTGTTAAACCATCACTAGAATACGAGATAGCTTTAACTGATTACAGCGAAATTCTTGCGCCTACCTATATTGTGCCTGACCCGGATAGCGACAAGCCGCAGATTTTGGTGCAAATAATTTCTTCTGGTACTGACTTGGATGTAGTCGCACCAGAATTAACTAAGTCTAGCAGTGGTTGGCACGCCAGCCCCCAAGCTAAGTTTGAGCGGTTGTTGCGGGAGACGCAAATACCCATAGGTTTGTTGTGTAATGGTGGGTTGCTGCGTTTGGTGTATGCGCCACGGGGCGAGTCTTCTGGACATTTGACTTTTCCAGTACAGGCGATGTGTGAGGTGTCTGGACGGCTGATTTTGGGGGCGATGGAAATGCTGCTGTCGGCATTTCGCGTGTTTAGTGCTACTACAGGCCGTCGTTTACAAAATTTGTTGGAAGATAGCCGTAAGTACCAAGCGGAAGTTTCTATAACCTTGGCTAACCAAGTGCTGGATGCTTTGTGGGAACTGCTGCGTGGGTTTCAGATGGCGGATGCGGCAGTTGATGGTAAGCTCTTAAGTGAAATTGCTGCCACAAATCCGCAACACATTTATGGTGGATTAATAACCACACTGATGCGACTGGTGTTTTTGCTCTACGCTGAGGACGAAGGGTTAATGCCACCAGACGATGTTTATCAGCGTAACTATTCTGTATCTGGATTGTATGAACGGCTACGAAAAGACGTGGGAAATTACCCTGATACGATGGATCAGCGTTATGGGGCGTGGGTGTGGCTGTTGAGTTTGTTTCGCTTGGTTTATGACGGCGGCGGACAAACACCAGAGTATTTACCAGCACGGCATGGTCAGCTTTTTGACCCGGATGAGTATGCGTTTTTGGAAGGTCGCTCACGCGGTAGTAAGTTTGTCAAGGGTCAACCAATCGAACCTCCGCGAATTCCCGATGGTGTGGTGTATCGTTTGTTAGAAAAGCTACTAATTTTAGAAGGGGAGCGCCTGTCTTATCGGGCATTAGATGTGGAGCAAATTGGCTCGGTGTATGAGGGCATTATGGGTTTTGCTGTGGAACGGGCAGAAAGTCCGAGTATTGGAGTTTACAGCAAGCCCAAGGGGTCAAAGGTTTCTACGACGGTGGTAGTAGATGTGACGGCGATTTTGGCAGCAAAGTCAGCTGACCGTCAGAAGTTACTGAAGGAATGGGCAAATTGTGAGGTATCAGGGAATGTCCTCAAGGAACTGAAGGCGGCGCAGACGTTAGAAGATGTAGTGATCGCACTAGGTCGGAAGGTATCGCGGCAAACACCAAATTTATTGCCTGTGGGTTCGCTGTACTTGCAGCCAGGGGAAGAACGTAGGCGTTCTGGTTCGCATTATACGCCCAGGTCACTGACTAAACCGATTGTGGAAACAACGTTGCGTCCGGTGTTGGAAGCGTTGGGAGAAAAACCGACTGCGGAACAGATTTTATCTTTGAAAGTTTGTGATTTGGCGATGGGTTCTGGTGCGTTTTTGGTAGAAACCTGTCGTCAATTGGCTGAGAAAGTGGTGGAAGCGTGGGAACGCGAGGAAAACGATACCCGCTTGGGAATTAGCGATCGCAACCAGAATACGATAGTTGATAACGATCGCAACCAAAATACGATAATTGATAACGATCGCAACCAGAATACGATAATTGATAGCGATCGCAACCAGAATACAACAATTAGCAATTATGGCAAAGAAGAACCTTTATTAATTGCGCGTCGCTTGGTGGCGCAACGGTGTTTATATGGCGTGGATAAAAACCCGTTTGCGGTGAATTTGGCGAAGTTATCTTTATGGTTGGTGACGCTGGCGAAGGATTTACCGTTTACATTTCTTGACCATGCGCTCAAGTGTGGGGATTCGCTGGTAGGGTTGAAGAAAGAGCAGATTGGGTCTTTTGGGAAGGATGCAACTGACGATTTACCGCTATTTGTATATTTGAAAGAGCAACTTGACCGTGCGCGTTCTTATCGGGCGGAAATTCAGGCGTTGGATACCCGCAGTGATGCTGATGATGACCAAAAGCGGAATTATCTATATAAGGTAGAGCAAGAATTGCACCAAGCGCGGTTAACGGGGGATGTGAGAATTGCTGGGTTTTTTGAGGGAAGTAATAAGAAGCAGCGAGAGGAGAGAGAAACTGAAATTGCAGAATTGGTGAGAAGGTGGCGGTATCACCAAGCTGATACTGAAGGTTTGGAGGAAATTGCTAGCAGGTTGCGGAGTGGAGATAAGGGTATTATTCCATTTAACTGGGATATTGAGTTTCCAGAGGTTTTTGATAGAGAAAATCAGGGGTTTGATGCTATTGTTGGAAATCCACCTTTTTTGGGTGGAACAATAATTTCTGGTGCAACTTCAAAAGAATATCTCGATTGGATTACAACACAGTTTCCAGAAACAGGAAATAGAACGGATTTAGTAGCTTACTTTTTCCGTCGTGCATTTGATTTATTACGTCAAGGTGGTTCATTAGGACTGATTGCAACTAATACAATTGCTCAAGGAGATACTCGTTATGGAGGACTTCGCTGGATTTGCAAACATGGTGGTACTATTTTTGAAGCATGTAGAAGGTTCCGGTGGCCAGGGATTGCAGCTGTTATTGTTAGTGTGGTTCATATTTTCAAGGGAATACTGGCAAGTCCATTACTGCTTGATGGGAGAGTTGTTCCCAAGATAACAGCATTTCTATTTCATGCTGGTGGACATGATGAGCCAGTTCCCTTAATTAGTAATTCTGGACAAGTATTTGAGGGAGTTAAACCATACGGTGATGGATTTCTTTTTGAAGATGGAAAGGAAAAAGCCACGCCTACAAGCGAAATGTATCGCTTAATTGAGAAAGATCCACGTAATAGAGAAGTAATATTTCCGTACATAGGAGGCTCAGAAATTAATTCCAGTCCTACTCACCAATATCATCGGTACATTATTAATTTTGGTAATCGTAGTGAAAGTGAGGCTCGTGTATGGACGGATCTAATAGCAATTGTGGAAAATAAGGTACGACCTGAGCGAATGCAAAAGGCTGAAGATGTTGCGAATTGGCCATGGTGGCAATTTTGGCGTCCTCGGCAGGAATTGTATGATGCTATCGCTGGTAAAGACCGAACTCTTGCTCTTTCAAGAGTTACTCAATATATGAGTTTGGCATTTTTGCCAACGAACGTAATATTTACGGAAGGGGTAGTTGTTTTTGCTTTTTATCAATATGCAGCCTTTGCATTTTTTCAATCAAGGCTCCATGAAATTTGGGCAAGATTTTTTGGTTCATCCTTAGAAGACAGACTTCGCTACACCCCCACAGACTGCTTTGAAACCTTCCCCTTCCCTGAAAACTGGGAAACTAACCCCACCCTAGAAGCAGTAGGACAACAATACTACGAATTCCGCGCCGAATTAATGGTTCGTAACAACCAGGGACTAACCGACACCTACAACCGCTTCCACGACCCAGAAGAACGCGACGCTGATATCCTAAAATTACGCTCACTGCACGCTGCAATGGATAAAGCCGTCCTCGAAGCTTACGGCTGGAGTGACATCCCCACCGACTGCACCTTCCTGCTAGACTACGACGATGAAGACGAGGAAGAAACCAGCAACGGACGACAGCGAAAAAAACCTTGGCGCTACCGTTGGACAGAGGAAGTGCATGATGAAGTTTTAGCACGCCTACTCGACCTTAACCAAGAGCGATCGCAAGCTGAAATTCTCGGCGGTAAAGCAGCACAAAAGAAAACCAAGGCTAAAGCTAGTAAGAAGAAAACAACCAAAACCAAATCTAAAAAGGTTGTGGAAACTACACCAATAATACCGGGATTTGATGTGGAGGCTAGCTTATGAAAATTCAATCCCTACAGCTAAAATATTTTAAAAAATTCCGCTCTTCTACATTTGATTTCACAGACCCAGAAACTGGGTTAGCGCGAGATATTATTGTTCTCATCGGCATGAACGGTGCTGGAAAAACAAGTCTTTTACAAGCGATCGCCGCCACTCTCGGCGCAGCAACCGGACGCTTAAAAGAACCTTGCGATTTAGAATGGGCAGGATTTAACTATGAACTGCTTGGGAGTAACTGGAGAGCATCTGAGCCGGAGGTAAATATAAAGGTACAGTTCTCATCTGGTGAACTCCAAGCTGTGCGCGATTTTCAACAGAAATTACGAGAAATGGGTCGTGATTTGCAGCCTCCTGCTGAAAAGCATATTGTTAATCTTAAATGGCGAAATGGGCGTGTTCAAGCAGATAGTGCTGCGGAATTATTTCAATTTAAAGGACGAGAATACGCTAAACAATTACTCCGTGCTGAAGGATTTTCAGTATTTGAAAGAGTGGGTACAATTCTTTGGTACACAGAACAGAGAACTTCAACTAGCCTGACTACAGAAGACCCAGATCGCAAACTAGAAATTACAGAAGACCTTTTGCGCGATCGCCTTTCTAAGTGGCGACAATTCCATCAAGATGTAGGTACACCTAAAATCCCCAATCTACGCCCAGGACAAAAGGATTTATACGCCGAAATTGAACGCGCTTACAAAGCAGTCTTTCCAGAACGCAGTTTTGAAGGCCCAGTTCTGCGAGAGAATGTGGACGATATCTTGAGCGAACCCTGGTTTTATTTATATGACAGCAAAAACCAGTATGAAATTTCTGAGATGTCCGGCGGTGAACGTGCTATTTTTCCAATGCTAGTAGACTTTGCTAGTTGGAATATTCACAACTCTGTCATTCTTATTGATGAAATTGAATTGCACCTACATCCACCAATGCAACAGGCATTGCTTAGAGCTTTACCCAAGTTAGGCACAAATAATCAGTTTATCATTACAACCCACTCTGATTATGTAGAGCAATTAGTGCCTGAAGCATATATTATCCGGCTAGAGGTGTAATTGTGAGTGTTGTTAGTGGCAAAATTATTTTCTGTGAGGGCAAGCAAACTAGTTTAGATTTTAGACTACTTAACAGAGTTGTCGAGAACCTTTTAACAAATAAGCCCACAATTGTTCCCTCTGGTAGTAAATTTACCTTTTCAATTTTTGTTCAGGGTTACTTTTCTAGAGAGGGAGCAACAAATCAACAATACATCATTTTTCGCGATCGGGATTTTGATGCTAAACCTACTGCTAATATTGCATTGATCCCACTCAACTCTATGTTGCTTACCCATCGTGCTTGCGTCGAAAATTATTTATTCAACGCTGATTTAATTCATAATTATTGGCACACAAAATATATAGAAAAACAAGACAATCCTACTTCTAAATGGGGACATGGAAATTCACCAGGGGTTGAGGCGATTTCAGGGTGGATTGAAGCAGCTGCAAGAAGCTTGCAGGATTATCAAACAGTAAGATGGGCATTAGCTGACTTGTTGCAATTAAGTGCAAGTCGGCATCAACTCAAAACAACATGGACAGGTGGTAGTGGTAAACTCCCACCCTCACTAACTCTCCAAGACTGTCAGACTGAAGCTGAAGCACTAATTAACCAGTTTCAACAAGCTGTTGCAACTGTAACGCTAGACAGATTTGAACAAAGTCTTGCTGGATATCAGCAGCAGTTTGCCCAAGAGGAATTTTGGACACAGAAGCAGTATTTGATCTGGTTTCATGGTAAAGATATTCAAAAAGCTATGCAGCAACAGAAATCTCAGTACATTTCTTTGAATGGTTTTTTTGATTGGGCGCTGAATCAACTTGATGTTAATCAGTACCCCGATTTAATTGAGTTACAAAACACAATTAGCCCTCTTCAGTAGTCATTTTTTAGTTCAAGGATAAACAAAAGTATTATTTGACACTTTTAACTACTTCGGGCAACATAAGATAAACAGTTAATTGCTTGTTATATCTTTCAAGGGAGTAAACAGCGATACACCATGCCCAATACTCCTGCCGAAGTGCGTTCATCTCTCATTGATGCCCTACGACTTGACTTAGTGGGGCCTACGCCCAATGATATCGCCCACGTTGACGAAATTATCGACCAAGCTCCATCTAAGTGGTATCTCACAGGTTTTTTAGTGCCTTATGAAGCTTCGGTAGAACAGCGTTCAGAAGATATAGGTAACGATGATATCGACGAGATTTCTCAAGTCAACGCTGGCGATGATGAAAAGCAACCCGAAAGTGCCTCCGCCCGGAGAGCATTTTTTCCTTCTTCAATGGGTTTAAGTATTCTTGTACCAGCAACCGCCAAAGAAATAAGTGTTACTGTTCATTGGGGCGACTACTGTCCAGTTGATGAAGAGAATGAAGAAAGTCAAGAAGACTCTAAAAACCAACTCCAATTACCCCGGCTGTGGCAAAGAACCCCCGGACAAGCAGAATTAACCGTTCCTCTCCATGTAAGTAATGCACCCAAACATTGGGAAATTCCCGTTATATGGCGTGGATCTAGCGAAGCTGTCACTAGGGGCAAGATAGGCTGAAAGCACTGCTCTGAAAGGCTTTCAGGCTATAAAATTCTCATACATACTAACAAAGCGTATTTTTAGA
>NZ_JACJRQ010000078.1 GCF_014697355.1 Nostoc calcicola FACHB-3891 | reverse complement strand
TATGTCTGTTAATTTAAATTAACAGACATACCTGTTAAATAACTGGTTACTCGACCTGTGATGCCTGCATTAACTAGTTAGGCTAATCTGTTCTACTTATTTATCACTTGTTATATTTGCATTAACTAGTTATTTGGTCTTTTATAGGTGAAAGTCGCTTCCTGATTAGGTTGTAGCTTCTGGTTATTTATCTATTCTCAGCGATCTTAGATAACCTGTTAGATTATTTGTTATGTCTGCAATCATCCTGTTAATTATAATATAACAACTTGCTGGAAGCAGTATAACAGGTATTTGCATGTCACCTGTTATATTGCTCTATTTAACAGGTTAGGTAGTTTCTAACAATTTGCTTGGAAGGTGCGATCGCATTCCATGATTCCTCTCTATTAGTTATGCCTCATTATTTTTATCTGGCATAACTGTTTTGAGCGCTTTTTCTATTTCTTCAATAGCTGTATCAATTGCATCCAATCGCTTACGATTTTCCCATTCTCGGTACGCTTCTGTGACTGCTGGATCGGTAGGTAGTCCCGTACTGCTGCCTACCCTGCCTATGTGCTGATGGCAGGTGTATTCTCGATTCTTGCCGCGTTTGACAATTCCTTTTAACCTTTCCTTTGGGTTACGCTTAAAAATTGGTTCATTGGCTTGCCACTTAGCGTACTGATACCAATAAATTTCACCATCTTTTTTATACTGCTTTCGCACCTCATATTCATGAATCCATGCCCCTGGCGGTGACATCGGTTCATCGATTAGCTGCTGTCTAATCTCCTTCAATGGCTGAAGTTTATCTATGATTTGGTCGATGCGGTCTGTCATCGCAGTTATAAGAGTTATGCCTATTCAAAATTTTAAGGCATAACCCTTATAACTGCGAAGCGGTGTCCGCGATCGCTCCCAACTTCTTCGGCTTGGCATCCAAAGCTAACCTAGCTGTTACTGGTTATTAGTGCTTGTATAACTGGTTAGCTAGCTTGTAACAATTTGCCTTGGGGCGATCGCCCCAATCTTTGCCCAAGGCTCGGCGATATCCTACGGGCAAGTATGGTGAACTTTTAGCGACATCATACGGATAGCCCGAAGGGCGATCGCCAACAGTCTCTCATGCCCCATGCCCAATACCCGATGACTGCCAGCATAGCTGGCTGCTGCCAAAATTTCTTAGAGAAAGCGATGCCGAACGCGAGTGCGTCTCCAAGAGTTGGCGGCAAGCTACGCTCCTCTCCTTTTTCCAAAATTTCATCCATTGATTTTTTAGCAGGAATTTGAATCACTGCCTTGAGCAAATCTATAGTTAGCGTTGCCGTGTCTCCTGACCTTACCCTCTGGCTTACCTGCCAAAATTCCCCATTTTTGTACTACTATTATGCTACAAGAGCCTTTTTTTAGTAGTTGCGAATTTTTTGGACTAATTGAGAAACACCCCCCCCTAAATAGATACTGAATACTTAAATTTAAAGAGGGGGTGTCCCAAATCTTATACATTCATTGGCTTTTAATACTGAAATATTTTCATCACAACTTTTTAACTTTGTAGTATGACTCACTCTTATTGCTGGCTCTCTCATCTCTGGCTTGAGTGCATTGGGCATTAGGCATTGGGTGTTGGAGAAGGGGGAACGAAGCAGGGGGCAACAGGGGCAATAAGCGCGATTCTGACAGGGTAGGGGGTACGAGGGGTAGGGAGTGAGAGGGACGATCGCTCATTTTTTACCATAGGACAAATGACTAAATACTGGTAATCCATAAAAAAATCCAGTATGAAAATAGATTTACGCCTTTTAATAGCTATTCCATCTGCCTTAACTTTACCCTTATCTGTTATCAACCCTGAGTATAAAGACTTAGCTGCTGGTGTGGCTCCTCCAGCGATTGTTTACCTACTGAAGGAGGGGGATAAACCAGACGAAGACAAGTAACTATTAGTCAGACTGATGTCCATGCTCTCTTGGGCATCAGTCATTGGGTATTCGGTGTTGGAGAATGGGGCGAAAGGGGCGATTAGTAGCTCGAAGGGCGATCGCTATTCCTCAATTGCTCTAATAGTCAGGCATCGCGCCGATGCCTACGGTGTTCTCCTTGCCATCGCACTCCCTACCAACAACACTGCCTAATAATCCTAATTTCAGGAATTACGGTTCCTAATCTAGGCATTTTTGAATTTGAGCCTTGACTAAAGCTTCAAAATAGATTGTGAAAATAACAGTAGTACTTCGGAAGTATTAATTATTACCAAAAGCGATGATAAAGGTGAATTCAATCAAAAGATAGTAAATTTTGTATGCGTTGGATATTACCGTTAACTCTAGTATCTTTATTGACTTGCTTACCAGCATTTGCTCAACAACGACGGGCAAGTTGGGTTGAGGTTTACCAAAGTGATTCAGGTGATCACTATTTAGTAGATACCAATTTTATCGTCTATCCCAAAAATCAGATAGCAATCAAAACGCTAACCCAATATGGTACACCTAACAGTGAAGGTGTAGTACTAAGGCTTTCCAGTATGCGTTTTGATTGCTTTAATAAATTATTTGGAGTTGAGAATACAACTACTTTTGGTATCAACAACCAAGTTATTTTGCACACAGATAATACAGATGTTGAATGGACAGCAGTTACACCAAATTCTTTGAGTTTAGCTATTTACGATAGTATTTGCCCATTATTAAGAAAAAATTAGAATTAATACCTAGTTATCAGTTTTTGGATGTTGGGAGATGGACGATGGGATGAGGAGAATCGCTATTCCTCAATCGTTCAAATACTCGGAGGTCTTCTATGGTTAAGCTATATTGACCCTTTTACCACATTTTTAATACCCGAACGCTTAAGTTTGATGCTCGATAACCTTCTAAATCTTCTGAAGTTGCAAAAGCAGAGATAGCGATAGTTTGCCCTGGGCGAACGTTTTTACTAACTACAAAAGTACCATCGTGAATAGGTACTCCATTAGAATTTACAAGTTCATAATCAATCATCCCAACTTCAATTGATTGTTGAGATATATTTTTTACAGTCCCTTTGATATCGACTCCAATTGAATTAGGTACGAGCCTAAGATTTGTAATATCTACATTTTTGTTACCAAAAACTGGAGGTTTGGATAATTCTGCTTGTATGCTTCCAAGTTGAGAAAAAGAGCTAAGATCAACGCAAGTTCCATTAGATGTCTGCCAATAACTTACTGAATTACAATCAGCTAAAGCTGGTTTATTAGCAAATTCAACTGAAATAGCAGTAGCAATAACCAGGCTCAATGTCATTAAATGTTTCATAGGTAGTCTTATAGAGGGTGGAGAATGTAATATGACTATAAAAGTGCTAAAACTGTACTTTAGTTTTAGCTACTGAGTAAAAAATATTGCAGCAGTACAACTACCCGAACATCTGTGAAGACTTGCTAAAGAACAGGCATCGCTAATCTCGGTCAAACAATTCTGACTAATCAGGGGTCAAATCGTTGTAGTCTGTGGATCACAGGGTCTACAGTAAGCGCGATGAAGATAAATCGGCACGGACGCGCCAAGGTTCTAACGCAGTCAGAGATACAGCTAATTTTTAGTCATGGGTTAGACAATGACCGCGATCGCACTTTGTTCGGTGTCTGCCTGTTTAGTGCTTGCCGTATCCGCGAATGCTGTACCCTGCTAACACAAGACATCTACACACCCAAGGGTATTGTTAGACCCCGGTTAATTATCAGAAAGTCAAACACTAAAGGGAAGCTGGCTACACGCTCAATTCCAGTTATTGAAGATTTGCGGCGGTTACTGGCTGAATATTACCCACTGGCAGGTGATGATTATCTGTTTCCCGGTCGCAGTGATGGACACATCAGCGAAGACTCAGCCGCTAGGATTTTGAGAGGGGCTTGCAAACAAGCCGGGATAATTGGAGTGAGTACCCACAGCTTTAGAAGGACAGCATTAACCCAGATGAGTAATGCTGGCATTCCGTTGAGAGTGATTCAGGAGATATCAGGGCATCGAAATTTAGAACAGTTACAAAGATACCTTGAGGTTAGTGACGAGCAGGTGTTGGGGGCTGCGGCGAGTTTGGCGATGTTGTCACCTGTGGGTATTAATGGTGTAGAGCCACATATCGACATGGGATTAAAAGCGCTTACAGTAGAGCATTCAACTTCAGATTAGCCTGCTCAAGAGCGAGCTAAATTAAGCCCACTTCTAAGGCATAGATAGCTCGTCTTGTTAACTCATCAGCCCTGTCAGCAAAACTTTTTTATCGCAAAGCGGTATCTACACTCACTATTCTTAACTTAAAAATTGATTAATTTTGTTTTTAATAACATCATATACTTGCTCTTTATTTAGAAACAATTTTTCTATAAAAATTGGGTTAGAACTTTTATTTTTTGTTTCTTCCATAAGCTCTGAAATGCTATAACAAAGTTTTTGAACGGCTCTAGAAATCCATTTTTTAGTAGTTGAATCAAAAGATACCATAATAGTCCATTCTTTATAATGTGATAAATAATTATTGGTTAAATTTCCTACGAACCCTCCAAACATTATTAACTGATCTTCTTCCCATTTTTCTGGTTTTAATTCTTCATAATTTTCTTGAGTTCGTTTCTTAAATTCTTCTAAATTTTTATCTTTGTAAATAACTGTACAAGTTCTTTGCAATAAAAAATTATTGGGTATATATGAAATATACTCCCTTGATTCTGGATCATAATTATGTATAGCAATTTCTTTTCCTTCAAAAATACTGAGATCCAAAACATTATCAGCAAATGGATTTACAAGTATATGCAAGCCATCAATTAAGCTTTCTTTATAATTCTGTTTTAACTCTGTAAACGGATATAATCCAAATACATTATCTAATAAATTTCTTTTACATCCTTGAAAAACGACTGGGTATTTACCATCTTTAGATAAAGCGCGTACCTTGCAAAATGTAGCTCTATTACTAAAAATTACAGCGCTAACTTCTTTGAATTTAGAATTAGTAAACAAACCAAGATTACGATTAAATCCTGGTTTACTTTGGAATCGATAATTATAAGAAACTCCAGCTATAGATATTTCTCCGTTTGAATCTCTTGTTGACATCACTTCCTCTATCCCATACAGAACTTTAGCAATTGCTAAAGAATCTTGAAAATAGAAAAATGGTTGATCGAACGGAGCCACACATATTACAAATGGTTTATTTTTAACATGATTAAGTTTTGAATAATTTTGACGATATTTTTTTATTTTTTTCTGAATAGAAAACTCAAGTCTAATAGTTGACAGCCTTATTACCTCCTTCATATTAACTTTTTCTATTAAATCATAATCTTTCTCCCATTCCGGTCTAAAATTTTCAGGATTATTAGCGATTGCTGCTTCTGCAATAAAATCGCCATACTGCGATTTAACAAAAAAATCTGGTGTTTCGTATGAAAAGTCTACAGTACAGCCTAATTCTTTGAAACAAGCAAATAAATATAATTCCCAGAAAGTAGAATTAAAATCAGTTTGAAATTGTTTGACAAGGTTTCCGTTTCTATCTATAAATCCATCAGCCCAATTTTTTATAACCTCAATCTCTGGTTCACATAATCCAGTTTCAGTTATATATCGAAAATGTTTATGTTGCTTATTTTGAGGAACAATAGACGTGAATAAATCCATCATTTTTTATTTTTTTGATTGTGCTGTAAGTAGATTAGTAGGATTTTTCTCAGTAAGCTTAACCTCAACCTCTGAGTTCTGCAAGCTCATTGATAATGCCCGCCAGTTAACTAAGACAAGTCGTTAGGCATGGCTGTTATTTGGGGGAGATGTCGGGAAATACATCTTAAACGACATCCACCAAAAACCATCTACAGTAAACCATTCAGACCAAAATACACCGTTTTAATTTCTCCCTACCTTGAAGCCTTCGCCGCTAAGGAATTCTTCATTTACCAGCAACAGAATTTTATCTGTGTCCTTTCCCTTGTTGGCATAGCTGGCAGGGTTAGACGGGTCTTTCTTGTTCTCCATACCGAATTTTGCGTTATGGCTTATCACTTCATCTTTATGGGCTTCTATCCAATCGCGTACCAGTAAGCCGTTACAGCCAGATAAATCCCTGAGTGCTTGGTTAGTAATTGCAAGGCGATCTGAGTCTCCAGTCGCTACGGTATCGTTGTAAAGACAGATTGCTTGGAATGACCTACGGATTTTTTCTACAGCCGCCCCCGGTGCTTTGCTTGCCCAAACTTCACTATCACTCTTGGACTGCCAGTCGATCTCTTCTTTGGCTGGGGTCACCTTGGCTGGGGTCACCTTGGCAGTGGGGGCGATAGCTCCCCCAAGAGTTACCTTGTTCACCACTTCAATAATTTTCGCTTCTAGCCAGGAATCTAACTCAGTAACGTTGAGAGTAACTGTTTGTGGTTGCTGTGGTGCGCTAGCTTCCATTGCTGCTTTCTCCTGTTGTAATTGGTTATTGGCTTGCTCTAACTGGTTATTCGTTTCTTGTAACTGCTTAACTTGTGCTTCTAACTGGGCAACTAGGCGCTGTGATTCCTGTAACTGCTTGGCAACGTCAACGCGGTTTTTGTGGTGTTCAATCAATCGGCTAACTACTGATTGCTGATTGGGTAACTCCCACTCGGCTTGTAATTCCTTGAGATATTCAAAATCAGCGGCGATAGCGCGGATCTGAAGTAGCTTCTCTTTCTCTGGGGCATCTGGGAAGCCTACAGGCTTTGTTGTGTAATAGTCGGCATAGCCTAGAGTAGTTACCAAGTTTTGTAAATCTCGGTCAGTTGGGGCATCTTTAACGAAGTGACCAGCTAACCTTGCAGCATGGAGCATCTTAGAACCGATCGCCCCAGTACAATCGCGCTCGGTAGCTAATGCCAAGTAAGCGGCCCGTAGTGCTTTGCAATTGTCCTGTTCTTCCCCGTGCCTAAAATTGAGTATTGGTGTTTTGTCTCCCTTATCCCCAAAATAGCTACGAACTACCCGGTTAAGGGAGCCGTTGCGACGGCTATCAATAGCGCGGTTTTGGGCTGCTACATCTGTGGGGTTTTCGTTAGCTACTTCAGCTAAAAGTGTTTTAGTAGATGGCTCTTTTCTTAACCAGTTCAATCGCTCAATAACGTAACTAGCAGGGTAAAGGGTAGCAATGGGGAATACTGGCTTATCACCGCGTTTTTTACCTTGACCCGTGAACATAACCTGATAGCTTTGACCTTCCACAGATGCGAACTTGGCACGGGCTAATATTTCGTGGGGACGGCGGCCAGTTGCAGCAATTAAGCCCACTGCTACCTCATGAGGGTCTTGAGACTCAAGTAGTTTACCCGTTACTTCTAAATATTCCTCTGGCTGTAACTCTTGACCATTGTCTAGGCGATCGCTTACCCGTGTAGACTTGTTTCTCTCTTCCCAGTGGCTTTTATCCAGACCACACAGCAATAAGGCATAATGCTTTAACTCATAACCTGTTACGTTCCCTTGGGCATCGTGCTTGGGTTCAGAGTCAGCATTCTTACCCTGTTCTAGAGGAATTGACTTGAATTTCTTGTAGAAGCCTACACGACTTAACACAGTGCCTAAACTTTTAGTGCTGTAGCTAGTTTTAGTGTTGATGAACTCGTTAAAAGCTTCGCAGTGTGGCTTGATTTCCTCTAATGAGTGCAAATCTTTGACCGCTTCAAATAACTTATCTACTTCTTCCTGAACTGCTTTAGACATCCTTTTATCCTTATCGCTACCTGTTATCTATTATATTTAACTGGTTATTAAAACTCAATAACTGTTATTACTATATAACAAGTTATATATAGTAATAACAGGATGAAAAAAGGCAGGTTACCAAACCTGCCATAGCGATAAAAAGGATACTTCGATGCTACTTCAAGCCAAGACTGAAACCAAGACACAAACCCAAGCCAACAATAACAGCTACTTTGACGGCGAATTCGACGCGGCGATAGGCTTACCAGCTAAAAGCCAGGATGGAGAGTACTGGCGCGGGTATCTCGTTAAAGTAAACCAAACGGGCAATACACCATTCTAAAATCACTAAAAGGGCTAGTTTCCATCTCTTAAATTTTTTGTCCAAAGTCCAAGTATTTAGAAGCAAAAAAATTAATATTCTTCAAAAAGATAAAACTATATAACAAATAATAAGACTGCAAATTATCGCTGTGAGTTTGATGTAGTATGACTGAATCTGAAATGAAAATCGAAGAATATACCAAAATTTTTCACGAAATCGTGCAATATGGAAAAGAATTTAGCATGGATAACTCTAAAATGAAAGACGAAGAATATATCAAGGTTCTTCGAGAAATGTTGCGCCATGAAAACGAACTGAGCAATCAGCGCCTGACTTGGATGACTACCTTAAATGGACTTATGTTCACCGCGCTAGGATTTATATGGAGTGGAAAATACGATCCATTAACTAGTATGGAATCCGACCACATACTCATTGCAGCATTTTGTATATTAGGATTTGTTATTTCTTGTTCAGGTCTAATAGCACTTCAGATGGCTGAAGATGCAAAAAAACATTTCAAAAAACTTTGGAAAGATAAAAACATTCAGGAGTCAGAGATACCTCCAATTATGGGTATAACCCTTAAGGGTTCATTGAAACATTTTCTCCTACCGTGGAACATTATACCCTGGTCTCTAATAGTTTTTTGGTGTTTATTGTTTCTATTAAACTTTGGAAGTTTTGTAAGAGATTTGAAATAGGAAAAATTTCCATAATTCATGCTTTTATCTCCACACTATCTTATTAGCTACAGTCACTTTCTTGCACTTCAAACAGTAATATCTTTTATCTTTTCTTACGGTTAATTTTGCGTTACCGCAGTGGGGGCAATAAGGCTTGGTGTCACTCTGACAGCTACCCCCTCTAGTCGAAAATGACGCGGATGACATCACCGGATCAGTGCTTGCTGTGCTTGGTTTTGAGCTATTTCGTGTCAGACTCGTGTCAGTCGTGTCAGATGCCTTGGCAAAGCTAGCCAGACGCTTGACTTCTTCTATGTCTTGATAGTTGAAATTGACTCTATCAAGATTAGGTAAAAAGTAAAGCTTTGGTGACCTACTATCGACCACTAAGGCTACTCTTAATAATCTGGCATCATCAGTAACTAACTCGTTTTTCTGGTCGATGTATTCTTCAATTGCGTCTAAATTCCGAGTCAATTTAGCCAAGTTAGACTCGCTATTTTTACCCTTACCGTAAGTATTTAGATAATGCCTGATTTTAGGAATGCCAATGATTATCTCAGTAAAAAGCGACCTGTCATCATTGGTGAATCCTGGGATTTGTTTAGTCATAACAGACTGACCCGATACAATCCACCCAATATTGTTATGACCAAACTGCTTAAGAATATGCTTTAAATTGCCTCCAGTTTTGTAAGGGTCGCTGCAAGAATTGAGAGTATTATCTAATTCTTCCCATGTCCAAATTTGGAAAAATTTAGCAGCATATTGTGTGTTTTGCAGTCGGAATTTACCATCATCTAGACAGTCTTCAAATGACTTAATCGCCGCTGTGGTATCGCCATATTGAAGGAAAGGTTCTAAAGGATAATTACTATCTTTGAGTGAGCCAATAGCACCGGGGTAGCTAACATTTACTAAGGTGTATGGTACTTTCTCACTCTTGCCCGTGTTGCCGCGAGTGCATCCAGCTTTCAAGATTTCGCTAATCATTACCGCAGTGGTTGGAGTTTTCCCCATACCCGGATCTGCTATTAGCCGATAACGAATTGGGTGACTAACTACGTAGCTGATAAATTCGTCAGGAGTCCCGACCATTAGCTTAATTTCATCTGTCTTGATAGCTGGTTCCATGCGATAGCTAACCACAACACAATCGGTTACTTCCAGCTTGCGAACGCTTGTTATTTTGAACAGTCCTAACTTTTTAGCTAGTACCTCAGAATGCCTCTTAATAGCCTCTACAACCGCTTGAGGGTCAACAGAGCGTGAATAGCCATAACCCACGTCTACAACGCCGTCAGGCTTTATTTGGAAGCCTTTAACGCTCAAAGCCAGATTGATATCAGTAAACAGAGTACGCGCTATCTCGTTGGCTATCTTGCCGCTGATATCAAAGCCAAAATCACCATACTGAGGTTCTAGTAATTCACCTGCTAATTCACACTGCAATTGCCCTACCCGGATATTGAGTAATTCGATTTGCTCTAAATAATGCTGGCGTTCTTCGGAAATAGCCTTGCTGACTTCATCAAGATTTTGATTATAGCTACTAGCCAATGATTTGATAATTTCAGCTTTGCTTTGATGACCATGAGCTACCTTTTCACCCCATGATTGCAGGCGGCGAAAAAGTGCCATAGCTTCTGAGGTAATCTCGTCATGCTGCTGATAAATTTGGTCTAATTCCCTTTGTTTGGCTATTTGAAATTTCTGATTAGCTGATTCTTCTACCTGAGTTTTAAAGTTTAGTTCCCACTGCTCCACCTCAGCGTTTAAATATTCAATTTGCTGCTTATCTTTTTGAGATTGGGTAGAAAAATGCGTGAGTTTATTTTGAAGTTCGGCAATGTTGGCGATTGCTTGTAACTTGGCTTGCCCTAAGTTGTGGATCGTATTCCTGGCTTCTTTTAGTTCATCCTTTAGCTGTTCTAATTGACTGCTAACTGTTGCTAAATTAGCTTTGCAGTTATCAAAATCCTTTACTACTTTGTGTAGTGTGTTGCCAGCTTGGTTAGTTTGTTTTTGGGCTTTGTTAATAAGTTTTTGAGCTTTGGTGTCAGTGATTAAGTATGTGATAAAGCTAGCGGGAATTGCACCGACCGCCGCCATAGTTACCAGTTTTGATTGGTCTATGTTGGAGTAGGCGATCGCCAATCCTACGCTTACTCCCAATCCACCAAAGACTAAGCCGTGTATCGGTTTCATTGCCTAGCCTCCAAATAATCACCAAGCTGTTGCTTAAAGCTGGTTAATTTCCCCTCAGTTTCTACTGTTTTTAGTCTGGTTTCTTCCGCTTTTAATTCAGCTTGTTTTAGCCTCTGATTAAGTTCATCTTTACTAAAAACAGCAATGTTTGTGTCAGTAATAGTCTTGGCTTGGCTGACATCGAGAGTTACAGTTTTTTGGCTTGTAATCTCTTTTTGATTAAGGTAATCAATATAGTTTCCTCTGACTTTCTCAATTTCGGTAGCTGCTTGGATGCCAGCACCAAAAGCCTTTGCGTGCTTGCCAATTACGGTAAATTTCTCGCGGGTAAGGTCTAGGGCGGCTCCAGTTAATTGAAGCGCCCTACTTGCACCCTCATATACCTTCATTCCCTTGTCTAGCTGGCTTTGAGTAGCCTGTGGAAGTGTTTCGGGGGGATTGAGGGCATCTGAAATATGGTACTGATTAGGTTGGAATGCTGGCATCATTCCCGGTACAAGTTCGGGGGTAACTGTTAATAAGCCAGGGATATTGCTGTCAACTTTTACGGTAGTCGCTTGATTGTTAGCCGTGTTAGATGTTGAGCTTACCTTACCTCTTGCTAATTTTTCAGCTACAGCTTGAGCAGCGGCTTTTGTAGTGTCAATTCGAGCCATTTAAAAACTTCCTAGTATTTATTAGGGACTGGTACTTAATTTCTAACTGGTGGAATACTTTGTCTATTTCGCTAAATTCCAGTGCTAGAGCTTCATCTAAGTCATATTTTTTCAGGACTTGATTTAGCTCTTTTTCATCAGTTTTCGCTTCGTCAATTTGGCGGTTTAAATTGTCGTCCATTCTGGTAGGATGGGAAAGTACCTGATGTTTTTAAGCCGCTCAATCTATCTTGGCGGCTCTAATCAAAGAGTTTATTGTTCTGACAATTGGCGGATAGTTTGTATTTCTTTGATTGATTCCTTTCCTAGTAAGTGCCTTTTATTCAGGGAATCACAGAAGAGAAATTCTGATGATTTAGTAGTGTTCAAAAAGCGCAATTGCTGACCGCGAAATAAATAGATATCGCCTCGAATTAGTGTAGGTACATCAAACATTTTGGCTGTCCTTTAATTCCAGTTGTTGATTAAGCTTTGATTTGGCGATTTGGTCATCAAAGAAGCCGGACTCTAAGGCTTGAACATTTGCAATCCCGTCTGAAACTTCTACTAGTGTTTGAATTGCATCGGCTAATACCAGATCGTTGGATGTAGAAAAGTATCTAGAACTTTGCAACGCTCTAAATTCCGGCGTTGCTTGCAGCATTCTTAAAGACTGTTCGCATCCGTTTAAGATGTTTTGGATTTGTTCAACTGTTAATGTTGCTTGCATTCTTGCCTCTGCTAATAGTAATTGCAGTATTCGCCACGCAAAATTGTATTGATACTGAAGGCTAGAGTATTGTTGAGTAAGTCAAATAGCTTAATCATCTTCGGTTCCTTGTATTAGGTCAGCAATTGCTTGAAAGGATGCGTTTAACAGGTCAAATGGTAATAGTAAGGTGACTCGAAATTTCCGCTTTTTAGAGGCTTTTATTCTGTGAATTTGATTTGATAAAGCCTCTATTTGTTCGGAGGTTAGATGATTAACTTTTTTGCCAATTCTGCAATTATCGTGTCTACTTCTTTTGGTAAATCTGTTGTATCTGGGGTAACGGTTGGGGCTTGTTGAGCAAGATTAGCTAAATCGCGGATAGCTCCCAGATACCCTTGCTTTTGATGTTGCCAGCGTTGGTTAATGCCCTCTGCTAGCTCTGCATCTCTGACAGCCAAGTTATTGAGTATCAAGGTGTTTTTAACTTGGGCGATGGCATCGGCAGCGGCGATTTCTTCACTGGCCTGGTTTGCCAATTGCTCAACTAGAGATAAGCCAGTATTAGGCATTGGGGATTGGGTAGGACTGGTTAAGTGTTGCTGTGGGGACTGGGGTACTATAGGGGCGTTTTGTGGTTGTTCTATGGTTGGCTCAGTACCTTGCTGTGTTGGAGTTTCAAGAGTTTCTAAATTTTCGCTGTGTGCTGGCAACTTTGGACTAAAGTATGGGGCGATGGCTTCTAAATCTGCTTCTGTTATTGCCTTTACAGTATCGAAGTCGTCAGGGCGAACATGGCTTAAAGCTAGTCTCAGCCCTTGCTCTGTGGTCATGTATTTTAAGCAAGCATCATGAATGCTTACTGTGTCTTGTATTGGTGCTGTGGTTCTCTTCCGTGTTGCCATGATTTACGCTCCTTTGTTCATACGGTTCACTTGCTGGAATGCCTGCTGATAGCGATAGCGGCTAAAATCCTGCTGATTTTTCAAGATGTACCCTTTTACTCGTTCGCCGCGTCTAAGCTGTGCCATCAGCCGTCCTACACGGCTCAAAACCCATGCTTGATAGGGCGATAGGGGTGATTCGCGGTCAAAACTGCCATCGTGGGTTTTGGGGTAGGCATTGCGGAAGGCTTCGATACGCCAAAAGGCTATTTGCTCCCAAGTGCAAAGGGTAGAACGAGCTACACCCAACAATTCGGCTAAATGCGTCTTGGTGGATGGAAATTCCAAAAATAAATCTAAATCGGTGGAATGCTTACAGCGTCTAGGTTTCATCGGTTCATACAGCAATAAATATCAATCAATTGTTAATTAGCCAAGTATCGAGAAACTAGGCAGCATCTTATAGCATCCAATCGCTAAACCCCTTGTGGTGTAAATCTCTGGGGTACTCGTAGGACGCTAATTAGTGGCTGGTTGTTGATCGATTTCTTATCTATCGTTATAGTATTACAAGACGGTACTTTACTGTCAAGCACCGTACTAAACAATCTTGTAAAGTCTTATGGAGTATTTAATTGTCAGGTAAGGCATTATGGACTAATAGATTTATATTTGTCGAAATGCCTACCCGATATAGATTGACGGTTTATTTTTCAGATGAAACTATTCTTAAAAAATTAGAAGAATGGGCAAAGGAAGAAAACAGGAGCGCGAGTAATCTAGCGGCTACCATACTTAGCAAAGCGGTACAAGATAAGGATAATCAAGAGAAATCAGCATGACTGACACACCAGAACAACCAAGCCGACTTGACCAAATAGAATCGCTGCTGCTACAAACCAACGGCAGCTTGAACCGAGTAGCCCAGCAGCAAGACCGTAATACTGAAGCACTAGCCCAGCTTTCACAAGAGGTTAGAGAATTAACATCCGATGTAAACCGCGTCTTAAATCGCAGTGCCATCTTGGATGATGTGTTGCTTGAGTTACGCGATAGCTTCGAGCAACACCAGCGTAATTTTGAAGAAAATCAGCGAACTACCAACGCGGCATTAAACCAGCTTGGGGCTATCTTGGTACAGCTAACACGGATTGACCCCCCAAACTAGGTGCGATCGCAATGGTGGCAGCGGCTTGTGAACAGAGGCGACTGATAGAAATAATTGATACATAAGATTTATCACTATTTATCAATATTTATCAGTAGTTATCACTTTGCGAAACCACGAACGCGCTTTGCGAGAGTAAGGAGCAGTGGCTCTGAAAACTTTTGCTGCAAAAGCTTTTGACTGACTTATTGCCCAACTGACTTATTAATTTTCAATTATTCAGTAAATAGCTATGGAGGTAAATAATTACACTTTTTTACAACTTTTTTACTCACCTCAAACTAACAAGCTCGATCCGTACCGTGTGTATAAAAGCATAGTATGGCGGATCTGCGGATCGGAACCGAACATTTGCGATCGCATCATTAAATTTGCTGAAACAGCAAACCAGAGCTTGCAATTTCTACGTATAAATCCGGTCAAAATCAAAAAATACGCGATAAAGCTACCTTGTTTTTGTCGGCTTTTATCACTAAATCAAGAGTTGAGCTTTATTAGTGAGTAATAAAAAATACATGATTTTTTATTGTGGAAGAAGAGAGGAGACATCGTAAAACATCTAGGAATTTCTAAAAAAACAGGTATGTTAGGTCTATTAGGGCGATTAATTTCGCGACTACCTCAACAAAAAAACAGGTAGCTCCATGTCTAATGTAATTAAACTCAATTAGCAAAAAAAACTAGTAGCAAAGCCCAAAGCTTTTAGAGGATCGCAAATCAATCTACGGTAAGCCTCATGAAACGTTTAACAGACGTTTCAGCCCCAAAACTCTGCCACCAGAAAGTCTAATTTTAATAACTATTCCCAGCTTACCTAATTAATCAATACAAAGTCGAAATTTAAAAGCTAAAGGGCTGTCCACCATTACAGGAACAGCCAGAAATGCAAAAACCCCTAACTTACGACAGGTCGGGGTTTGCGAATGAAAAACTTAGTAGTATTCTAACGCAAACCCTCCCTAAAAATAAACTATTTTTATCAATTTATGCTCATCAATTAACTAAAGTAATTGAAACGCTTGAAAGCATTGGAATTACAGACGATACAGCGATTTTCATACTGGCTTGTCTGCAAGGGGGCGTGGTATGAAAGCACCCTACAGCCAAGGTACAACCGTTTTACAATCTCCATGCCCAAGCTGCCAATATCAACGCGGCTTAGTAATTATTCGGTTCAAAGATGATTTAGGCTTCGTCAGATGTGGTCGTTGCGATGCTCCCCTCTACTCGGTAAGCGAGGTAAGCAATCAGCAAACTGAAGAGGTGGCAGCATGAACACCTTAGAGCGGTTCGATACCAAAAACTTCTCAGATCAGCTTACTCCGAGAAAAGGTACTGGCTTTACCCTTCTCAAAGGAAAATGTATTTGTGAGGATGGCTGCAAAGATAGCAGGCAATCACAAGAAACTGGATTAATATTTTGTCGCAAAGCTGTAAACCCTATTGGTTACATCTATCGTGGCCAAGACCGTCACGGGTTTGGAATGTGGCAAGCAATAGAGGACGCACAAATATTTTCAAATCAAGCCATAGAAGAAAGGGAGCGCGAGCGTCGTAAATTTCTGGAAGCACAAAAGCAGCAGCATCAATTACGAATAGAGAAGCAGATGCCAGCATTAGAGCGCGATAAGTGGTATCGCCTGCTTCTGGCTGAGTTGGTTTTATTGGAGAGCGATCGCCGAAAGCTTTTAGCCCGTGGTCTAACACATGAACAAATCGAAAGACACGGATATAAAAGCGTTAGGGGATGGCAGAAATTTAAACAGGATTTTCCTTACAACCTACCGGGAATTTTAGATAATGGCGTTTTAAATGTTCATACAAACGCAATTGTTGCACCTGTTGTCAACCATGACGGTTTAATCGTTACGTTGGGAATAAGACTTAATGAGTCTGAAAATGGGCGTTATCGCACTCTGACAAGTGCCACCAAGAGAAAACCAGATGGGGTAACAGTTCACTTAAATGGTGAAATACCAATAACTGTTATTGAACCAAGTAAATTTGTAGGTGATTCTATATGGGTAACTGAGGGAATCATTATCAAGCCAAATATTGCAAGCGATCGCTTAGGTGTTCCAGTTTTAGGTGCGCCAGGTGGACGCTTTAGTAATAGCCCTAAGTTTACAGAGAAGTCACTAGCTCATCTATCTGAAAAACATTCTACAAAATCAGTAATTTTTGCTCTTGATGCTGGAGATGTAGCAAACCAATCTAGTGTGCCTCAAAAGTGGATTGAACAATACGAGTTTTTATCTTCGCTTGGCTATGAATGCCGTTTTGCTTGGTGGGGTCAAAGTAATAAAACTTGCAATGATATTGATGAACTACCGATTGAAAAACATCAATTTATTGAGTACATTTCTTTGGAAAGGTTTATTGCTTTATGTCAAAAATATGGGGGAATTAAGCCAGACAAGCAAGAATTTATTGATAACTATGATGAGAAAGTTGCAGCAGTTCAAAAAAAATTACATACTTTATCTTATGCATCTGATATAGAGTGCGATCCTAACCAAAAATATCTACCAGACCTAACCAATAAAATTCCTCGTGCTGGAATTGTATTATTAAATGCTGCTAAAGGTAGTGGAAAGAGTCACCAAATTAATTTGATAAAACGTGAATGGTGCGGTGGATATTGGGAGAAGAGAGTAATTGAAGAACCCTATCAATTAGACTTATTAGGCAGCGCCAAACGACTAAATATAGAGCGTATTTGGCATGAAAAAACAGGTAAAAAGTTTATTTCAATTAATGCCAGAATTGCCCTTGGTAGAGAACAGGCTGTTAAGTGGGAATTTACTTGGTTAGAGGATGCTGACCTTGATAAACCTCAAGAATTCCAACATGATAGTGAAATTATTCAAACAGCGACAGTTCTAGAAACTATTGGCGAAATTGGTTTATGTTGGGATAGCTTATCAAAATTATTTGACCGTGACTGGTCTGATACTTTGGTAATCATCGATGAGATTGAGTTAGGTTTAGCTCATGTCTCTAGTAGTAGTACTTGCCGAGACAGACGCTCAAAAATTCTTCATACTTTAGAAGTAAAGCTAAAGGAATGTCTGGACAATGATGGCTTAATCATTGGTGCAGATGCTGACTTGACAGATATCAGCTATGAATACCTAACCAGTATTGCACCTAAGCACATACCTTTCATCGTGCGTCACAACTACATCAGACCAGATCAGGATAAATGGGATATTGAATTTCACACTGGTAAGCGAGATGAAATTCTTACCCAAATATTTGACCATTTAGCAGATAAAAACTGTAAACCGATCGCACTATATACTGATAATCAAGCTGAGGCTGAAGCAATCGCTAATGCTTTGATTAAAAAATACCCTTATCTTAAAAAGGAAATCGGCGGATTAATTAGGATTGATTCTAAAATTACACAAACAGATTTTGGTAAAAACTTTGTCAAACGTCCTAATGAAAGCACAGAAAAATACCAACCTAAAATCCTTATTTATACCCCAAGCTTAGGTGTAGGTTGTTCTATCGATATTATCTACTACAGTTGTGTTTATGCGTTAATTTTTGGTAACTTAGAACCATCTCAAGGTAGACAGGGGTTAGCCCGTGTTCGTCAGGCAGTTCCTAGAATTCTTTGGTGTAAAGACAGAGCTAGTAATGCCGAAAACGACCATACATCTTTCTTGCCAGATGTAATTAAAAAACAAATGTTTCAGTACCATGAAACTACTGATAATCTAATTGAAACTGCTTTATATCTCGCTAAAGAGAAAGCCAAAGGGGTTGATTCTGATGCTGAGATATTGCCTCACCTCATTGAAGCTCTACAAGGGATGATGGGTGAAAATGGTAGCTGGAATAATCCTCACATTGATTTATTTTGCAAGTTAAAAGCCAGAAGGAATTATGCTCTTAGTCAGTTGGCTTTGCAATTACGTCAAGAATTAATTGACGAGGGACATAATTTAGTAGATTACACAATTACTGATCGAACAAACACTGGTGATTTAATTAAAGAAGAGAAAGAAGAAGTCAAGCAGCATAGAGCTTCGATGGTTTCTAATGCCCAAAATATTACTATTGAAGAAGCCAAGCAAATTGATAGGAAATTTCACAAAACAGAGGATGAGGAATATCAATCAATTAAAGCACATTTGACAGAGGAATTACCAGGAATTGAACTAACACAAGAGTTTATCTATAAAGCGGTATTTGCAAATAACCGACGCTGGCTAAATCAAGTTAAATTGTTCTGGATGTTACAAAATCCAGAAGCTACAAAAGAAATAGATAGAAAACATTGGAGATATAAACTTAAGCAATTCTTTAATGGTGTTACTTGCCTGCAAGACGTTCGTACTTTTTCTACTAAAGTTGATGCGTTTATCCAATCTAAACTAATTGAGCTTATCAAATTGGATGATTTTAAAACTGAGTATTATGAGAGCGCTCCAAGCTTACAAGATTGGTTTATGACGCTTTTAAAGCGTAATAAAAAGAGTAATTTTATAAAGGTAGCATTTGGTTTTACCATCACCAAAGATACTCAAATAATAAAATTTATTAACCGCCTGTTAGGTAAAATTGGGTTGAAGTTGGTTAAAAGCCGCAAAGGTACAGATGATACTGTATATTACAAGTTAGGACAAGAAACTGCTTTAGATGCTGATAGGATAGCGGTTTTGCAAGCTATGACTTTGAAATATAAGCAGCAGCAACTAGAACAGCTGGCCAGAGAACAATTAGTACTTGAGGAAAGACAAAGGCAAGCAGTAGCACTTCAGCAATTAGCAGAGATGCAATCTCAGGTGGAAGTAGCAACGACTCAAGTAACAGAAATGCCAACGACTGAGGCTGTCGAATTAGTAACTGCTAAGGCAATAGAAATAGCAATCCCTGAAGTTCTTAGCCATCAGTCATCACTAGAATTAGTAGCAGCGAAACTGCGGCAAGTTTCCCAGTGGACAGAAGTCAATCTTAGCCAATCAGAAATTGTTCAAGCGTGGCCTCTGCTGACTCAGGATGAACAATCGCGGATTTGGCAACTTCATCAAGAATATCAGCGACAATTGTCTTTAGAGCAATTGGCACAGCAGGCGATCGCTACACAAGCTGAAATTAAGGAAACGGGTTTTGGTTCCCACTTCCGAAGTTATGTTTTGAAAGCTGTCAGAGGGGGAATAGCAATTGCTCGTAAATGCTGGGGCGACAAGCAAGAATGCGAAATTCCTTTAAATCAACTATTACTAGCCACTGGTTAGAATTTGCATAGCTAGTCAATTTTTGTAGTATCCAAACTTGGCAATCGCAATTAGCTTGACAATTTGACAGAATAGAAGAGTTATTGACAAGTTGTCAAGCCATTGTCTGAAGATAGAAAGAAGCAAGCCGTCATCCTACTATCTCAAGGGTTACGACCAAGCGAGGTAGCACGAAGCCTGTCAGTTAGCCGACAGGCTGTAAGCCTTTGGCTTAAATCTGAAACTTTTCGAGATGAAGTGGAAAAAGCTCGAAAAGATTTTCTTGCCAACCAGAACGAGCATAAAAAGCCAGAGGTAAATTTACTAGAAAAAATTCCAGTCCCTTCTTCAGAAACAACCAAAACTTTCAAATCCATTCTTAGAGAAAAAGAGCTTTTACTCTTAGAACAAATCGAGATGTATATAATGCCTCAGCTTGAACAAGGTAGTGTCAGAGCAGCTGCGATATTGCTAAAAGTTTCTGAGAGACGAGCTAAATTACTCGGACTAGAGAGAAAACCCTACGACATTTTGGAAGCTTTTGAAACGCTTGTGACAGAGGGATGTGCGCCTTTATCCCAAATGTTGATAGTTAGCAATGGATTAGACCAGATACAACAGCAGTTGAAAGGCAACACAGACGTAACCAGGGCGATTGAGGAGTGAATAGCAAGTGCCATCGCCCCCAATGCCCCCTGAACCAATACCCAATGCCGAATGCCGAATGCCGAAATATCAACAAGCTCTGTTGAGCAAGGTGTAGGGGATTGTGGGGTGTGGAGTGGGAGCGATCGAGAACACCGTAGGCATCGTGCCGATGGCTAACTATTGACGATGAAAAATTCTCAACCAGGGATTTACACCACAGCAGCCAGATTTAAGTACGTAATGCATAAATCTACACTTAAAGCTGACCGCAAGCACATCGCTAAAATACCTCAATTAAAACGGTAGACCGAAAAATGCTATAAGCCATATAGAATATAGTCTAGATCGCCGCAAGCAAGTGGGTTTTTGTTTAATAAAATAAGTGAGTCCTTGCGGCAAAGTATTCACGTAGATATTCTTTAGTTAGGTGATTTAAAGTACTTTAATTTAATTGAAGTTGGAGTTATGCCTCGCCCTTCGGGCTATCCGTATGATGTCGCTAAAAGTTCACCATACTTGCCCGTAGGATATCGCCGAGCCTTGGGCAAAGATTGGGGCGATCGCCCCAAGGCAAATTGTTACAAGCTAGCTAACCAGTTATACAAGCACTAATAACCAGTAACAGCTAGGTTAGCTTTGGATGCCAAGCCGAAGAAGTTGGGAGCGATCGCGGACACCGCTTCGCAGTTATAAGGGTTATGCCTTAAAATTTTGAATAGGCATAACTCTTATAACTGCGATGACAGACCGCATCGACCAAATCATAGATAAACTTCAGCCATTGAAGGAGATTAGACAGCAGCTAATCGATGAACCGATGTCACCGCCAGGGGCATGGATTCATGAATATGAGGTGCGAAAGCAGTATAAAAAAGATGGTGAAATTTATTGGTATCAGTACGCTAAGTGGCAAGCCAATGAACCAATTTTTAAGCGTAACCCAAAGGAAAGGTTAAAAGGAATTGTCAAACGCGGCAAGAATCGAGAATACACCTGCCATCAGCACATAGGCAGGGTAGGCAGCAGTACGGGACTACCTACCGATCCAGCAGTCACAGAAGCGTACCGAGAATGGGAAAATCGTAAGCGATTGGATGCAATTGATACAGCTATTGAAGAAATAGAAAAAGCGCTCAAAACAGTTATGCCAGATAAAAATAATGAGGCATAACTAATAGAGAGGAATCATGGAATGCGATCGCACCTTCCAAGCAAATTGTTAGAAACTACCTAACCTGTTAAATAGAGCAATATAACAGGTGACATGCAAATACCTGTTATACTGCTTCCAGCAAGTTGTTATATTATAATTAACAGGATGATTGCAGACATAACAAATAATCTAACAGGTTATCTAAGATCGCTGAGAATAGATAAATAACCAGAAGCTACAACCTAATCAGGAAGCGACTTTCACCTATAAAAGACCAAATAACTAGTTAATGCAAATATAACAAGTGATAAATAAGTAGAACAGATTAGCCTAACTAGTTAATGCAGGCATCACAGGTCGAGTAACCAGTTATTTAACAGGTATGTCTGTTAATTTAAATTAACAGACATA
>NZ_JACJRQ010000077.1 GCF_014697355.1 Nostoc calcicola FACHB-3891 | reverse complement strand
AGCGAGGAGAAACCTACCGGCTCGTTGAACTTCAATATCTATAGAAGTTTGTTTGGGTTCAAGTGTTGCACAAAGTTGATAGTGCTTTTCTATAACAGCATTCTTTCGCGGTCTACCACGTCCCTGATGCTGCGAAATTTCAACTACTTTGATCTCAACTAGCTGATGTAAAGGCAACCTACAATTCATACGTTCAGCAGCAAGGTGGGCATCTTTTTCACAAGCAAACTGCTGTTGAGATAACTGTTTAAGTTCGGTTTGGGCTTTGGTCAACTGCGATGTTCTGTGGCTTTGCCAATAAAAAATTTTTCAAATAGATATAATGGGGCGCTGACAAACCCTAATCCATTGAGAATCATTGCTTTTACCACTTGACCTGCACTGATTATTTCTTGCGGATGGCTTCCTAGTAGCCGGTTGATTTGCTCGCAGTTGTTCCATTTCGTCACATATGCCTGCGACTATGCCGCAGTGGTCAATATCTTGTACTCTTATATCTAATGGTGATGCTGTCATGCTTCTAAAATGCAGCATTTAGGTCATTTTTAAAAATACAGCATTTTACGATCGCACCTGCGGAATCTGGGATACAAACTTACCCAAATACAGGTTGAAGTTGCTTTAGCTTATGCTACCGAGCTTGTCAAACAAACTCAAGTTATTGCCTTGGGAGCATAAGTTTTGAACTTTTTGGTTGATAAAAATATGCCTCATGTCTGCGTTGCTGCTGAGACTACCGTATTTAACTCTGGGTGGCAATGGAGGTTAGCGGACTCGAACCGCTGACATCCTGCTTGCAAAGCAGGCGCTCTACCAACTGAGCTAAACCCCCGTAAAATTAAAATAGTAGGTAACTTTGTTTGCCGTTGTTATTGTAACTTATCTTGTTCAATTACTAAAGGGATGAAGCCAGAAAATATTCAGGTCGTCGCAACACTATATAAATTCGTCAAGCTGCCAGATTTTGCCGATAAACGAGAACCTCTGCTGTCTTACTGCCAAGGGCAAGGTGTCAAAGGAACAATTTTGCTGGCAGAAGAAGGAATTAACGGTACGATCGCAGGTTCGCGTCAGGCGATTGATTCTGTTCTCTGGTTTCTGCGTTCTGACTCCCGTCTAGCCGATCTAGAACACAAAGAATCTTACACCCAAACTCCACCTTTTGAGCGGATGAAGGTGCGGTTGAAGCAAGAAATTGTCACTTTAGGGTTGCCAGAAATTGACCCAAACGAACGAGTCGGCACCTATGTCACTCCCCAGGAATGGAATGATTTAATTTCCGATCCGGAAGTAACCGTGATTGACACCCGCAATGATTATGAGGTGAATATCGGTACTTTTCAAGGAGCAGAAAATCCCCAAACTGAGTCATTCCGGGAATTTCCCGATTATGTACGCCACCACCTCGATCCAACGCAACACAAAAAAGTTGCTCTATTTTGTACAGGGGGCATTCGTTGTGAAAAAGCCTCATCCTTTATGCTTGCCCAAGGCTTTGCAGAAGTCTATCATCTCAAAGGTGGCATTCTCAAATATTTGCAGGAAATTCCAGCCCAAGAAAGTTTATGGGAAGGGGAATGTTTTGTTTTTGATGAACGGGTAGCCGTCAGTCATGGGTTGGAGTCAGGAAGTTATGAATTATGCCTCTGTTGTGGGCGTCCGATTTCTGAGGAAGATAAAGTTTCGCCCAAGTATGAGCAAGGTATCTCCTGTGCCTATTGTTTCGATAGCCTAACCGACGAGAAAAGAGCGCGTCAGCAAGAAAAATGGCGACACTACCAAAGCCAAATTGCTAACAAAAATAAGGATCTTAGGTAATGGGTTGGGTATTTGTCATTTGTCATTTGTCATTGATTATTCCCCGCGTCCCCGCGTCCTTCTTCAAACCACGAGGTATTCTCAGCTTGGCATAATCGCCGCCCAATTGAACTCGTGATGGTGGTTGGTGTAAGATTGCACAGCATCTTTGGACTGCGGCTTGGTACTCTCGCCATTGTTTACGAATTGCTCTACTGGTAGCATCGTCTCCTAAGTCTGAAAATCTTAGCCCTGAGCGAATCAGCCAAGATTCCACGTCGGTTGTTTCACCAACTATTTCTGGAATCGGATTAATCTTGTCCATAAGTAATTTCTGATACAAGCATTAAAAATTTATAACTTTACTCTAAAAGAAACTATAAATAATAGCCAATACCATTTTTTTTCAAACTCATAAATAAAAATGATTAACAAAGATATTTATATCTCAGAGGATGTTTGAAAAGTTCTCTTGTCGGTATCGAAAAGTTCTAGATCCCCCTAAATCCACGCCAGTTGCTCATGGGGGGATCTACAAGTGCCTAAAATGACAGCAAATCACTTTTCAAACAACCTCTGAGTATCTACACTCAGATACAGCAAATTGCAACAGGCGTGAGGTACAGATAATTGTAGGGGCACAACATGTTGTGCCCCTACCTGTGTACTTTATTGACCTGAAATAGGCTGTATGATGTTGTGAAGCGCGATCGCAGTTGGCAGATATCATTGCTTTAGCTTCGGAATCAGCCGTTGCGATCGCTAGAAGCGATAGCCCAATCCTGCTTGGAAGCTCACAGCATCAGCATCACTATTTCTATAAGCGTCAATGCCCCATTTCGTATCACCATAGGCGATGACATTGTTGGTAACTTCTGATTCAACACCAAGGGTAACTACAGGTGCATTGCGATTGCCCAATGGGCTGTTTTGACCTTTGTCAGTTACAAAAGAATAACCACCACCGAAGTAAACGTTAGTGTTTTTGGCGATGGGCGCATCGTAAGTGACTATGGGCATAATGGCAGCGGCATCACCACCATACAGTACAGAACCTCGCACCGAAAGAGGTGTTTTAGGAACGGCGTAACGTCCTTGGACATTTGCGCCAAGTTGTGCATCATCGTTTCCTTGTCCGCCACTGGTTGCACCAGCCGCAATACCAGCACCAATATAATTACCGTTTGTGCCCGCTGTTTGAGCAGATGCAATACCACCTGAAAGGATAATAGAAGCAACAGCGATCGCAGAGGCAGCTAATTTTGTCAGTTTCATAAAATTCTTCTCACTAGAGTTAGGTAATATCAATGTTCTCTAGTACCAGAATCTCTTTTTTTACAAAATGTAACCTCCCACAGTCGGTTCACCTTACTGGTTGAATTGTTTTTCACCCGATAGGGCGATGGAGTACTGAGTTTGGAATTTAACAAAAAGTTGCAAACACTAAGTTTCTCAACTCACCATCTCAGCTAAATATAAGTACAACGACTTGAAAAAACCAAACTATGTGAAGTAATGTAAAAAGCTTGGCATCTATTTCGTAGTAGGGACTTCAGTCTTTATTAGAGGACTTTAGTCCTCATTACAAACCTTTAATTATTTACACCGTTTTACTTACTACTAAATGAAACTATTATCCCCACACCAACAACTTATTGATAGGCGGGTAACGACGAATAGACAAATTCACCAATTAGAATAAGCTCTGTGCGTAGTTTTGAGACGTATATAGTGTAATATAATGTACTTCTGTTTCCTGAAAATATGCTGTCCAATTAAATACCACACCCCCACAAATGACCTTTGTAAAACAGGGAGACTGTTCAAAAATTCTAGTGTAAATTTTGTTTCAAATTGCGGGTAGATTGGTGTTGATGTTGGAAAAAAAGCAGCATCTATTAAACAATTTGAAGATAATTTATGAACGATATTGACCTGATAGTATCTTCTGTGACAGCTCCACTATATGTGACTTTAGGCGAAATTATTCCACTCTCTTGGACAGTCACAAATCAAGGTACAGTTTCTACCTCATCTAACTGGTATGACGCAATTTACATTTCTGCTGACCAGTTCTTCGACTACAGCGATATCCAACTCACCAGCCCCTATACAGAAAATACGACTCTAGCACCTGGGGGTAGTTATACAGCTACCCAGGACATTTATATTCCCTCATATGTAGCAAAAGGCGGGGGCTACCTGTTATTTTTTGCGGATAGAGGAAACAACGAGAGTGAAACTGATGAAACCAACAACGTATTCGCCCAAGCCATCACCTTCACCACTCCAGATGTAGATTTAGTTGTCACAGCAGTTAATGCCCCAACTACTGCTGCATTAAGTGAAACTATTTCTGTGTCTTGGACAGTCAAAAACCTTGGTACAGTTTCTGCTTTAAATGACTGGTCTGATGCAGTTTACATTTCCGATGACCAGTTCTTGGACTCTAGCGATAAATATCTCAGTGATGCCTGGACAGGAGAAAAAACGCCTCTAGAAGCCGGTCTTAGCTATACAATTAGCTGGAAGATTTATATTTCCTCATACCATGAAACAGGCGATCGCTACCTGTTATTTGTTGCAGATAGTGGATACTACGGTAACAATCAGCTTGAAACCGATGAAACTAACAATGTATTTGCCCAAGCCATCACCATAAATGTCCCAGATTTAGTTATCACAGGAACTAATGCCCCAACTACGGCTGCATTAGGTGAGACGATTTCTGTATCTTGGACAGTTAAAAATCAAGGTATAATTTCTGCCTTCGCTAACTGGTATGACTATATTTACATTTCCGATGACCAGTTCTTTGATTCTAGCGATACTGCGATCGCCAGCCGCTACACAAAAGAGAATACGCCTCTAGCATCTGGGGATAGTTATACAGCTACCCAAGACATTTCTATTCCCAACTTCCTAGCAACAGGCGATGTCTACCTATTATTTGTCGCGGATACTGGATACTACAACAATCAGGTTGAAACCGATGAAACCAACAATGTATTCGCCCAAGCCATCACCCTGACTGCCCAAGATTTAGTCGTGACAGCAGCTAATGCCCCAACTACGGCTGCATTAGGTGAGACGATTTCTGTATCTTGGACAGTTAAAAACCAAGGTGTAGTTTTTGCCTCCGGTGACTGGTATGACGCGGTTTACATTTCCGATGACCAGTTCTTCGACTCTAGCGATACCAGACTCACCGATCGCTATACAGGAGAAAACACGCCTCTAGCATCTGGGGATAGTTATACAGCCACCCAAGACATTTCTATTCCCAACTTCCTAGCAGCAGGCGATGTTTACCTATTATTTGTCGCTGATGGAGGAGATTACGGCAACAATCAGGTTGAAACCGATGAAACCAACAATGTATTCGCCCAAGCCATCACCCTGACTGCCCCAGATTTAGTTGTCACAGCAGCTGATACCCCAACTACGGCTGCATTAGGTGAGACAATTTCTGTATCTTGGACAGTTAAAAACCAAGGTGTAGTTTCTGCTTTTGCTGACTGGAATGACGCAGTTTACATTTCGGATGACCAATTCTTCGACGAAAGCGATACCTATCTCACTGATCGCCATACAGGAGAAAATACGCCTCTAGCATCTGGGGATAGTTATACAGCCACCCAAGACATTTCTATTCCCAACTTCCTAGCAGCAGGAGATGTCTACCTATTATTTGTCGCTGATAGAGGAGAATACGGCAACAATCAGGGCGAAACCGATGAAACCAACAATGTATTCGCCCAAGCCATCACCCTGACTGCCCCAGATTTAGTTGTCACAGCAGCTAATGCCCCAACTACAGCTGCATTAGGTGAGACGATTTCTGTATCTTGGACAGTTAAAAACCAAGATATAGTTTCTGCCTCTGGTGACTGGTATGACGCGGTTTACATTTCCGATGATCGGTTCTTCGACTCTAGCGATACCAGACTCACCGATCGCCATACAGGAGAAAACACGCCTCTAGCATCTGGGGATAGTTATACAGCCACCCAAGACATTTCTATTCCCAACTTCCTATCAGCAGGGGATGTTTACCTATTATTTGTCGCTGATGGAGGAGATTACGGCAACAATCAGGGCGAAACAAACGAGGACAATAATGTGGGAGCATTAGCAATTAGCCTGTATGCTCAAGACCAAATTTTCAACGGTACATCTGGACACGATACCCTGACTGGTGACGATCGCAACAACCTCATTATTGGTTTGCAAGGGGCAGATATCCTCACAGGTGGTGCTGGCAGCGATCGATTTGTTTATACAAGTATCTGCGATGGAGGAGATATTATTGATTTTGTAGCTGGTACTGACAAAATTGACTTGAGCCAATTATTCCAGACCTTGAGCTTGGACAGCCTTGACTATGAGAGTTCAACAACCCAAGGCTATTTAAGCTTTGGTACTGTCTTAAATAATACTACTGTCCTGATTGACCTAGATGGCACAGCAGGTTGCCTTTATCCAACACCCTTATTAACTGTCATCGATGTATCTCAAAGTACCCTAGCTCAGTCTGATAACTTCGTGTTTTAAGTTTCACTGAGAACTGTTATTAGTCAAAAGTCATTTCTCCAATGTATTGATAAATGACTTTGTATACTCAGAGCAGCTTACCGTAGGATACCACAGAGGCGATCGCCACCAAAGAGTCCACAGAGGTGGAAATTCCGGCTCTAGCTGGCAAATATGTAGAGACATTGGCGCAAGTAGACTTTTCACCCAGTCACCAGTCCCCAGTCCCTTGCTATAAAGCAGGGGGATTGCTCAAAAATCCTGCTGGATGTTACCCCAATTTGCGGCAAGATTGGTGTTTGTGTGGGAAAAAAGCAGCATCTATTAAACAATTGGGAGATTATTGATGAAAGATATTGACCTGATAGTGTCTTCTGTGACAGCTCCAGTATATGTCACATTAAGTGAGACGATTCGCCTGTCTTGGACAGTCAAAAACCTTGGTACAGATTCTGTCTTGGCAAACTACTGGTATGACTATATTTATATTTCCGATGACCAGTTCTTCGACTCTAGCGATACCTATGTCGACAACCGCTATGCAGGAGACGATACGCCTCTAGCAGCTGGAAGTAGCTATACAGCTACCCAGAATATTTCTCTTAGCTCCAGCGTAGCAACAGGCGATCGCTATCTGTTATTTGTTGCAGATACAGACAACGACCAGGGTGAAACCGATGAAACCAACAATGTATTCGCCCAAGCCATCACTGTCACTGCCCCAGATTTAGTTGTGACAGCAGCTAATGCCCCAACCACGGCTACATTAGGCCAGACAATTTCTGTATCTTGGACAGTTAAAAACCAAGGTACAGTTTCTGCTTTCGGTGATTGGTATGACTACGTTTACGTTTCCGATGACCAGTTCTTCAACTATGGCGATACTTATCTTACCACCTGGGATACAAGAGAGAATACGCCTTTAGCATCTGGGGGTAGCTATACAGTCACCCAGAATATTAATATTTCTAACTACGTACCAGGAGGCGATCGCTATCTTTTATTTATAGCAAATACTTACAGAGGCCAGGGTGAAACCAATTACACCAACAATGTATTCGCTCAAGCCATCACCATAAATGCCCCAGATTTAGTTGTGACAGCAGCTAATGCCCCGGCTATAGCTGGATTAGGTGAGACGATTTCTGTATCTTGGACAGTTAAAAACCAAGGTACAGTTTATGCCTTCAGTGACTGGTATGACTACGTTTACATTTCCAATGACCAATTCTTGGACTACAGTACTGATACTTATCTTACCCAACGACGCTACACAGGCTTTCTAGGAACTGGGAATAGTTATACAGCCACCCAGAATATTGATATTCCCAACGATGTAGCAGGAGGCGATCGCTACCTGTTATTTGTCACCAATAGAGGATCCAGCAACCAGGGTGAAACTGATGAAACCAACAATGTATTCGCCCAAGCCATCATCCTGGGGCAACCAGATTTGGTGGTGACAGCAGCTAATGCCCCAACTATAGCTGGATTAGGTGAGACGATTTCTGTATCTTGGACAGTTAAAAACCAAGGTATAGCTTCTGCTTTCGCTAACTGGTATGACTACGTTTACATTTCCGACGATCGGTTCTTCGACTACAGAGATACAGCACTTACCAGCCGCAATATAAAAGAGAATACGCCTCTAGCATCTGGGGCTAGTTATACAATTACCCAGGACATTTTGATTCCCCCTTACCAAGCAACAGGTAATCGCTACCTGTTATTTGTCACCGATGGAGGATACTACGGCATCCAACAGGATGAAAGCAATGAAACCAACAATGTATTCGCCCAAGCCATCACCCTCGCTGCCCCAGATTTAGTTGTCACAGCAGCTAATGCCCCAATCACCGCTGCGTTAGGCCAGACGATTTCTGTATCTTGGACAGTTAAAAACCAAGGTATAATTTCTGCTTTCGGTGACTGGGAAGACAATATTTACATTTCCGATGACCAGTTCTTCAATGACCAGGATAGGTATCTCGGCAGGCGCAATACAGGAAGGAATACGCCTCTAGCACCTGGGGCTAGTTATACAATTACCCAAGACATTTCTATTCCCAACTCTGTAGGAGGCGATGTCTACCTGTTATTTGTTGCGGCTGGAAACAACCAGGGTGAAACCGATCAAACCAACAATGTATTCGCCCAAGCCATTACCATAAATGCCCCAGATTTAGTTGTCACAGCAGTTAATGCCCCAACCACCGCTGCATTACGTCAGACGATTTCTGTATCTTGGACAGTTAAAAACCAAGGTGTAGTTTCTGCCTTCGGTGACTGGTTTGACTATATCTACATTTCCGATGACCAGTTCTTCGGCGAGGGGGATACCTATATCACCAACCGCAATACAGGAGAGAATACGCCTCTAGCATCTGGGGCTAGTTATACAATTACCCGGAACATTTCTATTCCCTTCCATATAGCAACAGGCAATCGCTACCTATTATTTGTTGCGGATAGAAACAAAAACCAGGGTGAAACCGATGAAACCAACAATGTATTCGCCCAAGCCATTACCGTTGCTGCCCCAGATTTAGTTGTCACAGCAGCTAATGCCCCAACCACCGCTGCATTACGTGAGACGATTTCTGTATCTTGGACAGTTAAAAACCAAGGTACAGTTTCTGCTTTCGGTGAGTGGTATGACAGAGTTTACATTTCCGATGACCAGTTCTTCGACTACAACGATACCTATCTCAGCAGCCCCAATACAGGAAAGAATACGCCTCTAGCATCTGGGGCTAGTTATACAATTACCCAGGACATCTATATTCCCAACGATGTGGCAGGAGGCGAGCGCTACCTATTATTTGTCACCGATCTACAACGCCTACAGACTCAAACCGATGAAACCAACAATGTATTCGCCCAAGCCATTACCATAAATGCCCCAGATTTAGTTGTCACAGCAGCTAATGCCCCAACCACCACTGGATTAAACCAGATAATTTCTGTATCTTGGACAGTTAAAAACCAAGGTATAGTTTCTGCTTTCGGTGACTGGGATGACACAGTTTACATTTCCGATGACCAGTTCTTAGACGACAGCGATACTACGCTCACCTATCGCAATACAAGAGAGAATACACCTCTAGCATCTGGGGGTAGTTATACAGCTACCAGTTTCATTTATATTCGTGGCTACGTAAGACCTGGCGATCGCTACCTGTTATTTGTCGCTAATAGTAGAAGATACAACGGTGTCCAACAAGGTGAAACCGATAAAACCAACAACGTTCTTGCTCAAGCCATCACCATTGTTGCCCCAGATTTAGTCGTGACAGCAGCTAATGCCCCCACCACGGCTGCATTAAATGAGACAATTTCCGTATCTTGGAGAGTTGAAAACCAAGGTACAACTATTACTTCAGGTGACTGGTATGACTATATTTACATTTCCAATGACCAGTTCTTCGACTACAGCGATACCCAGCTCGCCAAGCTTTATCAAGGGTATAGGGAGATATCTACAGAGTTTGGGGATAGTTATACAGTCATCCAAGACATTTCCATTCCCTCCTATCTGGGAACTGGGGATGTCTACCTGTTATTTGTTGCAGGTAGAGACAACAGTGAGCCTGAAATCGATCAAACCAACAATATATTCGCCCAAGTTATCACCCTCACTGCCCCGGATTTAGTTGTAACAGCAGCCAATGCCCCAACCACAGCTACATTAGGCGAGACGATTTCTGTATCTTGGACAGTTGAAAACCAAGGTACAGTTTCTGCTTTCGGTAACTGGTATGACTATATTTACATTTCCGATGACCAGTTCTTTGACAACAGCGATACCAGGCTCACTGAGCCTTATACAGGAGAGAATACACCTCTAGGATCTGGGGATAGTTATACACTCACTCGGGATATTTTGATTCCCAACGATGTAACAGGAGGCGATGTTTACCTGTTATTTTTCGCTGATGGAGGATACTACGGCAGCAATCAGGGCGAAACAAACGAGAACAACAATGTCCAAGCGGTAGCAATTAGCTTGTATGCCCAAGGCCAAATTTTCAAAGGCACATCTGGACGCGATACCCTGACTGGTAACGATCGCAACAACCTGATTACTGGTTCACAAGGAGCAGATACCCTGACTGGTGGTGCTGGCAGCGATCGCTTTGTGTATACCAGTATCCGAGATGCCGGAGATAAAATTACTGATTTTCTCGCTGGTACTGACAAAATTGACTTGAGCCAATTATTCCAAAGCTTGAGCTTGGGTAGCCTCGACTATGAGAGTGCAACCAACCAAGGTTACTTGAGTTTTGGGATTGAGGGAACTAATACTACTGTGAATATTGACCTAGATGGTACAACAGGTCGCGCTCGTCCAACACCGTTGTTGACTGTTAATAGTGTATCTCAAAGCACCCTAGCTCAGTCTAATAACTTCGCGTTTTAAGTTTCACTAAGAACTGTCATTAGTCATTTATCATTTCTCGAATGTATTGATAAATGACTATTAAATAAGTAATTTAACATAGATATTAGATCCAAGTGGCTGAATTATAATTTAGCCACTTGGATCTACCAGAGAGTTATTTTTTCAAAAAACGCTGACGCAGACGAGATATCAAAATATTCACCTCTGGTATTTTCATCCATAAAGCGATCGCCACAAACACGGCAATTCCCACAAAACCAGATACGCACAACTGCAACAGCAGAATCAGTAAACCTGTTTTACCTAACACTTGTTGACAAGCAACCAAAGTGCCATAGCTAGCTACACCGGCTACCACACTTCCCGCAGTTAAACCCAGAATTGGCACACTCCACTCACGCCAAGGTAAACCATTGAGTTTGCGATCGAGCAACCACAAGAGCATCAAAACTGAGCCGAAATTTACACCCACCGTTGCTAACACCAAACCGGGAGCGCCAAAAGGTTTAACCAAAAACCAATCTAATAAGATGTTGAGAAAAATATTAAAACTACTGATGCGAAAAGGTGTCTGGCCATCACCCAAGGCATAAAACACCCGCACTAAAACATCACGTCCCAAATAAGCAAACATCCCAATACCGTAGGCTACTAGTAAGGATGACACTAATTGTGTGGCTTCTGGCTTGAAAGCACCGCGCTCATATACTACCTGGACAATGGGTAGAGATAGCGCCATCATCAGCGCTCCTAGCGGTAGCATGGTCAAAGCAGTAAGTAGAAGTCCTTGACGAATGCGTGATTTTAGCTCCTGCCAATTTTCTGGGTCGGCGAGTTTCGCAAATACAGGTAACAGCGGCAGTAAAATGATATTAGAAATAATCCCTAAGGGAGTTTGTACTAATAGATTGGCATAGTTAAATCCTGCCGCAGCACCAGGTATCGGGCTAGCAAAATAAAGGTCAGTGGCGACATTAATTGGCATCATTCCGGAGGAAATTGTCGCCGGAGTCATGATTTTAATTACTTGTTGGACGCCAGGAGATTTAAAATCAAACCGCAGGCGTAGTGTGCCTAATCCTAATCGCCATTGAACAATTAACTGCACTAACCACTGGAGAATTGCCCCTGCCAAGGTTCCCCAAGCTAACACCATTCCACCGATGAAAGCATATTCTGGCTTAATAATGTCTTTGCCCAGTTGCATAGCCAAGATACCAAGACCAGCAACAACGGTAACACTTGATAATAACGGACTAATGGAGAGTAACCAATATTGATTGGCTGTATTGAGAGTACCAAAACCAATGCCAATTAATCCTGAAAATAAAGCCATTGGTGCCATAATCTGGATTTGTTGGATAGCGATCGCTCTGGTTGTGCCATCCAAACCATGACCGACTATATCAACAATCTCATCTGCCAAGAAAATTTGAGCAACTGTCACCAGTAACAGCAATCCACCCACCAGTGTTGTTACTGTTTCCACTAGGGGAGCCGCTTCTTGTTGCTTGCGCTTGGCTAAAACACTGACGATCGCACTGTGTAATGGTCCATTCACACCACCGAGTAATATTAATAAAAAGCCAGGGATAATATAAGCGTAGCTGTAGGCAGTAGCAGCCGCACCCACGCCAAAAGCAGCAGCGATGGCTTGCTGCCGAATTAAACCAAAGACTTTACTAATTAATGTGGCAATGGCAACAATGCCAGCAATTCCAGCGAAGGAACGAGAGGATTTTTGGTCTTTTTGTGTCACGAAGAATACCTGAATACTCTTGCAGAGTACATAACTGAAAACATTTAACCTAAATTTTAGGGTCTGTCAGGGAAATTTTGATAAGTTGTCATTAGTGTAACGGGAATTAGTTAACTGCGTAGACCAGACATCGCTTTTTTGCTAGTGGATGCACTAGAAGGCATTAACAAAGCAATCTTTGAAAATTACAAGAATTTTTTTTCACCAAGCAGACAAGAGCCACTGCCCGTCTACATAGTTCTGTGTGCGTCGAAAAACGCTACTACTTGATGCCGATCTCTACTTACACATCCAATTAAATTAACGAACAATCAACAATTAAGCAGTTATCCATTTAAATCAGACTTCTTGCAAAAGTACTTCTTTGCGTTCTCTTCTCTGCGCCTCTGCGCCTCTGCGTGAGACGAAAAAATATAGATCCATTGCACTCTGACTGATGAGGGCTGTCATTTGTGTTTACAAAGCACTAATGACCAATGACCAATGACCCATAACAATCTTCAGCACATTAGCCGATCTAGACCCTAACTCAAACGCAGCCCTGAGAAAAGTCGGAAACTGCGCAGGACTGGAAACGTTAATAACTGATTGTGAACAAGTTGTGAAGATAGGTCAAGAAAAGGGAATTATAACAATAACCATCTTTTTTTAAAGAATTGGATACTTCAAGAAGAAGTTTGTCATACTCAGAAGCTTGACACTGTTCAATCAGACGAAGTTTGACATGATAAATCTTTGTAGAAAAATCCCTAAAATCAATAGCAATGGAACTCAATTCAACTTTCACGGAAAATCAACTTCTATTGTCAAGCGCTCAACTTCAAGAGCAACTAGAGAAACAAAAAGCTCTGGCGAGTGTGATTGTACGAATTCGGGAGTCTCTTGAGTTAAAGACGATTTTTCAAACTACAGTTACAGAAGTGCGTCAATTGCTCAATGCCGATCGAGTAGGAGTCTTCCAATTTGATCCTCAAAAAGACTGGCAAGGAGAATTTATTTCTGAGGATGTTGCACCTGGCTGGACTTCAGCAATGGCAGTAAAAGTTCACGATCACTGTTTTGGAGAACAATTTGCTGCTAGTTATCAACAGGGAAAAGTGCAAGCGCTTGCTGACATTTCCCAGGCAGGATTGAGTGATTGTCATACAAAAATTTTGGGTCAATTTCAAATCCGTGCCAACCTCATTGTCCCTTTATTACGGGAGAAGAGACTGTGGGGATTACTTTGCATCCATCAGTGCAGTGAGCCTCGGAACTGGAAAGAATCAGAAATTGAATTTATTCGTCAAATTGCTGACCATTTAACAGTTGCGATTCAACAAGTAAAGCATCTCCATGAAGTCCAATTACAAGCTGCAAAATTAGCTCAAGCAGCCCAGCGTGACCAAGTGATTGCTCAGCTTGTTGATACAATTCGTTCACATTTAGATCTTGACACCATCTTTAAAACAACAACTGAAGAAATACGCAAACTGTTACAAGCTGACCGAGTTGCAATCTTTCGCTTCCATGACGATTGGAGTGGTAATTTTGTGGCTGAATCATTTGCCGAAGGATGGACTGCCTTAGTTGGTATTCAACCTGCGATCGCTGATACTTATTTACAACAAACTCAAGGGGGACGCTACCTTAAAAACGAGACATTTACAGTCAATGACATTTATCAAGCCGGATTAACAAATTGCCACCTCACTCTGTTAGAACAATTTCAAGCAAAAGCCTTTGTAACTGCCCCAATTCTTCAAGGAGATAAACTTTGGGGAATTATTGCTGCTTATCAAAATCTCTTACCGAGAGAATGGCAATCCTATGAAGTTGAATCACTCAGCAAAATCGGCACACAAATTGGTGTAGTACTACGACACCATGAGTTGTTAGCACAAGCTCAGTATCAAGCAGAACAACAGAAGACATTAACTAGCGTAATTACTCGTATTCGTAAGTCTTTGGATTTGGATACAATTTTTCAAACTTCTGTCACTGAAGTCCGGCAAATGCTACAAACAGACCGAGTGGCAGTCTTTTGTTTTGATCCTCAAAAAAACTGGGAAGGAGAATTTATTTCTGAGGATGTTGTAACTGGATGGAACTCAGTAATCACTGCAAAAGTTTACGACCACTGTTTTGGAGAACAGTTTGCTATTGATTATCAACAAGGTCGGGTACAAGCAGTAGCAGATATTTACGATGCAGGATTAAGTGAATGTCATGCGGCGATTCTCGCCAGATTTCAAGTGCGGGCTAATCTGGTAGTTCCCTTGTTGAAGCAAGGAAAATTATGGGGATTATTGTGTGTTCATCAATGCAGCAATCCTCGAACTTGGCAGTCTTCAGAAATTGAATTTGTCAGCCAAATCGCGGAAAATTTAGGGGTTGCTCTACAACATAACAAACTCTTGCATGAAGCTCGATATCAAGCAGAGCAACAAAAGATATTAACTAGTGTTATTGCTCGAATTCGTGAATCTTTAGATTTAGATACAATCTTTCAAACATCTGTTACCGAAATGCGGCAATTACTCAAAGCTGACCGAGTAGGAGTGTTCCGCTTTAATCCTCAAAATGATTGGGAAGGAGAATTTGTTTATGAAGATGTAGCTGTCGGTTGGACTTCGGCAATAGCAGAAAAAGTTTACGATCACTGTTTTAGCGAACATTTTGCACCGCTTTATGCCCAAGGTCGAGTAAATGCGATCGCTGATATTTATCAAGGTAAATTTCAAGGCTGTTATATACAAATCCTAGAGACATTTCAAGTGCGTGCAAATATGGTTGCTCCACTTTTGAAGAAAGGCGAACTTTGGGGATTGCTGTGTATTCATCAATGTAACGCTCCTCGTCATTGGCAACAGTCGGAAATTGAATTTGCTACTCAAATTGCCGAGCAATTAGGAGTAGCATTAAAACAAGATTCCTATTTTAAACAAGTTCAAATGCAAGCTGTCCAGTTAGCAGAAGCTACCGAACGAGAGAAAGCAATGGAACGACAAGAATTGTTGGCTGCTACTATTGATAAAATACGTCAATCTCTAGATATTCAAACTATTTTTAGAACCACCACTCAAGCTGTGCGAGAGCTACTTGAAGTTGAGCGAGTGGCAATTTATCGCTTTAACTCAGATTGGAGCGGTAAATTTGTAGCAGATTCCTTCAAAGATGGTTGGATACCTGTTGTACAAACTCAACCATTGATTATAGAAAGCTTTGAAGATACAGATGATGATAATGAACTTCCACGCAACGAAACTTTCGTTCCCATTCGCCAAGGTGAAAAATTATGGGGTTTGTTAGTTGCTTATCAAAATTCCCAACCGCGTTATTGGAAAGAAGAAGAAATTAATTTACTAGCTCAAGTAGGAGTGCAACTGGGTATTGCGATTCAGCAAGCAGAATTGCTCGAACAAACTAAACGTCAAACTTCAGAACTTACTCAAGCCTTGCAAGAATTAAAACAAACTCAAAGCCGATTGATTCAGGGTGAAAAAATGGCAGGTTTAGGACAACTCTTGGCTGGTGTCGCTCATGAAATTAATAACCCAATTAGTTTTATTTTTGGCAATCTCATACATTTAAAAGAATATACTCAAGAACTGCTGGATGTTGTGAAACTTTATCGGGGAATTCCAGATGTGCAAAAGAAAATTGACAAGACTGATTTGGATTTTATTATTGAAGATTTACCTAAAACAGTTGACTCCATGCAGGTAGGAGCAGAGCGGATTCATGAGATTGTCCTATCATTGCGAAACTTCTCTCGTACAGATGAGGCAGAATTGAGAGCAGTAGACGTTCATGAAGGTTTAGATAGTACTTTGCTAATTTTAGGGCATCGGCTGAAAAACAGTAGCGATCGCCCTGCTATTGAGATTATTAAAGAATATAGCACCCTACCTTTGCTTGAATGCTATCCGGCGCAACTCAATCAGGTGTTTATGAATCTCCTGAGCAACAGCGTTGATGCATTAGAGGAAAAGTTTAAAATTATACAGCATAAGTATTCAGAATCAGCAGAAAGATGCCCAAGAATTCCTTTGACTATCTGGATTAGTACCCAAATTATTAATAATCAAGTTTTAATTAGAATAGCTGATAATGGTCTGGGTATTCCAGAGGAAGTGCGATCGCACATTTTTGACCCCTTCTTCACCACCAAAGCACCAGGTAAAGGTACAGGCTTAGGATTGTCTATCAGCTATCAAATTGTGGTCGAAAAACATCATGGTGAAATTAAATGCTTGTCCAAACCAGGAGAAGGAACAGAATTTTTAATTAAAATTCCTACTGATAATTAAAAAGAAGACTTCAGAATGAGCTACACACCGCAGCGCTAACAGAATTGAAGAATTTATTCAAATTCATCAATTGTAGCGGGAGGATTAGTCTTTTTTTGATTAGCAATATTCTCCTGATACCACTTCATTAACGGAGTGGCACTAATACCATGCACAATCACAGAAACTACAATAGTAGTGTAAGTTATCCAGGCAATTTGTTCGGCTGCTTCATCTTTTAAACCATTACCAAACGCATAAGCAAGATAATATAAAGAGCCAACACCGCGAATACCAAACCATCCCAGTAGCCAACGAGTGCCTCGTTCCAAATTGCGGCGGCGTGAATTTAAAGGACGTTTACCGATTGTGCTAATCCAGACTCCTACAGGTCTAATTACCAAGAATAACAAAATTATTACTAAAAAAGATTGCCTAGCATAATTCACCATTGGCTGGAATAATAATATTGACCCCAGTAGTAAAATTGTTCCAACTTCTAGCAGCTTTTCAAGTCGCTCAATAAATTCCAATTGTGCTAAAGGCCTTTCCGGATTTCTGTAACTGCGTTGGACAATTAACCCAGCCACAAATACTGCCAGAAATCCATAGCCATTAACCATTTCAGTCAAAGAATAAGTGAGTAAAATTGTACTGATGGCAACAAAATCTTCCATCAATTCATCGGCAGGACGGCGTTTTTCGATTTTTTTTTCAATCCAAACTATTGATTTTGCAACAATAATTCCCATGATAATGGCAACAGCGATCGCCCAAATTAAATCAACAACAATCCACTGTTTCAACCAGTCATTCCAATTATCATTTTTTAACGCAGAAAGACCAAAATAAACAAAGGGAAAAGCTAAAGCATCGTTTAATCCACCTTCTGAAGTTAAACCAAATCGCAACTCGTCTTGGTCTTTTGTATCAGTCAGTTGGACTTCTGAGGCTAATACTGGATCGGTCGGTGCGAGAATTGCTCCTAATAAAATTGCTTCCCCCCAATTCATCCCTAGAAATAATTTACCCACAGTCGCTAAGGCAACAATTGAAATTGGCATCAGCAATAAAATCAATCGCACTGTAATATTCCAAGCAGTTAAATTGAATGGACGAATAATTTTTAAACCGCAACTAAATACAGAAATAATCACCACAAGTTCTGTTAGTTTTTCCAGAAGTTCCGTATTGAAAACTTCATCTTGACGTAATTGAATCAGTCCTAAGCCGTAAGGCCCTAGAAAAATACCAACAATTAGATAGATAATCGCAAAAGAAAGAGGTAATCGAGAAATCCAACCTGACCCCAAGGTGACTATTAGTAAAAGTAGACCAATTACAAATAGATCGAGAATATAGATATCTACCATATAGGAAAATATATAAAAATTAGGCGTTGTTTAGCCAGCTTAGTTGTAATAGCTTCTAATTAGAAATCACCTATAGGTAGATTTTATAAAAAAAATTATTTAAGTTGAAGAAGAATGCAGAATTCAGAATTCAGCAATCTTTCAGTCGGGGATTCAGACCCGCGACTTTCTTGTTGACCACCAAATCTACGATTTGGTGGGGGTCTTAAACCCGGTTATTCATCCACCACTCGCACAGAAAACATTGCTGAATTCTGACTCCTGACTCCTGAATTCTGTTCGATAATTAAGCAGATTCAGCAAAAATTACGAAATCAAGCAAAGCCAAGCTGAATACTTAAAATATCAAGAGTAAGTCCATAGATTAGGCTATTAAACCAAGCCTCCTCGAATTTAATTACTGAATCAAGCAAATAAATGCCATGAATCAAGAATTCTACAATAGGGGATTGTCCAAGGCAAAGCGAAAAGACTACGCTGGAGCAATTGAAGAATTTAGCCATGCTTTACAATTAACGCCTTACTTTACCGAAGCTTATTTGCAACGCGGTTTAGCATACTATGACTCAGGAGCATTCCTAAAAGCTGTTTCAGATTATACTGAGGCTTTGAAGCTCAACCCTGAGAGTGTAGAGGCATATTATAGTCGTGCATTGGCAAGGCTAGCACTGAAAAATTTGCCGGGGGCGTTGGACGACGTTGAACGTGCTATTCGTTTCAATCTCAATTATGCTCCTGCTTATCAACTGCGGGCAATGGTGCGGCGGAAACAGGGTTATATTCAAGATGCGATCGCTAACTTTAAAAAAGCTGCTGGGTTATATCTAGAGCAGCAGGACAAAAAGAATTGTAGCCTGTGTCTAGAACAAATTAAACAGCTACAACCCCAACAAATACCTATTGTAGAGCGATCGCGTTCTCCAAATGCGCCAATTTTATCCACAAAAGAATATTTCACGCAATTATTAGAAAAGGCTGAAAAAGGAGATACCCAAGAGGCACTGGCAGATTTAAACTGGGTATTAAAAGCTGACCCCCAAGATGCCCAAGCTTACTGCTGTCGAGGCGTTGTGCGTTGTAAAATGGGGAATTATCAAGAAGCGATCGCAGATTTTAATCAAGCATTGCGACTCAATTTTCAAGATGCCATTGTTTATCGCAATCGAGGCAAAGCACGTTTTATGTTAGGAGATCATAGTGGAGCGATCGCAGATCTTAATCTTGCACTCCAGATGCAACCTGAAGATGCCTTAGTCTATGTTGCCAGAGGTAATACCTATCGGGCAATGGGCAATTATCTCGGTGCAATTCAAGATTACACCCAAGCACTGCAAATCAATCCTGATGATGCCCAAGCTTACTATAATCGCGGCATTGCTTATTCTTGCATAGAAGAAATGCAAAATGCTGTGGAGAATTATCAACGCGCAGCGAGTATTTTTTGCGAACAAGAAGACTGGGGAAATTATCAACAAGTCTTAAGCAGCCTAGAAAAAATCCAAAAATTTAGTCCAGATTCCAAAAAGCAAAATTATAACCTGCTGCGTCAGCGACTTTTGCGAATGGTGGGGGGATATTGGGAAATCGCCGAACGATTAATTGAGCAGAAGCAGGATTATTATCCTGGAATGTCAGACGAGTGGTACTTGCAAAAAGTAATTGATGATTTAGAACGCGATCGTGGTGTGTAGAAGATATAGCGTATTTCAGATGAAGAAGGGAAAAGGGTAAGGGGGAAAGGGGAAAGGGAACCCCATATTTAAAAATAGGGGTTTCAAGCATAGACGCTGATTTAGAGTCGCACTACGTCTCTCCTAAATCTTCTTTTAATATTCTCCATATTTAAAAATAGGGGCTTTGTACCTTATGGGGAAAAGTTTTACTCTTTTTTTCCTTTACCCCAACCCCAAGACCCCTTTTCCCCTTCTTGGTAAATGAGGTACACGGGTAGGGTAGCACAGCTGTGCTACCCTACGATTGTCTGTACCTCACCAACTTGCAATCTACTGTAAATGCTACTATACACGTAAATTCACCCGTACACTTATACGGGTGAAAATGCGATCGAACGCTTGTTATTTTTCAATAAAAGTAAAAGCACCTTACACTAACAACATTTCCAAATTTAGTTAGAAGTGCGAGTTTGACGGCGACGACGTAATCCAAACATACTAACTGCTCCCACTGCAAACATTGACAGAGTAACTGATGGTTCAGGAACGGTAGCACCAATTAATTCTCTAACATTTGCCTCACCAATATCAAGAACGACGATAACATCATTAAAGTCACGGTCAGAGCCTTCGTTCCACTTACCAGTTGCAGAATCTATGCCAGAAGCGTGTAAACCACCGTATAAATCCTCGAATGCCAATATGATGTAGTTGTTGTAAGCATAAGCAACTGTGTGCTGTAGTCCGTCAGCATTAGAGGCAGTGTCAGTACCAAAGATATTGGCAGAGTTACCACGGTTTAAACCATCAGCTCTCAACCAAAAGTCCAGTTGAGTACCTGCGGTAATATTACCAATATTGACGCCATCACCGAACTTTAGTGCATTACCGCCCCAACCACCAACGCACCCGTTTCCTTCACAAGAAATATCATTAAAAAGTAGTCCAGACTTATTAGTAGTTCCTGCGGCATCGAAGGCTAACTGGTTTCTATAACCTGCACCCTCATTGATAAAGTAAACAGAAACATCGTGGTCGTATTTTAGGTTTAATTTAGTCGAGTCTAATTTAAATTGTCCGCTGTTTGGAATTTCAATGCCTTCTGCTTGAACAAATTGTTGGAAAGGAGCGTCGTTAAAACCAGTTTGAGACTTATTAAGTACTGTTGGTTGAGTCCAAGAATCATTCCAAGTAAAACCCGAAGCAGATGCAGTCTCTACTTTGGATACTAATCCGGTGAAGGTAGCTGTAGCGGCAATCAAAGCGGTGAATAAAGTACGTTTCATATTAGAGTCATTAAGTAGGGAAAACAATTTAGATAATGCTCTTTTGAGCAGCTATCTCTCTTCTGTCGTTTCTTACTTCTAACAGCTTTGATTCTGCAAAGTCAATCTTGTTTTCCCCTTTTTTTGGTATATTCAAATAGCTCTTTATTTAAAGTATTTCTACTGAAAATAGACAATTTTTTATCGGATAATATACTGTTATTAACACTCAGAGTTTCAACTTATATATGATGAAAACTTGATGATAAATTTATATTTTTTATGAAAAAAAGATGTGCAATTTCTAGAGTTCAAGCTTAAAATCTCAATCTCTAGCGATTTTCATTGTATGAAGTACATAGGTAGGGTTGTGTTGTCATAGGTATCACGTTCAGCCTTGGTGAATGAAACTCGCGGCTGTACAAACAAAGTTTATCTCCGTACTTACGTTGAGAAACGTAAGACCTCTTGCAAAAGTGCTTTTTGCAAGAGGTGGGAAAAGGGAAATGGTTAAAGGGGAAAGGGAAAATACCAAACCTTTACCCCTTTCCCGTTCCCCTTTTCCCGACTGATGCAAGAAGTCTGTACTAGAACAGCACTGCGTAAATAAACCAACCATTTGAAATGTCTCAAACCCTTATGAACAGATGGCGTTGCTGAATTCAGGTATGAATTTATCGGGCTACGCCCCGCTTCGCTAACACGCAGAGACGCAGAGGCAAGGCAGCGCGGTCTTGGGGGTTTCCCCCATGAGCGACTGCCGCGCAGAGAGCAAGAGTTTGAGATATTGAGTTTTCAAATTTCATACTTCAATCTGGAAGTTATGCCAAGGATGGGAGACAATTTACAGGGTTGTGCTTTCAGATGACGGTCTTTGCTAGGACTTGATGAATATATTTTAAGGTTAAATCCCCAGTGAGTTAGTCCCGCTTAGGAAGCTTCAATGAAGCTTTGATTTCTAAGATGTCCCGCTCAACAACATCAAAACGTCTGTCCAACTCGTGCAGCAAATTGTTCAAA
>NZ_JACJRQ010000076.1 GCF_014697355.1 Nostoc calcicola FACHB-3891 | reverse complement strand
AGTCGTAGATATGGACAAGCTGGATACCCCAAACCCTCTGGTAAACAAGCCCTGTGGAGTCCTAGTTACTTCGTGTCTTCCGTTGGGGGTGCGCCACTTGAAGTCCTTAAAATGTACATCCAAAATCAAGAAAAGCCGTCCTAGAACAACGGGGTTTTAAACCCAGTTTTTTGATAAAATTGCTAAATACTGGACAACTCCATAATTTTCTCAAACTGGAAATTATGAGCTAAATCTGTGATAAAGTTTCCCAGTGCAGCATTTTCTAGTGGTATTTGCTCAATCAATTCTAAAATTAGGTCATCGCTACATTGAGCTGCGGCATTGTATATTTGTTTCACCCATTCAGGTGGCATTGCAGATATCAGAGGAGCTAAATCTGTCAGGGTCAAAATTGATTCTGCTCCCTCTTGGGTTTGGTTTGCTATCTGATAATTTTCTGCTTGATAAATATATTGGACTCCTAAATATTTTCTCAATTTTTCTAGTAATTCTTCCTCACGGAAGGGCTTGTTAATAAAATCATCACAACCGGCTTCGATCATTGCCTCTCGTTGTTCCTCAAAGGCATGAGCAGTTAAGGCAATAATTATGGTCTTGGGATTTTGGATTACGGTTTCTTCGCTGCACAAATGGTCGTCTACCCTGATTTGTCTGTGTTCCCTGGCTTTAATTTCTTTTGTGGCTTCGTAGCCGTCCATAATCGGCATCCGCATATCCATTAATATGAGATGTGGTTGCCATTGCTGCCAATGTGCGATCGCTTCCTCACCATTTGTAGCTTCTTCTACAACAAAACCGATGGATGTGAGAATTTTTCTTAGTACTAAACGGCTATCTGTAGCGTCATCAACTACTAAAATGCGGTGTTCGTTTTGAGCAGGTGCTAAACTGCAAACTCGCCGTCTAGTCTTCTTCATATGTACTTCACTGGCTGCGACTACACCAATTTGAATATCAAAGGCAAATCTACTCCCCTCACCAACGGTGCTAGTGACACTAATATCTCCCCCCATGAGTTGCACATATTTGCGGCTAATTGCTAAACCCAGTCCTGTCCCCTGTTGCGATTTCCTTCCGGTTTCAGTTTGCCCAAAAGGTTGAAACAGCAAATTAATTTCTTCTGGGGCAATACCGCAACCAGTGTCTTGGATCTCGAAGCAGAGATGAGGGGGATGAGGGGGATGAGGAAGATAAGGGGGATGAGGGGGATGAGGAGGATAAGGTAAGATTTTCTCCCTCATCTCCCCCATCTCCCTCATCCCCACCCGCAGCGCCACCTTCCCTGTATCGGTAAATTTAATTGCATTTCCCAGGAGGTTCAGTAAGACTTGACGTAGTTTACTTTCATCGGCTTGGACAAACTGGGGAAGGTCAGATGTATATTCAAATACCAATTCTAATCCTTTGGAAGTGGCACGGAAACGCAACATCTCTTCGAGGTTTTCCAAGAGGTGAATTAAGTCAAAACTGCCCAGATTCAATGTCATTCTGCCAGCTTCAATTTTAGACATTTCCAGAATGTCGTTAATTAGGTTGAGGAGATGTTCGCCAGCGCGATTGATGATTGCTAGGTTTTGTTGATGTTCGGTAGATAAAGCATCATCGTGGCTCATGAGTTGGGTAAAACCCAGGATGGCGTTCAATGGGGTACGCAGTTCGTGGCTCATATTGGCGAGGAATTCGCTTTTGGCGCGGTTAGCAGCATCAGCAACAATTACAGCTTCTTGCAGTGCTTGTGATTGCCTTTGCATTTGTGCGAGCAATTGCGCCTGCTGCAAAGCAACTGCCAACTGATTGCTAATTTGAACTACGATGTTGATTTCTTCTGGTTTCCATTGGCGGACATCGGAATTTTGATAACTTGCCAGCAAGCCCCAAAGCTGATTACCAGATAAAATAGGAACAATGATATAAGCTTTTGCCTGAAAGCGTTCCAAGAGTTTGATGTAAGCAGAATGAAACCCAGCATTGTAGATGTCTGGAACGCAGCGGAAACTTGCACCTTGGATGTACACACCTTGGAGGTAAGTATTTTGCGTTTGGTTATCTGGCCGATCCAAGATTTTCATTAGACAACGGCCATTTTCTAAGATACCTTCTGTCAGATGAGGGTCATTTTTCAGTTCTTCGATCAGAGAAATCCAACCCTCTGCTACTGACTCAGAGATAAATGTACCGCTCCAGTTGGGATTGAAACGATAAACAGCGACCCGATCGCAATTGAGTACTTGCCGTAATTCTTGGGTTGTCGCCGCAAATATAGTCTCTAAATCCAGTGTTTGACGCATCCTTTGAATCACTTGGGCGATCGCTCTTTCTCGCTCTGCACTCTCGCGCAAAGCTTCTTCGGCTAATTTTATCTCGGTAATATCTGTAATCATACCGATGTAGCCTTTAATTTCTCCATCATCTCCAAATTCTGGCAAAGCCTGACAAATTACCCAGACGATTGTGCCATTTTTATGCCAGAAGCGATGTTCGTACTTGTATTTTCTTCCAATTGTTGTTGCTTGATTCCATGCTAGTAACAGTTGCTCGCGGTCATCTGGATGTATGGCATTTGCCCAACCTGCCCCTAGAGATTCTTCAACGGTGCAACCAGTAATTTCACTCCAGCGTTGATTAAAATATAATACATTACCCTCAACATCAGCATAAAAGATACAAGCTGGCGAAGCTTCTGCTAAAAGTTGATATCGTTGTCTACCTTCGTGTAAGGCTAATTCTGCCAGCTTGCGATCGCTGATATCTGCCCAATAACCAACGCATTCTATTGGATTACCAGCTTCGTCACGAATTAACCTCGTTTTTTCATAAAACCAGTGATAAGTTCCATCAGCATGTAACCAGCGATACTCGTAGGATTTGTACTCCTGCTCAACAAGGTGGGAAAATTTTCTTGACACTAGTTCAATATCTTCTGGATGAACGCGATCGAACCAAAAATTGGCATTCTCAATAAATTCCCGCGCTTCGTAGCCAACCATTGCTCTAACATTCTTACTAATAAAAGTAATGCTAAAATCCCCTGATGTTTTGCTGCTATAAATAACTACAGGACTAGAAGTGAGCAGATATTGTAGACGTTGGTTTACTAAGCGCAGTTCTTGTTCAACGCGTTTGCGCTCAATTAAGCTACCCAACTGAGCAGCAACAGCATTTACTAGTAAGAGCAAACGCCGATCTAATAATGCGGAACTACGTTTAAAAAACACTAAAACAGCTAATACTTGGTTACCAGCCAGTATGGGAACACCAAAACCAGCTTTTAATCCGACATTTGCGGCTTGTGGCGATCGCAAAAAAATCGGCTCTGTGACTTGGGAAACATCCTCTATCCATTCTGGCTCCTGGTTCTGCCAAACTCGTCCCGGTAGTCCGACTCCCAAAGCAAATTTAATAGTTTTGCTTTGATGGCAGAATTCTTCTAAACTGTTTTCCTCTCCATACCAACCTAGACTGTGTTCTAAAACGGTGCTATCTTCATTAGGTATCCACGCTTCCCCAAAATCCCAGCCGATGGTCTGACAAATTAACCGCAAGACCACTGTTAAGGCGTTGTTAACATCACTGGCGCTAGTGATGGCTTGGGTTGTTAACAGCAGCAAACGGCTTTCATTTTCTGCTTGCTTGCGTTCAGTGATATCTTTAGCAGTGCCTAGTACACACCATTGTCCGTCAATGTCGATCATTTCGGCACTAAATAAGGTCGTCCTGATTTCTCCTGAACAAATACGAACATCAACTTCGTGGTTGCGAATGGCTTTAGTTTGTTGAAGGATATTGCTGAGGAGATTATATTCTTCTGGATTCACCCAAATATTCAATTCTTCATCGGTGCGATCGATCGCTTGAGAACGAGAATAACCAAAAAATCGACAAAAGCTGTCGTTAACTTCGATATAGCGCTTGTCAGGAACAGTAATTAAGGCAATTGGATCGGGAGATGACCGAAAAGCTGATGCTAACTTTTTTTCAGAAGCGCGTCGCGCCGCTTCGGCGCGTTGGCGGGAGCGCACTTCCAATACCAAAGAGACTAAATTGCCCAAAGAACGAGCAAAATTTTGGTCTTCTAATGTCCAAGAATGAACAGCCCCCACTGCTTCCATACATAAAACTCCTACCGTCTTTCCCTCCAGTCTTATGGGTGTATCGAGTATCGAGGTGATGTTTAATCTTGAGTAAGAGTCCGAAAATTCTCTAGTTCTAGGATCGATGTGGGCATTATCTGCCACAATTGGCTGATCTTGCTGCAAAGCTGCAAAATAAACTGGATAATCTACTGCTGATAAAGAAACTCCTTCGCTATGTTGATTTCGACTCGCTTGAAATAGGTCAAGACACTGGATTTTAGTTCTTGTTTCGTCATACAGCCATATACTGGCTCGTTCCACACCAATATTTTTGGTAGCTGTTTCTGCGATCGCACTCAAGGCTGCTTTCAAGTCACCCTGATAAAGGGTTTGATTTTTTGCTAGTTGCGTTAAAACTAAGTTATGATTGCCGAGCTTAATCGCACTTTCTTTTAGTCTTTTCAAATTTCTGGGGAAAGCTTTATTAACGCTAATTTCTGAGTAAATATTTTCTATTGGTCTGTTGCAAAGATTTAACTCCAATGCCAGCCGTTGACGTTCTTCAATCTCTGCTTTTAACTGTTTTTTTAACCTTTGGATAGTCAGTTGATTTTTGACGCGTAATAAAACTTCTTTAGTTTTGAATGGTTGACTAAGAAAATCAATATTACTAAAATCACAAATGTTGACTCTATCAGATAAATCATCTGAATTACCCAAAAAAATTATCGGTATATCTCGAGTTTCCTCATTAAATTTCAAATAATGGCAAACTCGATAACCATCCATGTCTGGCATGATAACATTTAGTAAAATTAAATCATAAGGAGACGTAAGTGCTGCATTGATTGCCAGTTTTCCAGAAATAAGCCTTTGCACTTGATAACCTTGTTGTTGAAGGATATCTGATAAAAAATCTAAATTCTCTAAGTTATCAGCAACTAATAAAATTTTGATATTTTGAGTATCCATATCAGTGATTGAATTAAAATTTAATTAGAAAAATTGTGGGAAATCAAACTGGTATAAAATTATAAATTAATTAAATTTTTCCAATATTTACCTTTCTAAATAATGGATTTGAATAATATTTATTAAGGTTAAAAGGACGGTTAAAAACCGCATCTATACAAACAAAACCTACCGACCTGAATTTAAATAAGTTATTAAGCCCCTTGTTTTCTATTAGGTAAGTCGGTACAATCAAGCCAAATTGTGTGAAGAAAAGTAAACAAGACTCAAACCTTTTTCCCCCTGTTTGAGCATTCCTAAATTCCTACTTCCAGTGTTTACTCCCTATTTTTAAGCTACGTCTAATATACTAATAATACTGGATTCGTTCTCAATTCTAACTGTGCCAATTTTAGATTTTAGATTCCCGATTTTAGATTCTTTTGGTTCATGCCCCGTCCCTAGTGGATGGAAAAAATCTAAAATCAAAAATTTAAAATCATAATGCCCCGTACCCTCTTGTGGCGTGGGGTCAATCCAAAATCCAAAATCTAAAATCAAAAATTTTTTGACTTCTGATGATTGAATTTTTAATTATGCTATTTTTTTGTCGTCAAAAATAATTTCAATTTTCATTAAATTTTAAAAATTCACTTATATTCATCAATCTTGGAGCTTCTTTACCTACAATTAAGGGCAGCTTACCGTCCCATTTTTCTATTGCTTGCCTTTCTAGTATTTGTGGAGTTAAACCGTCACGTAATAATCTGTGTGCCTCAGCTTCTCCTCTTGCTAAATTCACTTGTGCCTCAGCCTCTTTTGTGGCTTTTAAAGCGATGAATTCTGCCTGTTTTGCTTGTTGTTCTGCAATTTGCTTTGCCTCCACCGCCTCACTAAATCTTTCTGAAAAATGGACATGAACTAGAGAAATATCATCAACTGCAACGTGATAACTATTCAGGCGTGTAGTCAATGCATCATCTACTTCACCTTTGACTTCTCCTCGTTTAGTAATAATTTCTTCAGCAGTGTACTTTGCCATTACTGCTTTTAATACTTCTTCAACGGCTGGATTAATAATTCGGTCAACAACATTTTGCCGATCTCCAATTTCTTGAAAAATAGCATTTGCTTGCTCAGGAATAATGTGCCAATTCAAAGCGACATCTGTAAAAACGTTTTGTAAATCTTTGGAGGAAGCCTCACCAGAAATTTGCTGTTTTTGGACTCTGACACTCAATTTTTTAACTGTGTTGTACACAGGAATAATCAAGTGAATTCCTTCTCCTAATATCTCGTTTTGGACTTCACCAAATTTCATTAAAACGCCACGTTCTCCGGCATTTACAATGACGCAAGGTGTGAGCAAGAGAGTTATCAAGAACAAAAGAGCAGTCAGTTTTCCAGCACGGTTAAAATTTGTATTTTTTTTCATTTGTCGTCTCAAAGATTTATAGGTGTTGCATACAAACACATATTTAGAAGTTGTATGCTTCTTGTGGTCATGGTCTTATGATTTTGGCTCTAAGTCAATTTCTATTTCAATTCAGTCAAGAAATAGTAAATCTCTAAGTGAATGTTTAATGTGTCAAACAAAATAAAATTTATCTCTGTGTTATCCACGTCTGTGTGGTAAATTTAATTTTTAACCGCAGAGGCGCAGAGAACGCAGAGAGTGAATCAAAAATTTGATCGTCAAAACTAAGATTTTATCAGTCACTTTAACAGGGCTAGGTAGCTTTAGTTGATCTAAGATACTGTAATGTTATCGAAGAACCGTAGTATTTGAAAAGCTAAATTTGGGCTAAGGGCGTGTCATTGGGTGAGCAAATCACGGTAGCAGCGAGGTAAATTGCCAGAAAGTTAACTTTGAGCTTGTGGTAGCGGGTGGCGGCATGGTACTGCTTGAGTTTGGCAAAAAAGTTTTCAATAGACTTCTTGCATAAATATTTTTTTGTCGGGCTACGCCCCGCTTCTCTACGAGACGCACTCGCGTTCGCTAACACGCACGAGGCAAGAGAGGCAAGGCAGCGCGGTCTTGGGGATTTCCCCCATGAGCGACTGCCGCGCTCCAGAAGAGAACGCAAAGAAAGACTTTTGCAAGAGGTCTAATCAGCATAGGGGGACACGGGGACGCAAAGAAAAACAAATGACCAATGACCAAATTCTGTGACAATGGTTAAAAGTAAGCCGGAATAGAGTATCCAAGCTACTCATGAGCCAGAGTTCTCAAAACAGTCCTTTGTCAAGCAAACCCGCTCCATTTTCTTTCGATTGGTTGTATGCTTTCTGGAAATTCTCTCGCCCGCACACGATTATCGGGACGAGTCTGAGTGTATTGGGTTTGTATTTAATTGCCATTGCGGTTAGTGGAGACGTGATGAATCGCGTCTCTACAAGTTCCCTAGTCCCTCTGTTGGGCGCATGGATTTCTTGTTTGTGTGGCAATGTCTACATTGTGGGGCTAAATCAATTAGAAGATGTTGAAATTGACAAGATTAATAAGCCTCATTTGCCGTTAGCATCTGGGGAGTTTTCCCGTAAAACTGGGCAATTAATTGTTGCTTTTACTGGCGTTTTGGCATTAATTGTGGCTTGGCTAACTGGGCCGTTTTTATTGGGGATGGTGGCAATTAGTTTGGCCATTGGTACTGCTTATTCTTTACCGCCGATTCGTTTGAAGCAGTTTCCCTTTTGGGCAGCGGTGTGTATTTTTTCGGTGCGCGGTACGATTGTGAATTTGGGATTGTATTTGCACTACAGTTGGGCGTTCCAACAAAGCCAAGCTATTGTACCTGCGGTGTGGGCGTTGACGTTATTTATTTTGGTGTTTACGTTTGCGATCGCCATTTTTAAGGATATCCCAGATATGGAAGGCGATCGCCTCTACAATATCTCGACTTTCACTATCGAACTCGGCGCCCAAGCTGTGTTTAATCTTGCTCTTTGGACGATAACTGTCTGCTATTTGGGCATAATTCTAGTTGCTGTGCTACGCATCGCCTCGGTTAACCCGATATTTGTGGTAATTACTCATTTAGGATTGCTCATTTGGCTGTGGTTGCGGAGTTTGGCGGTAGACTTAGAAGATAAAAGTGCGATCGCGCAGTTTTATCAATTCATCTGGAAACTCTTTTTTATCGAATATCTGATTTTTCCTATCGCTTGTCTTTTGGCTTAGATAATGTTAGAAACCTTGCCAATTAGTTCTATTATCGCTGGAAGCATAGTTGTTTTCAGTCTGGGAATCCTTGGGTATTTCGCTTGGAAAACTTTGATTACCTCAGACTTGTTTCAAAAAGGAATCAATCTTGCTCAAGCAAAAGATTACCAAGGTGCAGAAGCAGCTTTTCGGAAAGTTATTTCTCTGAACTCTACTAATGATGTTGTGCGCTTATTTCTGGGAGATGTTTTAAAGCAGCAAGGCCAAGTAGAAGAGGCAAAAGAATTATTCCAAGAAGTAATTAGTCGCAGCCCCAAAAATCCTGATGCTTACTTGCGTCTAGCAAATGTTCTCATGCAACAAGATAAACCAGAAGAAGCTAAAAATAATCTGCTACAAGCTAAAGAGTTATTACAAAAACAACGTCAACCGGAAAAAGCTGCAAAAATTGCTCAGCTTCTAGAGAAAATGAGTGATAAATAATGGGAAAAAGGAATCAGAATTCAGAATTCAGAATTCAGAATACTTTGCCCATCAAAGGAGAAAGTTTTATAATCTGAGTATTTAATAGATACTTTTTTTGTCCATAATGGGTAAGGTTTTACTTCATTCTGACTTCTGAACGGCAGTTGACGCCAGTCCGCTCAAGTCGGGAGACCCGCCCACACGGCTGGCTCCTTTATGCCTCTTAACCCGTTCACCGTACTGCCTCCTCCTGAGTTCTGAATTCTTCAAGGTCAAGTAATAACAATGGTGAAAACAAATAATCTCCTAGCTACAGCTATTGTCTGCTTGTGTTTGAGCAATGCGAATACTGCTTTTGGTAAAGATATTGGCGTTGTTTTAGCAAAAGTCCAAAACTCTGCTCAAACCGCAGTTCCTCAGAATCAAAAGGCAGTGACTAACTTTGAGCAAGGAGCAAATCTCTACAAACAAGGAGATTTAAAAGGAGCAGAGGCGGCTTTTCGCAAAGCAATTGAGCTAGAACCGAAATTTATACAAGCTTATATTGCTTTAGGAAATACTCTCGACGATCAAGGTAAACCACAAGAAGCGATCGCACAATATCAAAAAGCTATCAGCCTCGATCCTGAATCTGCCAAAGCCCACTTTCATTTAGGAAATTCTCTGTACGTTCAAGCCAAATTTCCAGAAGCAATTACCGAGTACAAACAAGCTATTAGCTTCGATCCCCAACATGCAGAAGCTCACTATTATTTAGGGAACGCTTTTTATGCTCAAGGAAAGCCAGCCCAAGCAATGGCAGAGTATACAACAGCGATTCGCCTCAATCCCAAAAATGCCGCAGGTTATAATGCCTTGGGAAATGTTCTGTACGCCCAAGGCAAACTAGAAGAAGCAATCATCCAGTACCAACAAGCCATTAGCATCGATCCCCAAGATGCAGACGCTCACTATAACTTAGCAAGTGCTTTTTACGCTCAAGGCAAGCTAACCGAAGCAGTGGCGGACTATACCCAAGCAATTCGCCTCGATCCCAAACATGCACAAGCTTACACTGGTTTGGCGAGTGCTATGGACGATCAAGGTAAGCCTCAAGAAGCGATCGCACATTATAAAAAAGCTATTAGCCTCGTACCCGATTATGCATACGCTTACTATAATCTGGGGATCACTCTAGGGAGAGAACAACAACTAGATGAAGCGATCGTCAATTTCAAAAAAGCTAGAGAATTATTCCAAGCTGAAGAAAACAACGAGATGGTTGAGCGAATCGATCGGCTAATTGAAAAAATTAAGGGGAAGGGGGAATAGGGAGTGGGGAGATGAGGGAGTCAGGACGCGGAAAATGACCAATGACAAATGACAAATGACAAATGACAAATGACAAATGACAAATGACAAATGACAAATGACAAATGACAAATGACAAATGACAGAGGTAAAGTCTACCTTGTAGGTGCTGGGCCTGGAGATGTGGGGTACCTGACGGTAAAAGCTTACAATCTCTTGGCTGCTGCTGAGGTGTTAGTCTACGATGCTTTAGTAGATGCTCGATTATTGCAGTGTGTACCAGCTGATTGCTTGAAATTAGATGTGGGCAAACGTGCTGGTAAACCCAGTACAAATCAAGGACAAATTAACAAGTTACTGGTAAAGTACTGCCAGGAAGGGAAACAAGTTGTACGGCTTAAATCAGGCGATCCCTTGATTTTTGGGCGTTGCACTTCGGAAACGGAAACTTTGAAAGCATCTGGTTGTGATTTTGAACTAGTACCAGGAATTTCCTCAGCCCTTGCAGCACCGCTATTCGCAGGAATTCCCCTCACAGATCCGGTTTTAAGTCGCACTTTTGCAGTGTTTACAGCTCACGAACCAGAGGCTTTAGACTGGGAGGCGCTATCGCGGTTAGAAACACTAGTAATTTTGATGGGAGGGTTACATCTACGGGAAATTGTAGATCAGCTGTTGCGATACGGGCGATCGCATTTAACACCCATAGCCATCATCCGTTGGGCAGGAACTCCACAGCAACAAATTTGGACAGGACAACTAGGCAATATTTCCGAACGAATGACTGGATTATCTATTTCTCCAGCCGTAATTGTAATTGGCGAAGTTGTTGGGCTACGCAAGTACTTGCAACCTGAGAATATATATAGAGAAAATCACGCCAGTATTCCCATAGCCCACCCTATGTCAACCAACTTACCCCCCTCTCCTTCATCCCCCTCATCTCCTCTTCCCCTTGCTGGCAAAACAATTCTGGTGACACGTTCAGTGGGACAGTCGAATCAATTTAGCTATCGCCTCATGTCCTTGGGTGCAACTGTCATCGAAATGCCTACCTTAGAAATTGGCCCGCCTTCGAGTTGGGAAGATTTAGATCGTGCGATCGCTAATTTATCTCACTTCAACTGGTTAATTCTCACTTCTGGCAATGGCGTAGACTACTTTTTTACCAGACTAATTGCCCAAGGTAAAGATAGCCGTGCATTAGCCGGTGTGAAAATTGCCGTTGTTGGCGAAAAAACAGCCCAAAGTCTCAAACAATATTCTCTGCAACCAGATTTTATTCCCCCCAACTTTGTCGCCGATTCTTTAGTGGAAAATTTTCCCGAAGAATTGTCTGGTAAAAAGGTTTTATTTCCCAGAGTTGAAAGCGGCGGTAGAGAAGTTTTGGTTAAAGAATTAACTGCCAAAGGAGCAGAAGTTATAGAAGTTGCCGCCTATCAATCTTGTTGTCCTAGCAATATCCCCGCTGCGGCAGAATTAGCTCTGCTAAATCGCAAGATAGATGTAATTACCTTTGCCAGTTCTAAAACTGTGCAATTTTTCTGCCAACTTACTAATAAGATATTTCCAAGTAACTCTAATAGTAGTCATTTCTTAGATGGTGTTTGTATTGCTTCTATTGGCCCTCAAACCTCCCAAACTTGCCATTCTTTATTCGGACGCACAGATGTCGAAGCCCAAGAATATACTTTAGATGGTTTAACCGAAGCATTGATAATGTGGGCAGGGAGATGAGGGAGTGGGGAGGTGGGGAGCAAAGGGGCAGGGGTAAAGGGGAAAGGGGAAAGGGGAAAGGGTAAAGGGGAAAGGGGAAAGGGTAAAGGGGAAAGGGGAAAGGGTAAAGGGTAAAGGGTAAAGGGTAAAGGGTAAAGGGTAAAGGGTAAAGGGATAAATTTAACCTTTCCCCCTTCCCCCTTTCCCTTTCACCCTTCCCAATGCCCAATGACAAATGACAAATGACAAATGACAAAACGCATAATCGGCTTAACTGGAGGTATTGCTACAGGCAAAACCACTGTCACAAATTATTTAGTTAGCACTTATAATCTGCCGATTTTTGATGCAGATATTTATGCTAGAGAGGCAGTCTCTGTAGGTTCCCCTATTCTGGGTGCGATCGCCAAACGTTACGGACAACAAATTTTACTACCAGATGGCAACCTCAACCGCCAAAAGCTAGGCGAAATTATCTTTAATCGTGAAGATGAACGTAACTGGGTAGAGGGTTTGATTCATCCTGATGTGCGCGATCGCTTTTTGCAAGCAATTACTCAGTCTTCTTCACAAACACTGGTGTTAGTTGTGCCTCTGTTATTTGAAGCTGGAATGACTGATTTGGTTACAGAAATTTGGGTAGTACATTGTTCCCAAGAACAACAACTACAAAGATTGATCCAACGAAACCATTTAAATAGAGAACAAGCACAAGCCCGCATCAATAGTCAATTATCTATCGCCGAAAAAGTGGCTCGTGCAGATGTCGTTTTAGATAACTCTTTTACTCTAGAAGCACTACTAAAACAGGTAGATGCAGCCCTCAATAATGCAAGTCTAAACTAATACCAATTCTGTATGAAGATGCGCCAAACTATATGAGGAACGAACCGCAAAGGACCCAAAGGACACAAAGAAAGAAAGAAAGAAAGAAATTAAAAGAGTTTGGCGCAGCCTCACAAAGAAATGGTATAAATAGACCTCTTACAAAAGTCTTTCTTTGCGTTCTCTTCTCTGCGCCTCTGCGCCTCTGCGTGAGAAAAAAATATTTATGCAAGAGGTCTAATGTGTAGCGTCTTGTAGAGAATCTTAAGTTAAAGGTGCGTTAGCCTACGGCATAACACACCCTACAAGATTTGATTTTTTGGAAATCCATCAGCGGATAATTGTTATATTTCGCCACCAACGACTACATCTCGAATTCGGAGACTTGGGCCGCCACAACCCACTGATAAGCCGTTTTGTCCTCCCTTACCACAACCGCCAGATTCATCCCAATAAAAGTCATCACCAATTGCTTCAATATCGGCTAAAGTTTGGAATACGTTTCCCGAAAGTGTCACATCCCGCACAGGTTCAGCAATTTTGCCGTTTCTAATCATCCATGCTTCCCCAGCACTGAAGGTGAACATTTCGCCATTCGTCATTCCACCCAACCAATTACGGGCATATACTCCTTCTTTGATATCAGTAAATAAGTCTTTGACTGGTGTTTTACCCCGTTCAATCCAGGTATTTGTCATTCGCACAATGGGGGTAAAGTGATAGTTGAGACAGCGGGCATTACCCGTAGGTGCTTCGTCTAATTTGCCTGCGGTTTCACGTGAATGCAAACGTCCAACTAAAACGCCATCTTTAATGAGTTGAGTAGTGGTGGCTGGGGTGCCTTCATCGTCGTAAAAATAGCTACCGCGATGTCCTTCGGGGGCAGCACCATCAAAAATTTGCAGTTCTTCTGGGCCAAACCGTCGTCCAATAGTCATGACTTCGAGTAAATCTGGGTTTTCGTAAGCCATATCGGCTTCAGAAAGGTGTCCGAAGGCTTCGTGGACAAACAAACCGGTGAGAACTGGATCGATGACTACGGTGTAGGTATTGCCTTTGACTGATGGCAGAGATAAAGCTGCGATCGCTCTTTGAGCTGCGCTTTGGACTTGTTCATCCAAATTCGTTAAATCTTCATAGGCTTTCCGAGAACCAGTGGTTTCCCTGCCAGTTTGCACAGTTTCGCCATTTTTTGCGGTGGCGGCAAAGCGCATTTCCATATCCACCCAAGATTGCTCGATGAGAGTCCCTTCAGAGGTGGCGATGATTACTCTTTGGGCGCTGTCTCCATAGCGCACCGAGGTAGTGGTAATTCGGCGATCGACGCTTTTGAGTAATTGTGTGTAGCGATCGCACAATTCTTTTTTCTGCCAAAGTGGAATTTTTCGCGGATCGGTGCCAACGATCGGCAGACTGCATACTACTTGCACCGGGTCAATGGGTGCAAGTATAGTTTCTTCATCACCAACCATCCGCGCCGCAGCGATCGCTTCTTCGATCCGATCCTGAATTGTGGACAACTGGTTAAAGCAACTCAACCCCCATCCACCTTTATAACAAGCGCGAATATGTCCACCAATGGAGATGCCTTCACTTAGGGTTTCTACCTTGTCGCCACGCAACAAGATATCAGTCCCTTCTGCTTCTTCAAGGCGAATCATCAGATAATCTACACGCTCTGAGTAACGGGCAATGAGATCGGAAAGCAAATTTTGTGCGTCAGCAAGTGTAGTCGGCATTTCCAGGTAATAATCATGACGAACTGCATTTATTCTGCAATTATTTGGGAACTTCTGCTACTCTGCTTCATCCTCGTTCGCTTCACAATCTGCCACTAACTCATCCAAACTGTCTGGAAATGTTCCTCGTTCAATCATCTTAGTAAACACCTGGTAGCAGTCATCCTTTGCCCCCTCTTTACGTGGAAACCCTAACCACAAAATTACAATGGCTTTCAATTGTTCTGTATCAAACGCCCGAAAAAATAACCGATACCGTTCTGGTAAGCCCATCTTTTTCACCCGTCCATAGCGTTTTAACGCCCCTGTCAAGGCAAAATGACTCGCAAACGGATCGGACGGAATCTTTGTTTCAATTGCAACAGTAATCGCTGCAAATAATTTTACTGTTGCATGGGTTTTATATACAGCTTCTGGTAACTGTTCCTGCAAACGAGAAACACGCTCAAATAATTCTTGATACTGTCTGCCAAATAATTGTGGGTGAAAGTAAACTTCCCAACCATTACTGTTAAACTTCGCCATTTTCTAATGGCTCATCGGCTAATTCTATACCCGCAATCAGTTTGTGCGCTGCCACAGACATCTCAATTGTATAAGCTTCGAGTGTATTATTTTTTAGTGCTTGTGTCATGGCAAAATCGAGAAATAGCCGCATTAATACCGAATCTTCAGCATCTTCATCATTACCTGATTGAGGCACAATCCGCAAAATTGCAGTATCCGGTGATAATACTTCTATCCAACCATCTGCATTGGCGAACTGAGGATGTTCTCGATAAAACTCAGCTGGGAGCCTAAAGCCTGCACTGTTACCAATTTTGGTACTACGAATGTTGTAGGAGTTGCTCATCTTTAATGTATATACGTTGCGTAATTACATATTAATATGTCATCTACATCGGGCTTGAAACGCCGCAGTTGAATTGTGTAAATTGGATCGACATTCTCATCTATGAGATATTTCAGCGCCATGAGTTTGAATCGCCATTTTTTCGGCTTTTAATTTTCGTAGTTTCTCTACAACTGGGTTGGGATTTCGGCGTTGTTCTTCTCTCATGCGATCGCCCCACTCTAGCCAATCCGTCATATAGGCATCTACCGCTTGTCTATTATGTAAATAGTACAGAATAGTTGCATAGACTTGTTCTAAAGTTAATGAGGTGTAAGTCTTGGCAATCTCTTCTGGAGTTTTAGCACGGAAGAGGTAGTCAAACAAAATCGTTTCAATTCCTACCCGTGTACCCTGGAGTCGAATATCATCGGGAGCTAGAAAGTTAAAGTAGTCTTCAAGTTGCATAGTTAGCTGAGGCTAATAGTTGTATTCTACGATCCTAGCATTCAGGCAATTTGAGCGATCGCTCATCGTCAATAATTGATAGTTTAATGGGGATGTAGTGCGATCGCTTCTTCAATCCGATCCTGAATTGTGGACAACTGGTTAAAGCAACTCAACCCCCATCCACCTTTATTTGTGTCTGTCATTATCTTCTTGGCTCTCTAATAATTGGCTCACCTTGATTAACAGAGGATTTATTTTATTTTTTACAACATCCCAAATGATTTCATTTTCAATTTGAAAATACGTATGAGCTAAAATATCCCTTAAGCCAGCTATTTTTCGCCATTCAATTTCCGGATTGCAATCGCGCACATCAACAGGAAGATTTTTTACAGCTTCTCCAATAACTAGGAGATTTCTAATAACAGCATCAAAGGTGCGATCGTCGGCTATAAATTGCTCAAATTCCATACTATTGGTGTAACGCAACACTTTTTCACACGCCACTACAATATCGGCTAGATAAAGTTGAAGATTACGCGACATGAATCGCCTCTTGTTCTACTGATGCTCGAATTTGAGGCTTGAGTGACTTCCAACTAACTAGATCTACTTTTCTTCCCAGTCGATCCTCTAGATAAAATTTCACATCCATATAGCGATCGAAAGTGACTGGAGGTTCAAACTCGACCAAAATATCAACATCACTGACAGGTGTTGCTTCATCTCGTGCAACAGAACCAAACAATGCTAAAGATCGCACACCCAACTTTTTCAATATAGTTTGATGTTGCTTTAAAGTTGCCAGGATTTGTTCGCGCTGCATAAGTGCATCTCTGTTTGGGTCAGAATACTGTCATTTTGCCATGATTTTCTCTTTTAATAATAGCTGCGATTGCCTGGAGTCCAAAATCTTTGAGTGCTTTTAAGCCAATCTTGAATGTCTGCCTTAGTGAGAGTAGTCTCGTTAAATCATCCGTAGTAAGAGGATTTTTGCACGTTATCGACAACGAGATGTATCATAATTTACTAACTAATTGTCAAGTTGATTTTTTGGTCTTCATCTCATCTTCTATAATTGATAAAATCTGCTCAACTAATTTAGGCATGACACTGTGACCGAATCAGGAAGCTACAAAGATACTGTAAACCTACCCAAGACTAACTTTGAGATGCGGGCAAACGCTATCAAGCGGGAGCCGGAAATCCAAAAATTTTGGGAAGATAATCAAATTTACGATCGCCTTTCGCAAAACAACCCCGGCGAATTATTTATACTGCACGATGGGCCTCCCTATGCCAATGGCTCACTTCATATCGGTCATGCCTTAAATAAAATTCTTAAAGATATTATTAATCGCTACCAACTGCTACAAGGGCGTAAAGTTCGCTACGTGCCTGGCTGGGATTGTCACGGATTGCCCATTGAGTTGAAAGTTCTGCAAAACATGAAGTCAGCAGAACGGCAAAACTTAACGTCTTTACAACTGCGGCAGAAAGCCAAAGAATATGCTCTAGCGGCAGTAAATGACCAGCGCCAAAGTTTTAAAAGTTACGGTGTTTGGGGTGATTGGGATCATCCTTATCTGACTCTGAAGCCGGAATATGAAGCGGCGCAAATTGGCGTGTTTGGTCAGATGTTCTTAAAAGGCTACATCTATCGCGGTTTGAAGCCTGTTCACTGGAGTCCTAGCTCAAAAACGGCTTTGGCGGAGGCTGAGTTGGAATATCCGGAAGGTCACGTTTCCCGGAGTATTTATGCGGCGTTCCCTGTTACCAGTCTTGGGGAAGGGGTGAAATCATTGTTGGCGGAATATCTGCCGGATTTGGGTGTGGCTGTATGGACGACTACGCCTTGGACGATTCCGGGGAATTTGGCGGTGGCGGTGAATGGGGATTTGGATTATGCGGTGGTGTCACGCAGAGACGCAGAGGCGCAGAGAGGATTTGAGTATTTGATTGTGGCGGCGGAGTTGGTGGAGAGGTTGGCTGCGACGCTGGGGGTGGAGTTGACGGTGAAAGCTACGGTTAAGGGGAGGGATTTGGAATATACGACTTATCGTCATCCTTTGTTTGACAGGGAAAGTCCGGTGGTTGTGGGTGGCGATTATATTACTACTGAGTCGGGTACTGGGTTGGTACATACTGCTCCTGGGCACGGTCAAGAAGATTACATTGTTGGTCAGCGCTATGGTTTGCCGATTCTTGCACCGGTGGATGATAACGGGAATTTTACCGCAGAGGCGGGTGAGTTTGCTGGGTTGAATGTGCTGGGTGATGGAAATCAGGCGGTGATTGATGCGTTGGCGGCGGCTGGTTCTTTGTTGAAGGAAGAACCTTATCAGCATAAGTATCCTTATGATTGGCGGACGAAAAAGCCGACGATTTTTAGGGCGACTGAACAATGGTTTGCTTCGGTGGAGGGATTTAGGGAGGAGGCGCTTAAGGCGATCGCCACTGTAAAATGGATTCCAGCCCAAGGTGAAAATCGCATCACGCCAATGGTGGCGGAACGTTCTGATTGGTGTATCTCTCGTCAGCGTGCTTGGGGTGTACCTATTCCGGTTTTCTACGATGAAGCCACCGGGGAACCGTTGCTGAATGAGGAAATTATCAACCACGTCCAAGGAATTATCGCTGAAAAGGGTTCTGATGCTTGGTGGGAACTTGCGGTTGAGGAATTATTACCAGCATCCTATCTTCAAAATGGCAAGTCTTACCGCAGAGGTACAGACACAATGGATGTCTGGTTTGATTCTGGTTCATCTTGGGCAGCTGTGGCTAAACAACGTCCAGAGTTATGCTACCCCGCGAACATATACTTGGAAGGTTCCGACCAACATCGCGGTTGGTTCCAATCAAGTTTGCTCACCAGTGTGGCGGTGAATGACTGTGCGCCTTACCAAACTGTCTTGACTCACGGCTTTGCTTTGGACGAACAAGGCCGGAAAATGAGTAAGTCAGAAGGAAATGTGGTTGACCCAAATATAATCATTCAAGGCGGGAAAAATCAAAAAGTAGAACCTGCCTACGGTGCAGATGTCTTGAGATTGTGGGTATCATCGGTAGATTACTCAGGCGATGTCCGCATTGGCAAAAACATCATCAAGCAATTGAACGATGTTAGAGGGAAGATTCGCAATACGGCGCGGTTTTTGTTGGGTAGCCTCGATGATTTTGACCCAGAAAAAGACGCAGTACCTTTTGAAGAATTGCCAGAACTTGATAAATACATGCTGCACCGCATCCTTGAGGTGTTTGCAGAAGTGACGGAAGCCTTTGAGAGTTTCCAATTCTTCCGCTTCTTCCAAACAGTGCAGAATTTCTGTGTGGTGGATTTATCCAACTTTTATTTAGACGTTGCCAAAGATAGATTGTACATCAGTGCAGTTGATGCTTTCCGCCGTCGCAGTTGTCAAACAGTGCTGAAGATTGCTTTAGAGAATTTAGCAAAAGCGATCGCTCCAGTATTATGCCACACCGCTGAGGATATCTGGCAGTATCTCCCCTACAAAACACCTTACAAATCAGTGTTTGAATCCGGTTGGGTGCAGGTGGACGAAAAGTGGCGGAATGCAGAATTAGCCGAATCTTGGGAAACGCTGCGAAAACTCCGCACCGATGTTAACAAGGTGTTGGAACAAGCCAGGATAGAAAAACTCATTGGTTCTTCCTTAGAAGCGAAAGCTTTAATTCATATCCCTGACAAACAGTTAGGCGATGCAATCAAAGCCTTGAACCCAGTTAAGGGTAACGGGATTGACGAACTGCGGTATTTATTGCTGACTTCCCAAGTGGAATTATTAGATTCTGCTGAGGCACTGCAAGGATTGAAATATACCGCGCAGACTGAAGACTGGGTAATTGGTGTAACGAATGCTGACGGCGAAAAATGCGATCGCTGTTGGAACTACTCTACCCATGTGGGAGAATCAGCAGAACATCCGCTAATTTGTGAACGGTGTGTTGCAGCTTTAGCTGGAGAGTTTTAAAACAACGTGAGTTCGATGAGTACTGTTTTGACCTCACCCCCAACCCCTCTCCTACGAGGAGAGGGGAGCAAAACCTTGATTTTTCTTGCTCCTCCCTCGCCTTTTAGGAGAGGGAGGTTGGGAGGGTGAGGTTTGTCGAACTCACGTTAAAACAATTAATTCATAATTACGAATTACGAATTACGAATTATTTTGACTTGATTTTTGCTCGGAATTCTTCAAACGCGTCGCCTGACTTTTGCGGATGCGATCGCTTTTGCGAACAGCACCTGCCATTTCATATTCACGGCTGTCTTTACCGTATTTGAAAGCGACTCCAATCAGCATTTTCTCAATTAGGTCATTTAAGTTTTTGTCTAATTCATCCATTTCAGTTCTAGAAGAATTAATCACCGCCAAAGCAGTATTATAAGCATCTATCTTGCTACGGTAATGCTCAATTAGTTGTGTCACGTTTTGCAAGTTGCGAATATCCCCAAAATCCATACTGGGATCGATCGCTTTAAATCCCGCCAGTCTTAATTCAGCTTTTTCTAAAACGCGGTATGTACGTTTTTGACTAGTCATAAATGTATCTCTTTTATTCTGCTTTAGAGCTAGTTTGCCTTACTATAGCTGTATCCTAGTTCAGTAAAATCCTCATACTTGAGTGACCAATATCACGTAAAAGTCAGTATTTATCACAAAAATTATGCTTTTGTTGATGAAAACGTTGCTTTTGTTGATAAAAACGTTGCTTTTATTGATGAAAACGTTGCTTTTGTTGATGAAAACGTTGCTTTTATTGATGAAAACGTTGCTTTTGTTGATGAAAACGTTGCTTTTATTGATGAAACAGTTGCACCCAATACGGTTTGGTTAAAGCAAGAGACGCGATAAATCGCCGTCTCTACAAAAGGTTGATTCTTGTAGAGACGGCGATTTATCGCGTCTTTTCTAATCACCAGGGCTAAAAATTACGGAATTTAGAACAAAGGCGGTGTGTTAATAATTTAGATAGCATACACATAATCAAGGCAGGATATGATACTGGAAACTGCGGCGATCGCTGTTGGCACTATAATTGCCACCAAAGCCTTAGAAAAAACGGGCGAAAAGGTAGGCGAAGCTTTATGGGATAAGACTGGTAAGTTTCTTGTCACGCTGAAAAAACAGTCTCCCCAGACTGTAGTGGCGATCGAGAAAGCACCAGACCAACCACTCGATTATGGCAAGGCTGTATTAGAGGTGCAATCTGCGGCTCAAGCTAATCCTGAAGTAACTCAAGCTGTAGAAGAATTGGCACAAGCAGCTAAAGCTGAACCAAATCCTAAATTTATTCAATCTATACAAGAATTTGCCGATACGCTCAAATCGCAACCGCAACAGCCAAATAGTATTAACTATCAAAATTTGGCAGATGAGATAAAGAATGTTTTCCAAGGCAATACATTTAACGCCCCAGTCACCTTTAACTGACCAAAGTCGTCCGCAGGGGCGCAGACAAAGTTAAGCCCCACAAAATCTATTCCTTATCGCGGTTCTGTTAATTTCGTCGGGCGAGAAACGGAACTGACAATACTGCATGAAGACTTGCAGCGCGGATATCCTGTAGCAATAGCGGGAATGGGTGGCGTGGGGAAAACTGAATTAGCTACCCAATACGCCAAAAAACATGAACGAGATTATGGGGGGATTGCCTGGTTTAACGACAGAGAAACCAATCTCGCCGCCAAAGTTTTAGAGTTTTTCGGGTTGGAGTTGAATTTGGAGATTCCCCAAGAATTAGGAGGAAAACTTTTAAGCCTAAAAGAACAAGTCGCCTGGTGTTGGTCTAGATATCCTAACTCTAAGTTGCCGATTTTAATCGTCTTCGATGACGTAACTGATTTAGACAACCTCCGCCAAGTCATTCCCAACGAGAACCGCTTCCGAGTCTTAATTACTACACGATCGCGGCATTTAGACCCAAATTTTATTCAAGAGATTCCCTTAGATGTTCTCTCGCCCCAAAAAGAACCAGGTAAAGCCTTAGAACTGTTAAAACGACTGTTGAAAACAGATCAGCGAGTCGAAAACCAACCACAAGCCGCAGCAAACATCTGTCAATGTCTAGAATATTTGCCTTTAGGAATAGAGTTAGTTGGAGGTTATTTGCTACGCGACCCGGAAATATCTTTAGATATGATGTTTGGGCAATTGCAAGAACGTAAATTAGCAGAGAAGGCTTTACAAGACCGGGAAACTCTCACTTCAACTCAACTAGGAGTCAAAGCCGCCTTTGCTTTAACTTGGTCAGAACTCGACCCACTGGCGCAACAACTAGGAATATTTTTGAGTTTATTTTCTCCCGTACAAATTCTTTGGGATTTAGTTATTTGGGTGGCAACAGAAAGTCAAAAAGCAGAGGAGCAGGGGAGCAGGGGAGCAGAGGAGAAAAACGACATACAAGGGAAAGTAGGAGACTTAGACACCTCCCAAGCTGAAGAAAACAGTCCCCCCTGCTCCCCGCTCCCTGCTCCCTTGCCTCTTTTAACTTGGTCAGCAGATGAATTAAACGCAGCCAAAAAGCAACTCTACGGGTGCAATTTGCTGCAACTGGTAGAAGAAAGAACAGGATGTTATAAAATTCATGTCTTAGTGCGGTGGTTTTTGCAAGGGCAGTTAACATCCTCTGGTGAAATCAAATCAGTTTTAGAAACAACTTTCGCCACTGCCATGATAACCGTTGCCCAAATCCTTCCTAATTCTGCCACTTCTGAGCAGATTGAAACCATCAGAGATGTCGTCCCCCATCTCGAAGACTTGGGAAACTGTTTAATTGCAGAGATTGAGCAAGCAAAAGAGGCACAGATAATTTCTCTAGCATCAGTTCCGAGCGATCGAGCAATTTGGATATTTGTGGGGATAGGAAGATTTTACGAAGGACAAGGACTATATCAATTAGCAGAACCTTGGTGGGAAAAATGTGTAAATGTTTGCAAGTTCTTGTTTGCTGGCGACCATCCGGATGTGGCTACTAGCTTGAACAATTTAGCAGGACTCTACTATAGCCAAGGGAGGTACAGCGATGCCGAACCACTATACAGTGATGCTTTGGCAATGAGAAAGCGCCTGTTTGCTGGCGACCATCCGGATGTGGCTACTAGCTTGAACAATTTAGCTTTCCTCTACAAAAGCCAAGGGAGGTACAGCGATGCCGAACCACTATACAGTGATGCTTTGGCAATGAGAAAGCGCCTGTTTGCTGGCGACCATCCGGATGTGGCTAGTAGCTTGAACAATTTAGCAGGACTCTACAAAAGCCAAGGGAGGTACAGCGATGCCGAACCACTATACGTAGAAGCTTTGGCAATGAGAAAGCGCCTGTTTGCTGGCGACCATCCGGATGTGGCTACTAGCTTGAACAATTTAGCAGCACTCTACGATAGCCAAGGGAGGTACAGCGATGCCGAACCACTATACGTAGAAGCTTTGGCAATGACAAAGCGCCTGTTTGCTGGCGACCATCCGGATGTGGCTAGTAGCTTGAACAATTTAGCAGGACTCTACAAAAGCCAAGGGAGGTACAGCGATGCCGAACCACTATACGTAGAAG
>NZ_JACJRQ010000075.1 GCF_014697355.1 Nostoc calcicola FACHB-3891 | reverse complement strand
AACTTGAGTTGTTTTATCTTCCCTAATGCCAATGCCGCACTACGACGAACGTTGGCGGGAACCTTTTCATCTTTGAGGATATTGGCGATGTCAGGGACATACTTGGCTGCGGCGTCTCCCAAGCTGCCCAATGCCGATGCCGCACTTGAACGAACGTTGACGGACACCTTTTCATCTTTGAGGATATTGGCGATGTCAGGGACATACTTGGCTGCGGCGTCTCCCAAGCTGCCCAATGCCGATGCCGCACTTGAACGAACGTTGGCGGGAACCTTTTCATCCTTGAGGATATTGGCGATGTCAGGGACATACTTGGCTGCGGCGTCTCCCAACTTGCCCAATGCCGATGCCGCACTTCTACGAACGTTGGCGGGAACCTTTTCATCCTTGAGGATTTTTGCAGCTTTCTCGGCAATATCCTCTGGTTTCTTCACCAGGAATTTTAAATCTTTGAGATTATATTCAACTAATTTATCCAGAGCATATTTTTTAACTTGGTCGTGTCCATCATCAAGGGCCGCTGATATACCGTTAATCTGCCAATCTTGGGGTTTGGGTTTGGGGGTTTCTTTGGCGCTTACCCAAGGTAGAGAGAAGAGGAAAGTTAGGAGTAGGGTGAAACAGAAAAGGAGAAAGAGGGAAAGCTTGTTAGTGTGGCGGGGAGTTGTGAGCATAAATCAGGGCAAGGCGGCAGATTAGACGCGGCTATGAAATAATATCAAGCTTGTAATTCGTAATTTGTAATTCCTAATTCACAAAGTCGGATGTTATGGGGTAAACTCTCTAGCCTCCACAGTTTATAGGACGAGCGAGACGCCCATCCCACAAGAATGGTTAAATATTTGTTAGTTGGAAATGCCTTAATTTTGATTGACGAGTATCAAAGACTCGCTCACGAGTATCAAAGACTCGCTCACGAGTATTAAAGACTCGCTCACGAGTATCAAAGACTCGCTCACGAGTATCAAAGACTCGCTCACGAGTATCAAAGACTCGCTCACGAGTATCAAAGACTCGCTCACGAGTATCAAAGACTCGCTCACGAGTATCAAAGACTCGCTCACGAGTATCAAAGACTCGCTCACGAGTATCAAAGACTCGCTCACGAGTATCAAAGACTCGCTCACGAGTATTAAAGACTCGCTCACGAGTATCAAAGACTCGCTCACGAGTATTAAAGACTCTTGCAGAAGTTGAGAAAACACAAAGGGGAAAAGATAACTTTTCCCCTTTCATCTTTTTCCTATCTCTAGCAAAGTTTACAGCTTATGAACTAGAAGCAGCTTTAGCAGGTTTACTCTTCATAGCTTTAAAACGATCGCCCAATTGTTGAGCAACACTTTTTAACCCTGGAGTTTTCTTTGCAGCAGTCTTGACATAATCATATACTGTCAAACTACTACCCATTGCTTCACTTCCCACTGCCATTAAGGTATCATCTACTTGTTCTGTGAGTTGTCGCAGCCCAATCAAAAGTTCGGTGAGTGTGACGGCTAATTGATAATCCCGCACAAATTCCTCTACATCAAAGCTGGCTGGGAGAATTTCTCGGTTAGTCTGGGCAGCAGTCAAGCTATTGTTGACAAAAGCTAGGCTTTTATCCCCCATCTTAAATAACTTGCGTCGTTCTTCGACACTCAAAGTTACGAGAAAAGGCAACTTTGCTTGGATAGTCGCTAAAGCTGCTCTAATTTCTTGGATATCTGCTGGAGAAAGGGAGCCAGTAATGTTTTGATATGCCATCGGATCTTTACCGTGGTAATTTTTGTTATGATGCCCACGGAGAAAGGCGATCGCACAAATTTGGGCATGGGGCATGGGGCATTGGGAATGAGGGAGATGGGGAGATGAGGGGACAAGGAGAATAATTATTAACTCCAAACTCCTAACTCCTAACTTTTAACTCCTGACTCTTCACTCCTTATGGCCGCTGTGATTTTTTACCAAAAACATAGCGCAGTGTATCCATAATCCAAGTTTGAAAATTGTCAATGTAGCTAAATATCACTGGCACTACTAGGAGTGTCAACATGGTGGAAGTTGTGAAGCCGCCCAAAATGGCAATTCCCATTGGTTGACGGACTTCGGAACCGACGCCAATTCCCAATGCTAGGGGCAGAGTACCTGCGATGGTTGCTAGAGAAGTCATCATAATGGGGCGCAGACGTGACACGCCGGCTTCTACTAAGGCTTGACGTTGGCTTTTGCCTTCCTGCATGTTGATGATGGTGTAGTCTACTAACAGAATCGAGTTTTTGGTGACAATTCCTAACAGCAACACCACACCAATTAAGGCATATATTCCCAAGGGTTTCTGGGCAAGCATCAAGGCTACCAATGTGCCGCCTAAACAAAAGGGCAAGGCTGCCATAATCGATAATGGATGGAGAAAGTTGTTATACAGCAACACGAGAATTGCATAGATACACATTAGTGCTAGTCCCAAGGCGCTGCCAAAGCGTCCGAAAATGTCTTGCATAATTTTGGCGCTACCTGAAGGTTGCTGTGCTACTCCTGGCGGTAAGTTTTGCATTGCAGGTAGTTTGTTGATTGTTTCTACTGCTTCTCCTAAAGAAATACCTTGTAAGTTGGCTTCTACGGCAACTTGACGGGCGCGATCGTAGCGGTTGATGGTAGCAGGGCCACTACCAAAGCGAATATCTGCCACTGCTACGAGGGGAACTAATTTACCATTTTGGCTGGGGACTTGGAGATTGACGATTGTGTTGATGTCAGCCCGCGCTTCGGGGTCGATTTGCACGCGAATGGGGATTTGCCGATCGCTCAAATTAAATTTTGCCAAGTTTGCATCGTTGTCGCCGATGGTACCAAGGGAAGCTGTTCGGGCGATCGCTTGCACTGTCACCCCCAAATCTGCTGCCCGTTGCGGGTTAGGAATTACTAAAATCTCTGGTTTCACTAAACTTGCAGTTGAGGAAACTTCCACCAATCCCGATATGCTTCGCATCTGCTTTTCTAAGGCATCAGCAGCTTGATTTAATGCCTGGGGATTTTCACTTCTAAGGACAATTGATAATGCTTTGCGGCTATCACCCGGTGACTGACTTTGAAAACTAATTCTCGCTCCCGGTATTTGTTCAAATAAAGGGCGTACTTGTTCCTCAAACTGTTTTTGGGAAATATCCCTTTCTTCTCTAGGTTTCAGATTAATGGTCAGAGTTGCAGAATTTATTTCTTCTGTGGCTAGTATGCCTTCAACTACTGGGTTTTGGAGAATGAGGTCAGTGGCTTGTGTTACTACTTTGTTGACATCTGCCAAAGTGCTACCAGGAGCTAGTTCTATAGTTACATTGGAAATTCCGAAGTCACCATCATCAACAAAACCCTTGGGAATCAAAGGAACTAGCATCACACTGGCTAGGAAGAAAGCTAGGGCGATCGCCATTGTTGTCAATCTATGCCGTAACGCCCACTGGAGAAGCGATCTATAAGGTTGAAAGCCCCGACGTTTTACACTTGTGAGTTCTGAATCTTGAGTTTGGAGTTTCTTGCTACCTGGAAGTGTAAATTTGAAATTAAAGAATTTTACTACTCTCCTACTCCCTACTCCCCACTCCCCACTCTCCTCCTTCTCCTGCAACAAATACGCCCCCATCATCGGCGTAATCATCCGCGCTACAAGGGTTGAGAAAATTGTGGAAACGGCAACAGTAACCCCAAATGGTTGAAAAAATTGCCCTGGAATCCCGCCCATAAAAGCAACAGGTAAAAACACAGCAATAATCGTCGCTGAACTTGCGACTACCGCCAATCCCACTTCGTCAGAAGAATCAAAAGCTGCTTCCCAAGCTGATTTGCCCATAGCCATGTGCCGTTCCATGTTTTCAATTTCCACCACGGCATCATCCACCAAATTACCCACCGCCAGCGCTAATGCCAACAAAGTCATGTTGTTGAGGGTGTAACCAAGGTAGTGCTGCACTGCAAAGGTGGGAATCATTGACAAGGGCAAGGCTACAGCAGTAATTAATGTGGCTTTCCAATTCCGTAAAAACACTAAAATAACGATGACCGCCAGCACGGAAGCTTGAATTAATTCATCAATGGTGCTTTGGTAGGATTGACGGACAACATCAGCTCTGGTAAAAATTAAATCCAGCTTCACATCTGAGGGGAGTGTTTTTTCCAGTTGTTGGACTGCTGCTTTTACTCCTTGTTCCACAGTCACCAGGACACTGCCAGTACTACGCAACACCTGAAAAGCTACTACGGGTTGATTATTTAAATAGGCGGCTTGGCGCACGTCGCCAAATTTATCTTCTACGGTTCCTAAGCTGGATAAGGGTACAGAACCTCCTGCTGGTAAGAGGATTTCGTAGGTTTTCAAAATATTGACATTGGCGGCACTTCCCAGGGTGCGAATACTTTGTTCGCTACCACCGACTTCGGCACGTCCGCCAGGTAAGTTAATGTTTAAATCGCGGATTTGGTCGTTTACCTGGGTGGCGGTGATACCTAGAGATTGTAAGCGATCGGGGTTGAGGTTAACGCGAATTTCTCGGTCAACTCCACCGATACGCTGAATTTGGGCTACACCAGGAACTCCCAACAAGGCGCGGCTAATGGTTTGGTCTACGAGGTTGCTTAATTCTTCTACGGAACGGCGGTCTGATTTAACGGCGTAGGTAACGATCGGGCCGCCGGAAAATTCTAGGCGTTCCACAATTGGATCGTTGATATCTTGGGGTAAGTCTTGGCGAATTTGAGCGATCGCATTGCGGACATCATTAGTGGCGCGATCGCTATCTGTACCCAAAACAAAATTGATTGTCGTCTGAGAACTGCCATCACTGACCTTGGAAATCATATTATCGATATTGCCCAAGCCCGCAACAGCATCTTCAATTTTTTTCGTCACTTGGGATTCTAGTTCCGTCGGCCCTGCACCTGGTTGGGTAACTTTTACCGAAACTGCTGGCACATCAATATTTGGGTTCGTATCAATCCCCAAGGACATGAAGGAAAACCAACCCAATACCGTCAAAATTAAAAATAAAACAATCGTGGGAACAGGTTTTTTGATCGACCAAGCAGAGATATTAAAAGACATTAGGAAATTTTAGATTTTGGATTAGTCATTGGTCATTAGTCATTGGGCATGGGGAAAGGGTAAGGGGGAAAGGGTAAGGGGGAAAGGTTAAATTTATCCCTTTACCCTTTACCCTTTAACCTTTTCCCCTGCCTCCCATCTCCCCCAGTCCCCACTCCCCAATCCCCTTTACTTCGCAATTCGCACCTTATCGCCATCTTTGAGATACGCTGCACCGTCAACTATTACACGTTCACCTAATTGCAAGCCACTCTTGATTTCCACTTTGTCACCATTGACAGGATCTCCTAACTCTACTTTTTGGATGCCCACTGTATCCTCACCCGATAAGGTGAATACAATTACACTTGAATCTGCTTGGGACTGCACTGCTTTTTTCGGTACTACCATACCTATGGCTGAATTGGTGGTAATTGCAGCACGGGCAAACATTCCTGGTTTGAGTGGAGTTGTTGGTGGCAAGTCAATTTTTACTATAGCCTCACGCCTTTGATCGTTGAGTTGTGGTTGGATTTCCCTGACTCGTCCTTGCGATCGCACGCGGCGATCGACATCAGATGTAATTTGTACGGATGCACCAACTTTTACCTGTGTGAGTTGAGTTTCAGGCACTTTCGCCTGAAGTTCTAGTTTTTCATCCTGGATAATCGAAAATAGCTTTTGTGTGCCGCCAATCACTGTTCCCACTTGGGTTTGCGGTGGCACCCCAGTGACATCACCAACCCTAACCAGTTTCTCGGCGATGACTCCAGAAACCGGCGCACGCACTACAGTTTGTCCCAACTGAGTTTGGAGTTGTTGCACCTTAGCTGCACTACTCTTGACATCGGCTTTGGCTTTGTTGATGCTGGCTTGGGCGTTGGCAATGTTTGATTTGGCGCTTCTGACGCTGGCTTGGGCACTACGGACATTTTGTTGGCCAAGATTCACAACTTCTATGGCAGTTTTCACAGCGTAGGAACGGGTGTCGAGTTCTTGTTTGCTAATGGTTCCAGAGTCAGCAAGTTGTTGATATCGCTGATAATTCTTGGCTGCTTCCTCTAACCTCGCCTTTGATTGAGCTAAATCTGCTTGTTTTTGCTGGACTATTGCCTGATTTGATGCCAAATCTGCTTGCTTAGATGCCAAATCTGCTTGTCGGGATTTGACATCTGCTTGTTTTGATTCCACATCTGCTTTTGCTTGACTAATTTGGTTTTGCAGTACCGAATCATCCAATACCGCTAAAACTTGACCTTTTTTGACAAAAGCTCCTTCTTTGATATCTTCAGGGATGCTTTTGATTTGTAAGCCGTTTGTCTGGGGTAGTACCGGAATTAAATCACTGGCTGCTACAGTACCTGTTGTTTTCAGGGTACGAACAACACGGGCGTTTTGCACTGTGGCGATGGTGACAGTCATCGCTGGGTTAACTTTTTTATCCGCGACTGCGCTTTGTTGACGAGATGGCAGACGACTGGATATAGCCATACCACCAAAGGCGATCGCTATTCCTAAACCAGTACCCAAGAATAATGGTTTCAACCATGCTTTAGTTTGTTTTTGGTCTGGTTTGTTTGGAAAGTTAGCATCTTCAAACGTTACAGGTTCTTCCACCTCAACTTCTGAAACACTCTCATCGCTCACAGTGCCACCTCCACTTTCTGTGTATGCCTACCACTGTTAGTACTTTGTTAAGAAAACTTGAAATTTATTTACTTTATATCAAAACGATCGATTTTTCAGCCAATGTTTTTTGCAAACTACAGTATATAACATCACAAATTAGTACCTTTTATTAGAAGTAATTACTCAAACCAATTCAATAAAATACGTAAATTTAGATACAGCTTTATTTCTTCTTATTTATCCACTCCAGTAGTATAACAAGCCAAATTTGGAAGTTCTCCGTTTCCAAGCGTATCAGCTTCTTAGTGTCACTTATAACTTGTAAAGTTTAGCTTTATCGAGTATTAGGTCACACCCAAGATGTATTTAGATCACTGTCAATCACAAGATAACAATGAAAAATGAATAGATAAAGCTAATGTAGATTTATCTAATTACAATTAAAAAGTTAATGTACTTTGCTATACTGGCTGCTTAATTTACCACGCAATCCATAATCACTCTGAAGCGTTTGTATTGCTACAAATCTACAGCTTATTCCGGAATCAAGTATAGGTCAAGGTAGCGTCTACACCCATACGTGAGTTAAAAAAGAGCAAACTCCATTGTCGGAAATTACACCAATGGCATTGGGAGTGCTGTTAGCGTCTTGAGTGAGGAATTAAGAGTTATTCTCCCTCATCTCCCTCACCCAAGAGTCCCCAATCCGTGAATAAAATCAATAACTAATTGGTACATACCAGAGTAAAGAGATATGTTCAATGCCACTGAAATTTTAATTGATGCCTTTGTAAATCAAATTCGAGAAGGCTACCGTCGCACCTATGGCTGCTTTAAAAATGATTATCAGGACATCATCGCCTGGGCTGGTAACATGGCTTTGGAAAACATCGCCAATAGCGATGCGCTTTACCATAATGTTGAACACACCGTCTTAGTTACCCTGGTGGGGCAGGAAATTTTGCGTGGTAAACACATCAGAGAAGGTGGTGTTTCCAGTGAAGATTGGCTGCATTTCATCATCTCCTTAGTCAGCCATGATATTGGCTATGTTAAAGGAGTTTGCCGACAAGACCGGGAAACAGCAGGCTTATATGCCACAGGTAAAAATGGCAGAATGATTTCTTTGGCTCCTGGGGCTTCTGATGCCAGTCTGACACCGTATCATGTTGACAGAGCAAAGCTGTTTATTGATGAGCGTTTTGGCGGTCATAAGTTAATAGATGCCGATGTGATTAAAAGCAATATTGAATTGACTCGATTTCCGGTGCCTGCGGCAGAGGATCAGCAAGATACAAAGTGCTTTGCAGGATTAGTGCGTGCTGCTGATTTGATTGGGCAATTAAGTGACCCACGTTACTTAAAGAAAATTAATTCTTTATTCTACGAGTTTGAAGAAACTGGTATGAATAAAGTGTTGAGCTATAAAACCCCTGCGGATTTACGTAAGAACTACGCGAAGTTTTACTGGAATGGGGTATATCCGTATATCCAAGAAGGACTGCATTATCTATCACTGACACAACAGGGAAAACAGATTCTGGCTAATCTCTACTCGAATGTGTTTGTTGTGGAACACGAAAGACAACAAGAAGAACAGCAACGGTATTTAGAGGAGTTAGGAGTTAAGAGTTAGGAGTTATTCAATTTTGGATCTTGGATTTTGGATTTTAGATTCAAGGAAAAATCAAAAATCTAAAATTAAGAGAGTGGGGAGTTAAGAATTATTAATCATGAATTATGAATTAAAATAAGAGCTTCGTAACTCATAACTCCTCACTCATAACTCCTAACTACTATGGATTGGTGGCGGCGACTGAAGAAAAATCCTTTGGCACGATTTGGGGCAATATTGCTGTTGATTTTCTACATAGCGGTAATTGCAGCCGATTTTATTGCGCCTTATGACCCCTATGCCTCACAGCCTAATGGTTCATTGCTGCCACCAACTAAGGTATATTGGGCTTCTCAATCAGGACAGTTTATTGGGCCTCATGTTTATCCCACGACTCAGGGAGAGACGAATTTAGAAACAGGCGATCGCGAACTCATTGTAGACTTCAAAAAACCCTCACCCTTGCGTCTATTCGTCTCTGGTGCAGAATACCGATTGTTGCAGCTAACTTTGCCACTACCCCCCAAGTGGGACGAAGTGACAATTTTTCCGGGTATCCCTTTAAATTGGCATTTATTTGGCACGACAGGTACAGCAAAATTTAACGTTTTGGGTACTGATGACCAAGGCCGCGACCAACTCAGTCGCTTGCTGCATGGCGGCCGCATCAGTATGTTTATCGGGATTTTTGGCGTTGCTATTTCCTTTCCTCTCGGTTTGCTGATAGGTGGAATTTCCGGCTACTTCGGAGGTTGGACAGATAGCATCATCATGCGCTTGGCAGAAGTGCTAATGACTTTCCCTAGTATTTATCTTTTGGTCACCTTGGGCGCAGTTTTGCCACCTGGTTTAAGCAGTACCCAGCGGTTTTTGTTGATTGTGGTGATTACTTCAGTTATTGGCTGGGCTGGTTTAGCACGGGTAATTCGCGGACAGGTACTATCAATTAAAGAGCGAGAATTTGTGCAAGCCTCACGGGCAATGGGCGGTAACCCACTTTATATTATTGTCCGCCATGTTTTGCCGCAAACGGCTACCTATGTGATTATCTCTGCGACTCTGGCAGTTCCCAGCTTTATTGGTGCAGAAGCCATACTGAGTTTGATTGGTTTGGGTATTCAACAACCAGACCCTTCTTGGGGCAATATGCTTTCTCTGGCTAGTAATGCTTCAATTATGGTTTTGCAACCTTGGTTAATTTGGCCGCCGGCTGTGTTGATTATCCTGACTGTGCTGGCATTCAACTTACTCGGTGATGGTTTGCGAGATGCACTAGATCCGCGTAGTTTACGGAGATAAGGGACTTCCAAGGAAAAAACCACAGGCCGATCGATCGCCCGATCTCTAGACAAAACCACTGGAATTACAATTGGGACGCGCTGTAATGAACGATCGTAATTTTGCCATTGCGGCGATCGCTCCCCTCAAATTCAATGACTCCCGTTGCGCCACCTGTAACGGAAAATTCAGGCATTTCAAGTGTTTTTTTAATACCAATCTGGGTAGGATTTACCGTCAAAGCTTTGCTTAATACCAATACTGCGTCGTAGCTGGTGGCGGTTCGCCAGGTAATATCAGTTAGATCGATTTTCCAAAGGGTTAGAGCTTGGTGGACAAACGAGGAGTTAATATTGTTTGTGGGATGCCATGCGATCGCAAATACCAAGCGTTGGATTTCCTGTAACGACAGATTTTTATCTGGTTTGAGTAAGTCAGAAGTGTAGAGACTATCACCCGCAACAATCCAAGACTGGTTGGCATTTGACCGAATTACTCCTAAGGCGTTGGGAATCGCATCATACAATCCTACTCCTGCATCTGGGATGAGAACAATCACCGTTGCACCTTGGGTTTTGGCTTGATTTAATGCTGTTTTGGCATCAAAGCTATCGGTGGCGAGATTGAAGGCTATTTGGTTGTCAAGAACATGACCCTGAAATGATTTAGCCGCTTCTCGAAACGCCTGAGATAGAGATTCAGCATATTGACTACCATGACTATAAAAAATAGCAACTTTACTTTGTCGTAGTTGGGAAAATACATAGGTTGCCATTTTTTGGGCGGCGACGCGATCGCTAGGGACAGTACGGAAGAAAAAAGGACTTTTGAGGTTATCCGAGGTGCTGGTTGCAGAAACTAAAACTACCCCTGTATGGGTATAAATTGGTAGGGCTTGTTTGGTGGCTTCGCTGGTGTAATGACCCAAAACAGCGAGTAAATCGGGATATTTCACCAACCGTTGAGCAGCTTTGCGGGCATTGTTTCCAGCTTTGCTATCGTCACGATTACTATCATCAGCGATAATCATCCGTAAGGGTTGACCGTTTTTCAGCGCCTGAGTCTGAGCTTGAGCAGCACCCCTGAGTATTTCTAGACCTATGTCAGTACGACGTTCTAAGGGAACTGCAACAGCGATCGTCCGAATCTGCTTTGCTGGAAATTGCCTTTGAATTTTGGCGTTGTTGAGGAAAATTAAAGTTTCTGGATCTGGCTTCTGATTGAAAGCAGTTTTAAATAGATCCTCAGCTGCCGAAAAGTTTTTGATGCGATATTCTTCAATAGCTAATTGCTTGGTTATTGGAGGGTTACTATTTCCCCAAAAGCTTTCGGGAATTAGACTTTCTTCACCACAACTGAGATAATCGTCTTCGATAAAATCGCAAATCTGAGGCAATGTTATCTTTTCATAAACCGATTTGGCACTGACGAACAGCAAAACACCACAAGTCGCAGTCAGCAACAATTTTTGCCATTGCACCCATGAATAGTGATGAATGTTGTCAATCTTTTCGAGAATGGATTTAGCTGTTGGCGGACGTTTCTGTGGATGAGAACTCGTCATCGCCTGAATCAGATCGATAAATTTTTTCGGGGTTTGTTGATCCTTAATATACTTATACCAATTGGGTAAATCTTGACGGCGATCGCCAGCTGGATCGATACCTGTCATTAAATAGATAAAAGTCCGACCAAGAGCATAGAAGTCAGACTGAATAACAGCATGTCCCTCAAGTTGTTCAGGAGCAGTATATCCAATAGAATGAATCACCGTGATTGATTTTCCATTGACAATAGTTTGTGTCAACTGACGCGCCGTACCAAAATCAATTAAAACTAATTTTCCATCTGGGCAGATCATAATATTTGACGGTTTTATATCTCGATCAAAAAAACCATTCTCATGCACAAATTGCAGAATCTTTGTTAATTCATTGAGCCAATCTAAAGCTGTTTTATAGGATGTTAAGCATTCATGGTGAGCAAGCCAATTCTGTAAATCTTCACCCTCGACTTTCTCCATTACCAAACAGCGTAATTGGCGGCCTGTATTCAAAACTAAAGGAAATAGCATTTCAGCAGCAGGCAAACCAGGATGCTGCAAACTTGTTAAAATTGAAGCTTCTTGCTCAAATAATCGCAGTAAATCCGGCGTAACTTCCTTGAGGGACTTGAGAACCTTGGGCTGATTCTGATTAACTAAATCTTCGATTTCAAATACTTCTGTATAGCTATATCTATCAACTTGCAGAGGATGCTTAATTCGGTAGCGATTTTGCAGTATAAGTGGGGTTTTACAGTTTTCACATACTGCACAATTATCGGGATTTTCTCGTTGCGAACAATCTGGATTGATGCAGTATGCCATAAAGTTCCATCCGGCTTCAATTTTGTGTTGAGGTAGTGCTAATTACATACAACACATTCTTCCCTCTCGATTCCGGCTCAATACGGTTCGGTTAAGGTTTTTTGATTAAAATTCTAGATCCAAAGACGCGACGCCAGTCGCTACAACGGGGGGAACCCCCGCAACGCGCTGGCTCATAAATCGCCGTCTCTACAAGGATACATCTTTCGTGGAGACGGGGATTTATTGCGTCTGGTGTCTTAACCGAACTGTATTGAATTCCGGCTTTGTTGTTAACCGCAGTTGCCTAAACCTGTGTATTCAATGGAGTTTTGATAGTAATTTTTCCATTACGCAGTTTGGAATCTAGGGATACAGTGCTGAGTAGCGATCGCACATATATGAGTGCATCCAATTTGTCAAGCTCACTTTTAGATCGGTTAGGTGGTGAGCCGAAACTCAACTAGATTACACAATCTAAAACAGCGAAATTACTAATATACCCAACCATTATGGAAAACATCTATGAAGCGTTTAATCTCAGCTACTTTTGCTACGGTTGCTCTGGTGGTTTCGTTATCAAATCAGGCGATCGCTCAGAGCAAATCTTCTCCAGTTCCAGCCTTGTTGGATCGCTTAGGCATGACATATAAAGAACAAGACGGGTATTTTCTAGTATTGGCTGGAGTTGATGGTGGGCGGACTCAAACTGGATTCATACTGCCGGAAATTGCCAAGATTGGTGACGTTGAATATATTCGTGTCGGCTCTGTGTCCCAAATTTCCAAGACTCCTCCGAATGCAGAAAATACAAAGAAATTGCAGCCAAGCAGTTTTAATGACTCTTTGAGCAAGTGGACAAGAACCTTTACAGATGAGATGTATGTAACTGGTTACTTCAGCGTAGTACCTCTCAAATCAGATTCAGATTCGGCACGTCAAGACATTATCAAAATTCTTAATATTGCTGACACCGCAGAAAAAGACTTGACTGGGAAAGACGAATTTTAAAATAATTCGTAATTCGTAATTGAATTAGTTGGGGATTTATATCAATTTTTTATAAAGCTGCATAGAATTCGATCCCCCCTAACCTCCCTTAAAAAGGGGGGAACCGGAAAAACATCTATCAAAGTCCCCCTTTTTAAGGGGGATTTAGGGGGATCAAGATATGTGCAACTTCACATTAAATTGGTATAGACCCCAACTAATTCAAGACCGCTAATTTTAAAAAAATTTAGCTCTTGACTCAAACCCTTTTAATTACGAATTAGTAATTATGTTCAAACTACTTGTTTAGCCTCCTAACTTTTTAGATCCCCCTAAATCCATGCCACTTGCTCATAGGGAGTGAGTGCCTTGGGCGCTCCTTAAAAAGGGGGACTTTATTTACAACTTATAGAGTGAGTTAAATTATGTGGACTAAATTAGCCCAAAGGATTCTTCTTTTCTGCTTGACTTTATTACTCAGTCTGGGGCTTTCTATCAATCATGTCACAGCCCAGTCAGTACCTTTTTATTGGGAATTTATTAATGTTGATATCGCCGTCCAAAATAACGGTGATATGTTAGTTTCAGAAACTCAAAAATATACATTCACCGGAGATTACAAAAATCAACGTTATCGCTATATTCCCATAGACAAAGTAGACAAAATTACCGATGTTTCTGTCTCTGAAAATGGTCAAAAACTACCCAGCGAAACAGGACTTGAAAATAATCAACTTTGGATTCGCTGGACACATCAACTAAAAGCACCTGAAAGCCATACCTTTGTTTTGAAATATCGCGTTGTTGGCGGATTGCATGTAGATACCAATACTAATGATGCTCAAGTATACTGGAAAGCTATCTTTGCCGATCGCCAAGCTGCCATCAAACAGGCAAAAGTGCAAGTTAAACTCCCTCAACAAGTCACTGATGGTATCAACAATTTCGAGAGTTTTGGTGCTTCTGCAAATGTTCGCAAAATCGATGCTAAAACCATTGAGTTTGTTGCTCAAGAAGCTATTGAACCACAGCAAGAGTTAGAAATCCAGGTGACATTTAATCGCGCAAATACTGACATCACAGCTCCTCAATGGCAAAGTTCAAACTCGACGCCTGACTCTACATACTCAGAATCTCCATTTTGGGGTTCCTGGATTTTTTGGGCATTTTTTATTTTGAGCTGGATATTCGGTGCAAGTGGAAGTGGCGCTAGCAGTAGCGGTGGTGGCGGTGGTGGTGGTGGTGGTGGTGGCGGTGGTGGCGGCGGCTAAGTGAGTTTCGCTACTACTCTTGGGATTTAAACAAACGCTGTACGCATTTGAGAATAACTGGTTGTAAAAAAAAGCGTTGCTTGTTATCGTCTTTCGTGGTTTCTATTAATGCCCTGCGCTTTAAGGATAAAAGCCCAGCCAAAATCTCTCCATTTGAAAGACGATTCCCAAGGTGTAATAGTATCTCTTCACGAGTCAATCCTTGGGGTTGTGTAGCCAAACACTCGATCAGGGTTTGTTCGAGCAGCGAAATCTTCCTCAATCATTGCGCCACCAGTGGCTCAAATTCACCAGCAACTAGGGTTCCAGAGGCTAAAAACTCTCCCACATCCCCAGCAAATAATTCGTGAATAAAATTTGCTGCCATGTTCAGAAATAGGGGATTGCCACCATACTGATTTACCAGGGCAATCCACTGCTCGGCATCAAATATAAGCTGATGATGCTGCAAAAGCTCGATCGCACCTTCCATCAAACCACCAAGTGGGAAAATAACTGCACCATTTCCACTCAGGGTATTTAATTCCTCTGGTTGTTCTCGACTGGTCAAAATTACGCAACTCGAATGATTCGTTTGCACTACAGAACGCAGAAAACCAGCGTAGGATTCGTATTCTAAACGATATTGCCCCGCACGTTGGCGTAGCCCGCCGTTGGCATCGCCACCCAAAATCCGATCCCAACCATCAAAAACTAACAGGGTTTTTGGTAGTAGAAGTGGAAGCAAATCTATTGTTGGTGGAGTCACATGAAAATCAAACCACAGAGTTTGCTGAAAACTGTATTTAGAAACTTCAGCAAGTTTTGCTGCTAAAGCTGTTTTACCGATACCTCCCATCCCTGTAATTACAATCAGGCGCGTTCCTTGCTCAATTGCTTGGGTGAGTGTCGCTAGTTCGTAACGCCGCCCAAAGAACAAAGAAATATTTGGGATTTGGGTTGTACCAGATGCAGACGAATTGACGGGGCGATCGAGTAAGTCTTGCCAATTCAAACCCAAAACCTGACAAAATGCTTTAAGTACTGACGCATCAATGGCATCACCTTTAAGGAAACGTTTCCATGTTGATAAAGATACACCTACTGCAAAAACTTCTGCATTTTCCCAGTCGCGCCCAGGTTCGATAATTTGACTTGCTTCTTCTAACCAGCGTGGATTATCAATTGTCCAACCTTTTTCCTGACGAGCTTGTTTAACAATTTGCACTCCATTGAGCGAGAGTTTGAGGCTAGGCATTTAGATAATAGATAAGCAATTGAAAATTCAAAATCCTTGATTACACTGCATCCTGACTTACGACTCCATGCAAATTAAATCTGGAACAGATTATCAAATCTCACCTACAAGGTACACTATATACTCATAACATCGGAACGAATTTATGAATATTTGCCTCTTGACTAATGACCCCTAACTCTTGACCATTCACTTTTGTATGTTGCGTTAGCGTAGCTTACCGTTCGCGTAGCGTTCCGCAGGAAAGGTATCGCTGATTCTATGCTGGCGTTGCAGGCGATCGCCTTGCAGAAAACCTCAAAAATAAAGCGTAGATGCATAGGGGCTTCTCGTTAGACATCGCCCGTAATTGTAGTGTTAGGTTCGCATCCCCAACAGAGCGATCGCTTGACAGAAAACCTCAAAAACTAAGCGTAGACGCGCAGCGGCTTGTCGTTAGACATCGCCTGTTGTGGAAAAGTGAGTGCATTAGCGAAGCTCACCGTAGGTATCGCTGTGTATATTTAACTTAAAGACAAAAAAGTATAATAGTGAGCATCAAACCCATATTTGTTAGAATATCTTTTGTTAGTAAAGAGAGAGAAGTTATCTGGTGGACTCTACATTTAACTGGAAACTGGAACAGACTTTACTAGAAAAAGTCATAAATCTGGCTAGTCAACGAGGACAATCTCCTGAATCAATAGTCAGTGAAGCTGTTAGGCTATATATCGAAACCCAATTGCTAGAAACAGTTGACAATGCTGTGTCTGACCCATTAATTGGCTTATTTGCAGGAACACCTGATTTGGCTGCAAACTCAGAAGATATTCTCCAAGAGGAGATTACTGAAAAATCTGGTTGGACGTGGAAATAACCTTAGCAGTAGCTGATACGGGTTTTGTTGTAGCATTGTTGAACCGTTCGGATGCAATGCACAGTATTGTTGTAACAGTATATACACAACAAAAACAAATTTTGTTACCACAAACAGTATTGGCAGAATTAGCTTATTTGGTAGGACGTAATGCAGGTATAGCGACAGTAGTAGCTTTTTTGCAAGGACTATCTGCGAGTCGATTTAGTTTAGTCGCTTTAACAGAGCAAGATGTAATTCGTGTAGCAGAAATCTTGTATGAGTATGCAGATAGTCGGATTGATTTTGTAGATGCAAGTGTTATGGCTATAGCTGAACGCTATGGTATTAAAAAAATATTTACTTTAGACCAGCGAGATTTTAGATTATATCGACCTCAGCACTGCGATAGCTTTGAGATTTTGCCCTAAATAAAATAATAGTTAATAAAAGAGCGATGTCTACGACGGGCTACGCCTACGCCTTGTAGAAAAGCTCAAAATAAAGCGTAGACGCGTAGCGGCTTGTCGCTAGACATCGCCCGTAATTATAGTGTTAGGTTCGCGTCTGCCACGATTTTGGATCTCTGCGACCATGAAAAATTGCCGTCACTATTACTCGACTCGACACAATCCGATAGTACACAGCATAAGGAAATCGCCGCACTACTGCTCGTCGAATATCACCGTAGACAATTACATAGGATTCTGGCATCTGAGAAATTCGATTCACCGTTTCGTCTACACAGTCTAAAAACTCGTCACCCAGACCGGGTTTCTGGCTCTCGTACCAACTGTACGCTTCATCGAGTTCTTCTCGAACTTCTGGGCGAAACACCAAGACATAATTCATTGCCGTCCTTTAATTGACGCTTTGATTTCTTCCCAAGTCAGCACATTGTCTGGATTTGAATTATAGTCAGCAGTTCGACGATCAAGTTCTTGCTTTTGTGCATCGGTTAAATCAGGGTAAACTTGCTCTGCTGCGATGCTATCCCAAATTGCCTGTACAAGACGGATTCTATCTTCAACACTGAGAGTTGCGATTTCGTTCAAAGTAGCCGTGATATCCATGCTGATTAACTGGGAGTGAGGAAGCAACTGGTACACTTTAAATATAGCGGACAAGATTTTGTCCATCAAATTAAACGCTACATCTGATTTGATACCTAATAGTGCGATCGCCTTGCAGAAAACGATCGCTTTGCAGAAAACTCACAAATAAAGCGTAGACGCGTAGCGGCTTGTCGTTAGACATCGCTTGTTGTGGAAGAGTGAGTGCGATCGACATATTTTAGGGAATACTAAGAAAGCCCAATCAGCTGAATATAGTTTTTATGTCTAGTGTGTTAGCGGCTGAAACTTTAATTCCACTTACTGTGCGAGAACGGAAAGCCTTAATTTTAGATCATGCTTCATTAATTGATGTAATTCACATTGCTGATAAAGATTTGCATAGAACATATAAGTATGCAAAAGTTATTTCTGCAATAGCACCTGCTTATTTTGAATATCAAATTGCACAAGACAAGCAGAATGGCTCTGTTTTAGAATCAGATATACAATCTCAGTTAATTAGTACTAAAACTGATAAATTTGCAGATGATTTTATTGACTGGCTAAAAGCAGACTTTGAAAAGAAAAGTGCAATACTTGACGATCATCCTAACCCACAAAATCTTTTTGAACTATGTGGAGCAAAATTGCTGGTAACTAGCAACTCAGTAACAAGGAGCCTTAGCACAAAAATGGGGCGACTTTGGGAAGAAATAACTAATATTAGTCCTTACGTAATTATACCTGAATTTGAATTTGGAATTAAAATCAAGGGAGTAGATATTACTCTACTAACAGAAGAATCAATTAAGTTTGCACAGTTAAAAACTTTAAAAGGGACATTGACTGGTTCACAAAGAGATAGAGCTAAAAAAGAATTAGGTATTCATGATAATCCCTTTTTTATAGCAGCTTTTGATTTAGGTAAATGGACATTTAACGATCCGAACATTCCTCGCATTGCTGGTAAAGCATTTTGGGAGCAAATTCACATGGATTATAACCTTGTTGAAAGCCATGTCAGAAATATGTTACAGAAAATTGATCGGGCTTTTACTGAGTTAGCTGCAAAGTAAATTTTATAAATCAAACAGCGAAAGCTGTTGAGCCATCTCTTTGCCTTTTAGTTTATTTCCTTGAATCAAGTTGAAAAGATAACTACCAATTTCTTTTGCAAGTAGTATTGGTACTGCATTGCCAATTTGTTTGTATTTAGAACTTACCGAACCATAAAAAATCCAATCATCAGGAAAAGTTTGGATTCTTGCAGACTCGCGGACGCTTAAAGAACGCAGCTTCACAGGATGACACATATCTGTAGCTTTTTGGTGTGGACTTGTTGTTATTGTTGGTGAAGGTTTATCCCAAGATAATCTTCTATAAAAACCGACTTTTCCCCCTCCAGAATTATAAGCGCCTCCCATAGCCTCTTTTTTCAATTCTTCTGGTAAATGTCTCCAGTTTTGTCCGGCTTGCAATAATCTTAAAAATTTCAGACGACTTTCTGAATAAGTCATAAACTCTGGTTCTGGATCAACTAAACCGGTTATTGCATCTCGTAAAGTCCGCCATTTAGGTAATGTTTTACCATATTTGCAATATTTAGGTAAAGGAAATGTAGCAGCTTCACCATCTCTAGAACCAATAAATACTACACGTTCTCTATTTTGCGGAACACCGTAATCTGCTGCTTCTAAAAGGTTATAAACGACGTTATAGCCTAGTTCCTCCATTTCTGCTAATACCACCCTTAACGCAGCACCTGCTATTTCATCAGGTTCTAAAGGGGGGTAATCTTTTCCCCGTTGGTTAATTGGCCTGTGACGAAGAGGAGCAGAAAGCAAACCTCTCACGTTTTCCATCAAGAAAAAACGAGGTTGGACTTCTTTAACAATGCGGATAAAGTGCATGAATAGACTACCGCGAGGGTCCATAACTGAACCTCTTTTTCCTGCGGTACTAAATGGCTGACAAGGTGGCCCACCTGTTACTAAGTCTACTTCACCTTTGGCTAAGGCTCTACCTAAATCTAAAACTCTTCCCCCTTCCTCAAGTAATTCTTGGAAACTGACTTTTTCTATTTCTCTAGGAACAGCACTTTCTTTCAGAAATGGTCTATTAATAACGATTGTGCGAGTGGCATCAGGGTCTTTTTCTACTACACTTACTGTATGAAATCCTGCTTGTTCCATACCCAAATCTAAACCAAATGCACCTGTAAATAAGGAAATAGAAATAGGTTTCCCATCTATCATACTTATCGAGCCTAAAGAATTATTGTGATAAATCATAGTATAATTATACTAAATGATTTAATTTAATTCAGGATTAATTATAAGTAAAACTAAAAAAGTTCCCGCATTTGTTAAAAGCCAGGTATTACCAACAGTTATTTATTGTTGGATTTCTGGAGGAAAAAAACCTGACTTAAATCAACCTCATTGGTCTGTTGATATAGACTCTAATCCTTATCGTATCTACTGTGAATATATGGATAAATTTGCCAGATCCCATCATGGTTTTACTTATGATGAATTAGAAGAATGGTTATCTCAAATTATGGCAAAATTATAATTACGTAAATCATTTATTCAATTGCTTAATAGTCAGAAGCTTAAAATACAAAGAATTTTTTATCTCTGTAAAATTTAAATTATTAAAAAAATAATTCTTCACAATTTCTTCTAAACCAATGTCATAACTTGCTCATATTCTTCTTTACGGCTTTGCAAAGCATCCCAAATATCGACTTTTTGCTGAAGATTAAGCCAAAGTCTTGGGCTATTTCCTAAAGCTTTACCAAGACGTATCGCTATATCTACTGTAATTGATCTTTGACCATTAATAACTTCCTGAATTGTTTGATTAGATACCCCTAAAATTTCTGCAAAATTTGCGGTAGTAATATCTAAATCATCTAAAATATCTGCAATTACTTCGCCAGGATGTATTGGTCTTACTAATCTATCATCAGTAATATCTTGCCAATTATCCATAATTAATACTTCTTACTGAATAATTGGGTTAACCTTATCTAGCATTGTCTACTCAATTAATATGATATTAATACAGGAGCTAATTATAATCTTCAATGTACTACTGCGCCTAAATTTATCATGACTTTTGTGTTTTTTTATTCAGTTACCAAATCGCCTCAAGGTTTAAAATAAACCCCTGTAAAACATCTTCTCCTGACAAAGTAACAGGCGATTCCAATACCTCAACCTCTTGGTCTTGCTGATAAATCTCCACTTGCCGCGATTTACGATTAATTAACCAACCCAAACGCACACCATTATCTATGTATTCCCTCATCTTTTCCTGAGCAACTTTCAAATTATCACTTGGCGAAAGCAACTCAATTACAAAATAAGGAGAAATGGGGGGAAACTTTTGTTTTTCTTCTTCAGTTAAAGCATCCCATCGTTCTAACTTTATCCAAGCAGCATCAGGCGAACGATCTGCACCATTAGGTAATTTAAAACAAGTAGAAGAATCAAAAGCAATGCCAGTACCATCGGTATCTGACCAATTAAATAATTGTTGATTTAGTCTACCATTACGATTTCCAGTTTCTCCTCCGGTTGGTGGCATGATAATTAATTCTCCGGTTGCAGTGCGTTCAAACCTCAAGTCACGGTTTGCCTGACATAGATTAAAAAACTGCTCATCTGTCAGTTCCAATACTGATTGAAGGTTGACGGTTAAAGCATTCATAGTCATATCTCGGATTGAAAAGTTAAGGCAGGCATTATGCCTGCCCATGTAATCCTATTCTATTCCTTCAATCCGGTCTTCAACTTCTTGGTACAACTCGCGTAGACGATCTAAATTCTCTTCGCTAGTTTCCCAATAACCGCGTCCATTCACTTCCAACAAAGTTGATACAACTTTGCGGAAAGAATGAGGATTAAGATTCATCAAACGTTTCTGCATTTCTTCATCTTTGATGAAGGTTTCGTTAGTATCCTCGTAAATCCAGTTATCCACAGCGCCAGCTGTCGCACTCCAACCCATTGTATTTACCAATCGTTTGGAGAGTTCGCGCACACCTTCATAACCGTGATTCAGCATCCCCTCATACCATTTGGGATTTAATAATTTGGTACGGGCATCTAAGCGCACGGTTTCTGATAATGTCCGCACTTGGGCGTTGGCTGTGGTGGTGTCTGCAATATAAGATGCTGGTTTTTTACCATCGCCACGCAGACTTGCAACTAACTTGGTGGGATCTGAATCGAAGTAATGGGAAACATCCGTTAAGCTGATTTCGGAAGAATCCAAATTTTGGAAAGTTGCATCAGCAGTTTTCAATGTACTTTCAAAAATCTGCCGAGATTCGTCCATGATTCCGGGGTTATCGGAATTGAAGGCGAAAGATTTGCGGTTGAGGTACATTTCCTGTAACTCGGCTTCGCTGTCCCAAGTGCTGTTTTCTACTGCCAAGTTGATATTTGACGAATAGGAACCAGAAGCATTGGAGAAAACGCGCGTTGCTGCTTGACGCAAGTTAACCCCCATTTCCTGGGCTTGTTGCAAAGCATGTTTGCGAACAAAGTTCATTTCTAAGGGTTCATCTGCCTCAGCCGCCATCTTCACGCCTTGGTCTAGCAGGTTCATTTGGTTAATGAACAAGTCGCGGAATACACCAGAACAGTTGATTACGACATCTATTCTGGGGCGTCCCAACTCTTCTAAGGATATCAATTCCAACTTGTTCACCCGTCCCAAGGCATCGGGCACTGGACGCACGCCCACCATCCACATAATTTGCGCTAGGGATTCGCCGTAAGTTTTGATGTTATCGGTTCCCCAGAGGACGCAGGCGATGGTTTCTGGCCATTTTCCATCGTTTTCGGCTTTGTTACGTGCTAAAAGCCTGTCTACGACGATTTTGGCTGATTGGACTGCTGCTGTTGTTGGGATGGATTGCGGATCTAGGGCATGAATATTCTTACCTGTGGGCAAAACATCCGGGTTGCGGATGGGATCGCCACCAGGGCCGGGTATGACGTACTCGCCTTCTAAGCCTTTGAGTAATGCTCCCAGTTCGTTGTCTGCACAAACTTGCTGGAGGCAGAATTCCAAATACTCAAACAGGGGTTTTAGAAGTGCGGTGTCAACTTTGGGATAGCCGAGTTTATGTAAGGCTTCTACCCAAGGTTCTTTTTTGCCCATGTTAAAGAAATTCAACCGGGAAACGAGAGAAACTCGCCCTTCGGCGTCGGTTTGCTCTTGAACAAGGGCGCTAACTGCTGCACGGGTGGCTAAGGTGATGTCTTGCAATAGCTGGACATCTTCTAAAATGCCTTTGTCGTTATTGTGGTAAATGTCGTCAATGTTACGCCCGATGCTGTTAGCGATAATTCGCGGCAAGCCAACAAGTTCTTCTTCTTGACGATCTAAGCTGGCGATATTTACGAGAGTGGCGATCGCTTCTTCTGCACTTGGCGGTTTACCAATGACGTGCAAACCACAAGGCAACAAGCGTGACTCGATTTCCATCAACTTGCGGTAGACGTTGCCAACAATATTATCGCGATCGCCAGCGCTCATGTCTCTGGCATCGGTTTCTGGCAGGTTAATATCCTTATCCAGGTTGACGATGCGGCATTTATCCATGATGGAGTTGACAATGGAAACACCGCGTCCAGTATCTTTTAAGGTTTGGTAAGAAGCAATTAATTCGCTGAGTTCCTTCAAACCTTTGTATAAACCCGCATTTTCTGCTGGCGGTGTCAAGTAGGAAATTGTTTCGGCATAACCCCGACGTTTGGCAATTGTGGCTTCACTCGGATTATTGGCTGCGTAATAATACAGGTTGGGTATGGAACCAATTAAGTTATCTGGATAACATTCGCCAGACATACCCATTTGCTTACCCGGCATGAATTCTAAGGAACCGTGAGTGCCAAAGTGCAGCACTGCATCGGCTTGCCAAACTTGCTCTAGGTAGGTGTAGTAAGCAGCAAAACCGTGGTGGGGACTAGCGGAACGGGAGAACAACAGCCGCATCGGGTCGCCTTCATAACCAAAGGTGGGTTGTACACCGATGAAGACGTTACCAAATTGCTTACCATAAATCAGCAGATTTTGCCCATCGCTGTTGAGATGTCCGGGAGGTGGTCCCCAGTTTTCTTCTAGGCGTTGGGAATAGGGGGTGAGTGCCTCATATTCCGGCACTGACATTTTGTAGGCGATGTTCAGTTCCGGACTGGCGTACTGTGCTTGGGCGTCGTGGATGACTTCTTGCATCAGCGCTTCGGCTGATTCTGGCAACTCTGGAAGGTCGTAGCCATTATTTTTCAGCGCTTTCATCACTTCGTAGATGGAACCGAACACATCTAAGTAAGCGGCGGTTCCCACGTTGCCTTTATCTGGTGGGAAACTGAAAACGGTGATGGCGACTTTTTTATCTAGCTTGGGTTTGCGGCGCAGGTTAGCCCATTTTAATGCTCTTTGGGCTACAGCTTCCATGCGGTCTTGGAGAGCGATCGCCTTTCCTGTTGCCCCATCTCTACCCGATAATATAATCGGCTCAATTGCCCCATCCAATTCGGGAATCGCAATTTGTAAAGCTACCTGAATGGGATGCAAGCCCAAATCGCTATCCATCCACTCTTCTGTGGTTTGGAACACCAAAGGCAAAGCCACCATGTAAGGACGGTTCAAGCGTTTGAGCGATTCAATTGCTTTGGGATGGTCTTGTCTAGCTGGGCCACCCACCAAGGCAAAACCAGTCAGCGATATGACTGCATCTATCAACTGGACGTTGGTAGTCGGCTCGTAAAAGTAAGCATCCACAGGCTTGGAAAAATCCAAACCACCAGCAAACACAGGTAATACCCGTGCGCCTAATGCTTCCAACTCCTGCACCATTGCTACATAATGGGCATCATCACCTGTAACCAAGTGGGTACGTTGTAATACCAACCCAATACAGGGAGCTAGGGGATCTTTGAGATCGCTAGAGATATCCTTACGGGCTGTGTACCAATTGAGGTACTCTCTCACATCTTCAAACATACTGGGAGCCAATGGGTGCCAAATTCCCATATCGGGATAAACTACTGGCTGTTGGTATGTACGAGGTGCAAAATTTTCTTTCTCTAAACCTTTAAATACGTATTTATCAGCTAGCATCAGTAAGAAGTTCTCCAGGTTTTCTGGAGAACCACCTAACCAATACTGAAAGCTGAGCATGAAATTTCGTGCGTCCTGTGCCTTCTCCATTGGCAGGAACTTCAGCACTTGCGGTAGGGTTCGCAAAAGCTTGAGCATCCCGTCTTGGAATCCCGCACCGGATTTTTCTTTGCGTTTCCGCATGAATTGGGCGATCGCACTTTTGGATTGACCCAACTGCGCCAGGGAAAAGCTGCCCATTTTACTTAGGCGCATAACTTCTGGCATAGAGGGAAACACAACTGCAACATCTAAGCGATCGCGGTGTGGTTCTACTGCTGCTACTACTTTTTGTGCTAAGTCTTCGATAAAAATCAGGGAGGCGATAAATATATTGGCACTCTCCATATCCTTTTGGAACTCCTTGTAGTTCTCTGGATCTCGGAGTTCCTCAATTAAGTAACCGCTGATTTCAATCGCCAGTTCTGGGTGAAGCGCGTTAATCGACCGCACCGCTTGCGACAATGCACTCTGGTACTGGGACTCAAGCACGACATAGACCACCTTGATTAAATTACGTCCGCGTAAGTTATCAGGCGCAATGTGTCTAATGGTGGACTTGACGTGGGTGAACATGCTTCCTCGGCTCCTTTGATGCGTGTTCTCTACTAGAAGTTCATAGCGGGATCAACCGCTAGACTTGACTTGTTTTTATTGGGCAATATCAGTTTTTTATCAGAAAATGCTTGCCCAGTGGGCATTTTATCGTCTATCTGACACAATTCGATATAAAAAACGAAATATTTATTAACCTATATTGACAACTTATTAAAGTAATTACTCGTTTTTATGTAAAAATTTATTTACATTTTTATTTAACTATTGAGTTATATAACTTCAAAATCGCCAAGCCGTATCACTGCTGACACTGCCATAAATTCTCTTAATTGGTATATTATTAGTTTCATTTAATTTTTGTGCGGCAATCATTTCTGCTGCACATTGCCCTAAACCTGGTTTTAAATCACCTTTTTTCGCTTCAATAATCACGATAACAGGAGTTTCGATAAATATTTGTTCGGGTGAGCGGCTAATTAAAAAATCGCACACTCCACTTAAGCCCAAATCCGGCACAACGGTAAAATCTTCACCCGAAAAAAAGCTGACTTTGCGTTCGAGAATTTTCCGAACTTCTAGGAGGATAGGACTAATAATTAACTCGGAACGAGCTTTTTCGGAACCAGTAGCTGAAGAAGAGTGGTAATCCTTCGCTTAATGCTTCTTTGAGATAAATACTAGGTTCTATGGACTGTGTTTCGGGTAAAAACCGTCCATTTTCAACCGTAGTTAAGTTAAAGTCACGTTTGACTTTTGACAGTGAAAAGTCGCTATAGGACATTAATCGTTCGTTTTAGGCTGTAATTGTTGAACTTGCTCGACAGTTAAACCAGTAACGCGCACAATTAATGCGATCGCAATTCCTTCATTGAGCATATTTCTGGCAATTTCTTGAGCTTTTTGTTCAATACCTTGTTCGATACCTTGTTCAATACCTTGTGCAAGCCCTTCTTGCAAAATCTCTTGATAAATCACAGATTCGCGCATAATATCACTGAGCTTTTTTATCGTCCGTTTTAGGCTGTAATTGTT
>NZ_JACJRQ010000074.1 GCF_014697355.1 Nostoc calcicola FACHB-3891 | reverse complement strand
TCCTTTTCCCAAGTATTACACGGTGATGGTTTTAGCAGATCCAAAATCGTATTGTTTCCTTTAACAGTAAGGCATTAATTCCTCTCACACTTCAAAAATAAGCGAACGTACAGCTTCAGCGCCCCATCTGCTACCCTTTGCGCTTCTTTGGCTTCACCTCTTGCATCCTTGCCAATAGCTTCTGCTGATTTCCCTATAGACAGAGCATCCTGAGCTATTCGCCTAATATCTGGGATAATCCCTTCTACCGCGCCGATGCGATTCTGCAATCCCAGCAACTTGCCAAGGACACGCGATAAATCGCCGCCGAGGGATAAAACCTGGTCTTCGATGGCGTCAATACGTGAACCGAGAACCTTGAGTATTGCTAACTGTTCGATGAGAGTAAAAATCGTGGCAATGGTATTAGCGAGTTCTAATACTCTTCCTGCTAATCGCCCGTATGCTGACAATGCCTCTTTACTGATGCCAACTGCTTTACCGGCTTCAAATAAAGCATTTACCGCCGTACTTTCCACTTTGGCAATAAATCTACCAAGGTCGTCAATTTTTGAGCCGAAACCGTTAACGACGCCGCGTAAGCCAGAAACATCGTTAGCCGCATTGACCGCAGTGCGTGTTGCTGTAGCTGCTTCAGAAATAGCAGTACCTGACTGATTTACTGCTTTACCGGAATTCAAATTAGCTTGATTAGCAGTTGCAATGCCATCGTTAGCGGTTTTTGTTGCAGTCTTGGCTTCACTGAGCGAACTTGTCGCCGTAGAATTCGCTGTGTTGGCAGTATTTTTAGCTTCGTTCGCTATACGCCTCGTTTCGATATCTTGGTATTCACCATTGATAGCCTTCCTGTACGCCTCTACCCCTATGCGTTCAGCCTCTGTAGCCGTTCCGCGAACAACGTTAATGGCGGCTTTTGTCAACTCCAATTCCCGTGTATTTTTAACGGCTTCTTGTAGAGCGTCACTCCCTCTGCGAAATGCCGATGATATTTCAGGTTGGAGCTTATTTATAACTACCGCGCCTCCAGCAGCTACGGCGGTAGAGATATCAGGCTGTAGAGCGGCTCTCGTCGTCTGCACAATACGCCCTTCATCGACCTTCGGTATACGGGCAATTTCCGCACGCAACGCCGCAATTTCCGCCGCCAAGCTAGCACAGGTATCAACCATTTCTACCCCTTAATTCATTGGTGATGGCGTGTATACTCCCAGCGATCGCCGAACAATCTAAACAACAGTAACCGGGATATTCCGATGAAGGACACCTGCAAAATCCCTCAGGGCATCCATCACCACAGGACACCTTGTAATTCCCGTTATCACCTGCCACGTAATCATAAAAATCTACACCAGTACCAGTAACGTGAATGCGATGCTTTGCTGTAGGGGGCACGATGACATCGATCCCATACCCGGATACATAGTAGTAACTTGCGCTACGCAAAACAACGCCATCCATGACTGGTGTGTAACCGCGTCCATTGAAAGATGTATTGAGGACGTACGACGGCTCGTACCCCGTGGCGAATAATTCGTAGCTCAGTCCATCGTCACCTATACCGTAAAATCTAAAACTGCCCGGCGACGTGGGTGTAATGCTCACGCTGATAGGAGAGCCAGCGAACTCTCTGCGTATTCTTTCGCCCGTCCCCGCCGTGTACGTGACAAATGCTTTTTCGTCGATATTGCAATAACTCATAAAGTGTACCTCACGCTGATGCAGACAGGTGTTGCTGGATAATCTTCGAGTCACCAGGAATACTTGAAAGACAGATGCTTACTTCATCGATAGAGCCATTAAAGTATCCGCCAGTAACGCTATATCCTATATGTGGATATCCTGTGTAAGACGCGCCTGATGAGGTGCTGTTGGAGGCTTTCAACGCACCATCAACAAAGATTCGCATCCCCGAGCCTGACAGGGTGACGGTTGCGGTATGCCAGTTTCCGTCATTGTAGGTTAATGGCGTTTCTAGGGTGACAGTGGAGCCGGAGAACACAGAAAACCTTAGTTTGCCACTCGACAAGTAAACTTCTCTGTCAAAGGTTCCACCTCCCGACAACTGATTAATGGAGAAACCTAGTAAGCTTCCACTGCTGGCAGTCGTCTTAAAGCTGCACTCAAAGGAAAAAATATTGGGAGCCGATATCGAGGCCGGAAAAGAAATATATCCGCTGCTTCCGTTGAGTTGAACAGCTTTATTGCTGCTGTAACCCAACCTGCCGGACTGCTGAAGTGTTACACCACCCTGGTAAGTGCCATTCCTACCGTTACCCGATGAATCAGCGACAGACGTACCACTCGTCTCATTGAGCCTGGAATAAACCCAAGGCGAATTGTCTGCCATCTCAAGTTCATAGGACTTTGCTGCTACAAGATCAGGACTGGTGCAAAACCAGCCATTGCCAGAAGACTCATAAATCAGTTTTGCGGGTGTCTTTAAAGTCTTAAGCGAAGTAATGAGTGGATTAAAACCCAAATATTTGTTGCCATTAAAAGCAATATTAACTCCGCCACTACCTCGAATGACAGAAAACTCAATCTCTTGCCCTATTTGTGGGTTGCCGGGAAGCGTGATCGTTACGGGACTGGATGCATCAATCATCAGCCTTTCCGCAATAGAAGCAAGGTAGTTGGAGTTAATATATTTCCACGGTGCAAGACTACCACCACTTTGAAAGTAATTTTTTACAGTTGACCATTTCAACTTTTTAATGACATTACTGGCGGAATCGCTAATTACGAGCAAGTCATTATCTTTTAGCGTCAGTAACTCGGCTCTATCTTTAATTTGTGTCATTGTCTAACTGAAGTACTGAATAATAATTTGCTTCCTTTCGTAATAAGCAGAATCTCTAGAAACGTAATAACTTTTCCACCTAAATATCCTCAGCAATTCATACAAATCGCTTTCATCGTATTCGATTAAAGCCGATCCGTTTTCATCGGAAATAATATCGCTGGCTTCGTCGGTGATGCTTCCTTGCATGGACTCAAGGGCTTTTAGGCAAATAGCTGCTAATACTTGTTCAGCGCTGTTGTTCAAGTTCGCAGTTAAGGGTAAATCTGCTTTCTGTAGGATCAAGTACTGTGAATCCTGGCTCGATCCGTCACCAAAAAGTTGAGCCAGGGTTAAAGGTAACAGTGACATTAGTAATCATCAGGATCTATCGTTGTGCTACCTGCTAGTTTTTCAAACGCCACGGTAACAGTGTCTTGCCTGTATTGAACATCGTTTCGGATTACAAATGAGGGGATATAACCATCTGTAATAGTCACACTTTGATCGATATTTGCATCGTGATTGGCAGTGGTCAGGTAATTCTTAGCTTTCAAAATAATTGCAGTTAGTAAAGACTCCGCAGTATTGATAGAAGCCGCTGTTAGTCCTACTCCTGCCAAGTCGGTCTTAGCGATTGTTATTGTTGTAGCGTCTTGGGTGGCGTTGGCGCCGAATACTTGGATCAATGTTGGTTCACCCATAAACCGAATTTTTTTTATTGAAGTGAATAAATCCGTTGTATTCGGCTTTAAAAAATAAGTAAATCTTCCTCTTTTATGTAATTTCGGAAGTGTCTTTACTCAAGCAACACATTGTAAAGACTGGATTTCAGGAATAGTGCTGTTTCTAAGTATGAAAAATATACCTGTTTAACCTTCTGTAAGGGTAAAACAGGAAGTCATACCCCTAAACTATTTTCAACAGCATGAGTAGCCGTACTGAATCTAGTAGGAAAATAATTTATACAAATCTTTAAAAACCATCAGCACGACAAAACTGACTAGGGCGAATATGCTGAAAGTCTGGAAATTATCTAAAACCAAAATCTTCGCGATCGCCCTATCACTACAAAGGCGATCGCGTTTTTATTGCCTACATCTCCTTAAACTCTCCAAAATGAGAAGTGAGAATCGTATTCTTGGGCGTTGTGAAGAGGAACTGGGAGCTAGCCGGTCGGTTCGGAATAGACTTTAAGGTGCAATTTTCAATCCAGTCATAACCATCATCGCCAAGCTTCTGAATTTTAAATTTGCAGTCTGGATTTTCAATCTTGGAACTGAATTCTTTTCTGATCCTCGCTTCCCACTGTTGAATAACGCCGCATTCCCTAGCGAACCGGGGCAACACCTTTTTATCTGGAGTTGCTTTGATGCTCTTGGTTAATGTCTGTCCGTCCGGGGTCTGGAATTCAAGCCAGATTTTGCTATCACCAGTTTTGAACTTGTGGTAGGGTTCGGCGCTGACCTGAACCGTGCCAAAATCTGTTTCTACTTTAAAGACAAAAGGCTTTATGTCATACAAACTGTAATAACTGCATTTTTGGGGTCGCGTGACAGTGACGCCCTCTTCAGCGGCGGGTGAGGGGTCGTTTTTCTCTGTCGATGATTCGCTTTCGTTTAAAAAGTGAACTTCTTTTTCAGGATTTGACTCTATGTAATTTAGTGTTAGATCAACAGTACCCGTCACTTCCTTGTCTGATAAGGATTCTGACCCGTCACCTGACCCGTCACCTGACCCGTCACCATCCGTCACCTGACCCGTCACCCGTTGCATGAGCGAGTAATCGTATGTTGGAATTTCGTTGTCTAGGAGAGTCCTTAAGCGTAGTCCCTTAATGAATTTGCCGATTTTTGTATGCTCTTTTTGGACTGGCCATTTAAGGATTGTGTGGCAAAGCTCTATTAAATCGGGGCTAAAAACCTTGATACTCTTGGCTAAATCACCAGAAGCTTGACAATGGCGATTATAGGAGCCAAACAAGGTACAAGCCTCACCGTTCACACCTTCGTTTTTATCGTTACCGATCGCAGTCACGGCGTTGACATCATAAATAACCTTGTCGTTAATCCAGGCTGCCACAGAATCGCCCTTCATCTGGTTATTCCAGAACTCTAAGGTGCATTCTGGGATTTCTTTCTTGCCCCTCAGCACTGCGGTAACGTGGTCATCACTCAGCGAGAGTAAGTAGTTGGTGAACGCTGCCAGTTCCGGCTCAAACACCGTAGATAACTGTTGACGTTTACTTTCGGGGACAGGGTTATTGCAAGGAACTGTAATGGTTCGACGCTTGGCGCGGCTGCTACTACCACCGCTGAAAACGGGGAAATTTGAAACTACTAAGGTCATTCCCTCGTAGTCAAAGTTGAAAGATTTCTGTCTTTTTTCTTCAGCTCTAACCTGGTCTTCACCAGTCAAGCTGAGGAATCTGCCTATGGTTCCTCTGTAAGGATCTTCATCAGGGAATATCACCAGCCGCTTACCAAAAGCGTTCGCTCCCTCAAATTGGTTTGTACACCAGATGGGGAGATTGGTTACTAAAACATTTTGCTTGCCAATCAATTCAGTCAACAATCTAGTGAATGTCCCCTTACCTGTTCCACCCAATCCAATTAGGTGAAGGAATTTTTGTAAGTCATACCGTCCCTTGATTACGGCGTTGCAGTAACAGATTAGCAATTCTTTGATATCAGCATTGCCTGCTGCAAGGTGTTCTAGGAATGCGTTGATATTCTCCCAGCTTCCACCATCGGCAGAGTAATTTCTTGGCAAGCACCAAGTCAGCCAATATGTAGGCAAGTGTGGTAGTAGTTCCCCTGTGCTAATTTTTACTACGCCATTGAGAAAGGGGAGAAATTCGCGGGATGAAACTTGGTTCCATTGGCGTTGAACAAGTTCGTGGCGGAGTATTTTGACTACGCCTGTGACATAATCGGGCCCAAAATTGTAAGCGCCTTCGTTGACAATAAGCTTGTAGATGTACGATTCGATATATTCAGGTGATTCATTAGACCAAACCCCGTTGAAGTCAGCCGCGTATCTGCGCCATTGCTTTGTCTCGTTGTCAAATGCCAAGAGTTGGCGGTAATCTTCGGCAATTTTTTTCGCCATCTGGTCAGGGGGCGGGTTTTTGTGTTTCTCTTCTTTGGACAAGAAGACGCCGTTGCCGGGGTGAAATTGCTTCTCCAATCTCGCTATAGCTCGATTGTAAGCTGAGTCAAAAGCCCCAAATCCTTTGTTTACCATCAGGTCGTCAACTCCCTTGCCGTCTTCTGATGACCAAACAATATCTTCTCTGTAGATCTTAAATCCATCCCTGTCGAGAACATTTCCTAAATCTCGCTTGGCAGCGTTGACTCTGTGTCTAGTTTTTTCTTTGCTGTCACGGTCTAGGGCAAATAGCCAAATTGCATCTTCCTGGTTGAATCGCTTCAGATCGGGGATTAAATTCTCTTTGCCTCCGGAGTTACAGCCATACAGAGGCAGTGGAACATATCCTTGAGAGAGTAGAGCTAATCCTTTTTTACCGCCTTCGCCGATGATGCGGGGAATGGGAGCAGTTTCAAACCATTCCCAAAAACTTCCATCCATCGGGACTTCTACTCCATAGCGGTTAGCGATTTTCTTTCTGATCGAAGAGGGAACGGGAGGGAGATGAACGCGTGAGCCATTGCCTGTGGGAGCATAATAACGGTAAGGTCGCTCTTTGTCTTCGTCCCAAACAGAGACAACGCTTTGCCAAACCGTCCCGTCTTCGTTCATGAAGAAAGCAGCGTAAATTGGCTCCTTGACTTGTCGTCCAAATCGGCTAAACGTCCAGTTCAGTGCCTCATGGATCGGGGTAGTGACTTCACCTCCATAGTCAAATTCTTGGTCTTCATGAAATTCGATGCAGTGTTTAAACAGCCTTGAGTCGATAGCACTGCCATCAATAAAGCTGGTTTCGACGAACTCTTTGAATTCGTCAAATGACTGAAACTTATTAACGTAATTAACCTTAAAGTCTTGCTGTGGGAGAGTTTGACTAATCATTCCTCCCTCCAGATATGTTATAATTTAGTGAAATTGACGTGTTAATTGACGTGTTATTTTGCTGAGGAATGCTGTTACATTGCCTCAGTTTTTTATTTCTTTTTTTAATTATTAAGTCTCGTGTTAGTTGTGACATGCTAAGCCTGATTTTTCTATTGGTGACGGATGGTGACGGATGGTGACGGGTCGGGTGACGGGTCGGGTGACGGGTTGGAATGATTGCTGTGTAAGGCGGTGACGGGTCAGGCAATTTTTACTGTTTGTTTTTGGTATCCGCGATCGCAGTTTCAAGTTCGGTTTTCTCTCATCGCCTCCCCGAAATTGGCTTTAGAGATTTGATGATGTTGAATTCAGCAAGGATTTTGGTGCAAGTTGCGTCTTCGGACTGCTTGCGCCCTGCGGATTCTGCCAACTGAGCGGCTAAAACGTAAGTTAGCTCTAGGGTGGACACCAGGTGATGGTGGAGTGCGTCCACTGTACGCTCTAGCTTGTCCAGTCGCTCTTGGGTTGGGTCAAAACGTTTGGTGGTTGGGTGTTGGGTGTTAGTCATTGGTCAATGTCGGTCAGTTGGAGAAACAGCAGAAAGTTATCTAATTCTTCTTCAGTCAGTTGCAGCCGCGATCGCACCCCGTAATACTTTTGCAAATGCTCTCGCCCTTGGACTTCTGTCCAGCCCAGTCGCTGCATTTGGGCATCGGTTTGGGTGATTAGTTGGGCTATCTTTTCATCTGCGGGGTCAAGCATAGGGCGCGGCTGAAGGCTTCTGGTTGTTCTGCGAATAAGTGGGGGAGTCCGGCGATTAGCTGAGCGGCTAGCGTTTCTGCGTGTTGGTCACAGATGCAGGGGATTTGGGTTTTGATGTACTCAATCAATGGGCGGATTGATTCGGCTAGGTCTTCATTGGTCATTGGTCATTGGGGAAAACTTAGGAAAGGCGGATCGAGTTGGCGCTCTACCCGCCATGTTGTGTTAACCAGTGAGAAAACTAAATGAACAAACCAATTGTGTTAAATGGCAATGCAGTAATCAGCATTGACAAAGACTTGAGCTTTGTAGATAGAAGCCTCCTAAAGTTTGAGGAAATAGACAACCAGATTCGAGAAGCCATGAAATCGAATTTTCCGAATTACAGGGTTTGGACTGCTGAACTTGCCGGATGCGACGGCGTTGGGGCTGAGGTTCTCCAACCGGGAAAAGATTGGCAGAAGGGGAGGTTAAAACTAGTGATCAGTTATCGTGTGGAATTCACCCCCGATCAAGTAACTATTTCATCGCCGTTGGATGATTTGCGGTCAAGCCTGTAAGTCACAGATGCGTCGCCTGCTGATGGCAGTAGGCGACAAATCCATGAAAAACCGCCCTGCCAACTTGGTAGGACGGTTTATGCTGTTTCTTCAGTAGGTTCTTCTAAGGTTTTGACTAACTCTTCAAATTGCTCAATTCTCGACTGAAGATAATCTATTTCGTCTTGAGTTTGTTGAATAAGAGATTGTTTAGAAGCCACCTGATCGCGGTAATCGCCAATCAGCTGGCCAACCGTTCCCCCAGTAAGCGTCTTTCCAACGGAGACAGTAAGTGAGTTCGTGCTATGCGCTCTATTAACTCGCTGCGACTGATTCCTAGTGCTTTCGCTCTGCTGTCCAGTATCTCTGCCCCCTCTGGCGTTAGCGTAATCGTAAAATCTTTCTTGTTCTGTCCATATAGACCGTGTGTTGTTTTCCGACCCATCTAAATTACCCATGTAAACTATTCCTATTTTACCCATGTAATAAGTTGCAGTCTTTACCCATGTAATGTTACCATACGCTAAGATTACATGGGTAATTTAGTTATAACCTAAATGCCTTATCACGCAAACCAGGCAGAGATGGCAGCCTGCCAGCACTGAGCAATAGAAAGACCTGCCAGCGGAGTAACCTTATGTACCTGATGCCCAATACCCAATACCCTAAACCAGGCAGAGATAGCAGCCTGCCAGCATTGAGCGAACGCCAAAGACCTGCTAGGGGGAAACGACAACTGACAACAGACAACTGCATTCACCCATAAGTCGTAGCGTCGCGGGGTTAGCAGTACCGAGCCTTCTCCATGCTGAATGTATAACAATCAACAGCCGATGATCAACAAACCTTATTTAGTCCGCGTTAGCGAGAATCTCATCGTCAACCTTCAAAACGTAAACACCATTGAATACAGGGAGAACAAACTTTTCATTTCTCAAATTGGGGATGCACCAGACGAGGCACTTATCTTGTCTGGGGACAACGCCCAGGCAACGTGGATTTATTTCTCCTCCCAGATGATGAGCTTCCGTCCCCTGCAAATTACAAATCCAGGGCAAAGCACCCTGGATAAGTTCCCAAATTCAACTGGTGAATAATCACTTTAAAAAGCGTAAACCATATGAATCTAACAGAAATTGAACCAGTAGACATCATCATGCACATTGAGCAGAACTTCAACCGCGCTCAAACCACCGGCTTGAACTGCCTGATCTTCCTGTCCTTGAGAGAAGAAACCTCTGTTGCTTACCAGCTGCATGAGTGGGGATTTCACGATATCCCCGAATACATCGTCGCTGGGTGCGATTCTCTCGGGGAAAATGACCTCATTGAACTGGCAACCGAAATCGCAACCAGCTTACTAGACGAGCTTGTGACCAATCTACAAGAGCCAGAAAACGGTGAAAATACGACGGCTGCGCTAGTGTCAGTAAACGCCGAACCTGTTGCTGTACAAGCGATTGAGCCAGAATATATTGCCCCGCTGTTGAGCGACTATTCACCGACTATTGAGCCACTACTGAGCGACTATTCACCGACTTATCAGGCACTATCGAGCCACTATCCACCAACTTATGAGGCACAATGACCGAACAACAGATCGCAGATCGAGCCACTACAAACGGCAAATCAACCACCAACAAGACTGGAGAACCCGCCAAGAGAACCAGGGATTGGAAAGAAATGGCAGACGATCCACTCTCCGAGGGCTTCGATTCTCACCAAGCTGAGTACGTAGTAGGTAGAACTCAGGTAGGCTTTAGCACCTTAGAACCCGGACAACTGTTTTCTCGCTCGAAGACCGGAAAAAGCCTTTATGTCAAACTCAACGACGGTCGGGCAGTTTGCCTTGATACTCGTCAACCGATCGAAGTTAGCCCTACAAGGCGAAAAACCTGGCAGATATGGGTTGTGACAATGTTCAACAGCACCACTGCCAGCAAAGCCGATTTTTAAAGGGCGATCCAGATCTGGCAAGAACGCGCGATCGCCCCAATAGGTTGGCTAATTCACACAGTAAATTACCCATCAAAATTATGACCGATCGACAGTACCCAAGCAATGAAATTCACCGAATAGGCTTCCCAGAGGGGCAACTACTGGGCAATGATGCCACTGCCAAGGAGTGCGCCGAAATCTCAGCCGCCTACCTGCAAGGAAAACCACTGCCAGTGAGCGAGAATCCAGTAATCAACCGCATTGCAGAACGATTGACCCAAACCAGTGGCTATGGGCAGTATGGCGATCGGGTGGAAAATGACTAACTTTAATCAAAACCTGTATATCGCCTCCCGCGAAGTACTCATTGAACACGGTGTTCCTTGGGAAAAAGCCGAAGCCGCATCCCTAGTGGTGGCTAAAGACGACGGCACAAAGCCCAACTTTGGCAGAACCGCCGAAGACCAGCAAGCTGTAAATGACATTCTCGAATATCTGCAACAGGAGGACAATGAACAGGCACATTCCCCCTGACTGGTACGAGGTACAGGCACAACTCGCCGCCCAAGAACTTGACCACGACTTACATCTAGCCGCTTGCGAATCGGCAATCAAGGATGGCATCGCCGCCAGCCTAGAGCCAATGCCTGAACCAATGCCAGAAAATTCGGTTTACAACTTCAACGCCATCCTTGACGGCTTACTCGACTAACCAACAAGCCCCCAACCACGGGGGCTACATCCATGAATAAAGAACCATCAAAACTAACTTCTGCCTTGGGGGAAGCGATGGGAGCGTTAATTATTTTGCTCTTACTCTTGCCACTGGCGGCTTTGAGCTTAAGAGCAACAGTAGATATTGTTCGCGTCAACTGTGAGGTGAATCGTGGCAGATGAACAGCCAAAAATTGTAGTAGAGGTTCCGAGCGATCGCGGTCACTACTCCCCAATACCCATTCCTCAAACCAACAAACTGGAGGAATTTAAGAAAGGGTGGATAAATGCGATCGCGCTGCCCGATAACATCCCCGATTTGGCTTATGACCTAACCTCCACAATCGCAATCCCTGCCTTATTCAGCAGCCTTTGGGTAACGCTGCCACTACCTGTATTTATCCGGCTGGGAGTGTTGGCAGCGATGGCAGTAGCTGGAATTATGACAATTTACTTGCACGCCTCCGTTCCAGAGGTCAAAGATATTCTGCTGCTGCGTGTTGGGCTGATTGCTGTGGGAGTTTTGCTGGGATTATGACTACAAACTTACATCCTTCCCAGTTGCACCAATACTTACTCCTTTACAACCGTGCTAAGTGGTCATTCTGGGGAAGTTTAGTTGTTAGCTGTGGGTTGTTGTTCCTGGGAGCAACTCAAAAACCTCAGTCTAAGCCTTGGATACTAGGGGCAGGAGTCGCTACCCTAGAAGTCGGGCGCAGACATCGCCAAACCGCCAAGCTATTACTTGAATCACTTGGCGACATCGAGCGAGCATCACGGTTGAACTTTCAAGCCTTGGCTAGAACCCAAACACAAACCACGGCACAGTTAGCGCTCACAGTTGGGGCGATCGATGGCAATTGGCAACCAGAAAATATGATTACTGACCCGGTTGAATACATCCAAAAGAAGCAGAAACACGTTGCTCTCATTGGTGGTACTGGGGACGGGAAGTCAACTTTAACCCAGTTTCTCTCCTCGAAAATCGGCGGTAGAGTTGTGGTTTATGACTCTGACGCCAAGCCTGACGATTGGTCATGGCTCGACCAAAACGATGTCATCGGGCGAAAAGGCAACTTTAAGGCGATCGACACCGCAATGGGCAAAGATTTAGAGAACCTAGAAGACCTAGTTCAGCTTAGGGGTGAAGGGGGAGATAACGCCATTGCTGGCCGCGAACGGTTTGTCATTGCTGAGGAATTCCCGATTCTCGTCGATGAATGCGGCAACGCCTCACCCTGGCTCAAAAAACACGCCAAGCGGGGACGACGCTACAGGCAGTTCATCCTTGCCATTGCCCAAAACGACACTGCTGAAAACTTCGGCTTGCAGGGCGATAAAGACACGCTCTACAGTTGCTTCGTGCTGGTGCGTTTGGGACAGTTCGGACGCGACCACGCCAGGACTAAACTCAAAGATCCGCAGTTAGAGCAATGGTTGAAAGCCGGAGGTAAAAAGCGTTTCATGGTCGATGATTGCCCGTGTGAACTTGACTTGAGCATCTGGGGACAAAACGCGATCGTGGACAAAATCGACGACAGCCGGGGAGATGACCAGCAGAGATCGCCCTCTAGTGAACTCAATGAATACGAGCAAATTATCCTTGACTGGGGTCAACAGCACCCAGGTGAGGTTTTGAAAGCTCGGACACTCAAGCAATTCACTCATCCATTGAAGAAGATGCCCCCAGATGACATCCGTATCTTTATGCAGTCTCTAGCTGACAAGGGTTTCGGAGAAGTCGAGGGAGAAGGAGACAAACTCGGCTGGAAGTGGTCAGTTTAACGTCTACACTTTGTCTACACTTTATCTACAGGCTGTAAACACTGCTTTTTCGGTAGGTTTAGCTCTTAATCCCCACCTTTTTAAGCACTGCTGCAACTGCTGAATAATTCCACTGTCTACAAGGTCTACAGCGTCTACAGCATCTACAATTTTTTCAGCCCAAATTTTTAGCTGTAGACGGCTGAAATCGTTATAAAATAAGGATTTTGGCAACTGTAGACATTTTTTTTGAAAGTTAAAAAATCGAGATTTTAAAGGAAAATGTTTGGATTTAAAGGGTCGTCGGAAGGAATCGACGAACAGCTTTGCTCTCTGGCTGAAGATTATGTGACCGAGCAATATTGCCGCGTGGGCAGTTGCAGCTATGCTTGGGACGGAGGAGGCGATTACACCAGCGATGATTTAAACGTGGAAACAGGGGAATGTCCCCCCAGCGATGCCGATAGTTACTCCTGGTGGGAAGTTGTTTCTTGTGAAATCCTCAGCAGCGAAATCAACGAACGCAACGACGAAACCGGCGAATATTGCATCGAAGTTGATGCCCTAGTAGCTGTTGATTCTGGCAACGAAGATGAAGAAGTTGATGAAAGTATAACTCCAGGGCTTCGCAAAATTTACGTGCAAATAGACCGCGATGAGGAGGGCGATTTTTGTGTCGTCGGCACTGAAGAGTGAAGATAAGTGGATAAGCGTCAATAAGCACTCTGGGAAGCTGTTACTGCGGTTCAGGGTCAACGGCTTTCCAAAACAATTTCAAATTGCTACAAAGCTCAAAGACTCCAGACGTAACCGTGACATTGTGCGCTTACGCCGGGATGCCATAGCCACGGACATTTCCCTGGGGCAGTTCGACCCCACGCTGGAGAGATATCAATTTCGGGCTAGCGCGATCGCTGCTCCCTCAATTCCTCCCCCAGAAAGTGAGGGCGACTTGGGGAAGTTGTGGGAGATGTTTACAGAATTTCAATCCAAGCAAATAGAAGTAACTACAATCTACTCTACTTACAGAGTGGTAAGTAACACTATTGAGCGCCTCCCATCACGCTTACTTTCAGATGCGCCAAAAATCAGGAATTGGCTAATGCAGAACACAAGTCAGTTTATGGCTTCAAAATATTTACTCCGATTTGATCAATGCTGTCGGTGGGCTTTAGATGAAAAAATCATCAAAGCGAATCCTTTTGAAAAGCTCAAAATCAAGGGAACAAAAAATAGTGTCAATGACTGTAGAGCTTTTACTATTGAACAGCGAGATGCAGTTATCAAAGCTTTTGAGTCTGACGACCGATTTAGTCATTACAGCAATCTTATTAAATTTCTTTTCTGGACTGGGTGCAGGCATGGAGAAGCCTTTGCCCTTACCTGGAAAGATATTTCGGAAGATTGCTTACGCATTAATATCTCTAAATCAAAGAATCTTTTGGCGATAGAGAAAGGCACAAAGAATGGTAGGAGCAGAGTATTTCAGTGCAGCGTCGGAGGTAAACTACATGAATTATTGCTATCGATGAAGCTAATAGCTTCGAGGGATTCCCTCCTTTTCTCAAGCAAAAGAGGACATCCAATAACTAGTTCGACATTGAGCCATGCCTGGAACCAGGATCAAAAAAAACGGATTGGGGTAGTGAAGGGATTAGCGAATAAGGGGGAAGTGCCGTATTTGAACCCTTACGTCACTCGGCACACTTTTGCAACCTGGGCGATCGCGTCTGGTAACTCCCCCGACAGAGTGGCATATTGGATCGGGGACGATGTAAACACGGTGCTTCGTTATTACGTTCACCCAGAAGCTACCAAAGGCGAATGCCCTGATTTTTGATGATTTGTACCTGAATTAAAAATAGATCGACTAAATTTTACTTACTTCAACACAAGTAAAATTTAGTCGCTTTTGGCATATCTTCCACTACTCATTCGCTACTCAAAAATCTTTCAAAGCACCCTGAACAGGGACTGCTATTACCAACTTTGCATTTGTACTAATTCCATACACAATTCATTAATTTGCTCTAAATCAGGTTTGTGAGGTAGGGCAGATTGTTCGTAAACAATTTCCATTTTGGCAACTAAATCTTCTGCCATTTTCATCACCTGTTCATAGGAATACTCACCCTTGAGGATAGCTTTTAAATCATCAGCATCACCCGCTATTCTCCTATCTACAATCACTTCTCCTTGACGCAATATTTCTAGTCCACTGCGTAACAATCTAATGCAGTGCATCCCATGTTTGAGGTCAAAACCAGACTTGAGTTCCATTTCTGCTCTAGCCGGATTTCTATTTTCCTGCCAAGATAAATAAGCTTTCCATTCTCTCAAGGCTGTTTGATAACTTTGACTTTTTTGAAGCAGACGGATAAAATCTTTACGGCTATTAGTTAAATTTTGAGTATATTCTAAAGTCTCATCGGGTAAAGTATATTGTTTTAACACTCCCTTAAAATCAATATCTGCTGTGAGCAATTTGTATAATTGCTCAGCTTCTTCCAAAAACTCAATCCGCCCTCTGATTAAGTTATAAAGATATTCCAAAAAAGCATTTAGTTCATCTTTGGTTAGTGCTGGTTCGTCTTCTATGCCAAAGTCAGATGGTATTGGCTTTTTTTGCGGTGGCTTTAATAACCACTTGCGATGACTTTCCATTTTTTTGATTTGAGCGAAGGCATAACCAGTGTAAGTATGCTTTACCTTTTTGCTCAAAAATAACTGTTTATGGTTAATTAAATGCTGTCCTACTGGAGTTAAAAAAGGATAGTTATTTAACCAAAGTAATTCTAGAACATTGGGGTTGGCTCCCGATAATAACTGGAGGATTTTCTTTAATTCATATATAACTGTATCTTTGTTGTTATCTATAAATGGAAATATTCCTGGCTCATCCCAACCAGCATCTTTTTGTTCTATATGGTCGAATCCCAAATAATACCTTTTGGGTGCGATAAACACTCCGCGATAATCAAAGTCGGAATCTGGACGATTTAAACCATAGCCGTGGCTACCTGCCAAACCAATAAAAATAGTTCTTTGTTCAACTTCTATTCTTTTCATATCAATGGAGTGTTAATGACGATCTTTGTGCTAGTGTAATCCACTAAACCAGGCTTCTAAATCTGCTTGAGCCTGAAAATCTAACAAAGCTTCTCCGAGGTTTTCTAATTGTTCTAGGTCGAGAGTTTCAATACGTTCGAGCAGTTGTTGAGGTAATTCTCCCACCCGTCGAGTAAGTTGACGGAGAATGAGCGATCGCTCTCCTTGTTCCCGTCCTCTTTGTTCTCCTTCTTGCCGTCCTCTTTGTTCTCCCCGTTGTTCTCCTTCTTCGAGAATTTCTTGATAAATCACTGACTCGCGCATCATACCCTCCCGAAATAAGTTTTTAATCAAGTCTTTTTTATATTTTAATCCCGCTAAGATTTGGGTGTAAGCGGAAATTTCAGGTCGTTGTTCTGGCTGAAGTTGATTCACTCGTTCCACAACTTGTTGCAACAAAGTTTGGGGTTGGGTGGTTGCTGTTAGTGGTGCTAAGGGTAACAAAGCTGGATCGTTGAGGAATAGTTCGGGATTTTCTTCCCACATGCAAATCACGCGATATTCGTGACGGGTAGTTTCGACGTTGAAGGCAGTTTCAATTACTGTATCTGGCGCAGGAGGAAGTAATAATACGACAACTTGCGTTATGGGTAGGCGATACAAACGATATAAGCGTACCCAATAATCGAGCATCCGCAGGGGTAGCGGTGGTGTGGATTCTAGTTTGGTTTGAAATTCTAGGTGGAGAATACGTCCTTCTAACTGTAGAAATGTGACATAATCGGCACGAATCGGTTCAATGCTTAATTCGGTTTTGAGGACTTTCACAGAAGTTTGCGGTGTACCCAAAACCCAACTAGCAAAATTGACGGGATGTTTTTCGGAAAGTAGTTTGCACAGGTTATCAAAGGACATTGATAATAGATAGTCATTAGGGAAGGCTTTGTTATTATCTCGTGGAAAGTGGTCTAGTGAGGGATTACTTCTCAAAGAAGTGAGAAATCTAACTTTTCACGAATGATATAGGATTTCTATATTTGCAGGTATATATGAAAATAAACACTCTACGAATTTATATTTATCGAAAACTATATCACTCATATATCCAAGTTTAAATATTAATTTATACCTTGTTTTCCTTAACAAAAAGCTTCATGATTTACTTGAAAAGCACATATTCATAAACCAGTAACTAATTTTGTAAGTAAGTCGGTGCAATAAAACCAAACTGTGTGAAGAAAAGTAAACAAGGCTCAAACTCTTTCTCTCCCTGCTCCCTGCCTTATCCCAACAAGAATTATTTACGCCGACTTACTTATCTTTTGGTTGTTGACAGGAACATATCTAATAATCATTTCCACCTAATTCATGTCGGAGTTCGACTAATCCAATGCTAGAAGGATGGATTCAAATTATATTAACGCTACTAATTGTAGTAGCAATTACTCCATTTTTTGGGCGCTATATGGCGCGTGTCTATCTAGAACAAAGCACTTTTCTCGATGCGATTTTAAATCCGGTTGAGCGAGTGCTTTATTCCTTGGTTGGCGTTAAAGCCAAGGAAAATATGACGGGTTGGCAGTATGGGCGAGCAATCTTGTATAGCAACGTTGCAATGGGGTTGCTGATTTTCTTGATTATTATGAATCAAGGATGGTTACCATTAAACCCAAACAAGATAAATGCCCCAACTTGGGATACAGCGCTGCATACTACTATTTCTTTTATTACTAACACTAACCAGCAGCATTATTCTGGTGAAACTTACATGAGTTATGCCAGTCAAATGTGGGGACTTGGTTATCACATGTTTACTTCAGCGGCGACTGGTTTGGCTGTGGGAATTGCCTTTATTCGGGGCTTAACTGGTAGACCGTTGGGCAACTTTTATGTAGACTTAATTCGCTCGATTACGCGAATTTTGCTGCCTATTTGTATTGTGGGCGGGATTGTTTTGATGGCGGCTGGTGTGCCGGAAACACTGGCGGGTGCAGTGGTGTTTCCCACCTTGGAAGATCCTAACATTAGTCAGGCGATCGCTCGCGGTCCCGTTGCCCATTTTGAAATCATCAAGCAATTAGGGGAAAACGGCGGCGGCTTTTTTGCCATCAACTCGGCACACCCCTTAGAAAATCCCAGCGGATTTTCTAATTTAATTCAAATTGTCGCCATGCTTTCGATTCCCACTTCCTTTATCTACACCTATGGCTTGTTTGCTAACAACACTAAGCAAGCTTGGTTAGTCTTCGGCATGGTGGGTGTGCTTTATGTAGTATTTATTATCGTTACTGCCATTGGCGAATATAACGGTAATCCGGCTGTAAATGCCGTGCTGGGAAGTCAGCAACCGAATTTGGAAGGTAAAGAAGTCCGGTTTGGTTGGGCACAATCTGTGCTATTTGCGGTAAGTACAACTGGCACCATGTGCGGTGCAGTCAACAGTTTACACGATTCCTTCATGCCTAACGGCGGTTTTATTACCCTTTCCAACATGTTCCTACAAATTATCTGGGGTGGACAGGGTACTGGAACGGCTTATTTGTTTGCTTACCTGATTCTGGCTGTGTTTGCTACAGGATTGATGGTGGGACGCACACCAGAATTTCTCGGACGCAAAATTGAAAAGCGGGAAGTTGTGCTGGCTAGTTTCTTGATTTTGCTAGTTCACCCGATCGCTATTATGATTCCCGCAGGTATCGCTTTAGCATTTCCTGACCAATTATCAGGAATTAGCAATCCCGGCTTCCACGGTTTTGCTCAAGTGATTTATGAATACGCCTCCGCTGCTGCTAACAACGGTTCTGGGTTTGAAGGCTTGGGCGATTCTCAACCTTCACCGTTAGCGATCGCTACAGGCACACAACCAACTTTAACTGCCTTGTGGTGGAATCTAAGTACCTGCTTCAGTTTACTAGCAGGACGCTATATTCCCATACTAGGTTTACTGTTCTTAGCAGATAGCATTTCTCGTAAGCAAGCTGTTCCTTACACCACTGGGACATTGCGAACCGATACCGGATTATTTACAGGCGTTACCGCAGGCGTGATTTTAATTCTAGGCGCACTGACGTTCTTCCCAGTACTTGCATTAGGCCCCATTGGTGAAGCGTTTTTTATCGCAAAGGGTATTGGGTGAGGAAATTTTAGATTTTAGATTTTGGATTTTGGATTAGTCAGATTGTTCTGATATTACTAATTAATTTAAAAAATGATTGCGATAAACGGATGGCCAAAAAGTTTATTTAGTAATTCTTCCATAATCCAAAATCTCAAATCTCAAATCCAAAATCGTATTTGAAAAACGATTGCGACAGATGGATTGCTCAAAAGCTGATGCAACAACTGTCTTACAATCCAAAATCCAAAATCTCAAATCCAAAATTGTATATGCCAATTACTACTAATTCTCCTTCACCCCGTGTTCCATCGGGAACCCGTGACTCGCGTAAGCACACCCCCAAGGCAGATATGCGGGGACTTTACCAAAGAGCAATTCGTGAGTCATTTGTCAAGCTCGATCCGCGAATTACTGTCAGAAATCCGGTGATGTTTGTTGTTTGGGTGGGAACAATTGTCACCTTTCTAGTAACCCTAAACCCAAATTTGTTTGGCACAATCCAGGCAAATGTCAACCAACAACGCTTGTTAAATGGGTTGATTACCTTCATTCTGTTTTTCACACTCGTTTTTGCGAACTTTGCCGAAGCTGTGGCTGAAGGACGCGGCAAAGCTCAGGCTGATTCACTCAGAACCACGCGATCGGATACGATCGCTAATAAAATCCTCCCCGATGGTTCTATAGTACAAGTCAATTCCACAGAACTGCGGCGGGGTGATTTAGTCAAAGTAATTGCAAACAATATGATTCCCGCCGATGGGGATGTGATTAAAGGCATTGGTTCAGTAGATGAGTCTGCCATTACTGGGGAATCTGCGCCTGTATTGAAGCAACCAGGTACAGATATTGCCAGTTCGGTAACAGGAGGTACGCGCCTACTCTCCGATGAGTTGACGATTCGCATCAGTGCCGATCCTGGACAAGGCTTTATTGACCGGATGATTGCCTTAGTAGAAGGGGCACAACGGACTAAAACTCCCAATGAAATTGCCTTGACGGTATTGTTAGCAGTGCTGACACAGGTGTTTTTAATTGTAGTGGCGACGATGCCCCCATTTGTCAGCTACATCGCCAATTTTATCAGCACTGTATTTGGCGAACAAGCAGCAAACAGTTTGCGTGCGGGTGCTAGCGTGGCGATTTTAATATCATTACTGGTAGCTTTGATTCCCACAACTATTGGTGGTTTACTCAGTGCGATCGGTATTGCTGGTATGGACAGAGTTGCCCAATTTAACGTCATTGCGACCTCTGGTCGAGCGGTGGAAGCTTGCGGCGACATCAACACTTTGGTGTTAGATAAAACAGGGACAATCACCTTGGGTAACCGCATGGCTGATGAGTTTATTCCCCTGGATAATCATTCACTAAAAGATGTGGCGCGAGTCTCCCTAGCTGCTAGCTTATTTGACGAGACGCCGGAGGGCAAGTCAATTGTGGCATTAGCAGAAAAGTCCCAGATTGGGGTAGATTTCAATATCGATAAAGCCGAAGGTGTGGAGTTTTCCGCCAAAACCCGGATGAGTGGCACAAATCTACCCGATGGCAAACAATTTCGTAAAGGTGCGGTGGATGCCATTAAAGGATTTGTCCGTTCTCGTGGCGGTTACGTTCCCGATGATATAGATGCAGCTTATGAGCGAGTTTCCCGGTTAGGGGGTACACCCTTAGCTGTTTGCCAGGATGACAAAATTTATGGGGTGATTTACCTCAAAGATATTGTCAAACCTGGTTTGCGGGAACGGTTTGACCAACTGCGCCGCATGGGTGTTCGCACCGTCATGCTCACAGGCGATAATCGAATTACTGCTTCAGTGATTGCTCAAGAAGCCGGAGTTGATGATTTCATTGCCGAAGCGACTCCAGAAGACAAAATCGAGGTGATTCGCTCGGAACAATCCCAGGGTAAACTGGTGGCAATGACTGGGGATGGCACCAACGATGCACCCGCCTTAGCTCAAGCAAACGTGGGTGTGGCGATGAACTCTGGGACACAAGCTGCCAAAGAAGCTGCTAACATGGTGGACTTAGACTCAGACCCCACCAAGTTGATTGACTTAGTAACCATTGGTAAACAGCTGCTCATTACTCGTGGAGCATTAACAACATTCTCCATCGCCAACGATATCGCCAAATATTTTGCCATCATTCCGACAATCTTTGCTGCGGCTGGAATCGGCGCACTGAATATCATGGCACTAAAAAGCGCTCAATCTGCGATCGTCTCAGCCCTAATTTACAACGCCTTAATTATTCCGGCACTAATTCCGCTAGCACTTAAAGGAGTAAAATTCTTACCTCTTTCGGCAGATCAATTGCTACGCCGTAACATTTTCATCTATGGCGTTGGTGGTATCATTGCTCCCTTTATTGCCATCAAACTGATAGATATAATCTTACCCTTGTCTTAGAACTTCCAAATTAAAAAACCTCTCTCTTCTTAATTTCTCCGTGCCCTCTGCGCCTCTGCGGTTCGTTTTCTTAATCTTGAAAAACCCTAAATTTACTTATGAAACCCGCTCATATCCGACCAACCATCCCCATATCCCAACTATCTGAAGCAATAACTGAAATTTGGTCTCAATGGCGTAGACAAAAACTGCCACTGTATTTATTTCTAGCGATGTGCTTCAACTTAGTGGTTGCACCTGTAGTTTATGCAGCCACAAGCGAACAACTTTCCCGCAGTCAAGCTTGGGGAGTAGGACTGCTAGGACTGGTAACAGTAGGACTTTCTATTTATTTATTTTTTGTAATGTTTGTACCGGAGAAATTCTAGTAACCATTCCCTGCTTTAAAAAGATAGGGCTTTGTCCCCCGCCCAACACTACTAACAATTGCTTGTTCACTTATGTTGTTTACGGAACTTACGGGCGCGGTTACGGTTGACCAGAGGATGTACTCATCCCCACACCCCATCACTCAATTTTCGTTGCTACTCGTTAGACAACTCAGCTACTAGCATAAGCCTTGAAAGCGAGTTAACTTCCTGCGTTGAGCTAATTTTACTGTTATTGGATTTTACCAAAAAAGCCTATGTCACAGCAATTAAAATTGCCGTTCGCCTTTCCTCCACTGTCTGAAGTCAATTGGTTTCCAGTCGTTTCGGGGGTGTTTTTATGAGTTTTGCACGCGAAGCCGGTAGAGCTGTTCGTTCTACCTTGGTACTCTGGGTTATTGGAGCGATTATTTATCCTTTTTTGATGATTGCCATTGGGCAGATTGTGTTTCCGTTTCAAGCCAATGGTAGCCTACTGACAAATAGCACAGGTCAAGTTGTGGGTTCTGCGTTGATTGGTCAACCATTTAGTAGCGATCGCTATTTTAACAGTCGTCCCAGCACCACCAGCTACAGCACAGCCGACCCCAAAAAAGATGATGCAGGAGTTTTGCAAACCGGAGTTTCCGGTGCTAGTAACTTAGCTCCCAGTAATCCCGCATTACTAGAACGCATCAAAGGTAAAGATGATCCAGACCCAAGCAAAAAAGTTGAAGGTGACTTCAATCGTCTGAAAACAGCAGGTGTGCAGCCGACTGCGGATCTAGTCTACACCTCTGGTTCCAGCCTTGACCCCCACATCACCCCCGAAGCCGCCAAAGCCCAAATTGCACGAGTAGCCAAAGCGCGGGGAATTGAGCCTACCCAACTTGAAACTTTAATTGCTCAAAACACCGATAGCCGCTTTCTCGGCATCTTTGGTGAGCCTGGAGTTAATGTTTTGAAGTTGAATTTAGCTCTAGATAAAATCAAGGCATAAAACTATGATAAGTGCCTAAAATAACTATTTTTCACGCTTTAGATCCTCGACTTATTAAATAAGTCGGGGATTTTGTTTTTTCCGAAATAAGGGACTTCCAATAAAAAAATATTCCATCCCTGCGGAACGCTCCGCGAACGTAGAGTAGCACAGCTGTGCTACCCTACAAATGTACTAATTATTTGATGGTCAATAGACCTGTAATGTAGGGGTTTAGCAATGCTAAACCCCTACGAAAAATGTAATTTATTGAAAAAACCATATTTGGTATTAATTGTCAAGATATAAATCCTAATTAACCAAAAATATAAAAATATATCTCTAAATATATACTGGAATAAACATATTTTTATGTGTTGGAAATATATCAAAGATAAATATTATTTTCTGTAAAATATTGCACAATGTTATTAGAGTTAAATACAAATGTTTTGTGTTCAAAAATAACAAAGCTTTAGAACCAAGCCTCTTTGGTGTTTTAATCCAAGCAAATAGTATTTACTGCGGCATTCATTTAACTGAAATTCAGTTACCTGAACGATGTGCTTTTTTGGGAATCTTAAGAGAAAGTCAAGTCATTTCAGCAACAGATAATCCTGTTATTTGTGCTGGAGATTACATCTTAGCGATCGCAACTCATCCGATGATGGTTCCCGCTCTTAAAGTCACTCTCAAAAAAATCCATTCTCTTTACTATTCCCTCAACAATTGCTTATTGGAAGCTCGACCAACAGACAACCAATCTCTCAATTCAGATGATTCCAATTTTTTAATAAATTCTACCTCCACATATTCTTAGACAGATGAATATTTATTTCTTTTCCTATCATGTACCTGACTCGAAAATGATTCAAGATTTAGGTGCTACAATTACAACCCAATTTAAAGGTGAAATCAGCGATATTCACTCGAAAGGCAATCTAATCTTTTTTACCGAAACTCTATTTATCGGCGGACAAAGGATTAGAGCCAATCATACTATTCCCATTGAATCAATTGTGATTGTTGAAGCTCCACCCATATTACAAGGAGATTGGTTAGCAGCAGGAGTTTCTACACTTTTGGTTCCTCAAATGAAGCCAGAAACCACTGCTTGGGGTGCCGTGATTCTCAGCTATTGCAGATTAATTAAGATTCATAAAATTGAAGTTATTACTTCCATCTGGAGTAGCAACTCTGATATTGAGGCAGATATCAATCAGTCAGCAACGGAAGAAAAGTTGCAACCAATCAATTATTCTAGCTTATTTTCAATAGCAAATCTCTTACAAAATCTGGGATGGAAAGTAAGCAAACCATTAGGTTCCTAAATAAGTTTAATTTGAGTTCGACTAACTAAAGGCTTTGAATATGGATACTTTGGAGCTTTTGAGACTTTCTTTATTAGCTCAAAAGAGTGTTAATCACTCTACCTTGATTGAAGTTAAATCGACTGAAATAACACATCATGAAAACACAAAATCACGCGGCGGAGATGTTCCATTTTTAGCAGTGTTTTTGGCTCACGTTGCGTTCATGATTGTTTGGGTAATCGTGGTTTATATTGTTTCATATTTTTGCAAATCATTAGAAGATCCCCCACAAAATTTAACACAACATAAAGATGAAATAGTAAGTATTAAAACTGTACAGCAACATCCATGTAAAAAATGTCACTTTTTTAATAACAATTATTATCTCAAGTGTGCAGTGCATCCTTCTATTGCCCTAACCAAAGAAGCCCTGAATTGCTCTGACTACAAATCTCAGTAGAGTTGTTTGATTGAAGTTGAATTCAGATTTATGAATCCCTTTTTACGACTCTTGATTCCAATGGTATTTGTCTTGACTCCTTCCTTTATTAATCAAGGTAATGATTTGCTTCGACAGCATGTCATTCAACAAGTTAAAGAAGCAAAAAAGTGTTTTGGCTGTAATTTATCAAGAGTGAATTTATCAAAAGCCAACTTACAAGGGATTGACTTGCGATCGGCAAATCTTCAGGGAGCTAAGCTCAAAAATGCTAATCTTAGGTATGCAAATTTAGAGTGGGCAGACCTTCGCAGTGTGGATCTCCAAGGAGCAGATTTAACTGGAGCCAATCTCAAGAATACATTGTTAACTAATGCTGATTTACAACAAGCAAATCTGCAAGCTTCCAATCTACAAGGAACTGATTTTAGAAATGCCAATCTTAGTTATGCCAATCTTATCAAAGCTTCTAAAAATAGTGATATCCAAAGCTGCCATTCTGTGATTCTCTGCAAAACAGTAATGCCAAATGGAATTAGAACAAATGGCTGCAATGAACCAAGCAAAATCTAATTATTTTCTTCATAGCTTGCAAACTACCAAATATATTCATCAAGAGCAAATTAATGACACAACTTAATCATCAAGCTAAAAATAGTTTTCTCTACCCTCGTAGTCGCTACTACGGTCAAATTACACCAGAGAATCTAATATTTAATGCAAATCTGCAAGAATTTGCTCAAAAAGTTGGCTACATCAGCAGTTTAGAAACTAGTGGAAAACTATCTCCTGAAGAAGCCTTGAGGGAAATTGATGCACTCTGGCAACAATTTAAAGCTAATAAATAGCGTTCCTGAACCCCACCTATTCCTGAATTTTGATTAAGTTAAAAAAAAACGAACACATTTATGAAACAAAAAGAAACGGTATTTGTTATCCCAACTCATCGATTAAGAGATGTGGCAGAGACGATTGAAAAATATGATGAGAATTTCTGGGTAAATGGTCATGCTTTAAAAATTATCGTTTTTGACGATTCTACCATTGTTAATCACGAGAAGTATTACCCACTTTTAGAGCAAACTAAAACAGTCAATGATGTATTTTATGTTGGTCCACATCAAAAAGAAGAATTTATTACATTTTTAAATGAAAGACTGCGCGATCGCAAGCTAGAATCACTAGTCAAAAACTTATTTCGCCCCAGTTATGGAGGGAATCGCAACTTCACCCTCATGTACACCCTTGGACATTTAATGGTCAGTGCAGATGACGATATGCGACCAGATGCATTGATTGAAACTAGCCCAGAGTCTTTATCAGGCGATGAAATATGTCGGGGTAAACTCATCAAGTCCAGCCAACAAGGCGGCTTTGTGCATAAATCTTTTGATTTACTCACAGCTTTTGGTGATGTTCTTGGTCAAAAAGCCAGCCATGTACCAGAAAACTTCGAGGCTGGAGAATTGGTTGTCGATACAGCGATGGATTTAGAAACCAACACTACCAAGGGTTACTTTCGGCAAAACAGCCTTTTATTGCAACAGGGTAGAGTATTGAATAATGCGATCGTCAAGATTGCCCAAACTTTTCGCACTGGAACCAACGATATTGATACACTTGATTTCGTTCATATGTATCTCAACGATGAAAACCAAATCAGTCCAAATGACCTGAATGATTTTTATATTCTGACTAATTTTAGACCTGTTATTACTAACAAAAACTGGAGAATGGATTGTGGAGTCGCTGGATATGACAATCAGCTAGGGTTACCACCCTTTTTTCCAACTCGCCTGAGATTTGAAGATTATATTTACAGGCTTTGGATACAACAAGAAGGCATTGTCGCTGCACATGTTGATGCTGTGCAAAACCACATTAGAAATAACTATATGCGTAATCCTTTGGCGAGTGAACTCTTTAATGAAGAAATATGTAGTTTGCTGAAAAGGAAAATTAAGCAAAGTGTTTATCATCTTGATGACCTGGGAATCAAGTTTGATTACTCTGGGGAAATCACCTTACATGACTCTGAGGAAATTCTGCACAAAATTTCTGCCATCCACACTCAGGTACTTAAAGCCTCAGCATCTACCCAAAATGAAGAACGTAAGCAGTCCCTCCAGTTGTTTGCGGCGAACCTGTCGAGAGTGTTTTATGGGTTTGAACCCGACTTTTTTCAGCAAAACGTCTCCAGAATTATCGACGATGTTATTAGCCAATTTCATGGCTCCCTAGAAATATGGCCGACTCTGGTAGAAATCTGTTACTTTTACAAAGATAAAAAAGACCTACCGCAAATCAGGGTCAAAAATAAGAAGGTAAAGTCTAGAAATGGGTCAAAAGCTAGCGAAATAGCAGGATAAAGACTTTTTCGGAAGTTAGATACGTAGTGGACTGACACAGCTAAAATGTTGCATTAGAACTAACGGATTCCTCCTCCTCAAAAACTGGATAAAGATGTTGCAGTTTCACCCTGGCATCAAGAGTAGAAAACCGCCATATT
>NZ_JACJRQ010000073.1 GCF_014697355.1 Nostoc calcicola FACHB-3891 | reverse complement strand
AATATGGCGGTTTTCTACTCTTGATGCCAGGGTGAAACTGCAACATCTTTATCCAGTTTTTGAGGAGGAGGAATCCGTTAGTTCTAATGCAACATTTTAGCTGTGTCAGTCCACTACTAGCTAGAGATTTATGCCAAATTGGAAGCTTTGTAATTAAGATGTTTAATCCCAAATCACAAATTGGTGTTAACTCACAAAATCGCTCCAGTTTCTTTTAAATAAACCCGTGTAAATGGTTCATCTTCACCCAAAGTGTAGTCCTCAATTAAGCCTTTGCGACGAATAGAAATGTCGTTGCCTTTTTTAATCACCACAGTAGAACCGTCAAAAACATCCCGCGCCAAGATCGTCTCAGTTTCTGTGGGATTATCTAAAACTACAATATTACTGCGGTGGTAAAACATACCCTCTTGCTCTAATATGTCCTCCGCATACTCAGCAATTAACAAATCAAGTTTGGGATGACGCAACAAAGTTTGGACGTTGCTGTTGTAATCTTTGCTTAATACTTTTTTCGAGCGATTCACAAAAACTGCATCACGACAAACAGCGCCGATTGTCCAATCGGGATGTTGCAAAAGAATATGGTCAATTGTTGTTTGCAGTTCTTCAACTGAGATTTTATTAAAGGTAATAATCGGTATCCTGGCATCTGTACCAGACTCAAAAAACGTTTCTAAAATATGAGCAGGCACATCAACGCTTTCACCTTCAGAAGGTTTCAGATGCATTAAAATTCCTGGTGCAGCGTTGATTTCCAAGATAGCGAAATTACTCGATTTCCAAGATTCTGAGAGACTTTTGGTAATGACATCAATACCCAAACAAGTAAGCTGAAAATGTTGGGCAATATCTTGGGCAAGGATAATATTGTCATCATGAACTGCGTGGGTTGCATTGATGCTTATACCCCCAGCGGAAAGATTGGCGACTTTACGCAGGTAGACAGTGCGCTCTTTCTCAATCACACTGTTCAACGACAAACGCTGTTCGTCTAGATAGAGTTCCATCGCATCATCCACCAGGATTTTACTCATGGGAGAGGTGGGTGAGTCTAAGCGTGCAGGTTTGCGGTTCTCTTGGCGGATTAATTCGGCGATGGTTGAGTCGCCATCACCAACAACCGATGCTGGACGGCGTTCTGTAGCCGCGACGAATTTGCCATCGACACACAACAAGCGAAAATCGAATCCGGAAATGCTTTTCTCTACTATAATTCGGGGTAGCTGGTCTTCAGGAATCGCTGCTGCTGCCCTAGCATAACCAGATTCCAGTTCTTTTGAGTCTTGCACGTCAGCTGTGACGCCAATTCCTTTGTGACCTACCACTGGCTTAACTGCTACTGGGTAGCCAATGTCTCTAGCAGCTACCAAAGCTTCCTTTTCAGAAAAGACAATATCGCCTTTTGGTACCGGAAAACCCAGAGTTTTCAAAAATGCCTTACAGTCGTCTTTGCGGGTAGTAAATTCCGAATCCAGATGGCTATCACAGTTAAATGTTGTTGCTACCCCCCGGACATGTTTTTTCCCAAAACCGTATTGCATCAATCCTTCTTCCCACAAATAAAATGCGGGAATACCTTTTTCGTGGGCTGTTCGCAATAGGGCGTAGACTGTAGGACCACCGTAGACAGATGCGCGGAATCTAGTTTGCAGCTTTACTAGTCGCTCTTCAAAGTAAAAGTCTTCGTCTTGGGTGATGGCTTCAAACCAATCCCAAACAAAGTAGGCTACTTCTCTGGTTGTGCGTTCATGGAGGGATTCGATGCTAATTCGCGTGTATTTTGGATATGGCTTGACACTCCAGTGGTTGAGGTGCAAATCCATGTCCAGTTTTCCGACTTGTGACGCTACTTGGGCAAAGAGATGGGCATAGGATTCGTAGCTTTGGTCACGTAAGTGGGGATAGCGATCGCCAATCTTTGAAATATAATCCTCAATAGGCAAAGGCTCTCTAAACTCAACTAAAGCAAAATCAAATACTAGTGCCCCTCTATCTAAATAAGGGTTAGCTCCAATGTAATGCTTGAAGTTGAAAATATCGAATACATCCGTTCTTCTAGCATTAATCCGGACTAAATCACTACTTTTTTGTTGAACCATTGATTACGAACCTTTGGCTAAACACCCTGAAACAGTGCTGAGTAAAAAATAAAATTAATTGCATTTAGCACTCAGCAATCCTGCAATTAATTTTGGGGAGCGATGGCTTTGCCATTGAACCGAAACTACCCTAGCGATATTACTGGGCATCTTCAACTATCTCCAGACATAATTAAAGCACTATGCATCAGTAAAAAACTAATTCTATTTAATTCATCCTTATGAATAATCAAAGATATAACCATTGAAAGGTGCGATAAGTTACCAATAGTTTGTATAAACGTATATAGGGTATTAATCAATAGGTATTGAGGAGACAGCAAAGTATGAATGGCACACAAGCTGCTCTAAGAGATGAAGTTAGACTACTGGCTGAGGAAGCTTTTCACCGCAAGTTGATTTCTGGGCATGGAGATGGACCAGACATCAAAGAGTATCAAATTGTCTACCAAGGTAAACCCAGGCATCTCCCATTAGAACAAGCACGTTTTTTCTTGACTAACTTGCTTTACAGAAGCCGAGTTCATTAAATAATCCGTCAGACAATTTTAGATTTTGGATTTTGGATTTTGGATTGATCCGACGGATCAATTCAATTCTAATTTCTGAATTCTGGCAGCGAATCCGACTTTTGGAATTTTTCAAAAATCAAATACTATTCCCATAGCTAGAATTAGTATTAATTACTCAAGTTCAACGAAAAATCTGCGATCGCCAATTACCAATATCATGAATAATGCCTCTGGGAAATACCTCTAGAGGCTGTTGATGTAGGAGTTTTTATTTGGTGAAAAATCTTTCGGGTGAACTGCGATCGCTAATTTTCATCCTAATTTTTCCAAGTAATCTCCCAAATGGAAGATATTATAATTTTGATTGTCATGGTTTATTGAGATTTATCTAAATCAAATCAGGAGCCATTATGTTAGAAAGTAATCCTAAAAGACAGTTAGTAATTATTGGCGGAGCCGAAGACAGAGACGGAGATTCCAAAATTTTGCGGGAATTCGTCCGCCGCGCTGGAGGTACAAAAGCGAACATTGTGATTATGACAGCGGCGACAGAACTACCGAGAGAAGTGGGAGAAAATTATATTCGAGTATTTGAGCGATTAGGAGCCGAGAATGTCCGCATCATTGATACAGAAACTCGTGATGATGCGTCTTCATCTACGGCATTGCAAGCCATTGATAAAGCAACTGGGGTATTTTTTACTGGTGGAGATCAAGCTCGCATCACCAGCATCCTCAAAGATACTGAAATCGATGTGGCGATTCACAAACGGTTTGCTGAAGGCGTAGTAATTGCAGGCACCAGCGCCGGAGCGGCTGTAATGCCAGATAAAATGATCGTCGAAGGTGACTCCCAAACCCATCCTCGCATGGAAACTGTGGAAATGGGTCCCGGTATGGGATTTCTCCCAGGAGTGGTAATCGATCAGCATTTCTCTCAGCGGGGACGATTGGGACGCTTAATTTCGGCTTTAATACTAGAGCCTGCTGTTTTGGGATTTGGTATTGATGAGAATACCGCGATGGTTGTGACAGATAGTCAAATTGAAGTCATTGGTGAAGGTGCCGTCACAATTGTTGATGAATCAGAAGCTACTTATAACAATGCCGATGAAATTTTGAAGGATGAGTCGTTGGCGATTTGCGGAGCGAAACTTCATATTCTACCACATGGCTTCAAATTTGATTTGACAACCCGCCAACCTATCCTCAATAATGCCTCAGTGGCAAATGCCCCTGTAGGAGTTAGTTGATTTAGGACTGACTCTGTGATTATATTTTCCTTGCCTGTGCGTCACTCCTGTGGATAAAAATCGGCGATCGCTAATTACTATTTCTTCTATGTTAAGAATTAGTTAATAAACGTTTAATTGAGCAAAATGCAGTCATCATAAAATACTGGGAAAATCTAAATAATTTCCCAGTATTTTAGTATCGTAGCTCTGTTACTAACTTGACCATGAAGGCAATTATATTAGCTGCTGGCGTTGGACGACGCTTGGGTAAAGACGGACAAATCCAACCCAAATGCTTACTGAAGTTTAACGGCAAATCTTTATTAGAGCGCCATTTGAACTATCTTCGTCATTACGACATCGACGAAGTAGTAATTGCTGTGGGTTACCAGGCAGAAAAAATTCAGGATGAAATCAAAGCATTGGCAGCGGAAAATTGGGTTAGTACGGTTTACAATCCTGACTATACCCAAGGCAGTGTCATCAGCTTGTGGACTTTACGTCAACATTTAGCTGCTGGTGACGATTTATTGTTAATGGATGCAGATGTTTTGTACGATCGCCACATTATCGAACGACTGGTAAAGACAAATATCTCTAACTGCTTTTTGCTGGATCGAGATTTTGAACCAGGGGATGAACCCGTGAAGCTTTGTGTCAGAGATAGTTATCTAGTGGAGTTTCGCAAACAAGTGGCTCTTACCCTGTATGATTTTGCCGGCGAGTCAGTGGGATTCTTTCGCTTTGAAAATGCGATCGCTCAGCGCCTCGCCCGTCGCACAGAACAATATGTTGCTGAGGGACTGCACGATGAACCTTATGAGGAAGTAATTCGGGATTTGCTATTAGAAACTCCAGAAGTATTTGGTTACGAAGACATCACCGGTTTACCTTGGATTGAAATCGATTTTCCAGAGGATATTCAACGTGCCGAAAACCAGATTTTACCCGAAATTGAAATAGCATAAAATAGAAATTCGGCAAAATCAGAATTCAGAAGTCAGAAGTCAAACACGTTTAAATCTTCTCTAAACATACAAGATTTATAGCGATTTCGAGTTAAGTGAGGTACAGATAATATTTTGAAACGCAAAGGTAAGCTAAGTAAAGCGCAGAGGTGCGCAGAGATTTGTACCTTAGCAGACTAGGAAAAATCTGGGGACAATGCAAATAAAACTTCCTAATAAATGCAGATAAATCTTCTGTGTTTATCTTTACTTTAAAGGCATAAAACTTGGATTTTTGCCATCGGTTATCTCAAAAGATCTTTATTTGAAAGGTTAAGACAAGCAAAATAGATGGATGAAATATTTGCACCGGTTGTCAACACTGTAAAATCAAGTAAGTGTTCCCAACTGCGGGCGTTATTAGAATCGCCCCAGCTTGAGTTCATTATGGAAGCCCACAATGGAGTCAGCGCCCGCATTGTGGAAGAGGCTGGATTTAAAGGAATTTGGGCGAGTGGATTAGCTCTTTCGGCTCAATATGGCGTTCGAGATAATAATGAAGCCAGTTGGACTCAAGTTGTAGAGATGCTAGAGTTCATGTCTGATGTTACCAATATCCCCATTTTATTAGACGGCGATACAGGCTATGGCAACTTTAATAATATGCGTCGCCTGGTGAGGAAGTTAGAACAGCGGGGTATTGGTGGAGTTTGCATTGAAGATAAACTTTTTCCCAAAACCAATAGCTTTATTAATGGTAGTCGCCAAGCCTTGGCTGATATTGATGAATTCTGCGGCAAAATTAAGGCGGGTAAAGATAGCCAAACACATCCCGATTTCTGTATCGTCGCCCGACTCGAAGCCTTGATTGCCGGTTGGGATCTCTCAGAAGCATTGCGGCGAGCTGAAGCTTACCATGCAGCAGGAGCGGACGCTATCCTGGTTCATAGTAAATCATCTCGTCCTGACCAAGTACTAGCTTTTGCGAAAGAGTGGGCGGGACGCTCCCCATTAGTAATTATACCGACCAAATATTACAGTACCGCTACTGACGTGTTTCGCAAAGCCGAAATTAATTTGGTCATTTGGGCAAACCACATGATTCGAGCTGCTGTTGCTAGTATGCAAGCGATCGCCCGCGAAGTTCAAGCCAGTGAAACTTTAATCAACATTGAAGATGATATTGCGCCAGTCAAGGAAATTTTCCGCCTACAGGGAGCCGATGAACTCCTAGAAGCCGAAAAACGCTACTTTAGCAATGGACGCCATCATACTCAAGCGATCGTTTTAGCTGCTAGCAGAGGACAAGAATTAGCAGGATTGACGCAAGATAAACCGAAAGTCATGTTACCCCTTGGAGGTAAGCCCCTGCTGAGGCTTTTGGTAGATAAATTCAAAAAACTTGCCATCAACGATATTACCGTTGTCGCAGGTTACAAAGCAGAAACCATTAACGTTACGGGGACAAAAGTCATTCGTAACCCAGATTATGAAACAACCGGCGAATTAGCCTCCTTAGCCTGTGCCCAAGCCAGCTTCGCCGATGAAATGTTGGTGCTTTACGGCGATTTACTATTTAGAAGCTATATCTTGCGGGATTTATTAGAATGTCCTGGAGAAATTGTCGCTGTGGTTGATTCTGTAATCAACTCTAAATCAGTTAGCGGTTCCCCTGACTATGCTTATTGTTCAATTCCAGATGACCTTTCCATCTTCGGACAAGATGTTAACCTGTTGCACATCTCCAAAGCAACCCAAACCCAACTGGGGAATTCCTGCGGACGCTGGATAGGAATGCTACGCTTACGCAGTCAAGGTAGACAGTGGGTAAGTGAAGCACTCAAAGAATTGCAAACGCGATCGCAATTTAACAGTTTAGGTTTGCCAGAATTATGCAATTATTTAATCGAGCAAGGCAAACCAATCAAAGTGCTTTATATTCGCGGTAACTGGTTAGATGTTAATTCTTTAGATGACCTGGATTTGGCCTTTCAATTGAAACAATAGGGAATGGTGAGTGGGGAGTGGGGAGATGGGGAGGTGGGGAGGTGGGGAAAATACCTCATTTCTCGATCCAATAACTATTTCTTTATACAAATTAGTAAATTTATTAATTTTTCTTAGGAGGAATGACCCATGTAGAAGAGTGAGCAATTAGATTTACTAGTTTGCCTAGAATTTGGTTGTAAGTTTGGTAAAGTTCTAGCGCTACTTCACGGTCTAAATATTCACATTTAACAGCAAACTCAATCCAGGTTTGAGTTTCCGCAGCTTCTGTTTCTGAGTCGCTTAACTTGGCTACAAATGCTGCTTCATAACGACGCTTACGCCATGCCTCAGCGAGATTTGCACAAACAGAACGTGAAGATCGACGAATTTGATCGGTTAGAGAATATCGTTCTTCAACTGGAAACTTTTTGGACAATTCAAAAATTTGCATTGCCGCCTCAAATGCCATCTTGTAAACTTCTAAATCTCTATGATTCTTAATGAACTCTATCCCCATATTTCTTATTACATTTGTTCAAGTAGAAAAATCCTATCTTAATTGTCTTGACTTTTTAGCCGTATAAACCCTTAACTATGAGTAGCAATAACAGTTATTCAAAAATATCCCCACACCACACCTCCCCACCTCCCCATCTCCCCATCCCCCCACCTCCCCACATTTATGATTGAAGCAAAGCAATTCATAGAAGCTGCTCGTAATTTTGGTTTTGATTGGTATACTGGCGTACCTTGTTCTTTTCTGACGCCGTTTATTAACTACGTTATTAACGATGCTCAACTGACTTATATTTCGGCAGCTAATGAGGGAGATGCTGTGGCGATCGCATCGGGAGCTACAATTGCTGGTAAACATGCAGTGGTGATGATACAAAACTCCGGTTTGGGGAATGCAGTTAACCCCCTGACTTCCCTGAATTATATTTTTCGGATTCCCCTGCTAGTTATTTGTACGCTAAGAGGCGAGCGCAATTTACAAGATGAACCGCAACATGAACTAATGGGGCAAATCACAGATAAATTGCTGGAAACTATGACTGTACCTTGGGAATTTTTCCCCACAGATGCAGCAGAAATAGAACCAGTCTTGCAAAGAGCCACAGCTTACATGCAACAAGAGCGCCGTCCTTATGCTCTAATTATGCGTAAGGGAACAATTGCACCCCATGCACTCATCCGTTCTTCTATCCCCAAACGCGAAGATAACAGTCACGCTCACATTCAGCAAAGCTTTTTTCGCGGTAACCAAGAACAACGGATTTCCCGCAGCCAAGCTTTAGCTCGAATTGTGGAACTTATTAACCCTGAAAATACTGTAATAATTGCAACCACAGGATATACAGGGCGGGAATTGTTCGCTAGTAAAGACAGTGCTAATCATCTTTATATGGTTGGTTCGATGGGTTGCGCTTCCTCGCTGGGATTGGGACTTTCCTTAGCACGGAAAGACCTCAAGGTAGTGGTCATTGATGGTGATGGTGCAGCATTAATGCGAATGGGTAATTTTGCGACTATCGGCACTTATGGCGGTGCTAATTTAATCCATATTCTCTTAGATAATGAAGTCCACGATTCCACAGGCGCACAAGCCACCGTCTCTTTTGGTATCTCCTTTGCCAAAATTGCCGAGGCCTGCGGTTACGGCGTCACATTAGCTGGAGATGACCCCGCGCTTTTAGATGCTTTATTTACCGCAGATGTCAACACTAGACCGAAATTCGCCCATCTCAAAATCCGTCCCGGAACCTTGGAAAAGTTACCCCGACCCAATCTCACCCCGGAAGCAGTTTTGCAACGCTTCGTGAAACATATTGAGGGAGTGGGGAGTGAGGGAGACGCGGGGACACGGGGACGCGGGGACGCGGAGAATAACCAATGACTAATGCCCAATACCCAATGACCAATGACAAGATGATTTTACTAAATCCTGGCCCTGTTAATTTGAGCGATCGCGTGAGAAATGCGCTGTTAAATCCTGATTTGTGTCATCGGGAAGTGGAATTTTCTCAGCTGCAAAGTAGAATCCGCGAACAATTACTTCAAGTTTACGATCTTGAAGGCGTAGGCGTAGCCCAACCCAGGCATCGCTGGGCAGCAGTTCTACTCACCGGTTCTGGTACAGCGGCGATGGAAGCGATGGTTAGCACTCTAGTACCAAGAAATGGGAAATTGCTGGTCATTGAAAACGGCGTCTATGGCGAAAGAATATCTAAAATTGCCAAAATTCATGACATTAATTACATCACACTTTCTCATCCTTGGGATGCGGAAATAGATATCAAACGTTTAATTAAACTCTTGGATGAAAACGCCGATATCACACACCTCGCTGTTGTTCATCACGAAACTACTACTGGTCGCCTCAATAACTTGGTGGAAATTGCTGCAATTTGTCAACAACGCCGCATTCAAATCTTAGTCGATGCAGTCAGCAGCTTTGGTGCCGAGGAATTGAATTTTGAAGATTGGGGAATCACCGCTTGTGCTGCAACAGCTAACAAATGTCTGCATGGTGTCCCTGGAACTTCCTTTGTCATTCTGCGACGAGATGCGCTGCCCTCAGCAGACACCATCCCCCGCACCTTATATTTAGATTTAGCAACCTATTGCCAACAGCAAGATAAAGGCGGTACACCTTTTACTCAATCAGTGCAGACATTTTATGCTTTAGCAGAAGCTTTGCAAGAAATGGCAGAAGCAGGGGGATGGCGTGCTAGACACAGCTATTACAGCAAACTTGCAAACTTAGTCAGAGACGGGTTAGCGTCAATAGGAATTAAACCTTTACTTCCTGAAGGAAGTTCATCTGTAGTTTTGAATGCCTATTATTTACCAGATAATTTCAGCTATGAAGAATTTCACGACCAACTCAAAGCACAGGATTTTGTAATTTATTCTGGACAGGGAAATTTAGCCAAATCTATCTTTCGAGTATCAACAATGGGAGCTATTACTCAGGATGACATGGAACGATTTGTTAATGTTGTTAAACAAATTATTTAAAAAAGACGCTGAAAATATAAAAGTTAAAACTAAATCTCCATAAATAAATCAGCCGATTAAAAAATAACACATGAAAAAGTAAAAATAACCGAGTGAAAATTAAGAGATTTTCATGCTGCTGGCGTTTGGCAAGCCTAATCTAGTCGAATGACAAACTTGCTAAAGCTCATTTCACACAATTAAAACTCTTGACTGCCGAGAAAATATTATCCCAATTTTTCAACCACCCCATTCTCCTGAATTGAATCTAATCGGAAGGTTTTGAGACTTTCTCAAGTCTAAACTCGAATGAGAAAACAAACTGTAAACATATATTTCTCTTTCTTCACAAATAAATCATCACTAACAAACGCTAGGATCAAGGCTGAGTAAGGATATAACAAGGATTTGATTAAATCATTTAGATTTGCTTAAGTGTAACTACTATCGTAAATGTACTGATACTGCTAATATTCAGTCTGGAATTCTCTTGTGTACATTTGTAGCTTTGTATAGATACCTTCTAAGCTAGCCATCATGGACATTAGTATTCCAGATGATCTCAAGCAACAGTTCCATCCAACTTGCCCTTTACGTGGGTCAAGATGAGTCAAGTTGTAGATGAAGGATTTGCAGACGCATGTACCGGAGATTTGTGAACAATTGCAAAGATAATTGAGCGATGGCAATGAATTCTACTTTAATATCCCAACTCACAGATTTAGTTCACAAGCATCTCAAAGATGAGGGTACATGTAAAACTTATTTAATAACGGCATTAGGTACAAGTGAACAAATATCGCAGCAAGTTAACTGGAATGATAAACCTAAGAATTATATAAATTCTCTGATCGTAGAACTCGATAAATATGGGAATACGGACTCTGGACAATTAGCGCTTTGTGACTTTTTGCAAGAAATTAGCGCAGGTGTAGGGCAAGATGTTAAAAAACATATAGATGATTTGATAGAAAAGATAAAAGAAGAAAAAGTACAAGAATGCACTAGTGAATTCCAAAAAAATGGTCGTCCAATCAAACAAAAATCTTCTCAAGAAACAAATAGAATTTGTGCATCGACAATTATATCAGAAATTATAGAACGTAAATATAATTTAAATTTAACGACTTTTGAATTGCATCTGTATAAAAATCTTAATCTTCAGAAAAATTATTGTTTAAATTTAAGCATTACATTTACTACAACAGTAGCAAACATTTCTCAAGCTATGAGCATTTCTTTCGCAATAAAAAGAGGTATTTTACAGTTAAAAATAACAAATGGAAAGATGGATTTTCATACACGAGAGTCTTTTGAAAACACTAAATTCTATTGGAGCGCAACAGAAAGAGGTTTACCGGAAACTCCTGAATGGGAATTTTCATTTATAGAGCCATTAAAATCTAAATATTCAAAATCATTCTGCTATTTGTATGGAGGTATTAAAGAGCAATATCTAGGTTCATTAGAATTAATAGAAATAAGTAAATGCTTGGAAATAGAAGCAATATTTAAAACTGATATAAATAGAGATCATATAGAAATACTATGTTCAAATGATGTCAATAAAAAGCAGAAAGAGACGAAACTTGGAAAATTACTGAGATTTCTCAAAAAACCAGAACAGCTGGGAAATTATGTGAGCAAAATAATTATAAAAGTTGTTGAAGTATCTAAGAAATCAGGATAGACTGGAAGATTATGTGAGTAAACTAATTATAGTATTATGGATGAGCCAATCTTACCTAAAAAACTGGTTGACATTCTACAAACAATCGATAATATGCCAGATGCAAAGCTTTCTGAACTAGCAAAGGTGGCTGAACTTGATTTAGCTGAAGATTATGTAGGTGCAGACTTAAGTGGTGAGGATATTAGCGGAGATAGTCTCAGAGAAGCAAACTTTAGTGATGTTAACTTCAGCAATACGAATCTTAGCCATACTGATTTAAGTATCGCAAATTTGAGCTGTGCTAATTTGACAGGAGCTAAGCTAATTAATGCTAATCTAAACGGTGCTGAACTAATAAAGACTAACTTCACTAATGCTGATCTAAGTGGTGCTGATCTGATAGGAACTGATTTCAGTAATGCTAATTTAAATGATGCTAATTTAACAAAAGCTACTTTGATTAAAGCTTGCTTGAGGTACGCTAACTTGACAGGAGCAAACCTCATTAATGCCTGTTTAAGGGACGCTGATTTAAGTGATGCAGATTTAAAAAATTCTGACTTGAGTAACGCTAATTTAGTGGATGCCAATTTGACAAATGCTGACTTGAGTAATGCCAATTTGACAAATGCTGACTTGAGTAACGCTAATTTGCCAGAAGCTAACTTGAGTGGTGCTAATTTAAAAAGTTCTAACTTTAATAATACTAATTTAATTAATGCAAATTTTGCAAATGCTAACTTGAGTAATGCCAATTTAGCTGAAGCTGACTTGAGCGGTGCTAACTTAGAAAATACTGACTTGAGTAATGCAAACTTAGCTAAAGCTGACCTGACCGGTGCTAACTTAAAAAATTCTAACTTGAGCAATACTAATTTAAATGATACAGATTTGACAAATGTTGTTTCTATTCGTGACAATCTGACAAACAATAGATTTAAGAATACAAATCAAAGAAAAAGCCCTATCAAAGCATTTGAGGAACTTCTTAAGGCTGATCGTAAAATATTATCAGCAGCTTCTGAACTGGAACACTCAGAAAATATACTGGATAGCATCTGTAAAAAAATTCAAAAACAATTTTGTTTTGACTTTGTTAGTATATCATTAGTTATGCCAGAGAAGAATACCATTGAAGCGGTCTATGGAACTGGTATCGCTAAAAAATGGGTTGGTCAAGCAAGACATTCTCTTGAAGAAATTGAAGAAGGCGAACGATTAAGAGACATTCAGGCAGATATAGTAAAAACTTGTCAAACTGAAATTATTAGTGGATGGGATGAGCGATTTGATTTGGGTGTATACAATAGGTTTGGGCATGATAATCTTGTTCGTATTTTTACTCCTATCTTTTTATTTTATGATGAGAGAAAGAACATAATAGACGACTGGTTTAAATCTTATAACTGGGGAAAAAATTTTATACAAAAGCCACAAGATAAACCTATAGTTTTCTGCATGGAGCAATTACCTTCTACACCTGAAGTTATTGGTACGTTGGAAGCAGGCTATACAAACCGCGATCAAATAATTTCAAAAGAAACAGCAAGCTCTCTAGCTCAACTAGTGGCTGAACAAGCATTAGAGATTCGTCGAGTAAGCCTTCATTACGTTTTAGAAACTATTGCTGAAAGTGCGAGGCGTTTTTTCAATGCTAATCTAGCTACTTTGCACTTTTTGTGGGATTCAGAACGAGGTACAGAAGGAAAATTCATTTATGAAGTTTTTAAAGGTAGTATAGGTTCTGAGCCATTAGAGGAATTTTCTCCTCGTAAAGACGGATTGGGATGGAAAGCAATTGATGAAAAGAAAGTTAAAGTAATATATTTTTCCCAACAAAATAAGAACTTGAATATTAGCTTTTGTAATAAAGCACACATGAGAGGTACTAAGGTTTATGCTGCTTTCCCACTATTAATTAATGTTCCAGAAGAAAAATTATCAAATTCTATTTTAATAGGAGTATTATATGTGCATTTTTGGGAAGAATCTCAATTTACTAGAGATTTAGAACGTTTAGGAAATCATTTTGCTAATAAAGCTGTTGATGCTATAACAAGTATTATAAAATATCAAAGAGTACGTGAAGAAGTCCGTCAGCTATCAGCATTGCACTATGTTACACAATCTTTCAATGAAATAGGTAGCGATTTAGTAAGTTATATTGCTTGGAATACATTAAATGCTTTAGCTGCTGATGTTGTTATTATTTATGAGTTTATTCAAGCAAAAAGAACATTTCAAATTCCACCTAATTATGCAGGTAAGCTTTTATATCCTAAAGAAATGACAATAGAATCCCCGTGGTCATTGATTGAGGGTGGAAATGATATTTATGATTTTATTTTTTTTAAAGATTCACCATTTGCTATACGAGAGAAAATTAAATCTGCTGCTGGGATATTATTGAAAGTAAATAATGATTTAGTTGGAGTGATGTTTATTAACTATCGAAGAGTTCATAACTTTTCAGGTGAAGAAAAGCAAATTATTAACTCTTTAGCATCTTCAGCTGCTACTGCTATTGATAAACAAAGATGGTCACAAACACGAGGTAATATTGAGCTAGAGATTGTAACAAACCAGGAAAATATCAAACTAATTGTGCAAAAAGCTGTAGAAATTACAGGAGCAGATGTAGGTGAAATTACTATTTTCGATCAAACTGGTAAAGAGGTAATTACACAAGAGAGTTATACTATCGACGAGCAATCCGAAGATTTTCACATACACACCAAGACAAGTAAAAATATCATTGATTTGCTAAAAGTATATCAAAGACCAAAATTAATATATGACGTTAAGGCTGAACAGGGCTATACTGCATATTTTGAAAATACTAGTTCAGAGCTAAGTGTATCTCTTTGGGATCAAGATAAATGCCAACGCGGTGTACTAATTGTTGGGAGTTATCAAAAAGGAAAGTTTCAGCAGCGAGACTTGCAGAAGCTAGAGGATATAGCTAGTCTAGCCCTTATTGCTGTTCAGTATGCTGAAAAAGACAAAACTATTAGAGAAGACATAATAAATACTGTTCTGAATCTATACAGCAAATCATTAACCCCTATTAAAAATGATGTTAGTACAACAAAAGTAGTTTTAAGTATATCAAAGAAGCTTATTAGTAATTCAGATGACGAAAATAATGTCGAGCAAAAAAGCATTATTAGTGATTTAGAAAATATGTCATTAAATGAACCTAATCTCAAACAAATTATTAGTGATTTAAACGAAAATAATGTAGGAGATAGTAAACAGAAAGGAAATGATTCTTTAGGTCTACTCGACGAAGTTGATAAAAATTGGAAAACATTGGCGCATAGCGTTTCCTAATAAGCGTGAGGTAAAATTTTAGGTGTTGCGGAGAAAGCAGGATGATTTAGCAAATTATAAAATTTCTCCCCCTGCTTCCTCTACCTACCCTACTTTCAGAGCTTGCCTAAATTCATCCCACTGTTATGCAACGCCAAATTTGACTGTTGTAGAACTTACGCGCAAGTAACGGAAAATCAAACCGCACAGGACACAGAGAACACGGAGAAATAAGAGTCTCAGAGAGTTCTTGCGAAAGTCCTATGTTGGTGCTGGTGAACGAGTTTCTACCATGTTCTGTGCCTTGGTTATTTGGAATTGGAAGTCCTCTAATTCCTACCAAACACACTGCCAAGGGCACGCGCCATATTTTGCGGTTGCATCGCATCCATCGCGGCTGTAGGTTCGTAGCCGCAGTGAACCATGCAATCAGCACACTTGGGATTACCACTAGCGCGGCCGTATTGACTCCAGTCAGTTTGAGCGAGTAATTCCTGGAAGGTAGAGTAATAGCCCTCATTCAACAGATAGCAAGGTTTTTGCCAACCGAGAACGCTATAACTTGGGCTACCCCAAGGCGTGCATTCGTAGTCTTTCTCACCTGTGAGAAAATCTAGGAACAGCGGATTGTGGTTGAAGTTCCAGTTTTTTACACCGGTTTTGTATGGAGCCAGAATTTCTCGGAACAGGGCGCGTGTTTGTTCGCGGTGGAGAAAATGATCTTGATCTGGTGCCCACTCATAGCTGTAGCCAGGAGAAATCATCATCCCGTCGGTATTGAGTGTTTCCAGAAAATCAAAGAACTCTTGCATATCTTTGGGGTCAGTTCCCTCAAAGATTGTGGTATTAGTGGTGACACGAAAGCCTTTAGCTTTAGCGGCGCGAATGGCTTGGACAGCAATATCAAAAACTCCTTTGCGATCGACGCAGCGATCGTGCAACTCCCGCATCCCATCTAGATGAACGCTAAAAGTCAGATAAGGGGAAGGTTGAAACTTATCAAGGTTTTTTTCTAACAATAAACCATTGGTACACAAGTAAATATACTTTTTGCGCTCAATTAATCCCCGCACAATCTCGTCAATTTGGGGATGTAGCAGAGGTTCTCCCCCAGGAATTGAGACAACTGGTGCGCCACACTCTTCCACTGCGGCGAAACACTGTTCTGGGGTGAGGTTTTGCTTTAATATTTCCTTTGGATGTTGTATTTTACCACAACCTGTACACGCTAGGTTACATCGAAAAAGAGGTTCCAACATTAATACTAAAGGAAAGCGTTTGCGCCCCAACAAACGTTGAGTCACAAGATACTTGCCGATATCCATAGCTTGTTGTAGATTAACTGCCATAATTGCGATCGCTCCTCTTTAAAATATAGAAACACCACTTATTTACGCTCATTGACGTAACCCTGAGCTACAAACCAATTCACAGCATCCCGGAGTGCGCCATTGATAGGAGATTGGGGTAAGCCCAACTCTTGCAACGCCTTTGTAGCATTGTAATACATAGGTTGTTTCGCCATGCGAACGCCATCTATAGGCACCGAAGGCAATTTACCGAGTGGTGCGAGAATTTTTTCATCAACCCAAGCAACACTCAAGGGTAACCAAGTGGGTAAACTTCGTTGGGGTGCTGGTAAACCTGTAATCTCGGCGAGTTGTTCGAGTAGTTGCTTGAAGCTGAGGTTTTGGTGACCTAAGATATAGCGATCGCCAGATTTACCTCGTTGCAAGGCCAGTAAATGCCCCCATGCCACATCCCGCACATCGATAAAATTCAAACCAGTATCCAAGTAAAAGGGCATTTGTCGCCGCAAAAACCGCAGTATTATATCACCTGTGGGGGTGGGTTTGATATCCAATGACCCAATTGGGCTGCTGGGATTGACTATAACTACCTCCTGACCTTTAGCAGCGGCTTGTATAGCTTCTTGTTCGGCGAGAAATTTAGACTTTTTGTAGTTACCCACCAACTTTTCTAAGGGACTCTGATGTGTTTCATCAACGACTTCACCAGATTTTCCCACCCCAATAGCTGCCACGGAACTGGTATAAACGGTGCGCTCAATCCCTGCTTTTTCGGCTGCTGCTAACACATTCCGGGTACCTAAAACATTGTGACAGTGGAGTAACTCCCGATCTGCTTGCCACAGGGAATAATGGGCTGCCACATGAAACAGGTATTGACAATCGCTCATCTGTTCCCAGAGATTTGCATCGTTCAAATCGCCTTTGACAATTTCCACCTCCAAACCGCGTAGATTTTGCAGATTGCTGCTGGGGCGTACCAGTGCTTTCACTGTGTATCCCTGTTGCAGCAGCAACCGCACCAAGTGGGCACCAATAAAACCTGTACTGCCAGTGACAAAAACCCTCTTTGATTTTGGATTTTGGATTTTGGATTTTGGATTTATCAACTTGGAATTTCCCTATTTTGGATTTTGGATTTTGGATTGTGCATTTATCAACATCTCTGAATCTGACCAGTCATTTCCATTCAAAAATCTCAAATCTCAAATCTCAAATCTCAAATTTTTTCCGGGGAAACCAATCATCCAAAATGGTGTACACGACGGGCACAACAATCAAGCTGAGGATAGTTGAAGTCACTAGTCCGCCAGCGATCGCTACGGCCATTGGCGATCGCAATTCGGAACCAGCACCCAAACCTAAGGCGATCGGTAGCATCCCTAAAAGCGTGGAAGCGGTGGTCATCATAATTGGTCTCAGGCGCACTAGTCCAGTATTGAGGATTGCTTCGGTGCGGTCTATGCCAGCACTGCGTAGCTGATTGATGTAATCTACCAATAAAATGGCATTTTTGTTTGCTAGTCCCAACAAAAACACGAAGCCAATCAATGAGATCATACCAAAGTCGCTCTTGGTAATCAGTAGCGCCAACATCGCCCCTACTATTGCCAAAGGCAAAGAGACACCAATAACCAGAGGATCTACCCAGCTTTTGAACAGCAAAATTAGTACCACAATAATGCACAAGGCAGATAGAGCCAGAGTACTGCCAAAACTGCCAAAAACTTCGCTCAATTTGGCAGAGTCTCCTCCCAAATCTAAGGAAACATCAGAAGGCAACACCGCCTTGGCTTCAGCTATCACTTTGTCAGTAGCATCACCCAAGGACAGATCCTTGCCAAGATTAGCACTGATATAAGCTACCCGCTGATTATTCAAACGCTCAATTTGAAAAACCGTCCCTTGTGAATTGCTTTCACCTGTGACTGTCACATCGACAAATCCCGGTATTCTCTGAATCCTCTCTTTAATTGCCTTGACAGCTTTGCTCAGAGATTGGAGATTGTTACCTTGTAATGCTACCTCCAGAGGTTTTTGACCGCCGCTATCGACAAATTGAATGTCTTCAACACTGGTAGTGACACTAGGAAGAATCGGTAAGGAGGAGCGCAGCTGGTCTTGTAATTGGGCAGTTGTGATTTTCCGGTCTTCTTTGAGCCTCACATATAGCGTGCCTTTGTTCGGCTCACCCTCACGAGAACCAACGGTAGTAAATACCGTTTCCACTGCTGGGTCTTTTCTCACCACCGCTTCGAGTTTCTTAGCAACCTCAAGGGAATCATTTAAGGGATTGGGGATTGGGGACTGGGGATTGGGGATTGGGGACTGGGATGAGGGAGTTAATTTTTCCCCCCCTGCTCCCCCTGCTCCTAGTGCTTGTGCTAAATCGGGGATTTTTGGCAAAGGAGCGGTATAAGCAATATTGAATTCACCGCGATCTAATTTAGGAATAAATCCTTTAGGAATTAGTGGAATTAGTGCTATACCTGCAATGAAGCTGAGTACAGCTAATGCGATAACTATTTTGCGGTGATTTAAAGACCAAGCTAACAAGTTTCTATAAGATTGGGCAAACTTTTCCCAGGTTTTTGCTTCACGGCGACGGGGAGTAGAGGCTTTTGGTTTTAGCCAGTAAATAGCCAGAACTGGAGATAAAGTCCGGGCTACTAGCATAGAAGCGAGCATTGCGGCTGAAACAGTGATCCCGAAGGGTTTGAAGAATTGACCGATTACTCCACCCATTAAACCTATAGGCAGAAAAACTGCTACTGCTGTCAAGGTGGCTGCTGTAACTGTCAATCCAATCTCATTTGTCGCTAAAAGTGCTGCTTGGCGGGGATTTTCTCCATCATCGATGTGTCGCATGATGTTTTCTACATCAACGATCGCATCATCAACAATACTGCCAATCACTAAAGCTAAAGCCAGCAGCGTAATTGTCTCTAAATTGAAGCCATAAATCGCCATGACGATAAAGGTCGCCAAAATCGACGCAGGAATCGCCAATGCAGAAATTAAGGTGGCTCGCCAGTTCCACAAAAATGGAAAGATGACGACAATGGACAACAAGATTGCTTCTAGTAGAGCATCGATTGTCGATTGGGTGGCTTCGCGGATATATTTTGCTTGAGTGGCAGCTAAGGTGAGGTTGACATCTTTGAGGGTAGAACGCAGTTTTTGGACTTCTTTTTCAACTCGACTCACCACTTCTAAGGTGTTAGCATTGCCGCGTTTAATTACCTGAAATGCCAGTGCATCTTGCCCGTTAAACCGGACTAAGGTAGATCCTTGTTGGCTAAGAGCCGCTGCACTGAGCTTTGATGGATCTAAAGGAGTTGCAGTTGCATCGCCCAGCAGTGAAACTTTCAGGACTCCTGGTAGTTTAGCGATCGCACTTACAATCTCATCTTTCGCCAACTTAGTCAAATCTGTGAGATTGAGCTTGGGACTCTCAATGGCATAGCTAATGGCGGCTGACTCGTTCAAGTTCAAGGGAATAATTTTAGAAGTCGCTCCTTGAGGTAAATTCACCTGCTTGAGGGCAGTTTCAACTTCTTTGGTCGATGTTTCTAGATTCGTACCAACGGCAAAAGATAGACCAACGGCTGTTTGACCAGGATAGCTGGATGAGCGGATATTCTCCAGTCCTTTCAAGGAACGGAGGCGTTCTTCTAGGGGTTTGGTGAGCTTGGCTTCTGTATCTAATGCAGTCCTCAAAGGGGCTGTGGCATTCACAACCACCACTGGAAAGGTAATATCTGGAAACAATGCATACTTGAGGGAACTGAAAGCAAGAACACCAGCTACCGTGACGGCGATCCAAAAACTCACCGTCAGCCACGAAAATTTAATCGCTAATTTGGAGATATTGAAGACTTCTCGTGCGGATTTTGAGCTAGAAAGCTTTACCATCTTGGAAAATTATCGTGCAGGTGACACAATTATTTTGTCATGCTACAGCAATCGCCTTCAGTTTGCGAGTTTTGGTCACCACTAAATGGCAATATTACTTATTGTCACTTGAATCTGACAAAATTTTTCAACCAGTATGGAACTTTAGCAGATTCGTACAGATACAGCAGATAGCAAGTTGGTGAGGTACAGATAATTGTAAGGGCACGGCAGTGCCGTGCCCCTACCCGCGTACCTAATTTACCTCAAATACGCTGTATGTACATAAATAAAGTTACAGTTCCCAACCCAAACGCAAACTCCAAAATATCGACAGTGCTAGTGCCTAATTTTTTACCCCACGACACAATTTTCGTGCCTCAGGGAGCAGAATATCAAGCCGTGTGTCGTGGATTACGCGGCGTGACTGGCTCCATTCCAGCGGTATTACCCATACCTGTTGGGATGAAACCTTTACTTCAATACCTGCAACAATCCCCAGAAAGTAGACGATTTCTAACCACAAAATCGAGAATACTAATTGTGGGTTTATGTGGCAGCTTGAGCAGTAGCTACGGTGTTGGCGATCTTGTGCTGTACCAAGATTGCGTTTATCAAGGCAAACGGCAAGAATGCGATCGCTCTTTCACAGCACAATTGTACTCAGCACTCGCCACTCCCGACTCGCCACTGAATTTAGTCAAGGGGTTGACGAGCGATCGCGTCATTTGGTCTGCGGCTGAAAAACGCCGTCTGGGTGAGACTTTAGCGGTTGATGTTGTTGATATGGAAGGATTTACTGCCCTAGAGTTTTTCAATGCAGCTGCGGTTCCAGTGGCAATGTTGCGAGTCGTCAGCGACAATTGTCAGCACGATATCCCTGATCTCACAGGAGCGATCGACTCTGATGGTTCTCTCCGTCCTTTGGCTTTAGCTATGGCAATGATTCGTCAACCCGTAGCTGCTACTCGCCTAATTCGAGGTTCATTAATAGGACTAAAAGTGTTAGAACAGGTTACAAATCAGTTGTTTTCTAGCTAATACCAAATTGACCAATTATTATTTACAATATAGTCAAGGTGCAATAGTTTTTTTGCGGATACGGATTATAGTGCAACCGCTATTATTGAGTGCTACAATCTTCGTCAAGTAACTTTTCAGCAGCAGCATTATAGCCTTTGGTAATGTCACTTTCAGTTTTGAGGATGTAATATCCTCCCCCTCTTCTTCCCACTACAGCAATACTTTGGTCAGCCATCTTTTGTGACGATCCCAAGGATTGATTTACAAGGTAGAAAGGATTATTATTATTTCTCAGTGAATCATTATCTAAATGCATTATATTATATTGATTGTTCTCAAGTGTCAGAATAAAATTGTTAAAATTTCCAATGGGAATTTTATTGTCATTTGTCTCAAGCTGCATAGTCACGCTTTGCTTAATACAAGACATATGAATGTGTAATTGATCCTGATTACGAGCTTGTTTTGAATTAATTGCTAATCCATATTGATTTCGGTATTGCACCTGCGATTTTTTTGAGGGTATGTACTTTCGAGCTTCTTCCCACGCATACTGCCAATAAGGTATTGAGTTTGACTGCGATATATTAGGGTCTTCTATACCTTCAATTTTATCAGTTGGCATTAATAAATATTCAACTGGGTTACTTCCATTTGCCACCACATACCTGTTGTTAAGATCGACATACAGACATGGGTCTGGTTTGGGAGGCTGACCTTGCTCATTTGCAACACATTGCTGAACTTTTTGCCAAAGGAAATTTCTATCATTCTGATCTAATGTTTGTGAACCTGCAATATTAATGAAGCTCAGTTCTGCTATACAAGTTAACAAGATGGGAAACAAGTACTTCATTAGGGTATTCCTATTATTCAAACTCAGCTTATTTTTCAAAAAAATAATTTTATAAACAAATAAAGTTACAAGTTCCATTTTTATTTTATCTAGGTAGTGATTTTGGATAATTTAAAATAAACTATATTTGCATATTTAGTAATTGTAGTTATGCAAAAAAAGTATTTTTATATCGCTTCTAAATTATTGGTATTGTTTGGTGATTAATTTAGAATTCTTCTCACTCCAATTTATTTTGGACTAATAAAATTTAAAAATCAAGTATTGAGAACTAAATATTTAGACATAAATCTTGGTGATTTAACTGTAAAACAGCGAGTATCTGAGTCATCGAAGAAGGGAATAGGGAACAGGGAACAGTTTTTCCTATTTCCTGTCCCTGGAGGGAGTAAGAGACACCTACAACTATCAAGTAGCAAGTTATGTGTTGCTTTTAAATCCCCATACATTACATTCTGTTAAGAATTCCCTCTTTAATCTTATTTGGATCGCTTTTTCAAATGACCCAGAAAATTAATATACAAGCTTAAATTGTTACCAATATCTATGCTGAAGCAACAGCATAAAAGTTGACTGATATAAGTTTTCAATATCCTCTATAACTGCACTGTATGATTGACATATATTTCAACTTCTTTTCCTGCTGGCAAAAACCAAATATTAGTTTTTTGTAGCATTTGGGTAATTGCTTGTTGATTGCGTTGTGCAATTTGGGGAACCACATAATTTAAACCACCTTCTACAATTCCTGCTGCAATGTTGGGCTTGTTGTAGTTAGTAAATATTTGAGAATTATTATTGTTATTAATATCGCGATACTGATATGTGGTATTACCACGATTAAGTAACTCCGAGGCTTTATGAACACCTGCGATCGCGAACAATCCCGCATCCATCAATGCTATAGATGAAGCAGAATTGGAATATTTACTTGCTATCAGAGGTTTACCTTGAATACTATGAATAATCATTGCATTATTAGGTAAGCTTGTTTCTATTAATTTGCCATTCTGTTCTGATATAATTTTTACTACACTTAACTGCAATAATCCTTGTTCAGAAATTGAATGAACTTTAGTTAAAAATTCTATATTTTTAGGTAAAGCTATCGTGCCATCTATAGCTTTTAATGGTTCTTGTAACCGTACAACAAATATGTTTTTATTCTCTTCTTTTTGATTATTTGTTGAACTAGTAGTCTCCCCAAATATAGGTGTTGTTATTACAGCTTTAGCACTACTACCTACTTTAACAAATTTTAGGTTTTGCACTTGTTGTCTTGGGTTAGGGTTAATTGACTGTGACACCACATTGGTGTTTTCAGTTTGAGAACTAGTAGAATTAACACCAAATTCAGCAGTAACATAAATTTCACCGTAGCTACCTAACTTTGCTAACTTAGCCCATTGCTGCAAAGGCTCAGGTGGGGATGGTTTAGCATCTGTGTTTATAATTGACGGTGTGGGCGCTGGTGGAAAAGCAGCTATAGAGTTTTGTGGACGAGTCGCTCCTTGAGAGTAGGGGTTTTGAATTGGACGTGTAACTATGACTGTTCGAGGCACATAAACTGTTCGCACAGGTGTTGATATTATGGCTTTAGAAGCAGTTGAATGTTTACTTGGTTGAACTTTAACCGTAGAAACAGGTGTTTCTGCAATTCTGAGGTTTTGTTGAGCTTTTCTTACCGCCTGTGCTTGTTCTGCAAGGGCTAATTTAGTTTTGAGAATCTCTATTTCTTCTTCTAAAATTTGTTGGCGAGATTGAGTTGGTTGTGATTGGACTGAAAAGTTAACTATCTTACTTCTTGGCTTTTGATTTTTGTAACTTATCAAATGTGATAAAAAGCTGCCAACTAACACAACTACAAAGAAGTTGATACCACCTACTAAGGCTAACTTAGCAAATGGATTAGATGAAAATGATTCATTAGCTACAACTTTTTGTAATTGAGTAGATTCTAATTCCAATACAACTGAATCTTGTGCAATTGCTCTAATATCAATATTTGTTTCTTCTTCGAGTCCAACTAATCTTGCCATCTTAGATTCAAATTCCGAAGAATCTTCTGAAGAAGATGAATTAAAGTCCATAGTATAATGGCACTAATATAAACGGTAAAGCGTATTATTTAACAGGCTAAAGTTAGTTTTAAAACTGAGACTTTAGTTACATATAAAAAATTATTGTGGGATAAAAAATCATTAGGCTATGATTATAAATCATACATTTGACAGGAAGTTTTAATATCCAGATTTTTAGACATAAAACTATTAGTTATGTCTAAAAGTATGCATTTATTTAATTAATTTTTAAATAACTAATACTAATTCTATGTAAGCGTGCATATGGCAATCCGATCTGAATGCCCAATACTCAATGTCCCATGCCCCATTCCCAATAACCGCACCTTTACGGACGGACACCACTACTGTTGCAAAGATTAAAACGCCTTAACATTTCGTTACACTAAAGACATCGAGAGAAACAAAAGCAAACCTCTCGCAGTTGAAATCAAAGGTGAACGACATGAATGGCACAATTCGCGTTGGTAATCTCTTCGGAATTCCCTTCTACATCCATCCCTCGTGGTTTTTAGTTCTAGGTTTGGTAAGTTGGAGCTATAGCAGTGGACTAGCGGCGCAATTTCCGCAATTATCTGCGGGATTAGCTTTGCTATTGGGATTGATGACAGCGCTGATGTTGTTCGCCTCTGTCGTCGCTCATGAATTAGGACACAGTTTTGTTGCTATTCGTCAGGGAATTGATGTCAAATCTATCACATTGTTTATATTTGGTGGTTTGGCAAGCTTAGAAAAAGAATCGAAAACACCAGGTGAAGCTTTTTGGGTAGCGATCGCTGGCCCACTAGTTAGCTTACTACTCTTTGGAATCTTTACAGCAATTGGTGTTACTACATCTATTTCAGGACCGCTAGCTGCAATTCTGGGCGTTTTGGCTGCTGTAAACTTGGCATTAGCGCTGTTTAACCTGATTCCTGGCTTGCCTTTAGATGGTGGAAATATACTCAAAGCCATCGTCTGGAAAATCACAGGCAATCCTTATAAAGGTGTGACTTTTGCTAGTGGAGTTGGGCAAATATTTGGATGGGTCGCAGTTCTTTCAGGTATACTTCCCCTAGTATTTTTCGGCAGCTTCGGCAACATCTGGAACTTGTTAGTCGGCTTCTTCTTGTTACAAAATGCTGGTAATGCGGCTCAATTTGCCAGAGTCCAAGAAAAACTCACAGGTTTAACAGCCGAAGATGCTGTAACTGCCAATAGCCCGATTGTATCTGCTAATTTGACTCTGAGAGAGTTTGCTGATGAACGGGTGGTAAGTGGACAAAATTGGCATCGGTTTTTAGTGACTGACGATGATGGACAATTAGTAGGTGCGATCGCTACTGATAACTTGCGAACCATTCCTACAGCACTGTGGCCAGAAACTCAAGTCAAACAAGTCATGAGACCAATTACAGAATCTACCACAGTTCAATCCGACCAACCTCTGCTAGAAGTTATGCAGCTACTCGAACAACAAAAGCTATCTGTGCTTCCTGTAATTCGTGACAACGGTGTGCTGGTTGGAATCTTAGAAAAAGCTGCAATTATCCAACTATTGCAAAGCCAAACGCAACCTAACCCTGCATAATTTTTTCAAAAAACAATATTCTCTCTTCAACTTCTTCCCTCAGAATTTCTGAGGGGATTTTTTTGTGAATTGCACAAAGTACAGCACTTTTGACTCAGTACTCTTGATGTTTACAGCAGTTTTCATGTATTTGAACCACAATCCTCAGTAGGGTAGCACAGCTGTGCTACCCTACAACGTGGTCTATTTACCTGAAATTTGCTGTAAATTTTAATGAACAAGGCAAAAGTAAAAAGTTAAAAGCCAAAAGAAAGAGAAAAAGAAAAAAAGATAGGTTATGAACTGCCTAAATTTATTTATGGGGATTAACTTTTAACTTTTAACTTTTTATTTTTGAATCACTACTTATGCAAACTAACAGCAGATTTTAACTGGGTGAAGTAAGCAAGCTAAGTCTTCAAGTCAGCTATCAAGCCTGTTTTACTTCAGAATTCAGGAGTCAGAATTCTGAATTCTGCTGTAACTGTTCTGCAAGGATTTTTTACGGGATACCAAGTATATTCCTACCAGGCACAGACCCGCTATTGTCGCAGGTTCGGGTATAGTCTTAATTCTGGCATAAACAGCTGTTGTAGCTGTGCCTCCTTCAAGCGCTTTAATACTCAACTGAGAAACATCTGGATTAAAGCCAGTTAGCTCAAGTGTGTATTTATTGCCTGCAATGGTGAAACTGTTATAGGCCAAGTTTGTGTCTATAAATACAGAATCTGCATTTTCTTGTGGATTTGTTGAGGTATTCGGTGTATTCACCAAATGGAAGTTGAAGTTAAAAACTTGGTTGATTCCAACGGGGGAGTTGAGGGATAGATTGAGATTTAAAGGTACAAATTCAACGCTTGTACCTTTGAGTACTGTTTCGTTAAAGTACCTCAACTCACCTATTTTGAATACAGAGTCGGTGTCTCCTGAAAAGGAACTTCCATCAAAGACCAGTTTATTTGGAAGTATTGATGGTGAAGAAGGTTGACCCCAAGTAAATGTCTTGGTTCCCACACCTGTATATGTGGGGTTAGTATCAAGGCTTCCTGGAGTCGGTTGTCCCCACGTACCGCTGGAGGAACCAGAAAAAGAGAAAGCTTGTGCTTGACCAGAGAAGCCAAATGCTGTGGTCGCAGTCACAAAAAAACTAGATATGGCAGTCGCAAAAACTAGACTTCGCTTCATAAATTTAGGTTTCAATTCTCATTCCGGAGCTTCTCTAAACTAAGTCTCCAATCTACCGTAGTAAATTTACGGAAAATGCGCCAATATCTTTTTGTAGTTTTTATGAAGTCTTTATATATTTTTTTTGAAATCTTGTTCAGTAATTTATATTTTTTAAGCTTACTTTATGATTTTTTCAAACATTTCAACACTTCGTAATTTTTAGTAAAGTGTTGATGAGTATCAACTTACTTGATTGTCTGATTAAATGTCAAGTCAATACAAGGTTAATAGTTTATTAAAAAATAGCAAAGGAGCAGATAATTCATAATCTTGAATTATCAGTAGATCACAAACTTTTTCCCAAAGGGCGATCGCTTACAAATTTTGTAGTCAGTGATACTTTTTATCAGTTGCTGCTTAAGCAAGTAGGTGGAGTATCAATAAGAGTTGC
>NZ_JACJRQ010000072.1 GCF_014697355.1 Nostoc calcicola FACHB-3891 | reverse complement strand
AATATGGCGGTTTTCTACTCTTGATGCCAGGGTGAAACTGCAACATCTTTATCCAGTTTTTGAGGAGGAGGAATCCGTTAGTTCTAATGCAACATTTTAGCTGTGTCAGTCCACTACTAGCGTGTCAAGGCTAAAATGTTGCAATAAATTTTCTTGTGGTGTGGGCCGAAAAGCCCGCACCGGACGGGCGAGACGCCCATCCCACAAGAGTCAAGTTAATGCACTATTTTAGCCAAGACACGCTACTACTTAAGATTTACTAGTCAAGTAACCACATCTGATTTGAACTATCATCAGACTCATCTGGTTGATGTTGAGCTAATTTTTCGGATGAGCGATGTGATTTTTTGTAGTTAAGTGGATTGTAGTGTTCTTTTATTGGTTTTATGGCACTAGTTTCTTTAACAACAAGTTTAGATTTATCTTCAGCGGTTTGTTTTAAAGCATTAATTTCTTCTATAAGCAGGGAATTTGCTTCTGCAAGTTGCAGTGCTGTTTTTTTGGTTTCGTCAAGTTCTTTTGTTAGCTGTTGTGCTATGGTTTTTTGTTCAGAGGCTAATGTTGTTTGTCTAGATAATTTTGATTTCAAATCAGTAATTTCTTGTTCTAGGGAAGCTTCTTTTTGATGGCTTTTTTCTAGATTATTTGTCAGATCTTTGATAGTTACTTCTAAATCAGCTTTAGTGGGATTTGTGCGCCTATTAGTAGTTGGCTCAACTGTTTGTGGCGAGGATTCTTCATCAGTTGCAGCGTCTTCTTGGGTAATTTCTTCTGCTGAAACTTCGATCGCAGATTCATCTTCTGGGGATGTAAATTTTTGTGCCTCTTGTTGTAGTAAATCCGATAGACTTTGTTTCTTAGCCATTATTTCCTCCAATCACGCTGTAATTCATCAGCTGCGCGGCGATAATCTATCTCCGCTTCCCGTGCATTTCCTCCACGCCATTGAGTAATTGCAACACCTTCAAGCGCGGCTCGTTCGTGAGCTTTGTAGGCGCGGATGAGGGTATCAAAAGCAGGAATACCTAGCCGAGTGAGGGTTTTTTTTGCTTCTAGTGCTTCCCCGATGCTGCGCGTATCGACTTTGGTGAGCAATACCCGATGGGGGGTTCCCAAGGGGATGACGGCTTCCTTAACTGTTTCCACGAGGACAGCTAAATCCATTGCAGAGGGGGGTGTAGGCAAAACTAGATAATCTGCGATCGCAACTACCGCCACTAATGCTTCAGAGCGCAGTGCGGGAGGCGTATCCACCACTACTAAATCGTAACCTTTTATTTTTGTTAAATCACCTAAAAGTGTCGGATCTGTTTCTTGAGATAAATCAAATCCCATTCCTTGCTGACTACGCCCGAACCACCAACTGGCGGAACCTTGAATATCTGCGTCAATCAGCAACACTTTTTTTTTCTTCGCAAAGTTTGCAGCCAGATTGATTGCGGTAGTCGTTTTACCGACTCCTCCTTTACCGTTGAGAATAGCGATGATTTTGGGCACTGCTTTAGGTAGGAAAAGGGAGTGGGGGGATGAGGGAGATGAGGGAGCAGGGGGAGAATATCCCTAGTCCCCAGTCCTTAATGATGAATATACCGCTTTCTGTGACTCCCAATCACACAAAAACTCGTAACAATAAAATTCATAAGCCATTAATTCCACAAATTTCTATGACAGCAACTTACAACCTACCTGATGGCCCTCAAATACCGCGCTGGCTGCGGATGGTCAAGTTTATTAGTCAGCCTGTAAAATATGTGGATGATTTTGCCAAAATCTATGGTGATACTTTCACCATTAAGAGTAGTAGTTCAGATAATGCTCTTGTGTATTTTAGTAAACCCGAAGCACTGGAGCAGATTTTTACATCTGATTTGAGTTCTTTTGAGGTTGGCAGGGGGAATATCGGGCTAAGATTTTTACTTGGCGATCGCTCTTTTATGTTATCAGATGGCGATCGCCACCAGCGCCAACGGCAATTATTAGCTCCTCCTTTTCATGGGGAAAGAATGCGGGCTTACGGCGAGGATATCCGGAAAATAACACAACAGGTGAGTCATGAATGGCAGGTTGACAAGCCTTTTAAAATCCGTGACTCGATGCAAGAAATCACCTTGCGTGTTATTCTGCGGGTTGTGTTTGGTTTGGAAGAAGGAGAGCGGTTTGAGGAATTAAGGCGATCGCTAAGTGATTTACTAGATTTCATCACTTCGCCTTTCATGTCTAGCGCCTTCTTTTTCCGGTTCATGCAAAAAGATTTCGGCAAATGGAGTCCCTGGGGTTGGATTCTCCAACAACAGCAAAAAATCGATCGATTAATTTATACTCTACTTCGGGAACGTCGCGCCGAATCCGATCAAAATCGCCAAGATATCCTCAGTTTGATGATGGCTGCTCGTTATGACGATGGTCAAGGGATGTCAGATAAAGAATTGCACGACGAGTTAATGACACTGCTAGTTGCGGGACATGAAACTACTGCTTCGGCGTTGACATGGGCATTTTACTGGATTGATTATTTACCAGAGGTGCGTCAGAAGTTATTAAAAGAACTCGACACTGTTGGTGTCAACTCAGATTTGAGTACCATTGCTAAATTGCCTTATTTAACAGCAGTTTGCCAAGAAACATTGCGAATTTATCCAATTGCCATGAATGCTTTCTTGCGGATTGTGAAAAACCCAATTGAAATTACAGGTTACAAATTGCCACAGGGCACGTTAATTCTCCCCAGTATTTATTTAGCGCATCATCGTGAAGAAGTCTACCCAGAATCCAAAAAGTTCAAACCAGAACGATTTTTAGAAAGACAATATTCACCATACGAATATTTACCGTTTGGTGGCGGTAATCGTCGCTGTATTGGTATGGCATTTGCTCAGTATGAAATGAAAATTGTCTTGGCAACTATTGTGTCAGAATTTCAACTATCTCTAACGAACAAACGTCCAGTGCTTCCTGTGCGCCGTGGTTTAACTGTCGCCGCACCCGCTGGAATGCGAATGATTGCAACACCTCAAGTAAAACTGGCGAATACACCAGCGCTGGTTTAAGTTATTAGGTTGGGCATTAAAATACCCAACCTAATAGCTTAATGTTGAACTACTTCAATAGGGGTTTGAATTTCTTGCTGAGACGCGAGTTTTTCATAATGTTCTTTGTCGCGATATTTAATTGTTCTCATGGGTTGATTTCCCACAATTGCTAAAGGTTCAACATTAGCAGTTACAACCGTACCAGCCGCCACAATTGCACCATCTCCAATGGAAACTCCGGGAATAATTAAAACATTTCCACCAATCCAAACATTGTGACCAATAATAACAGGTTTATGAATGTAAACGTTATGTTCATAGGGCAAATCATTACTTTGATAGTCGTGATTTGCCGAGAGAATGACAACATTAAATCCAAGTGTTGTGTTGTCACCAATTGTAATTCCGCCACGTCCATCTAAGATGACATCTTGACCAATGTAGACTTTATTTCCCAGAGATACATTTTGGGGATGTTCAATTCTCACGTCTCGCTTAAATCGTAAACCCGAACCACAAAATTTTAACTTACTCTTCAGTTGCTGATGCTTGTATCGCCTGATTTTGGTTTCAACGTATTCTCCCCACTGTACAAGACGAGGTACTAACCGTTGTTCAAATAGTCGCTCTAATTTATTTGTAATTTTTTCTTTGATTTGTTTCATAAAACCTCATGGGAGTTTAGCAAAGCTATAGTTTTAACCAGGGAGGAAAAACAAGGCAGGTATTTTAGCACCCTTCACATTTATTAGGTTTCCCCAATTAGAGTATTTTCTCCCGTGTGAATAGCTTTTATTAAAAAGGTGGCTAGACAAGGAGTTTTTTCACATTTCACCTGCTGCTTTTTTTGAGTCATAAGAGGGAAAACTTTACAGATCGTCATTGCGTGTAAACTTGACAGAAAGCCAACTGATGTAGCAAGATTCATTTAAGTCCCTTTCGTCCCACATCTCGAAGTGGGTAGGAGGCAATGCATGATTGGCAGTATTTCTTTAACCACGATCGCAGCAATCTAAATCAAGGCACTTACCGCATCTTTGAGCCGGAGTGGAAAGCAGAGATTCTCCACTGGTTCAGCCAGAAAGATGTAGCTAAGGAGCAGAAAGAAGATTTTATCCAAGCATTAATAGATTTTGATGACGGCTGCGGCGATTTTTATCGGTATCGCGCCTATTTTGTTGCGGCTGAGGCTTTGGCTAAGTTCCCAGAATGCAGTCATGGTGATGCAATTGTAGAACAACTGCTCAAATGGAGTTACGCCTATTTTCGCCAGGATAAGCGAGATTGGCAGATAGTACCAAAACCATTGGTGAAGACAGCGAGAAAAACCCTGGAATTAAGCGATAGAAAACGGGTTATCGCCGCTTTTGTTCATTTGGTTCATACTACTGAAAGTCGCACAGTTCTTAGACTTGCAGCGGAGAAATTAGGAGAACTCGATCCGGGTAATAAAAGTGCGATCGCAGCCTTGACACTGCTAACACCGGTTGTTGAAAATAAACAAACATTCTGCCAGACAAGTCAAAATCTTTGGGAAATACCAGTTGGTGATGAAACTGCGATCGCCATTCTAGTTAACGACATCAAAAAGATACCAGAGCAGGAAATTTGCAGGCATGGAATTATGGCTTTGGCAAATATTGCTGACGGCAATCACGCTGCAATCCCTGCATTAATTCATCTTATGGAGACAACACTAAATAAAGACAATTGTTGCGATGCGATCGCAGCTTTGGGGAAAATTGCTGTAGGCGATCAAACTGCGATCGCATCTCTCGTCAAATTCTTAGAGATAAACCAGGGTGATAGAATCTGTTTTGATGCAGTTCAAGCTTTGTGGCAAATCGATCCAGGTAATGCGTCTGTAGTCCAGAGTTTAGTGTACATTATCGAAACTTGTGCCAATGCATTTTTTATAAATCGCGCAGCTACATATCTGTTGGAAATTGAGCTAGGGAATAAAACTGCGATCGCTACTCTATCAAAAACACTTGAAACCTCTCAATCTGATAACGAACGTTTGCAAGCAGCTCAAAGTCTCCTACAAGTAGACTCTAATAATCAAATTGCAATTAATGTCCTATTCCAGCTAGTTAAAAATCTGGGACAATCCCCAAAACATCCAGATGATGCCCAGTATATCGCGGACGGAGCAGCTAGAATTTTATCGCAAATCGACCCCAGTAATCAACTTGCAATTAATGCTCTAGTTGAGCTGATTACGACTGCTCACGATCATTCTTATCTCAACCTAGCAGTGAGGGACTTAGGGCGTTTTGGCGCTGGTAATGAAGCTGCAATTGTAACTTTAATCCAGTTAATCGCCTCTACTAAAGATGATTACCTGTTATGCAATGCTGCTGGGAGTTTAGAAAAAATTGATCCAGGTAATAAAATAGCGATACCGGCTCTATTGGAGAGGATTCAAACGTCTCAAGATGAATGTGGACGTTTGTATGCAGCCGAAAGCCTAGTAAAAATTGATCCTGGTAATCCAAAGGCGATCGCTACTTTATGTCAAATATGGCAAAAGAATCCTTATCAATATAAATCAATCTTGATCGATGCAGTTCAAAATTTAAAACAACTCGATCTAGAAAACAAATTGGTGAAACAGAAACTCAACGAAGTTATCCCTACCCTGATCCAATTCCTTCTAATTTTTCAACAAGATGACGACAATAAAAACTGCTTCAACAACAGCCCCACTATTCAGCTATCCTATGAATTCTGTCTTTTTGATATCGCAGAAAGCTTGACAAAAATCCTCCAAAGAGAACATCTACCACAAGTAGTCATAACTTTAAAAGACTATCTGAGTAAACAGTTCTACAAAAACAGTTCATATCGCTACGAAGCCGTATTTAACATCATCTGGCATTGTGCCGAAAACCTAACTTACCCAGATTTCTACAAAGCAATCAACTAAACAATAAGCGCAGAGTTCTTCCTCTTCCTTTGCGAACCTCTGCGCTTCCCTTAGCGTCCCTTTGCGTTAAAAAACAATCTCCTCCCTCATCCTCTCTTCCAGAACATCCAACAACCCATCCAAATCCTTCCCAACTTCCTCAAAACAAATCGGTGGCGCAGGTTCGGGAGCAAACTGAATTAACTTAATTTCACCCTTCCCAATCCCAATCATCACAACTTCTACTTCTGGCTGATGATTCTCAACAATTCCCAAAATTTCTTGCAGCCGATTTTCAACTTTATCATTTAATTTTTCTATCTGTTCTTGCGGACAATAAACAAAATGCGGCTTTGGTTGCAAATCAATACCAACAGTACCTTTACTGTCACCATTTGCTAACCATAATCCCCAAAATAACGCCGCCAATTCTTTTTGATTTGCTTTGACAAACTTATCCAACTGGCGACGCCACTTGTTATCTCCTGTTTCCGGCTGACTGCTACCAAACATCATAAATAATTCGTAATTCGTAATTCGTAATTAACATATGAGAAATAGATCTTTCAAAATGGGTAAAAGTTATCGAAAGTCAATTTTTCTGTAACCTCTTGCCTCTGTGTTCTCTGCGACTCTGTGGTTCGATAAATTACTTTTACAACCGCAGAGGCACAGAGGACGCCTAGAAAAAGAGATTTTGCAAGTCACTTTGGAAGAACTATTTCAACCCACTTTGGACGCGCCAGAGACTAGAATAAATTTTATCTTTCTCCAACAATTCCTCATGGGTTCCCGACTCTACTAATTTCCCATGTTCCATGACATAAATGCAATCAGCGTTGCGGATGGTGGAAAGACGATGAGCGATCGCTATTGTAGTTCTATCTACTGTAATCCGTTCTAGCGATCGCTGGATTGCCGCTTCTGTTTCATTATCCACCGCTGAGGTCGCCTCATCTAAAATCAAAATTGGCGGATTCTTTAAGACTGCACGGGCGATCGCAATCCGTTGTCTTTGTCCACCAGATAACTTTTGTCCTCTTTCCCCTACGATTGTCTCATAACCTTCGGGCAAGTTAATAATAAATTCGTGCGCCTCCGCTATCTTCGCCGCCGTGATGATGTCTTGCTCTTTAGCTTCAAAGCTGCCATAAGCAATATTCTCCGCTACAGTACCATGAAATAGAAAGACATCTTGACTCACCAAACCAATGCAGCGGCGTAAATCTTGCAAATTCAAACTTTGCAAATCAATACCATCAAGGGTAATGCTTCCCGTTTGCACTTCATACAACCGCAACAAAAGTTTGACTAAAGTGCTTTTCCCAGAACCGGTAGAACCGACAATTGCAATAGTTTTCCCGGCTGGAATATCCAAAGACAGATTTTTAATTACTGGAAATCTATCTTTATAAGCAAAATAAACATTTTTAAATTGCACTTCACCGCGCACTTTCTCCACAGGTAACGCCACATTTCCTGTATGAATCGCAATGGGAGTATCTAACAAATTCATTACTCGATTAGTAGAAGCCATTGCTCGTTGATATTGGTCAAAAGTGTCGCCTAATCTGGTTAAAGGCCACAGCAACCGCTGGATTAAAAACACCAATACACTATAAGTGCCGACAGACATTTTTCCAGCAACTGCTGCCATTCCGCCATATAAAAGTAATGCCGTAAACCCAACCAAAATCAGCATCCGAATCAACGGAACAAAAGCCGCAGAAAGGGCAATTGCCTTGGCATTACTGCGACGATAAGCTTCACTATCTACTGATAAACGATAGGCTTCATAAACTTCGGCGGTAAAACTTTTAATAGTAGTAATACCGCTGATATTATTTGCCAAACGCGAGTTGAGGAAACCCACCTTTTCGCGGACATCAGAATAACGGGGTGCAAGTAGACGTTGATACGCAAACGAACCCCAGAGAATAAATGGCATTGGCGATAGAGCCATCCACGCTACACTAGGAGCCAATATAAAGAAAGCACCGCCAATAATTACAACAGTTGTGGAAACTTGGATGATATCATTTGCCCCCACATCCAAAAATCGCTCTAATTGGTTAATATCATCACTGAGGATGGACATTAAACCGCCAGTGCTGCGTTCCTCAAAATAAGCTAATTCTAACTCTTGTAAATGTTTGTATGCATCTAAACGTAAATCATGCTGAATATTCTGTGCTAAATTACGCCAAAGTCGAGCATAGGCATACTCAAAAACAGATTCTAGTATCCAAATGATGACAGTCAGGAAAGAAATAATCAAAAATTGTCCAAAGACATCGCGTACCCCTAACTGTGCAATTATGGAATCTTGTTGTTTGACTACCACATCCACTGCGACACCAATTAAGCCAGGTGGGGCTAAGTCGAAAAATTTATTGAGGATAGAATAGGTAGTCGCTAGCCAAATTTGTTTACGATACTGATGTCCATAGTCAAACAAGCGCTGGAGAGGATGCGTTGAATGTCTACGCCTTCTTGATACTTGAGATTTTAATACAGTAGCCACGGCTTTTTGCGGTTTCGTGCAACTGATATTACCACGGAATTAAAGTTTGAAGGGGCGTAGGGTATGGGAGATGGGGGGATGGGGAGATGGGGGGATGGGAGGGACACCCAGAAAAACAAATAACAAATGACAAATGACAAATGACAAATGATATGGAGAGAATAACTTGAAAAATCAACAATTAGGCAATTGGCAAACCACAGTTTTGGGAATTGTGTTAGCAATATTGGTGATTATTGGACTAAATTCTTTTATTATTATCAACCCAGGACAAGCAGGAGTAATTAGCATTTTGGGTAAAGCGAGAGACGGTGCTTTATTGGAAGGTATTCACCTCAAACCACCCTTTATTTCCGCGATCGATGTGTATGATTTGACGGTGCAAAAATTTGAAGTGCCAGCGGAAAGTTCTACAAAAGATTTGCAGAATTTATCTGCGAGATTTGCGATTAACTTTCGTCTCGATCCTATACAAGTAGTTGAAGTGAGAAGAAAACAAGGAACATTAGAGAATATTGTATCGAAAATAATTGCACCCCAAACCCAAGAAGCATTTAAAATTGCAGCAGCCAGAAGAACAGTAGAAGAAGCAATTACCAAAAGAAGTGAATTGAAAGAAGACTTTGATAATGCCTTAGGCGATCGCCTAGACAAATATGGGATAATTGTCCTAGATACAAGCGTAGTTGACTTGACATTTTCACCAGAATTCGCTAAAGCAGTTGAAGAAAAACAAATTGCCGAACAACGGGCGCAAAGGGCGGTTTATGTAGCGCGGGAAGCCGAACAAGAAGCACAAGCAGAAGTGAATCGGGCAAAAGGTAAAGCAGAAGCTCAAAGACTCTTAGCAGAGACACTCAAAGCCCAAGGAGGGCAATTAGTTCTGCAAAAAGAAGCAATCGAAGCTTGGAAAACAGGCGGCGCTCAAATGCCAAAAGTCCTCGTTATGGGTGGCGATTCAAAAAGCGGCGTACCCTTCATTTTCAACCTGGGGAATGTACAAAATCAACCGTGAAAGGGACTGGGGATTGGCGATTGGCGGCTGTTTTCCTAATATTCAATACCCAATATCCCATGCCCAAAATCCAAAATCTAAAATCTAAAATTGTATGGGGCTAGTCCCAATTCAAACACAACAGAACAACCAACAAAATAATGAACTAAGTTTATGTCAACCTCCAATCCTCATAATCTCACCGCCGAAGAAGCGAAAAAATTACTGAATAAATTCAACTGTCTAGACATCGCCCCTATCCTGAAGCCATCAGAAAAAGCAGTAATTCGTAATGCCTTAATTTTGATGACTAATCTTGCTGACTATCAAATATTAGGAATTTGTGCTGACACAGCAGAAGAAGGACTATTAGCCATGAAAACCTATTCTCTGGCCTTTGGTTATGAACCACCAAATAATTTACCGACACCCGAAGGGCCAGTTTATATCAAATTAAACGGCAAAAACGGCTTATGTTATCTCGATTCCTATCCCGGACATCATCGTGGCGTCTTAGTCTCTTGCCAATCTTTCAACGAAGACGGAATCAACGAAATGTATGGACATCTCCCCTTAGATTTATTCGTCTAAAATTCATCACCTGTAGGTAAGCCACATCCCTTACCTACTCCCTCCCTCCTTTGCGCCTTTGCGTGAAATAAAAAAACTCCATATTCTTAAATCCTATGACTATCATTACCCTCCAATCAATCAAAAAAGACTTTGGGATCAAAGAAATATTAAAAGACGCCAGCTTTAGCCTCGATACTACCGATAAAGTCGGCTTAATTGGTACTAACGGTTCAGGCAAATCAACCCTACTAAAAATGATCGCCGGCTTAGAATCCATCGATAGCGGTCAAATTTTAATCAACTCTGGTTCTAAAATCATCTACTTACCTCAACAGCCAGATTTAGATGAAAATCGCACAGTTTTAGAGCAAATTTTTGCCGACAGTGGCGAACACATGGCTTTAGTGCGTGAGTATGAAGAACTTTCTGATAAATTGGCTCACTATCCAGATGATAATCAACTGATGTCCCGCCTTTCTGCTGTGATGCAAAAGATGGATATAAGTGGTGCTTGGGAACTAGAAACCAACGCGAAAATCATCCTCACAAAATTAGGAATTTCTAACTTTGAAGCCAAAATTGGCACTTTATCTGGAGGCTATCGCAAACGCATTGCCCTAGCAACAGCCTTGCTAGCAGAACCAGATGTTTTACTCATGGATGAGCCAACAAACCACCTCGATGCTCTTTCTGTAGAATGGTTACAAAGTTATTTAAATCGCTATCGTGGCGCACTTTTTCTTATCACCCACGATCGCTATTTTTTAGATCGCGTTACCAATCGCATCGTTGAAATTGACCGAGGCGACGTTTACACTTACACAGGTAACTACTCATATTACCTCGAAAAGAAAGCTTTAGCTGAAGAATCTGCCGTTAGCAGTCAACGCAAACACCAAGGTTTGTTGCGGCGCGAGTTGGAATGGCTGAAAAAAGGGCCGAAAGCCAGAAGTACCAAACAAAAAGCGAGAATTGACCGCGCCCACGCTTTGCGGGATACTGAATTTAAGCAAGTTCAGGGTAAAGTTGATATTTCGACAGTTGGTCGTCGCATTGGCAAAAAAGTTATTGCATTAAATAACGTTTCCAAAGCTTACAATGGACGCACCCTAATTAAGGATTTTACCTACGAATTTAGTCCAGAAGACCGCATTGGCATTATCGGTGCTAACGGTGCTGGGAAATCCACTTTAATGGATATTATTACTGGACGAATTCAGCCTGATTCCGGCAGTGCAGAAATTGGTACTACAATTCACATCGGTTATTTTGACCAGCATTCTGAAGAATTGCTCACAGCTTTAAACGAAAATCAGCGCGTGATTGACTACATCAAAGAAGAAGGAGAATTTGTCAAAATCACCGATGGTACTCAAATTACTGCTTCCCAAATGTTAGAGCGGTTTTTGTTTCCTGGAAATCAACAATATGCCCCAATTCATAAACTTTCAGGTGGAGAAAAACGCCGTTTATTTCTATTGCGCGTTCTCATGAGTGCGCCCAATGTTTTGATTTTAGATGAACCGACAAATGATTTAGATGTCCAGACATTGGCAGTACTAGAAGATTATCTAGAAGATTTTGTCGGGTGTGTAATTGTAGTTTCTCACGATCGCTACTTTCTCGATCGCACTATCGACACAGTATTTTCCTTTGAGGAAGGCGGTAACCTCCGCCAATATCCAGGGAATTACTCGATTTATTTGGACTTTAAGAAGGCTGAAGAAGCAGCACAGCAACAAGCTGCTAACACCAAGGAGAAGCCCAAAAATGTCGAAGCCCAAAATGGCGCAGCTTCACCCAAGAATGCGGAGAATCAAAAGCGGCGGCGATTATCCAATTGGGAGAAAAAAGAATTTGAACAGTTGGAAGCTAAAATTGCCCAGTTAGAAGCCCAGAAGGCAGAAACCGAGAAAACACTAGGGAATGTTGCACCGGGGAATTATAGCCAGGTGCAGAAACTGTATGAAGAAGTGGAATCTTTAAAGCAAGCGATCGATGTGGCCACTGAACGGTGGTTAGAATTAGCAGAGATGGAGTCTTAATTACTAGATAGGAAAGATTGTTTATTTGTAGAGACGGCGATTTATCGCGTCTCTTGCCTTAACCGACGAGTAGTAGATGTAGGTTGAGTTGAGCAACGCGAAACCCAACATTCCGGTCGATGTTGGGTTTCACTTCGTTCAACCCAACCTACTTTTATTACTACAGGAGTTTTGGCGTGCATGGCATATACTACTCTATGATTATTCTTAACAGAATTCTCTTGAAGATCAGTAATGAACACCATCTTTACCCCCGAAGAAATTACTGCCCTCTCTGCCGAAATTGACCGCCAGTTAACAGAACTGCGCTATGCCCCAGATTCAGAGCAAAAACAAGGAGAGGATAAAATATCAGATGAAAAATTGCTGGTAAAACAAACCGCAGCAATTACAAATCTTACACAAGAAAATTCTCAGAGTTTTTTGCAGAAATTTGGACGAGCTGCTAAAAGTGATTTATGCCAAGAAGGGGGAATGCTGAATAAGCAGTGGCAGAAATGGGGTGATTTGGATAATAAGGATGCTGTGGAACGCTTGGGTGCAGTGTTGGTAACGATGGGTTTTTCGGGGGATGTGTTATCTCCTTTAGTTGTTGCAGTCACGGTGATTATTATTCACATTGGGTTGAAAGCTTTTTGTGAAGATTATTCTTCGGAAGTGGATCATAAATGACTTTGGCATCACGCAAAGTTTACAGCTATTTTCAGGTAAATAGACCACATTTACTGTAGGGGCACAGCACTGCTGTGCCCTCTTGAGTGTGGTTCAACTACGTGAAAAATGTATGTGTCGCAAACATTATATAGCGGTTATCGGTTGAGTCCACACACTCTTAAGGGCACGGCAGTGCCGATGCCCCTACAGGCGACGATATAATTTTGTCTTGCATCCAACTGAGAATCACTTTCTTAATTTTGAATTTTGAATTTTGAATTGGTATTATCACTCTGCCAATAACGCTGCAAGGGATTGAGGATCAGCAATACCCCGCAGGATAGCGTAGATAATCATAGAATGTTCCAAATTTAACGGCTCGCACAGTATATTCTCATCTCGGTCGCCGGCTAAGATACGACTGATGGCAGCAACGAAATTTTGCCTATCTTCTGCAACATTCTCCATCTCAACTTCTAGCTGTTCCCTGATTTCTGCATCATCCACAGCAGCTACTAGCCGTGCAATTAACTGCCCATATTTCCGCAACTCATAATGTGTCCCCGCAAACGCCGCTTTTGCTTGCCTTGCTTGGCGACGATATTCTTTAGCTTGGGTGCTGTCGCTTTGCTTGTCGGCAATATCTGCCAAGATGCTATATATTATCCAAATCTTAGCCGCAGCCGGGTCTAAGGTTTTGGCGATGGCTAAGGCTTCTTCTGCCAATTGTCGGGCTTCGCTGAGGCGGTGGGGTTGGTTTTGTAGTATGAGAGCGAGGTTATTGAATATTTGAGATGCACTTGCTTGATTTTCTAATTGTTGAAATTGCTTCAAAGCTTTACGAAACCAAGCCTCTGCCTCTCCCAGTTTGCCAACAAGTGCATTGAGGTTGCCTAATTGTTGCCAAGTAAGTGCTGCTTTTGCCAGATTTCCTAGAGATTCTTCAATTTGTGCTGATTTTCGGTAGGCATCTTCCGCAGCGTCCCACTGCTTGCCTTTTTCGTACACCATACCCAGTTGATGCCAAGCCGTGGCTTCTCGTGCTGGTTCGTTGGGTTGCTGGAAAGTAGTCAGTGTTTCTCGGTAACGCTGTTCTGCTTCTGGGAGGTTGCCTTGCCGCAGGGCTAGAGTTCCGAGTTGAATATTTGATATCGCAGCCCCATGAAGGTCGCCAACTTCTTTAGCAAGGGCTAATCCTGCTTCATAAGCAATGCGTGCCTCACCATAATCTCCCATATCCGTCAGCGCATCTGCCAATTTAGTCTGCAACGTTCCCATCAGTTTTTTTACACCATCAGACTGTTCCAACTGCTGCGCTACTGCCAACCCCTGGCGGTAAATTTCTGCTGCTTGTGCTGTTTGTCTTTGGTATTCAAAGCACTGCCCCAGCCTACCCAAAGTAACACAGCGGTTATAACTTGGTTGCTCGCCCAACTCTGCTAGTATCTCACTAAACACCTGCGCTGCTTGTTGATAGCGACCAGCATTGAATAATTGCTCGCCTGAACTCTTACGGCTGAGAAACCATGTATTAGAACCTACTTCCCCAGTCAACTGAGCAATGCTTTGATTTAGTCTAGTGCGATCGCGGTTAAGTCCAAAGATACCAAGAAATCTGTTTACATTGTCAACAAACTCTACAGCCCATTCTGCATGTGCATCCAATGCGCCATCAACTGCATAAAGTAAATTCGGTAATTCCTGTTGGGCAATAGCACGGGCAAAATGAGAGTCTTTGTTATCTTTAATGTACAAATAGTTAGAAAGTTGATAATACCACTCTTGATAACGGGCAAGCAGTTCTGTCCGTGCTTCTAGGGATAAGCGCGGCCACAAGGCAGGGGCTAAGGTGGGGTGAAATTTGAGAAAAAGCTCATCAACTTGAATTAACCCAGTGGCTTCTAAGGCTGGGCGCAATGTTTGCCACTGTGACTCAGAAATTTCTGTAATTTTCAGCAAGTAAGGTTCAAACGCCCCGCCCTGAAACACGCCTAAGCGAGGCAACAACTGCATTGCTTCAGCATCCAACCGTTCCAAAGATAAATTCAATGATGCCAATAGGGGATTATCTGGTGTTTGGGCAATCAAAGCTTCTAAGCGTTGTCCCAACTCTGCTGGACGGCGATTTTCCAACTGTTTCGCTAACAAACCAATGGACAGGGGATGAAAATCCACCAGTTTAAATAATTCCAACAACACTTCGCGTTTAGGTGGGTCAAATTTGGGTGCTAGCGTCAGTTTAATCAAACTCTGGAAATACGCTAGGGCATCTTCTTGTCCCAAACCTCGCAAAGATAAGGAGATATGTTTGCGACTGCCTTGTGTGGGATAATCGGGATGGTGAAAATCTGGTGTGCGAGTGGTGAGTAATACCCGACATTCCCCAACCTCAGACCACTGTTTTGCTACGGTTAACAGTTCTTGTAGAGGTTCTGCTGGCAAGGTTTCTAAGTTATCTAAAATCAGCAATGTGGCTTGCTTAAGCAACGCCTGAGTTGCCGCCGCCCCATCAATTAAACTCTGCTCTAACACTGTCGCCAGAGTGCTAACTGCCCAGCCTACAGCATCCACACCACCAAAGGCAGCATAATCAACAAAACAAACTTTCTCAAACATCCCGGTGCGGTGTAACCAGCGTCCTGCTTCCTGGACAAGATAGGTTTTTCCCTGTCCACCAAAACCCGATACTGTGAGGCGGCGCGTTCCCTGCACAAACCAGCGTTCTATCTGCCATAATTCCCGACTACGACCGAAGAATCCAGCTTCTTGTAAATCTGGCAAGTTTCCCCATTTTGGTGACTCGCCGCTTTCTTGGTTGTTTAAGTCTTGCTGCAATAATGGGGTATCGCTAGCCGCTTGATACAAGGCAGGTAAAAACCAATCTTGCAATTTTAACTGCACCCGGTTCTCACCCCGTTGCCGTTCTCCCCGTTGTTGGTTGAGATACAAGTCTCGCCGCGCATTATCTAATGCTTCACCCATACCAGCACCAGATACTAAACCCTGATAAAATTTAGCAAACAGTTGATTGGCAGTTGTCACTAATACCGAATAAGTCATTGCCAAGACTGTGGGAATACCTGCATGGGTTAACCTAGCGGCTACACAACCCATTGCATCCTCTCCATCTTCGCCACCCATCGCCGCCGACTGACAGGCAGACAAAACAATTAACCCCACTTTTTGCCGATTCAGCATATCACCCAAGGTTTCGGCAGTAATCAGAGCTGTTTTCCCTTCTTGATCCTCAAATAACAAATAACCGATATTGCCGCCGTTCTCATTCCCGCCTTTCTTTAATCCCACCGGGTCGCTATGTTTAGCCTGTTCTTGGAAACGCCCATCTAAATCAAATACCCCATGACCGTCAAAATGCACAATATCAACAGGGGGTTTGCGCGAGTCTTCTAGCCGCGCTACTAAATTATCCAAGGTTGCTGGGCGCAAAAATTCTACCTCAACTCTTCCGGCTGCTTCTTGTTGAATCGCGTCCAACACTGCCATTGCTTCACCACGGGGGTCAATAAATCCCGCATCATTGGGACGACTGATAACAAACAATAACCGCAAACGGTCTTTGACTTGCACTTTAAACGGTTTACGTCCACCCCCTGCACCAGCCAAACGGCGACGAATCGAAATGCGGGGATTTTCGTGAAACAAATAAGTACCTTCTGGGTCGCATAACAATTCCCAAGGCAGCGATAAAATTGCTGGATGACTGGCACTGATTGTTAATAAGCGTCCTCGTTGATTTTCCTCTTGAAAATCATTAAACAGCCGTTGAGCAGTCCGATGTTGAAAAACCGCATTAAATAAATCTTCGCCCCATTGCCGGAATTTTTTTGCTATCTCTTCCGCCCGTTTATCGTCTACATCCGTAGTGTAATGTGCCGCATAAATTTCTAAATACCAGCGAATCTCTTCTCTGTCTGCTGCACTCAACGGTGAGGCAAAATCCAGCCTCTCAGTGTCTTGCCCATCAAATGTTACAATGACTTGATGATTCTCTGGGAAGCGGAGATTTAATTCCATAGCTGGCTGTTTGGGGTTTGGGCGTTGAAGGTTATGTGAGATAATACAAATTTTTTAGCCTAAATTCCGTAAAGATGCTAGGCGATCGCATTTACTGTGAGCATATCTCAATTAACTGGGTAATATTATTGGGTGTGTTTTTTGCACTTTAACTGCCATTATGCTGATTTTACAGCTTTTTCATCTATTTGTAGCAGAATAACTCGTAGGGGCGCACAGCTGTGCGCCCCTACAACGTGGTCTAATCTTTTCTTCAAAACACCCAGCGATCGCATTGGCGTTAAGCATATCTAAACTAACTTTTCCTATAACATTATCTCTGAAATGACCAGTTAGCAAGATATTCATCTGCGTAGGCGAAGCCCGCCGTAGGCATCGCAAACTCGGCAACAAACAACACAAGCCCCTATCCTTAACTCAATAGCGACTAACCTCAAGCCAATAGCGACTAACCTCAAGCCAATAGCCCCTATCCTCAAGACAATAGCGACTAACCTCAAGCCAATAGCGACTAACCTCAAGCCAATAGCGACTAACCTCAAGACAATAGCGACTAACCTCAAGCCAATAGCGACTAACCTCAAGCCAATAGCGACTAACCTCAAGCCAATAGCGACTAACCTCAAGCCAATAGTGACTTCTCTGATGTTTTCTACCTCTTACCTTCTTACATAAGTAATGAGATACCGAAATATTACTGATATTGGCTGAAAATTGTACGAGGCAAAATTGCGATTTTTGCTGAACCAGATTTCAATTTATTTAAGGCAAGCTAGCTTTAGAAGTCTTTTAAAAGGGTAAATTTATGGCTCGCAAAAAACGTAAATCTAGCGTTTTAGAAAAAGTTGAGTCAAGAGCTGCTGGGATGAAATTGATCGATCCGACTATCAAACTTGATGATGATTATAGTCTGGATAAATTGCTTGAGTCCATTGAACAGTTACACAATAAACTTGATGTCTATAATAACGCTCTGTCTGTAGCTGATTCTTCTCTAACTGAAGTTGAAGAGATGGAAAAAAATTTGAGTAAACTTTCTCAAAAGATGTTAATGCTAATTGCTATTAAGTACGGTAAAGATAGCCCTCAATATGAAACGGCAGGTGGTGTTCGAGATAGCGATCGCCTCCGCAAAATCAGGTCAACCCGCTTGAAAAATGTCGCAGAACAAGCATCAGGTAAGAATGGTAAAACTGCATAGTGGGGTGTGTTATGCCCTAACCCCCCCTATTGGCTTGATTTAGCTAGGCGATCGCAAATAAAAATTGGCGTCTGGATTTTAGTAAAATATAGATACATCATATAGATTTGCTGTAGGGTAGCATAGCTGTGCTACCCTACCAACATATTTGTATCAATATTTTAATAATCCAAAATCTAAAATCCAAAATCCAAAATTAATACATGCCGCAAAATAACAAAATTGCCGTCGAATTCCGCGATGTTACCTTTAGTCGCAATCATCGCCCATTAGTATCAAATCTAAATTTCACCATCAGCCAAGGAGAGGCACTAATATTACTTGGGCGTAGTGGAAGCGGCAAAACTACAACAATGAAGTTAATTAATCGCCTATTCACACCTACACAAGGCGAAGTTTTATTTGATGGAATTCCTACAACTCAATGGGATGAAATTAAACTGCGGCGAAAAATTGGTTATGTAATTCAAGAAACTGGTTTATTTCCCCATTTTACTGTAGAACGCAATGTGGGTTTAGTTCCTTCTTTGGAAGGTTGGCAACCAAAACAAATTAAAACGCGGGTTTATGAATTGCTGCAATTAGTAGGTTTAGAACCTGCACAATTCGCAGGGCGTTATCCGCACGAACTTTCGGGAGGACAACGGCAAAGAGTCGGTGTAGCTAGGGCTTTAGCAGCAGATCCACCAGTGTTGTTGATGGATGAACCTTTTGGCGCACTCGATCCAATTACACGGCTAGAAATTCAACAAGAGTTTCGACACTTGCAGCAAGAATTAGGCAAAACAGTTGTTTTTGTCACCCACGATATTCAAGAAGCTTTTATTTTGGCGTCGAGAATTGGTTTAATGTATGGCGGAGAATTGGTAGTATTGGGGACAACAGATGAATTTATGAAGTCGCAACATCCAGAAACTCTTGCTTTTCTCGCATGTTTGCCTTCGTTGAAAAATGCTTGATGAAGAATTCAGGAGTCAGAATTCAGGAGTCAGAATTCAGTATAAACTTTGATTAGGATTCGGTGATAACTATTGGTTTAAAACATTGCCGCTGATAGCCGAAAAAATTTAAAAATCATTCCTGATTAAAACTCTATCCCTTTAGAGGTTGTTTGAAAAGTCCTTTTCTTAGTAGCAAAACGTTTTAGATCCCCCTAAATCCCCCTTAAAAAGGGGGACTTTGATTCCAGTTCCCCCCTTTTTAAGGGGGGTTAGGGGGGATCAACAAGTGCCTAAAATCACAGCTAAATACTTTTCAAACAACCTCTTAGAGGTAGTCCATTCTGAATCCTGAATTCTGAATTTTGTATTCTCCATTCTGACTTTTGTTTATGAAAGATTTCTTTCTCGTTAAGTATGCCCCAGAAATTCTTCAGCACACTTTAGAACACTTGTTTTTAGTGGGCATTGCCATTGGAATTGCTATATTTTTAGGCATTCCATTAGGTATTTTAATTACACGTAAAACGTCTCTGCGTAAACCAATTCTCGGTATAGCGAATATTCTCCAAACTATTCCTAGTTTGGCGCTATTTGGCTTACTCATTCCCATTGCCGGAGTTGGTGTATTACCTGCAATTGTGGCGTTAACTTTATATTCTTTTTTGCCAGTAATTCTTAACACTTACACAGGTATCACTGGTGTAGATCCAGCGATTCGGGAAGCTGGTATAGGCATGGGAATGACTGATAGACAATTATTATTACAAGTTGAAATTCCCTTGGCAATGGGAGTGATTCTGGCGGGGGTACGAGTAGCAACTGTCATTGCTGTTGGTGTTGCGACTATTGCAGCGGCAATTGGGGCTGGTGGGTTAGGAGTATTTATTTTTCGTGGGATATCACTAGTCAACAGTGAATTAATTTTAGCTGGGGCTGTGCCGGCTGCGGTAATTGCATTACTGGCTGATTTTGCAATTGGGTGGATGGAGAAGAAATTAAAAATTACTAACTGAACATTTTTGCGATTGTATATGACGTAGTGAAGACGCGATAAATCGCCGTCTCTACAAAAGATTGATTATTGTAGAGACGCGATTTATCGCGTCTGTTGCCTTAACCGAACAAGTCGCGTATAAAATGCGCCGCTAGGCGGTAGCCTAATAAATATCAAACAAAATGGCATAAAAATGCTTACTGTTGCCAAACCGAAGCGAGTTGCAATCGCCATCTTTTCTTTTAGCGTTGTTCTTTACAGCCAAGTAGCATCAGCGGGTTTTACACCTTTACGCAGCAAAAAGGGAATGGTGGTTTCAGCCCATCCCTTAGCCAGTGAAGCGGGAATTTCCATGTTACGCAAGGGTGGTAATGCTGTAGATGCAGCGGTAGCCACAACCTTTGCTATTTCTGTGGTTGAGCCTTTTTCGGCGGGAATTGGCGGTGGTGGATTTTTGCTGGTGCATTCTGAGAAAACTGGCGACATGAAAGCGTTAGATTTCCGCGAACGCGCACCCTTGAAGGCTACAAGAAATATGTATTTAGACGCAGCAGGAAAGGTGCGTCCCAATGCAAGTATTAATGGTTATTTAGCAGTGGCGACACCAGGAACGGTGGCGGGACTTTATGAAGTACATCGTCGCTATGGTAAGCTTTCTTGGCAAGAGGTAGTAAAACCTGCGATCGCCCTTGCTAAAGATGGCTTTATTATTGGCGATGCCTCAACTTGGCGTTCTCTGCAAACAAACCAACTTTATCAGCAACGAATTCTCAACAATCCAGCAGCGCGGGAAATCTTCACTGACAACGGCAAATTCTACAACACAGGCGACAAGCTGGTGCAGCGTGATTTAGCCCGCACTTTAACAGCAATTGCCGAAAATCCCCAAAGTTTTTACACAGGAAAAATTGCCAAGGCGATCGCAGCTGATATGGCAAAAAATAATGGTTTAATTACTCTAGAAGACTTAAAAGCCTATAAACCAATCTGGCGGACTCCAGTTTGTGGAAATTTCCGCAAAGCTAAAATTTGCTCAATGCCTCCACCCTCGTCGGGAGGCGTTCACCTATTAGAGATTTTAAATATTATTGGTGACACCGATTTGAAATCTTTAGGATGGCATCATCCCGACGCCATACATTTAATGATAGAAGCAATGAAAATTGCTTACAGCGATCGCTCACAATATTTAGGCGATCCAGATTTTGTTAAAGTCCCCGTACAAGAACTAATCAGTCCAGCATACGCCAAAAAACGCCGCCAAGAAATTAAAATGGATCGGGCTAGACCCTCCACCGAAGTCCACCCAGGAAACCTCAATCCCAAATGTCTCCCCCCATCCCCCTCATCCCTTTGTCTTCGCTACGAATCTCCTGAAACCAGCCATCTTACCGTTGTCGATGAACAACGCAACGCCGTAAGTTTGACTTTCACCATTAACCTAAGTTTTGGTGCTGGTGTGGTGACACCGGGAACGGGAATTATCCTCAACAATGAGATGGATGATTTTGCGGCTGCACCAGGAGTTCCAAATGCCTTTGGTTTAATTGGTAACGACGCCAACAGCATTGCACCCCGAAAAACTCCCTTGTCTAGCATGACTCCCACAATTGTCACAGAAAATAATCGTTTCCGTATGGCCGCAGGTGCCCCTGGTGGTAGCACCATCATCACCCAAGTTTTGCAAGTCATCCTGAATGTACTCGAATACAACATGGATGTGGGTGCGGCTGTCTCCGTTCCACGCATACATCATCAATGGCTTCCCGATGAATTGCGCGTCGAATCGTGGGGTTTAGATGCTTTGACTTTGGAAGATTTACGTCGTCGCGGACACAAAATCAAACAAACTGCACCTTGGGGTAATAGTAACGCGATCGCAGTGACAGCCGACGGAACTCTAGAAGGGGCAGCCGATCCTCGCAGCGAAGGTTCCCCAAGAGGGTGGTGAGGGAGTGGGGAGATGAGGGAGATGAACAGGCAGGGGGCAGGGGGCAGAGGTGAGAATTCCAAACTCCAAACTCCAAACTCCAAACTCCAAACTCCTAACTCCTAACTCCTAACTCCAAACTCCTAACTCCTAACTCCTAACTCCAAACCCAATCCAAAATCCAAAATCTAAAATCCAAAATTCTTCGACTCTACATAGCTACTGCTGCCAAATTCGTTTGCCCGTGCGCTAGGTACTAGTGTCCAACCTGCTTTGAGAAGTTTTTGATAAGTTGCCCAGCCTTTAGAACCACCTGGTATCGGATAATCTGGGACTGCAAAATGTCCAAAAGCCGTGTAGGGACGCCAAGGTTGACTGGGTTCTGTCTGCAAATACAAGATTTTTTCTCCATCGCCACCAGACTTCGGTAACCAGCACATTTGTCGCTGCATTGCAAACTCCTTTACGTGTAGCTAAAAAGCATAATCGCAAACTTTTGTCAAGTCAAGCCTCAGCCTTGTGGTATAGTTTTTTGCCTAATACTTTAGACAAAATGTAGTTAATTTCTATGCACTTGAAGATAATTACTTAGAAATTCATACCCATGAGGAAAGCTGCTAAGAGGATACAAAGATAAACAGCTTTCCGTCACTTTCTTTCGAGGATGAGGTTTTTCTAATATTATCCGCGTTGTTGATGATTGTATGTAACAAGAAATACTATTTTGTGGAGGTTCGCAATTAGACTATTTATCGAACAGAATTCAGGAGTCAGGAGTCAGAATTCAGCAATGTTTTCTGTATGACTTGCTGATAGCGCAGCCTTAGCGAGTACTCGATCGTCGCGTCTGAATAACCGGCGTTTTTGCACGCCCACCAGATCGTAGATTTAGTCGTCAACAAGACCTGCGACGGTTTGAATCCCCGACTGATTTATTCTGACTCCTGAATTCTGACTTCTGAATTCTTCTTCAAGAGAAAATTGATATTTGATAACCGATAACTTTGGTTATTAGAACAGCGGGGCATACAATTTATCGCCAACAATCCCGCGAATTTTCTCTACTAATTGACTGTATACAAAATCAGAGAAAACTGGTTTTGCTCCTTGTAATTGAATTGCTTGGTCTAAATCAATCCAGGACTTACAGCCGCTGTATTTAGCATAATAAGCAATTTCTTGTTCTTGGGGTAGCTTATAAGTCCGTAAGAGCAGAATATATAGGGGTTGGCGTGGTTTCCATTTGAGGCGATCGCTAATAAAATGCTCGTTCCAAATATGGAAGGGAAGTAAGCTGTTGACAATAGACTCGTCACTAACTGGCAAAATATCTGTAATTTCAGCCCAACTACCGATGCGAATTGTGTCTGGATGCCAGCCTGATGTTACTGAATAGACATCATTGGCATACTCAGGTTTGAGCATGAAAGCTTGTTGATGTTCATAAGTAGGGTAAAGCAAAATCTGGTTGTGGGCAACTTGGAAATGTCCATTTCGTTCATGAATACCGCCTTTGCGGAGCAACATAATTGTTTTGCCAGTTTCCAAGGCATTTACGGCGACTGCCCATTCTTTGAGAGCATGAAAAGTTGTAGTCAATTCCATCATGTCTACTGTAATTCTGATTTAATTTCAAGCTAAGACCGATAAACTATGAAACTGTCCAGGGAGATGAATTAGGAAGCAGTTATGCAAAAGCGATGTCTACGACGGGCTACGCCTACGCTAGGTACAACTGAAGTGCAAATCACACCCATTCTGATGGGAACTTGGCAAGCAGGTAAAAGAATGTGGGTGGGAATTGAGGATGCTGACTCCATTAAAACAATTTGAGCAGGATTTGAAGCTGGTATCACAACAATCGATACTGCTGAAGTTTATGGTGAAGGACACTCTGAGCAAATTGTAGCTGAAGCTTTATCTGATGTGCGCGTAGACGCGTAGCGGCTTGTCGCTAGACATCGCGTGGAGTATGCCACGAAAGTTTTCGCTAACCATCTACAAGTGATTCAGGCTTGTGAACGTTCCCTAACAAACCTAAAAACTGATTACATCGACCTTTACCAAATTCATTGGCCCTCCGGCGCTTTCAATAGTGAAATAGTACCTATCGAAGAAACTATGAGCGCTCTGAACTTACTCAAAGAACAAGGTAAAATTCGAGCGATTGGTGTTTCCAATTTTTCTAGCGCCCAGTTGGCTCAAGCCGCGAGTTATGGACGTATTGATAGTTTACAACCACCTTATTCTCTATTCTGGAGACAGGTAGAACAAAGATGCACTGCCTTATTGTATTGAACACAACATTTCTATCCTTGCTTATTCGCCCCTAGCACAGGGATTGCTGACAGGTAAATTTGCAGCTGGTCATCAATTTGACCCAACAGATAACCGTGCTAAAAATAAACTGTTTCAAGGCGAAAACTTTGAACTAGCTCAACAAGCACTAGAAAAATTACGTCCTATAGCCCTCCTTCATAATTGTACCCTTGCTCAGTTAGCTTTAGCGTGGTTAATTGCTCAACCTCAAGCAAATGCCATAGCCGGGGCGCGTTATCCCCAGCAAGCCCAAGACAACGCTCTAGCCGCCCAAATTCAACTTTCTGCCGCCGAATTGGCAGAAATTGATGCCATTGGACGTATTGTTAGCGATCGCTTTGATAACAATCCAATTATGTGGGAATTTTGACAATACAGTTTGCTTCAGCAAGCCAAACTCTCCAAGATCCCTAGAACTCTCTTCAAAACAGAGTTGGGGATCAAATTTACTCAACAAGATTGCAAAATCTAACAAAACGTCAACTTTGGTAAACTAAGGGTTGCAACTAACAAACCTAGTGATAGATTAAATACTAGGACACCAAACAAAACAAAACCAAACAAAAAGGGTAAATGACTTAGTGTCCCCTGTCATCAACCCAAGTAAACTTCAGCATATCAAGATACAAGTGGCGAAAAGTCTAATTGTAGAAGACAAAGCCAAATCCTAAAACGGAAAAACGTATAAATGCGAAGTTTGCTAGTTATTTAGTCCACCTTAGTTATTAACCTTCAGTTAGTTAATTAGTTTAACAATTTGAAATCTGTAAACTCGATAAAACCCGATCAATCCTGATCGGGTTTTTGGATTTTTATAATTAGAATACTTCATCCACCTTATATATATGAACAAGCCCGGATCAGTGGGCTTGTTTTCTATGCTCTAAATTAAAATAAAACTCTTGGTAATTTTCCACCAGGGAATAAAATAGAACAGCAACATGTCCTACTGTGAGAGATTGATGAAAAACTATAGCTTTTTAAAGAAAATTACTACAGCTATTATCATAGGCGCTGTTTCTTTTTCCTGTGAATCCAAAGTTACCAGAAAAAGCGAACAGGCTAAAGCAACTGACAAACCCAACTCACAACCAAATATTACCTATGGCAATTTAATTATTAAAGAACAATCCGATTATCTCATGATTCCGGTTAATCTTCCAGACCAGTATCAAGAGAAAGAAAGTAATTTAAGTCTTTCACGTTCTTATGAAAGAAATAACCAATTATTGTATAATCTCATCTTTTATCGTAAGCAAGATGGAGAAGCTCACCTTTTATTAAATAAAAAAGCCATTATTAACTCATTTGATTTATTAGAAATAAAAGCCACAGACAAACCAATTACAAGAGTTTGGTTGTATAGAATTATTGACCAAGATACAAACACCGATAAAAAAATCAACAGCGAAGATGCCATTGTTGGTTATATTTCTGATTTATCGGGTAAAAATCTCCAACAAATTACCCCAAACAACACGCAAATTATTAATTGGGTTGTTCTTCCCAGCCAAAACGCAATTTTTCTGAAGATTCTCAAAGATTCCAACAATGATAAAAAATTTACTGGAGAAGACAACACAAATTTTGTCAGAGTGAATCTAGATAAACCCGGTATTGGAACTGAAATTATTAGCGATAAAATAGAACAAGAAATTAAATCATACGTTTTGAAATAATTGAAGAAGAATACACAATAATCATAGGACTTACGCAAGATGTGAACGAAAACTTATTCAAGCGTAGCGGTAATTCATGAATTACCGCTACTTTCGTTATCTTTTGCGTAAGTCCTGCTTGAGTTACCCGTCCTCAACATTTATTACTGGGCAATAGACAAAACCCAATCTTGTAAAAGTTGGTTTACTTTATCGGGTACTTCATCATGAGGGCAATGACCGGCTGTTAGGAAATGTTCTTTAAGTTGAGGATAATATTGACGAAACTTTTGAGAACGTTCTCTAGCATTTATCCAAGGATCTGCTTCTCCCCATAACATCAACAAAGGACAAGTTAATTCCTTTAATAGCGCATCAACTTTTTCTCCTTGAGGCGTGCTAAAAACTGAAACAAACACATCCATTGCCCCAGGATCGTAAGCTGGACGATAAATTTCTTCTACTAATTGGTCTGTAACTGCACTCTTGTCAAGATAAACTTTTTCTAAGGTTTGGCGAATTACCCAACGTTGTCGCACGTATTGAAATAACAAAGATTGGGCTAAAGGTTGTTGAAAAATCCACTTAACCGAGTCACCCAAAAGTTTTTCTAAAGAAGAGGGTTGTTTGGGAGGCTGAATTTGGCTTTGTAAAGCTTCAGGTTCAGATGTCGGCTGACTTTCGCTAAATGGCCCGGCACTATTGAGTAACACTAAACCAGCCGCACTATCAGGACGTTGTGCTGCAACACACAAGCTAGCATAGCCGCCAAGAGAATTACCAGCTAAGACTGCTTTTTGACCGATCGCTTCACTGATAAAATCGTGAAGTTGGTCGCGCCATAAATCACCACCGTACTGCAATTTCGGTTTTGCCGATCGCCCAAATCCCAAAAGGTCGATCGCAAACACTTCAAAATCTTGACACAATCCTGTGATATTCTTGCGCCAGTGGTCTGTGGAAGCACCAAATCCATGTACCAAAAGCAAAGGCGGACGTTGCGCTTGCTTTTCTCCCGCACGCACATAGTAAACATTGTGCCCGCGCCACTGCCAATATTTACCAGGAATTGGGTTTGTAGAGGGGGCTGTAGTTGCCTGCATGATTTAAACAAATGTGAAGTAGCTTTTAATAATTGTAAGGTAGGTGGGGAGATGAGGATGAGAGAGCAGGGGGAGCAGGGGAGGCAGGGGAGGCAGGGGGAGAAATAATCAATGACTAATGACAAATGATATCATGTCCGGGTAATCGCTTACGATAAAAGAAGTGAGTGCAAAGATGACCAATGCCGAAACGAATTAGTGTAGCCGCACATCTAAGTCTAGAAGAATTAGAAAAACATTACCGTCAAGCTAAAGATGGTATAGAAAGCCGTCA
>NZ_JACJRQ010000071.1 GCF_014697355.1 Nostoc calcicola FACHB-3891 | reverse complement strand
TTTATCGGTGTCAATCTTTACTTCAACAGCAAGATTTAATCCGTGGCTTAACGGGTTTTCATTGGTGGCTTCAAACTGGCGCTTAATCGTAAGTCATTACCCGGACATGATATAACTTCTTTCTTTCTTTCTTTCTTTGTGTCCTTTGCGTCCTTTGCGTCCTTTGCGGTTCGTTTTTTTCTTGTACTTAAATATGGTTTAGCGCATCTTCATACAGAACTGGTATTAGTCTATGTTTTTTGCAACTAGACAACGTAACTAAAATAACCTGCTGTCAAATTTAGTCCTGTGACTCCCCCGACAATAGCAATGAGTTCATCAGTGGAGTTCAAGACTGAGTTTGTATTAGTATCTAAGTAAATTGCTGTGCCAGAGATGCCGCTAATCGGTGAAGTTCCAAGCAAGTAAGAACTAGCTAAACCTTGGAGTTGTATTTTGTCTTGGCTGATATTAAAGTCTGTAATGAGAGCGTAGTCATTTAAACCAGCATTGGCGCTATTACCATCGTTGTAGAAAATACTACTGCTGTTGCCAAGGATATACAAATCATTATTATTGCCACCGGTGAGCGTGTCTTTAAACCCTGTGCCATTCTCGCTTCCAACTCCATTCAGGGTGTCATTACCATCTCCACCTAATAAGGTGTCGTTACCAGCGCCACCGATTAAAATATCATTACCGACTGCTCCATTGAGAGTATTATTGGCACTATTTCCAGTGATGGTGTTATTTAAATTATTCCCTGTGCCGTTGATAGCTCCAGTAGCAGTTAGGGTTAGATTTTCTACATTAGCACCCAGAATATAGCTGACTAAAGATTGAACTGTGTCTGTGCCTTCGTTGAGATTTTCAATAACCACATCTCCAACGCTATCCACCACGTAGATATCATTGCCAGTTCCACCAAGCAAGCTATCGTCTCCTGTTCCACCATCAAGGGAATCATTACCAATACCACCCGTGACGGTATCATTGCCAGACCCTCCACTGAGGGTGTCATTACCACTGCCACCATTGAGAGTATTATTGCCGCTATTACCAGTGATGATGTTATTGAGACTGTTCCCTGTGCCGTTAATAGCTCCAGTACCAGTTAGGGTCAGATTTTCTAGATTAGCGCCCAAAGTATAGGTGATTGAACTCTGAACAGTATCAATCTCCGTCGCTAGGGTAGAAGTTTCACTGATTACATCTGAGATACTATCGATAATATAAGTGTCATTACCACTGCCACCAATGAGTGAGTCATTGCCTGTACCACCGTTAAGGGTATCGTTGCCTGCGCCCCCGTTGATGGTATCGTTGCCTGCACCGCCATTAACGCTGTTGTTTGCTGGAGTAGCCGAAGTAAAGCTGAAATTGTCATTACCGCTACCACCAGTAATGTTGAGGAAAAACTCAAATCCTTGATAGGAGTTGCCGCCAGAAGTGATGGCAGCAATGGCGCTACCGTTAATGTTTAAAACTCTACCAGTCGTGTCTGCTGAAAAGTCAGCATCTACGAGCGTATCTATACCAGTACCGCCATCAACAGTGTCAGCTCCAGCCCCTTGAGTGATAATGTCATCACCCGCGCCGCCAATCAAGCTATCATTCCCTGCCCCGCCATTGATGGTGTCGTTGCCTGCCCCACCCACTAAGGTATCGTCACTGCTACCGCCTTTGAGGTTGAACCGCTCAATGTTGCTGTAGTAAGTGCGGTTATTGTAGTTTACTGTTCGGTAAGAACCGTCATAGCTGCCAATGTTAACGCTCAAAGAGGAGTAATCTATTATCAGCGTATCTGTGCCGATACCGCCATCAACAGTGTCTGCTCCCAAGCCAGCGTTGAGGGTGTCGTCTCCTCCATTTCCGTTAAGGATGTTATTGTTATCGCTAGGCGCGGTGGCTGTGTAAATTATGTTGTCGTTGCCGCTACCTGCATTAATGTTGCGGAAAACTTCTAATCCTTGGTAGGTGTTACCACCGGAAGTAATTGTGGCAATGGTACTGCCGTTGATGGTGATGATTCTACCCGTTGTGTCTGTTGTTAAGTCCGCAAGCACTAAGGCATCGATGCCTGCGCCACCATCAATGCTATCAACTCCTGTGCCTTTGGTAATGATGTCATCCCCCGCCCCGCCATTGATGGTGTCGTTGCCTGCCCCGCCCACTAAGGTATCGTCACCGCTACCGCCTTTGAGGTTGAATCGCTCAATGTTGCTGTAGTAAGTGCGGTTATTGTAGTTTACTGTTCGGTAAGAACCGTCATAGCTGCCAATGTTAACGCTCAAAGAGGAGTAATCTATTATCAGCGTATCTGTGCCGATACCGCCATCAACAGTGTCTGCTCCCAAGCCAGCGTTGAGGGTGTCGTCTCCTCCATTTCCGTTAAGGATGTTATTGTTATCGCTAGGCGCGGTGGCTGTGTAAATTATGTTGTCGTTGCCGCTACCTGCATTAATGTTGCGGAAAACTTCTAATCCTTGGTAGGTGTTACCACCGGAAGTAATTGTGGCAATGGTACTGCCGTTGATGGTGATGATTCTACCCGTTGTGTCTGTTGTTAAGTCCGCAAGCACTAAGGCATCGATGCCTGCGCCACCATCAATGCTATCAACTCCTGTGCCTTTGGTAATGATGTCATCCCCCGCCCCGCCATTGATGGTGTCGTTGCCTGTCCCGCCCACCAAGGTATCATTACCGCTACCGCCTTTGAGGTTGAACCGCTCAATGTTGCTGTAGTAAGTGCGGTTAATGCCATTTACTGTTTGGTAATAACCGTCATAGCTGATAATGTTAACGCTCAAAGAGGAGTAATCTATTATCAAAGTATCTGTGCCAGTGCCGCCATCAACAGTGTCTGCTCCCAAGCCAGCGTTTATGGTGTCGTCTCCGGCATTGCCGTTGATGATGTCATTGCCTGAAGTACCTGTAAGCGTATTGTTACCAGCATCGCCATTGATTAATGCCATAGATATATTCAAAAATAAAAAGGTGAATTTGTCTAAGAAATTTCAGCAAAAATTTACTATTATTTAAGTCAACAGAGAAGCTAAATAATAGGCAATATTAAAATCAATTCTGTTGTATTTTGCAAACAAGCCTAAAATGCCCCAAACTTAGTCATAGAGAAGATTCCTCGACTTTGCTTGGTTTGCTTTATTCTGAACTACTTAATTTATCAGCTATGAAAATAAGATAAACACATCTACATTTAGATATGTTTACGATACAAAAAATAACAGGGTTTTACTTGCTGTATTTGCAAGCATTATTTGACAAAACTTATTTTTTTGAATACTCAGGCATACTACAGGTAATTTTGGAAAAAATCAAGCAGTTTTGATGAATTAATATATACAGCAGTTAAGCGTGAGGCTAGGGATGGGTTGCATTACAACATTCCAAGTCCCTAACCTCAGATTTACTGTTGAGACAATCGTTTCACTTCTTCACCCGCTAACAATTGATGGGCTTGTGCCAAAACTTTTGGAATTTTATCTGCGTGTGGACTGCGGGCGAGACATTGGCGCAAGTCTAATTCGTTTAATCGATCGCTCTTATTACCAGGAAACCAATGATCGCCATTACCCAGCAGGTTATAACGCATTTTGCCATATTCTACCAAATCGTAGGCGATCGCTAAATTCCACAACCACAAAATCACCCGAATATTTACCTCACCAGGCGTTTCGTCAAGTGTGGGTAAATTATCTTCCCAGGTTTTTACCCAATCTTCTCCCAAAGTGGCGATCGCTTCTGCTTCCAATCGTGTCAAAATTGGTGGCAGAATTTCTGATGCTCGATCTACTAATTCTAAAGTCTTCAGATGTTCATCAAAATCTTGGGGTTTTGCTGCTCCCAAGCTCAAGGTATGAACTTCTGGATGACTCAAACAAAACAAATCATTAAACACCATTGGACTCAAAGGAGCGCAAAGATTGACTAATTTTTGCGGTGGTTCATATAACAAACCTCCTTTATTAGATGGGCTAATAATAAATACCCCCATATCGTGACGTTTAGCTGCTGCAATTGCCGCCCAATTCCATTGATTAATGTAGTACCAGTGCAAGTTCACATAATCAAATTGGTTAGTATTAATTGTCTGCACAATTACATCTGTTGGTCCATGTGTAGAAAAGCCAACAAATCTCACTTTTCCCTCTGCTTGCAACTGACGTACTACATCTAAACAACCGCCAGGACGGATGCTATAGTCCAATGATTCAAGAGTATTAATGCCGTGCAAACCTAAAAGGTCAACATAATCTAGCTGGAGATATTTTAATGATTTATCAAACGTCTCACGGAATTCTTTTGCATCTTCTTTTGGCCCGATTTTAGTCTGAACAATCAACTTTTCGCGGGGAAACTTTGGTAATATTCTCCCCAATTGCATTTCGGAAGTGCCATAGCCACGGGCGGTTTCAATGTGATTAATCCCAACTTCCACAGCCCTTTTGATAGTCGCTTCCAAATTTGCCTGGTTATTAGCAGGAATTTCTGATTCAGAAACATCCTGCCATTTGAACTGATATCTCATGCCGCCGCAGGAAAACACCGGCATCTGTAATTCTGTGCGTCCAAATCGTCTGTATAACATTTGTGGATTGGGGACTGAGGACTGAGGATAAGGAGAATAACTCCTAATTCCTAACTTAACACTCAGCACTTGCAAGGTAGAAGGTAAGACAATCAGCATCGACCTGCAATGTTATTGCATCGACCTGCAATGTTATTGCATCGACCTGCAAACTAAATGAATGTAAGTTTGACTGCGGAGAATATTACAGCTATTTTCAGGTAAATAGACCACGTGGTAAGGGCACAGCATTGCTGTGCCCCTACGACAGATATAGTTTTTCACCTATACATATTTTGTATTTTCTGTCAATACATAAAACCTAATTAATTTATCTAGTGGATACGTAGTGGACTGACACGACTAAAATGATGCAATAGATTTTTGAGGTCTTGATAGAAAACAAGGTTTTTGATTTTTGCTAATGCACTATTTTAGCTGTGTCAGTCCAGTAGGGTGCGTTAGCCTACGGCATAACGCACCAAAACCTTGAGGTGGTGCGCTACAAAAGGCGTAGCACACCCTACAATACTAGGACTTAGGCAACTAGCACAGTGCGATCGCTAAGCAAAACATCTGGCGATACCGAACAAAGATAAGAAAGATTAATCTAAATTCTGAATTCTGAATTCTTTTCTTGACGAATTGTTAATGGGCAAAGCATTTTTAATCGTTATCAATTACGAAATTATACTTTCCGCTACAAGTTAGTAACAATGTAAGAGTCTGATTATGTAGACAACCCGACCGTGGGAAAATCAAAATACCGAAACCAGAAATTAGAGAGGAAAACCCTGTAATATGCATCTGAGCGAAATTACCCATCCCAATCAGTTGCACGGTTTATCCGTTCGGCAACTGCAACAAATTGCCCGTCAAATTCGAGATAAGCATCTCCAAACCGTAGCAGTTAATGGTGGACACTTGGGACCGGGGTTGGGTGTTGTAGAATTAACACTAGGACTTTATCAAACACTGGATTTAGATCGGGATAAAGTCATTTGGGATGTAGGACACCAAGCTTATCCCCACAAACTACTTACAGGACGTTACGATTCCTTCCACACCCTCAGGCAAAAAGACGGAGTTGCAGGTTATCTCAAGCGTTGCGAAAACAAATTCGATCATTTTGGTGCGGGACATGCTTCTACCAGCATTTCAGCGGCACTAGGCATGGCTTTGGCACGAGATTTAAAAGGCGAAAAATTTAAAGCGGTAGCTGTCATTGGCGATGGCGCACTTACAGGCGGTATGGCTTTGGAAGCCATCAACCATGCTGGACACATGCCGAAAACTAATTTGCTAGTTGTTCTCAACGACAACGACATGTCCATATCCCGCAACGTGGGCGCAATTCCTCGCTACCTGAACAAAATGCGCCTGAGCCAACCAGTGCAATTTATTAAAGATAATCTTGAAGAACAATTTAAGCAAATTCCCTTCGTTGGTGAATCTCTGTCTCCCGAACTCGGACGCATCAAAGAAGGTATGAAGCGCTTAGCTGTTCCCAAGGTAGGTGCAGTGTTTGAAGAACTGGGCTTTACTTACATCGGCCCAGTCGATGGACATAATTTAGAAGAATTGATTGCCACTTTCCAACAAGCACATCAAATACCAGGCCCAGTTTTGGTACATGTGGCAACAGTCAAAGGCAAAGGCTATGAAATTGCGGAATTAGATCAAGTAGGTTACCACGCCCAAAGCCCCTTCAATGTAGCCACTGGCAAAGCCATTCCCTCCAGCAAACCCAAACCGCCGGCTTATGCCAAAGTCTTTTCTCACACTTTGGTAAAACTTGCCGAACAAAACCCGAAAATCATCGGCATCACTGCGGCGATGGCGACGGGAACAGGCTTAGATAAACTTCAAGCAAAACTGCCCAATCAATATATTGATGTCGGCATTGCTGAACAACACGCTGTCACTTTAGCAGCTGGACTGGCAACCGAAGGAATGCGCCCCATCGCCGCTATTTATTCTACCTTCTTGCAACGTGCCTACGACCAAATAATTCACGATGTCTGCATCCAAAACTTACCAGTCTTCTTCTGCTTAGATAGGGCAGGAATTGTTGGTTCCGATGGCCCCACCCACCAAGGTATGTATGACATCGCCTATCTACGTTGTATTCCTAACATAGTAGTGATGGCACCCAAAGACGAAGCAGAACTCCAACGCATGGTAGTAACTGGCGTTAACCACACTAGCGGCCCCATCGCCATGCGTTACCCGCGTGGCAATGGCTACGGCGTTCCTTTGATGGAAGAAGGCTGGGAACCTTTGGAAATCGGCAAAGGCGAAATTCTGCGTACAGGCGATGACGTGTTAATCGTCGGCTATGGCACAATGGTTTATCCGGGAATGCAAGCGGCTGAAATTCTCAGCGAACATGGCATTGAAGCAACTGTGATTAATGCCCGTTTCGTTAAGCCTTTGGATACCGAGTTGATTTTGCCTTTAGCTAAGAAAATCGGACGCGTTGTCACCTTAGAAGAAGGCTGCGTCATGGGTGGCTTTGGTAGTGCGATCGCTGAAGCTTTGTTAGATGCAGACATTCTCGTTCCTGTCAAGCGATTTGGTGTACCAGATGTGTTAGTAGATCATGCTGAACCGAATGAATCTAAGACAGAATTAGGTTTAACGAGTCATCAAATCGCAGAGAGAGTTTTGTCAGCTTTCTTTAAGCGGCAACTATCTACTGTTGTTTAGTTAATTCTTTGTAGCAATGAATCGCCCACGCTTGTGACTCAGGTGTGGGCGATCGCTATATGAGGGCGTATTTTAGGTAAATGAAGTACACGGGTAGGGGCACAACGTGTTGTGCCCCTACACTTTGCGATATGATGTTGTACCGCATCTGATACCATTTCACGAAAATCCTGATACATATAGATAACGTAGGGGCGCACAGCTGTGCGCCCCTACCGAGGTATCTGTATCAATTTTAAAGTGAAATGGTATGAGTGGGAACCGCTATATATAAGCCACAATAGGGTGGGCATTATAATGTCTAGCCTATAAGCTTTGATTGCGAGGTTTTTATGAGTCAGATTGAACGAGTGGCGATCGTTGGAGGAACCCACGGCAATGAATTAACAGGAGTATACTTAGTCAAAAAGTTTCAGCAACATCCAAATTTAATTAACAGACAAAGTTTAGAAACTTTGGTATTGCTTGGTAATGCCAAAGCTATTGCAGAAGGTAAACGTTATATTGACAAAGATTTAAATCGTTGCTTCAGCGATCGAGACTTACAAAACCCAAATCTCTTAAGTTACGAAGATAGGCGGGCGAAAGAAATTAAACAAATACTGCAACCGCAAAATAAGCCTTTTGCAGATGTAATCATTGATTTACATAGCACAACTGCCAACATGGGGCTAAGTTTAATTTTTTGCGAGCTGCATCCTTTATTACTTAGCTTAGCTGCTTATTTAAGTTCCATAAATCCTTTAGTGAGAGTGTGTATTAATCCACAATCGCAAAAAGGTGGTTTTCTGCGTTCTTTGTGCGAATTAGGTTTTGTAATCGAAGTTGGTGCTGTAGCTCAAAATGTCTTAAATGCTGAATTGTTTCAACAAGCAGAACAGCTTATTTATGGAATTTTAGACTATTTTGAATGGTGTAACCAAGGTAATCTTCCACAGACAAACAGCAGCTTGACACTCTATCAATACATTAGCACTATTGATTATCCTAGAGATGAACGCGGGGAAATTCAAGCTATGATTCATCCCCAGCTTCAGTTTCGGGATTATGAACCTCTGAATCCAGGTGAGCCAATATTTCTGAGTTTTGCAGGAAAAGATATTTTATATGAGGGAGTATCTACTGTTTATCCGATTTTTATTAATGAGGCAGCTTATTATGAAAAAGGAATTGCAATGCATTTAACTGAAAAGCAAATAAAGGTAGTTTAAGATAAATATGTCATTGGTCATTTGCAAAGGACAAATAACCAATGACTAATATCGATATAAATGCTCACCCTGCTAAGCGATACATAATCACTTTTCCTTTCCAATTTTCTTCTACAAATACTAAGTACTCGCCATTGGAACGCCGAAAAGCGCGGATACCGTAGGGTATATCAATCCAGCCACTTTCGCTGCCAACTTCAGGGCCTGGTTTTAATTGTTTTACTTCCACTCCTGTGGTTGCATTGTAGACATATACCTCTGCGGTTTTAACTGTGACGGCGAAAACATAATTTCCCGCCACACTCATTGCAGCTGTGGAGACTTCGCGTTTGCCGGTGGTGTCGTAGGGAATCACAGCCCGCCACTTGGGAGTGCGATTTCCTTTACTCCAATTATCAAAACGGGCAATTTCAGATCCCACAACTCCGGTATCATCGCCGAATGCGGGACGATCGATTGTGAAGCCTGACAAATACATGGTATCTGTTTGGGGGAAATATTCAATGCGTCGCAAATCGTTAAATATCTCAGGGGTAGTTTGCTTTTGCATCGAACTATAACTGTAGATGGGGTTACTCTTAGCATCTATTCCCTGTAACGGATAATGTCGGATACCGTTACCATCTTGGGTTCGCAAGGCTTTCCAAACATCTCCTTTGCTGTCTACCCACCAACCGCCAAGATGGGGATAATCTTTGCTGGTATCATATTCGTTGTTTTCAAATTTGCCATTACCGTTGCTGTCTCGCCAGATCCATTCGCCTTTTTCTGGTTGATAGGGTGGCCAATTTCCGCTAAGAGATTGTTTATCTGTGCCATTCGTACCAACAAACATTCCGGCTGGTATGGCGATTTTACCATCTGTGGCGGGATTGAAACGATATATTTGCAGAAAGCTGCTATACATATCTGTGAGGAACAAAAACGGCTTACCTTGGATGCGGCGCACAAAGGTTGCATCTGGCGATGTGTGCAAACGTGGATCTTGTGGATATTTGAAAGGATTTAAGGTGTAGGCTTTGTAAGTCCATTGCTTACCAGCAGACTTACTATAATCCATTTGATATTGTTCTTGTTTGGTGAATAAGTCTACACCATCAGTTTTGGGATCGGCATCTGCATTATCGACAAATATTAAACCTAGCGATCGCCACAGTAGTTTACCCGATGGCGAGAATTTCCGCAAATCTGTTCCGGATTTATTGAAACCATTACTATTTATATAGATATTACCTGATGCATCTGTGCCAACTCCGGTAAGTCCATAAAGTTTCAAATCTCGGACTTCACCAGGAACTCCTGTATAGATACCGTTTTTACAGCCAAAACTGCCTACTTGTATCGGCTGATCTTTGATATCATAAATCAATATTTGCTGACGCGAACCATTTTCTGCTACTAACAGCTTACCCTGAGCATCGATGGCGATCGCAGTTGGTTCAATAATATCTGCAATTTGTTGGGGCAATTGCTTGCCACTTGGGGAATAATGTAAAATCTTTGCAGGATTACCACCACTTTTGTTTTGAATAATCCACAGATTTTTTTGTTTATCAACTGCGATCGCTCCTGGATTAGCAACAGTAAAGCTGCGAAGTTCCTTCATCGTCTCAGCATCATAAACCCGAATCCGGTTAGCAGCAAAATCACTCACATACAATTCACTTCCTATAATTCCTAATCCAGCAACTTCGCTTTTAGTGCTGACAATTAACATACTTTTATCCCAGCCACGTCCCTCAGGAAACGGTGCAGGTTTTCCCGACAAATCATAGCGCCTAACACAGTGCCAAGCTATTCCTTCTGTTGGGTAATCTTCTTTTGTATTGCCCATCGAACCCTGAGTCATGGCAAGGTAAATATATTTACTACTTGCTGTAACAGCCTTGCCACCACCACGACCCCAACCGTGAGTATCACCAAGGGCACTTACAATTTTACCATCCTTATATATTCCCGCTTCTGTTCCAGCTTCATCCCAATGGCTGTTAGTATACACCGTACCATCGGCGGTAACATACATTGCCTCAATATTGTTTTGTATCCGCAGATTTCCACTGCCAATACTATTACCAATCCACGACGTTTTATAGGTGAATGTAGGTGTTCCAGTTGTCGCCCAATCTGTTGTAATGCCAATGGTAGTAACCAAAACTCCAACAATTAGACTAAATAAAAATCTGAAAGTTTTATTTCTTTGCAAATATCTCAAATAAGATAACTTTTTAATTTCCTGCTCGAACTCTTGACAGAATTTTCTTAAGTTGATAATTAATTTTCTATTCATATAACTTTATTTATTTGTTCACCAAAAATTAATATTTTTCTTACCTCTGCGCCTCTGCGTGAGATTTTGTAACCAATCTAAATACGATAACTGTATATACAATCGTTATTTTCTCAATCCGCCCAAAAATCTAACTAGTTTGAATTGATAAAGATACAGATTCTATGTTCAGAATATTCAATGTATTAAAATTTACTCTTTTTCAAGACATAAATAGTAAATTTAAATACAAAATTTGAAACTATCCATTAGTTGATAGTAGTTTCAATACTGTTCGGTTAAGCAAGAGACGCGATAAATCGCCGTCTCTACAAAGAATCGATTGTTGTAGAGACGGCGATTTATCGCGTCTTTGTCATGTAGAATGTCGCTCGAAAAACCTTAACCGAACTGTATTAATAGTAGTTTTTATCTTTGACTGCCTACCATTTCTCTTACTCCAATAACAGGTATCATATTTATCATATTCAGTATTGTCTAGTTAATTAAAACACAGATTCTAATTCCTTGTTGACGTGAAGATATAAATAGTTTATAAATTGGTGTTCTCTAAAAAAACTCTTATTGATAATGCGTATCTTGTTTTAATACATTTATAGGATAAACATCTATGGAAAATAAAAAAGAACATTTTGCTTCACCATCTGCATCTATTCTCACCTTAGGATTAGGCTGGTTTCCTCAAAATCCCGGAGGATTAGAAAGGTATATTTATGAACTAACTCATAAATTAGCAGCAAATCAAGACCAGATTGAATTATGCGGAGTCGGTTTACCAGATGCAGAACTAAATTCCCCGATTAAGCTGACTAACTTAGCATCTGTTGATACTAATATTTGTAAAAGATTATGGTCAATTCGCCAAAACTTCCAGAAAACCAGAACAAATAAACCAGATGCCATTAATCTGCACTTTGCATTATACAGCTTTCCAATTTTAGATATTTTACCAAAAGGAGTACCAGTTACTTTTAACTTTCATGGCCCTTGGGCATCTGAGAGTAAGCAGGAAGTAGTTAATAAAAATCTTAGTCTTTTAATTAAGCATTGGCTGATAGAACAAACCACTTATAATCGCTGCGATCGCTTTATCGTTCTTAGCAAAGCATTTGGCAGTATTTTACATCAAAAATATCAAGTTCCGTGGAATAAAATTAATGTTATCCCTGGTGGAGTTGATATTAATTGGTTTCAGCCAAATTTATCACGTCAGGAAGCTTGTAGACAATTAGGCTGGCCTGATAATCGTCGGATTATCTTTACATCACGCCGCTTAGTACATCGAACAGGCGTTGACAAATTATTACAAGCGATCGCTATAATTAAGCCCAGAATACCAGATATTTGGCTAGCGATCGCCGGTCGGGGTCACATCCAAGCTGCACTACAACAACAGGCTACAGAATTAGGACTAGACGACAACGTTAAATTTTTAGGTTTTCTACCTGATGAGCAATTACCGATAGCTTATCAAGCTGCTGAATTAACTGTCATGCCTAGTCAATCTTTTGAAGGATTTGGATTGGTAATAGTTGAATCTCTAGCTTGTGGAACTCCAGTTTTATGTACTCCAGTTGGGGGAATGCCAGAAATTTTAACAGAATTTTCACCCGATTTAATTACTACTTCCACTGAAGCTTCAGCAATTGCGGAAAAATTAGAACAGATGCTACTAGGAAACATCCCCATCCCTTCACGAGAAGCTTGTCGCCAATACGCCACTACACATTATGATTGGAATCAAGTTGCCCAGCAAGTACGGAATGTTCTATTAACTTAAAGAAGTCAAAACGCGAAAATTGCCTTGTAGAGACGCGATTTATCGCGTCTGAATCATATAGTATTGTAAGGAAGTTTTATGAAAATTTTTTTCCTAGACCAAAGCGGTAAACCAGGCGGTGCAGAATTGTGTTTAATAGATATTGCTAAACCCTATCGACATGATGCTTTGGTCGGTTTATTTGCAGATGGCTCATTTAAACATTTATTACAACAAAATAATATTCCGGTAGAAGTTCTTACAAATCAAGCGATCGCAGTTCGCAAAGAAAGTAGTTTAATACAAGGTTTAAATAGCTTAGGACAACTTATACCTCTAATTACTAAAGTAGTTAAAAAAGCGCGTGAATACGATTTAATCTACGCCAACACCCAAAAAGCATTAGTTGTAGGAGCAATAGCGAGTTTTTTCAGTCGTCGTCCTCTGGTATATCATTTACATGATATTCTTTCCACAGAACATTTCAGCCAAACTAATCTTCGCATAGCTGTTAACCTCGCTAATCGTTTTGCATCATTAGTAATTGCTAATTCCCAAGCTAGTAAAGCAGCTTTTTTAGAAGCAGGAGGACGCCGAGACATCATCGAAGTTGTCTATAACGGCTTTGAACCGAAAAATTATGAAACTGATGAATCTGACATCAATAAATTGCAGCAAAGTTTAGAATTAGCAGGAAAATTTGTAGTTGGACATTTTAGCCGACTTGCACCTTGGAAAGGGCAGCATATTTTAATTGATGCCCTGGCTCTATGTCCACCACAGGTAACAGCAATTTTAGTCGGTGATGCATTATTTGGCGAACAAAATTACGTCCAAGAGTTACACCAACAAGTCGCTAAACTGGGATTAGAAAACCGCGTCAAATTTTTAGGATTTCGTTCAGATATTCCCCAATTAATGTCAGCTTGTGACTTGGTTGCACATACTTCGACTTGTCCAGAACCTTTTGGTAGAGTCATTGTCGAAGCAATGCTATGTGAAAAACCTGTAATTGCAGCAAAAGCTGGGGGTGCAATGGAATTAGTAGAACACGGACTCAATGGTTTTCTTGTGACACCAGGAGAACCCCAGGAACTTGCACAAGCAATTATTACTTGTCTGCAAGAGACAGAAATGACTGCAACTATAGCGAAGAATGCCAGAATTCATGCTAGTGAACGTTTTGATGTTGCAACCATTAATCAGCAAATTGCTCAACTGCTGTCTGAGATGTAGAGACGTTGCAATGCAACGTCTCTACAATAATTCATGCACAATCGTTTTCATACATCAAATCAGCAACGCCTAATTGCGAAATGGTATGACTACAAACCGACTAATTCACGAGATTCAAAATCAGTGAGTTGTTGAGCGATCGCTAATCTAGCTTCCAACTTTGCTACACTAAACTGATTACGCAGATATTCTAAATGCCCGATCGCATTTGCCTTTTCCCCAGTCAAGCGAATTAAAGTATCCATTGCCTTTTGATACTCCTGATTCACCAGTAGCACTTCAAAACGCCGCGCCTTGCGTTGAGCATCATTTTTCAAATCCATCTCAAAGGCGGCGACGCGATCCGCATTGCCTTCAAATCGGTTAATCTGGTGCTGCACTGCCATTAACTGAGAATCTATTTCATTAGCTCGTTGGGCAGTTTGAGCGATCGCAGCTGGATAATGACTCAGTTGCATCATCTAATAATTTTCCTCTCAGGTCAAGAATTTAATCTTTAAGCATAAAACCAACCCTGGAATCCATTTCCCAACAGGCTGTCACAGAGCAGGTTTACACTTAATCAGGTTTATAAACGTTATATATTTATTATAGTATAAATGTACCTAAGTTAGGGGAGAAAAGGCGATGTCTGAGGTGCAGCGATAGCGATCGCTATCTCCCCAAAATTTACAGTAACTTTGCTGAAGTTCAGCAAATATGAAATTCAAATAAACTCTCGATAAATTTTAAATTATACCCTGATATTTGTATATAGTTGTGGTATGCATCTTTTTGAATTTAAGCTTATTTTCAAAACCCTCGATAGTGTCAGAGGGTGATTCCCTAAAGATTTGGCTAAGAAAATCAATAATTTAGCTTGAGTTGTAGGAGAGCTTAACTTCATCTTGGGTTTTGCTACAACTCAACAAATGTCCTGAGCGTTAGCGTAGCTCCCCGTAGGCATCGCTTTTTGAGACACATAACACAGCGCTATTTCCACCAGTTCAGAGTTTTTTTTGTATAAAAAGTAATTTTCAAGTACGCAATCTTTATACACCTGATAAAAAATCGGAGTCATCTTCATGGCTACATTTACCGTCACTAACACCAACAACAGCGGTGCTGGTTCACTGCGGCAGGCAATTTTCGATGCCAATGCCCTTACAGGAAGAGACATTATCAAATTTGGTGGGCTGTTTACTGATAACATTGCTGATACCATCAGTTTGACTGGTAGTAGTCTTAACATCACAGACAACCTCACCATTCAAGGCACAGGTGGAAGCTTATTAACTATTAGTAAAAACAGTACTTCTCGTATTTTTGACATTAGTACTGGTGTTGCTGCTGCCATCAATGGACTGACCATTACCAATAGCTACAGTCAGGTAGGAGGCGGCGGTGCCATCTCCAATAGTGGCTTCCTCACCTTAAACTTCAGCACCATCACTGGCAACACTGCTGACAACGGTGGTGGCATCTACAACTCTGGTACTCTCACACTAAGATACAGTAACATTAGTGGCAACGATGCATACTACAACGGTGGTGGCATCTACAACTCCGGCGCCCTGACTGTGAATGACAGTGACATTAGTGGCAACAATGCAAGGTACAGCGGTGGTGGCATCTACAACTCCAACACCCTGACTGTAAGCAACAGCACCATTAGTGGTAATGAGGCAGTCGGCTATTACACTGACGACTACAGCGAGTACTACCCTGGTTCAGGCGGCGGTATTTACAACACTAACTATAGTACTATCACAGTGAGGAGCAGCACCATCAGTGGTAATGATGCGGATGACGGCTGTGGGATCTACAACTCTGGCATCCTGACCATAAGCGAGAGCGCTATTAGCGGCAACACTGGAAACATATACGGTGGTGGCATCTACAATGACGGCACTCTTACAGTGAGGAACAGCACCATTAGTAACAACACTGGATATGTAGGTGGCGGTATCTACAATAAACGCACCTTAACCGTCAGGAACAGTACCATCAGTGGTAATAATGCAAACTATGGCGGCGGTATCTACAACGTTGGTAGTGCGACGGTAATCAGCAGTAACATCAATGACAACGTGGTAGGGGGCGAATCCGACAGTTCAGGCGGTGGTATCTCCAATAATGGCACTCTCATCGTCAGCAACAGTACGATTAGTGGTAACGATGGAGGTTACTACGCCGGGGGAATCTCCAACGGCTTCGGCTATGGCGAGGACACCAATGGTACTGCGATCGTCACCAACAGCATTATCAGTGGCAACACGGCAAGATATAGCGCTGGCGGTATCTACAATGATGGCATTTTTACCCTGAAGAACAGTACCATCAGTGGCAACAATGCAGATTACAGTGGTGGTATCTACAATGGTGACACCTTCACGGCGATCGCCAGCACTATCAGTGGCAATGAGGCAACATCCAACGGTGGCGGTATCTACAATGATGGCATCCTGAAGCTGATCGATAGCACCATTAATGGCAATAAGGCATTAGGCTATATCAACTACGACTACTACGAAGGCTTTGGCGGCGGCATCTACAACTATGATGGCACTGTAACGGTATACAACAGCACCATCAGCGGTAACTCAGCATCCTACGGTGGTGGTGGTATTTACAACAACGATGGCACCCTAACTGTCGGCAACAGCACTATCGTCCTCAACACCGCTTACGATAATTTGGAAGGTAAGTATAACCAAGGTGGTGGCATTTACAATCATCAAGGTACTGCCAAGATTAAAAACAGCATCATTGCTGGGAATAACAAGTCTGCAACTAACCCTATCAACCCTGATGTTGTAGGTAATTTTAGTAGCAATGGCCACAACCTGATTGGTCGCCGCAGTGGTAGTACAGGCTTTTATGCTAGCGAACAGCTAAAGGTTGCGATCGCCAAAGTCCTCGATCTCAAGTTGCAAAACAACGGCGGTTTAGTCAACACCCATGCCCTAGTTGCTGGTAGCCCCGCCATCAACGGGGGCAAAAATCAAGATGTACCTCACGATACCACAGACTTAGATGGTGACGGTAATACCACTGAACCAATACCATTCGATCAGCGGGGTGTTGGCTTCCGTCGGATCTCTGGTTGCAAAGTGGACATCGGTGCATTTGAGGTAGCCTAATTTATACCATTTTGGATTTTGGATTTTAGATTGTCAAATATTTAGTAAATTAACGTGAGTTCGACAAACCTCACCCTCCCAACCTCCCTCTCCTAAAAGGCGAGGGAGGAGCAAGAAAAATCAAGGTTTTGCTCCCCTCTCCTCGTAGGAGAGGGGTTGGGGGTGAGGTCAAAACAGTACTCATCGAACTCACGTTAAATTAGCTTTTTGGCAATCCATCTGTCGCAATCATTTCTCAAATTGGTATTGCATTCCCTTGTAGAAAAAATTGAAGTTGCGTTTGGTTTAACGCAACTCAACAATGTCTTTTGGGAAATTCTGCACCGTAACTCAAGCCGCTTCTCGCAGTTGTGAGGGCACATTCACCTCTGGAAACGAAAGCGAGAGTTGTTCGGCTTGAGGTACCGCAGCTTGTTCTAAAACTTGAACTTCAATATTTACACTCACCAAATAACTGCCTGTATCTGCACCAACCGCTTCAGCAATTAATTTGGCAATATCCGGACGCTTAGCTGTCAGCGGGTCACGTAAAATGCAGCGATCCCATTCATGTTTGGCAGTCGGATTGAGGTTGAGAATATAATGCTTCATCATCGGATTAACCCTTTAGCCCATCTTCCACAAGGTTTTCACAGAGCCGTTGTGCGTTTGACTAGGCTTTGTGAACGCTATCTATATTATAGTATATTTGTACTAAAAAGGGGGTGGGGAGTGGGGAGTGGGGAGTGAGGAGTTAGGAGTTAGGAGTTAGTAGTTGGGAGTTAGGAGTTAGGAGTTAGTAGTTGGGAGTTGGGAGTTGGGAGTAAAATTTTCTTCCCATCTCCCCACCTCCCCATTCCTAGTTTCCTTTACCGTTCCCTTGGAAATTTAACAACTGCTCGTCATTGACCCAAATTGCTTGTTGAGGCACAGAAATCGAAATTCCGGCTTCATCGAGAGCAACTTTCAGACGGCGGCGAAACTCCCGTGCTACATCCCATTGTTTGAGGGGCTGTGTTTTAATCCAGACACGAATAATCAAACCGCGATCGCCAAATTGATCTATTCCCAAAACTTGCGGCAGTTCTAAAATTTGACGCTGCCATTGGAATTCTTGACTCATCTTGTCTGCAACGGTTTTAATCAACTTCAAAGCTTCATCTGTATCGGCTTGGTAAGCGATAGGAATCGTCAAATCGGCTCGTGACCAACGGCTAGAAAGATTGGCAACAACTTTAATTTCACTATTGGGAATTGTGATTAAGCGCCCTTCGGAATCTCGCACCTGGGTCATCCGCAGATTGAGATTTTCTACTAAGCCTCCCACATCTCCCACATTAATCACATCACCCAAAGCGTACTGGTCTTCTAGGATAATCAAGAAACCGTTAATCGCATCTTTAATCAAGTTTTGCGAAGCTAAGGATACGGCAACACCAACCAAACTGGCACCGGCTAGCAAGGGAACGATATCTATACCCAAGGATACCAGCCCTAGCAAAAAGCCTACTCCCACCCAGATAGCGGTAGCAATACTTTTAGTCACACCAGAAAATGTAGAAACTCGCAGTTGCAAACGTGCTGAGCTTTCTGGGGTGAGGAAAGCACTACTGCTGATGAGAGTGGAGGCGAAACGGTCAATCAAAGCATAGCTAAGGCGCACAGCTACATAAGTTACCAGTGCAACAAAAGCTAATCGCAAAGGAAATTGGGCAGCGGTGAGAATCGCTACTTGAAATCCTCGTGTGTAGGGAAATAAACCCAAAATAAAGAAACTTCCACCGCCCCAAATTCCGGCTTGAGTTAGCTGAAACAATCGCCTCTTAGCTTCTTGGAGATGTCGGTGTTGCTGTTGATTTAGTTGTGTTGTAATTGGTTGAGCCGCTGTTGGAGTTGGAGAAGTGAAGAGTCCATTTTGGGCTTGAAAGGTAACGGAGTCTGAATTTTTGCTGGAACGTCTCTGCCAGCTATATGCTCCCCAACTGATGATAATCATTGCCAGTGCCGTAGCCCCAGCAATCTTACCTTGGTCGATTAAAAATTGAGTTTGTCTCTCTTGTTTCGCCTCTAACAAGTCTTCTTTTAATGAGTCAGCAATTTGATTTGCTGATGTTGAGATATCTACTTGTCGCAGCCCAGCATCCTCAGAAGTGATGGTCATCAGATACTGGCCATTGACATAAATAACTGGTAATTTGTTGACTTCCCGAACTTCTACCTTGACTTGTGTGTTTGCTGGTGACTGAAAGTAATTTTGGCTAATTGCCTCCAACTTCTTTTGGATGTCTTCTGAACGTTCAGGAAAGTTGGTTTTCGATCCTGCTATCTGAAATAAGCGACGACCATCCAGATAAATCCAGCCGGAAACAACTCTGTCATTGGAATCATTGCTCACACTGCTAGGAGCTTGCAATTCCGGGAAAAAAGGAATCTGGGCGGTAGCTTTTGGCACAGATACAACGGTTACAGTCATTGAACCGGCGATCGCCATCATTAGACTTCTTGCATAAGTCGGGAAAAGGTTTGGTATTTTCCCTTTCCCCTTTAACCTTTTCCCTTTTCCCACCTCTTGCAAAAAGCACTTTTGCAAGAGGTCTATTACACCCAAACCTTTGCGACCTTTGGGTAACACACTCGTTTTAGACAAGTTGGACGCTTGATTGGGAGCCTCCAAGTGTGCCACAGGCTTGGCGATGTTGCCGAGGTATGTTTTGGGTGAAAATACCTGTCCCCGATCCTTTAAACCTTTAGCAAAGCTTGCGATCGCCAAAAATTGAAAGCGCACTCAAACACCTCCTTGAGTAAAATTTACTATTGACTATTTCTATAACCATCCTCCTCAATTAATCTGAGTAAATGTACCTATCTAAAGTTAAGTATTTGCTATTAAACCATGAAATTTTGATGTTTTTTTTGTGATAATCTCTCTTTAGACAGATGACATTGTACTGAGAATGAGCAATCAAAGCTAAGAACAGTCTTACTCTTACCAAAGATAAAACAAAAAAGAAAAAGCTGACGATGAAGTTGACATTAGGCTAATGAAACGTCAAGCTAGTTTTCAAGACTATTGACTAGTAATTTGCTTTCTTTCAAGCAAAAATTACCTGTCGTAGAATAACCTAGTAGAGTGCGTAGATTTTACGTAACTTTTTCACACTTTTGAGGTAACTTTTCATGACCGCAATTTCTCCCCGATTAAAGCACGAGGTTAAAGACCTCGGCCTAGCTCCCTTGGGAAGACAGCGCATTGAATGGGCTGGACGCGAAATGCCAGTTTTACGGCAAATCCGCGATCGCTTCGCCAAAGAAAAACCCTTTGCTGGGTTACGCCTTGTGGCTTGCGCCCACATCACAACAGAAACAGCACATTTGGCGATCGCTCTGAAAGCCGGTGGTGCAGATGCAGTCCTAATTGCTAGCAATCCCTTATCAACCCAAGATGACGTAGCTGCTAGCCTCGTCGTCGATCATGAAATTCCCGTTTTTGCCCAAAAAGGCGAAGACAACGCAACCTATAGCCGCCACGTCCAAATCGCCCTGGATCACCGCCCCAACATCATCATTGATGATGGTAGTGACGTAGTTGCAACATTAATTCAAGAGCGCCAACATCAAATTCCCGATTTGATTGGCACCACAGAAGAAACCACAACGGGAATTGTGCGCCTGAGAGCCATGTTCAAAGATGGCGTTCTCACCTTCCCCGCAGTGAACGTCAACGATGCTGATACCAAGCACTTCTTCGATAACCGCTATGGTACTGGGCAATCGACCCTTGACGGCATCATCCGCGCTACAAATATTCTGCTAGCTGGTAAAACCATCGTTGTTGTTGGTTATGGCTGGTGTGGTAAAGGTACAGCACTCCGCGCCCGTGGTTTGGGTGGTAACGTAGTTGTTACCGAAATTGACCCCATCAAAGCAATTGAAGCCGTAATGGATGGCTTCCGGGTTCTGCCAATGGCAGAAGCTGCTGAAGTTGGCGATCTGTTTATCACAGTCACCGGTAACAAGCACGTGATTCGCGGCGAACATTTCGATGTGATGAAAGACGGCGCGATCGTTTGTAACTCCGGTCACTTTGATATTGAACTTGACCTCAAATACTTGGCTAGTCAAGCTAAAGAAATCAAGGAAGTCCGTCCCTTCACCGAAGAGTATAAGTTGGGAAGCGGCAAATCAGTCATTGTTCTCGGTCAAGGACGCTTAATTAACCTCGCCGCTGCGGAAGGACATCCCAGTGCAGTGATGGATATGAGCTTTGCTAACCAGGCATTAGCTGTTGAATACCTCGTGAAGAATAAAGGTAAGTTGGAACCCGGTTTGCACTCCATTCCTACTGAAGTAGATCAAGAAATTGCTCGACTCAAGTTGCAAGCATTAGGAATTGCGATCGATACCTTAACCGCCGACCAAATTGAGTACATCAATTCTTGGACTACTGGAACTTGATGTTAATTGATTAATTTATTTTTTGAGGGATAGGCGTTTTAGCTTATCCCTTTTTTTGTGCTTGGCACAAAGATGCAAATAAAAATGAAAAGCGAATTTTAGAAGGCAATACGCTTGGGTTAAAGCTTAATTCTTTGTCAAAGTCAATTTTTTTTAACGAACCGCAAAGGACGCATTCGCGTAGCGTCTCGTCAAAGAAGAACGCAAAGAAAGACCAGGAAGAGAAGGAAGAAATACTGAACTGTATTGTTTTATATCAGATATGAGTCCCATATAATATAATTGAATTGTGAGTCTAAAGTTTGAACTTTATGCAAATTACAAGAGCAGCAACTGGCGCTGGACTTCCTCACGGAATAGGACACTCTAATTCTTGGAAAGATTTTACCATAAGTGATTATCCAGGAACTATCCATAGAGGAAAGTATATCTATTATAGATTTTCGAGTAAAAACCATCTATCTCATAGCTTTGAAGAGAGAAAAACAAAAGTTTTAAATACAAAAAATCAAGCTAAAAAATTTAGAAAATTGATGCAAAGTATTCAAATTTCTAATGTGAAAAGAGGCTAAAGAATATCTCAATCATCATGTGGTAAATCTATTAACTCTATTGCTCTTGAATAAAATAATAATTCAAAAGAATACTAGACGATTTATAATGGTTTATTTTATTGTAATTGAAGCAAGTAGGAGATTATCTTATGGAAGGAATGAATTATTCAGAATTAGTACAAACTGTTTTAGAAAAACATACTGAAAATCATCTATCGTAAGATACAGAAAAAGAGTTAATTTTTGATTGTCAGAGAAATCGCTATCTTTTAGTTCATGTAGGATGGGAAAATGAAGAACGGGTTTATGGTTGTGTTATTCATGTAGATATTAAAGATGGAAAAATTTGGATTCAGCGAGATTTTACTAAAGAAGGGATAGGTAATCAGTTAGTAGAATTAGGTGTGCCAAAAACAGATATTGTTTTAGGTTTCAGATCGCCTTACGTCCGGCAGTTCACTGGTTTTGCATCTGTTTAAATCTTTTGCATTATATCCCGACTCAGGTGGAAAGTTGAGTATATCAATACTTGCACTTCGGGAACTTGAGAGATTGATTAGTTTATTTTTTGCGGATAAGCTTTGGCTTATACCTTTTTTTGTTCGGCGTTATGGATTTATTTAATGAACCATGAAGGCGCGAAAGAAGAAGAGAATAAAAAGAGTAAAACATCAAGAAAAGACTATTATTTCTTGTAAATCAATCATAGCTTTATCAATTAATTCTTTTTGTTTTATTTCCCAATTACTAAATCTAATTACAAACCATCCTTCTTTTATCAATTTTCTATCTTGTTGTATATTTTTAGAATATTCGTCTTCACTAGCTAACCAGGTTTCTTGATTGTGTTTACGAGTAGCATAATGACTAATATCGTCAATAAAAATAGCAAATCTTTTATTCTTCCAAAAAGCTACAAAGTCAACCCTATAAATATCATTAATATTCAGAGATGAGGTAGAATTTAAATATTTTTTTGATTGTGAATGCCACTGTATCCAAGCTTGAGGTATGAGTACAGGTATATTTTGATTAGCCATTTTAAACTTGTTAGCATAATCCAGAAAAAATTTCGTTTCGTATTCAGTTTGATTCATGTCTTTCAAGGCTCTTCTTAAACTTCCATCTGTTGTTCCTAAATGTAAATTAAAGTTTTGTGCTAATTTTTGATAAGTTAAATCAGGATAAACATTAAAATCTATAATTCCAATACCATTTTTCCATTCAAATTTTAATTTTTGGCTACCTTTATCAATTTGAACAGCAAACTCTGGTTTGGGTTTGCCAAATGGCAATCCAACAGGGAATTGTGATACAAATAAACTATTATTAGGAATAATTGGCTGAGAAATTACTCTATTTCCATCAAATTTAAAGCCAATGTCTGATAATGTTTTACGAAAATTATTTTTTCCATCATCAGATAAATCAATAGAATGCAATATAGTTTCTATAACTTGATTCAATTTGGATATTATTACTGGACTTTCCCAATCTACTGATTTATAATATTGATTGATTAAATCACGTTTATACTCAAAATTTATTGATTCATCCCTGGTAAAGCCCCCACCTGAAAAAATAATGTCTATTTGCCTCTTAGTGAAACAATCACAGCAAAATCTTTCAAGATAAATTTTTAAACTTATTAAAATTGGGTTTGACATAGTTATTATTTAAATTTGCAGAAACATTACTAATTTAAAATATTACTATATTCTTGTATTCTTACTTTTTGGTTTTGTGTATTTGTGCGAGATAAAATTTGTTTACTTGTCTTCGACTCAAAACGAGAGGTAGTATTGCAATGGATACCTTAGATACTTATCGCCAAATTATTCAAAAAATATTAAAGGAATACGCACAACTACCCTATGCTTACGGAGAACTAGAAAGACAATTAATTATAGACCAAACCGCTAACCATTACCTACTACTAACACTAGGCTGGGAAAATAATCAACGGGTGCATGGCTGCTTAGTCCATATTGACATTATCAACGAAAAAATATGGATTCAAAGAGACGGTACAGAATACGGCATAGCCAATGAACTTGTTAACGCTGGTATTCCTAAAAATCAAATTGTTCTCGCGTTCCAACCAGCCGATATCAGACATTATACTGAATTTGCAGTTAATTAATTAAGCCTAAATTTTATAATATAGCCTTTCCACTTTAAAAGTGCATAGGCATAGGCTTTTTTCAACATTAAATAATCAGCACTAACTCGGAGCGATCGCAATAATAATCTATCTGATTCACTTAATTGATGATTTTGATTTTTTTCTAAAATTTGTAAATGTAGTTCTTGTTGACTTTCTGAAACTTGACTTTGACCAATAGTTAATAAATCCTCAACCGTTAATTTTTGCATAGCGATTAATTCGCCTTGTAATTCTAAGGGTGCATAATCAACAGCAGGAGGAGCATTTGTTTGGTTAGTCATTATTTTTGTAATAATTACTTAATTTTTAGTATAGCTTGCCGTCCTTAAATCGCTCGACTACTATAAATAACATTTTTGTCTCCTTGCTCACACTATCAGGACTTACGCAAAAATTGCCAAAAAGCTTAATTTATCGAACCGCCAAGCGCCAAGAACGCCAATAATTCGTAGAGTGTGCGTAAGTCCTAACTATTTAAGGAATCATCGCTACCTTAATTACTTGACGCGCTTTCATCTCATAAAAAACCTGTTCTAAATCTTTTAATGGCCGCTGTTCACTAATAAGTAATTCAAAGGGAATTTTCCGACTAGCTATTAGTGATAAAGCCGATCGCACATACTTTGGTGTATTATGAAACACGCCTTTTATAGTTAGTTCGCTATAGTGCAGTTGTTCTGTACTCACAGTAATGCTAGTATCCCGTGGACAGCCGCCGAATAAGTTGACTGTAGCACCAGGACGAGCGCAAGCGATCGCACTTTCCCACACACTAGGCACTCCAGTGGCTTCAATCACCACATCTGCACCCCATCCTTGGGTGAGTTCTTTCACCACGCTGGGAATATCCGAGATTTGATGATAGTTAAAAATCTGGGCTGCACCCAATTTCTTGCCAATTTCTAACCTGTGGTCATTACCTCCCCACAGCAATACTTCAGCAGTATCCGCTAAAGTAGCTACAAACATCAGCCCGATCGCTCCATCTCCTAAAACGACTACTTTATCTTTGGGCTGAATATGAGAACGCGCTACGCCATGCAACACACAAGCTAGGGGTTCCGTCATGGCTGCCAATTCCCAGGGCAAATCATCGGGAATCTGCAATAAATTATGCTGTACTATAGGTGCAGGAATTTTTAGATATTGAGCAAAAGTCCCATTGTTCCAGGTTAAATTGGGACACAATGAATATTCTTGACGTTGACAAAAAAAGCATTCCATGCATGGAGCGGAATTATTAGCGACAACGCGATCGCCTACTCGCCAATTTGTAACACCTGCTCCCAAGGCAACAATTCGCCCAGCAGCTTCATGCCCAAACAGTGTTGGCGGTTTCAACATTTTGGCATGACCACCGCGCCGCCAAACTTTCAAATCTGTACCACAAGTTGTTGCTGTTCCCACTTGGATCGCAACTTCGCCAGCCGCAGGAGTAGGATCGGCAACCTCCTCTAAGCGTAAATCTTCTTGCCCATAAAGTAATGCTGCTAACAAAGTTTTAAACCTATCGAATAGATCCACCTGATTTTACCAGTTGAAACTATTTGATAGGTCTTAAACTAAATCGGTATTGATTTTTAGTAAACTTTTATCAATCTTAAATGCTGAAAAACTACGAATTCGCAGCTGTTTGGGGAAGGACTCCGGTATTTCGGCTTTCCGCATTGGGTAAGCGGGTTACAGTTAACAGTGGTACTTCTTGTCGGCACGACAGGCAAAACCAATACAGTTCACCATGACGAACATGACGCAGGAGGGAACCACCGCAGCATGGGCAGGTGTTGGCTCTCGTACTCATACCAATGTCCTCCTTGAAATAAAAGTTGTTGTTTAAGCTAAGCAAAAAAAGCAGTTGATTAAAAGCGGATGCTGCCCGCATGAATGCGGCCATTCGATTCTATGCGGTCTTTAATAATTTGTCTGTAAACAGCTTCATATCCGTTAACCATTTGGCTAACGCTAAAATTGTTTTCTACATATTTTCGACAGGTTTGACGATTGAGTTCCATTGCTAATGGAATCATTGCCGCCATTTCTGCATAGTTTTTGCAGATAAAACCTGTTTTTCCGTGAGCAATCACTTCAGGTACGGAGCCTAAATTCATGGCAATTACTGGTGTACCAGTTGCCATTGATTCGATCGTTACTAATCCAAAAGGTTCTTGCCAAGCGATGGGGAAAAGAGTAATGGCAGCATTGCCCAGAAGTTCAGTTTTTTCGGCGTGGTTGATTTCGCCTAAATATTCAATTTGCTGACCATCAATATGGGGGGCAATCTCTTGTTCAAAAAACTTAGAATCTCCTAAGTCAACTTTTCCAGCCATCTTTAAGCGCCAACCAGTTTGCTTAGCAATGGCGATCGCATGTTGTGGCCCTTTCTCTGGTGAAAAACGACCTAAAAATGCCAAATATGGAGGCTCTGACGGTTGGGCTACAAATGGATAATCTGTTAGCTCAATGCCGTTATAAACCGTGGCAACATAGTTAAGATCGATTTCACGCTGGGAGTTACTAATGCTGATGTATGGTTGCTTTTGGTGGTAGCTAAATGCCTTACGGTTGTCCTTTGTAAAATTATTGTGCAGCGTATGCACTGTAGAAGTTGTTGTTATCAAACTCGCTAAAGGTAATGCCGAAATCCCTACATGAGAATGGATAATATCGAACTGGGCAGCGCGTTGATAAACTTGACTCAGTTCTAGCATTTCGTACACTACATACTCTTTAACATTTGGGTCTGAGCGCAATGCACGCGGATAAACTGCTTCTAATTGAGCCATAGTTTGAGAATCACCAGAGGCAAACAAAGTTACCTCATGACCACGACGAACAAGTTCATCAGTTAAGCGACTCACTACCAGTTCTATTCCTCCATAGTTAGGAGGTGGAACCCTTTCCCATAAGGGGGCAACTTGAGCGATTTTCATAAATTGTTTCGGTTCAGTCTGTGAAATTGCCTCAATATAATGAATTACTTCATTATTTTATGAGAACAAAGCATTTGTACTTACTTTTTTGAAATTTAAATTAACCTAACAGGCTACCAAAGGCACAATATCGGTTAACCGTACTGCAAATTTTCTACCGACAAATCTCAGCACTCTCGTTAAAACTCAACCCGGAGTTACACTTATAACCTATAGCCAATCAATTAGTTGTTGCATCTGTCTTCGGGATCATAATCGAGTAGAATATTTTGTAGCAGAACTTACAAAATAGAATATTTCGTAGCTGAAAATACTAAATTATTAAACGGGATCAAATTATTCCAGCTTGGTTTAAAGGCGATGAGCAAATAGGATATATATTATAAATATTAAATAATTGTAGAAAAATTACATAATTTGTATTAGGAATTTACAAAAGTTTTGATAGCCTACTCATGAAAATCGCTACTTGGAACGTCAACTCAATTCGCATTCGCCTAGAACAGGTTACTGATTGGTTAACTCATAATCCCGTTGATGTTCTCTGCTTGCAAGAAACCAAAGTGATGGATGCTGAGTTTCCGCGATCGCCCTTTGAGCAAATGGGCTATCATCTCGATCTATCAGGGCAAAAATCCTATAACGGCGTAGCCCTAATCAGCCGCCAACCACTTATAGACGTAAGCAGCGGATTTAGGGCGATTTTGCCCGATCTACACCACGAATGGGACGATCAAAAGCGAGTCATCACAGGTGTAATTGACGGTATTCGGATTGTAAATTTATACGTTCCCAACGGCGCAGCTGTAGGAACTGAAAAATACGAATACAAACTGCGCTGGTTGACAGCACTGCGTGAGTACCTGCGATTGCTGCTGTTGTCACAACCTGATATTTGTGTATGCGGCGACTTCAACATTGCCCTGGAAGCTAAAGATATTCACGAGCAAGTGAGTACAGAAAATCACATTATGGCAACAGAAACAGAACGCCAAGCCTTACGGGATATTCTGGCCTTGGGATTTGCCGATGCGTTTCGTAAATTTACTAGCGAAGGCGGAAATTATAGTTGGTGGGATTATCGCGCCGCCGCCTTTCGTCGCAATTTAGGTTGGCGGATCGATCATCACTATCTCACACCCGTACTGTATGAACGCGCAAAAAGTTGCGTCATCGATGCTGCACCGAGAAAATTAACCCAACCCAGCGATCATGTACCGGTGATTGTGGAATTTTGACATACTCACTGCCCTTGAAGGGCAGTGATTCTTGACAGTTCACAGTAACTCGCTGCTTGGTACAGTCTTACAGTCACTCCCTGCCCGTTTAAGGTCGTGCCGATGCCCCATGCCGACCATTTCTATATTTCTAGATGCGTTGTGATCCCTTTCCTGCTCAGTCC
>NZ_JACJRQ010000070.1 GCF_014697355.1 Nostoc calcicola FACHB-3891 | reverse complement strand
TGTTGAACTTGCTCGACAGTTAAACCAGTAACGCGCACAATTAATGCGATCGCAATTCCTTCATTGAGCATATTTCTGGCAATTTCTTGAGCTTTTTGTTCAATACCTTGTTCAATACCTTGTTCAATACCTTGTGCAAGCCCTTCTTGCAAAATCTCTTGATAAATCACAGATTCGCGCATAATATCACTCCGCAAAATTCTTTTAATCACATCTTTATTTAATACTAGCCCAGCTAACACTGCTGTTGATGCAGCAACATTACTGCGGATTCGTGTGTCGTTTATTGCTTCAATAACTTGGGCAACTTCTTCTAAGGTTCGCGTTTGATCGTCTCAACTCTGATTATTAAGCATATCCATAGCTATTCTTAAACTAGCTTTCATGCGATTAAATGCTTCTGCTAAACCACCAATTTCATCATTAGATATCTCTTCAAAATCAGCAGTCATGTCACCAGTGCTGACTTTTTGTGCGATTTTTTCTATTCTTTTGATTCGTTGAATCACGGCTTTTTTGATTAAGAAGTTAATCAAGAAAATTACGATCCCAAAGATAGTAATCAAAAGTCCCATAATCAATATCCAAGTCCGTTTGGCATTGGCAAAAATCTCTGTTGAAGGAACAGAAATTATTTGGGCAGAAACAATTTGATTGAGTTGCCAACCAAAACCATTTTCCGAGCCATAAGTTGCCAACTGACTTTTAGGAGCGCGATCTGGTGTAGAATGACATCGCAAACATTTTTCTTGTGTAATTTTTAGTGGTCGAGCAATATAAAATACTTCGCCTTCTGACAAGTTGCGAAAACCAGTAATTTCTTGAGTATTGGGTTCGTTGCGAAAACGTTCTACAAGTTGAGTTTCAAAACTATCAGCTTTATCTACTAAATTTGTCGGATTAAGTGTAGCGTCTTTATGAAAAAAGTTTTTATATTCAGGTTTTTTCCGAAAATTCTCAAAAACTTCTTTAGAAGAAAAAGTTGGCACCACTTCAGGCATAAAGGTTGGGTTAGTATCTAGTCTAGGTTCCAATAAGGGATCTATACGATTTTGTGTATAGTTTCTCACTGCATTCACCATTTGGATGAGAATCTGCGCTTGAGAAGCTACTTCATTTTGCGCTCTCCCCTGAAGTACACTGGATAAGGCAACACCACTTCCCAAAATACTGACGATGAAAACTAGTATTAAAAGTAAATTAAATTTTGCACCTATTTTTAAGTTTTTTAACGTAATGTTGTTTAACATAACCTAACCAATGAAGGTAGTATCTGAGCTTGTTTAATATCTATTTATACCTGTTATAAAACTGTTGTTCGATGAATTAATAAATATTAATTTTTTGTTGTAATTTTACCTATTTCAGCAGTCAGAAAGCTGATTTAAATTAGTTCTCAAACCCAAGTTATTTACTCAATCATAATTAGTGATGTTTTTGCGATTTTCCCGTCGTTTATTTCTGTTTAATCTACTAGGTTTGACATTTGCTAGTTGTCAATCACGACGACCCTTTCAAGGTACGTTGACTATTGGCGTTCTTAACTATGGTGGAGGCGAACAAATAATTAACCAATATGCTAAATTTAATAGTTACTTGGGTGAAAAAACCAACTCAATAATTCAGCTAGAGCCTGCTTTTAACGAAAATAAAGCAGTTGAACGCCTTGATGCTCGTGCATGGTCGTTGGTATTTGCTCCGCCTGGTTTAGCAGCGATCGCCATCGCACGCTACCAATATGTTCCTCTGTTTCCCTTAATAGGTATTAGTAATTTGCGTTCAATTTTCGTTGTTCGCAAAGACAGTACAATAGCGAATTTAAAACAACTACAGGGTCAAACAGTAGCTTTGGGTCAGTTGGGTTCAGCAACAGGATATTATTTTCCACTTTACAACCTTTATGGTACAACACTGGCTGAAATATTGTTTGCACCGACACCAAAAGCAGCGCTGGAATTGGTAGCTCAAGGAAAAGCTAGCGCCTGTGCAGTTTCGGAGGCTGAATTGAGTCTCTACGCTTCACAGTTTAGTCCGACCGAGTTCCGCATACTTTTTAAAGACCCTCACTATGTACCACTGGGTGTGGTTTTGATTGGGCCGAATGTAGAACGTAACCGTCAAGAATTCATTCGCAAAGTAATGAGCGAGTCACCTTCAGGCTTAGCTCAAGAAGTTGGCTATGTCCCCAATGGACAAGTACCGGATTACAAATATATGATTTCTGTGGTCGATCGAGTCAGTTCAATTGCTTCTAATTTGCAAAATAAACCTGTGCGTTTATTTGAATCAAAACCGCCAACAAACCCTTAAACAATTTTGGATTTTAGATTTTAGATTTTAGATTAACCTCATGGATGTTCCCATTTTTTATACAGGGAGATAAAGAATTTTAGATTTGGCGATCGCGCAGCGTGTCGGGGACAAAAGTTGAGCCAGTGTTTTGGGTAGGTTTCTGGACTTGTGAAACTGACGTTTAGCTGAGGTTTCCGTTGTAGATGCTTTTGGTTTGACTGCTGGGATCAAAGCTTTTCAAGAGGGATTTTAGATTGGTTTTACGTAGCTTGCTTATTGGAGAGCGAGTATAAATTCGCTGTCTCTAAGATATTTTTCAATTTTGAATTTTGAATCCAAAATCCAAAATTTAAAATCTAAAATTTGCCGAGTTGCTTTTAACTAAGAATTCCCAGGTTGCTGTAGACTTCGATTAAATTGCCATCAGGATCGCGAAAATGAGCGGTGCGGATTCCCCAATCTGGACGATCTATTGGTTGAGTGACAACGATCGCATTACCATCTTTGACTTGTTTATGGACTTCATCCACGTTATCGACTGCGAAAATCAAGACAATTTTATCTCGATTGGCAACATAGGAAGGCTGATCGATTCTTGGGACTACTTCGGCCATTAATTCTTGTTTGAACAAACCGAGCTTGAGATGTCCGGTATTAAACTCAGCATATCCGCTATTTTCATCGCCCCAATCGACATCAAATTTTAGCAGATCTCGGTAGAACAAAAAAGAATCTTTGTAGTTGGATACAAGCAATCTCAAGTGTGTTAGCTGAAGCTTCATAGTGGCCTTAGTCTACTAACTGTGAATTCTAGGTTCTGGATGCAAAGTTGCCAGCAACTCACTTTCGACAATTGCCAATTCATCAAGGCGTTGCATGACGATTTCTTTGTCGAAGTAAGTAGCAGCTAAAACCCAATATATACCGTAGTGGCGTGCTTCGGATGCCATCAGTCCCCGATAAAATTTTGCTAACTCTGGCTCTGGACAGTGAGCAGCTAATAATCCCAGGCGTTCGTGACTCCGAGCTTCTATTAAGCCAGTGACTAGTAAGGAATCCAAAAATCGCTGGGGTTCTTGGGGGCGTACAGCAGCTTTTAAACCCGCGCCGTAGGGAGGTGGTGGTAGGGGAGCTAGGGGAATATTCCGCCGTTCTAACCATTGGTTAACTAGCTCAAAGTGTTCTAGTTCTTCACGGGCGATCGCTGTTAGCTCGCGTACCATTTTAGTATTAGAAGGGTAGCGAAACATAAAATTCAAGGCCACCCCTGCTGCTTTGCGTTCACAGTGGGAGTGGTCGAGTAAGATGATATCTAAGTTAGCGATCGCTTGTTCGATCCAAGCAGAACTCGTGGGCTGTTTCAGGGCGTTGATAGTCGGTAACTGAGTAAGCACAGAGTCACAAAACTCCAGAATTGCAATTTGGCTGAGTATTCCAGCAAATTGATTTTACAGCAGAATTCAGAATTCAGAATGGGCTACACGCCGCTACGCTAAGAGAATTCAGAATTAGAATAGGCTCTCTAGCTAGCTACCAGACCTAGATGGTGTAGTTCACGCTTGTCGAAATCTGCTGTATGTCATGTTTGCGACAATTCGGCAGTTTTTATGTATTGAACAATCACAGTTAATTTTATGGCTTAATCTTCTTGTTCCAAAATGCGTTTTGCTTCCAAAAGTTGCTGTTTGTGTTCCTCACTAACTGACGGGTATTTCAGATTTAGTTCTTCTAGTTTTGAGCAGATGATATTGGCGACTGTCAAGCGTGTAAACCATTTGCGATCGGCAGGAATAATATACCACGGTGCCCATTTTGTGCTGGTTTGGTTGAAAACTTCTTCATAAGCATCCATATAATCATCCCAAAAAGCTCTTTCTTGGACATCGCTAGCTGAAAACTTCCAATGTTTTTCCGGCGATTCAATCCTTTGTAAAAAGCGTTTCTTCTGCTCTGATTTGGATACATTCAGAAAAAACTTCAGAATAATTACACCATTATCTACTAAATATTTTTCCAAGTTATTAATTTCTTGAAAGCGCTGCTTCCATATTTGATTTCCTGAAGGAATTTTCGGTAATTGTTGCTTTTTCAGCATTTCTGGATGGACACGAACCACTAAAACTTCTTCATAGTAGGAACGGTTAAATATACCAATTCGACCTCTTTCTGGCAAAGCCTTTGTCGCTCGCCATAGGTAGTCATGGTCTAATTCTTCTGCGCTCGGTTGCTTGAAACTAAACACCTGAAATCCTTGGGGGTTCACACCAGACATCACATGTTTAATTGTGCTGTCTTTACCAGCAGCATCCATTGCCTGAAAAATAATTAACAATGCATAGGTGTTTTGAGCATAGAGAATATTTTGGTAATTTGCTAGTCGTTCAATATCTGCCTGTAATTTCATTACAGCATCAGTTTTTACATGAAAATCAGTTTTATAAGCTGGGTCATAGTTTTTTTTCAGAGAAATCTTTGAACCTGGTGGAACAATAAAAGCATCATGATTCATCTATAAAATCTCCTCATTTTCGGCGTTTTGGGGTCGGACGCATAGCTTCACGACCCAAGATAAACATTCCTGCGATACCTAAACTGACAAACCAAACATATTGATACCAGTATTGGTGCATCTGCTCTAGTGCATTCAGTTCTGGATGCAAGGTGTTTAAGTATAACAGCAACACTAATATCATCAGCGCTCCAAAACCAATAAAGCTTAAGCCAACACCAATTCGTGCGGGTCGCAGTTCAAAATCGCTAATATTGTCTAGGTCAATTTCTGACAGTTCTTTAAAAGAGTCATCTGCTAAAGATGAAGTTGTTTGTAATCTATTACTGAGTTTTTGTGGTAAAATCGGCACTAGTGTTGCTACAGTTGGGCGGCGTAACAAAGCCTCAGTGTCTCGCAGGAGTTCTAGTGGCTTACGAGTAGTTGGTTGAGCAAAATCTATATTATCTGTAGCAGTTGGAGCCTTGGCTTTGCTTTCAAAATCCATAGCACGCCTTAGAAGAACCAGGATATACATAGCGTAGCGAATCAGGTGCAAAGGCGTCAAAAAGAGGCAGAGGGGATGGGGAGATGGGGGAAAGGAAGTCTATCCATAGATTTATCCTTGGATATCCAAGTATTATTAATTCTGACTTCTGAATTCTGAATTTTGACTTCTGACTTCTGAATTCTGAATTTTGACTTCTGACTTCTGAATTCTGACTTCTGACTTCTGAATTCTGAATTCTGACTTTTGACTTCTGACTTCTGAATTATGACTTCTGACTTCTGACTTCTGAATTATGACTTCTGACTTCTGACTTCTGAATTCTGATTAACTTATTCATCCATCTCTTTTAATGTAGCTAATGCCGACGGAGATAAGCGACTGAGATAGCGGAATATCCAGTATTTGACGATCGTATTTAAAATCACAGGAAATGTAGCAATAAATAAATAGATGGCGCTCTCATTTGCTGCTAAACCTAAATGTTCTGACAAGACTTCTAGAAGAATTTCCCAGCCATGAGGCGAGTGAAATCCTACAAATATATCTGTAAACAGAATAATTAAAAATGCCTTAGCACTATCGCTAAGACCATAGACAATATTATCTATAAACGATTTAACAATTACAATTTCTTTTTTACTCAGACTGATAACTAAACCAAAAGAAATTAATGATATTAAGTCCGCAAAAACATTACTAATACTGCTGTTACTATTCAGGCGAAATTCTTCAGCAATTTCCAATGCTTTGTCTTTTATCTTTTCTTGTACTGCTTCTGATGATAGTTGTGGTGCTTGATTCAGGAGATATTCAAACCTTAGTTGTGCTTGAAAATTATGTAATTCATGGAGAGCCTCTTTTTCCATATCAGAATTGATGAAAAGTTGAGTTGTATTCTCTCCCCTAATTTTTTCTACTATGGGACTGACTACAAATTCTTTAGATAAATGTTGAGTTAACAGCGGTACAATAATTAAAATGATAAAAAATCTCAGAGCAATTCTTGTCCTATTTCTAGACAACCGATAATTTCTGGCAAAATTTTCTTCTGCATTGGGTGAAAAATCTCCTTTAATTACATTAATGCTTCTGCCAATAGACCCAGGAAAGACTCCAGTTTTTTGGAAGGGAGATGTAGTTTTAATATCATCGATATTAGATGAGTCTGATTGTTTGTTTATTTTGCGCTGGCTAATTTCTAAGGATTGAGAATTATTAAGCTGGTTTTTGATGCCGTATTTTTCTACAACTTCATCAATAACCTGCAATTTTTCTAGCAATACAGAATCGGAGATATCGATAATTGTCCGACTCAGTGTGAATTCTGCCAGCCTAATTTTGATAATAGTTAAGTTTTTATCAAGATATACTTGCCAATAAGACATGACATTTTCAGTATATTTTCCTGAGCTTGAAGAGATTTTATTGCCATCAAAATGTTCAATTTCGATATTTTTAATTCTCTGGGCTGCTTGGTAAGCTTCTAAGAGCGATCTTTCTGGTGTATCTAAAAACCAACGGTTGGGCGATCGCAAATATTCTTTCAGCTTTTGATAAAGTAATTCTGCCCTGTCTGCGAATGACTTTTTCATTATACATATCATTAGTTTACAATATTTACAGATTTAAATAAGCATTAATAATGGGTAATATTTAGTGAAAGACATTATTAACTATTACCCAACACTTATGAGCTAAATCTGTTATTTTGATTGTACACCTATTAAAGGAGTAGAACTGCGATATTAATTGTTGTACGATGTCTACGACGGGCTACGCCTACGCCACTTCACTAATTTTTTTGTTTGACATTGGTTGCATTCTAAGTACAATACCGTGTTTGTGACTATAAAATGATACGCTAACTGATAAAGTTTTGGTACGATTGACTGTAATCTGTGACTGTGCAACGAATGCCTTTGCCATCGCACGCCAGTCTCTCATGAGGCATTGGTGGAACAAAAACTGATGCCCAATTATCAAATAAGTCGATGAATGGCTGAAAATCTACTGTTTTGAGTACTCGTCGGAATGTTGAGTAAGACGGAAACTTGATTGCCCGATCTAGGTTTAACAGTTCAATTAAGCCATGTCTGTGTATTTTGGTAAAGTCCTCCAATGGTCGGTAGCCCCAATACCCGCAGCTACAAGCCATTTACTCCTTCACCTTATCAAATTAATATTCGGCTTTCAAACTTGAGCTTAATTCTTCAAGTAGATGAGATAAATCATTAGAAATGTATATACTGCAATTATCAAGCAATGAATTAATAAGCTCCTAGTTTTAGACCTACTAGGAGCTTTTTTATTTATCCATTGGAATTAGGGGAGTTCATCACGAGAAGTGATAGCATTCATCCTCAAGGCTATTAATAATTGATTCTGCTGGTAGATTGAACGTCAATGTTTCGATTGCTATTGTATATTTGTCATTAAAAAGCGTTTCTCAAATTAAAACAATGAATATTCTTGCTTGGATTGTTTTAGGTCTAATTGCTGGTGCTATTGCCAAGGCTATCTACCCCGGTCATCAAGGCGGCGGAATCCTGGGAACAATCTTATTAGGAATTATTGGTGCTTTTGTTGGTGGTAGTTTGGGTGTGTTCTTCAGTACAGGAACCTTGACATTAGCCGCCCCCACACTCAGCATTCCTGGTATTGCAGTAGCGGTTCTTGGCGCAATTGTCGCTGTTTTCTTGTGGAACTTGCTAAATCGTCGCAGTGCTTTGTAATCAATCAAATTGGAATTAATTAATAGTAAAAATCAGGGAACTCATTTCACTATATTTTCTCCCTGAATTGAAATAAAACAATAGCGCTTATCTATATTTAGGTATGCGCTAATATTATTTGCGGCAACGTTTACAAGTTGCCTTAAGGGCGATCGCTATCGCCCCCGTAAAATTCTTAGAGGAAAAATTAGACCTCTTGGGCGATCGCCTAATTCAGCCAAAATCCACCTATTTTTCCATCTTTGAGGCTAAGTCTAGCTAAGACATCATCACTGCCATCAAAAAATGTCAGTTTCCATAAATAAACTTGATACCCTTGCTGATTCAGATTTCCCAAAAAAACTGCTGAATATCCTTTTTTGATGCGAGGAGCCAACTGTCCACTAACTTGTGTAAATGTTTGTTTTGTAATACCTTCTTTGAAAGCAGCATTTCCAAGGGAAATAAACTGAGTGTAGTTGTTTTGCTCAATAGCATTTATCAGGCTTGTAAAAATTCTTTGCACAGACTGTTCTGGTTGATTACTTTTAGTTATTTTTACTTGCTCGTTCACAGCTTGCACATTGTTTACACCTAAGGTGAAAGGTGACATGATAACAACTGCTGCAACTACCAATCCCATCTTATTCATTTATTTTGTTGACCTCGTTGAAAACTTCCGCTAGTTAAATATATTCGTAAAAGCAGGGTATTAAACACCAGTCCGTAGGCATCGCCCTGTGCCTGTTGCGTCACTTATATAGTACAGAAGCACTATATTTTAGCGATCGCCTGTGCTAGTTGCGTAAGTCCTGAGTCTGCTAGCCGCTCATTATCTTTGGGATCAGCCACAAGTTGACCAGCAACAACAACATAAGATTTCTTGCATAAGTCGGGAAAAGGGTAAGGGGAAAGGGGAAAAGGTTTGGTATTTTCCCTTTCCCCTTTAACCTTTTCCCCCTTACCCTTTCCCCTTTTTGGTAAAAATAAATCTAAGTATATAAATATATGTAAAATTTAACCTTCAAGTATGTGCTTATAAGACGCTAAATATTCTAGAGTTTGTCTAGAGGGTATTTAATAATACATAACTTAACATTCTTTATGTCTTCTCAAGATCGGTTAATTCTTGAAGAAATTTGGATTTGTCCCCCCTTAGCCTTTGCTCGGTTTGGACAATCCCCATACCCAATGGAGAATTTCCATTGGGCGGAGAATGATTACTCGCCTCGGGGTACAGCTGAAACAGTCATCAAACCTGCACTGACGTTTAACATCGATCCCAACGGCAATATTTCTGCTTATTTGCCAGAAGAAATTCGCTTCAAAGATAAAGGTAAGTGGCGTCCGGTTTGTCCGTTTTTTGAGTTACATGGACGTTGGTCAGACGGGCATGAAGGCCCCATAGGACTGAATGAATTGCAAGCAGCTAAATTGAGTCTCAATGATGTAGTGTGGCACGTGGAAGCAGCCAACCGCAAAGCATATCACTACACCTTAGCAGATGGGGATCTCGTTGAAGCTGCGATCGAAATTCCCGGTACAAATCATCTTTTACATCCGATATTGGGTCACAGTCCTGAAGGGGCAGAAAATCCTCTGATTCCCCCTGGCGTGGATGTTCCATTAGGCCATGTGCAGGTAATTCGCCCTAATCCAAGTTGGCCTGAGTTGCGTTTGCGAATTAGCCCACCGCAAGGATTGATTTATGCTCCTAGCAATAGTAGCGATCGCAACTTAACCCAATTGATCCCCCTGATTCAAGACCAAGCGGTATTTTTGCGGCAAATCAACTGCTGTCTCAATCCCGATGCTGCATGGCCTCACTGGAATCCAGGGCCAGAGGATAATCAAGATCCGCGCACTAATCCTGGGGGTCTGTATGCTCAAGAACCGGATAACACTAGCTTGGGATTTTTGGATGATTCCAATGACGGTTTGATTAAAGTGACAGTCACAGGAGCAAGTGTCGCTACAGGTCAACTAACTGCTTATGCTCGTTACACATGTTGTCCGCAAGACTTCCAACCAGACCGGCGGCCATTTGTCTCCATTGCTGATGGTTTAAGCGATTTAGTCAAACGAGACGAAGTTTTGCATCAAGCATTTATCGAGGGGCGAAACTGGCCGGAAACAGAAGCGGAAATCGCTGATTTAATGCAACGAGTCCGCGAGACAATGGAAGCTTCTAATCTGGATCAACAAAATTTGCGATCGCAGTTAGCCAATAACCCAAGTGATTCAGGCGCAGACGCTCCTTTCCCCTTTGAGCCTGTACCCCCACGCCCAGGTCATCCATTACCTTTGACGGAATTAGGTCGGATGAATCATGTACGCTTTCTGGCTTACGAAGTGTTCAAGCAACGTATGGGACAACGCCCAGAAGTGTTTAAACAATGGATTCGCAAACCCACAGACGAACCGAAATCATACGACAAACAAATGCCCGCCTTGATGCGAGGTTCCGATTCCACACCGATGTCCATTTCCCAACGTCAGTACTACTTGATGAAAGAATGGTTAGAAGTGTTACAAAACGGCCAAGGAAAATCTGAAGATGAGGATAGTTGATCGTGAATCTTCCATTACCACAGTCACCCATATCGCCGAAAGTAGACAATTTATCCCGCGACTTTCATCTGTTTGAGAGCGATTTCGCAAAACACTTGCTAGTGGTGGATGGTTCCCGAATATTCGATCTCGACGAGTCCACCGCCCAGCGCATCGCTCAATTGCTAGTGGTAGACGACTCTGTAACCGAGCAGGAAATCGCCGACTTTCGTCAAAGCTTTGTGATGCCAGGTGGTTATCCTGCCATTGATGATACTCCTCTTGAACCGCCTCCCCTACGTTCGCTATCGTTGAACGTTGCCCAAAGCTGCAATCTTGGCTGTAAGTATTGCTATGCTGACGAGGGCAAGTTTGGTAGCAAAACACAGTTCATGCCCCAGGACATCGCCCAGCAAGCCGTAGACCGTCTAATCGCCGAGGCCGAGCCAGGTGTAGATTTAGTTGTCGGGTTTATGGGGGGAGAACCTCTGTTAAACCGCCAATTAATCCACCACATTACCCGTTATGCCAGTCAGCGCGGCCAAGAAACCCGGCATAAAGTCCGGTTTTCTCTGACGACAAACGGCACTTTGGTTACAGAGGAAGATGCAGCTTTATTCGCCGAGTACCGATTTAATGTGTCTGTTAGCCTCGATGGGCCGCAATTTCTCAATGACCAGTTACGCCCAACAGTCAACGGTCGAGGAAGTTACGAAGCGGTTTTACGTGGCTTAGAAGTCATGTCAGTTCAGCGTCCTGGTCATTTGTCGGCTCGGATGACAGTCACGCCCCAAAGCGGACGCTTACTGCCAATTTTGCAACATGTGCTGTCCTTGGGTGTTGATGATGCGGGGTTTGCTCCGGTGCTGGTGTCACCGAATGCAGAGTATGCCTTTGGGGCTGAAGAGTTCGAGCTATTTTTGCAGCACATGGTCGAATGTGGTGAGGTATGTAAACAACACCTCTTGCAGGGTAAGCGTTTCCCATTTACCAACTTTGAAACGGCACTCAATGAAATTCATCGTGGTAGCCATCGTCCCTACCCCTGTGGTGCGGGTGCAGGTTATCTGAGCGTGAATGCTCAAGGGCAACTTTATGCCTGTCATCGATTGGTAGGAGATGAAGAGTGGGCTATGGGGTCAGTGCAGCAAGGCTCAGACTTTGCGGCTCGACAGCAGCTATTACAGCGAAATCATGTCAACTCTATCAAACCATGTAGTGATTGTTGGGCGCGTTACCTCTGTGGAGGAGGTTGTTACCACGAAGTCAGCAAACGTGGGCGAATTGGCTGCGATTACATTCGCGGCTGGCTGGAATTCTGTTTGGCAGCTTATGCCGAATTGTCTACTTACACTCCTGAGTATTTTGTGACTCCCGAAACCTACTTTGCAAACGGAATTACAAATTTAACTGGAAACATATGAAAATCACCAAAAATAATAACCCGTGGCGACCCAATGAATTCTCACCCCAAGATCCAAAAGAATGGAAGATTTTTCCGCGTAACCTGACTGCACGAGCTGCTTACATTGTTCCGGGGAATCCAACCACTACCCGCCCAGAAGATGCTGTAGATAATTGCTATCCTGGGTTGGAAATGGATGCCCGGAATCTACATAAGTACTTCTTCCCTGGGTTGTATTTTGAAGTCTATCGCAGTGATGGCGCTCGACTTGCTGGGCTAACTCCCAGCGATCGCGCCGCCCAATGGATTAACTTAGGATTGAAAGAAAGCGATCTCCAAGATGAGTTGTTTTTGTGGATTCTCAAGGGGAAAACTGCTGCTGATGAGGATGCCACGAATCCGCCAGCTATTGAGTTCGTTGATACTGATAATACTACTAATATTAAAGACTTAGGCGGCTTATATATCTGGCGCAAAGTTAATGCGCTGTTTCCAGGAAAAACTGCCGTAGCGATCGGGCCGAAACCGCCAGCGACAGGTGATAGTTTGAATGCTGCTCTAGCTCAATTAAATAGCTCTTGGAACAAGAATAATAGTCATGTAGAACGAGATCCAAATGGTAATTTGAAATTTGCCGTCTTGATTACAGATCGGTCAGTTTACTTGAGCAATCAAGGCGTCATTGACCCAGATGTTTACAAACCAGGTGAACTGACACGTACCTTGTGTACTCCCTGGACTTACGATTTCCGGGATTGTCAATGTTTTTATTGGGCATCTAATAAGCCTGATGTCAATAGCAGTGAAGATGGTAAATACCAATATCTCAACTTCCAACGTAAGAACTCGAATATAGAACCACAAACCGAAGATATTGCTAACAGTTACGAAGCTCGTCGCCTCCGGGAAATCGACTATGCAGAAATGATGGTCGATTGGGAGCAACTGCGCCCAGTGGTGAATGGTCGGGAATATGGCGAATCCTACAAACCTCCTATTCCGCCGAAAGGACGAATTCTAACTCTAGAAGAAATTAAAAAGGAACTAGCTTATTTAGCTACAGTAGAACACGCTTTAGCAGTGCAATATCTCTACGCCTACTATTCTGTAAATGCTCCAGCCGAGGAGCCGCCAGAGCCAGATTTGAAAACATTCCGTATTTGGAAAGGAGCTAATGAGGTCTTCAATATCGCTATTGATGAAATGCGCCATTTGCACTGGGTCAACCAAGTATTAAAGTTACTGGGAGTCGAAACGACTGTCAAACGGGCTGCCAAAATTGGACGCAGATTTGAAGTACCCTTCTATTTGCAAAGTCTTACCAGTACTCAGTTGCAGTGGTTTATCGATGTAGAAGAACCTAGTCGCTCTACCTCAACTGGGCTGGATGGGATGTACGTTGGGATTCAGACTTCGTTGCAACAGCTTTCACCAGAAGAGTTAGACCCAGAAACGCAACGGCGGGCGGTGGAAATCATCAAGTTAATTATTGATGAGGGTGAAGGACACTATGTGCGTTTCAGTACTGCCCAGCAGAATTTGGCTTTCTATGACAATGCGGGTCGTAGTGATTTACCAAAATATATTCGCGGCGGTCAGTGGAGTCAAGAAAGCGATCGACCTAACCCGGAATTACCTAACAGTAAGCTCTATGGTGTTCCCCATGTTGAAGAATTAGGCAGCGAAGGGTTCATCCTGCAAAAACAAAGTGACGCTTTATATTTAACCTTGATAGTGTTTTTGAAGTTGGCGTTTGCTATGCAAGATGAAAAAATTAGTGGTGCATCGCTACGTCAAGCAATTTCCTTGATGTTTAAGCTGAACGCAATCAATTTTAAGCTGGCAGAAAAAGGCCTGACACCACTGTTTACCATTCCTAAATGGTGGGAAAGCGATCCTCCCGTTACATCCCAGGAGATTGCCCAAACTTTGTTAAATACAGCCAAAAAGCAATTGCTGGAATCAGGGGTATTGCAAAGTTCTGCGATCGCTCAATTTGCCCAAAAAGCACCATTGACTGAATCAAAGGTATTGAAAGAGCCGATTCTCTCTAAAGTTTTGCAGAAAGCCCACAATGAAAGCATTGATGAAGTGCTTGCCCATTTTGATAATGCTATTTCCCAAACCACGTTTCAATAAGTCAGTCTGAAGTTTATGGAGGCAGGAGGCAGGGGGCAGGTGGTCACTGAGCGTAGTCGTTCGCGCAGCGTCTCCGACAGGAGAAGTGAGGTAGGAGGCAGAAAGCATATTAATTTTGAATTTTGAATTTTGAATTCGGAGCGAAGCGACGTGACTCCTGTGGCTGTTGTTGGTGACAGTTTAAGTGCTTATGCTGTGGTTGCAGCCTTAGCCAAGCTGGGTTATCATTGCGATTTGCTATGTGACCCAGCAAAATCTCACTTTTTTGGGCCATCATTAGTACTAAACGATGTTAGCGAAACATTGCTCGCCCAGCTTTTCCCGGATGTCAATCTGAGTATTTACAGTCAACGTCTGACTCATCGTTTGGTGCGTTGGGGCAGACAGCCAGTGCAGGTAGAACAACCTGCATTGGCGATTCGATCGCACTCTTTACTAGAATTACTGCGAAACTCTAAGGTCATGCAGCACACGCGCATGATTGATGTCAGTCAATTGACTGCTCAACAAATATCGCAGAACTATCCTTGGACAGTGTATACCAGACACAAACAAAGGGCGATCGCTTTGCCCGAAAGTTCTCAATCTTTGGTTGGCGGTCAACGAGTTATAGTCACCGCTGAGGTACAAGACACGCCCAAATCTGCACATGCCTGTTATATAGAGTCGCTGGCTGACGGTTGGTTATTTTATGCTCCAGTCGATGGTGGCGCTATGCTTCAGGCATGTTTGCCCATAACTCCAGCTAATCCTCGACGGGCGTTGTTGGAATGTTTGTATAAAAGCACTACAATCAGCACATTTGTCAACGATTTACAAAAGGTAAATTGTTTTTCTTCTGCCCCCCACTTGCAATGGCCTCTCTGCGGTTCGGGTTGGCTGATGGTAGGCGAACCTGCGATTAAGATCGATCCTGTAAGTGGGGAAGGTACGCCTTTTGCGTTACGCAGTGCAATATTGGCAGGGGCGGTAATTGATGCAATTTTGAGCGATCGCATTCCTGATATATCTGCGTTAAGTCATTATCAAACTAGATTAACTCATTCGTTCATTTCTCATTTGCGAGGGTGTATCCAGTTTTATCGAGAAGTATTTAGCACAAATTCAGCATGGCTTCCTGAAATAAATCAGATGATTGATATTGCTGAGACTCTATCTACTCAGCTAGAACAACAGGCTGTTAATGTGTTGAACTATCGGTTGATTGATTTTGAGTTGCACATTGGGTAAATCTCAAAAAATCAGTAAACCTGGAATTGATGAAGTCTAAACTGCTTGAAGTTATTTTTCAATTGCATCACACGCCCCCTTCCCGCCTGAAAAATCGGGTTAGCAGTCAATACGGTTCAATCAAGGCAAGAGACGCGATAAATCGCCGTCTGTACAAGAATCAATCCCATATCACAAAATCATCAATTAATTTCAAAGGATTCAATCATTTTTTCTGCGGTGGGCAAAAAGCGATCGTAATCATCTATTGTTGCTGAATAAGTGATGACGTATGCTTGATTACCCTTTAAAGTCCAAACTTGTAAATTTTTTAAACTCTTTTTTCCATCTTTGCCGGTGAAAATTAATTGATTAGCTGTTTTTTTTGCTAGAGTTGTTTCACTTCTATTTACAATATTGGCATCAGATAAAGTAGCTTTGACTTCTTTAGTAAATAAATCTTGCGATTCCTTTAAAGTGCCGGAAAAATCTTCAACAGAGATAGTCAAAAGCTCTTGAAAATTATCTGCGTCACTTTGTTTAGGTGATAAAAATGTGACTAATTCTTTAGTGATTAAATTTGGAGTTTCTTGAATTTTCCAAGTGTCTGGATATTTGATTTTTATTCCATAACTAGAATCTTGATATGTCAAAAAATTCTGTGTAGGAGTTTGTAATTGTAACAACCAGAGACTTATAGTAGCAACTACTGCGGTTATTCCTACACTGAGGAAAAATTTCCGAGGGCGTTTAAGTTGCAAGGTTTTCTGAATTGTAGTGTCTGGTATTTTATCCAGCATTTCTAAAGCTTGCAATGCCGATGTTGCTGTGGGATAACGCTGGCGAAAGTCATATAACACCATTTTTTCTAAAATTTCTGCTAGCTGCTGGCTGACTTGTATTTGATTGCGCCAATCAATTTCTCCTGTATGAGGGTTTGTTGGTAATCCTTGAGCGCCAAAATCAGCAGGATTAATGCCTGTTAAAGCTTGGATACCAATAATTCCCACTGCATAGATATCGCTGCTCAATTGGGGAGTGCAATTAGCTTGTTCGCTTGGCATATAACCATAAGTACCAATGGCAACTGTGAAACTTGTTTGCCCTTGAGAATTAGCCATCTGGGTAGTAATTTGTTTCACAGCCCCAAAGTCAATCAATACAATTTTGTTATCTAATTGTCTGCGTCGAATATTGGCAGGTTTGAGATCCCGGTGAATCACATTGTGCTGATGGACAAATGCTAAAACTTCCAAAATTTCCTTGAGAAGTTTAATAGTTTCAGATTCACTCAATCGCTCACCTACAGGAGGTATTTCTTGAGTAAGATCGTAACCAGATATAAATTCTTGAACTAAATAAAATTGTTGATTTTCTTCAAAATGAGCCAACAATTGAGGAATTTGGTCATGCTTTCCTAATGTTTCCAGAATTAATGCTTCCTGGTCAAACAAACGTTTAGCTTCCCCTAAAGTGTATGCATCGGTAGATAGTGGTTTAAAATGCTTAACAACACACTGCGGATTCCCTGGTCTTTGTATGTCTTGAGCTAAAAAAGTCGTACCAAATCCCCCTTGTCCCAGTTGGGTAAGAATTTGGTAGCGTCCACCTATGGTTTGACCCTGCATTAAATTCCCCCTTGCTGCTGGAATGACTCACTAATTTTGTTAATCTTGATTTTTGCACATAATTAAAGTGCTGAGTACTGAGTTATGAGTTAGGAGTTAGGAGTTAGGAGTTGTTCTCTCCTCATCTCCCCATTTTTCAAACACTAAATTAAATGACCATTGGCTTATGAGTTTGAGTCTGTGCATGATTGTGAAAAACGAAGCAGCAACATTGCCTAAATGCCTGAGCAGTGTGAACAAAGTGGTAGATGAAATGGTAGTGTTGGATACAGGCTCAATCGATCGCACTCCTTATGTTGCCCAACAGTTCGGGGCGAAAGTCCATCATTTTAAATGGTGCGATGATTTCAGTGCCGCCCGCAATGCCGCTTTAAAATATGTAACTGGTGATTGGGTTTTGGTGTTAGATGCTGATGAAACTCTGACACCAGGAATTGTACCGCTATTGCGAGACACGATCGCCAGAGACGAATATCTGTTACTCAACCTTGTCCGCCAAGAAGTCGGTGCAGAACAATCTCCCTATTCTCTGGTTTCGAGATTATTTCGCAATCATCCAGATATTCGCTTTGACCGTCCGTACCATGCCTTAGTGGATGATAGCGTGTCAGCAATTTTAACCAAAGAACCGCATTGGCAGGTGGGTTATTTACCAGGAGTAGCAATTCTGCACACAGGATATCAAAAAAGTGCGATCGCTCAAAATAATAAATATGCCAAAGCTACAGCGGCCATGGAAGGATTCCTCGCTACTCATCCTGATGACCCCTATGTTTGCAGTAAATTAGGGGCGTTGTATGTGGAAACTGGGAAAATTGCCCAAGGGATGGAGTTACTCAGACGAGGATTAAAGCAGATGACTGAAAATCACGCGGCTGGGGAAGAAAACTACGATATTTTGTACGAACTCCACTATCATTTAGGCATTGCCTACAGCCGCTTAAAAAATTTCCCACAGGCGATTTCTCATTATCAAACTGCGATTAAGTTGCCAATTTATCCCATGCTCAAACTAGGAGCATACAACAACCTGGGTAACTTACTCAAAGCAGCAGGAGATTTCAACGGTGCAAAAGTTGCTTATGCCGCAGCTTTGAAAATCGATCCGAGTTTTATTGCTGCATATTATAATCTGGGGATGACATTTAAAGCTTTGGGTTTATTGACAGATGCGATCGCTTGTTATCAAAATGCCATCGTATTAAATCCCAACTATGCCGAAGCGTATCAAAATTTAGGTGTAGTGTTGCTAAAAGCTGGCAATCATCAAGAAAGTTTAGCAGCTTTTAAAAAAGCGATCGCCCTTCATGAAAGACATAATCCCCAAGAAGCCAAGAGACTACGCCAGGGTTTGCAAGAGATGGAGTTGATGTAGGAGATTCTTCGTCACTGTAACCAAATTGTTCAATAATATGCGTCCAAACGTTGATTCTCAAAAGATAGAACGACTGATGCAAGTCCTGGGTAGAGAAGCTCAGGGTTCAGGTTGCATTTACTTTACAGGTGGTGCTAGTGCCCTACTGATTGGATGGCGTAATTCCACGGTAGATGTCGATATTCGTCTAGATCCTGAACCCCCAGGTATTTTCCAAGCGATCGCCAAACTCAAACAAGAATTGAACATCAATATCGAACTGGCTTCTCCACAGGATTTCTTACCCCCTCTTCCGGGATGGCGTGACAGGAGCGTATTCATTGGCAAACAAGGTCAAATCTCGTTTTATCACTATGACTTTACAGCCCAGGCTCTCTCTAAGCTATCCAGGGGATTTGACCGTGACATTAAAGATGTTCAAGCCATGTACAAACAGAAATTATTTTCTTTGAGAGAGCTACAGGATTGCTTTGAAGCTATTGCACCCGAATTAATCCGATTCCCCTCTCTTAACCCTGATGTACTCAGAAGTAAAGTCGAGAACTTCATCGAACGTTTTGAAGATAACCTAGAGGCGGGTCAGTCATGAATCTCAATGAGTTGCCAGGAGCAGAGTTAATCTTACCTGGACTGAACGATCTTCACAATGGTGAGACTTATACAGTTGGGTCATTGTTAGTTGCGATCGCAGCAGAGCGCTTAACTGAAGCAGGCTTAGATATCCCAAAGGATCATCTAGCCCCAGAGCCAGAGCTGACCTTGTATGCCCGTCTTCAAAATGAACGGGACGATGCTTACCTTTACTATAATGCTTTGCTGAATAGCCTCAATAGCTTTTGCAATGCACTTGAACTTAGCTACAAATATAAGCGGTCTAATAATCCCAATGCACCAAGACAAAATTAAGTAATCGGTGAGTGCCAAACTTTTGGCGACTCCAAAAAAGTCAGCTTGACAAGGCTACTCCAAACTCCAAACTCCAAACTCCAAACTCCAAACTCCAAACTCCTAACTCCTAACTCCTAACTCCTAACTCCTAACTCCTAACTCCTAACTCATCTCCCCTACTTTTCCCCGATTGTTATTTATTCTAAAAATATCGACTTATGGAAACCATTTATAAAGTAAACCTTAAGTAGGGTGTGTTACGGCTTTAGCCTAACGCACCCTACAAAAATTATATTTTTACTTTATAAATAACCTCGAAAAGTTGAAATTAAAACAGAAAACCAATACTTTTAGCTATATCAAACTTTTAAACATCCTATGAATGAAGATACAAAATTTTTTCTGATATTTGGTTCAATATTCGGTGGTGTTGGCAGCATAATTGCTGTCACGGGAATAATTATTGGCATGAATACTCGTTCTTTTGTGGCTGCGGCAATTCCAGCAGAAGGGACAGTCATTGAGTTGGTGCAACGTCTTTCATCACCTGATAGCAACGGTCGTCGGTCTTATCTCTACTATCCAGTGGTGCAATATACTACCCGTTCTGGTGAATCAACGGTTTTTGAATTAAATTCAGGTAGCAGTCCATCACAATTTGCTAAAGGTCAGCACGTAGAAATTCTATACACTCCTGACAAGCCAGGTTCTGCAACGATCAACTCGTGGCTAACTTTATGGTTTTTACCTCTGATGTTGACCGGCTTAGGATCAATTTTTGCTGTGATTGGAGGAGTTGTACTACTCAAATCGTTTCCGGGTTTGATGAATTCTAAGAAGATGGTTTAAAAGTCAAATTGTTGGTAGCAAAACGTTTTAGATCCCCCTAAATCCCCCTTAAAAAGGGGGACTTTGAGATAATCGTAGAGACAGAACTAATGCCCAATGCCCAATACCCAATGACAATTAAACTTCAATTGCCATTTCTTTGTCCTCACTCTTTGGCTGTGAACTCAGTCGATCTAAAATTTCTAAAACTTCTTGTTCAAAGGCAACTTGGGCGCGATTAGTTTTACCACCGACATACAAGCGATCGCCTTTTTGTAATGCCCAAATTTGCGAGTGGGAAAAGTAACTCATCACCACACCCAACATGAGTAAACCAAATCCTGAATAAACAATTGGTATACCTGGATCGGCTTTAATTTGTAAGCCGGTGCTGCCAATTACTTCTATGATTTTCAGCTTCACGCCATTGACTTGGGCGGACATACCAGCGCGTACAGTATTAATTAGTTTACCATTGACATCATAAATTAATACCATTCCTTGCAAGTCTTTCGCTAGCACGGAAACACCCTCACTCAAATCTGGTTTAGTCGGAATCCAGCTTCCCCAAATCGCACCTTGGCCATTGGTGTTTAACTTGACCATTGGTAACTGAAAAATTGGGCTGTTATTAAATTGGACGCGAACAGCTGCAATTCCCCAATCAGTTTGGTAGAAAGTTACGCCATGATAGCGCAGAGGTTCGTTGACAAAAATCTTTTTGCGGTCAACTTCCTTGCCTTGATTATTTAAGACAGATAAATCTGAATAAAATTGATCGATGCCCCCAGTTGGAGTGTAATCAATCCAAAAACGATTGACTCGCACAGACCAATCTTTTGGCACTTGGGCTGCTGCTAAAGGACCAGCATCTATAATATTTTTCACTTGAAATGTATCGCCACCAGCAACCATTTCCTGGGCAATAAATCCAGTCATTGCCCCCCAAATTCCCCCTAGCAAAATAGCGACGATGCCAATATGAACAATAATTGGCCCGATGCGTCCGACTATTCCCTTGCGGGCGTATAAAAGATTTTCTTTTTCTGGATCGGCAAAAATTTTATAGCGGTGGTTTTGTAAGATTTGGTTCAGAGAATTCAATGAACCAGTATCTACTTCTGCGCTTAAAGCTAGTTTTTGAAATTGCCGTGGTTCTTCGTAATATTTCCAGCGTTGGGCTGCTTTTAAGGCTGGTAACTGACGGGTAAAGGAACAAGCTGTTAAGCTGGTGCCAAATAAAATGAGTAATGATAAAAACCACCAAGTACGATATACATGGTCTAAGCCAACTACTTGAATAACTTTCCAAGTTAAGAAACCAAACAATGCCGGATGTTCTGGATAGTTTGCTTGGTAAAATGCGGGAGACTGTCCTTGCTCAATTACAGTACCGGTAGCGCTAAAGATTGCAATCAATAATAGCAGGGCGATCGCCAATCGTAAATCTGTCAGTACAGGCAAAAACTCTCGGCGGAAATACTGCCCAGGTACAGCCCACAAACTAATTTTTTTGGAAGTGGAATCTTCTAATGTCATTACTCACATGGGTTAATTGATGTTTTGAGAATTCAGAATTCAGAATTCAGAATTCAGAATTCAGAAAAATGTAAGAATTCAGTATTTACGAAAAATAAGTCGCATTTTAGAAGCAATTTAGTATGATTTGTACGTTGATTCATCAAATTTTATCCTGATTATTTAACTATTCAGAATTCTGACTCCTGAATTCTGACTCCTGAATTCTGAATTCTTTCTTAAAAACTACCAAGAGGAATTCGAGAAATTAGGGAAAATACACCGAATCCTACCAATAATGCCCCGCTAACTGGGTTAATCCAACCTGACCAGCGACGTAATTCTAGCAACTTTTTAATTGAAGCAGTAAAAGTACCCGCTAAAATCAATGGTGCTACATAGCCGGCTGTATAGGAAAGTAGTAAAGCAGCGCCTAAAATTAAATCTTGGGTGTTGGCAATCCAACCAAGCAAGCTGGCTAAAACAGGGGTGCTACAGGGAGATGCAACTAAACCGAAAGTCAGCCCCAGCAAATACGAACGCAATCCTGTGGGTAAATCTTGGGAAATCCAATTGGTTTCGTTTAAGGATGGAAATTGCAAAGGTAGGGCTTCTAATAAATTCAGCCCCATGAGTATGGCGATGATGCTAACAATAATCGGTAAACCAATTCCCACTTGACCGTAGACTTTTCCCACTAAACCTGCTATTATTCCTAGTCCTGCTAAGGTTGTTGCTAATCCTAAAGCAAACCAAGTTGATTGTGCAGCGGCTTGGAGGCGGCTTTTTGCTTCGTAACCGCCGATGTAACCAATGGTAATTGGCAGCATGGAAAGCATACAGGGGGTAAGGCTGGTGAGCAAGCCAGCGGCAAAGATAATACCAATACTCAACACGCTAATGTGCGTCAGTTGATTAGAGACAAGGGCGTTGGCAAATTGTTCTAGTTCGTAAAGTCGGGTTTCCAAGGTGTCAAGCATGGAGCGATCCTAAGCGTGAAATGCTTACTATGCTTGAATTTTAGCTTATTTTTAGTTATTTCGCCGTCCACGAAGAGGAAAGGGGAAGAAGGGGTAGAGGGCAATACTTGTTGGGTTTTGGGGAAAAGGGGAAGGGGAAAGGGGAAAGAAAAAACCTTTAACCTTTACCCTTTAACCGTTCACGAATATCAAAGACTCGTTCACGAGTATCAAAGACTCGTTCGCGAATATCAAAGACTCGTTCGCGAATATCAAAGACTCGTTCGCGAATATCAAAGACTCGTTCACGAATATCAAAGACTCGTTCGCGAATATCAAAGACTCGTTCGCGAATATCAAAGACTCGTTCGCGAATATCAAAGACTCGTTCGCGAATATCAAAGACTCGTTCGCGAATATCAAAGACTCGTTCGCGAATATCAAAGACTCGTTCGCGAATATCAAAGACTCGTTCGCGAATATCAAAGACTCGTTCGCGAATATCAAAGGCTCGTTCGCGAATATCAAAGACGCGATAAATCGGCGTCTCTACAATAAATGAATTTGTTGGTTGGGATTTAACCTGTATGCAAATCCTACTTTAGGAATAGAACATTCTTAGTACTATGGGTATAATATGAACCCCGTTAAGGTAAAGTTCGATCGAAGCAGTCAAAATAAGAATATACAACTGCTTTTAATTAAAAACGAAGCACCCGAAACTATTATTTAGTGGACAACATGGCACCCCGGCGGTCTTCTAAAAAATCTCAATCTAATTCCACAACAGGGCAAGCTGCTGATAGCGAACAAGAACCAGAAAATCAAAAGGAATTATTTCCGATTGTGGCAATGGGAGCTTCTGCGGGTGGATTGGAGGCATTTACGCAACTATTGAGCCATTTGCCAATCGATACAGGTATGGCATTTGTGCTGATTCAACACTTAAGCCCTAATCAAAAAAGTTTGTTGAGTGAAATTCTTTCCAGAACAACTGAGATGCCTGTACATGAGGTGCAGGATGGGATGGTGGTGGAAGCAAATCATGTGTATGTGATTCCGCCCAATGCTAGGATGACTATTTTTAATGGGGTGTTGAAACTGTCGCCACGGGAAAAGATTCGCGGTCATTTTATGACGGTGGATGCTTTTTTTAGTTCGTTGGCAGAGGAGCGGGGAAGTAAAGCGATCGCAGTGGTACTATCAGGAGGCGATGCAGATGGTGCAAGGGGATTGGAACTAATTAAGGGGGCTGGGGGCATTACCTTTGCTCAGTGCGAAGATACAGCAAGAGTCAGTAGTATGCCTAGCACGGCCATCGCTTCTGGTTATGTAGACTTTATTTTACCGCCAGCAGCCATTGCCGAAGAACTGGGGAAAATTAGTCGTCATCCCTATATCGCTAGCCCTACCCCAATCAAACCGACTGAGGTATTGCCGACGGAAAACACAGACGCTCTCTCTACAGTCTTTAATCTGCTGCGAATTTCCACAGGAGTTGATTTTAGCTACTACAAGCAAACTACTTTGAAGCGGCGGATCTTGCGTCGGATGATTTTGTACAAACTGGAAAACCTGGAGGATTATGTCAAGTATCTTCAGGAACATGCTGAAGAAGTAAGTGCTTTGTATCAAGATGTGCTGATTGCTGTCACTAGTTTTTTTCGGGACAGCGAAGCTTTTGACGCTTTAAAAACCAAGGTATTTCCAACCATTACCAAGGATCGAACGCCAGAATCGCCCGTGCGGATCTGGGTAGCGGGATGTTCAACAGGTGAGGAAGCTTACTCCATTGCCATTTGCTTACTAGAGTATTTAACAACTCAAGCAATCAATCTACCCATTCAGATTTTTGCTACAGACGTTAATGAAGTAGCGATCGACAAAGCACGTAATGGTGTTTATAAACTCAGCCAGTTAGCAGATGTCTCTCGAGAACGTTTACAGCGGTTCTTTATTCCGGTAGAAGGCGGTTACCAAATTAGTAAGCTGGTGCGCGAATTGTGTGTCTTCGCTAGACAAAACCTGATCGGCGATCCACCTTTTTCACGCGTAGATTTGATTACTTGTCGAAATGTGTTGATTTATTTGGGAAGCCCAGTCCAAAAGAAACTCTTACCAATCTTTCATTATGGTCTCAAGCCAACGGGCTATTTGATGTTGGGTACTTCTGAAACAGTTGGTGAATTTACAGACTTGTTTGCTTTAGTAGACAGAAAGTACAAGATTTATTCCCGGAAAATGGGATCTGCGCGACTGAGCATCGATTTGATCTCTAACTCTTATCACCCAGAAACTCTCATCTCTCAACCCACATTCAGCGAAGATGGCTTTAACGATTTAGAAATCCAAAAAGAAGCCGACCGGGTAGTGTTGAATCGATACTCTCCGGTGGGTGTAATTATCAACGGCGATTTGGAAATTCTGCAATTTAGAGGAGAGACTAGTTCCTATCTACAACCAGCACCCGGAAGACCAAGCTTTAATTTGCTCAAGATGGCCAAAGCAGATTTGCGGTTAGAGTTACGCACCGCAATTCATCAGGCCAAAAAGCAGCAACAGTCCATCACCAAGGAAAGTTTACAAATTAGAGATGGCGAGCGAGTGAGGCAGGTTAAGTTTGATGTCATTCCGTTTAAATCTTCGGTAGCAGCAGAAACCTACTTTTTAGTTTTGTTTGAAGACGTATCTTCCTCACCTGGTGCTGCACAAGTAACTGGCGATCGCTCCCTCAGAACCAGGCGCTCAAAGCATCAGGAGCAAGAAATCACCCAACTCAGACAGGAATTGGCGACCACCAAAGAATATCTGCAATCAATTATTGAGGAACAGCAAGCCACTAATCAAGACCTCAGAGCTGCCAACGAAGAGATCCTCTCAAGTAACGAAGAGTTGCAAAGTACCAATGAGGAACTAGAAACCGCCAAAGAAGAAATTCAGGCAACTAATGAAGAACTCAACACCATTAACGACGAACTGCAACGGCGCAATATCGAATCAACTCAAATTAGTAATGATTTACTCAATCTGCTCAGTAATATTAATATTCCGATCTTAATGTTGGGAGGCGATTTGCGGATTCGGCGGTTTACACCGTCAGCGCAGACAATCTTCAATCTGATTCCCACCGATATCGGGCGACCCCTAAGTGATATTAACCATAATCTCAATGTCATAGATTTAGAAGAGCAAATCTTAGAGGTGATTAGCACCCTCAGCTTGAAAGCTCAGGAAGTTGAAGACCAAGAAGGTCATTCTTATGACTTGCGAATTCGACCTTATCGAACAATAGACAGCAAAATTGATGGTGCTGTGATCGTGTTGGTTGATATAGACGCTTTAAAACGCAGCTTGAGTCAACTCAAAGCATCTGGAGATTACACCCAAGCCATTGTGGAAACAGTGCGAGAATCCTTGGTGGTGCTGAACGCAGAGTTAAGGGTGATTGGCGCCAATTTGTCTTTTTACCAAAATTTCCAAGTCATACCAGCACAAACAGAAAACCGCCCGATCTTTGAGATTGGCAATGGGCAGTGGAATATTCCCCAATTGCGATCGCTCCTAGAAGAGATTCTCATAAACAATTCCCAAATTCAAGATTTTGAAGTTGAGCATAACTTTGAAGAAATCGGGCATAAAATTATGCGGCTCAACGCCCGGAAAATGCCTAAAATAGACGATACACAGTTGATTCTCTTGGCTATTGAAGACATCACCCGGTTCAAACAGTGGGAAGCAGAACGCGCTCATTTATTAACTCAAGAACAGTTAGCCCGAACTGCCGCCCAGACAGCCAATCGCGCCAAGGATGAGTTTTTATCCATACTTTCCCACGAACTGCGAAACCCACTCAATGCCTTGATGGGGTGGTCACAACTGCTGCGGACACACGAACTGGATGCAGCTACCATTAATCAGGGGTTGGAAGCGATCGAACACAGCGCCAAGGTTCAAGCCCAGCTAATTGAAGATCTCCTAGACATCTCACGCATTACCTCAGGTAGGCTGCGTCTGAACCTGGAACTCATTGACCTTGCTTTGGTGGTTGAGTCAGCTGTAAATCTAGTGCGTTTATCAGCAGAGTCCAAAAATATTCAAATTGAATCTCGCTTAGAGCCTTCCACCAGAAGAATTGTAGGTGATGCAGTTCGCTTACAACAGGTGATGTGGAATTTACTTTCTAACGCCATTAAATTCACCCCAAGTGGAGGCAGAATCGATGTTGTACTAGAATACGTTGATGAACAAGCTCAAATTCAAGTCAGCGACACTGGTAACGGTATCAGCGCTGACTTTCTCCCCTATGTTTTCGATCGCTTCCGCCAAGCAGATAGCAGCAGAATCCGCTCAAATCCTGGACTGGGAATTGGGTTGGCCATCGTCCGCCATGTTGTAGAACTCCACGACGGTACAGTTGCAGCTTACAGCCAAGGTGAGGGACAAGGAGCAACGTTTATCGTCAAATTACCTCTGCAAACTAACCTCGAAGAAGGTTCTGCGCCAAATCCTACAAACGTAGCTGTTGTAATTGACCAGTTGGCACCTTCAGATGATAACGTGCTGTCACTGGATGGTGTGCGGGTACTTTTGGTGGATGACGAAGTATATGTACGCGAATTATTTACAACAGTGCTTGAGGTCTACGGAGTTGAAGTAACGGCGGTTGCATCTGCAAGGGAAGCATTATCAACGCTGATGGCAAATCCTGGTGGATATGACCTACTTTTGTCTGATATCAGTATGCCAGAGGAAGATGGTTATACACTGATTCGCCAGGTGAGGGCACTAAGTGTTGAGTCAGGAGGACAAATTCCAGCTGTAGCACTGACCGCCCATGCCAGAGATGACGAGCGTAGAGAGGCTCTAAATGCAGGTTTCCAACTGCATTTGGCTAAACCCGTGGAGCCAACTCGATTAATATTTGTAGTCGCTTCTTTGACTGGACGAATTAGAAGAAGTTGAGTTTTTATTGGCTTTTACCCCACCCCCATTGGTGTCAACTTAACGTAAAACCCTTTTGAAGACGTGATATTGAGTTCATTCACTTCCCGTTATTCACTGCGTTACCCCACCCTAACCCTCCCCTTATAAAGGGGAGCCACTGCGTTGGGCGGCTCTGCCGACTTGAAGCAAGTGGCGTGAGGGAACTAGATTCTTTTTTCCCCCCTTGGAAAGGGGGGATTAAGGGGGGTAAAGCGTATGTGGGACAAAGGTTTGAGCTGAAGTTGACACCAATGCCCCACCCCAACCCCTACCCTTGCTAAGGAGAACGTGAATTCGACGAACCTCTCCCTGCCTTGAACTAAAGTTCAAGTCTGTCCCTCTCCGAGTCGGAGAGGGACGGTTTTGCGTAGTAAAACCAGGGAGAGGTTTTTTGATTGAGCTTACAGCAGTTTTCATGTATTTGAACCACATCCGTCGTAAGGGCACAGCAATGCTGTGCCCCTACCGCGTGGTCTATTTACCTGAGAATAGCTGTAAATAGGGCTTGCTGAATAACGGTAAAATCCTGATATTTCAAACTTTTCAGGCTATCACCGCACCAAAAAGTGCAAGTTTTTTAGGTGTATAAGGCTTAAAAGTCTTGCATTGACAATTTCTAGTACCACAAGAAATTGAAATTATGAGGGATAAAACTATTCCCTATTCCCTGCCTCACCAAAGGATTTTTTCAGCAAGCCCTAAATACTCGTCGGCAAGTATTTAAACTCGACTCAATTCTCAATTAAAATTACAATTACTGACTGAGTTAGTTAAATTAGCAACTACATGGACTAACAGCTTTAAGTCAATGGGCTTGTATAAATGCCTCTGGAAACCTGTCAATAATGCATGGGCGCGGTGTTCTTCATTAACAAATGCTGTCATCGCAATAGCTGGAATTTGTGGTCGCCTTTGTTCTTGGCTGAGCGTTCTAACTTTTTTTAGCAGTGAGTAGCCGTCTTCGTTTGGTAAGCAGATATCACAGATCAAAACGTCTGGTTGAAAATATAACATCACTTTTAAAGCTTCGGCGGCTGAAGCAACTGTAATAATTTTTGCTCCCTCTAATTTAAACAATATAGCAAGTATCTTTCTCGTATCAACGTCATCATCGACAACGAGTAACCGTAATTCCTTGAGAGATAAGCATTTCTTGACCATTATTATGATTACGATGTAATACTCACTTGGTATAAAATGCACGAATTTGCTGAATAGCATTAATAATGCACTTATTAATTGATTGACTCATGGAAAAGCGATCGCCGTATCTACTAAAGGTAAAAAGTTTTTCTATCTTCAGGATGAGGGGATGGGGGGATATGGTTCGACTTGTCTACGAGACGCTACGCCCAGCCTTGCTTCCCCGTAGGGGTACGCTCACTGAAGAAGCAGGGGGGCAGGGGGCGGGGGGCAGAGGGGAAGATTTTCTCCCCTGCTCCCTGCTCCCTGCTCCCTGCTCCCTGCTCCCTTTTACCGATATAACCAAACACGCAAGAGTGAAAGTAATTGTTCAGTATCTACGGGTTTAGTAATGTAATCTGATGCACCTGCTTCAATGCACTTTTCGCGATCGCCTTGCATAGCTTTGGCGGTGAGTGCAATAATCGGCAAGGATTGAAAGCGATTGTTTTGGCGGATTTGGCGGGTTGTTTCGTAACCGTCCATTTCTGGCATCATTACGTCCATCAAAACGACATCAATATCTGCTGTATTTTCTAACAAAGTAATTCCTTCTCTGCCATTTTCAGCGTATAACACCTGGATTTGATAACGCTCTAACATGCTTGTGAGGGCAAAGATATTCCGCATATCGTCGTCTACAATTAGGGCTTTTTTGCCGACGAGTAAGTGGTCTCTGGAATGGAGTTGTTCGAGGATTTGTCGCTTGGGTTCTGGCAAATTGGCTTGGACTCGGTGGAGAAACAATGCTGTTTCATCGAAAAGACGTTCTGGCGATCGCACATCTTTTATAATAATTGTCTCTGCAATCCGTCTGAGTTCGGTTTCTTGAGCTTTGCTAATGTCTCTGCCTGTGTAGACAATGATTGGCAGAGATTTGCCGTTGGGTAAAAGCTTAATTTGCTCGATGAGTTCAAAGCCGGTCATGTCTGGTAGCCCTAAATCGAGGACGAGACAATCAAAATGCTGACTGCGGATGGCTTCGAGGGCTGCTGCACCGGTGTCCACGGCGGTGGTAGCAACATCGCTATTACCAATTAACTCGACAATGCTAAGACGTTGGGTATCGTCGTCTTCCACTACCAGTAAATTTTTGACTTGGCGTTCGACAAAACCTTTGATTTTACCCAGGGCTTCCGATATTGTCTCACTGGTTAATGGTTTTTGCAGATATGCGATCGCTCCTAGTTGCAAACCGCGCTGTCTGCCTTCCTCAACGGTCATGATGTGTACGGGAATATGACGAGTATTGGGGTCGTGTTTGAGACGATCTAATACTGTCCATCCATCCATTTCTGGCAATCTGATGTCTAGCAAAATGGCTGAAGGTAAAAATTGCTGGGCTAACATCAAGCCTGTGGTGCCAGTTTGGGCAGTTATCACCTTAAATCCATGCTGTTGCGCCATATCTAGGAGGATACGGGCAAAGTTAACGTCATCTTCGACAATTAATAATACGCGATCGCCTGTTTCGATGATAGTGCGATCGTCATTGAGGGGGGAGTGGGGAGGTGAAGAAGACGCGGGGAGTGGGAGACGCGGTGAGGCGGAGAATTGCTCAAATATTCTCTCCATTTCCCCGCGTCCCCGCGTCCCTGCGTCCCCGTGTCCTATTTCCCCGCGTCCTCCTCCCTGTGGTAAATAAAATGTAAAGGTGCTACCTTGACCGGGTTGACTGACTAGTTTGATTTCGCCGCCAAAGAGACGGGCGATTTCGCGGCTAATTGATAAGCCTAATCCTGTACCGCCGTATTTGCGACTGGTAGAACCATCGGCTTGCTGAAATGCCTCGAAAATGACTTTTTGTTTGTCGAAGGCAATGCCAATGCCTGTGTCGCTGACTGAGAAGGCAATGACCAACTGAGCGCGATTTAAGGTTTCGTTGTCGGGACTCCATCCTTGCCGAGCCGCTGTAATTTGTAACCGCACTTCTCCTTGTTCTGTAAATTTAAAAGCGTTGGAGAGGAGATTTTTCAATACCTGTTGTAAGCGTTTGACATCTGTGTAAATGGTAAGTGGCAATTCAGGAATCAATTCAATTGTGAAAGCAAGTCGTTTGCTGTTGGCTATTTGTCGGAAGGTGCGCTCAATTTGGTCGCCCAAATCGTAAGGATTCAGGTCAAGAGGTATTGACAAATGTGACATCTGAGGCGGAATATCACAATTATGGGAAAAGACCTGCTTCTGAAATTAGAGCGTGAAACCCTTCTCCAGTTAGC
>NZ_JACJRQ010000007.1 GCF_014697355.1 Nostoc calcicola FACHB-3891 | reverse complement strand
GCTAACTGGAGAAGGGTTTCACGCTCTAATTTCAGAAGCAGGTCTTTTCCCATAATTGTGATATTCCGCCTCAGATGTCACATTTGTCAATACCTCTTGACCTGAATCCTTACGCAAAATCACCAAAGCCGAAGCAGTTCACCGTGCCCAGCTAAAACTGCTGAAACATCCTAACTACAACGCACCAAGCTTTTGGTCTTCCTATGTGTTGATTGGCAATTGGTTGTAATTTGGAGACTGAGAACTAGGATGAAAATCAATTCTAACCGCCCATCTTTAACCATCCAAAAACTTGATTGACAGTTATTGCAAGTTCAATTTCTGATAATACAGGCAAAAAATCTTCTCCTTGGAGCAACACTGGCTGTTGCTCTGGTAGAAATACCAAGATACTGAGGTCGTCAGGGTCAAGAAACCACCCAAGCCGACTGCCATGTTTGAGACAGTACAAAATGTTACCAATTACTTTGTTAGGTTTTTGTTCTGGCGAGAGAATCTCAATCGTCCAATCTGGTGGACGTTCAAAATTATCAGGTACTTCATCATTAACGGTGAACGGTATATGATTCCACAGAAATACAGCTACATCGGGTACGACTGAGCGCTCGCCAAAGCTACATCGTAATTCGGGAAATGCATAGGCAATCTTCTGATTCTCGGTGACTTCGTTGACAACAGCACAGAGTTTGCCTTGTAAGCGGCTGTGTCTTCCTTTTGGCATTGGCTTAGGAATAATCTCACCGTTAATATATTCGCTAGCAGGCTTTGTTTCCGGGAGCTTCAGAAACTCTTCTAAGGTGAGAGTTTGAGTAGTTGCGATCCTCATAGCTCCTGAATTCCTCGAAAATGTTTTTTTAGTTTAGCAAGATGTATGGACAGATGCTTATACCGTTTCTTTATGAAGCTGCAATATATTTACCCCAAGATCTATTTGAACCACAATCCCTTGTAGGGGCGCACAGCTGTGCGCCCCTACCCTATGGTTTAATTACTTATGCACCACGACTAAAGTTCCCGTTGAAGCCCAGTTGTAAAGATTGCGAGCTTGTTTAACAGGTAAATTCACGCAACCGTGGCTGACTGGAGTCCCAAAACGATTATGCCAGTAAGCACCGTGGATGGCATAGCCTCCATAGAAATACATTGTGTAAGGAACATCAGGAATATTGTAGCCCCTGCCCCGCATCCGGTGAGTGCGATACTTGGAATTAATCCGAAATCTACCTATGGGTGTGGGGGTCGATCGCTTCCCTCCAGAAATTCGATATGAATGAACAAGTTTTTTACCTTCCCATCCACGTAAGCGTTGCTCTGACAAGTCAATTTCAATCCAGCGAGGTTGGGATGTTTGGCTGATACTAGATACAGTGATGCTGTTTTCATCGACTGACGTGGCTTTGGCTGTAGTGGAGTTAAGAGTACCTGCTAACGGCGGTGACCAAGAAAATAAAGTCGCCACCATCAGCGCCACACCTGTACAAAAAGTTTTTGAGGAACGAATTCCACCACTGCGAATCCAGGATTGCATTATGCCTCACCTTCTAAACTACTTTGTCATTTGTTCTTTGTCATTTGTCATTGGGCATTTGTCCTTAGTTCAATGATGAGTTTTAACTAAGAAGCAATGATTAATGACTAATGACTAATGACAAAAAATATGTAATTTAAACACTAAATGCAAACTTTCCCCAAATTATTATTTGCATTTGTAATTGCACATACAAGTTCTCAGGATTTCCGCTGATTTTTAGGCAACTCGTCTCATAAAAAATTGGCATAGATAGGACTTGGACATTTATGGAACATGCTTTCAATCCACAATTTCCAATCTAAAATGCAAATTTCCTATTCATGCCGTACTCTATATTTTACTTGAAGTTGAATAATTCCGACTCCGAAGATTCCCAGCATCAAATATTGCTGGGAATCTCTCAATTGTCTTGATTTGCAGTTATTTATAATTTTCTCTAAATTCGCTTTTGCTCGGTTCACTTACTATTTATGGATGACTACTGGTGTCCCTACTGATGCCCACTCGAATAGCCATTTAGCATGTTTAGGTGCAAGATTTACGCAGCCGTGGCTCACAGGAGTGCCAAATTTCTTATGCCAGTAAGCACCGTGAATGCCGTAATTACCTTGGTAAAACATTGCATAAGGGACGTTAGGAACATTGTAGTTTTCTCCCCGCATTCGTGTAGTTTTGAACTTGGATTGAATCTTAAAAGTACCAACTAGGGTAGGAGTAGATTTTTTACCAGAAGAAATAGAGCTTCCATAAACTACTTTGTCACCTTCCCAAGCTATTAATCGTTGCTTTGAAAGATTAATTTGAATCCAGCGCTTATCCGATTTTTGTAATGTCTGGATTGTTTGTGCAATCACTTGACTTTTGGAATTTGCCCAAACTTCACTCGTTCCAGTAGTAGTAAAAACACTTAAGGACAGTGCTGTGCCAGCGAGGAGTATTTTTAAGTTACGCACCCAGTCAGGATAAATCAGTCTTTTCATACTAGATACACTCACACTAAAATTATCTGGTCTTAGGAAAGTTATCAGTTTTCACTTTTATTTCCATATCTATTACTTTAATAGACATGAATTTTTGATGATTTGATTCTAAGTTAACCTAACTGTTGCATCAGCTTTCTAGCCTTGGTTGCGATCGCCTCCCAATTCCCCTCACTGACAAGCTTTTTGGGAAATAATTCACCGCTTAAACCTACGGCGATCGCTCCTGCTTGTAAAAATTCTTTAGCATTTTCCACAGTCACGCCGCCAGTGGGAATTAAGGGAATCTCACCCAAGGGGCCTTGCAAACTTTTAATATAATCAGTGCCTCCCAGCGCTTGCACGGGAAACACTTTTACACAACTAGCACCCTGACTCCAGGCGGTAACAATTTCTGTAGGAGTCAGCCCTCCTGGGATAATGGGCACATGTTTTTCTTGTGCTGCTTGAATCATTGCCAAGTCAACATGGGGTGTAAACAGGAATTGTGCCCCAGAAGCGATCGCTTCTTCTAGCTGCTGCACATTGAACAGCGTACCAGTGCCAATAATACAGCCTGGTAATTCCCAACGTAGTTGACTGATTAATTCCCCGGCGCGATCGCTATTCCATGTGATTTCAATTAGCTGCATTCCCCCAGATGCCACAGCCATCGCCATTTCCCGCCCCCATTCCATTTTAGGAGCGCGGATAACTGCGATCGCTCGATGTTTTTGCAACTGTGATAACCAAATTTGATTAGGCATTGATTGGGAATGGGGCATAGGGCATGGGGCATTGGAAGCTAGGATTCGGCTGTGCAAACTAGTTTCCTAATACCTAATTTTCAATACTAATACCCAATCTCCAACCAATACCTTTCGGTTAAGGGGGAAAGGCTACGGGGAAAAAGTAGAAGAAAAACCTTTAACCCTTACCCTTTAACCTTTTCCCAAAACCAGATTACAAGTTAAAAATGCTTAACCGAACCGTATCGAATCCCCAACGCCCATACTTGCTTCTTGAATCAAGTTATGAGATATTACATATAAATAACGATAATTCTATCGATTTACCGTAGTTTAAATTAAAATGTCTCAGTGGTTGGGATTAAAGGAGTAATTCAAATGACAATTGCACAACAAAACACAGCAGTATTGTTTCAGGATTCCAAGAGCGCCAATATAGCCGTTTTGTCAAGGTTTGTACGACTATTGACAACAAAACTTAAGGTATTTTGGTGGCATATTCACGCATATGGGACGATTTTAGGTGTGATGCTGTTGACTTTGATCGGTTTGATTTACCTGATAATCCATCGGTATTTGAGCAAGCTGCTACCAGTTCTAGTGCATCGAGATGAATGGAAGATTAGCAGTACTAAGTGAGGAATCGTGACGGTTTGTGATTAATCAGTTACGAATGACTAATCACAAATGACACTTCTAGTAGAGGAGATAGCTAATTGAAAATGCATATACTGCAATTACCAAGCAATAGTTTGATAGCTTCTAGTTAAAGACCTACTAGGAGCTTTTTTTTGCTCGATTATCTACCTCAACAGGAGGATATATACAATAACTTAGTACTAATTCAACTATTCCTGATGGATATTAATAATTGATTCTGATGATGGATGGAGTCCCCAGATTAAGATTGCTAATATTAGTTTGTAAGTAAAAAACGTTTACCAAATTAATAACCATGAATATTCTTGCTTGGATTGTTTTAGGTCTAATTGCTGGTGCCATCGCTAAAGCTATCTACCCTGGTCATCAAGGTGGCGGAATTCTTGGAACAATTTTGTTAGGAATTATCGGTGCTTTTGTTGGCGGTAGTTTGGGTGTATTCTTCAGTACAGGAACGTTAACTCTAGCGGCTCCTACTCTGAGTATTCCAGGCATTGCAGTAGCAGTTTTGGGTGCAATCGTAGCGGTTTTCTTGTGGAACTTATTAAACCGTCGCAGTACTGTATAGTAACAAAACTGCGGTCAACCAACGCACAAAATTTAGCAAATTCATTTAATTATTTTATCTGTGAATTAAATCAAAAAAAATAGCGTCATCTTCATGAGAAGGTGGCGCTATTTTTTAATTCTGTTTCACGCATTCAAAATTAAAAACAGTTGGAGTTGGGGATTTAAACCCTAGCTCAACCGATACTAGGTGTTTTGGTTGGGGTCTTAAACCCTTGATGTTACGATAAATAAGTAGAAATACACTAAGATTTGCAAGTTTCATAAAATTTTCAACAAGTTGCATTGGTTCCTACATACAATTCGACAATGTTTAGCTAAGCTATAAGCTCTATGATTATGGTTTATTGAACGTCTTATGCATTGGTTGTTATCTGGGCCGTTGAGTACAGAGAAATTGACGGTTAAGATTGCAGGGTTGCCTGCACCGTTACAAGGTAAGAAGTTGGTGCAGTTGTCAGATTTTCACTATGATGGTTTGCGGCTGTCGGAAGGTATGCTAGAGAAAGCGATCGCACTTAGCAACCAAGCTGAACCAGATTTAGTTTTATTGACAGGCGATTACGTAACTGACGATCCCCAACCAATTCACCAATTAATACTTCGACTCAAACATTTGCAAAGTCGCTGTGGGATCTATGCTATTCTTGGCAACCACGACATACATTACAAACACGCAAAAACAGAAGTTACAGAGGCGTTAACTAGCATTGGAATTCACGTCCTTTGGAACGAAATTGCCTATCCACTAGGAAAAGAATTACCACTCGTTGGACTGGCCGACAGTTGGTCACGAGAATTCAATCCGGCGTTAGTTATGAACCAGCTAAACCCGGACACGCCCTGCGTTGTTTTATCTCATAACCCGGATACTGCGGAGATATTACAAGCATGGCGAGTTGATTTACAATTATCTGGTCATACTCACGGCGGTCAAATCATCATTCCCGGAATTGGCCCAGCGGCGTTAGCTTACAGCAAGATTGCCAAAAAAATACCCCTGAAAGTCCGGCGTCGAGCGCGATTTTTAGAAGAAAATATTTCTGTAGTCAGCCATTGGGAATGGGCGCAGGGTTTCCATCGCGTAGGAAAAAATCAGCTATACGTCAATCGTGGCTTGGGAACTTACCTCCCTGGACGCTTATTTTGCCGCCCAGAAGTTACTATAATCACGCTACAAGGTGAGTGAGTAATTCCAAATTCAACATGCAACAACTCAATTGCAGCAAGTATTCTGGTTAAAAATTGCTTGGAAATTCAAGCAAGACTAGCTTAGTTTAGTCTCATAATTTCAAGCAATTCGTTAATTATATTTCTGGTAGATGACAGAAATTGTTGCAATTTATCAAGTTGCATTTTGATTTTTGGTAAGCTGTAAGCGCTGGTATGAGGAGTATCGGTTGCCTTATGCATTGGTTGTTTACAGGACATTTAAGAGTAGATAAAGTAACGGTTAAGATTGCGGAACTTCCAATATCTTTACAAGGTACAAAGCTGGTGCAGTTGTCAGATTTTCACTACGATGGTTTGCGGCTATCGGAAGATATGTTAGCAAAAGCGATCGCACTTACTAACGAAGCTGAACCAGATTTAATTCTATTAACTGGTGACTACGTAACTGATGACCCAACCCCGATTAATCAATTGGTGCTGCGATTAAAACATTTGCAAAGTCGCTGTGGTATTTACGCCGTCCTGGGTAATCACGATATCTATTACAGCCACTCCCAAGCAGAAGTTACAAAGGCGTTAACTAGCATTGGGGTGCATGTGCTTTGGAATGAAATCGCCTATCCACTAGGAAAGGAATTACCACTAGTAGGACTAGCTGATTATTGGTCGCAGGAATTTCATCCCGCACCAGTTATGAATCAATTAAATTCTGTTACACCCCGTATCGTTTTATCCCATAACCCAGATACAGCCAAGATATTGCAACAATGGCGCGTAGATTTGCAATTATCTGGTCATACTCACGGTGGTCACATCGTAATTCCGGGCATTGGTCCCGTTGTATTTTATTATAAAAAGCTGCTCAAAAAAATTCCCAAAAAACTGCGGCGTTGGGTAACACTTTTACTAGGAGACTGCTCGAAAGTCGTGCGATATTGGGAATGGGCGCAAGGATTTCACAATGTGGAAGAAAATCAATTATATGTCAATCGTGGTTTAGGAACTTATAAACCAGGACGCCTATTTTGTCCGCCGGAAGTGACGGTTATTACGTTAATTAGTCATTAAAGAGAATTCAGAATTCAGAATTCAGAATTTATCGGCAGTTTAGTATACTTGGTATACTCATTCATAAAATATTTTCATGCTCGTTTAATTATTCTGAATTCTGACTCCTGACTCCTGACTCCTGAATTCTGACTCCTGAATTCTGACTCCTGAATTCTGACTCCTGAATTCTGACCCCAAAACAGAAACCGCCGGAAGCTACGATGGATAAATATCAGCAGCTTGGGGCGGTTTCTTGAAGATTGGATAATTCAGAACTAACTAATTCAACTAAGGTGGACAGTATGCACGATCGCTTTACAAAGAATTGCACATCCTTCTATATATTCCAACTAGGCAGGCATTTTCTGGCTGTGCGTTCTAAAACCTCCAAAATAACTTGATGAACACAAGGCTAAAACACATTTAACGGATGCCACAACCTAAGAACGATCGCCATAAAATTAGAGCAGGAGGTACAGGCTCTAACTTAAAAGTTTTTACTTAACTTTTAACCTGTTTGTACCTTGCTCTTAATCTAGCACTATGTTTGTTTAGTTACTATATTAGTTTACCAAACTTGAATACCATTAATTTATCGCAATAATTCGGAAATATTCCTTAAAATTAGCCCACTTGTCCTATGTTGGCGCGAACGCCGACATTGCAAGTGGGCTGAAAAATCAGAAGCGCTATTGAGCAGAACCGCCTGTAGTACTATCTCCTGTGTTAGGAGAATCGGTATTAGATGTAGTGTTTGACTTATCTATTCCTTGAGATGGAGGGGTTTTAGAGGTATTACTTTGAGTTCCTGGAGTGACGGTACTAGTAGAACTATCGTTCTGGGAAGTCGGAGTATTAGTACTTGGACTAGTGGCTTGGCCTTTTGTCCCATTGGAAGTTGGCTGGGTTGCAGAAGGCGCTTTTTCTACCGGAGGTTGCTGGGGTGGAACGGTAATATTAATATTCGGTTGGGAAGGTGCAGATGGGGGTGTAACCTGTTGTTGGGGAACAGGAACAGGAACAGGTACTTCTCTGGTTCTTTCAATGATTGTCGTTTGTGGTTGAGGAGAAGCCGTAGGGGTAGGACTGCTATCACTCGGTAAAGGAACCAAGACAGGCACAGTACTGTCAACAGCTGTGTTACTGCGCTGGTTGAAGTACCAAACCCCACCGATAATCAGGCCAGCTAAGGATGTAATGATAATACCCAACAGCAAACCATTACTAGTGTTTTTCTCATCACGTTCGGCTAAATTTGCTTGTTGGTATCTAAACTCAGAATTTCGACCTTGCACGTAACCGTTTTGGTAAGAGTTGGGATTAGTACTGTTGTTAAGTGTTTCAGTAGTTCGTGTTAGGTTGGTGTGAGTATTACCATTAATATCAGTGTAAGATTCTTGCCTAACTTCACTGTTTTTAATTTCGCGTTCATTGGGCATAGACATAGCTGTTGATTTAACTCCTCAGATACGATATTTAGAAACTAAAGTTTTGTAAAAACAAGAGGTTTTGATGATATGAAAAACGTATGTTGCTGATAAAAATTGAGTTTCATTTGCTACCCAATCGTTGGTAATTATCAGAATAACCTCAGTGTTTACACAAGTGGCTCTATCTCCAGGGAGTTAATACTTAATCAAAAGAAAGAGTATTCTACAGATGGATGTTATTATGCTGTCAGCTGATATTTGGATCAAAAATTTAGTAATTTACATCATCTAAATTTTTAATTCGTCGTTAGAAATTACAGCGTGAAATTTTGATTGTCATGTCTCGGCTACCACTAACTAGGGTTTTGCCATCTGGACTGAAAGCAACAGAGTTAACCCAATCTGAATGGTTATCTAAAGTGTAGATATTTTGTCCGCTGTTAATATCCCATAGTTTGACTGTACAATCTGCACTACCACTAGCAAGATGCTTGCCATCGGGACTAAAAGCGATCGCACAAACATAGCTACGATGTCCGGCAAGAGTGTTAATTAGCTTACCTGTACTACTGTCCCATAGCTTGATAGTCTGGTCATAACTACCACTAGCTAAAATTTTTGCATCAGGGCTAATGGCAACACACATCACCCAACCTGAATGCCCGTTGAGAGTTTGCAGCAGTTTTCTACTCTGCAAATTCCACACCTTAAGAGTATTATCCGCACCGCCACTGACAAAAATCTGCTGCTTTGGGCAAATAGCAAGGGAGTAAATCAAGCTAGAATGACCTTTGAGGATGTGCAGCAATTGTCCCATGCCTATATGGGAAACTTTTATAGTAGTGTCTGTACCGCCACTGATAATAGTCTCACCATCTGGACTAATAATTACAGAAAAAACTGGGGTTGAATGTACTTTGAGGGTCTTGAGTAATTTACCTGTGGACAGTTCCCAAATCATCATACTACCGTCATCACTACCACTAACCAGAGTTTGGCTATCTTGGCTATAGGCTAGGCATCTTACCCATTTTGTATGTCCAGTGAAAGTACGTAGTAATTCTCCTGTGTCGAGATGCCAAAGATTGATAGCACCATCACTACTTCCACTAGCCAGAGTTTGCCCATCTGGACTGATTGCAGTTGTAAAAACCCCATTTATATGAGTCAGGGTGTGTAGACATTTCCACGGTGAAGGTTGACACTGTGATTCAGGTGCAGGTGGCGATGTCGGTTTCGGTGGTGGTGGCGGTGTTGATGGCGGCGTTGGTGGCTTTGGCGGTGGCGATGTCGGTTTCGGTGCTGCTTTTTTGAGTTCCAGTTCTATAGCATTTTTAAAATCTGACTTGGCTCTATTTTCATATCCTAGTTTCGAGGAAGCAAGCCCTCGATATCTATAGGCTTCAAAGTAATTGGGGTTGAGACGAATCGCTTGGGTAAAGTCTTCAATTGCTTCACTATACTTTCCTTTTTGAGCTTTCTCCATGCCTAGTCTATAGAAACTTTCAGCATTAGATGGAGTGGAATCAATTTTAGTGGAAGTGTAAGCAGATTGATCGATCTCACTTGTTTGATAAAACTTTAACCTTGCATAAGCTTGATTGATTTCTTTGATTTTTTCTTCTGCTTCTAGCTTTTGCTGCGGTTCGAGAAAACAATCTGGATGCCAAATCTTAGCCATCTGGCGGTAAGCTTGCTTGACTTCCTCAACAGATGCACCTGGTTTCAATCCAAGAATATCGTAAACATGATTTATATCGAAGCGATCGCTCATACTCAGAAATCAGCAGCAAATCTCACTCTACTTAGTATTCCCAAGCATAAGTACTAACTAACTCCAAGCATGATGTCGCTATTTGAATCTGAATTCTGAATTTTGCTCCATCATATCCAACGCCGATTTAGCCGCAGTAAAGATTTGATTCCCTGACAAAATCTTTTTACCAATGGTTTAGGCTTTGATACACGTCTAGGTGATGATGTACGCCCAGCACCGGGATTTATTAATTCTTCTTCTATTTGTGCAGCTTTATTCAAATCTGAAGTGGCTCGATATTCATATCCCAATTGAGAGCAAATTAACCCACGATATTTGTATGCCTCAATGTAGCGAGGATTGAGGCGAATCGCGTGGGTAAAATCGGCGATCGCATCTTCATATCTGCCTTGAGTAGCATTCTCTACTCCTAAAGTATAAAAAGCTTCTGCATCCCAACGTTTGACAGATACTTTTGTGGGATTTTTCGGCGAAGATGAGGATGGATTTGCAGTAGCGGGAGACTCAGATGAGAATTCAGACTTGAGCTGATTGTAAGCTGCGTTGATTTTTTTGATTTTTTCTTCAGCTTCCTGTTTTTCTTTTTGATTAAAAAAGCGATCGGGATGCCAAACTTTCACCAGTTTACGGTAAGCTCGCTTTACCTGTGCTGGCGAAGCACCGGGTTCCAACTCCAAAATTTCATAAGCATGATTGATATCGAAATCGTCGCGCATACTGAAAAATCAGCAACTATTTAAATCCATGTTAACTATTCCCCTAAATCTCCTTTCGTCAACCCAAACACCACATTCTGGTTATCACTGGGATGGTAGTAGTCGCCGCTTCTTTGAAGGTTGGTATTACCGTGTCACTTTACCGGAAATTCGGCAAACATTCGCCTTCATGTACTCCATCGAAGATCCCATCGGCGATAAACCTTACAGTGGCGGTGCAGCCCAAGTTCTCGGCCCGGATGATGAGTATTTATGCCGTACTTTTCCGGATGTGAAAAAATTCTGGGGTAGTCGAGATGTCTTGGGTTTAGGACATTGGGGTAAAACTAATTTGCAAATTTCTCCCCTGTACCTGCTTCCACAAGAGTTTGAGCATTATGTTCAAGAAGGGTATCAAGCTACAGCGACATTAAATCAGGGAATTATCCGCGATCGCGCCACTAATAATTATTGTCGTTGGCAGTACGAAATTCAGCCAGTATACGCCTGGGGTAATCAAAATAGCATTCAGCAGTCAACCGCAGGTTGGGTGTCTTTTTTGCAGATTTTTGAGCCAGGATGGCAAATTTTGATGGCTCACGGTAAAGCCAGCGGTAAAATTGACTGGAATGGCAAAATTTACGAATTCACCAACGCCCCGTCCTACGGCGAGAAAAATTGGGGTGGTGCTTTTCCCGAAAAATGGTTTTGGCTAAACTGTAACTGCTTCGAGGGCGAACCAGACTTAGCCTTAACTGCTGGTGGTGGACGGCGGGGTGTATTGTGGTGGATGGAATCTGTAGCCATGATTGGTTTGCACTATCAAGGCAAATTTTATGAATTCGTTCCCTGGAATTCCCAAGTAGATTGGGAAATTCAGCCTTGGGGTAGATGGTACATGAAAGCTACTAACTGCAATTACGAAATTGAATTGATTGGAACTACCGATTTACCTGGTACACCCCTACGTGCGCCCACAGCCGAAGGTTTAAGATATTGTTGCCGGGACACCATGCAAGGAAAGCTAAATTTAGAATTACGAGAACTAAATGGGACAAAATCTCAAATTATCTTGAAAGCAGAAAGTTTTCTTTGTGGTTTAGAAGTCGGCGGTCAGCCTTGGGATAATAGTTGGCAGTCTCAGTAAAAATGCTATAATCACCAACATGGCTTTTTTGGGGCTGTAGCTCAGTTGGATAGAGCGAGCGCCTCCTGAATAATCGGGCACTATAAGGGAAACCTTATGAGTGAATGTGGTTGAATTCGGTGAACCCTAAAGAGTGAAAATTTCCTTCTTTGAACATGTTTTGAGTGATTGTAAAAAGTATCACAAGAGGCATTGATAGAAAGTAGGAGTGGTTGTGTGTTTACCACAGTGTTGACACTCCAGGGGAATACCGAGCCAAGCTTGATTAAATTCAAGAAGGTGTAGAGACTAGGTAGCCACCACCTAAAGGCGAAAAGCCTATGGTGAAGGTATAGTCCAGAGAGTGGGGAAACTCACACAAATCTGAAGCGCTAGGTCGTGCGTTCAAGTCGCACCAGTCCCGTTACAATAATTGGTAATTCGTAATTCGTAATTCGTAATTAAGGCTAACGCACCTTCAATTTTTGACGGTGCGGCCTTTGGCGACAACACACTTGACATTTAAAAATAATTATCGATCCCCCCTAGCCCCCCTTAAAAAGGGGGGAATTAGAATCAAAGTCCCCCAATTTATCGGGGGATTTAGGGGGATCTAAAACAATTTGATACATCATTAGAGACTTTTCAAACATCCTCTAAGGCAGCACAGCTAGCTATGCTACCCTAACTTGCACCTCATGTAATTGTGGAATGCTATATCTGTGGAAAACTTGTGGAAAAAGACCCTAGTTTTTCCACAAGGTAATTATACTTAATTAAGTTTTGTCAAAAAAATCTGAAGTTTTCCACAGATTTTTCCCCAAAAAGTAAGATTTTTTCCACAAGCTAAGTGAAATTTAATCAATTTTTATACGTTACTTAATATCTTTGGTGAATTGTTTAGCTTTGAAGGGAAATGATTAGGGTGCAGGTTGTGGAAAACTTCAAACTCATAATTCTGACTCCTGACTCCTGAATTCTGAATTCTGAATTCTGACTCCTGACTTACGATGATTTTTGCGGACGGCTTTTCATATTAATGCGATCGCTCAGTTGGCGTAGTGTTTGTGCTAAAGTGCGATCGCTCTGGTGGAGTTGAGTAATTTTCTCACAACTGTACATCACCGTTGTATGGTCTTTACCACCAAACTCCTCCCCAATTCTCGGCAAACTCAAAGGCGTGTGTTGACGCATGAGATACATAGCAATTTGACGCGCCCAGCTAATTTCCCGGCGTCGTGAGTTACCTTTCAAGTCATCAATTGAAACATCAAAATTCTCAGCGACAACTGTCAAAATTGCTTCTGGGGTAGCTACTACTTTTTCATTCGGTGGCTCTAAAACTGGAGCAATATTTTCCACCGTCATCGGTAAACTCCAAATAGAAATATAAGCCAACGCCCGAATTAAAGCTCCTTCTAATTCTCGAATATTAGAAGTATAGTTAGAAGCAATATATTCAACGACATCACGGGGCAGACGAATATTTTCATACTCGGCTTTTTTTTGTAAAATCGCCATTCTCGTTTCTAAATCCGGCGTTTGCACATCTGCAATTAACCCCATAGAAAACCGAGAACAAAGACGTTCTTGTAAACTAGGAATCTGATTCGGGGGACGGTCAGAAGCAATCACAACTTGTTTACCTGCTTCATGTAAAGTATTAAAAGTATGAAAAAATTCTTCTTGGGTGTATTCCTTACCTTCTAGAAACTGAATATCATCAACTAATAAAACATCAGCGGCTCGATAATGCTCTCGAAAATTTTGCATACTATCTTTACGAATCGCTGTAATTAAATCATTCGTAAATTGTTCAGTAGAAACATAAAATATCTTACAGCCGGGGGAAATTTCCCAGCGATAATGACCAATGGCTTGCATGAGATGAGTTTTACCTAAACCCACGCCACCACATAAAAATAAAGGATTAAACTCTCTTCCAGGAGATTCTGCAACAGCCAAAGAAGCAGCATGAGCCATGCGATTATTAGCACCAACTACAAAACGCGAAAACACATATTTAGAGTTTAATTCCGTAGTTTTTTGGACATTATGAGAAACAGGTTCAGAAATATTGCTAGGATTTGGTGATTCCCAAGAAACCTCTCGTTCATTAACATGAGAAACTTCATCACCTTGAGCAACGGTAATGTAAATTTCCACAGGATGACCCAAAATATCTTGTACTACATGAGCAATGGTGTTGACATAATACTTCTGTAACCAATTACGAGCAAATGGGTTAGGAGTACGTATCACCAAGCAATTATTTTCTAATCGCTCCGCACTAGCAGTTTTAATCCAAGTTTCAAAGGTAGGCCGGGATAGCTCAAGCTGTAGGCGCTCTAGTACCTGACTCCACAGACTTTCTATGGAAATTTCCATCATCCACCACCTTTGCTGCTAATCGTCACAATAGAAGAGAAAGCACCAATTTAGCATCCAGACACCCTAGAGCATCGATTCAGTAATCAAAAACCTAACCCCCCAGCCCCCTCTTCCCTGCAAGGGAAGGGAGCTAAACTCCCCTCTCCTCGCAGGAGAGGGGTAGGGGGAGAGGTTCTTCCAGAATTACTGAATTGCTGTACTAGACCTAGAACAAGCTTTTAAGTTGTAATCATTTTGGGACATACCCGGTAGGCAAGATCCTAACACCCACTGACTGACAGGGAGAAGCAACGACACATGAAGACAACAAACCATGACTTAACGCTCAAAAATATGAATACCAGAGGTTTGCCCCACAGGTTGTGGATGCTCTCAATAGTGGTGTTGCTGGGGAGCTGCTCTGTTCTAAGAGCCAAAACCTTTGAGAGTCAACAAAGCAATCCTCAAGCTCAAAAGCCAGTGGATTCCAATCCGGTAATTGTTCCTCCACCAATTATCTCATCGTCTGGAGATCCTAATTTTGTGGTAAAAGTCGTGCAAAATGCTGGTTCTGCGGTAGTTAGGATTGATTCTTCCAGAACAATCACTTCTCGTGTACCAGACGAATTTAACGACCCATTATTCCGGCGGTTTTTTGGAGACGCAGCGCCACAGCCGAGACAACGAGTAGAGCGGGGTAGCGGCTCTGGATTTATCATTAATTCCTCAGGTCAGATTTTAACCAATTCTCACGTAGTAGACGGTGCCGATCGAGTAACTGTTACACTCAAAGATGGTCGGACTTTTGACGGTAAAGTTTTAGGTGAAGACGCGGTAACAGATGTCGCTGTAATCAAAATTGAGGCCAATAACCTACCAACCCTGTCTGTAGGGAACTCAGATATTTTGCAACCAGGAGAGCCAGTAATCGCCATCGGCAATCCCTTAGGCTTGAATAATACCGTCACTTCTGGGATTATTAGTGCTACAGGCCGTTCTGGTAGCGATATTGGTGCTAGTGATAAGCGGGTTGATTACATCCAAACCGATGCCGCCATTAACCCTGGTAATTCCGGCGGGCCACTACTAAATACTCGTGGTCAAGTAATTGCCATGAATACAGCCATTATCCGGGGCGCTCAAGGCTTGGGATTTGCCATTCCCATTAACACCGCCCAAAGAATTGCTCAAGAATTAATCGCTAAAGGCAAAGTAGATCATCCTTATTTGGGTGTGCAAATGGTGACACTGACACCAGAAAACAAAGAAAGAATCAAAAATATTGCAGGCGATCGCCTAAATCTTACAGCAGAAGAAGGCGTTTTACTCGTGGAAATTGTGCCGCGATCGCCCGCATCCGCAGCAGGACTGAGAGCAGGTGATGTGATTAAAAGCATTAATAACCAGCCTGTGACTAAAATTGAACAAGTACAGAAGCTAGTAGAAAATAGCAAAATCGGTACTAGCCTACCAATAGAAGTAGAGCGCAATGGTCAAATTGTCCAAGTAGCAGTCCGACCTGCTCCTTTACCTGTAAGACGTGAAGGGTAAATATTATTGGGGATTGGGGCATGGGGCATTGGGTATGGAAGATGACGAGGGAGATTTAAAATTGAAAATTTCGAGTTCAAAAACTTAATGTTCAAGCTTAAAGACTTAATGTTCAAGCTTATCTCCTCAATGCCCAATGCCCCATACCCAATGCCCAATGCCCAATGCCCAATGCCCCATTCCCAAAGGAGTTTTTCTCATGTCTGAATCAATCATTCAATTAGGCAATCCCACACTGCGGCAAAAAGCTGTTTGGGTTGATAATATTCAAGATCCAGGTATCCAAAAATTAATCGATGAGTTAATGATTACCGTTGCCAAAGCTAACGGTGTGGGAATTGCTGCGCCTCAAGTTGCACAATCTTATCGTTTATTTATTGTGGCTTCCCGACCTAATCCCAGGTATCCCAATGCTCCAGAAATGGAACCTACTGCTATGATTAATCCTAGAATCATTGGTCACTCAACAGAAGTTGTCAAAGATTGGGAAGGTTGCTTAAGTGTTCCAGGCATTAGGGGGTTAGTTCCTCGGTATAAAACTATTGAAGTGGAATATAGCGATCGCCAAGGCAATCTCCAAAAGCAAGAATTAACTGATTTCGTCGCTCGTATTTTTCAACACGAATATGACCACCTCGACGGCATCGTATTTGTAGACCGCCTAGAAAACACTCTCGATATGTTCACTGAGCAAGAATACCAAGAACGAGTAGTTAATAAGACTTAAGTCAAAATAATTCTTCAAAATGTATGGTTTATCGAAAGTTTAAGTTATACTTAACCTAACGTTAACCTTTGGTTCGGCTTAGTTATCGGGTAAATGACCAATACTATTAGTAGTCACGAGAGGTTAAGTCCGCAGATGAGTATGTCTAGTGACTTAACCTCCAATCAGCATCAAAGTGATGAAGTAAAACTAAATACGAGTACAAGCGGCGTAGCTGCACAGTTACAAGCGCAACTATCTTCAGAGAGATTGGAAATTGTTCATGCAACTATTGGGCGGGTAAGAATCCGTGCCACTGAAGGTATTTCCAAATCAACAATCAAAAATATATCCCAAGGCTTACGGCAGCAGTATGGGGTGAAGGAAGTTGCTGTTAATGAGCAAACAGGCAGTATAACTATCACTTTTGATGAAAAAAAGCTGTCACTGGCGCAAGTGTTGGGACTACTGCAACAATTTAATATATACCAAGCTGAAGTTTCGCCGACTTCAAACAGTCAAACAGATCCCTTTGCTGCATGGAAATCCCTTGATTTTTGGAAAGAACAGTCTATTTCGTTGATTCCTTTGATGACAGGGTTAGCAGTCACAGGTGGACTGGGGATCAGCGGTTTGGCAGCGATTCCACTGTATATGATTACCGCAGATGCAACTCGTTGGGTAATTGATTGTTTTGAGCCAGAAGCTTCGGGATCGGAAAACTTGCAAGAGTTAAAGGATGATCCCACAAATCAAGCAAATTCTTGTGGCCAGAACCAAGAGGTGCAAGATTTGAAGGGTAAGAATTTAACATACAGTGTAGTCCATGCAATTCCAGGACGTATTCGGTTTCATCTGCCTCGACTAGCCGAGGATCGTGCATATACACGGCGGCTAGAAAGGTTGATCAAAAACGATCCCCAAACGATCAGTGTGCGTGTGAATAGTGGTGCAGCCTCAATTGCGATCGCTTATAAGTCTAGTCAGATTAGCGTCACCCATTGGGTAAATCTCATGGAGTTGGCTTTGCAAACTAATCCACCAAGCGATCCCATCACAGTTAAAGAACCACAAATATCTCTAGAAGAAGTAGAAACTACAACTGTATTGGAGGATACAACTCTACAAGAGAGTCATCCGGCACAATCAGACAACATAAATGTGTTGGAAGACACAACTCTACAAGAGAGTCAGACGACAGAACCAGATACCACAACTCTAGACTTATCAAGTTTATGGGCTGATTTGAAGCCTGCAACTTTGTCTTATTCCTTAGCCATGATGGCGAACTTTCCGTTATAGACGGTTCCACACGGAACACTGGAGGACAACAATGGAGGGTTCTAGCTTACAACTAGATTCAAGCACTGGCACTTACAGAAAATCTCTAAGGGTAGTTCATAGCATTACCCATACACTTAAGAGTCAAGTCGGATTATGTCTGCCTGGGATCAATGAAAATTTACAATATCAGCAACGTCTGTTGGAGTTGCTGCAAATAAAACGTCTTTGAACCGGCAAGATCGCAATATAAGCCAGCGTAATTCAATCTGCCAGGGATATAACGGCAGATATTGCAAGTGCGATCGCCTTTAGCAGAATTTCAGACATTAGCAAATCTTTATTACTCCGTCAACACAAAAATGACTGGTGAAGGTGGGGAGTTAGGAGTTAGGAGTTAGGAGTTAGGAGTTAGGAGTTAGGAGTTAGGAGTTAGGAGTTAGGAGTTAGGAGTTAGGAGTTATTCTCTCCTCTGCCCCTTTGCTCCCTCATCCCCCTCATCCTCCTCATCCCCCACTCCCCACTCCCCTCAACAACCAACTTGTAAACCTATATGAGATATAACGAATGGCACAAGTCACAGTTCAACCACCATCCCTGCGAGTTGAAACATCTCACGAGATTGTAGAGAAACAGAGTCAGGTAATTCCTTTAGTCCAAAAGAATGGCAAAGGTTCTCTAGCTGAGAGAAATGGACATTCTCGCACACATACTGCTCAAGTTTCCTACAGCGTTGTTCATGCAATTCGCGGAAGGATACGGTTGCGCGTGCCTCGATTACGTTACGATGCCGATTATGCTCAACGTCTTATAGCTTTACTCGAAGCCGATCCCCTCGTTACTAATGTCCGAATCAAACCGGCGGCGGCGGCGTTAGTGGTGAATTATAAATCTAGTTTAGTTGCAGATGCGAAGATGCGATCGCGTTTGAGTTATCTGATTGTGGCGGCCAATGAAGTCGGAATAATTTTACCAAAAGCAAACAATTCATTGGCTTCCCAACCAACAGAGGATGCAGAGAACTCCTGGCCTGGAATGCAACTTTCGGCGATGGCTACCGGTTTAGCTGTGTTAGGAGGCCCGTTGGGACTACCGATCCCACCTTTAATAGTGGCGGGAACCATTGCCCTAGCGACGTTACCGGTATTCCAAAGAGCAATAGAAGGGATCGCGAAGCAACGCAAACTGAACATTGATTTTTTGGATTTTCTGGCGATCGCCATTACTACCGTCCAAGGTCAATTTCTCACGCCATCGCTGATGTTGAGCTTAATTGAAATTGGTGAAAATATCCGCGATCGTACTGCTCGTTCTTCCAAATTGCAAACTCTAGATTTACTTAGTTCCTTAGGACAATTCGTCTGGGTTGAACGCAATGGGATCAAAGAACAAATCCCCATTCAGGATGTACAACGTGGCGATACAGTCATTGTCTATCCTGGCGAACAGGTTCCAGTCGATGGCACTATCCTCCGGGGTAAAGCCCTGCTAGACGAGCAAAAACTCACCGGCGAATCCATGCCCGTCTTGAAAAGAAAAGGACAGCCAGTTTTTGCCTCAACCTTGATGCGCGAAGGACGAATTTATATCTTGGCAGAATGGACAGGTAACGACACCCGTGCCGGACAAAGCATCAAGTTAATGCAAGAAGCACCCGTCCACGATACCCGCATGGAAAACCATGCCATCAAAATTGCCGAGAAAGCCGTTGTGCCAACTTTGTTACTTGGTGGGGCGGTATTTGCCGCAACTCGCAACCCAGCACGAGTAGCCAGCGTCCTCACCCTCGACTTATGCACAGGAATTAGAGTATCAATTCCGACAACAGTTTTGGCAGCACTGACTTATGCAGCCAAGCACGGCATCCTCATTCGTAGTGGTCGGGCATTAGAACAACTAGCAGCAGTTGATACAGTTGTGTTTGATAAGACCGGCACTCTGACAAAAGGCGAAGTCTCAGTTGTTCGAGTTGAGAGTCTCAATCCTGCAACATCAGATTTGCGGGTGTTGGAACTAGCTGCGGCGGCGGAACAACGGTTAACGCACCCAGTAGCTGAAGCCGTGATTCGCTATGCCGAAGCACAGCAAGTAGCGATCCCCAGTCGGAGTAAATGGGACTATCAATTGGGTTTAGGCGTGCAAGCCGACATTGACGGCGAAACTGTTTACGTAGGTAGCGATCGCTTTTTGCGTCAGCAAGGCGTAGACATGGAACAGATCAATGGGCACAAGCCAGCAGACTCAGTGATTTACGTCGCAAGTAACAATCAACTTCAGGGTAGAATAATCTATAGTGATATTTTACGTCCCGAAAGTCAGGAAGTAATTACCCAGTTATTGACAGTCGATGGCGTAGAAGTTCACATGCTCACTGGAGATAACAAGCGAACAGCTAATGCTGTGGCTGCTCAACTGGGAATCGCGCCAAAGCATACCCACGCCGAAGCTTTTCCGGAACAAAAAGCGGCAGTTGTCCGCCAACTACACGAACAAGGCAAAACAGTTGCATTTGTGGGTGATGGAATTAACGACTCGCCAGCTTTAGCCTACGCTGATGTTTCTGTATCCTTCGCTAACGGTTCAGAAATTGCGCGGGAAACAGCAGACGTGGTGTTAATGCAAAATGACTTGCATGGTTTAATAGAAGCAATTGCGATCGCTCGTAAAGCCAAGCAAATAATTCATCAAAACACCAGTATTGTTGCCCTTCCTAACATAGCTGCAATGTTTGTTGCTGTCTTCTTTGGTCTTAACCCCTTAGCAGCCACAGTAGTCAACAACGGCTCAACAGTAGTTGCCGGAGTCAACGGTTTGCGCCCAATTCTCAAACCTTCACCAAAAAAAGCTCTACCCCCAGCAAGATGATACAACTCTTCTAGGTAGAGTATGCTAGGAAGATTTACGACAATTTTTCAATTTAACAGGAGGAATTTTAACTATGCCAAAAATTACTGATTTCATTGAAGATGCCGGCCCTGTGGGAATTGTAGCTGGAATTGGCGCTGTTATACTGGCTCCCGTTCTGATTCCCATCGTCGCTGGAATTGGTAAACCCATAGCCAAGTCCGTAATCAAAGGCGGACTTTTAGCCTACGAAAAAAGCAAAGGAGCCTTTGCAGAACTTGGTGAAACCTGGGAAGACATTGTAGCCGAAGCGAGAGCCGAACTTGCTGAAGACAAGCAAACTCCAGTATTTGAAGCTGCGAGTAGCCCTGTTGACAATACCTCAGATAATGGTGTGTAAAACTGCACCAAGTAACTCAAAAAGGGGAATTGGGCATGGGGCATTGGGAGTGCTGAGTTAGGAGTTAGGAGTTAGGAGTTAGGAGTTAGGAGTTAGGAGTTAGGAGTTAGGAGTTATTTTCCTTGCCCTCCCGTCTCCCTCATCCCCCTCATCCCCCTCATCCCCCTCATCTCCCCATCTCCCCACTCCCTTATTAAAAATGCAACTCTAGATCGGGACGGCAGTCGTGTGTTGACAAATAGTCATGGTAATCTCACCAAGATGCCCAAAATTATTGAACAAGCAGCTTTAAGCAATTTATCCAAACCAATATCCACAAAAATTCTCAGCAATACCCCAGGGCGGCTACGGTTGAGAGTTGCTCTACCCCATCGTCAAAACGGGGAAATGCAACGCATTGCTGATGTATTAGAAGCACAACCAAACATTAATCAGGTACGGACTAATATCGATCGCGGTAGTATTGTCATCAACCACGATGCTAAAGATGACACTTTGAAAAACGTAGTTGCCACACTAACCGATTTAGGAGTTATTTTCGCCGATATTACTGAGGGTAACTCTGAAGCGGCAGTGGGCATTACAAATGCAGTTGTGAACTTAAACAAAAGAGTCGAACTCGCAACCAAAGGCGAAATTGACTTACGCGTTATTTTTCCCTTAGGACTGAGTATCCTTGCTGTTAGACAGTTACTAGCTAAGGGTTTGCAATTTGAAATTATTCCTTGGTATGTGTTGGCATGGTATGCCTTTGATAGTTTTATTAAACTGCACGGCGTGAGCAAACCGCGATCGACAAACGAGTAAAAACATTGGGAGTACTGAGTTAGGAGTTAGGAGTTAGGAGTTATCGAGTTGTGAAAATCGGTGGCTTCAGAACCCCGGTTTCTTAAAGAAACCGGGGTTCTTGTTGTTCATGAATGATTTAGGACTGGTATATAAGGTTGAGCTACTTATCGCCCAACGACTAAAGCTTTGTTTTCAGTGTAATTGCGGTTCTCGATAATTTAAGCGGCGTGAAAAGCTAGGAGCATTAACAAAGTAGTGTTTATGCTTTGACTTTACTCAAAGGGTCACTAATCAATGTCCTCATCTGGAAAACCACCTGTCGAATCCTACGATCCACCCTCAGGTTACTCATTACGGCGCGGCACTTTACAAGATATTCAATCCTACAACTTTAATGCTTCATTTTGGATTGTTGCTATAGCTTTCTTGTGGCTAGCTATTAGCATTCGTTCACTTTTGGAAGCGTGGCTAAATAAATTATCTATCATTCATAAAGCTTATTTATTTGAATATGGCAAGTTACCAGAAAATATCTTTTTTGAAGATTTGCAATATATTCTCCCATCATTAAACGAAGTTAATTGGTGGTTTATTTTGGTAATGGGATCTGGAATTATTACTGCATTTGTAATTGTAGTTACACTTAAGCATCTAATTCCCAGGTTGTTAGCATCAGAATCTCCCAATCGCACCGTGTGGCTAGCTGAATATCAACAGCAAATTGTTGGATGGGCAATACTTATACAACGCTCAAACTACACTATACTTTCTACACTTTATATTACTTCCCAACACCGATCGCGGGGTGTTGGTTCATATCTACTCTGGAGGTGTTTAAAGAATATTGGGCAGCCAGTCTATCTTATTTGTCTTCCTCAATTGCAATCTTTTTACGCTCAATTTGGCTTTATTGCGCTTCTCAAAGAGCAAGTGCCTAAAGAACTGCGGGTTTCTAGAATATCCTATATGGGTTTATTGGGTAAACCAATACCTATTACAAACCAGCCATCAACTAATGTATCTTTACCATCTGGTATTTTAATTCGCCCATTCCAAAACTTGGAAGAACAATTCCATTTTTACAAAAATTTTTGGCACAGAAAGCAATTTAGAAACTCTCGGCTTTATGTTTTTAGCTTAATCACCTTCATATCAAGCACTGCTTTTGTTTTATTGAGCGTAATTTTTGGCAGTCTCAGAGCAATATTTAGCTTAACATGGTTAGCTAACTTTGATTTTTATTTTTTGGGTATTCAATTTTTAGGAATTACCATAGCTGCCTGGTTGTATTTAGAACTGATGATTTTAATGTGGTTTTCTGTCAGATGGCAAGAGTGGATTATTGAACAGGATGGTCGTGCGATCGGCTACATTCACTTTTCCCAACAAGCAGAGTGTTCTATACTATACAATTTGTATGTTGAACCACAGGAGCAGCTAGACAATTTTAGTAAGTTGTTGTTAGCTCGTCTCAGCCGCCAAATAGCACTACCTTTATACTTCAATTGCCCACGTCCAAATAGGCAGTTTTATACTGGATTGGGTTTTACATCGGTTAATCGCAATAGACTACCCTTTGAATTAAATAATTCTCCAACTGACTAATAAAATACCTCTTCAACTTACACAGCAGGCAGCTACAAACTTAATTACACAACTGCCTCAAATTATAGAGTTAATTAATTATAATTACACTATTTCGTCAACTAATAATCAAAAAATACAAGTTAAAACACTACGTAATATCAATAAATTTTTTATTCAAATTGTAGTTGATTTACTTATAGCATTCACGATCGCGCCAGTCTTCCAACTACCTCAAATGTATGCTGAACTCAAGGAACAAACTCAAATACAAAATCCTAGTAATAAACAGGTTGGGAAAATTTTAGTAGGGCAAGAACATATACGAATATTAGCGATCGCATACGATAATCAAACCCTAATTAGTGGCAACGAAAACGAAACTATCACAATTTGGAATTTGAGCAATCAAAGCGTGGAAAAAACTATTAGCCTTCCTTCTGACTCTGGTAAAATTCAATCTTTGGCAGTGAGTCCAGACAAAGAAACTTTAATTGTTGGAACATCAAAAGGCATAATTCAAGTATGGAATTATAAAAATGGCACAATTAAAAAAATACTTTCTCCTGGTCACTTGGGAAATATCATAGCATTAAGAATTAGTTCTGATGGTCAAAATTTAGTTAGTGGAAGTTGGAATGATGCAGTGGTAAAAATTTGGGATTTACGCCTGGGCCAACTTCAACACACTCTTAATACTGGTGCTAATAATGTCCTATCTTTAGCAATCAGTCAAGATAGTCAAACTATCTATATTGGCTTATTTGGCACACTCCAGATTTGGCATTTAGAGCGTCAGTTCTATGTAGATAAATTAGCTGCTCATTCTCATGAAATCGATGCGATCGCTGTTAGCACAGATGGCAAACTATTAGTAAGTGGCGGGACAGATAGCCTAATTAGTCAAAGTGGGATTCCGAGCAATACTTGGATGGTAAAAGTTTGGGATGCTCAGACATTAAAATTATTAAAAACATTACAAGGAGATTCTAGTTCAATATACAAATTAATTCTCAGTCCCGATGCTAAAACAGTTATTTTTGATAGTTGTTGTAAAGCCCATTTTTGGGACTGGATAAATAATAAAGACATTACAGATATTCATGGACTTGTTCGTAATACTGTACTCAGCCCCAACAGCAAAATTATTGTCAGTGTTGCGTCTGATGGCAAAACGATGACAATCACAGATTTAGACACTTTGAGGATGTTGTGAAAGTCGTGAACATACTAAAAACCTCTCTCCTTTAACGCTACGGTGTAAACACAAATTATTTAATTACAGGACTTACGCATAAGTCACGGAAAATCGAACCACAGAGAACGCAGAGGACACGGAGGAAGAAGAGTATGTGGTCTAAATACATGAAAACTGCTGTAAAAAATCAAAGCAGATTACTTATATTTGTGTTGTTCTGGCTGCATCTGTGGTTCCATATTATTAAGCACTAATTTTTGCAGTAAGTCTAATGAAAAAGCTGATCAACAAGCCAGAAGACTTTGTGCGCGAAAGTCTAGAAGGTATGGCGGCGGCTCATTGTGATTTAATTAAAGTCAACTATGACCCTGCTTTTGTCTATCGGTCTGATGCACCTGTACAAGGAAAAGTAGCAATTATTTCTGGTGGGGGTAGCGGCCACGAACCGATGCACGCTGGCTTTGTCGGCAGAGGAATGCTAGATGCAGCTTGTCCTGGAGAAGTTTTCACTTCACCTACCCCTGACCAAATGCTAGAAGCAGCCAAGCAGGTAGATGGAGGGGCTGGTATCCTTTATATCGTCAAAAATTATAGTGGCGATGTGATGAACTTTGAAATGGCAACGGAGTTAGCCCGTGCTGAGGGCATCCGATCGCTAAATATTTTGATTGATGACGATGTGGCAGTCAAGGACAGTTTGTATACCCAAGGACGACGGGGTGTCGGAACAACAATATTGGCAGAAAAAATTTGTGGTGCAGCAGCCGAAGAAGGGTATGATTTATCACAATTAGCAAATTTGTGTCGGCGGGTAAATTTGCATGGACGAAGTATGGGAATTGCTCTGACATCCTGTACAACACCAGCCAAAGGAACACCGACATTTGAATTGGGCGATCGCCAAATTGAATTAGGTATCGGTATTCACGGTGAACCAGGAACAGAACGCACAGAAATAAAATCAGTAGATGAGATTACCGAAATTTTGACGCGATCGCTCATTGAAGATACAGCATACACTCGCACATTGCGCGAGTGGGATGAAGGCAAAGGAGAATGGGCAGATGTAGAACTAATCGATCCACCACTTGTAAAAGGCGATCGCGTGTTAGCTTTTGTCAATGGTATGGGTGGAACTCCCGTTTCAGAATTGTATCTTGTTTACCGCAAACTCGCCGAAATCTGCCAACAACAAGGATTGCAGATTGTACGAAACTTCATTGGGTCTTATATTACATCTCTAGAAATGCAAGGTTGTTCCATTACCCTGCTGAAGTTAGATGATGAAATGATCCGGCTATGGGATGCACCAGTAAAAACGCCGAGTTGGCACTGGGGAATTTGCTAATTACGAATTATTTTGATATGGTCACTCAAGCGCAGATATTACAATGGTTGCAGACATTTGCATCCCAAATAGAGCAGAATAAAGCATATTTGACAGAATTAGATGCAGCGATCGGAGATGCCGACCACGGGATTAATATGGATCGTGGGTTCAAAAAGGCGATCGCTCAATTACCCACTATTGCAGACAAAGACATTGGTAGCATTCTCAAAACCGTGAGTATGACTTTGATTTCCTCTATTGGCGGTGCCAGTGGTCCTCTCTACGGTACTTGGTTTTTACGAGCCAGTGCAGCAGTAACTCTTAAGCATGAGTTAACGGAACAAGATATGTTAGAGCTATTGCAAGCGGGTTTAGACGGGGTGCTGCAACGTGGTAAAGCCCAACTAGGGGATAAGACAATGGTAGATGTGCTATCTCCGGCTGTGGCAGCTTTTCGGCAAGCTGTAGAAGAAAATAACGGTACTGTGGAAGCTATGCAACAGGCTGTAGCAGCTGCCCAAAGGGGGTTGGAGGAAACTATACCAATGCAGGCCAAAAAAGGACGGGCTAGTTATTTGGGAGAGAGGAGTGTGGGACATCAAGATCCCGGAGGGACTTCTGCTTATTTGATGCTGAAAAGTTTGTTAGGGGTGTTGGAAACTTCTAGGGAATAAGACTGAGTATTTATCTTAGGCGATCGATACCAATGATTATAGATTCCTTAGCTCTAGTTGATTAATTTTTGATGTCTATCATAAGCATGAACGATGGGGTAATTACAGAATGCAATCACGAAAATATACTCTAGTTGTGTTGGTGACAACATAACTAGAAGCTGAAAGGATACCCAACATGTCATCTTGTGAATCAAATAATCCCAATCCTATTGAAGTAGATGGAATCTGCTTTGAAACTGTGATCCCTGAGCGTGTACTGCGAATTCCACCAAAGCAGTGTGATGCTAAAACTCAGGTTCAGTTTGGCATTCGTATCACTAATAATACAGCAAATCCTCGTAATTTCTTACTCTTTGCAGCGCGTCCAGAATTCCTCCAACAAAATAAGCAAAAGATGCCACAGTTTGGACCTAATGCTAACACATCTGTATCTCCAGAATTATCTGATTTTAAATTATTGATGCCTGGAGAAAGTGTGACTTTCTTAGTTGAAGGATATTTTGAATGGTTTGAAAATGAACTGAAGTTTGCATTTATGAGAAAAGATGCTACCTACTGGTGGTATGGCAATTTTGAATCTGGTACATACTCGATTAATATCATATATGAAAATCCTTATCCTAGCTGGGAGCAAGCTAGTTGGGGGGATGGAATTATCTCTTTAATGCCAATGCGAAAGCAGCCAAGAAACAATTATCTACCACCTGAGATTTTCAAAATAGAAGATGTCTGGGTAGGCGAGATATTTACTTTCCCTCTTGAGTTCTGCCTTATCCAATAGTGAACTAAATTTTAGTTAGAATTTCGATCTATTTGAACGCAAACAAAACTCTTGTTGTGCGGTCAATTAAATATGCCTCAGGCAGTAAATACATTGTCAGTGGTGACCTAGAAGGTCAAGTAACTGTAACATAAGTTTCATCTGGAGAGGTAATTCGTACATTTGTGATGGATGAAGGGGTTGTAGTTAGAGAGATATTTCTTCTAGATGGGCGTATAAAAACTAGAAAGAGAGAAGCTAGCCAATATGACATCAAGTGAACCGAATGTTACAAATGCTTCTAAAACAGATGGCATACACATAGAAATCATTAATCCTAATAGAATACTCTTTCCTACTATAGGATATCCCATTCCCCCAAAAAAAATTGGGATTAATGTTCCAATTAAATTCAGCGTGAGTATAAACCACACTAGTTCAAATTATTTTTATCTGAACAACTTACAAGCTTTGACCCCAGAGCTTATGACATCAAATGGACAGATAATACAGGGGCATTTAGTTACGGACAATCTAGTTACTAATCAACAAAGTAAACAGCCAGATACTAGCCAAAGTAGACAATCAAATTGGTGGAGAATTAGACCAAAATGCCGTACAACTTTTTTTGTAACTGCAAAGCTTTTTTGGCAAGATAATTCTTTACAACTCAAAATTCCTACTATTCCCGACTATATTCTTAATAATTTTAGATCTAATTACTTTTGGTACTTCGATGCACTTGAAACGAAAAATTATCAGCTTCGATTTATTTTAAATACTGATGTTAGAGATACAAGTGTTTCAAGTTATAACATTAACCAAGAAGCACTTGAACGAGAAACTAGTTCAGACATATTGGCAACCCCGTGGGTAAATCTTCGTCTTGTTCAACTCTTATCAAGTGATAGTAATGCAATAGAAGTAGATGGAGTCCTGTTCAAAATAGATATGCCAGAGTCCTTACTTACCATCCCTTCTAAATTATTTCAAGCCAAAACTGATTTCAAGCTAGGTATTTATATTACAAACAATACATCAACCACTCTTGGTTTTTACGAATTAAGCTCTATTGACGCGATTTTAATAAGTGATGATGGTAAACCAATAAATCCCTCTGGCGAACCAATGAAACTTGCTTGGAAAAACAATGAACAAAATTATTACTTGCTTCAACCAGGAGAAAAAATGTTTTTGGATTTATGTGGAAAACTTCTCTGGTATTCTTCTCAACTTGAATTCGCAATTTCTAGTAAAACTCGTAGCTTAAATGGAAAAAGTGGCTCTTATTATTTTCCTAACCTCAAAGCCGGTGCATTATATCGTCTCCAAGTCATATATCAAGTTTCTGAATTGAGAGCAAGGCGTTTAGAAGAACAAGTATTACAAAAATTTTGGAGTGGGAGAATAGCTATGCCTATTGTAGAGTTTGGTCTTATCGACGCATGAATAAAAGTTGAATAAACTTCATAAACTTTTGTTTTTTAATTCAGTAAATACTCATTTTTATAATTAAGTAAATATTACGCGATCGCATACTTAAAAGTATCTTGAAGAAGAATTCAGAATTCAGAATTCAGAATTCAGGAGTCAGATTCAGGACAATGGCATTAAGCCATACGCCAATAAATTTGATAGCGTATGAAAATCTGGAAATAGAGAGGATAACTAACATGACATCTTTTGAATCGAATAAGAGTAATGCTGTTGAAGTGGATAATATTCGTTTTGAAACACTTGTACCACAGCAAAGATTAATTATTCCTCTAAAAAAAGAAAACATAACGAATTTTGTACAGTTTGGTTTGCGTATCACTAACTTTTCATCTAACCCATATAGTTTCAAGTTATATGGATTGAAGCCGGAAGTGAGAAACAGTCAGGGAAGACTTTTAAAGCGAATTTATCAAACAAACAGAACTGTTGGACTTGATGAATCCCATTTTTTTATAGTTCTACCTGGAGAAAGCTTGACTGGCTTTGTAGATGGTGAACTACGTTGGTACTTACACAATAATGAACTTGTAATGCAAGGACAGGATAATATCGGTGGCTATTGGTATTTCCACAATCTTAGTTTAGGAAAGTATGGAATTAGTTTTGCTTATAGAAGCCCAACTCAATCTAATTTGAATAAACTGTTTCGTCCTATAGTTATAGAAAACCTTTGGGCAGGTAAAGTTACTACACCCTTGGTAGAATTTTGCCTAGTTAATTAAAATATTACAAACAATACATCAACCACTCTTGGTTTTTACGAATTAAGCTCTATTGACGCGATTTTAATAAGTGATGATGGTAAACCAATAAATCCCTCTGGCGAACCAATGAAACTTGCTTGGAAAAACAATGAACAAAATTATGACTTGCTTCAACCAGGAGAAAAAATGTTTTTGGATTTATGTGGAAAACTTCTCTGGTATTCTTCTCAACTTCAATTCGCAATTTCTAGCAAAACTCGTAGCTTAAATGGAAAAAGTGGCTTTTATTATTTTCCTAACCTCAAAGCTGGTGCATTATATCGTCTCCAAGTCATATATCAAGTTTCTGAATTGAGAGCAAGGCGTTTAGAAGAACAAGTATTACAAAAATTTTGGAGTGGGAGAATAGCTATGCCTATTGTAGAGTTTCGTCTTATTGACGTATGAATAAAAGTTGAACTTCGTAGACATCGCCTAAAAATTCCAACTTATTTGATCGACAAGTGATATACTCTGAATACGCCATTTGCCGTTGTATCGAACCAAATCATACTTGACTCGCAACTTTTCATTAGAAGAACTTTTAAACTGACCATTTTCATATAGCTGTGTGGCTTCTTTTACCGTAGCTTCCACTGCTGCGCGATCGCTAAATAAATCAATTTTTTCTACAGATTCAATCTTCAAGCTATGAGCGTACTTGCGATAGCGGTTATCTATCCTATCTTGTTGAGCAATCAGCCGCCATTGAGACAACGCTGAACCAGTTAAAATCTGCTCTAAATTATTAATTTGATGATTAGGCCCTAAAGCTGCGGCTTTAGTAGATAGCCAATCTTGAATTACTTCCTGTGCCGTTGCATTTGTGAGAGCGCCTTCTGGTTCTGGTTTATCCTTTGGGTTAGGAATAAAGACTGGTGGTTGATTTATCTGTACGAACAACTGTAAATCACGGGGAGATGATGTCGGAAAAAATAGATTTTTTATCCATCCAAAAGCTGTTGTGGCTAACACCCAGAAAACTAATATAACCACTAGGGAAATAAACACTCTCCACACCAGCCGTGTTTTCCCTTCTATAGTGTTAGCAAAAGTCCGCCGCCGTCGCCGAGGACGTGGACGAGGACGATTATCAGGTATACGTTCTCGGCTAGGTTGAGTAGGTTTTCTTCGCCTACGCTTTTGGTTTTCAGCGGGTGCAGCCGGTCTAGCTGAACCATTCCAATGGTGATTATTACCTCTAGTTGTGCGTTCAGCAGTAGGAAGCGGTGCAGGTGTTACTTCTGGATTTACACCCTCAGATGAATTCCATCTCGGTGGCGAGAAGTTTGGATATTGCGGTGTTTCTTTTGCTGGTGTTTCTGGTAAATTTGGGTCTGGTGTTGTATTGCGATCGAATTGTCGAAAAGTCCCAGTTGAATTGTTAGGAAAACGTGGATTATTTGTTTGTGGTTGTTGAAAAAGCTGGGGATTAATTACACCAGATTCATTAGTTGTTTGGGCATCCGTTGGCAATGCTTCTAAATAAGCTTGCACCTGTGAGTTAGCAAAATATTCTTTTAAAGAAGCTTGCTGATTCGCCAAATCTCGAAAATGGGGAAATACTTCGTGTTGCAACCACTGTTCTGTGTATAAACACAGCCCTGGTAACAAATCTGGGGAATCTTGAGATTTTTCCCGAATAAATGCTAAAGCTTCGTACTCCTGACTAAGTTCTAAAACACGAGTTGCTTCTTCGGTTTGTCCCAAGAGTAATGCACACAACGACTGTTCTAAATGTACATCTTGGCGATTGCCCAGACGCGCTAGCATTTGCTTTGCTTGACGAACTAAAGCTGGTTGTCGTTGAGCAAATCCTCTTGCTATCAAGGCATAAACAGCCAAATAAATGGCAACAGCAGAAGGACGTTTACTTTCTGCTTCAAATAACTTGTGTTGCTCTGCGACTGTTAAGTGGTTGCGTAATTGCTGGATAAATCGCAGAAAATCATCTATGTTTAAACCAGAGCGATCGCTATTCGTGCCATCAATGCCGCCACGATCTTCTAAAAGGTTTTGTAATAGTTCCAGTCCTTGGCGTCGTTCGGCAGTTTTTTCTTGGGGCAATGCCAGTAACTCTAAAATTCGATACGGTCGTAATTTATAGAGATCTGCTTGAATTTCTGCTTGTACGCTGACGAATAACCCTTCGCGTACCAGCAATTCCTCACCAGTTTCTAAGGATACAGCGGCATTTTCGTAGTGACCTTGCTGCCACTGTTCGCGTCCCAGTTCCAAACAAGCAAGGGCGACAGTGAGAACGACATCTGGGCGTTCAGGACTTTCGGTGATTTCTTCGTCTGCTAGATTATTGCCCTTGTTGTTACTTGCAACAGCGTTTTTATTCACCAGGTACGGACGACCTAGTTTCAGTACAAGTTCGTATTCCCCTAATTCTTGCAAAATCAACAAAGCGCCAACTAATTCCTCTTGGGAAACATCGATGCCCAAATTCTGGGCATCAACACCCCTTTTGTGGCTTTCTCTGAGATTTTCTGCTGTTGCTGTGCCAGCAGCAACATTATCAGGGTCATAGGCGTGGGCAAGATAAAGGTGGTCGTAGGTACTGCGTTGTTTTGGATCTGATAAAACCACGTAAGCTTCTTCTATAAGTTGTTTGCGAGAAGAAATTGCTGCCTGAGAATACTCACGTCGTGGCAATTGCACAATGCGATCGCTATATGCTTGCCGCAATTGTTCATCACTTGCCGCTAACGGTAGTCCTAAAATTCGGTAGTAATCTAGCGGAATTCGCACAGCCTACTTCCCCTGCACCGCGATCAACATAATTCACCTAGAGCTTTCCAGGCCTGTAAAACCGTGCCATAACAATGCCGTATAGAATCTACTCTACAAGTGTATATTGCAACTACTTGTTTTGTACCTTTCCGAAATTTTGAGTCACATTCTAGTACTAATTTTTTGCCTTCGCCCAGAAAGCCCCAGCTTTTTGTCTTAATTCTTAGTATTTTTGGTTGAATACAACTATCATCAACCTTCGATACCACAAACCACAACTACCGCTTTTATAACGGCATAAATGTTGTGGTTACAGGAATCTATTGATTGATTTTTTCGGGATTTTCCCCAGTATGTGGTTAGTAAACTACCACTTTAGGGGGTTGACCCTGATAACAGGAGACAAAAATCATATCATATTTAACCTTTAATTACAATTACCCATTTAGGTATAGAAACTTTTACGTCATTTTTTTTAAATTGTTAATGGATATGCAGAAACCAGTCTATCTTGATTGGTACTCTATCAAGGGGAATGGTCAGGTAAAAAAACCCAAAGGGGCAAATGTTGCTGTTAGAGTCACATTCTCACAGGGTGGTTATGGGCGCAAAAGTTAAAAATTCGTCTGGGAAACTTGAGTGGCACTCAAACCGACACCATCCACTTTCCCAAAAATTCAAAATTTACCTATTCCCTAAAGTCCTTTTTTGGTGCATAAATAAAGTTTGATTGTTGACTCTTGCAAACGCTAACCTCATAAAGGCTCAGACGTTATCAGACCAACTTATTTAAGACCGTAACTTTAAGTTGTACAACAGGGATACTCAAAAATAATGGTTCAAGAGCGTACTTTACCCACATTTAATGCTGCCACTAACCGCATCACTAATGAAGTTGGGTTACGGTTATATGAAGACATGGTACTAGGGCGTTTGTTTGAAGACAAATGCGCTGAAATGTATTATCGGGGCAAAATGTTTGGTTTTGTCCATTTGTACAACGGTCAAGAAGCCGTTTCCACCGGCGTTATCCAGGCGATGCGGCCGGGTGAAGATTACGTTTGCAGTACCTACCGCGACCACGTTCACGCTTTGAGTGCGGGAGTACCAGCAAAAGAAGTCATGGCGGAGTTATTTGGCAAAGCCACGGGTTGCAGCAAAGGGCGTGGTGGTTCGATGCACATGTTTTCTGCCGAACATCGCTTGCTAGGTGGCTATGCGTTTGTGGCAGAGGGAATTCCTGTAGCAGCAGGAGCCGCTTTTCAAACCAAATACCGCCGCGAAGTGCTAAAAGACGAAAGTGCTGACCAAGTGACAGCTTGCTTTTTTGGCGACGGTGCAGCTAACAACGGTCAGTTTTTCGAGACATTAAACATGGCAGCTCTCTGGAAACTGCCAATTCTTTTTGTGGTAGAAAATAATAAGTGGGCAATTGGTATGGCTCACGATCGCGCCACTTCCCAGCCAGAGATTTACAAAAAAGCCAGTGTATTTAACATGGTGGGCGTGGAAGTAGACGGTATGGACGTGCTGGCGGTGCGTGCCGTTGCCCAAGAAGCCGTAGCCCGCGCCCGTGCAGGTGAAGGCCCAACATTAATTGAGGCACTTACCTACCGCTTCCGGGGTCACTCCTTGGCAGACCCAGATGAAATGCGAAGCAAAGCTGAAAAAGAATTTTGGTTTGCCCGTGACCCAATTAAGAAGTTAGCAGCTTATTTGCTAGAGCAAAATCTGGCGGATGAGGAAGAAATCAAAGCCATTGACCGTAAAATTCAGGAACGAATCGACGAAGCAGTGAAATTCGCTGAAAGCAGCCCTGAACCAGACCCCAGTGAATTATATCGTTTCGTTTTTGCAGAAGACGAATAAATTCTTTGGGTATGGGGATGAGGGAGATGAGGGAGCAGGGGAAGCAGGGGAAGCAGGGGAAGCAGGGGGAGAAAGAATAAATAACTAATACCCCATGCCCAATGCCCCATGCCCAATGCCCAATGCCCCATGCCCCATGCCCCATGCCCCATGCCCCATGCCCCATGCCCAATGCCCAATGCCCAATTAGGACTAAAACCTGTGTTTACCATTGCAGTTCAAGAGCAACAATACAAAACCTACATTCTTTCAGATGAAACCGCTGGTTCTCAACTGGAAGTTGTCCCAGAACGGGGCGGTATCATTACCCGTTGGCGCATCCAAGGTCAAGAAATTTTCTACTTAGACACTGAACGCTTTGCTAATCCTGATCTGAGTGTCAGGGGCGGAAATCCTATTTTGTTTCCTATCTGCGGCAATTTACCGGATAACACTTACACTCACAACGGGAAACAATACACTCTCAAACAACATGGCTTTGCACGTGATTTACCTTGGCAAGTAACTGACCAACTAACTCAAGATAAAGTTAGCCTCACCCTCGTCCTCAACAGTAACGAGCAAACACGGTTAGTTTATCCTTTTGACTTTCAGGTAATTTTCACTTACGAACTCCAAGGTAATACCTTAGAAATTCGCCAGGAGTATAAAAATCTTTCATCCACATCATTGCCCTTTTCTTCAGGATTTCATCCCTATTTTCTGACCCTTGATAAAACCGGGCTAGAGTTTGAAATTCCCTCTCAGGAGTATCAAGACCAGAGAAGCAAAGAAATTCACCCCTTTAACGGGAATTTTGACTTCAACCAGGATGAAATTGATGTTGCCTTTAAGCAGCTAACTAGTAAATCGGCAACTGTGACGGACAATAGCCGTAAGCTAAAGCTGACTCTAGATTATGGCGATGAATATCCCATTTTGGTATTTTGGACACTCAAAGGCAAAGACTTCTACTGTCTAGAACCGTGGAGTGCTGCTCGCAACTCTCTAAACACTGGTGAACATCTAACTATATTAGATCCAGGGGGCAGCTACACAGCATCTGTACGCTTAAGAGCAAATTTTTTCTGAACCCCTTTACAAATCTACAGATGCCTGTGCTATGATGGCAAAGTTGCGAAATGAACGAAAGGGTCGCTAACTCAACGGTAGAGTACTCGGCTTTTAACCGATTAGTTCCGGGTTCGAATCCCGGGCGACCCATTTATTATTTAGATTGATGCGGGGACGCGGCGAGATGAGGGAGATGAGGGAGATGAGGGAGACAGGAGGACAAGAAGAATAACTCCCAATACTGCTCGGTTAAGCATTTTTAACTCGTGATTGGGTTTGGGGAAAAGGTTAAAGGGTAAAGGTTAAAGGTTTTTTCTTTTCCCTTTCCCCTTACCCTTTTCCCCTTAACCGACAAGTATTGGAATAACTCCTCACTCAGCATTCCTGAATATGCCGAGCAATCCAAGTTTTATCGAATATCAACTGGTAAATACGGTTGTGGACTTTTAGAGAACCTTGTTGTTTGATAATTAGCCCTGATAAGAGCAATTCTTTTTCTTCTGGACTATCAACAGAGAGTGTTTCTCCTTGGTGTAAGATTTGTCCATAAAGCTCTAGGAGTTTGTTAACTTGTAAATCGCTATTGAGAATGCGATCGCGGATAGTTCTTAAATGCTCCGGCTCATCCAGGGATTCCCAATTATCTATGACATTTGTCATGACTAAATTTTCTATCCATTGGGCTTCAGTGTTTGCCGGAATTATATATGAAGAGTTGCGAATCAGCTTACAGAGCTTTTGAGTGAGAAAAGGCTGTCCGTTAGTCCAGTGTAAGACTTCTCTGATGACTTTGCGAATGGCGATCGCGTCGCTAACTTTCTCTTTTAATCCTTCACCTAAAGGATAAACTTCATCTTCTTTAAAACCCTCTAATTGAATTGATTGACCAATATTAAATGGTGTTCGCTTGTGGTCTGAAATTAAATCTGACGGAGTAGCTACGCCAAAAAAAGCAAAAGTTAAACGCCGATATTCTTGTTTGATACTGCGCTGGTTATAACAGAAGCGCACCAAAGCAAAAAAGTCATTAACAGAGAAATTTAAGCCTAAGACGCTATCAATTTCATCGATAAAAATATAAATTTTTTCACTCTGGACTTGTTTAAGTACAATATTTTCAATAAATTGGCTTAATTTTTGGGTAGGTGATAAATCTTTGTACTCATTCCACCAAATTGGAAGATTTACCTTATCTAGCAAATCAAAATTCTGCCATAATTCCACTGCTAACCCCAAGTACCATTGAGCAGGCATAATGTTGTCACTACCAATGCGAGTTAAATCAATTGCTGTGCAACTAAATCCTTCTTGCTGAAGATGGTGCATCATCCGTAACATGAGACTTGACTTACCCATCTGCCGTGCATTTAGTATGTAACAAAACTCACTATGCCTCAGTGCTTTATAAAGGTGACGGTCAGCAGAACGCACAACATAGGTGGGAGCATCCATTGGCAAACTACCCCCAATTTGATAATCATAGTTAGAAAGTTGTTCTGAACTCTTAAGTAAATCGTTTTCAAACCTGAGTTTTTCTTGAGTAATTTTTAGTTCTTCTAGTGTTTTTAAGAGTTCTTGATTGCGTTCTTCAACTTTTTGTTCTAAAGTGCGGTTGTAATCTTCTAATTGTGCATATAAACGTGAATTTTCAATAGAAATGGCAGCTTGAGCAGAAAGTATTTTTAAAATTTCGATGCGTTCTGGAGTAAATGCATGGGTGATTAAATTATTTTCTAAATATAAAATGCCGCTTAATTTACCTTGATGAAGTAGGGCAATGCAAAGAATCGATTTAGGTTGTACGAGGTTAACGTAAGAATCGCCGATAAATTGCCCTTCATTTTTGGCATCGTTTAAAACCACATTTTCCTGACTATGGGCAACATAGTTGACAATAGTAGTCGAAAGCAGAGGTAAATGATGAACAGTATCTACAGAATCTATTGGGAGCGATCGCAAAGTGGTAACATTATCATCATCCATTGCTCCTTCAGCCTCAATCACCCTATTTCCTTCCTTATCAAGAATCAGAAAACCTCTTTGAGCGCCTGCATTTTCAATGCAGATTTTCATCAGTTTCTCTAACAACTTTTCTAAAACGATTTCACTAGCTAGAGCTTGGGATGCTTTAATAACCGTTGTTATATCTAGGACTTGCCCATTACTACCCGTTGTCGAGATATTTGTGCTGATACCCTTAGCTTCTGTTCTACTAGTTACTCCTACCCGTAGCTGTGCATATTCAGCTTCTAAATCTTTAACTTTGGCTTTTGCTCCCCAATGCACATAACAATAATGTGCATTTTTTAGATAAAAATTCCCAATTTCCTCTCTGCCAATAGAGAGATAGAATTCTGCTGCATGTTCATAAGCTAGGGCTTCTTCATGGATAAATTCAGATTGCTTAGCGCCTTGAATAGCTTTTTCATAAAGTTCTTCTGCTTGCCAAGTTTGCCCCAAAGCTCGTGCTTTTTCAGCTTCTATTAAATCATATTTGTTTTGAAAATTTTCAGGGCAATGTTTAGCCCATATCTTCATATTTTGTTGATTTATTTCTATTTGCTTAAGTAATTTTTTCTGCTGTCTAACATCACGATTAGCATAACAAGCAAGCAAAGCAAGCGAATAGTAGAAATTATGCTGCGGTTCAGGTAAATATCCAGGACAAGATTTGACATATTTTTCGGCTTTAATACTATGATAAAGAGCTTTTTCCGAATTTTTAAATAAATAATATGAAATTGTTTTGGCTAAATGAAAAATAAATAGTAGCCACTCATTATTAATTTGTTCCCAAATTTTTAAATATTCATCTTCTTCTATTTTCGATTTACCAACAATTAAAAAAGGGCGATCGTCATTACGATCCAATAAATTCATTATAATATTTTTGCATATTTGGATATAAAAAATTGAATATGTTTGTTTGATTATTTGGATTAATTTCTCATATTTTGTATAAGCGACTTGAACATCTTCTAGAGTATTACCTTTAAAAAAAATTATTAAGCAATAACTGATAGAGGCATAAGAAGCAAACTCATTATTTCCCGTATTTATTCCTTTTTGAAATCCCTCCAACAATTTTTCGTCTGCAACTATATTTCTGATTGATTCTTTCCAATGCCATATAAATCCGTAATACATATGCATAACTAAAGCTTCTGATTTGGGAAAATTAAATTGCTTTAGGAACTTTAGAGAAAGTTTACCAAACTTATATCCCGAATCAAAATCCTTCATGACACCAACAAGAATCATTCCATAAAAAATATATATATTAACAGCACTAGAAGAATTTCCATATTTTATACAAAGATTGAGTTGAATTAATATAATCAGGATATATAAAGAAAAATTAATTTGTACAGTAGAAGGTACAATCTGTTGAAATATAGATATGGTAGCGATTTTATATGGGTCGCTCATTGGCTCAAGATTAAACAAATCTTCAATTTCTCTCTCCTTTAAAAATAATTCTAAAAATTTAAATTCTCGGCTAATTGCTTTTTCTATTTCGCTCATTTCACTGGGTAAATCTATTCCTAGTTCTGTCAATGCCTCAATAGCATTATTTATAGCCTTTTGGTATTGAAATTGAGCGAAATTAGCCCGGATTTTTACTTTATATACCTTAATTCTGTCTAGAGTGTCTTTACAGAAACGCAAAACAGTTGCAGATAATTCCTCAATTTGTTCAAATTTCGTGTTTAAGTAAATAACTTCTAAAGTTTCTACATAAAGTTCTAAGGTCAATTTATATTCATCCTGCCAACTATTCTCTGATAATAAATTTATCCCAGCTTCTAAATATCTCAAAGCTGGTTCATAGGCTATTGATGCTTTTGCTTTTTTCCCAGCATTCAGATTTAGTTTAGCTAATTGAGTTTTTTCTACTTGCTCATAAATTAATTTAGCACCTTCATTGAGTTGATTTACAATTTCAAATAAATTTTCTTCTATCTCACTTTCTTTAGTATTCTTTAGTAATAAGCGACCTACTTGTAAATGTAGTTGTTGTTTTTTGGATTCTCGAATTAGTGAATACGCTGCTTGTTGAACTCTGTCATGTAAAAACTTGTAGGGTATAAAAGTAGGAACTAATTTATTCTGGCTCCAAAGTAAAGGTTCTTTGTAGTTACTATTTAATGGCAAAATTAAACCTTCTTGTAGTGCTGGTTGAAGTTCTTTAGCTGTTGCTATTTGAGATTTTTTATTGACTATAGAAAGAACTTCTAAATTAAATTGGTTACCGATACAAGCAGCTAATTTAAGAATATTTTGAGTGTTTTTATCTAATTTTCCAATTTTTTTTGTCATTAAATCAATTACGTTATCTGCTATTTTAATTCCTTTTATTTGCTCTATATTCCACTGCCACCGAGCTAAATTAGCATCAAATAATAATAATTTTTCTTGGTACAAAGATTGTAATAATTGAGTTAAAAAGAAAGGGTTCCCCTGACTTTTAGCATTTAATAGCTCTGCTAAAGAAATTGATTCTTCCATTGAGCAACTGAGAGTATCAGCGATGAGTTGGTTAATCTGATTTATTGCCAACGGTTGAAGCGTAATTTGATTAACTCTTGCCCCTGCCTTTTGAATTTGCTCTAAAGTATGTATCAAAGGATGAGTCGGACTGACCTCATTATCACGATAAGCTCCTATCATTAATAGATATTGGCTATCAGGATCGCTGATTAATAACTCAATTAACTTCAGAGATGGTAAATCTGCCCATTGTAAATCATCTAGAAAAATAACTAGAGGGTGTTCTTTTTTACTGAAAATGCTAATAAATTTTTGAAAGAAGAAGTTAAACCTATTTTGAGTTTCAGTAGATCCTAATTCCTCAACTAGTGGTTGTTTACCAATAATCTTTTCTACTTCTGGAATTACATCAATGATAACCTGCACATTGGAACCCAAGGCTTCTAAAATTGCCTGTTTCCATATTTGTAGTGCTGTTTCAGATTCGCTTAGTAGTTGGCGAACTAAGTTTTGAAAAGCTTGGCTAAAACCAGCATAAGGAATATCCCGTTTCAATTGGTCAAATTTACCGCTGATAAAGTATCCTTGCTGGCGGAATATTGCTTTGTGAATTTCATTAACTAAGGCAGATTTGCCGATACCAGAATAACCAGAAACCAAAATCATCTCAGTGGTTTCTTGGCTCACTCGCCGAAAAGTGGTCAATAATTCCTCAACTTCCTGTTCTCGTCCATAAAGTTTTTGAGGGATTTGAAACTTACTGGAAATATCCTGATGTCCTAGAGGAAACGAAGAAATTTCACCTTGAGTTTGTAATTGATAAAGACAGTTTTCCAAATCCATTTTCAGTCCCCAAGCACTTTGGTATCGCTCCTCTGGACTTTTGGCTAACAACTTCATCACAATATTAGATAGTGTTAAGGAAATGGAGGAAATTACCTTATGAGGTGGCTTAGGTTGTTGTGCGATATGACAATGGAGTAATTCCATTGGGTCAGTCGTTTCAAAAGGTAGCTTATTTGTCAACAGTTCATAGAATGTGATACCTAAAGAATAAAAATCACTGCGATAATCTATCCCCCGATTCATTCTACCGGTTTGCTCTGGAGCAATATAAGCTAAAGTTCCTTCTAATTGATTGGGATTGCGAATTGTCTGATTTTCTTGGGATAAACGAGTGGAAATACCAAAGTCGATGATTTTGAGTTGTCCGGTTTCTCGGTTATAAACGATATTCGAGGGGTTAATATCTTTATGGATAATATTGCTTGTGTGAATAGATTCCAAGCTTTCACTTGTCTTAATCGCAATGGTGAGAAATTCTTCAATATTAAAGTGATGTTCAGTCATTAATAATTTTAATGATTTGCCACCAAAGTCCTCCAAAAACATCATTAAACTATTCTGATATCGCTGCAAGCCATAAGCTTTAATTACTCCATCAGTATTGAGTAAGCGAGTAATTTCATATTCCTGCTTATATCTAGTGAGTTCTGAAGGTGTAGGATAATTTTCTTTAAGTATTTTCAGAATAATGGATTGATTATTAGGCTGGAGTATAGCTTGATAGACTAGGGAATTATCACTTTCATAGATTTGTTGAAGAATTTCGTAATTTCTCATAATATTTATCTAAAAATAGACATCGAAGTTATGTAATTCAAGTACTTTTATAACTCGTTTTTTGGTAAATGTCAGTTACCAAAGTAGTCGTCATGTGAGTCCCATTTTTAGAGTACCTATCAACAACCTGTGATTTCCACATTTCACAGTGTTTACAAGCTGAACGATTAGTTAACTGATTAAGAATTAAATCACGTCTCAGCTGATTAAACAAATTTCCCTGCCAAATTTCTTGCAGAGTTTGTTGATTGTAATTTCCCAGGCTTTCAATATCCTTGTCAAAGCCCAGTCTAAATAAGGTTTCAATGCAATAATATATGCTGCCATCAGGCAAAACAGCCATTTCTATAAAGGGAAATAGACAAGTCCATCGTCCTTGAGCTTTTTTAATATAATGTTGAAGTGAATTTTGAACCGCGTTGTTAGTATCTTCAAGACGCATATTCGACTCTTGATATTGGGCTAGATTTATAAGAACCACACCATCAGCTTTGGCTAACCAACGTTCTTTAAATTGTTCTTCTTCTTCAAGGACGACATTCTGATTTCTGACAAAGGATGTTCTGACTTCACAGAAAATACCCAATTGAGTGCGGAGTCGGAGAAAATTGATAACGTTCGATTCAACTTGCTTGAGTTCAGCACCCCGAACTTTCCAGTAAGTCTCTGGTTCAGCAGCATCAATGCTAATATCAATACTGGTTATACCAGCTTGCAATAAAGCTTTAGCTCGACTTTCATTTAACAATTGACCATTAGTTGTTATGTGAACTCTGGGAACTCCTTGTTGCCTACAAAGCTTGATGAAGTCTATGAGGTTGGGATGAAGCAACGGCTCTTCAACATTACCAATGATGAGTGGAATTTCCTTTTCTCCACATTCTCTCGCTAGCTGCTCCATCATTTTCCAGGACATTGCTTTATTACCTGTGAAAAAGTCTGTTGTATGATTTGGCTTAAACAAAGGACTATGGTAGGGGCACATGAGACATTTGAGATTACAGGTATTCCCTATAACTGCCCTCACATACAAGGGTTTTACTGCCATGCCATAATAGTCTGCAAAGTAATGTTGCTGTTCATCAATATCGGTCTGGGAAATAACCGTGATGGGTATTGAGTCCGAAAAATTTTCTTGAGATTTACTATTTAATTCTGCTAATAACTGTGTTGAAAAATTACCTAATTGTTGTGGATATAAATAGGCTAGGGTGGGATATGGGGGTAAACCTAATTCTGAAGCGACTGGTAGATTAGGTCTAAAAGCAAGTATCCTATTTCCCGATTTCACTGCTGCAAAAATTCTATCAAGACTTTTAGGGTGCAAGGGAATTCCATGAGGAGGTATTTCCAGAATCATATCTGGCATTTGCCAGTGATTTTTAATTGGGGTAGGTAAAAGCTTTTGAGTATCTTTGATAATCATATAGCAATTATATTTTATTTTTGAACTGACTTGCGTAGTTGGAGAGTGGGGAGTAGGGAAAAACCCTGTTTGACTAGTACTGAATTTTTTCACGCAATCAAATTTTTTCACGCAATCAAATAGGAGTCCTACATTAAAAGTAAAAAGATAATCCCCATAAATAAATTTAGGGGATTTGATAAGGACCTATTGTTTATCGCACTACGTATATCGAAACCAATATTTTTACGTCATTGCATAAATCTAGTTGCTCTGTGACCAGTTTTCTTTCTTTTGCCTGGGCGATTTAAATTAAGAACTGGTTGTAGGAATGTAAGGGTTATCTGGAAAAGTTTTCTTTTTATCTCTGTTTTTAATCCACTCCTCTAACTCATATTCAGTCACAGTTGCTTCTCCTATGCATGGACGTGGAGGATATGGAATGCTATAGGCTATTATTCCAGGATCGTTGGGCGTAGGATCGCTAAGTTGACCATTAAAAGAATTAACATTAATCTGAAATGAATAAGAATCACATTCATAATCACTGAAAATAGGAAAAATCAGACATGTATTATCAAAGGAGGCATCTTCAAAAAAAACAGCACGCAGTAAATTAGCTTCTTCATCAGAGTTTTGAGGATCTGCTTTCAATAATTTCTTCAACTTTCCCCCATGAGGATTCAAGTCATCTGTGGGACTTGCAAAATACTCTTTTAATTTGTTGGCAATCTCTTGTTTGGGATTATCATCAGCATCAGCCCATCTCCATATATAAGCAATAATTTGAGAAACTTGTTTAGCTTGTCTAAAGAGACGATGCAAAAATTGGTGTGGAGTAATTTGTTCAAGTTTTTCTCTTGATTGCTGGGATACGATATCATGTACTTTCCCAGATTTGGCAAATAAATCTTTTGTTCCAAACATAATTTTCTCCTGTGTTCAAAAATTCAAGTTTACAACCCTAGATCGCTATTGGCAATGAAACAATCAAGTTGTAGTTTTTGGATTTTTGTTAAATTTTGCTAAAAGTTGAAATGCGATCGCTCTTTTTGTATCGAAATCAAATCAAGGCATCAGTCGTGAAAGTCGTTTTGATTCCAAAAATTGGATAATTTATTTTTCGGAGTTCCCTGATATCGAGCTTACAGAAAATTGTTATGAGGATGCTACCGATTTTCTAAGTGCAACTTAGCGGTATATAAGGATAGGGAGGCGAAAAATATTGCACACCTACTAAATAGCTTTGGTCATCCTCATTTTTCTGATAAAAGGGAAATTCTCCATCCTCATCTTTAGCCTGAGACCATTTTGTAATATTTTCAAGAGATAGATTAACCTCAGAAGGTATGGGAGGATAAGGAATAGTAGCTTGATAAGCAATAGAAGACTTTCCTGGATCTACTTTTAGCTCTTTTATATCACCTTCAAATTTATCCCATGTTACCTCTAATCCATACTTATTAACTATTTCACCCGTACTCAAAATGGGCTGAGAAATTTGATGGTAGTATGTTTGTCCATCTTTCTCGATCTCATAATATGCCTGCCCTGCCATCAACAGACTCAAAGTAATTCCCTGCCAACCTTTACTACTAGGCAAAATCAAAAACCTTGCTTTTTCATTCGATTTTTCACTATGTAATGGGTAATAAATGTCAAGATTCTTTGGTACAAGATGATCGGGAGAAGATTTTTGAGCAAAAAAGAAAATTTCTCTGGCGATGAGACCATCTAAAATGTCACGGTCAATCTCATCCCATTTACCATAAGTGAAGTCACGCCACACGTCACTTGCTTTTGCTTCTAAGTAGCAATGCCACGTTTTGGCAATTAGTTGGGATATTTTGCGGCTATGCAGCAGAGTTCGGATTGGATCGTAAAAATTATTGATTTCAATCGAGTGATTTTGTGAAGAATGTTCTAGAAATAAAGCATTCAAAAAAGCTTTGGGAAAAACTACTCCAGGAGAAGGTAGATAGGAGGTTATATTTTGATGATTAATATCCTCATTAAGTGGGAAACCTATTAGATTTTGCCGTGTTTTTTCGTCAAGGAGATATTTTTTAAATTCACCTCTTTTTTGAGTTAATATCGTTGTTTCTATGTATTTTCCTTCAGTTCTCTTTTGACGAGGAGCAACTAAGAGAATCTGATAATAGGTATCATCGTCATACCACTGTCCTGGTTGCAGTGGATCTGTAGCTGTCAAGCTTGTTGCCATAATGATATGTCCTGTTATTGAGTGTTAACAAAGTTGAAAATTTGTCAAGCCAAACTGTAAAAATTGTGTGGATTATCCCAAACAATCTTTTGTACTGTTTCTTGAGATAACTGTGCCTCAAGCCCTACAACTGTTTTGACAATGTTCGGTTGGTGATCCATATGGGGGTAATCAGAGCCGAAAATTAAGTTATCAGCACCAATATATTCGATAATTTCAGGTAAGTAAGGTTCAGTAGGTGCGATCGCAATAAAGCACTGACGCCTAAAATACTCTGAGGGCTTCATTTTCACATTATCTTTTACCTCCCAATATAAGTTCTCGTACTCTTCATCTAGTCGCCATAGCCAGTAAGGTAACCAACCACAACCAGACTCTAAAAAGCCTACTTTCAAGCGCGGATGACGCTCTAAAACACCCCCTTCAATGAGGGCTAAAAGTGCCATCATCTGTTCGATCGGATGAGAACAGGCGTGCAGAGCAAAACGAGTGTTAAAACGCTCTGTTCCTGTGGTTGCTAAGCGGCTATGAGTTCCTTCATGAATTCCCACCGCTATGCCCATTTCTTCGCATTCTGTCCAAAATGCCTCATAAGCGGGGTGACTCAATATTCTTCCTTTAACTGGGTTGGGGCGCAATAACACAGCTTTCCAACCAAACTTATTTATGCGATGTAATTCTGTCACCATCTCTTCGGGTGCATGAAAATTAATCGCTCCCACACCTTTTAATCTATCTGGAGCATAACTACAAAATTCTTCATATAACCAAGTGTTATAAGCACGAGTAAAAGCTCCCGCTACTTCCGGTGCCATATCGTCAATTGCCCAAAGCCATAACCCATAGGTTGGATAAACAAATGCGATATCAATCCCCATTTCTATCATTGCTTGGATGTGAGATTCAGCATTGTAACCCTTGAAATAAGCATTGGGGTGAGCCTCCATCATTTGCTGATTTCCTTGGCGGCGGACTTGCTGTGAAATATTCTTAACAATCTCTACTCCTTGAATTTTCATATCTGCTGAAGGAGCAAAGTGTTTAAATTTTGGTTCTAAATATTTAGCCCACAAAGATGGAGGCTCGATCGCGTGGGAATCAGCATCAATGATTTGATATCCATTAAGCATAGAAAAACCTATTAACTCAAGGAATTTTAGATTTAGATTTTGGATTAAATAATTTAAGATTATCAACTTAGCATAATATTATACGCCTAGTAGCAAATATGAAATTTTATGTTGAATACAATCGAAATTTTCTGAAGCGAGAATCAATACTTAAGAAAGTATAAATGCTCGGACAAAAAAGCATGATTTCAATCTAAGATGTAAAATTTAGAATTTTTGAATATATAGCGGTTCCCAATCAAATGAGGTACAAAAATTTGTAGGGACGCAAAGCTTTGCGTCCCTACTGGTCTATCGCATTAATTTTGCTGGGTTAAAATCTCTCCGCGTCCCCGCGTCCCCCTGTCTGCGTGTCAGCCCCTAGAATGGCAAATGCTATAAAACTCACATCCACATGGGAAAAGGATTCAGTTGATTTTCGGTTAACGGCTCTTTCAACCATCCCATTTTCACAGGCACATCATATAATCTTCCTGAGCCTAAACGCTTCCACATGTGGCGCATTCCTGGAATTATCACTTTAGCTACTTTCAGTGCCACATCAGGACGAGTTTGATCTAAAACGAGCATTTCTAGGCCGTTTTTTTCGACAATTTTTTGACAAAGTTTGATATCTTCTAGCAAATCATCACTGGCAATTTGGGGGTAGTCTGTGTAAACTTTAGGTGCAATTGTGTTATCGGGAATCAGGTAAGGTTGATTAACTAAAGTTGCAGTTTTCCACCAATCTATTGCTTGGCGATCGCCAGATGTAGGATATTGAGTACTACCATCATCTTTGGCAAATAAAAGATTAGGTAAAATTTGGTTAACTTCGGTCAAAGCTCTACCCAGAGCAATTTTCGCATCAAAATGAGTTCCATAACCTAATATAATATCTTCCACTTCTCGATTAATTCTCCGAGTAATGGCAGCAAAAGTTGGAATATTCAAATCACTGGTTATATCCAAGACCCACAGTTCTCGTTCAATGCTCTGGTAATATTGTTTAAGGGTGAGAAAATAAGGTTCATTAAAACTGTCTAAATCTACCTTGGGTTTTTGCAGACGATTATACCACCACAAAGCCACACAATCCCGTTCTACTAATTCCATAAAACCCTGAAGTATAGCTTCTTCAAGAGTATTACCCGCTGCACATCCATTGGAATCTGCCCAACAATCAGGTTGCAAGGATGAAGGATAGCCATAATAACAATAAGCGGTTGGTAGATATTTAAATTCTTGGTGAGTTAATGACCAAACTGGTGTCCAATCAATTTCTTTTTCGACATCAAAAGGTTCTGGAACTTTTTGAAACCACCCCTGGCATTCAACATTCCATTGTTGGCGATTTTCGTATTGTTCTGTGCTGAAGTTCATACAAACATTGGGATGAATCGCTTGAATTTGCAGTTGTTGATAACTGGCTTTTTTTCTGATTTCATCTCCCTGAAAAACTCCAGAATATCGCTCAATGGCTTCACAAAAACCGCTTGCTTGAGCTTGGATATCAGTGCTACCTTTTCCGGAACTTCTACCTCCAATATTTTGCCGGAGGCTATTTGTATCGTCAAAAATACTCAGAAAATGATGCTTAGCAATATAAGTATGAGTTAATGGATTTCCTGGTATTTTACTCAATTCTCGAACAACACCTGTAATCGGACTAATTAGATGTTGATATTTTTTCAGCGTTTCTTCCGGCGAACAAGAACGGTGTCCCCCATCTGCTGTAAATGTTTTTTTCTGGTGTTCTAAAACAACAGGTAAGGGTTTGTTTATCAACCCATTATTCATGTCTCCACAGCTAGGACATTGAGGACGCTTAACGAAGACATGATTTTGGGTTTTTAAAGTCAGATTATCATAGGTGACTATAGTTTCTACTAAACGTTTATTTTCTCCTTGAACAATCCATTTAAATATTTCTGTGGCTGCTATTCCTAAAGCGGTTTGTATTGTAGATGCTAAAAATCCTAAGGGAGGAGATAAGAGATGAGAAATGTTTTTTTGTCTTTGAATAAATGTTTGAATTGGTCTATTATCTCTTAAACGACGTGCTAGACATTGCCAACAAGCGGTTTTGTTACCGTCAAATATTGGCCCTATCCAAACAATTGTTCCCAAAGGGTTGACTAACATCCAAGGAGATTGGGATTGTAATGCCTGTTGATTGAATTCATCTAAACTTGGGTGAAGATAGTCGTCAGTTAAAACTATTGTGAAATCTCCTGCGTCGGCTATTTGAATTTCTAAAGATTTCAAAATGGCAATAAAATCGTCGGCGTGAAGGGAACCAAAGGTTTTTACTGCTACTTTAGTCGATCGCAATTTTTGAGAAGCTCTGCTAGGATTAATGTTCAGATGATTGCAGAAGATGGCGAATTGCGATCGCACTTCTTCTTCTTGTTCTACAATATAGCCCTGTCTTTCCATTTTAAATAAAGCAGATTGGGCTTGAAGACTAATATCGAGAACATTTTGAAAAAAAGAATTATGGTCTGGAAATGATTTTTCGTCTGGCAGTAATTCTAATTGAATGAGTTCGATAATGTCGTCAATATCACGATGCCCATCGATTAAAGATGCTAGCAAATAATAAATGCGATCGCTCAATAAAACTGCATCTCTCTCGGATAATATAAATACTCGATCTGGTTCAATTTTTTCAACAATATAACAATCTTTAAAGAACGGTTTATTGAGCATGTTTTTGACTTTTTATTCCCTGATTTAACTGAATAAAATTAATTCAACAATTTCTTCAAATTTAATCGAAAGCTACCATAGTTAAATTATTTTAACTACTAGGTGTTAAATACTATCTGTTTTTTTTCATCACAAGAAAGCGATTGAAAGTATTGCCGATATAGTTGAGAACTAGGTATTGCTTTATTGTTATCTAACTTAATCAGCCCCATACTATTTAACTTGTAAGCAATAATGGGTTTTAATTGTATAGGTTCACTAGCATTGATCGCATTATAAAGAGCGATCGCTAATTCCGGCTCTTCTTGTAAGATTGTCAAATGTCGCTGCAAGTGATGAGCATATATTCCACTGGATGTAGGAGCAGTTTTTAGGAGTTGCGCTAGAGTTATTTTCTGAGAACTAAGGTAATAAAGAGCAATGTGTATTAGTGCTGGATGTCCCCCAATTATGGCCATTAATTGCTTTGGTTCTTCACCATCAGACCACTTTAAACCATAACGTTGAGCTAATTCCTGCACTTGGTCTAAATTAAAATACGGTAACTGAATTGGTAACCCAATATTGAAAGGAGATTGCTGAAGTTGTAAAGGAACATAAATTTCCGTTGAATGCACCACAATCAAGCGTAGCTTTTGCCAAATTTTACATCTTTTGGCTTCTTCAAACCACGAACGCAACAGGGGAAAAAAATCTTTTGCTACTCCTGGATGCTCAAAAATATAATTGACTTCATCTAATGCTAAAACCAGAGAAGTATCAATTTGATTTAGTACATAGTTTCGCAAATAAAAAGTACAACTCAGTTTGCTACCAAAATCTTTATTCCAATAGTCATCTAGTTTTTGCTCCATCTGAAGCTGTTGAGTAATATTAGCACATAGCCACCGCAAAAATAGATTGGCATCACTGAGAATTGTCTGATCGACTTGCTCAAGGTTCAACCTAACTGTCCGATATCCCATACGTTCTGCGTAATCTAAAATCCTCAGCATTAATGAAGTTTTGCCCATTTCCCTTGGAGCTTTAATCCGTACTAATGCTCCTAATTTTGTAATCTCTGCATAAACCGATTTCTGAATATTAGGATGCTCAATGTAAAAGGGAGAGTTAAGAGGAACTGAACCACTGGGATAAGAAGGAAGTGCATCTTGCTGTATACCAAGATCGAACTCTGTAGAATTTAGTTTAATTGACTTTGCTGGGGGTGTAGCTTGTTCTGCTATGTAAGATTCCAGCACCACCCGACAATTTTTTTTGTTAACACGCCTGCCAAAAAGCAAAGAAAGTTTTTGGTACAATCGCGGAGCAACAACATTAGTAATATAACCGCAGCTATATCTTTCTTCTTGAGCTATTGCCTCATAGGTTTTGTTCTCACATATACCCTGCAAAACTAGAATTTCTGTGGAATGTAGAGGGTCTTCTTTGATTTCCACTAGCTTGCGATTCAGAATATCAAGGATAAAATCTATTGCCATAAAAGTTCAAACATCACTTTTTTCTATAAAAGCAGAACTGGGAAACTCGATCTTTTCAAATTAGACGCCCAATAGAAGCTTAATTATATTTATTTTTGGATTATTTTTGAGTATAAAAAACTCAAAATATTATCTGGAAATTAGGGGTAATAATGAAGAAGGGGAAGGGGGAAGGGGGAAGGATGAAAGGCAAAGGGGTAAGGGGGAAGGGGTAAGGGGGAAGGGGGTTAGGTTTTGCACATAACGTGAAAAGTCAGGTTGGCTTTTGAATTTTTCCCAGATATTTTTACCAAACTGAGATTTTCAAAACTTTCAGAGGATTTTTTGTTTTTAAATAATACCTTTTTTTATCACTAATTATGTTTAATAAACTTTAAATTAATATATTTTAATCTAAATATAGATTGACTTAATAAATTGATTGAAAATAAAAAAAGTATCTAAGTCATAATTAACAATACTTTGAATAATTCTCGAATAATCAACTTTGTTCTTAACAAAAATTATAAATTTTGAAATATGCAAGCTTTCAACATTTTAGGGCATTTTTATTTATTTATTTAGAGAATAGAAAGTCTTCAGAGTATATGTGTAGTATCAGGCTGGATTCAAGACTTATAATTATGGCTGACCCTGGGACATTCTGACTCATATCAAGATAGACCGCTAGGTGTTGACGCTCATCAGGGATTAAAGAAACGATTTTGTTATTTTTAGAAGCAGCTGACGAAAAGCGATCGCTCAAAATCATACGTCTATCAAATAATCAATAAGAGCAGGTGATTTTGGTGATTGGCAGGATGCAACCCAATATTGCATGTGAACGCCCCATCGTCGGCAGACAAACCGCCACGAATCAAACACCTTCTTTCCCCACTCTTTACCGAGAAGGGGGAAAGGGGAAAGGGTAAGGGGTAAAGGGTAAGAATTCAAAACAGGGGTAAAGGGTAAAGGGTAAAGGGTAAGAATTCAAAACAGGGGTAAAGGTTAAAGGGTAAAGGGTAAAGGGATAAATTTAACCTTTCCCCCTTCCCCCTTCCCCCTTCCCCCTTACCCTTTCCCCTTCTTCATCAAGAGTGTTTCATCATAGCAGATGCACTAGCGGCGCACCACCCGCTATGAATCAAACAAATACCTTGTTTCCCACTCCCTACTCCCCACTCTCCACTCCCCACTAAGAGTGTTTCTTCAAAGGTTAAGCAAAAGTATATGAAATCTTTATGAGATTTATAGGTTTTATTTTCGGAAACAAACAACTAAATTGAAAGTCGAAAGCGGCGATCGCAACCCAAAAATTGCTGAGCAAATTAATTATAAAGTAACCATTATATGTCTAAAAACCTTGCCACACTCTTGGTACAGTTCTCCCAACCGTCTGCGGTAGAGATGAATGCTTACTTACTCTCAGATGAAAAACCAACTACACAAGACCAAAAACTCAAAACATTAAGTAAGTACATGCAGCAGTATCCCCAAGAATGGAAAAAACGCCTGGAATTAGCTGAGTTGTTTTATGGAATGGGGCGATGGGAGCAGGCTATTGAGGAGTATCGCCAAGTCATTGAGCGGCAACCCCAATTGCTTGACGCCCGGTTGCAACTGGGGAAAATCTTGCACCTGATGGGACAACAAACTGAGGCAATACAGGTTTATGAGAATGCCTTGCCTTGGTGCCATAATCAAGCAACTCGGCAGCATATACGTGGATTGATTAAAGCTTGTAAAGGTGACAGTCAACAGGCAATTAAAGCTCTTGAATCTGCTGCTTTCTTAGAACCTGATAAGGTATTTCACTGGCTGGCTTTGGGACAGGTGCATATGGAAATAGAGAATACTGTCGCAGCTTTGCAAGCCTTTGATGCAGTCTTATCACTCAATCCAGACGATCTTGTTGCCTTGATTCTCAGCTATGACGCCCTGATGGCTATGGGGAATTTTCAGGCAGCTGGGCAAAGATTGAGCAGAGTTATAGAGTTAGCACCCGATGATTTCCAGATACTCCAACGACAGTTGGATGAACGTTGCCGGATGAGATTGGTATTAGGTGAACAAGGCAAGCAGACTAAAAAGACGATCGGCTTTGCTCTACAACAGGCTCCAAATGCAGCCCAGTTCCACAAATCCCTGGCATACTATCACATTTTCCGAGGAGATTGGGCGCAAGGAGTAGCAGTACTAGCACAATTTACTGAAAAACACCCCAATAATCCTAATGGTTGGTATTACTATGGGCGGTGCTTGTCTGACATAGGCGAAAACCAAAGGGCAGCTGAGGCGATTTTGAAAGCTTATCATCTGTATCCCCATGATTGTGAAATCTATCTAGCTTTGTGCGAGATTTTGCCTGCTGCGGGGAGATTAAATGAACTGCATCCCTTGATAGAGGAGATGCTTGAGCGTTTTCCCGAACGCTGGAGTATTTGGGTGACGGCGGGACGAGTGCTGGTAGAAAGCTTTAAAGATATCAAACGCGGGTGTAGTGTTTCTGTTCGAGGGACCCAACTTCAACCCCAGTTACCTGACACTTGGTTTTGTCATGGACGGGTGTTGGCATTGGCGGGAAAACACCGAGAAGCGGTAGAGGCGTTAGTGCAAGGATGGCAGTTCTTTCCAGAAAAAGGGGGTTATTTGCAATCTGTACCTGGGTTAGTTTGGCTGGGGGAGAGTTATCGAGTGCTAGGAAATAATGCGGTTAGTCGGCGCTATTGGCAAGAAGCTTGTCTGCAAGCTGAAAAATTGATGGAATTTGACCCTGCTATTGCTTATTACTGGCAAGGGAGAGCGTTAGATGAATTGGGGGATAGTTTAGGTGCGATAGAAGCTTATGGAAATGCCTTGAGTCAACAGTTGCTTTACCCTGCTCGCGGGGAGGTTCAGGAGGCTCTGAAATGGTTGCAAACTACCTTGCGAAACGGTTATCGTGCTTGAGGCTGGTTTGATGGGTTAACTCTAGTTTAAGAAAAAAAAGCTTCTAACTCAAAAAATTCAGAAAACATCTTTAAAACCGTCTTGATAACAAAAGTATAAGTCAAAAAATAAGACGATCGCTCTTTTTCTTCAAGAGGGGCGATCGCACTACGCACACAAGCAATTTCCGCAATTCGGTACGATAGGCATAGGCTAATTTTAAATAGGATTGTCATGGTAAAAACACCTCCACAGCATCGGACAATTCCCTTGTTGGAAAATGGCGACAAACTCACCCGCTATGAATTTGAGCGGCGCTACAACGCCATGCCTAACTTGAAAAAAGCTGAATTAATTGAGGGAATTGTTTATATCATGCCTGCTGCTTTGCGTTTTAGAAGTCACAGTCAACCGCATAGTTGGATTATTGGTTGGTTATTTACTTACGAAGCGGCTACACCTGGTGTAGCTTTGGGAGTTGAACCCACTGTGCGCCTAGACTTAGATAACGAACCTCAACCAGATGCCGTTCTCCTCATCAACCCAGAAGCGGGCGGTCAAGCAAGGCTGAGTGAAGATGATTATATTGAAGGGGCACCAGAGTTAATTGTCGAAATTGCCGCTAGTAGCGTTGCCATCGACCTCCATGCCAAAAAACAAGCGTATCGCCGCAATGGAGTCAAAGAATATATCGTTTGGCAAGTACTCGATCGGAAATTGAGTTGGTTCTATTTGGAACAAGGTGAGTATCTAGAGTTAGCTACTGATAGTAGTGGAATTCTGCGAAGTCGAGTTTTTCCAGGGTTGTGGTTAGCGGTTGCAGAATTATTAACAGGGAATATGCTGTCAGTGTTAAATTTTTTACAAGCAGGTTTGCAATCTCCTGAACATGCAGCATTCATCCAGAAATTAGCAGATTTCGACTGAGGCGATCGCCTAATCATAAATTATTTGGGATACCAGGCTACCAAAGCTCCTAGTCTTGGAGTACCACACTTTACAATAGTATGAGCAAGTATCGGCCATATTTATAGTAACTTTAGCTTAAACTTTTTCAACATAAGCACACAACACTAGTTATAATTTCCTATAAGTTGAAAAAACTCTTAAGATTTAGCGTGATTATTACGCTTCTCTCACACCGACTAGCTGACAACCACATTAGGAGGACTATCTATGGCGCTTGTACCACTGCGGCTGCTGTTGGATCACGCGGCTGAAAACGGTTACGGCATCCCAGCTTTCAACGTTAACAATTTGGAGCAGATTCAGGCGATCCTGAAGGCTGCTGTAGAGACAGATAGCCCCGTAATTTTACAAGCTTCTCGTGGCGCTCGTGCTTATGCTGGAGAAAACTTTCTGCGCCACCTGATTTTGGCAGCGGTAGAAACCTATCCTCACATTCCCATTGTCATGCACCAAGATCATGGTAATGCGCCTGCCACCTGCTACTCAGCAATTAAGAACAACTTCACCAGCGTGATGATGGATGGTTCTTTGGAAGCTGATGCTAAGACTCCCGCTAGCTTCGAGTACAACGTCAATGTTACCCGCGAAGTCGTAAATGTAGCTCATGCTTTGGGCGTCAGCGTCGAAGGTGAACTCGGTTGTTTGGGTTCTCTAGAAACTGGTGCTGGTGAAGCAGAAGATGGTCACGGTTTTGAGGGTACACTCGACCATTCCCAACTGCTAACCGACCCCGATGAAGCTGTTGAATTCGTAGAAGCAACCCAAGTAGATGCTTTGGCTGTCGCCATTGGCACAAGCCACGGTGCTTACAAGTTTACCCGCAAGCCCACGGGCGAAATTCTGGCCATCAGCCGCATTGAAGAAATTCACCGCCGTCTGCCTAACACCCACTTGGTGATGCACGGTTCTTCTTCTGTACCAGAAGATTTACTGGCGCTGATTAACGAGTATGGTGGTGCAATTCCTGAAACCTACGGTGTACCTGTAGAAGAAATTCAAAAAGGCATCAAGAGCGGTGTACGTAAGGTAAATATCGACACCGACAACCGTTTGGCTATTACTGCTGCTGTACGTGAAGCTTTGGCTAAAAAACCAGAGGAGTTTGACCCCCGTCACTTCCTCAAGCCTTCTATTACATACATGCAGAAGGTTTGTGCTGAACGCTATCAGCAATTTGGCACCGCTGGCAACGCCAGCAAGATTAAGCAAATTTCTTTGGAAGATTTTGCTGCTAAGTATGCTAAGGGTGAACTCAACGTTGTTACCAAAGCAGCTGCCAAAGTTTAATCAATAAAAGGGACTGGGGATTGGGGGCTAGGGAGATGGGGAGATGGGGAGATGGGGAGAATAACTTTTAACTCCTAACTCCTAACTTCTAACTTCTAACTCCCAACTCTTAATTCCTTTTATTTACAAATAGGAGCAAAAGCACTCCTATGTACCAAGAAAAGTAAGAACTTTAATATTGACATAAATAAACTGGGTGGCATTGAAGTCACCCAGTTTTTTGTTTTATTCATGAGAATTAGGCATGGAGAGTGCTGACTGATGACTGTTGACTGATAACTGAGGAGTTATTCTTCCTCTGCCTCCCCATCTCCCCATTTCCCAGTCCCCATTCCCTAAAATACCCGATGCTGTAAAGAGGGCATTTGACGGCGTACTTGTTCAAGCCTAGTGGGTTTAATTTCAGCGATCGCAATTCCCGGTTTTTCCCCAGCATCGGCTAAAATTACACCCCAAGGGTCAATAATCACAGCGTGTCCGTGGGTTAGACGGCGACCATAGTTGTTGCCTGTTTGGGCGGGAGCAATGACGTAAGCAGTATTTTCGATGGCTCTTGCTTGTAATAATACTTGCCAGTGGTCTTTCCCTGTAAAGGCAGTAAAAGCGGCAGGAACAAATAAGACATCGGCTCCCTTGTCTGCCAAATGACGGTAGAGTTCTGGAAAGCGGACATCATAACAAATAGAAAGTCCTAAATTACCGAGTTTTTCTGAAAAATATACGGGGGGTAGTTGGGTACCAGCTACAACAGTGTTGGACTCTCGATAAGTGTTGCCGTCGGGGACATCAACATCAAATAAGTGTACTTTGTAGTAGCGGGCAAGTTCTTGACCGCTTGGATCGATGAGTAGAGTGGTGTTATAAACTTTGCCTGTATTGTCTACCGGAAGTGGAAAGCTGCCGCCCAAGATGGTAATTTGGAAGCGCTGAGCCATTTTTTTCAAGAATTTTTCACTTTCAATAGCGATGGCATCCCCTTGGGCAAGTCTGTCTTTTTCTTCTCCCATAAAAGAAAAGTTTTCTGGCAAACCCACCAACTCAGCACCTCGACGCACGGCAAGATCTATTAATTCTTCTGCCTGTGCCAAATTTTTTTGGAGATCGGGCACACTGGTTAATTGAATAGCGGCGGCTAAATAAGACTTCATAGATTCAACAACGAATAGTTGATTTATCGGAAATAGATTATCAAAATATATCGCTACTTCAACATTTGTGGAACTTAATTAGAAATGCATAACTTGCTGCTTTTCTTGAACAAGCTTATTATTCCCATTGCTTATTTTAAGCTTCCTCTAGGTTCTAGCAAACACAGCAAGATTATGATTTGGTTGTGAGGAAACCCTGATAAAAGCTGCCTGGTGTGAATTCTCTGTTCTGGTTAAGACATCCTCTTAGCAGATGCTGTGGGCAATATAGTGTTTCTTTTAGTTATTATTCAGGGCATCATACAAACAAACTCCTAGATAAAGCGATTTTAGTGGCGATCGCTAAGTGAATAATTCGTAATTTAAACACAGAGCAACTAATTTTTATTCTGACTCCTAACTCCTAACTCCTAACTCCTAACTCCTAACTCCTCAAATTGTATACAAATGTAAACAAGCTTGAAATACTTGAAATTCAAGCCTTTCAAACTTGTTTGCAAAAATTAACTTAAAGTTACAAAAGAATATATAACTCAAGAGGATTTTGTTACCAATTGAGTTTCAGAGATACTTTTCCAGAGTGGTAGCTAATGTAGTTTTAGGCACAGCGCCGACCACCATATCTACCTTTTGTCCACCCTTAAAAATCATTAATGTGGGTATGCTGCGGATGCCATACTGACTGGCAACATTAGGATTTTCATCCGTGTTGACTTTGACAACCTTAATTTGACCCTTGTACTGTTCGGAGATTTCATCGACAACAGGAGCTACCATACGGCATGGTCCGCACCAGGGTGCCCAAAAGTCAACTAAAACGGGTACTGCGCTGTCGAGTACTTCTTGCTTAAAAGTAGAATCCGTAACTTGTGCGGCTGCTGACATGCCTAAAACCTTCGCCAAATATATCTGAGCTTCGTGAAAATTCTACCATAGCAAAAACATCTGCTTCAGAGTAGAGGATGTACATTTGCAAAGAAGCTTGAGAATTTATTCATAAACATAAGGAACCGCCCGAACAGTAGTCCGGGCGGAGTGTGGTGTGAGGAGTGAACGGAAACATGCGTCTCCGCTATCTCTATTGTAGGCGACATATGGGATTTTTCCAGGAATTGTTTAGGGGCCTGAAAAAATTTATTTAAGAATTTGGGAGTGGGGAGTGGGGATTGGGGAGTAGGGGAGGTGTGGGAAGCTTTTTTATAATCTCCCTCATCTCCCTCATCTCCCTCATCTTCCCCATCTCCCCACTCCCTACTCCCCATTCCCTTTATTTCCCCATTCCTAATTGCTGAGCTTTTTGGTAAACTTTGCCCTCAGTTAATAAGGAAGGAGCAATCACAACTTCCACCTGTTGCATTTCTTTAATATTTTTGGCTCCCAAGGTGCCCATGCTAGTCTTTAAGGCTCCTAAAAGATTGTGAGTGCCATCATCTAGTCCTGCTGGACCAACGAGTATTTGCTCTAGGCTGCCAGTGGTGGCAACGCGAATGCGAGTGCCACGAGGTAAGACTGGGCTGGGAGTCGCCATTCCCCAATGATAACCCCGTCCTGGGGCTTCGGCGGCTCTGGCAAAGGGAGAACCAATCATTACACCATCGGCACCACAAGCGATGCATTTACAAATATCGCCACCAGTGATTAAACCACCATCAGCGATGACAGGGATATAATTACCAGTTTCCTTGTAGTAATCATCTCGTGCCGCAGCACAATCGGCGATCGCAGTTGCTTGGGGCACACCTACACCCAACACTCCCCGAGATGTACAAGCAGCACCAGGACCAATTCCCACCAATACCCCAGCCGCCCCAGCTTTTAACAAATTCAAAGTGACTTCGTAAGTTACACAATTCCCCAACACCACGGGAATAGGCATTGAACGACAAAATTCTGCTAAATCAAGTGGTACTAAAGACTCTGGTGACAAATGTGCAGTCGAAACCACCGTAGCCTGCACAAAAAATAAATCTGCCCCGGCTTTTGCCACAGCCTCACCATATTTGCTGGCTCCTGCTGGCGTCGCACTCACCGCCGCAATGCCGCCTTGTTGTTTAATTTCCTGAATACGTTTTTCAATTAATTCCGGCTTTATTGGTTCGGCATAGAGTTCTTGCATTAGGGCAACAAATTCATCTTTACCCACAGAGGCAATCCGATCTAATATTGGCTCTGGGTCGGCATAGCGAGTTTGAATACCCTCTAAATTGAGGACACCTAATGCTCCTAACTGTGACAAACGTACAGCCATACGAACATCTACTACGCCATCCATTGCACTGGCAATTATCGGGATTTCGCGCTCAATATTGCCAATCCGCCACTTAGTATCTGCCAAACTGGGGTCTAGTGTTCTGTTACCGGGGACTAGAGCAATTTCATCTATTCCGTAAGCTCTGCGAGCTGTTTTTCCCCGCCCAAGTTGAATTTCCACGCTTTAACTTTTCTCAATTCTGTTTAAGCTAGGGTATCAAATTGTGAGAGAAATTGGGGCGTTTTTTTTCCCAAACTATATAGGTGACTAGTGACGGCTGTCATTTGTCCTTTGTCCTTTGTCCTTTGTCCTTTGTCCAATGACCAATGACCAATCACCAGATTATTAGCATTAATCTTGAAGTCCAAAATCCAAAATCCAAAATCCAAAATTGCTTTGATTCAGGGTTTAGTTTTAGCGGCATCGACACCAGTGTAACCAGTTGCTAACCAAAGTATGGCTCTAGCTCCATCTCGAATAGATTTTTCAAGAGATTCAGGGGGATTTTCTGAGGGAACTGGTACTGGTTTTAAATAAATACCCCGACTACCCAAAATAATTTCGCCGATGACACAAGCCCGGCGCATATGGAAGTCTGAAGTAATCAAATAAACACTCTTGATCCCGCGAGCTTGCAAATCATCTACCAACGTAGTAAAATTAGTAACTGTATCAACTGCTTCATAGTCCAAGTGTAAACGTTTAGGGTTAACACCAGCTTTGGTAAACACTCGTTTTGTGGACGTTGCTGGACTACCCCCCGTAATCCAGATTGGTATATCTGGATGCTTACGGACAAATTCTGCCGTAAACTTCTCTCTCTCTAAACGTCTCGTTGAACCACCCAAAACGATCACTGCTTGCGGCTGTACAAATTGGTTTTGTACTTCTTTGTATCCCCACCACATAATTAGCGGTAGGACAAAAGCCATTAATTTAAAAGATTTACCTGTAAAGAGTAGCTTATTCAAGGCTCGATAACTTAGATTTACTCAGTCGAAATTTTCTGTGACTAGAAAAACAAAAATTGATCGTAGTACGAGTAGCAACCTCCCCAAAGAATCTGCCCAAACTTTGATTTGGGTAATTTTTGCTCTGCAACACGCTTAATCGCGTTTTGCTTCAAGATATTCCTCTAATTGATGGATTATCCTAACCTTTATCTGACGATCCATCAAAGGGTTCCAACCACTTTATACAGCAGAATTCAGAATTCAGAATGGGCTACGCTAACAGGAGTCAGAATTTAGAAGGAAAACAGGGTTTCTACGCGGCTTTGGGACCTAGCTTCTGTACTTCACCTTCCTGGAAATCCGCGGTTAAGGCAAGAGACGCGATAAATCGCCGGTTAAGGCAAGAGACGCGATAAATCGCCGTCTCTACAAAGGACTTATTTTTGTAAAGATGACGATTTACCCTTGTTTTTGCGATCTAGAATTTTCGTCAAAAAACCTTATCCAAACTGTATTGTCTACAAATTGCTGTATCTCAATTGGGAACTGCTATATTTTGCCATTCGCGTATCAACAATAAGGATGTTACGATATCTTTCACCAGCTGAATCTGACTTATGAAATTAGTTTGCGCCCAAAGCGACCTCAGTACAAACCTCTCACTCGTCAGTCGTGCTGTACCTTCACGACCGACTCATCCGGTACTTGCCAATGTGTTGCTCCAAGCGGATGCTGAAACTAACCAGGTAAGCTTAACAGCTTTTGATTTGAGCTTGGGTATCCGCACTAGCTTTAATGCTGAGGTCTGGCAAGGAGGAGCGATCGCACTTCCTGCTAAATTACTTGTAGACATCACCTCTCGTCTTCCAGAAGGCGAAATCACTCTCGATGATGAATCAGCCCTCACAGGTGCAACATCGAGCGGCGAAGGTTTAATTGTTACACTCACACCGAAGAGTGGATATTATCAAGTACGAGCAATGGGACCTGAAGAATTTCCCGAACTACCTGTAATTGAAAATACAGAAGTAATCCATCTCACCACCGCTGCATTAATTGAGGGATTACGGGGTTCATTGTTTGCTACCAGTGCTGATGAAACCAAACAAGTACTTACGGGAGTGCATTTAACAGTTAAACAAGATACTCTAGAATTTGCAGCTACCGATGGACATCGCCTCGCAGTAGTAGAAACCAGCAACGAGCGTCCTTTAGATGGAACTAGTCAACTAGAAGTCACAGTCCCAGCTAGAGCATTACGCGAATTACAACGAATGCTAGCTCATAGCGCCTCATCTGATGAACCTGTGGCTTTACATTTCGACCAAGGTCAAGTTGTGTTTGCATGGCAAAATCAACGCTTGACTAGTCGCACATTAGAAGGGCAATATCCCGCCTATAGACAACTGATTCCCCGGCAATTTGAGCGACAAGTCACAATTGAACGGCGACAATTCATCAGCACCTTAGAGCGAATTGCTGTGCTAGCAGATCAGAAAAATAATATTGTCAAGCTCAGCATTGATAGCGAAGCCCAGGAAATTATTTTATCTTGTGAAGCTCAAGATGTGGGCAGTGGTAGAGAGCCAATGCCGGCACAAATTTCGGGTGAAAATATAGATATTGCTTTTAACATCAAATATTTGATGGAAGGGTTGAAAGAATTACCATCTTCCGAAATTCAAATGCATTTGAATCAAAGCCTAACTCCAGTGATTTTTACGCCACTGGGTGGTTTGAAAATGACTTATTTAGCTATGCCTGTGCAACTTAGGAGTTAAAAGAGAATTCAGGAGTCAGAATTCAGAATTCAGGATTCAGAATCTATCAGTAGGGGATTCAAACCTGCTACTGATTGTACTCCTTCTCTACGAGACGCTACGCGAACGGAGAACCCGAAGAGTAGACCACCAAGTTTTCAATTTTGTGGGGGACTTAAACCCGTTTAATTACACATCACGCGTTTTGAGAAAATTATAAATAGCAAGTCCAATAGCTAAAAGCAATACCGCATGAATTAAATTTCCGGCAATATGAAGTACCAATCCTAATGCCCAAAAAGCAACCAGCACAACAACAATGCCCCAAAGTATACTCAACATATATTTACTCTTACTAAAGTGATTTTTACTTGTTCAGATATTTTAGAGCCTAAGTTGAGTTTTATTCAATTTGTCCTAAGATAGGTTTATCAATTTAAATCATCTGTCTTGAGAAATAAAATTCACTATAGGAATCCGATTTGATTAATGAACATATTTACGTAGGGAGGAAACTCTTAACGGGGAACTCTTAACAGGAAAAAAGGGATTTAGGGGTGTACTGAGTTTTTTCACCCAATCAAATATGAGTCCTATAGTAATCTGCTTTGATTTTTGAACTTATTCGCTTTTGGTAGGAATAGGTACAGACAAGGGGTTGATCGTTGTCTGTACAAGAGTAGCAAATCAGCCTTTTAGAGGTGTACGGAGTTTCGTTAAAAAGTCAAACAAGAATCTTATACTTTCAGCGATTAGGTTCTGCCAGACTGCAAAAAAGGGCTATAGTGACCCTAAAATAATCAGTGTCTGGGGACCTCCAATGCTAAAGAGACCCTGATTGCTGCAAGCTTGAACATCCGTTGCCAAGAGAGCTATGGTTCTTTGTACTGTCCTACCTTGGAACAAACCACTAACAACGCTTCCTATAGAAGTGAGGATAATTTGACCTCCAACCACATTGCTAGAAGTGAAGGTATATAGCACTTGGCTAGATTGCCCAGTATTCCAGTTGTATGTAATTACATACGTTGGAAAAGTCCCTATGTTGTTGCAGGAAGTCGGACCCGTAGCCGTGAAGTTGTAAGTTCCTGAGCTAATCGGTTGAGCACCGATGCATTGACCTACAGTACCTGTGACGGTGACAGTAGTATTTTGTACTTGGTTTGTCAGCAGTGGGTTGTACGTAGCTGTCTCCGAACCTACTGGGCAAGCTACTGGGAGGAGCTGGGCCTGAGCAATTGATTTAGTACTAATGAAATCAACACTTATGGTTGCAGCCGCAATAGCGCAGGCAAAGGCTGACAGTTGGCGACGCTTAGCGAAATGACTATTGATTGCAGGTATCATGTAGTAACTTTCCTTGCTTGGATGGAAGGAATTAGAAAATTATTGCGATTTTTAGAAAGCTCACTGTTTATGATACGGTATATTGCTTGATTAAATATATCTAATTGCTTGATATAACGATAATTATTGGATTAATTATCTGTATAAATAAAAACTTATAAATTAATCAGATTTGTGGTAATTTGTATAATTTAACAGTAATTCTCAATTGCTATTTCTACTGTTTGTTAGGCAACACGTGATACACTTTCGCTTAAATTCTGGGGCAAACGCACCTGAAACCGAGGCAAATAAGGTGCGTTGCCCTGGTCTACTCTCTAGCTAGAGTGCAAATATTACTAATGCGTTCGTCGATTTGGACTATAAAAATCGGCGATGACAGAGTTGTAAGATTTTGACAATAGATAAAACATGTTTGGTTCTGCTCTGAGTGGGATAAAGTCGGCTTCTGATTATATTTATTTGTTGTTGCAATATTTTTCTGCACAATAATTCCGATAAATTGCATTAACTAAGGATTTTCTGCCTTATGCCAATCTAGGGGAGTTGATGGTGGGATTTGGTGATTTGTGTAATCGGAATTTCAATCCAAAATTCTGTACCTAACCCTGGCTGAGAATCACATTTAAATACACCATTGTGTTTATCGACTATAATTTGGTAACTAATTGATAACCCCAAACCAGTGCCTTTTCCTACTGGTTTAGTAGTGAAAAATGGATCGCAAATTCTTGCTTTCAAATCTTCGGGTATTCCTGGTCCATTGTCTTTTATGCGAATTACTACACTCTTGATATTACCTTCTATTTCCCCAAAAGCAGTACAGATCGTAATTTGACTGGTATGATTTTTTGATGTTTCCCTATAATCTTCTAAAGCGTCGATCGCATTGCTTAAAACATTCATAAATACCTGATTCAATGGTCCGGCATAGCATTCTACCAAGGGAAGCTCGCCATACTCTTTGACTAATTTAATCGCCGGACTTTCGGGTTTTGCTTTCAAGCGATGCTGCAAAATTAGTAAGGTGCTATCAATGCCTTCATGGATATCAACTGGTTTTTTTTCTGCTTGGTCAAGTCGGGAAAAATTCCGTAGACCTAAGACAATTTGGCGGATGCGATCGATGCCAATTTTCATTGAGGATAGAGTTTTAGGCAAATCTTCAGTGAGAAATTCTAAGTCTATTTCTTCTGCGCGCTCGCGAATCTCTGGGTTGGGATTAGAGCAATTTTGTAAATATAAATCTAAGATACCGAGTAAATCTTGGGCGTATTCGCTCACATGATTGATATTGCCATAAATGAAGTTTACTGGATTATTAATTTCGTGGGCAATACCAGCTACCAATTGACCCAATGAAGACATTTTTTCTGTTTGAATCAGTTGGGTTTGAGTTTGCTTTAAATCATGCAAAGCTGTAGCTAGCTTTTCTGTCTGCTCCTTAGTCTGATTATGCAATTGGGCTTGTTGGAGTGCAACCCCAAGCTGATTGGCAATTTGAGTAATAAATGTAATTTCTGAACTTTCCCACTGACGGGGTGCAGAGTTTTGGTAAGCTGCTAGTAAACCCCATAGTTGTTGTCCAATAAATATTGGTGCGATCGCATAGGCCTTTGCTTGAATTTTCTCTAAAATCGCAATGTGACACTCTGAGTGACCAGCTTGATAGATGTTATTAACTACAAAGGTTTCATTGTGGCGATATCGCCCGCCCTGGGTTTCCTGCAAATAGCTATCTCGCCAAACTGTATTAGTATTATAATTTACCAATTTTATCCAACCCTCACCCACAAACTCAGCAATATATTCACCACTCCAATCAGCTTGGAAGCGATAGACTGCAACTCGATCCGCTTCTAGTGATTTACAGATTTCTTGAGTAGTTGTCTGAAAAATTGCATCTAGATCGAGAGATTCCCTAACTTTCGTCACAACTTCAAACAATACCCGTTGTTGTTCTGCTGCTTGTTGCAAATCTAAGGTCTGTTCTCGTGTCTGAGTCAGTAATTGAGCTTGCTGGAGTGCTACTCCCATTTGAGCAGCAATTTGACTGAGAAAGTCGATTTCAGAGGGTTTCCATTGTCGGGAACCAGTGTGTTGATAACTTGCCAGCAAACCCCAAAGTTGTTGCCCAACAAAGATCGGAGCAAGCACAAAAGCGTGAATTTGAAACTGTTCTAAATTGTCGATATGACACTGAGAAAACCCCATTTTATAGATGTCATCAACTGCAAATGTTTGGTTGTGGCGGTAGCGTCCTCCCTGTGTATCTTGTAAATAAGTATCATTCCAAATTGTATTAATACCTAGTTCGGACTCATTCGACCAGTATGGACTAGCAGCCTCAAAATCCCCAACAAATTCACCACCCCAATCAGCATCGAAACGATAAACAGAAACGCGATCGGCTTTGATTAATTGACAAACTTCTTTAGTAGTTGTTTGAAAAATCGTGTCTGTGTCCAAAGATTCTCGAATCTCGGCAATGACTTTAAACACAGCTTGTTGTTGTTCAGCTGTCCGTTGTAATTCGATTGTGCGTCTTTTTACTTGATGTTCTAAATTTTCATTGAAGACTTGTACTTGTTGGTATAATTCATACTGCTGAACTGCGGAAGCAAAGTGTTTACCGAGGCTTTTAGCGAGTTCAATTTCTTCAGCCGTCCACGGCCGGACTTGTGCTTTTTTCGATTCTCGCCAAACTTCAAAGGATCGCCGGGGGTATAATTGCCTCTTGTCGCTGTCATACTGTCCCGCCCATAAAGTTTCTGTATCTATTTCGTTGCGGAAAATACTTAAATAACCCAACAACTGCTGACGATACTGGAGCGGAATCACCAACACACTGCGAATTTTAGTTGGTTCAAAAGCAACTTGCAAACTTCGCCAGCTTGGAGTTTGATAAATATCTAAAATTGCCCAAACATCATATTCTTCACCGGATTTGTAGTGTTCCTGCCAAGCCCTATACTGCTCTATCAGTGGATATATGGTTTCTTCTCGGATTAGAGGTTGTTGACCACAGGTATAAAGTTTGATGCAAGTATTTCCGGGTATTAAGCATTCTGTGAAGCTGGGGACGCTGCCATTGTGGAAATCAAAAGCTGCATTTCTGATGCAAAGCCGACCACCAACACCATCAAAAGCAGCAACGGCGGCTTCGAGGGCTGGCTGTAATACAATTGTCGGGAGTGAATGTAGCAGAGTAGCAATGCGGTTAATGACGGCTTGTTCTTCGGCTGTTTTGCGGACTTGACTCAGGAGGGTACTTTGAGCGATCGCTATTGACAGTTGATCGACTACTATTTGTAATGCTTCTAGTTCTGATTTTGAAATCAAACGCGCCTCAGAATTATGAGACACCAACAGTCCCCAGAGTTGATTTTCGTAAAGAATAGGAGCTACGATGGTGGACTTTACCCCCATTGCCTGCAAATATTCAATATGGCATGAATCTACAGTCCGGTAACGGATTTCCTCTGAGATGGTTTCTCCATCTTCCAAATCATGCAGTTGACTTTGACCGATTTCTTGAGTATCAACATTTACAACAGAACGCACCCGTGATTTGATAAAAAGTTCACGGGCGCTGGGTGGAATATCATCAGCAGGGAAATTCAGTCCTAGTAGGGATGGCAAATGATTGTTATAAATCGACTCAGCAATGACCTGACCACTATCATCGGGATGAAATTTGTAAATCATCACTCTGTCAGTTTGCAGTAGCGATCGCACCTCTGCCGTTGTTACTGTAATAATCTCTTCTAATTCTAAGCTTCGTCGGATACGGTTTGTAATCCGATGTAGTAAACTTTCTTGATGGCAAGTTTCTCGCCAATCTGGTTCAGGGTTCCAGGTCATTGCTGATAATATCTTTAATTAATAATTCGTCAATACACATGATTAAATCGTCAGAATTCAGAATCCAGAATTCAGAATTCAGAATCCAGAATTCAGAATTCAGAATCCAGAATTCAGAATTAATAAGGCTTAGATACCCAAACTTGATAATTTCAACAAAATCAAGCAGTATACAATCATTGATTTTTTCAATTATTCTAACTACTGGCTCCTGAATTTACATTAAGTATAATGACAATAATGACATTTTTGAATTTATTTCATCAATTTGTCTTCAGTGAAACTACGGCAAATGACTAAATAAATTTAGAATAAATTCAAAAAAAGACGCAAGGATAATTGCGTCTTTATCAGCTATCAAAAAATATTTTTGCTTTTGAGTTTTAACTTTTTGTTGACACGTAAATGTCCAACAAAATTAAACTCTTACATTGCAGCAAAGCTGATTTTCAGATAGTCATCTTCCATCTTTGCTCCTGCTGGTTGTAGTGCTGCTAAGGCTTGCGGCAAAACTAAGTTACGACGATGATTGCCAATAGTAATATTCAATTCGTCCCCAGTTTTACTCAGTTGAACCTGGTTTTTAGGAATACCAGGTAAGTAAAGTTCTAAACTGTATTGATTTTGCTCTTGCACGACTCGAATAGTCGTTTCTTTGTAATAAACCTGAGTTGGATCTTCATCTTTATAAAGCGTTTCTTTCAAGCGTTCTAATGAAGCCAATCCGCACATTTCTTCAGAGAATAGCGGAACTTCTTTCACAGGTAGAGGGTGGAAATTATCATGAATTTCCTGGCGATATTGCTCCTGATTTTCCTTCCAACGTTGAAAAAATGGGTCTTGTACCTCTCTGGGAATGATGCGATTAGCCACAACTAAATCTGTAGCAACATTATATAAACTCAAATAAGCATGGGCACGGAGAGATTCTTTAATCACCATTTTTTCGGGATTAGTCACAAGACGCACTGAGGTTTGAGTATTGTCTGTTAATACTTTTTCCAAAGCTTCAATTTGTTCGTAAAATTCATAAGGCGCATCCATTACCTCTTTATCTGGTAGCGAAAAACCAGCGATCGGTCTGAAAAGAGGTTCAACCAAAGGCCGGAGTGCCACCGAGATATTTTGAAATGGTTTGTAAAAGCGGCGCATATACCAGCCGCCGACTTCAGGTAAACTCAGCAAGCGCAGTGCTGTGCCGGTGGGGGCTGAGTCGATAATCAAAACATCAAACTCGCCTTCATCGTAGTGGCGTTTCATCCTTACCAAGCCAAAAATCTCATCCATGCCTGGTAAAATTGCCAATTCTTCCGCCTGTACTCCTTCTAAACCCCTTGCTTGTAAAACTTGGGTAATGTAACGTTTCACAGCACCCCAGTTTCCCTCTAGTTCTTGCAGTGCGTCTAATTCTGCACCCCACAAATTTGGGCGAATTTTTCGGGGTGCATGTCCCATTTCCATGTCAAAACTGTCTGCCAGGGAGTGGGCGGGATCTGTACTTAAAACCAACGTCTGATAGCCTAATTCTGCACAACGGAGTCCAGTTGCAGCAGCAACAGAGGTTTTACCCACGCCGCCTTTACCAGTCATTAAAATTACACGCATGGATAGTTCTTTCCTGCCTGAGGATTTTTTACATTTATTTACAATTATCGGCTGTTTAAGGAAAATAATGCTGCTTTAGCACGTCTAGACGCAAACATTTCAATAATAAATATGGGGAATAATCCAGCCATATTCCCATATTGACTGCTATTTATATGGTAGTGGATTAAGAAAATACGGTAGGAGGCAATAATGTCAAAACTAAAAATTCTCCAACCGGATGGAAACTATTCATTTCGTTCCGCTACGCTAACAGGAGTCAGAATTCAGAATAGAATATTTACCCTAACTCATCTGTCGGGTTTTGCTGTAATAGCCGATCGAGCTTCGTTTCAAGTGCTGAGAGTTTTTTGAGAATTGTGGGGCGATCGCCATCAACAGAAATTAGTAAATTAGTTATTTTATCTTGTATGTTGATTAATTGTGCCACTGCGTTCTGAAGTTGGATCATTCCTTCTCGGAGTTCTTGGCGTTCCTCTCGGGCTTCAGCTATTTCATCTAACATAGCTTGGACTGTTTTAGCATTAGTCTCAATTAGATGTTTGAGTTCTTTATCAGTCATTGCGATCGCACTTTGAAGTTGAGTTTATTATTCATCATAATTTGTAGGTTGAATAGAGCGATCGCCAAACTCAATCTTTACAGCAGAATTCAGAATTAGAATCGGCTCTGTTGCTAGCTACCAGAGCTTGATGGTGTCAGTTAGTAACTTGGAATTTGCTGTATACAGTGATTATTAGCTTTCACTTTTTTGAATCCAACCTACATTGCTATCTACTGACTCAACATAGCAAACGCTTGCTCAACAAGCATCTTAGCCTTGTGCAAGTTCAACAGCTTTTCCTGTTCAAATCTATCTGGGTAACTCATTCTCCTACCTTCGAGCGTCATCCGAATCAGTGCTATTTGCTCATCTGTAGGTGAACTCATCTCATCTATCGCTGCGCCAATACACTGAAAAGTTGCGAAACTCGGCAGCTTCAACCCTCTTCCCTCTTGCATTTGATGTAGTGCTAATTGCGGAAATACCATCAGAGAAGTGATGTAGCTTGTTTTGTATCCTGGGTTACCTGTTGGCTTGATACCGTAGCGTCGGCATAAGTCGCGTAACTCTCGGATAGTTTTGATTTCAAGTTGCGATCGTGTAAACATGGAATTGTCCATTTTTGTAAGTGGATATTTAGTGGGTATCTAGTTTAGACGGCGAAATACCCACTTAATAACCATTAAACGTTTGTATACAGATGTTTCGGCTATTATTTATATTTATTAACAATGCCTAATCCTAAAGGGAACCCAGACAGTTTAAAACCAATTCAGTCTGATAGAGAAGATAAATTAACTGACAATCTTAGTTTTCGTGTCACCAAGGAAATGAAGGAAGAGGTCAAAGCTAAAGACGACCCTCCAGAATTTTGCCGTCGTGCTATCCAAAAAGCACTAAATGAAGAGAAAGATTAGTAGTGCTTATAACCGTTTCCGCATACGTATAGTATAGAAAAAATAATTAACCACAGATAAATATAAATCTTTGTAGGGGCGCACAGCTGTGCGCCCCTACCCGTATATAGCGGTTCCCATTCAGATGGGGTACAACATCATATCGCAAGGTGTAGGGGCACGGCAGTGCCCATAGGTGTCAACTTAAGCTCAAACCTTTGTCCCACATACGCTTTACCCCCCTTAATCCCCCCGATGTATTGGGGGGAAAAAAGAATCCAGTTCCCTCCCCTTTACAAGGGGAGGGCTAGGGTGGGGTGATGCGGTGAGTAACGCTAAGTGAATGAACTCAATATCAAGTCTTGATAAGGGTTTCACGTTAAGTTGACACCACTGGGCAGTGCCGTGCCCCTACAGGTGTACCTCACTAGGTGGAATGATAATATCTTCTGCTTCCGTATGTATAGTTAATTCAGCAGGAATTTCAGGATTCTTGGCAGCCGTCATAAAGATTCATGGCTTTTGTTGATACCTTTAGTTTAATAGCAATGAACTCTTCAGTTGTTTCAATATCAAGTGTTTGAAGAGAAAAAATGCTGCTTCACCACATCTAAACGCGAACAATTCCAATAATCAACATGGGAGACAATTAAACCATCAGAATTAAGACCTAATTCACTCCAACCAGGGATGGAGATACGTGGCTTCCAAGGGACAGGGGTATTCCAACTGAGTGTCCACTCTGTTTTAATTGTGTTTCCCAAACGTTGAATATTATGTAAATCCATCTTGGGATCTAAAAACCAAGTCTGGATAAAATTAATCATTTCTTTGTAACGTTTAACTCCACGAAATTTATTTATTGGATCTTGAAAATAAACGTCTGGAGCATAAATGCTGTAAGTTTGATTGACTGGGAATCTTTGATAGTCTTCTTTGAGAATTTCAATGATATCCATAATTTATTAAGAAGAATTCAGGAGTCAGAATTCAGAATTCAGAATGAATTTTGTGCGACTATTTGGTGAATATTGGTTGAAACCGGATTTATCCCGCTATGCCAACGCCTCTGATGGGCAAAACTAGTCTTCCTTATTAAAACTCTATCGCTTTATGGGTACAATATTCACCAATTCTAAATTCTAAATTCTGAATTCAGAATACAGAATTCTGAATTCTGAATTCTGTATTCTTATACAAATTTATACCTCATTCCATAGGCGTTCTAACTGACGCCGCCAAGCAGCTAAGGTTTCTTCTCGCGCTTCTGGGCTTTGGTTCATTTCACCCATTATTCCTTCTGCATAAAAGCGTTCTAAGTTTTGGATGGTAGCTTGCAGAGATTGTCCTTGCAGTTTTGCTACTTGGATAACTTGGCGGATGCGGCTTTCAACTAATCGATTGAAGGCATTATCTATACCTGTTTCATGTAGAGAGACTAGTCGAGCGATCGCTCTTTCAAAATCCACTTTTACCAAAGTGGTACTGTTATGGTGAAACACTGCCCAAATTTGCCCATCATGCAAAGCATACCGCACTTCCTGAGTTTCATCAAAGTTAGCTGACAAAAACTCTGCTAAAAATGATTCGGCTTCTTGTAATGGTAATATTGGCAGTAAAACTCGCAGCCAAGTGTTATCTTTCGACAATAACACCAACAGCCGAAAAGTAGAAGTGTTTACTTCCCACGAACCAGGGGCCAACGCACCAACATTTGCGCCAAATAACTCTGTGAGTGTAGCCGTAATTTCTTCAGGTGTCATATGTGTTTTTAAAGCTAGGCTCTAGATTAGCAAAGGTGGGCATCAACTTATTCATTAAAATGCTGTGCTGCTTGCTGGACGACTTCTAGAGGTAAATCTAATAATTGAGCGATCGCTTCTAAGCTCAATCCAAACTCTATCATACGCGGTATTGCTTCTAACTTCCCTTGCTCTTTACCTTCTTCTAAGGCTTCTTGATAAACTTTAGTCTGCTTCAGTTCACTTAAACCCAACATTGCTTCAATCTCCTCGCGGCTCTTTTGTGGTAGTTTATAGACAATAATTGTCTCAATTAAATTGATGAGGTCGCGCTGAGTAACTTCATCAGTTATTTGTTGCTTAGCTTGCTCAATTAAGCGTTTTGCTAACTCTGGTGCTGTTTCCTCGGCCTCAATAACAAGCTTAACAACACCAACGCCAACTGAGGCTTCTGCTGCTTGGCTTAACTCATCCAAGTAAATACGTCTAACTCTATTGAGAAGGAGCATTTCACCAAACTGTAACGTCTCTTCTCTTTCGATACTCCGAGTTGGATAGATAATTACAACTTGCCAAGGATGAAAGGGTTTATATTGCCGCAAGTAAAGGAATAATTCAGCAAACAGACGGTAATATAAATCATCGTCAGGTTGAAATTGAACTTCAACTATATAGAGAGGTTTTTTTCGCTCGTTAGCAATTGGTAAAAACAAACCATCCAGGCGAAAGGCAAGTTGTTTAACTTCGCAGGAAGTAAAATTATAGGCAATTGCTTCTGCTGGCGACTGGTTAATCAGTTCAAAGAAGATGCTAGGAAATGCCTGAAATAGGCTATAAAAAATTGTGTCAGTTTTCACTGTTATTTAGTAATTGTACCGAAAGTTACCAAATCTACCGTAGGTTGTTGAAGATCCAAAAGGTGATATTTACGCACTCAAGTTTTTACCTATTTTATTTTTTGGCGTTGCATAATTGCGGGATGATTTCTCTCACGCAGAGTCGCAGAGGCGCAGAGAGAATAAGGAGTTTGAGATTTCATTACATCAAATTTCATTCCATGATTCAGCAACGCCTATTTTTTATAAATCAAAAAAACTGAACCAATCGGTCCATAATTTTCTACATAGGTTTTTTGGTTGTAATACAATCCTGGAGACATACCTCCATCAAATAAAATTCCTTCTTGAATTTTCCCTAAACAGTTCTTGCTAGCAATGCCTTCCAAGACATTATCAAATTTATCTGGTAGTAATTCTTGATTAATTTCAGATAGTTCAATTTCGGAATTAGCTTTCGCGTCATTAACTAATAATATTACATATCCTTGATTAGTGATAGCTGCCATAGACCGATTAGTTGCACTTTTGCAAGCAAATTCTCCCAAATCTTGACAAATATTTTTAAATTGACCCTGACGATAAAATCTGCCATTACCGCCTACTAAATTGTAATTGAGAATATCGCTGTTTCTTCTACCAGCTTGGATAGTAGCTTGTCGTTGTGTGGGTGAGCCTCCTGATATACCAAAGGAAGAACGCTTATTTTTAAATGCTCCTGAATATTCTACGCCACGAGAAATATTTAAGCCTTGTGGTTTATCATCGGTATCTATATAATCGGCGTTAATTGCGGCAATGGGTAGCCGTCCATTTAATTTGGCGTTATCACCAACGATAAGTTCACGAAACTGTTTTGGTACATATTGTTTACGCAGTTTTCCCTGAGCATCTTTGGCGTAGAGTTGATGAGATAAACCAAGATTAACTTTAAAATCTAATTCTGCTGATTTAGGATTAAAAATAATCACATGGTTAATACCTCTGGGATTTTTCTCTCCTTGATTATTAGTTTTAAAAAAATCAATACTGAATTTGGAATCTTTACCAGGACAAATTTTAGATGCTTTTGGTACTGAATTAGCTGCAATTTTTTGACAACCTGGTAACAAACTTGCAGCTGCGATCGCCATAAATAACAAAAGTAATCTTTTTCTAGACATAATCATACATAAAACCCGCTACAGAATTACTATAGCGGGGAATAATTTAAAATGTCAGGATTCAAAACCAGGCTTGGGGTTACAATATCAAGGCTGCTATAGCTGAATAATTTTATTCAAATTATTCAGCTTGAATCTCAAAGTCTTCTGAATTCAGAATTCTGAATTCTGAATTCTTACTCTTAAGAGAACCATTCTAGAACAGCTTCTTCTTTGGTGTTAGTATTCCGGGATGGTGTTTCACGGTTAAATTTCATCTGAATTGACCGAGTTTGTTCACCATCAGCAGCCACAGCCAGAATTGGATAGTCAATTAAACCATCTTGGAAGGACATTTGGAAGCGGAATGTACCATCTGGATTCAGTTTAATGGGACGGCCGCCAATGGTTACGGTAGCATCGGGTTCGGTTGCACCGTAAACAATCAATTCAGCATCGGCTATTAACCAGAACTTGCGGGGACGCACTGGGACGGCAGAAGCCGAGAAGCCAACACCTGACATTCCGACACCGGACATGGTTAAACCTGAGGTTGTAGGAACTGCCCACGCACCTATACCGGAGGGGAAAATGTAGGAACTGATGGCTTGTTCAGGGCGTGCTGAACCTGGTACTTGCTGCATGGAGCCGAACAGAGAACCAGCAACGCGTTGTGCTTCGGCAGATTCCGCTAGGCCAAAGATTTGGTCGTAGATGGGGTTACCGCCATTTACACCATTTGCAGCGGTTGCAACTTTCTTGGCGGGTGGAACCAGTTCGTATTGAGTTTTGCCGCGTAAATCTTCTTCAAAGTTGACGGTGATGAAGACATCTTCAATCCAGTCAGAAGGATATACGGGGGGAATATGTACTCTCGCAGAACGAGCGAGTATTAACCACCGGCCATCAGCAGCGCGATAACCGATATCAATGACATAATCGCGATCGCTAACTGGAATTGGTAGATACCATTCTCTTGCTAGTTCATCAGCAGGATATTCTTGGATGCTGTGGGGGCTTTGGAAATCGATATCGATGTCGGTAACATCATAAATCCGCAGTGCCAGCTGTTGTCCGCCTTGGCGACGCAGTTCTTCTTTATGTTCATTAGGAACATCCCAGTAGGTGTAAGCCCATTGAGGATCGCGGGGTAAAAGTACAATCCGGCTGTCACCATAACCAGAGGGCAGATCTGGAAGTCCTTCATCAACATCAGCAAGAGATCCACCATTACGATCTTCCTGACCTAATTCAAACTTAGCTGCTTCCACGGTTTCTTGTGCCTCCAATGAACGAGATGGACTGAGCGAAATTTTGCTGCGCTGGACTTCTTGAATTGATGCCAGCAGTTGGGATTTACGCATTCGGCTATAGCGAGAGATGCTATATTCGCTGGCAACTCTACGTAGTTGCCGTAAGGTCATCTCCTCTAGTGGCGGGCGTTCTTTTGCCATTAATTTGGCCTCCAGTAGTTTAAGCGGTAAATGATTTCCCCTGGTTAAAGAATGCGATATTAAATGTCATCCACTCCAGATGAATTTCTTATTCCTGACTCCTGGTTTTGCCCAGTTTTTAAGTTTTTTAGTCTTTTTTAAATTGAAGTCATTTCCTATCATTTCCTTTAGTTATGCCAAAATTAGCATTTCTTTGGGATCGCAGGAGTTGTATTTGTTAAGTCAATATTAACCACTAAGCATATGTAGGGATCAAGGGGTGGGAACAGATTTTTTGGCTATTTCACGAATTTATCAGCACTCCTGGGATCGTAATGTCATGGTTTCATGATATTTTAGACTACAATAGCTTGTGCGATTGGCTTAATGTCATGATTTTATGACATTATTTTCCGGCTAGCCCAAGACCCTAATCCACAAAGGACTTGTGAGGGGGGAGTGGTGAATAACGCTCTTTTATTACTCTCGTTAAATAAAAATCAGAGTCCCTGATTTTTAAGGCTTTGATAAATTTACCGATAGGTTTAATTGAGGGACAAAACCCAACACGAAAAGTCGTTGGTTTTGTTAGGTTGAGGTAATGCGTTACCCAACAAAACCATTTTTTTTCTTTCATCAGAGTTATAAAAAAGCGATGGGAAAATTAATAATTGCACTCAGTACAATAAAGTTTAGGTGTGTTTTCAAAGTCTTATACCGTTTCACTTTCAGATTGATACAAATACCTTAGTAGAGGGGCACAGCTGTCTGCCCCAAAAGAAAATGTGTATGTATCAAGATTTTGTTAAAGAGGCAACTCTTAACGGGCAACTCTTAACAGGGGAGTTTGAGATGGGGATTTATACCCCACCTGAAACACATGCCACTTGATAGTTGTGGGGGTCTCCTACTCCCCGAATCGGGAAAAGCGAATAGGAAACTGTTCCCTATTCCCTATTCCCTGTTCCCTTCTTTGATGAAATGGTATTAAAACTGAGGGGGTTGGAATCATAACTGGGGACTCAGCACAACGCTTGTGACATAATTGGCTGATTATTTGGAGTTGAGGGTGGAAATTTTTCTGCAATCCAAAATCAAACATCTAAAAATTGGCACAGTCGTTGCTTAATCACAAAAAACAAACGACAAATGACTAACCTGATTCTGGTTGTAGACGACGACCATTTAATGCGAATGTATCTGTGTGAGCTATTGAAAGAAGCAGGGTATCAGGTGGTAGAAGCGAGTAACGGTTTAGAGGCGATCGCTACCTACACTCGCTTACACCCAGATATAGTACTGTTGGATGCGATCATGCCACAGATGGATGGATTTGACTGCTGCGCTCAACTGCAAGCACTCCCCGATGGTAAAGACACACCAGTGTTAATGATTACAGCTTTTGACGATCGCGCATCTGTGGAAAAAGCTTTTGCTCTAGGTGCAACTGATTTTATCACTAAGCCGATTCAATGGCCGATATTACGCCAAAGATTGCGCCGTTTGCTGGAAGCTCATTGTGTGAAGCAGCAATTAGAACAACAAACAGCCCAAGCACAACTGCAAGAAGCACAGCTGAGGATAGCGTTGGAGTCTGCTGGCATGGGTATTTGGAACTGGGATATTCTGACTAACAAAATTACTTACTCAGGTAACTTAGAAGCACTTTTTGGCTGGGAAAAAGTCACCTATGATGCTTTTCTCAGCCGCGTTCATCCCCAAGACCGCGATTTTGTCAGGCGATCGCATCAGCAAGCTATTGGGGACAATGTAGAATATGACATTGAATTTCGAGTCATTTTGCTTGATGGTAGCATTCGCTATTTAGCAAGCAAAGGAGTTGTCTGTCGAGATGCGTCCTCTGTGGCTGTGGGCATGTCTGCAATAGACATAGATATTACTAAGCGCAAACAAGCAGAGGAGGCGCTAGAAGTTCATGCTAACCAACAGGCGATGGTGGCAGAACTGAGTCAAATAGCCCTAGCTGGTACAGACTTGACTACACTAATGAACTTATGTGTAAACATCGTCGCCCAATGCCTAAAAGTTGAGTATTGTAAAGTTTTAGAACTACTGCCAAATGGTAATGCATTACTGCTACGGGCTGGAGTAGGTTGGCAGCCTGGTTTGGTGGGAAAGGCCACCGTCAGCGCTCTGATGAATTCCCAAGCTGGCTATACCCTGCTTTCCAGCGGCCCGGTGATTGTCGATGACCTGCGAACCGAAACGCGATTCAATGGGCCACCGCTGCTACATGAGCATCAAGTAGTGAGCGGGATTAGTGTAGTGATTCATGGCAAAGAGCGTCCTTTTGGTGTCTTAGGGGCACACACAACTAGACACCAAATTTTCACCAAAGATGAAATTTATTTTCTCCAATGTATTGCTAATATTTTAGCTGCTGCTGTTGAGCGTCAACGGGTGGAAAACGCACTCAAAGAAAGCGAAGAACGTTGTCGGTTAGTGGTGCGGGGTAATAATGATGGCATTTGGGACTGGAATGTTAAAAATAATCAAGTATTTTTTTCAACTCGCTGGAAGGAAATGCTCGGTTATGAAGAAGATGAAATTTCCAATCATTTAGATGAATGGTCAACACGAGTGCATCCAGATGATATGGGATTTGTCAGAAAAGCGATCGCCGATCACTTTGCCAAAATTACCCCGTTTTTCATCAGCGAACATCGAATTCGGTGTAAAGATGGCACTTACAAATGGGTTTTGAATCGCGGTCAGGCAGTCTGGGATGAAAATGATAATGTAGTGCGGATGACAACTTGTCATACTGACATCACTGAACGTAAATTAGCAGAAGAACAATTGCGTCAAAGCGAAGAGCGTTTCCAGATAGTTGGGCGTGCTAGTAATGATATTTTATGGGACTGGGATTTGCAGACTGATGAGGTGTGGTGGAATCAAGCTGTACAAACACTCCTTGGTTACTCCATAGAGCAAATAAGATTTGACGTTAATTGGTGGTATGAACAAATACATCCAGACGACAGGCAGAGAATCGGCTCGGAAACGGTTGCACTTATAAATAGCGGTGAAAAATTCTGGTCAAATGAATACCGCTTTCGCCGCAGCAACGGTTCTTATGCCTACGTGTTCGATCGCGGTTATATTATCGATGACCACACAGGTAAGCCTGTGCGAATGATCGGCGCAATGATGGATATTAGCGAAAAGCAAGCCGCGCTACAGGAACGCAACCGCGCCCAAGCAGAATTACAACGCCAAAATATGCGATCGCGACTGTTGGCTAATATCACCCTGAAAATTCGTCAATCTTTACAAATCGATGAAATTCTGCAAACCAGCGTCATCGAGGTGCAAAAGCTACTGCTCGCCGACCGTGTATTAATCTTGCGCCTAGAGCCAAATGGCTCTTTTATCGCGCTTCAAGAAGCAGTAGTTCCGGGTTTACCTGTTGTTATGGGACAGCAAATTACTGACTCTTGCTTTCGTGACGAATACATCGAGCATTACCGTCAAGGGCGAATTAGTTCTATTAGGGACATCAGGGAAGCAGATATCCAGCCTTGCCATATCGAAATGCTGCAACGATTTGCCATCAAAGCCAACCTTGTAGTGCCAATTTTCCTGAAAAATGAACTCTGGGGACTGTTAATTGCCCATCAGTGCGCCCATTCCCGCGAGTGGACTAGCTGGGAAATTGAACTTTTGCAACAGCTGGCAGATCAAATAGGCATTGCTTTAGCTCAAAGCCAAATTCTAGAACAAGAAACTCGCCAGCGGCAAGAACTCGCCCGTTCCAATAAAGAATTGCAAGAATTTGCATTTGTCGCCTCCCATGATTTGCAAGAGCCACTGCGTAAGATTAAAACCTTTGGCGATCGCCTCAAAGCTACTTGTGCCGACGCATTAACCGAACAGGGACGTGATTACTTAGAACGAATGCAGAATGCCGCCACCAGAATGCAGACATTGGTTGAAGACTTGCTGACACTTTCACGAGTTACTACTAGGGCCCAGCCTTTTGTAACAGTAAATCTCGCCAAGATTGCCCAAGAGGTATTGTCTGATTTAGAAGTCTATGTTCAGCAAACTGGGGCAAGTATCGAAATCCAGGAATTACCCACCATCAAAGCCGATCCTCTACAGATGCGCCAATTGCTGCAAAATCTCATCGGTAATGCCCTGAAATTCCACCGCCCGCAAGTACCACCTGCGATCAAAATTTATGGTAATATTTTGAACAGTCAAGCAAATAACACATCTAATGATTCTCACATTTGTCAAATCGTTGTAGAGGATAACGGCATTGGTTTTGAAGAAAAGTATCTCGATCGCATTTTTAATGTTTTTCAACGTTTACACGGTAATATTGAATACGAAGGTACTGGTATCGGTTTAGCTATCTGTCGGAAAATTATCGAGCGTCATCATGGAAGAATCACAGCCCAAAGTAAACCAGGGCAAGGATCGAAGTTTTTTGTCACATTATCAGTTAATTCTCATGCTTAATTTTTCTTCCTAGAGAGGGATTAAGACCAGACCAAAAAATTAGCTTAATTGTACAATTGTGCCCTCTAATTTCTAGGACTTATTTATTGTACAAATGACCATTATGTTAACTCTTAATAAGATTCGATTATTTCCGGCTTTAGACGACAACTGCAACATCAGTTGGTTGTTAGATATCCGTCGTAATAGTCAAAAAATACAGCTTTTATAGCTAAATATATGAATTGCATATTTGATTATTTTTGTCAATGTGCAAGTTGCCATCTGTGCCAAGTTAATAACTTGATTCATACTAATAAACCAATGCAAAGGAGACGATGCATAGTGAAGGGTCGAGAAACAAACGTCACAATTTTAATGGCTGATGATGACGAAGACGACAGCGTGTTGGTTCGTGAGGCGTTGGCAGAAAGTCAATTGCCAATTGAACTATACATCGTTGGTAATGGTGAAGAGTTGATGGATTATTTATACCACCGTGGTCGATATGCTGACAACAGCAGTAAACCGCATCCAGGGTTAATTTTGTTAGATTTGAATATGCCGAAAAAAGGCGGTCTTGAGGCGCTCAAAGAAATCAAAACTGACCCACAACTGCGGCAAATTCCTGTTGTCATGCTGTCAACATCAAGTGCCCAAGAAGATATATATAATACCTACGATTTGGGTGCGAACTCTTTCATCATTAAGCCAGTGACTTTTACCTTATTAGTTGAGGTAATGAAGACTCTAGGAAAATACTGGTTTGAAATTGTGCAACTGCCAGCAGAAGCAATGGGAGATAAACATGGACAACAGCCCCATCAAAGTTCTGTTCGTTGACGATGATGAAGATGATTATATTTTGACTCGTTATTGGTTTAGTGAATTCCAGGCAGCAGACTGCGAGCTGCAATGGGTGGATAATTATGAAGCAGCCAGAAGTGCGATCGCCAGCCACCAACATGACATTTATCTTGTAGACTATCGTTTGGGGCCGCACAATGGACTAGAACTATTGCGCGAAGCAATTGCTAACGGCTGTTATTCTCCGATAATTTTACTCACAGGTCAGGGCGACTGGGAAATAGACCTAGAGGCCATGAAAGCCGGAGCTGCTGATTATTTGGAAAAAAGCCAATTGACGGCACCTTTATTAGAGCGTTCTATTCGCTACGCCATTGAACGGAAACAAACAGAACAAAAAATTCGCGAACAAGCCGCTTTATTGGACGTTGCCACCGATGCAATTTTTGTACGCGATTTAGACGATAAAATTTTATTTTGGAATAAAGCTGCTGAGCATCTGTACGCTTGGAAAAAAGAAGAAGCTATCAATAAAAAGACACGAGTTCTCTGGCAGGAAAAACAGGCATTTCAAGTTCAAGAAGCACTCAGTATTTTGATGAAAAATGGTTCTTGGGAAGGAGAGTTACATCAAAAAACAAAATCAGGTAAAGAAATTATTGTTGAAAGCCGTTGGACATTAGTACATGAATTTAGTAAAAAAATACAAACTATTCTAGTTGTTAACACTGACATCACACAAAAAAAACAACTAGAAGCCCAATTTCTCCGCGCCCAGCGATTGGAAAGCATTGGCACCTTAGCCAGTGGTATCGCCCACGATTTGAATAATGTTTTAGCGCCGATTTTGATGACAGCTCAACTGTTAGAAGCACAAGTTCATGATGAGCGTTCTCGGCGACTGCTGCCAATATTAATCGCCAACGCTAAACGGGGGGCAAACCTAGTCAAGCAAGTATTATCGTTTACTCGTGGGCTGGAAGGCGATCGCACAATTTTACAATTAAAGCATTTAATAATTGAAATTCAGCAAATTATTAAAGAAACTTTTCCCAAATCCATAGAAGTTTTTACCCAAATTCCCCAAAATCTTTGGACTGTATGTGGCGATGCCACCCAACTGCATCAAGTACTGATGAATCTGTGTGTCAATGCTCGTGATGCTATGCCAAATGGCGGAACTCTAAAAATTTCTGCTGAGAACCTTTTCATTGATGAAAATTTTACCAAAATGCATATTGATGCTCAAGTTGGTCATCATATCGTGATTACCGTTGCTGATGGGGGAATTGGTATTCAATCAGAAATATTAGATCGGATATTTGAGCCATTTTTTACTACTAAAGAAGTTGGCAAAGGTACTGGTCTTGGTCTGTCTACAGTACTTGGCATCATTAAAAGTCACGGTGGTTTTATCAACGTATACAGTGAAGCCGGAAAAGGTAGCCAATTTAAGGTATATTTGCCAGCACAAGATGCAACAGAAACCATAGAAGAACAACACCAAGAACTACCTCCAGGTCAAGGAGAATTAATTTTAGTTGTAGATGACGAAGCAGCCATTCGAGATGTCACAAAAACATCTCTAGAAAGTCATAATTATAAAGCAATTACAGCCAGTGATGGCATTGAAGCCATAGCCTTATATGCAGAACACCGAAATGAAATATCTCTTGTATTAACTGATATGCTCATGCCATCAATGGATGGGCTAACTACCATCCGTACCCTGCGAAAAATTAACCCAGATGTCAAAATTATTGCCGTCAGTGGACTGAGTTCAGCAGATAAAGTTGATGCAGCTTATGACATAGGTATCAAAGCCTTTTTGTCTAAACCTTATACAGCTAACCAGTTATTACAAACTATAAGTACAGTTAAAAAGAGTTAGGAGTTAGGAGTTAGGAGTTAGGAGTTAGGAGTTAATAAAATTAAAATCCTTGTCAGATGTGTTATGTACATATTAGACATCTCCAGAAATTAAATATGCGTTACCCAGAAATCTTGTAGAGACGTAGAGACGTAGCATCGCTACGTCTCTACATTCATTTTTGGAGATGTCTATTTAGAGATGATTGGCCATAAAAAATATGAGACGATCGCATAAGGCACTGCTAAATAACACGGTGCGTTAGGCTAAAGCCGTAATGATACTTGATAAATCAACTAATTAATTGCAACTTGAGAGTTATAATTTAGTAACTCCTAACTCTCAACTCCTAACTCTCAACTCCTAACTCTCAACTCCTAACTCCTAACTATTTAACTCCCCATGACCAACGATGAAGTTCTAGCCGCTAATGCAGCTTTTTATCGAGCTTTTGAAAGAAAAGATATTGAGGCGATGAGTGCAATATGGTCACAAGGAACTGGTAGTTTTTGTATTCATCCTGGAAGTAGAGTGTTGCGAGGTTGGAAAGAGATTCGTACCTCTTGGGAGCAGATATTTAAAAACACTGCTTACATCGAAATAAACACGGATGTAATTGCTACAGAATTAACTGATAATATCGCTTATGTTGTGCTGATAGAAAATGTATTTCAAGTCGTAAATGGAAGAAGACTTGAAGCACAATCAACAGCTACAAATATATTTCAGTTTCTCGGTGGAAAGTGGTATTTAGTTCATCATCACGGGAGTCCGATTTTGCGGTGAGTGTCAGGATGAGGGGGATGAGGGGGATGAGGGGACGCGGATAAAAACCAATGACAAATGACAAATGACAAATAACTAATCTCCCATCAACTCTACTGCATCTCGTCCATCACAATCTTGTAAGTAAACTTTGACAATTTCTTCTTTAGCAGTAGGCAGCTGCTTACCAATAAAATCTGGGTGAATTGGTAACTCACGATGACCCCTGTCTACCAACACAGCTAAACGAATTACCTCTGGTCTTCCGTACTCATTTACAGCATTCAAAGCAGCACGAATTGTCCGTCCTTTGAAAATCACATCATCCACGAGTACAACGGTTTTCCCCGTCAGATCGAAAGGAATATCGCTTTTGGCCGGAGTTCGCAAACCAATTTTGTCAAGGTCATCTCGATAAAATGTAATATCCAAAGCACCAACGGAAACGGCTACACCTTCGAGTGTCTCAATCTGACGCGCTAACAATTGTGCTAATACAGCACCCCTAGTATATATACCAAGAAGCACCAATTGGGACAAATCACGCGACCTTTCCACAATTTGAGAGGCAAGGCGAGTCAAAGTACGACGAATTTCTTCTGATGAGAGGATCTCAACTACTTTTGCAGACATAGGTATCTTTAGGGGAATGGGGAGATGGGGAGATGAGGGGGATGGGGAGATGAGGGGGATGGGGAGATGAGGGAGAATAATAACTGGAAACTCCTAACTCCTAACTCCTAACTCAGCACTCCCCATACCCTATTTGAGAGTATTAAGAAAATAGCGATCGCTATCCCTAACCATAGTAAAAAACAATATCGAGTCAGTTGCAAAGCATTGTAAATAGAATTTGAGGTAATGGGATAAATAGCGTCTCCTAGCAATGGTTTGTGTTTAGCTACCCCACGATACCAATTTTTACCCCCCATTTGTACACCTAAAATAGCAGCGTAGGCGCACTCACTCCAGCCGGAATTGGGACTAGGATCGGTAATTGCATCCCGGCGACAAATTCGCCAAACATGCATCGGTTTACCCGATAACACTGCCAGAGTGATAACTGTTAATCGGCAAGGTAGCCAAGTCAAACAATCTTCCAATCGCGCACTAAACCACCCAAAATAAGTATAAGGTGCTTCCCGGTAACCCACCATTGAATCAAGAGTACTACTGGCTTTGTATGCTAAAGCTAAGGGAATTGACCCCACAATTGGCACAAAGACACCAATAATTGCATAAAAAAGTGGAGCCATTACCGCATCAGTAGCATTTTCCGTGACTGTTTCTAAAACGGCTCGCAAAATTTCTGCTTCTGAGAGATTTTGTGTGTCTCGACCAACATAATTACTTAAAATCTGACGCGCTTCTGGTAAATCTCCTGCTGTTAAAGGTTGTAAAACAGCCACTGCTGCTGTTCGCAAACTTCTGCCAGCAAAACAACTAGCCAAAAGAATACTTTCTAAAACAATTCCTAACACTGGATGCACACATCTGGCACTTTGAACGAGCAAAAAACCGACAACACCGCTACCAATTATGACGATAATGCCTAGTAAAATTCCAGCTAAACGTTGTGTTAGAGAATGTTGACACAATTGCAGAGAAAACTTGGTCAGTTGAGAAATTACCCACCCGATAAATTGCACAGGATGAGGCCAACCCCAAGGATCGCCAATTAAGTAATCTAAAAGTGCGGCAACGATCAAAACAATAGTCGATGTCATTTGTCAATAGTCAATAGTCATTTGTCATTTGTCCTTTGTCCTTTGTGAAAATCAATGACCAATATACCTCTTGCAAAAGTCCTTCTTTGAGCCTTTGCGTGTTAGCGAACGCGAGTGCATCTCGTAGAGAAGCGGGGCGTAGCCCGACAAAAAATTATTTATGCAATAGGTCTAATGACCAATGACCAATGACTAATGACAAATGACTAAACCACAAAACTAGCTTCTTCTCCAAGGGAAGCTTGCCAACTACGAGCATCGTAATAAAGGTCTGCCAGAGTAATAGTGTACAAAGCTTCTTTGAGCTTTTGATTGAGCCTTTGCCATAGGGTAAATGTTACCCAATCTTCAGCTTGCGTGGGTGCTGGAGTGTGATGGGGTAAATGAGTAATGCTCTCACCGACTGCTTCTAAAATTTGCCCTATAGATATTTGTATAGGTTCTCTTGCCAATTGATATCCACCAATGCTACCACGAATTGAATTCACTAACCCGGCACGACGCATTTCTATTAGTAGTTTTTCGAGGTAAGGAGCTGGGATATCTTGGCGTTTGGCGATCGCTTTTACAGATACAGGCCCATATTTTGGCTGTAAACTTAAATCTAGCAACGCCTTCACACTGTAATGTCCTCTGGTAGTTAGTTTCATTCTGGTAAGCTTTGTTGTTTGCCCTCTGTTACAAAGTTATGAGTGCCCCAAATCGGCGCTAGTGGCTTTGCGCTTTGTCAGTTGTCCTTTGTGATTTATTTAGACCAATGACTAATTACCAATGACTAATGACCAAGGATCAGTTTTGCTTATCATTCTGTGACTCAGTTATCATCTTCAGCAACTAGACAACCTTTTAAAGGTTAGTTTAGAAAACTTAAACAAATATAGTTTAGCAGTAATTCACAAACTATATATATATAGTTATCAGCATTGCCAGCATTCTAGAAAATAAATTGCCTGGGAAATATTTGGTATTCGCATAACAATTCTGGCTGTGAGTGTAATATACTTGGCTATGTTGAGATAAAAACTAAAGGATTATCTTCCTATTAGCTCAACAGAAGCTAAAATAAAATCGATTCAAACACTTCAAACATTCGTTTTCGACCTAAGTTGATGCCTAAACAGAAAAAAATTGAACCCCTAGTCGGCGAAGAACTGCTCAAAAAAGTCAAAGAGCTAGAGAACGAGAGCAAGGAAGACAAAGCCAAGAAGTGCGGCTACTATACCGTTACCAAAAATGGTATAGAGCGCGTCAATATGATGAAGTTCTTAAATGCCCTAATCGATGCCGAAGGCATTCAGTTAGACAGTACACCCAGTGCTAATGGGCGTGGTGGACGTAGTGCTAGCTATAGGATTAGTGTGCAATCCAATGGTAACTTGCTTATCGGTTCAGCTTATACAAAACAGATGAATCTCAAACCAGGAGATGAGTTTCTCATCACTTTAGGTAAAAAGCACATTCGTTTGAGACAGGTAGATCCAGAAGATCGGGAAGACGATGAAACTCTAGAAGCCACGGCTTAATAAATAGTCATTAGTCAATTGTCAATAGTCATTTGTCCTTTGTTTTTCGTCATTAGTCATTTGTGAAAACCAATGACTAATGACCAATGACTAATGACCAATGACCAATGACTAATATGGTAAATAGTGGCGCAGTGCTTTGCGCGTAACTGCTAAATTGCAGGTTAATGCAATTTGCTCTTTTTCTAGTAAACCTAAAATGCGATCGGGTTTGTCTCGTGCTACCACTGGTAATTGATGCAAACCTCGAACACTCATGCGGTCTAAAGCTTCAGATAATAGTTCATCCTGCCATGCATAAAGAATTTCAGTAGTACAAATGTCCATAAGAGTTTGACTGGATAAATTATCTGAAATTTCAGTTGTTGAATTTGGGTAAGTTTCCCAAAGAGCAAGGGCACGGTTAATATCTTCTAGAGAAAGGATACCAACTAATTGGTCTGCTTCATTAATTACTAAAGCACTTCGTGTGCGATCGCGGATCATTTCCACAGCTGCTTCCAACACACTCACAGTTGCACGCAATCTTTTTGGGCAGGGATACATAGCATCTTCTACCAGAATTTGCTGCATAACTTCCGCTTGCTCATCTTTTAATTCAGAAAGACCAATCTGTTGTAGATTAGAGTTAGAGTTAAAAGTCGGTTTAATCCTTTCTACTAACCAGACACTCAAACCCACAGCGGCCATCAGCGGTAAAACAATTCTGTAGTCGCGGGTTAATTCAAACAGCATTAAAATAGCCGTTAACGGTGCCCTGACACTTGCAGCTAACACTGCTGCCATTCCTACCATCGCATAAGCTGGAGGAGCTGCCATTTGGTCACAAATTGCCGGGAATACCACAGCTAAAATTTTGGCATAAGCCGAACCAAAAGAAGCACCTAGAAACATAGCAGGTGCAAATAAACCGCCGACAAAACCGCTACCTGCACTAATTGCAGTCATTAGTAACTTCACCACCAACAGCACAACTAACAGGTGCAGTGAAAACTTGACATCCTGAAGCATAGCTTCCACAGTTTCATAACCAACACCCAGAATTTGCGGGAAGTGCAAAGCAACTGCACCAACAATGACACCGCCAATAATTGGATGAATTGGCTGAGGAATTCGTCCCAAAAATTGAAAGCCTGGAACCTTACCAGCGAAGCACGCTTTAGCCAAACGAATTGATTGAGTATAAGTTACAGAAATTAGACTAGCCCCTAAACCCAAGCCCAGATAAAGGGGTAATTCTAAAGGACTGCGGACTTGGTAAGCGGGTAAATCAAAAGCAGGTTGTGCCCCCAAACCAATTTGAGCAATTAACGCTGCTACCACTGCCGCCAGCAGCACCACACTGACAGCAGAAGTAGCAAAAGATGTAGCTCCCATCACCACCTCTAAGGCAAAAAATACCCCAGCGATGGGAGCATTAAACCCAGCCGCTAATCCAGCAGCAGCGCCAGCACCCAACAGTAAACGTCGTCGTTCCTGAGATACATTTAGGATCACAGACAACAACATGCCAAAATTTGCACCAATTTCTACACTTGGCCCCTCTGGTCCTAAAGAAGCACCGCTTCCCAAAGAAACAGATGCGGCTAGCATTTTGGTAACTGGTCGTAGTGGTCGCCTGATTTCTGTTCCTTGAGAAGCGGCGATGAGAGATGAAAGTCCAGGGCCAAAGTCTTGAGTACGCCAGCGCATCAAGCCAACGATTAATCCGCCAAGGGTAGGAACGCAAGCTAGAGTCCAAGCACCCCAGACGCCGATCTCACCCATCAAATTTTCTAGCATTAAACGGTGGATCAGCTCGATCAAATAGTGAAAGGTGACTACACCCATACCAGTGCCACCGCCAATTAGCATGGCTAAAAACAGCACAAGGGTTTCTGGGGATGGTTGAAAACGGTTTATTAGGTGAGCTAAGCGGGTAGAAGGTGTAGGAAAGGCAGGTTGTTCCGTTACCTTCCTCAGTTGAGTGGGAGGCAAGAGAGTCATTGAGAACTGGGGTAAATGTAAGAAAAAATTTAAATTTTTATCTGTTACTTCTCATTGTGAGCCATTATTTAGCAACCAGACAAGTAGACTTTATTTGCTCGATTTACAAAGCTTTAGCAAAAAATGTCACTATGCAAAATTTTTGTGGGGAGAATAGTTAAATGGGAGACAATTATTATCTGGGGGTCGGCGATGCCTACGGTTTTGCTAGCCTACGCTGATGAGGTACTAGTCAACCCTATTCTCTCTAGACACAACAGAGGTAGTGTGAGCCACAAGCATTAATGAGAGTTATTTTCGCCTAAATCTAGCTATACTCGTGTTGCGACCATTGAGTCATCCTTGGTAGTAATAGAATGTATGTGTGATTTAGTACTAATGTAAAACTATACATTAGAAGTAGGCGGAGGGGGAGACAAGGGAACAAGGAGACAAAAGAAATAAGAAACCCCCTCTCCTTTGTCTCCCTTCTCCTTGTCTGTTTGTCCTCTTCGTTGACCCCAATTCAATATAGCTATTGTTATAGAGCGAGTAAATGAATATACACACCTTTGATAATCATTATGTTACTTGCCCAATTTGCCAAAGAAATGCCACGCCCAAACCAATTAAAACGCGTATTGGCTTGTTTTGTTGTCCCTATTGCCAAGAACGGCTAGTAGTTTGCCAAAGCGGCCATTATGTCCGCGATCCGTTTACTTGGAGACAAATGATGATTTCTTCGGCGCTCCGTCGTCAAAGCCGACCTTTAGCCAGAATTATCAGGGATTTCGTTCTGCTTAAGCGTCCTATGGTGGCCTTTGCTGTAGGAAGTGCCATTGTTCTTAGTATGATTGCTATTACCCAGGAAACCACGAACTCAGATCGCCATGTACTTCCTACAGAGCAAATCAAAAAACCAGAGGAAAAATCACCATAATATTGGTCTGCTCCCTATGGTCAATCAGATTTTACTTTAATCTCTGTAATTTTGCAATCAATAATATTTATTTAACGTAACGCAAAAGTCCCCACCCTCAATATACCCACCCTATGGGTATATTGAGGGTGTGTGATGAGGATTACATCTGGAATTGATTTTTTGCAAAGTAAAAACAAATTCTAGATGGATGACTGTTTCCCCAATTTTTCCGGTAATGTACTTAGGCCTCTTGTTCGCGCTATGGGGTTAACATTAATACGATTTACGCAGGAATTACGGAGTAACGAACCACAGAGGCGCAGAGGATACGGAGAAATCAGAGTTTGAGAGATATTTTGCGTAAGTCTTAATTAATAGACCAACCTGGTGCGACTCCTTGGTAGGATAGGTAGTTATAAACGCAGGGGAGGCAGAGGGAGCAAAGGAATATGAGGAAGCAATGCCCCCACGCCTGTCCTGCGTTTACAATCGATTTGTATCTTTGGTAACTAATTTCCAACCTTCGGCTTGGTCAATTAGCTTGATTGACTCTAGTTGAAGATTGTTGAAAACAGATGTATGAAGGAGAAAGTAGGGTTGCCCGTTGTAGTGCCAATAATATTGCAGTTCACCAACAGAAGCGGGAATAATGGTGCGATCGCTGTAATAATCCAACGAGGGACGAGAGTAGGGAAAAGATGTATAAATCTTTTTCGTAGCTGGATTTGCCCGCACGATCATCGCAGCTACTGGTTTAACTGGATAAGCCTCAGATAATTCCCAAACCCAGTAATTGGATTTCATTAACAGTAGCAGCGAAACATAACTTCCCCAGAACAAAATCTTCAGAAATTGCCCGTCGCCTCGTTCTGCCAAAATAGCTGCTAAGGTCATTGTTAAAGCTACTGCTGCAAAAATGAGCTGTAAGTCTGTTTTCGGTGTTGTACCCCAACTAAAATAAATGCTGCCGACAGAAGCGACTACAGCCAAAATTGCTAAACCTGCTACCCAAGTACGGGGATAGGATGACACTAAAGGCGAATTTTCTGTATCTGCTAACTGGATACCAAAAGCTAAGGCTAAGCTGGGATAAATCGGGAATACATACCAGGGAAGTTTGGTAATCATCAAGGAAATTACTACCAGATAAACACCACTCCACGCTAGTACTAGTTTTGCCCAGCTAAGGTTGCGATTTTCCCAAGTTAAACGTACAGTTTGCGGTAAGAATAATAGCCACGGCCATGTGTACTTGAGAAGTTCAATAACGTAGTACCAAGGTGGTTCAAAATTGATCTCTGCAACTGTGCCAATTCGGCTGGATGAATTTACAAGGCCAACTTGGGCGAAAGTATAACCATAGTGAATTAGTTGGGCACCGTACCAACCAATTACAGGTAAAATGCCAATGAAAATAGCTATCCACAGATAGTAACAGGTGAGTAGCCGTGGTGTATCCCAAAATAAAAATACAATGGCGATCGCACCTAGCAATATACCCACCAGTCCTTGAGTCAGGCAAATCAACCCAAAACCGATGCCAACACCAAGGCAATAACGTAAATCCCGGCGCGATCGCAACACGCACAACATCATCACCATCAAAAAACTGACCACCGCCCCATCTAACATTGCCAAACGTCCATGACGCACCACGGGTAGCATTGTTAGATAAATCAAGGCGCTATAAATAGCTGCCCAACGTTGGCGAAATAATTCTCGACCAATACAATACAGTAAAGGTACTGAGCTTGATGTTAAAATTGCTCCTGGAAGCCGCGTAGTGAATTCATTCTCGCCTCCTAGAGAATAAGCCCAAGCAATTAGCAAATGCATTAAAGGCGGCTTGTTATGGTATGGTTCGCCTCCTAGAGTTGGGTAAAGCCAGCGCATTGAGTCTGCTGGTGCTTGCCAAATTTCCCTAGCGACTTGTGCCACTGTACCTTCATCCCAATCTCGTAGGGGTAATCCCCCCAGATTGACGCTAAACAGTAACACTGCTGCTAAAAACAACACGAGAAGCCATACCCAATCAACCCATCTGCCAACTGTGCGATGCTGTTTTTCTAGATGACCCCAAATAAAGCTTCCTTCTTGCATATTCTCTGGTAATCATTTTACTTGCTGGTTTGATTACATAGAGACCAAAGCGAATCTCCAATGTTGTGGCCCAGTAACAACGTCTGTTCTTAACGATTGCTAGTTTCCAAGATTAACTCAACTTTCTCTAATTAGTACTATTTTTCCGGGAAATTTATCTGAATTATTTAACGATCATTTTTGTAGATAAATAATAAAAATAAGACGTATAAAAACTGGCTAAATACTTTTGACTACTCTGTAATTAAATCTACATTGCCTGATATTTTATCCGGCTTTTTTGTTACTAATAGGATGATAGTATTACATAGCAGAATTCAGAATTATGACTTCTGAATTCTTAAAAAATAAAAATAACTTGCAAGTTCCATTTTTGCTCTTGGCGAACAATTTCAATTTCTTTAATGAATTCTCGAAAGTAAAATCGTCGTTCTGTTTCGGACAAATCTAACCAGAATTGTGGAATGGAAACAGCAACAGCAACAGAACGCAAATTAACGGGAGGAAGAATTGCCAAGTTGGCTTCGAGTGTAGAAATTTCTGTGCGGAGTTTATAAGCTCTTAATTTGGCTGTTTCGGTATCTAAAATGCCATTTTCAATTAAAGCAGGTAACTGAGCGAGTATTTCTTGCTGACGAGCGATCGCTTGGCTTAAACTATTTTTGACTGCATCCAACTGCGGAAAATTCATTCCGGCTACAGCTAAGGGTAAATCGCGGCAAACTGTTTCAATTGTTTGTTCTAAAACCTCTTGGTAGGGAATAGCCGGACATTTAGGGCGTCGGGGACAGCTAATACAACGTAAATACAGATACTCTTTGTCTTGGTTCCGTTGGGTGACACGGGTAACCGTTAGATGCGATCGACACTCGCCACAAACAATTAACCCGGCTAGAGAACGTGGCGCACTAGCAGTGCGAGATGGTAAACGGCTGTTACGGCGCAAAATTCGGTCAACTTGGGCAGCTTCTTCCTTAGAAATTATAGGAATATGGGTATCGGAAATAATTTCACCATTTTGGTAAGCTGTATTGCCCCGATAAACTGGATTAGTCAACCACCGTCGCCCAGTGGTAACAGAGATTTTCTTGCCGTATTTTTTCGCCAAGTAGCGCACTGAACCGCGTAAGGAACCATAGAGTAAAAAATGGTCAAAAAAATCCTTTACCACTGGTGAGGTGCTGCGGTCGATGGTATATTTTCCTTTACCTCTGCGGTAGCCGTAGGGAACTTTACCGGGTGGTGGTGCAGCGTCGAGACGATTACGGGCGTGTCCTTGACGAATGCGACGACTGCGTTGTTCGCGCCCAATTGCATGTAGTAAACTCAGCAAGTCAGCCCGGAGAGGGGAATTTTCTGAGGTGTAGGGTTGTTCTGTGGCAATTACCGCCACTCCCATTGCTTCGAGTTCATCAAGGCGATCGCTTACTTCCTCTACAGTATCCCCCAATTCTTCCAACCGACGAACCAACAGATAATCTGCACCTTGGGTTTGGCAATCTGTGAGTAATTGTTGTAATTGCGATCGCGTAGCGTGTCCGGAGGACTCTCGCGTAGCGTATTTAGAGGACTCTCCCTTGCCCAAATCTTGATAAACTCGATCGACTTCCCATCCCCAACTGCTTTCTTCGGGAGAAGATTCTAGTAGAGGATCGGTGTAAGAGTAGGCAATTATTTTCATTTGTCATTTGTTATTGGGCATGGGAAGGGGCACAGGGGGAAAAGAGAGTGGAGTTTTTATAGCTACTTCCCCTGCCCGTGTGCCCCTCACTGTTGACTCAATTCAACAATATTCCCATCAGGATCTTGAGTAAACAGGGCAGGGCGGCCTGAGGCGCTGGGTTGAATGGGATAATTATGATTGAGTAGCTCTTGTTTAGCGGTTTCTAAGTCAGCAACACAGAAGGCGAAGTGGGGATTGCGTCCCCATTTTTCGTTTTGGTTTTCGGTAGGGACAGTCGGTGCAACTATGAGGTGAATTTGATAGTTGCCGACTTGATACCATGCACCAGCGTATTTCAGAGAACGATCTATTTTGGCTAATCCTAAGACTTTGCCATAAAAGTGTTCCGAGCGTTCTAAGTCAGTTACAAGAATTGCTGTGTGGAGACTTTGGGTAATCTGCATTGTTGTAGGTGCGATCGCCATATTTAGGAATGCTGTTATTCCTTCACTTTATAACGATCGCGCCCCTGTTAAATAACATCACCCCATGACTCTGGTAATCTAGTCCTAAACTATGGTGGGTTTTGGCTTGGGAATAGCGATCGCCAATCTAAACTTTGATTTTTAGCTTACAATTTAGTCATACAGCCAGTTTTGTCCAAAATCTCTAAATGCTGACAAAGTATATTCAAGCAGCTTTGCACAGAGCAAACTATGAAATTTTAGAAGATGGTACTTTTTATGCAGAAGTACCTGAATTGCAGGGGTTATATGCGAATGCGTCTACACTGGAAGTTTGCAGAGAAGAGTTAAAACAATCTTTAGAAGAGTGGATTGTTTTAGGACTACAGTTAGGGCATAATTTACCTGAATTAGACGGAATCTCTCTTGCTTTAAAAAAGGATGCGGCTTAATGCCAAACTTTGGGCTGATTAATCGCAGGGATTTAATTTATTACCTGAAAAAACTTGCTTTTGAAGGCCCTTACTCAGGTACAAAACATCAATTTATGGTTAAAGATGAACTGAGATTAATCATTCCTAACCCCCACGAAAGAGATATCAGCAAAAGCTTACTGGCAAAAATTTTAAAACAAGCTCAAGTTAGTAAAGATGAATGGGAAGCGCTTTAAAGGTGCGATCGCCCTTGCCATCATTCCGGTAATCTCTCTAACGCCTCCCGTGCGATCGCTCCCTAATATTCATCCTTATACTCAACATATATCTCCAACGCTGTCAGCAAATTAACCCTCGCCTCTGCATAGTTTTCTTCTGCTTTTGCAAGCGTTCCTAAAGCGTGGTAGGTGAGTGCTTGGGAATAGCGATCGCCAAATTCGATTTTAATAGCCAAAGCTTGTCTCTAGCTTTGTGAGTTTTCTTACCCAGCACTGGATTGCAGAGCAGTGGTTTTGTTAAACTGGCGATCGCTTACAAATCGCGCTATTGAATATAATCTCCTGAGTAACTCCAAAATACTATTCGTTTGTCAATCCTCCAAAAGACAGAGTATATAAATGTTAAGTTTATTTAAGGTGACTTACTTAATTGCGATCGACTAAATCAAAAGCTTGCTGTTCCTCGTTTTTGCTCAGCTACAATCAGTTAAAGCAGAACAATCTGATATTTCATAAAATAATATTAATGTCAGTAAAAAAACTGAGTATTAACAAGCTCTATAAATTTTGACCCTACAGGCTTGTATATCGATGAAATATTTGAAAGAATAGCTTAGAGAATTATACATCAGTAGTGCTAGATTACTAATTATTATTGCTGACTTCTGAGTTATCGGCAAAGTGATACTGTTAGATAAATAATTTGAAATTTTCTATCGAAACAGAATTCAGAAGTCAGGAGCCAGAATTCAGCAATGTTTTTTGTACGACTGGTGAATGAATCCAGGGGTTTAAGACCCCCACTAAATCTGCATATTTAGCGGTCAACAAGACAGTGGTGAGTCCCAATCCCCCACTAATTCATTCTGACTTCTGAATTCTGACTTCTGAATTCTTCTTCAATCTTATCCCTTGAAATCTCGTTTTTCGATGTTCCTTTAAAAGATAAATCTCAAGCCTGCTCCCACACCACAATGAAAGACCAAGTACTAGACCGGATTTTTAATAAACCTTCTTTCCCACATAAATTTGAACGCTTGGAACTGGATGATACTTTTTGCATTATACATACATCCGAACAAGTGGAACGGTTTGCACATCGCCCTGAGGAGGTGACACGGGGTAAAGATATCCGACTAAGCTTTCCTGAGCTGATCGGACTTGAGGATATTTTAAAAGCTATCTTGTACGGAAAGCAAGAACTGTTTGAATTACAAGGAGTTAGACGAGGTTCAAACCAGAAATCTCATGTGTATATAGATATATATATTGTTGCTGAACAACATGAAAAATTGCAAAATAGATTAATTTTACTGATTGAGGATGTTACCGACAAAATTGTTTTAAAACAACAGTTAGCACAGCAAGCTAATGAAGCGAATCTACTATCCAGTGCTTTAGTAACTTGTAAAAGTTACATGGATCGAGTAATCACTTCAATGGCAGATGCTTTTTTGGTAACTAGTAACTTGGGAAAAATTATCAAAATCAATCATGCTGCTGAAGAATTATTTGGTTTTACTGAAGAAGAATTAATTAATCAACCTATATCATTGATAATTGACGATCGAGTAGTAATAAAAGCAATTTACCAGCATTTTGCTACTAAACAAAATTTTCAAAATTTAGAGGTAGTTTGTAGAACTAAAACTCGAGAAAAACGCTTGATTGCTTTTTCTTGTTCGGTGATTTCCAAAGCAACAGAAGGACTAGAAGATATTGTTTACATTGGTCGGGATATCACCGCTCGACAACGTAGGGAACAACGTACAAATACTCAGTATGCTATCACCCGCATTTTATCAGAATCCCAGAGTATAAAACAGGTAATTCCCCAAATTTTGCAGTCGATTTGTCAAAACCTGGAATGGGATTTAGGGGAACTTTGGACACCAAGTCAATATATCGATACTTCAGTAAAAATACATAGTATCAATGCAGTATTAAGGTGTGTGGAAATTTGGTCAAGTCGAGTAGTTTCTGCCAGAGAATTTAAAGCAGTTACGTGGCAAACTACTTATACTGCTGGTGTTGGTTTACCTGGTGAAATTTGGATTGGACGATCGCCCCTGTGGACTCAGGATATCACACAAGATGGAGACAAAAGGCGATCGCAATGTGCTGCCGAAGCTCGATTGCACGGAGCTTTTGGTTTCCCCATTTTAGACGATAATGAAATCTTAGGGGTGATGGTTTTCTTTAGCCGAGACATCCAACCAAAAGATCCAGATCTGTTGGAAATGGTAAGTTCTATTGGTAGCCAAATCGCCCAGTTTATCAAACGCAAACAAGCAGAAATCGCTCTTGTCGAAAGCGAACAACGATATCGAGATTTATTTGAAAATGCTCACGATTTGATTCAAGCCGTTAATGCCTATGGTCGTTTTTTGTATGTCAATCGCGCATGGCGAGAAACTTTGGGATATAGCGAAGCTGAAATTGCTTCTTTAAATGTTTTTGATATTATACATCCAGAGTTTAGACAAAACTGTTGGCAAAAGTTTTATCGCGTGCTTTCCGGAGAAAAGCAGGAGCAAATTAAAGCTGGATTCATTACCAAAAACCGTGAAACAATCTTTTTGGAAGGTAACATTAGCGGTAAATTTATCGAAGGTCATCCAGTTGCTACTCATGGGATTTTTCGCAATGTTACCCAGCGATTAGCAGCAGAAAAAGCACTGCGCCATCAACAGGAACAAACCGAACGTTTGTTGCTAAATATTTTGCCAGCAGCAATTTCCAAACGCTTGAAAGAACAACCAGCCAGCATCACCGAAGATTTTGCTGATGTCACAGTTTTATTTGCAGATATCGTTGGCTTCAGCCAAATCGCGGCTTCCATGAGTGCGATTCAACTAGTAAACCTACTCAACCCGATTTTTTCAGCTTTCGATCGCCTCACCGAACAACATAATTTAGAAAAAATCAAAACCATTGGCGATGCTTATATGGTAGTCGGCGGCTTGCCCACAGGACGCCCAGATCATGGTCAAGCTATTGCCCTTATGGCACTGGATATGCAGACAGCGATCGCTTTATTTAACGCTGAGAACAACCGAAATTTTAGCATCCGCATCGGTATTCATAGCGGTTCCGTAGTTGCCGGAGTCATTGGCCTGAAAAAGTTTACTTACGACCTCTGGGGAGACACGGTAAACATCGCCAGCCGCATGGAATCTCAAGGCATTGCTGGTAAAATCCAGGTGACAGAAAATACTTATAAATCCTTGTGTAATGAATTTGTGTTTGAAAAGCGGGGCGAAATCGAAGTTAAAGGCAAAGGGAAAATGACGACTTATTGGTTAATTGGGAATAGGGAATAGGGCATAGGGAATGGGGAATGGGGAAAGGGAAAGGGGTAAGGGGGAAGGGGGAAAAGTTAAATTTATCCCTTTACCCTTTACCCTTTAACCTTTTCCCCTGTTTTTAATTCTTACCCTTTACCCTTTACCCTTTAACCTTTTCCCCTGCCCCTTTGCTCCCCACTCGCTACGTATTCGGAATCAATCTACCGCAAGGATAAGTCGCTGTTGGCTGTGCAGCATTTTCAGCCACTGCTGCTGGAACTCGATCTGATGGTTGGTTTTTGGCTGCTAGATAGTCTGTTTGCAGTTTTTCTAAAATGGCTTCGCGTCTGTCATACAAACGTTTGAGGGGACGAGGCTGGCACTTATTGAGGACGTATGCTGTTACCAGTGGTAAGGCGATCGTGCTATCTGTGTAACAAACAATTGTGTTAGGTAATTCCTCTGGGTCAATCTTACCCCAACTGACGGCTTCCGATGGAGTTGCCCCAGACAAACCACCTGTATCTGGACGAGCATCGGTAAATTGCACAAAGTAATCATGTCCGCGTTCTTCTAGTCCTAAGACTTCGTGAATTTGCGGTTGTGTTTGTAGTAAAAAGTTTTTCGGACTGCCACCACCAAGAATGACAGCGGCACTTTTACCTTCAGATTCACGAGCATTGTAAGCGATCGCTGCTGTCTCATTCACATCAATTGCAGGATCTAATATTAATTGTGAACCTTCCAATGCCAAAGCTGCTACGTTCATCCCAATGGAACTATCTCCAGGGGAAGACGTATAAATCGGTACGCCATATTCATAAGCCGTAGCTAGCAAACAAGAATTCTCCACACCCAATTGCTTTTCTACTTCGCGGACATATTTACCTAATAAATAGTGAAACTCAGCGGTTCCCATGCGTTTTTGGAAAGGTTCTGCTTGCAGAATTTTGCGGATAAAAGCATCGGTTTCCAACAGCACATCGTAGCCAAAGATAATGTCATAAATCCGGATGGTGCCTTGTTGACGCAGTTTCACATCATCCAAAAACGGATTACCAGCAAACAATTCAAAACCCAAACCGTAATGCATATCATGGTAAAGATTTGCACCAGTGCTAATCATCCAGTCAATAAAGCCGTTGCGAATTAAGGGTGCAAGCGCTGAAACCCCAAATCCGGCTGGCGTCATCGCACCAGAAAGGCTAACTCCCACGGTGACACCTTCCGTCAGCACCTCGCGGCTGAGTAGTTGGCAGATTTCCCGCAAACGTGCTGAATTGTAGGCGGTGAAGTATTTATCAATCAAATCCACCACATTGATATCATTGGATATAGATGTGGGTGCGATTTTTTGACCCAGCTGTTTAGACATTTTGGCACTCCTGAACAGTAAACACGCCGAATCTAATGTTATAGCAAAGTGCTGAGTGCTAAGTTAAGGGTTGAGAGTTATACTAATTCACCAAAACATGGCAACAGATGAGAACTGTGACAATACTGCTCGGTTAACACAACAGACGCGATAAACCGCCGTCCCTACAATAATCAATAGACCTATTGCATAAATATTTTTTGTCTCACGCAGAGGCGCAGAGGCGCAGAGAAGAGAACGCAAAGAAAGACTTTTGCAAGACGTCTAATCCTTTGTAGAGACGGCGATTTATCGCGTCTTTGCAATTTAGGGCGTGTTTTCAAAATTTTGTATGGTTTGAAAACACGCCCCACTCACTATTGAGCCATCAACCTAAATCTCAGCCACCGCCCGTTCAATTAAGCGACGCGCCAAAGTTTGCGTACCTGTGTGTTCATAATAATTGGTTGCTACATCCAGGAACGCTGCGAGGTAGTCTAACTTGTCATCGGCAATATCCGCAAAAGTTTGCAAGTTGTGGACAACTTTTTGTGGTGTTAAATTATTGGCGCTAACTAGCCCACTCATCCAACCTTTAACTGAGTCAAAGCTTTCTCCGATAAAATTGAGTTTACTGCCAGCGTTGTTGCCTGGAATCACATCTTTGATGTTTTGGAAAGTTGAGTTTTGTTCTAACTCTTGGGGATTTGTCTGATTCAGCCCGGATATGGCTTTGCTGATGAAGTCTGGGCCTAGAGGTATCAAACCATCAACACAAACTAACGCCACCATGCGGATGAGTGACTCACCGCTATATTCTCCCAAAGAAGCGACAAAATCCCCAATACTATCTCCAGGAATGCCGTTAATTTGACAGAAGGCTACTAATTCGGCGACTAATTTTAATGTCAAATCGATGGTTTGGGCTTTATCAGCTTTGGGAGTGACAGAGTTTAAAAAACCCAATAAAGGAATTTTCTCGCCGACTTTGTTAGCTAAAGCTGCTGCACCAAGGGCTTTATCTGTATTATCAACGGTTTGATATAGCCACAAAGCTGTTTGATATCCCTGAGATTTATCGTTGAATAGATAAATTGCTCGTTCGCCAATTTGCTGAATTAAATCTTCGTCGGTTTCGAGAGTAACTGTCTTAATAGTGTTGACAAAGCCAACGGTATTTTGCCACTGGCCAGGAGCAACAAAATCGAGGGAATTTAACAAAGAAATAGTCAAGCCGCTGGTTGGCAATTTATCTACCAACTCAAAAATTGATTTGCTCACAAAAATCTCCTGATTTAAGGTTTGTTATGTTGATATTGGCAATGCGGCTCATTTGAGTTTAGCTAGTCCATTGAGATTAAATTTTTCTAGCCAAGCTGCGCGATCGCTAGCTGTAAATGACGGATCGCGGGAAAGTACTTTTACTTGGTACTTACCTACTAAAATTGCAGTTTGCGTGTTACCTATTTCTACTGCCGGATAACCGCCAATTTTTTTGGTGCTTTTCGAGAACTTCGCTGCTGTTGCTGGTACGCTGCTGGTATCGGAAATAGACAGCAACGCGATATCTTTACCACCTTTTTTCAACTTCGCTTCAGCAAAACCTTTTTTCTCTTGGGTATAGACGCGCTGGTAGCCATCACTAGCATCTGGGAACAATTTGTTAAATTCGCTACCTTGTGTTGCGGTCTTAGCCACAGCTTGACCGCTTTTTTGCTTAGTGCTATCTTGTTGCGCCTGGTCAAAACGTCCTGGTGTTTTTGCAGAACAAGATGCTGTCAGTAGTAATACTGACAGTAACAACGCAGCTACAACTCTACGCCCACGGTGTAAAATCATTTTTGGGTTCTCCTGATACTTGAGCTTTGACGCAATTATCTGCGCTGCTTGTAATTTTGACCCAGAAAATTTACTTTTCGATAATTATTGCGTAGGTTGTCATATTTTTGTTTTCTAAATACTGTTGTCACGATAAGCTATGACAGCATAAAACGGATCTCCTCCAGGTGCGCCCAACCACTGTAAAAAATTCGGTAATGTTGATTTTTGGACGATAACTTCCGGGGTGGTAAATCCCGGTACTGAAGCAAAGTAACCCTTGACTAATTCCACTCTCTGTGATTCTGGTGCTTCTCGCCAAGCTTGAATCGCCTTTTGAAAGAACATCCGGTTAGAAAAGCTGATAATGGCGACACCACCGGGTTTGAGGATGCGACGGATTTCGGAAAATATTGCTTCTGGATATTGGACATACTGCACAGATACGCAATTGAGAACCGCGTCAAAATCTTGATTTGGCAAGGGAATTTGCGGATTTTCGTTGAGATTTTGCACAAAGTAATGATTTAGGCGGGGATTACGTGCTAGTTCTTCAGCGTTGAGTCCGTGTCCCTCGATATGGGAAAATTGCATCTCTTCTGGGAGATGAGACACCCAGCTGCTCATCATATCAAAGATGCGGGTGTCGGGTTGGAGGCGATCGCGGTATAAATCTGTTAGCTGTTGAATAAATCCTTCATCCACATGGGTGACGAAGCGCGGATAGGCATAAAATAGCCGATCGTCTGTGTCGTCTAATTTTAGGCGTTGATTCGGTCTTAGCTGCATAAATCTCTCGTGTGGATAACTTTTTTCCAAAATTGCGGCAATTTCAGGTATTTTGAAACAAGCACTATGTAACATATTTTAATAACACGAAGAGACATGCGGGAGAATTCAGAAGTCAGAATTCAGGAGTCAGAATTCAGAAGTCAGAAGTCAGGAGTCAGAATTCAGAAGTCAGAATTCAGGAGTCAGAATTCAGAAGTCAGGAGTCACAATAGTTGAAAAATCAATGATTGTATACCTGCTTGATTTTGTTCAAATTCTTAAGTTGGTGTCTCTAAGCCTTATTAATTCAGAATTCTGAATTCTGAATTCTGAATTCTCAATTCTGAATTCTCAATTCTCAAAGTCCGTGTATTTCACTTGCCTTGGAAATTCGTCATAGATAAATCCACATTGCAGCATTCATTTTTTCTAAATTTCAATGTTCTACAAATTACACGTTTTGCAGTATATTTGGCGCAAAATCCTGCTGTTAGCATCATTGCCATATTTTAGTTTGCTAGTTTGGATACTACCTTTATTACTATTTACTTCTGGGTATAACAGCCTGATAGCACATGATGAAGCGCTTTATGCTTCACGGGCACGTCTGATGTTTGATTCTGGTAATTGGATAGCACCTTGGGAAAAGGCACATCATAAAACACCAGGCCCTTATTGGTTAATTGCCAGTTCCTATAAGCTGTTTGGCATCAATGATATGAGTGCGCGTCTTCCTAGCATGATTACAGGAATTTTATGCTTATGGATTGTATATGAAATCGGCAAAATTATCCTGGGGAAAAAATTAGCTTGGCTTGGTGCTGCAATTTTAAGTGTGGAATTTCTCTGGTTACAATATTGTCGTTTAAGTACGCCTGATGTGCCTCTAGTTTTATTGATACTTTTAGCTATTTTGTCTTTGATTAAAGCAGAATTAAATCCTGTAAATCGCTCATTTTGGAGTTTTCTTGCTGGTTTAAGTTTAGGTTTAGGCTTCTTAGTCAGAAGCTTTATGATTTTTGTACCAATCATCGCTTTATTGCCTTACTTAATTTGGGATCATCGCCGTCATCGTCATCTGACTAACCCAATGTTATATTTGGGGTTTTTCGTCGGTTTAATTCCTAGTTTCATTTGGCTATGGCTGAGTTGGTTACATTATGGAAATCAAAGTTTTGAGGAGTTGTACAAATTTGTTCTATATCAAGGTAGTAATGGTAATGACAATTATCAGACGAATTTTCTCTTCTATGTATGGAATATCGCCCTCAAAGGATTTCCCTGGGCTTTTTTCGGAATTGTAGGACTTATTTTGGCTTTCCGCCATCCCTTTCGCTACCAATTGTTATTAGTTGGATTTCCACTGGTTTTGTTTATTGAAATTAGTATTTTTACGACTCGTTTCTCTCACTATAGTCTTTGCCTTTATCCGTTTGTCGCTTTGTTTGCATCTGTGGGTTTAAGCTGGCTAGGCAAAATTTACGAGTTAGGAATTCCCTCACAATCCCGTCTTCAAAAAGGTAAAAAAAATCTATTAAACTTTTTTGCCAAGCAGAATATTCCCCGAAACCTCAGTTATGGCTTTGGCGGGTTCGGTGTTTTACTTGTCATCGCCAGTATTGTGGTTCTTGGTTGGGGTGGTTCTGATATCCGCAAGTATGCAATTATTGGCTTGAGTATGGGATTGGGTTGGTTAATTTTACCCGTGGTGTGGATTGGTCGTTATCACTTTGGCAAAAAGTTTCTCACAACTCGTTACTGGATTGCAGGTTGGTTAGTTCCCTGTTGGTTAGCTTTGGCGACGATGGGTAGCGTCGGTATGTTAAGTGACTATAATCCAGCTTTAAGAGTTTTTCTGCAACAAAGTGCGATCGCTTCTATTTTGAAAACTAATCCGATATACTTTGTACAAATAGATGATAAAGTCCAAGTACTGCTCGATTTCTATATTGCTATTGACGATAAACGAGTAGCCTCATTTTCCGAAGTACCAGCTAATAGCTATGTTTGGACTTCTAAAGTTCAATCCCCTCAATTATCCAGACCTCATCGCGTTCTCGCTACTGTCAAAGAGTACCAGTTTATTCAACTACTTCCTTAATTTTTGTCATTTGTCATTGGTTATTTGTCATTTGTCATTGGTTATTGGTTATTCGCCGTGTCCCCGCGTCTCCCTCATCTCCTCCAATCCCCAGTCCCGAAAAAACAGCTATTGCCAAAACACCTTAATTTAGATAGCATATGAATAATACGTATGCTAAGCATTTTGAAAAATGGTTTCTACATCTAATCAATCCCTACCCTTAGAGCCGTGGCAGCAAAATCTTGCACCATATAATATGGGCTACAGAATCAAATTACTCTCGCAACTGCTTGGACGTAAGTTTACTGATAGACTAGAACCCTTTGGATTGACGCCGTTTCACTGGTTGGTGTTGTGCTGTCTTTGGCAAGAAGATGGTTTACCTACTTCTAGTATTGGGGATAAACTCAAACAAGTGGGCGGTACTTTAACGGGGGTATTAGACCGTATGGAAGAACGCGGCTTAGTGCGCCGAGAACGGGACACTCACGATCGCCGCATCTGGCGAATCTGGCTAACGGATGCAGGTAGAGAACTACAAACCGTCTTACCTCCAATCGCCTTAGCAGTACGTGATGAAGCAATGGGCGGCATTTCCCTTGGTGACCAAGAATTATTTTCCGAAATTTTGAATCGGGCGATCGCTAACCTCTCCTAAAAGATCCTCCCACAATCACCCAACCGGAGGAAGCAACATTAAGATTTATTTTGAGATAATATTACGCATACTAAATAAAAGCCAAGCAAAGGCTCGTAACTAAATATTACGCATTCTAAATAAACTACATTTAATCAAACTGCAAGGAGTTGAAAATTATGGGCGCTAGTACTTTGAACGGACGCAAGGAAAACAAAACCCCAGTTTTAGAAGAACAATTGATTACAGATTCAGAGACTTTAGAAGCTGTAGAGACAGCAGAAGCACCTGTTGTAACTCCCAACGAACAAGAAGTTCCAGCGAAACGTAAAAAACCCATTGGTTTGATTTTGGCAGGATTAGGCGTAGGTGCGATCGCCGCAGGTGCCTTTGGTTATAACTACTGGCAATATTCCTCTACCCACCAGGAAACAGATAACGCCACCGTTGAGGGAAATATTCACCAAATTAGTAGCCGCATTCCCGGAACAGTGACTCAAGTGCTGGTGGATGATAATCAACTAGTGCAACCAGGGCAGTTATTAGTGAAGTTAGATCCCAAGGACTATGAAAGTAAAGTCCAACAAGCACAAGCAGCATTAGAAAATGCGCGTGGTCAGGCGCAAGCCGCCCAAGCGAATATTGCCTTAGCTTCACAAACCACCAGTGGTAAGACAACTCAGGCACAAGGGGATGTCAGCAGTGCTGTAGCAGCGATTTCCACAGCCCAAGCAGCAGTCCAAGAATCGCAAGCGGGGATATCGGCGGCGCAAGCCGAAGTGAAGTTAGCCCAAGCCGGGATTCCCGCCGCCCAAGCCCAGGTAGCCCAAGCGAATGCCAACTTGGAAAAAGCCCAAGCAGATTACAATCGTTATAACGAATTGTACAAATCAGGTGCGATCGCTCGTCAGCAGTTAGACACAGCCAAAGCGGCGTATGATGTAGCTGTAGCGCAGAAAAATGCTGCTGTTCAGGGAGTAGAACAAGCCCAAGCTAGATTAGCTTCTGCCAAAGTTGGTGTCGCCAAAGCCCAATCTCAACTAGCACAAGCCCAAGAAAATGTAGTCAGCGCCCAAGCGAAATTGGCTGCATCCAAGGGAGGATTGCAACAAGCCACAGCTGGCGGCCAAGATACAACAGCAAAACGTAGTCAATACGAAGCAGCAAAAGCAGCGATCGCTCAATCAGAAGCATCTCTCAAAGACGCGCAATTACAACTGTCCTACATTAATATTACCGCTCCTAGTGCCGGACGCGTAGGCAGGAAAAACGTGGAAATTGGTAACCGAGTTGCAGCGGGAACACTATTAATGGCGATCGTTGATAACGAGTATTGGGTAGTTGCAAACTTCAAAGAAACCCAATTAGAAAAAATGCGCCCAGGAGAACCAGTAGAAATCAAACTCGATGCTTTTCCTCATCACAGTTTTGTTGGTCGTGTTGAGAGTATTTCGCCAGCTTCCGGCGCTCAGTTTGCCTTATTGCCACCAGATAACGCCACAGGTAACTTTACCAAAATTGTACAGCGCATCCCAGTTAAAATAGTTTTTGACCAAAAAAGTATTCAAGGATACGAATCGCGGATTACACCGGGGATGTCTGCGGAAGTTGCAGTGGAAGTTAAGTAGGTCATTGGTCATTGGTCATTAGTCATTGGTCATTGGTCATTAGTTTTAGAGGCAATACGCTTGGGTTAAGCCTTTCTTTCTTCTCTTTGCGTCCTTCTCTGACGAGACGCTGCGCGAATGCGTCCTTGGCGGTTCGTTAAAAAAATATTTGATACATCAATCATGACTTTTCAAACATCCTCTTAGACAAAAGACAAATGACTAATAACGAAAAATTCCAAGATTGGTATAAGATTTAATCAGAAAATGAAACAACACTATGGCTAATACAGGTGTAATTCGTCAGCCAGGACACAATCCTGCTATACCGCCAGATCGTGTACCGCTAAGAACCTGGATTGGTGTATTAGCAAGTATGCTTGGTGCATTTATGGCGGTATTAGATATTCAAATCACTAATGCTTCGCTGCAAGATATTCAAGCAAGTTTAGGAGCAACTCTAGAAGAAGGTTCTTGGATTTCTACCGCCTATCTGGTTGCAGAAATTGTAGTAATACCTCTAACAGGATGGTTATCTAGAGTTTTTTCTCTACGACGTTATTTATTAGTAAATACTGCCCTATTTATCTTCTTTTCTATATGCTGTGCTTGGGCGTGGAATTTAAATTCCATGATTGTATTCCGCGCCTTACAAGGTTTTAGTGGAGGAGTATTAATTCCCACAGCGATGACAATTGTCTTAACGACCTTACCGCCATCCAAGCAATCAATAGGGTTGGCGGCATTTGGTTTTAGTGCAGTTTTCGCCCCATCAATCGGGCCGACATTAGGAGGTTGGTTAACCGAAAATTTTGGTTGGGAATACAACTTTTATATCAATTTAATTCCAGGGGCATTAATGCTAGCTGGCGTTTGGTACGGAGTTAAGCAAGAAAAACCCCAAATCAGTTTACTGAAACAAGGTGACTGGTGGGGAATTATTGCAATGGCGATCGGATTAGGTTCCCTGCAAGTTGTTTTAGAAGAAGGTAGCCGCAAAGATTGGTTTGGTTCAGCGTTGATTGTCCGCTTAACTGTCATTGCAGTCATTTTTTTAGCAGTATTTTTCTTTATAGAATTAACTCGAAAACAACCATTTATTAATTTGCGGTTGTTGTTTAGGCGTAACTTTGGTTTAGCTAGTATTGTGAATGTGTCTTTGGGAGTAGGATTGTATGGTTCAATTTATATTTTGCCGTTGTATCTTGCCCAAATTCAAAAATATAATGCGCTGCAAATTGGTGAAGTATTGATGTGGGCTGGCATTCCACAACTGTTTATTATTCCTTTAATACCTAAATTGATGCAACGCATTGATGTGCGCTTAATGGTAGCTGTTGGTGTGACTTTGTTTTCCATCAGTGCATTTATGAATTCGGGAATGACTCATGAAACAGGATTAGATCAATTACGCTGGTCGCAATTTGTCCGCGCAATGGGACAACCTTTAATTATGGTACCACTGAGTTCTATTGCCACTGCTGGGTTGAGTCCAAAAGAAGCAGGTTCCGCCAGTGGTTTATTTAATATGATGCGGAATCTAGGTGGTTCTCTCGGAATTGCTTTTTTAGCAACTTTATTAACGAATAGAGAGCAGTTTCACTCGAATAGATTGGGTGATGGAATATCTTTATATAACTCAGAAACTCAACAGCGAATTGACCAGATGACGCAGTATTTTATTAGTCGGGGAGCGGATTTGATTACAGCACAAAATCAGGCGATCGCATCTATATCAAATATTGTCCGTCGGGAAGCATTTGTAATGGCTTTTAACGATTGTTTCCACTTTATTGGTATTGCTTTGTTACTGAGTGGAATTGCTATTTTATTCTTGAAAAAGGTGAAGGCAACTGGTAGTGCTGTCGCTCATTAAATTGGTTGTATTGGTTATAGCGGTTCCCAATTATATGAGGTACCTCACCCTCCCAACCTCCCTCTCCTAAAAGGCGAGGGAGGAGCAAGAAAAATCAAGGTTTTGCTCCCCTCTCCTCGTAGGAGAGGGGTTGGGGGTGAGGTCAAAACAGTACTCATCGAACTCACGTTAATCCAACATTTCTGGGTCAATTCCTAAAGCATTAAGTTGTTCAACAGAGAGATTACGCAATTTGTCAGTAATTGATAGCCGCTTTTGTCGTTCAACTTCAGCCCTTTGTCGCTCAACTTCAGCGCGTTCTTCACCTGTTAGCAGTATATTTCCTTGTGCATCCCACCACCGCAACCAAGGTAACTCTGCATTCTGATACAAACCCTGCCAAATTCCCAACTCTACCCCTAAAGGAGCAATTGGGTAATGTCCTCTTTCATTGGGTTTCATCAGTTGATAGATAGAATCAATTAGATGATACACCTCAATCTGTGCTTTTGCTACTTCATAAATTCCATAATAAGGCACTCGAATTGCCTGTTCATAAACCCAAAATTTACCAACATTTCCACTTTCTGCTTGCGATGGCGGCGTTTTATCTCGTTCTTCTGAACCGTCTCCAGAGACAAATTCCAACACAATTAAAGGTGCGAGAGATTCTTCCCACAGCACATAAGAACGCCGCGTTTTACCTTCAAGAGTTGGTGGTATATTCGGTATATAAAACCAATCTGGTGCCGAGATCGCTTTATCAGGAGGATCTGTCAATCCCCAGTAAATACCTAAATTTTGTCCAATACAATATTGTCCATCAGGATGGCGTTGTTCTAGAACAGGTTTAATTGAATCTGTAATTAAAATACTTTGCGGATGTTCCTGCCAGTTTTTCAAAAATTTACCACCTGAATCTGGTAACTGGGTGTGGTCAGGTAAAGTTAATGCCGATAACGAAGTCATAGGCTTTAACCAAGATTATATTTGTATTTTGTTTATTATCCGTTGAGTTCTTCTATTGTTACTTTGCCTTTGGTGTCAGCTTACTCCCATTTTATAACTTATTAAGCGTGCATCAAGGTCAACAATTACCGTTCCTCCTCGATATTTCTCCACCTGTCGCCAGACATCATAGCCCATCAGAATTGCCTTCTCCCAATCACCCAGCGAACATCGAGATACTTCTAAATGTGATGTCATATTTTTGATAGTCTTCAAGAGTTGGTAATCTATCACTCTAACGCCTTCTAAGAATCCGTGATCTTTAGCATAGGCAAATGCAAGTGCTGATATACCTTCCTCAATAGCTATTGCACGACCACCGTCTTCAACTTCGTCAATTCTGGGATTGCTTTTTCGTTTACATTTAAGAATACTACGAGTGACTGCCGACCAACCTAAAACTGCGGTGTAGGACATATGAAAAACATCATGAAAGCGGTAGCCATCGTTAGAGTAGGAGTTATCAGTGAGATCATTTCCAATTTGTTGTTTGTTAATAAATGCCTTCATTTTGACTGAGTTATCTTGGCTTACCTCAGTAATTTCAACTTCAAACTGTCTTGGTAAACTTTCATTTTCGGGAAAGTCATTATCGAATATGTAGCATGTAGCTTTATCGTCTATCTCTGTTGAATTTCTCCATCCCCAACGATCGCGGCACTTTTTAAGATTATCTTCCGCAATTTCTTCCAAATTAAGGTTAAACTTACTTGCCAAGTTGGCAATATACCAAAGCATATCTCCCAATTCTTCTGCGATGCCTTCTTTAAATAGTTTATGTGCATCACCATCGCGTAAATGTTTTTTATATTCAGTCATCAATGAGCCAACTTCACCTACTAAACCTAATAGCGGTATAAATAGTTCAGTACCTTCTACAGCAGGAATCTGGTTTGTACTAAGTGCTTGTGTTTGATACTCAGAAAAATTCATAATGAAAATACCCCATTTCACAGTTTTTAATTATGGTGATTTTAAGAGTGATAAAATATTAATTCAATGATAAATAACAATTTTTATTATTAGGAAAAGCTATATCTTTATAAGAAATTAATCGGAAAAATAATTCTTTCTGTACTAGCCGCAAGACGTACAGGATGGCGTGGATGTCCATCTTTTGTTAAACGACCTAGAGAGTAGAGAGATTTGTCATAAATTAGATTTAGCACTTCTTTATCCCGGTTCTGGATTTTGGGATACTTACCCCCACCCCATGCCACAATAATTGAGTCAGCGCGTTTTGTTGCTAATTGAATATAGCAGTTATTTTCTGAACCTATAGGATCAGATGGTTCGTAAAGATCAGCGCGTTGTGTAGCACGATAAGCAAATAGATTAACTACTTCAAGAGAACCATAATCCCAAGATTTAGCAAAGTTAATACATCTAGTGAGTGTTCTGTCATCTTTCTCAGCATCTGCGGTACTAGGGTTAAGCATCACAAAAGTAATTTGTGGCAAATTTGCATTCCATCTACGTCCTAGTAAGTAGCGATACTTTTTAGTGGCATCGAACTTGGCATATTTTTCCATACCAATGTGCTTAACTTTGAATTACTGCTGATTTATGATACCCAGTTTTCTCTAAATAAGCACAACTGTTGAGATTTTTCTGCCTGTATATTGTGTAAAGTCTTTGATTTTTTACTTTTATTAGTCTTTTGCCTCAGTTGAGACTGTTGGTCAGATGTTTTGTCGACTTTTGATCCATTTTCTATAACTAGAGAGGTTGCTTTTACCGTCGAGTCTAATTCCAAAGACAATTGCTGATAATTATTGATTTGTTCAAAATTAGGAATATCTAATGTTGGCAATCTCTGTGCTAAAGTTTCTTTAACTTTATCGTTAATTTGCCATTTAGGTGGATAAAAATAATCAATTTGTTGAGGTGTTGAAGTAAATTTTGATTTGATCTTTTTGCGATTACTCTTCAAGTCTGGAAATGCTGCTCGACAGTATTTATCAGTTTCACAAAATAAATTTTGACAGTCTATAGCCTGTAGCGGACGACCCCAAAGTGATTGAAAATTTAACCCCAAACGCTGAAATTCTTTCTCTTGATTTTCAGTCATCCAATGAATAACATCTGTGTATGTTTTACCTTCTGTATCAAGAAAACATTTGTTGATACCACGTTCGGCTCCTGGACCTGCTATAGTAAAACTGTTTTCGTCAAAGTTGATAATTTCACTATAATTAATATCTGTCGCTAATTGGTAAGCCATAAACTTACCCAGCAATGGATATTCTTGGATTATCTGAAAAACATCTTCAAAATTTTTGGCTTTGACTATGCGATTGTCTACTCTATCTTGAACAACCATTTTATCAATTAATGCCAAATGATTTTGATGTTTTTTATCATAACCAAATTCTTTGCTGGCACAAGACATATACGCACTGGTGTAAATGACATATCCAAGATTCATGGCATCTTGTAATATATCTGAATATATGTTTGAGTCGAAATTAGATAGTGTAATATAATCTCCTATTTTGTTTTCTAAGTATTCCCATGTTTCTATTTTATTAAAAATTTTAAATAGTAGAATACGTAAAATTACTTCTTCTTCATTCTTGCTTCTATTCTCATCGTAAATTACGTTTTTAATCAGATATTGTGAAACGCGATCGCTCGCTCGATAAGCATTACAAAATTTATAAGTATTAATAATAGGATCGCTCGTCCAAGGGGGTGGTAGATTGTTAATTTTGTTGAAAAATACTTCTTGGCGCATAGCAGCAAATCGCCAATAGGTATCAAAAATTTCTTGTCTTACTTGCATATACTGTTCTCTTGGTTTATGAGAATAAGATTATGCGACAATTGCCGCATAGTCATCTTACCATATCGGATTCCTGGTAAAGCATCCTAAAAGCAAATATTGTTAACTTTTATCTACTGAAAAATAGGATTTTCAAGAAATACTAGGATCTTCTGATTTTTTAATCTCTTGCATGATTCGCTCAACTTGATTAACCCTTTCATTTCTATTCTGTTGTTTGAAGATATTTAAAGCCTTTTCTAGAGAAGCTAGGGCTTCGTCTTTTTTATTTGTTTGCCACATTGCCAGAGCAAAATTAGTAAGTGCTTCTGCATAATTAGGATTAATTTCTAAAGCTTTTTGATATTCAGTAATAGCTTCTTGCCAGCGATTTTCGCTAGCGTAAACCATACCGATCGCATTATAAGCTAAAGCATATTTTGGCTGGAGGCGAATGGCTTCTCGGTAGGCGTTAATTGCTTCTTCTGATTTCTGTTGCCGAAAAAGCACGTTTCCCAGTTGAAAGTGTCCAAAGGTATCTTTGGGGAATTTTTTAATTAATTTGCGTAAATTTTCCTCTGCACCTTTCATGTCTCCTTGATTGTACAAAGCATTGGCTTGTTGTAGGAGTTGCGATCGCTCTGATGGTCCTGTGTCGGAAAATTGCGCTAGTTTCTGGGGATACTGTTGAGGCGAATCTAAAGAAACTTTTCCAGAAACCGCTAACACCGATGGTGATAGACCAATCGCAGTGATAATACTCAGTGTCATGCAGCTAAAAGATTGAACAAATGCTGATTTCAGTTTCATCGCCCTGAATGCCCTAATAATGTCGTATTCTTATGATAAGGTGAGGATGGTTTAGTAAGTATGTAACGCACTAAAAAGCGTGCCAATATTTTGATTGCATCGTGTCCTGAAAATTCTAGAGACTGGCGATCGCACCTATTTCTTTTAGAAGAATAAATTAGTATGCTTATCCTCAGGTATTATTTCTCTGGTCATACCAACTATTTACTATTGAAATAATATTAGCTATTTCTTTGTCATCAAGTTTTTTCAGTTCATCATTTTCGTTAAAGTGCAAGCTAACTTGCTTTTGTTCATTTATTTGAGGTTCTAAAATCCATTTGTAATAACCTCGATCTTCCTCCAAAATAAAGAAAAATAGGCAAACCGGGAATGGTAAATCTTGGAATTTTTCTAGCCTATTCAACCTCTCTTTGTCTAACTTTAAAATATCATTATCCTTGCTTAATCTCGATGTATAATCTGTTGCTTTTACTTCAATACCAAAGAGTCTTCCAGTATAAACTCCATCTTTGGTAATTGTGATTAAAAAGTCTAATCCTTGGTTTGGTGTTGCCTGAGAAATAATCAAGTCATCACGACGAGTTAAGTAAACAATAGCAAGAGATTCTGCCCGTCTTTCAATATACCAAGGTACTCTGGTTTTCATTATTTTATCTCCAATCTTGATCGGCAAATTTGGAAACTAACTGATTAGTATGGTATCTACTCCAAAAATCATAAACTTCCTGCCATAGCAGTTCTCTATTTTGTTTGATAATTTGAAATTCAGTAGAAAGGCTTGACAGAGATTTAAGATTTTCACCATTTGCAGAAACTATGTAACCTAACTCTTGAATTTCATCGATTCCTACTATATAAGTTGGTGCTGGATAAGATGCTAAACCAATTACATTTTCTTGTTTGACTTTCACCTTCAAACGGTTATATTTTTTAGTATAACCTTCTCTTGTTGTTTTCACTTGTACAAAAAAATAAGGAACAGATTTACCAGACCCTACCAACTCTACAATAAAATCAACATATTGCCATTTGTCTCCTAAAAACTGCGGTTTGAAAATAGGGCCAGCATGAGAGTGAAATTCCGTCATTAATACTGTAAAAATTGCTTCGCCTCTTTGCCCTAGTGCATCTCTCATTTATAGACCTATTTGAATTTAGTCTGCTTAGTAAAGGGCAGGCTATTTTGCCTACCCTACATTATTAAGAATTGCTTTGTGTTAGTTTGTTGTTAACAGACTCCTATTTTGAGTAATTTGAATTGTTTACGCGCCTTCGCGCAATTTATCCAACACGCTTCTATCTTCTAAGGTTGAAGTATCACCAGATACCTCTTGTCCGGCTGCCAGATTTCGCAATAATCGCCGCATAATCTTACCCGATCGCGTTTTGGGTAAAGCGTCGGTAAAACGAATTTCTCCGGGACGGGCGATGGCGCCGATTTCTTTGACAACATGTTGTTTGAGTTCTTTACTCAATTCTTCACTTCCCTGATAAGTGCCTTCTAATGTCACAAAAGCAACTACTTCTTCACCTTTGAGTTCATCTGGCTTACCCACTACCGCTGCTTCTGCAACTGCTGGATGGGAAACTAAGGCTGATTCGACTTCCATTGTACCGAGTCGGTGTCCTGATACATTCAATACGTCATCGACGCGACCCATTACCCAGAAGTAACCATCTTCATCGCGTCTGGCACCATCACCAGCAAAATAAGTATAGTTACCATCTTTGGGGGGGATATGTTCCCAATAGGTGCGGCGGAAGCGTTCCGGATCGCCGTAGACTGTCCGCATCATTCCCGGCCAAGGATGGCGGACTGCGAGATAACCACCTTCGTTGTTGGGTACGGAATTTCCTTCTAAATCCACGATGTCTGCAAGAATTCCAGGGAAGGGAAGAGTCGCCGAACCTGGTTTAGTAGGAATTGCCCCTGGTAGCGGTGTAATCATGATACCGCCAGTTTCAGTTTGCCACCACGTGTCCACAATTGGACAGCGATCGCCACCAATTACTTTCTGATACCACATCCAAGCTTCTGGGTTAATCGGTTCGCCGACGGTTCCCAGCAATCGCAAGGAAGACAAGTTTCGCGCCTTGGGATGGTGTTCGCCCATCTTAATAAATGCCCGAATTGCCGTAGGTGCAGTATAAAAAATATTGACACCGTATTTTTCAATCACATCCCAGAAACACCCAGGATTAGAAGCACGGGGCGCACCTTCATACATCACAGTTGTTGCACCGTTGGAAAGGGGACCATAAACGATGTAGCTGTGACCAGTAATCCAACCTACATCAGCGGTACACCAATATACATCTGTATCTTGCAGGTCAAAGATCCACTTGGTGGTCATGTGGGTATACAAATTATAGCCAGCAGTTGTATGCACCACGCCCTTCGGTTTGCCTGTACTGCCAGAAGTGTAGAGGACAAACAACATATCTTCGCTGTCCATCGGTTCGGCGGGACAATCAGCCGATGCAGTTTTTTGTAAATCATGCCACCAACGATCGCGTCCCCCCGACTGCATATAAGTTTCTTGTCCGGTGCGCTTGACAACCAGGACATTTTCGACACTGGGAACAGCACCATCAGCTAAGGCTTTATCTACCTGTTCCTTCAGGGGAACGATCGCATCTTTGCGCCAACCACCATCAGCAGTAATTACTAACTTGGCTTTCGCATCAATTAAGCGATCGCGTAAAGCTTCCGCACTAAAACCACCAAATACCACACTGTGGGGTGCGCCAATTCTGGCACAGGCTAACATGGCGATGGCGGCTTCCGGAATCATTGGCATATAAATACCAACTAGATCGCCTTTTTGTACGCCCAGTTGCTTCAACACATTGGCAAACTGGCAAACTTCCCGATGTAGTTGGGCATAGGTGAGAGTGCGCGAGTCTCCTGGTTCACCTTCCCAAATCAGTGCTGCTTTATTTTTGCGCCAAGTAGTGAGGTGTCTGTCAAGGCAGTTGTAAGAAATATTCATCTTACCGCCAACAAACCACTTAGCAAAAGGCGGTTGCCAATCTAGCACTGTATCCCATTTTTGGAACCATGCTAACTCTGTAGTCGCCAAATCTGCCCAAAATTGCTGGGGATCGGCTTTGGCTTTGTCATAAAGGCGCTGATAGTCTTCCAGGCTTTTGATTTGGGCGTTTTGCGAAAACTCCGAACTAGGATGGAAAAGGCGATTCTCTTGTAGGATTGATTCTATGGTTGGTTGAGACATAGTTTATGAGCGCGATCGCTATTGTTACCTAAAAACTATTCTTAGCCCAGTTACGGTGTACCGTGTTTAGATTTTCGTTAAGCAGGGTGGAAATTGCCGAGTTATTTGTCATTCCCCGCGTCAGAGCGTCTCCCTCACCTCCCTCATCTCCCCCATCTCCCCCACTCCCCACTCCCTTTTCCTAAAACTATGCCACTTATTCTCGAAGCCAGTAGCCTATCTCTCAACGATGTTCATCGCTTTCTGAAACTCGAAAAGCTTTTAAATGGTTCATTTAGAGACTTCTTAACTCTAGAACCACTCTCTGAGTTTGAACAGCAGGATTTATTGCGAATCAGAAACGACTTCGATCGTTATTTAAGCGCAGGTAAAATTTCTGAAGGGTTGGTTAAATTTTTAACTATTGCGCCATTAATGCGGTTAGCAGGATTTTACGATGTGCCGATTCGGTTGACAATGGAAGATAGCGTTGCGATCGCTGTGGAAGATGAAGACAGAAGAATTACTGGGCGGATGGATATTTTAGCAATCAACAATCCTCAAAGTAATATTGCGCCGCCTTTTTGGGTTGTAGTAATTGAAACGAAAAATAGTGCGGTTGAAGTGGGTGAGGGTTTAACTCAATTACTCACTTATGCTTTTAAAAGTTTAGACCAACAACCATCAGTTTGGGGTTTGGCAACTAACGGACTGCGTTATCAATTTGTTTATTTAAAACGCGAACAACAGCCGACTTATCAATTAATGCCATTATTAAATCTCAATGAATCTGCCGGGGCAATTGAGTTATTACGAGTTCTTAAAAGCATCTGCCAGTTAGTAAATTTTGAGAAATAATTGAAGAAGAATTCAGAATCCAGAATTCAGAATTCAGAATTAATTAGTTTGGAGTCCTAACCACCACTTTTTTAACAAAGTGATTTTTGTATCATTGCGGGGCGATCGCTGATGTCTGAACCTGCTACCTTAGAAGTCATCTCTGATGATACTTTAGAAGATCGAGTTATTTTCCCTCCAGGCGATATACTGAGTGACGAACCACCCTTGGAAAGTGACCTACACCGAGACCAAATCGATTTGCTGATTCGCCTACTGAAATTCTGGTGGCGAGAAAAACAAGATTTTTATGCTTCTGGTAATTTGACAATTTATTACAGTCCTAACCAGAAAAAATCAGAATACTTCCGAGGCCCAGACTTCTTTGTAGTTTTGGGAACCGAGAAAAAAGACCGTAAAAGTTGGGTAGTTTGGCAAGAAGACGGCAAATATCCAAATGTGATTGTGGAGATTTTGTCGAATTCAACAGCAGCAGTTGACAAAGGCTTCAAAATACAAGTTTACCAAGATACTTTCCGTACACCCGATTATTTCTGGTTCGATCCGGTAACAATGGAATTTCAGGGATTTCATTTAGTAGATGGCAAGTATCAAGAAATTCAACCCACTACTGATGGACGTTTATGGAGTCAGCAGTTAGAACTTTACTTGGGAGTTTATGAAGGTAAATTAAGATTCTTTACTACTGAAAATCAAATGATACCATCATCTGAAGAACTAGCCCAACAAGAAAGCTTACGTGCCCAACAAGCAGAAGAACGTGCCCAACAAGCAGAACAAGAAATTGCTAGACTGCGTGAACTTTTGCGTACACAGGGCATTAACCCTGATAATATTTGATCGCGATCGAATTCACATAGACACTTTACAGTTAAAATTAGATATGAATTTGTTGAAAGAGTGTTCAGCGAACAGTCAGCTAAGACCTCTCAAAGGGGACTTAGAGGATGTTTGAAAAGTGGTAGCCGATGTATCCAAAACTTAAGATCCTCCTAAAGAAGGATGACCTTGAGAAGTTTATTCCCCGCTTTTTATGCGAGGGCATATCGATACAACTCTACACTTGACAAACATACTCTTATACCCAAAGTGCAAAACTGACTATTGGTAACTGAGTCAGTGTTAAAAAAGCGTTAGTATGTGAAAGTAGGGCATCGTTTGCAAGCAAAAGAGATTAAGGATAAATTAAAATCCCTCATCGAGCAAGCTTCCTCGATAGATCCTAATTTAGCGAGAAGATTAGATGAAATCAACCGTTGGGTAAAGAATATCAAACCGGGTTCCCTCACGGCTAAACCTTTTGTCCTTGCTTTTCTCCTAGAAGTAATTACCGATTCGACAATTTGGCTGATAATAAAATCCTCACATTCGGAAGAAGAAAGAAAAGCACAATTTGAGCAAATGACGCCCATTGAGAGATATTGGTACGGTTACCTTTTTCCGAAATGGATTAATGCAAATGATTCCAAGTTTTATATTTGGAAACAAAAATTGATGGCAGGTGAATTTAATCAGGGTGATGATGATATTATTAGAAATATAGCCCAAGATATTGTTCAACGAGAAGGTAGTTTTTGGCAGCGTTATATTGCCGACCTTTCGATGGCAACTGATTTAATTGTTAGTAGTCGTAACAACCAACCACTCTGCATTCAAATAACCAGTGTCAGTGAAGAACTTAATCAACAAAAGTACCAAGCTTGGCAAAATACACTGCGATCGTGGGAAATAGAAAGAGGACTGTTCCTAAGTTACAACCCCAAGGATGCTAATTTTGTGAACCAGTTAGTCAATGTGGCGCTGTATAACAGTGATTATCTTTCTGGTGGGAAATATTTAAAATTTTCCTGATCATCTCCGGATTCTAATGTACAAGATTTGTATTCTAGCCTACATACTTACCTGCTCATTACAGCTTTTATGGCTAACAAAAGAGAAACTCACACTTGCAACAATGTAAATAATTTTGCCCAAGCTTTAGCAACAGCTAGACAAATGCAGCAGAACTGGTTAACTTATGGGGTTGATTTTATCAATTTTTATGTTGAAGATGTAGATGGAGACTGGTTAGAAACCTGGGGACATGACGAAATCTTAGGTAATTCTCGATTAGATGCTATCAAAGAATTTTTGGTAAGTGATGATAATGTAGCTGTAAAAGTAAGGCAGTATCTAGGAGAGCGATCGCTGTTTGATTTCGCAGTAAGTTTAGAAGAATATTGGAGAAGTCCTGAAGTAGATGATAGGTTATCTGCTGTGACAAATCTATTAGCTGGTGGTGCAAATATTGATGATGCAGATAGTACCAGATTCATGGATTTAGCAAATAGTCTGCTGGTAAAGTTGGCAGATATTTTGTGAAATTTGGAATCACAGCAAGAGACGCGATAAATCGCGTCTTTGTGATTTAGAAAATCAGATCCTCCCTCGACTTATTGGAAAAGTGGCGAAGAGATAATTTGCCGTCAAACATTGCCAACTCTACAGCAGCTCAAACCGTGCCTGAAAGAAGCGGAGATATTTTGGTTCGTAAATCATCTTTAGTCCGCGTAGGCGATCGCGGTTATAATAAACTTCTTCAACAGCTTCAGCAGTCAAATCCATGTGAGCCTGGGTATACACTCGTCGGGGAATAGTCAACCGCACTAATTCCAACTCTGGATAATAATTATCGCCTGTTTCTTTACTGCGCCCAGCCGAAACAATACCCCGTTCCATTGCCCGAATACCTGCCTCTAAATACAGTTCGGCTGCTAGGCGTTGTGCCGGAAATTCCTCTTGGGGAATTTGCTCTAAAAAGCGTTTGGCATCTAAATAAATCGCATGTCCACCAATGGGCACAACAATCGGAATACCCCAATCTAACAACTTTTGTCCCAAATACTCAACCTGCCCCACACGCGCACGAATATGATCGTCTTTAACTGACTCTTCGATACCGCGTGCCATAGCTTCCATATCCCGGCCAGCCATACCTCCGTAAGTATGCAGACCTTCATAGATTACTATTAAATTACGTGCTTCCTCGTAGAGATTATAGTCATTGACAGCTAGCCAACCGCCGATGTTCACCAGTGCATCCTTTTTACCACTCATGGTGCAGCCGTCGGTATAGGAGCAAAATTCATGTAAAATGGTGGCGATCGCCTGATTGGAATAATCTTCCTCTCGCTGCTGGATAAAGTAAGCGTTTTCCACGGCGCGGGTAGCATCAAGAATAATCCGGATACCGTGAGTTTGGGCTAACTCATGTACCGCACGCAGATTAGCCATTGATATCGGCTGTCCCCCAGCCATATTCACAGTTCCGGCGACGCTGATATACGGAATCCGTTCTGCCCCAACTCGCTCAATTAGGTCTGTGAGCTTTTGCAGATCTACATTACCCTTAAATGGATGCAATGATTCGGCATCGTGGGCTTCATCAATAATTACATCGACAAATGTACCGCCAGCCAACTCCTGATGCAGCCTGGTTGTGGTGAAATACATATTCCCTGGTATGTAATCCCCTGGCTTAATCAGTATTTGAGAAAGGATGTTTTCCGCACCACGTCCTTGGTGAGTAGGCACTATATGGCGATAGCCGTAATATTTCTGAATGTTTGCTTCCAAATTGTAAAAATTCTTGCTACCAGCATAAGCTTCATCACCCAGCATCATCCCTGCCCATTGGTAATCGCTCATGGCTGAGGTGCCGCTATCAGTCAACAAATCAATGTAGACATCTTCAGAACGTAACAGAAAAGTATTGTAACCCGCTGTGGCGATCGCTTGTTCCCGCTCAGCGCGAGTAGTCATTTTTAATGGCTCAACCACCTTGATTTTATACGGCTCTGCCCAAGAGCGACGGCGGCGCGGGGAAGTATGCTTGGCGTCAGTCATAGATTGATGCTCCTTGATACCGATTAGCTGAATATTTGCACCCATTTTGGTTGCTAAACTTGCTATTGCCAAGACCCTGACAACTAATTTTGACGCTGTTTCGGGGCACACCACTGAGCTATTGTTTCAATTCGCGCTTGCTGCATCAATTCCCCAACTTGGGATTGATTACAACCATAGGTAGATGCTAATAATTCTTCACCTTGATTTTTTGCCTCATCCGCAGATGCACCAAAGGTGATAATTTCTTCGTCTTGGTTACCTGTAATTTTCTCAACTGGAATGATACAGGTATATTGAGGTTCGTTTTGTCTGATTTCTTGCACCATTACTTACTTACCAACCTCACTGATAATAGGTGTCTATTTTTAATATATTGCTAACTCCAGACAAACACGAATCAAAAAAAAATAGAGTCAATAATTCCGTGTTTAAAATTTGAAACATACAATTTTTTATACTTGGTTAAGAAAATGTTAAGAATTCTCTCAAAATCATGCTTATCTAGGGTGTAAACAATTGCCTATGTGACAATTAACTTAAGCATCAATAAATATGTTTTTGTAAAGTTTTGTTCGATTTTAAGCTAGTAACCCATTCTGAATTCTGAATTCTGAGTTCTGAATTCTGTTACTAAAAACATCATAAAAATTGGAGGTTATAAGATGGCATTTCGGAATAACTCAGTCACTAATTTATGGCAGAGATTACAACAAGATTCAGTTGTTTGGGGATCGCTAGGTCTTTGGATTACTGCATTAGTTGTAGTGTTAATAATGCTGGCAATGTTTTCTAACGCTTAATCGGGGCAAAATTATTCTAGTTCTAGTTCCTGGGTAGTAGCCTGGGAACTAAGCTAGAATAAGCTGCCATCTTTAGAAAACTGAAATTATGAACTGCAAAATTCTGGCTACAGTCGTAATGCTCGCTACTACTAGCTTTGCTACTCCTGTTAAATCTCAAGAACCTGTAACTGAGACTCCAGCAACATCAAATCAAGTTGTGAATGCTTGTATTCAAAATCAAGCCCAAACTTTACCAAATCCCTTTACAGATGTTCCGTCAGATCATTGGGCTTTCAAAGCAGTTATGACCATGCATTATTGTGGTGCATTTCGCCAAGCTACACCACCAGCTTTATTTGAAAAACTCCAACCAACTGAACGCCAACAAGAACCGCAGCAAGAACAGCAGTTGCGTAGGTAGCTAGTAGGGAATAGAGAATCAGCCTTTTCGAGGAATAGGTCGTTTTTTCAGAAATCAAATAGGAGTCCTATAGAAAAGGTAAATACGCCTGAAACCCTGCTTCTGCTTTAAATTGACTACTCATTACCCAGCAGAGCAAAAATTCCACTCTGATTTAATATTCCATCGCTTACCGTCGTGAAGCAATAAAGTTAATTTGTCAGCCATAAACTCAAAATACAACTGACGTTTTTCAAATTCTGGCCAAGCAGCTTTAAAGTTCTGCTTTGTTAAATCCCGAAACGCAACTGTCATGTGCGGTGCAAAAGGTCGGGTTTTAGAAACTTCGTCAACAATTCCCAACTTGTTTTCTACATAAACCATTAAATCAGCTTGTAAAGTCAAAAGTTCTTGACTTCTCACCACATCAATGTATATAACGCGGGGTGGAAAAGCAGCAAAACCGCTGAGTGTAATGGGTATTGACTTTTGTTCGCTAGCAAATTCCCTCACAGATGCTTCTAGCAATGAAATGTTAGCATCTGCCCATTCAAAAGGCGGTTGTAGAGTAATATGAGGCGGAGACTTTTGTGCCCCGGAACTGGCATAATTATCAGCAAAATACTGCTTGATCTCATTAGCGTAGTCTTGAATGTCTTGCGGTGGTAAAAGGGCGATAAAAAAACGGCTCATTATTAATTATTTTTATTCCTTAGTAATTAGAGAACACCAGAAAATAAATTATCCAATATTGTGGGATGGGCATCTTGCCTGTCCTTTAGTATTAGCGGGCAAGATGCCCGCACCACAAGAAATTTTGGCATATTTTTTTATCAAACAGAATTCAGGAGTCAGGAGCCAGAATTCAGAATTGAATTCTGTGCGACTGGCGGATAGCGTAGCGTTAGCGAGTCATCGAGCGTCTGAATAAATGGCGTTTTTGCACCCCCACTAAATTGAAGATTTAGTGGTCTTCAATTAGTGGCGGGTCTGAATCCCCCACTAATTGATTCTGACTCCTGAATTCTGACTCCTGAATTCTTCTTCAATTGCAAGTCCCTTGGCGGTTAATGGGAAAACTTAGGCAAGGCGGATCGAGTTTGCGCTTGAACCGCTATGTTGTGTTAACGAAAGAGGAAACTAAATGAGCGATCAAATTATTCTCTCCGATGAGGATGTTGTTTCTATGGCTCAGGATGCTAATTTTACTGGGGCTTCAACATCGACAGCTGAAGAACTGATGGAATGTCTGAAGTCTTTTGTGCATAGGAACAGCAATTTACAAGAAGACAAGGCTGGAGCCTGGGCTGCGAATGGACTGAACTGTAAGGTTTTACTCGCTCAGGGTGGCGGCTGGCAAAAAGGTAAAATCCGAATTTGCTTTGAATTTTTTCCTGACAAGCCGACACCAACAAAATCACTGATTTCCACTAACTCGATATCTCCACTGGACGATCTGCGATCGCACCTAGAGGTGTAACATTCACAGATGCCTAGCTTGTGCTGTTTTAACGCCGCACCTTGAATTGTTGATGGTGCATTACGCCGTAGGCTAACGCACCTTACACAAGCCACATTTATGTTTATTAATATAGCCGGAAATATTAGCGCCGACTTACAGCAATTTTCAGGTAAATAGACCACACAGTAGGGGCACAGAATTGCTGTGACCCTACGGCTGATGTGGTTCAAATAAATGAAAACTGCTGTAATTGATATAGTAGATTCTTAATATGGGCTTTTCTCAGGATATAAGAGCTTAACGCGCTTCTCGCGTAGTGCAAATTCTTCTTTTTGTAGCTGCTCTAACTGCTCTACTACTTCTTCTGGGACTCCTATAATAGAAGCCATCTGCCGGATTTTTGCTTTTTCTTCTTTATGAAATTCTCCATCAGCAGCACAAGCCCTAATTGCCGTGAGCAGTAGATCTCTCTGTGCTATGGAAACCTGAGGAGAGCGAGCAATTACTTCTTCTAAATCTTCATCCGCCTCATATGCTTTTAGCTCTTCAATCACCCAGTCTGCTACTCCCCAAGATGCACAGAATCCAACAGCCCAATCTTTTTCTTCTGGGGAGAGAATTCCATCTCCTTTAGCACAACATAAAACTGATTTCATGTAAATGCAACAATCCTCATCTGTAGGAATCTGGCTAAAACCAAAGAACCAGTTAAATATCCATGATTGACCAAGCTTTTTGATTTCAGACATGAGTTTGTTTTCCCTGTTTACAACGGTAGTATCTTCTCATTGTTGTTGCAAGAATACAAGGACACTTAAAAAAAAATAATTAAGACAGTTAAGACAGTTAATTATGAAATATCTTAACTTTATTTGCATTTCTATTAAGAAGCTATGAATAAGAGGTTAAGCATTCCGTTATCAATAAAAACGGAAAAATCAATGTGTGTAGAAATAATCCAATTATCAGATTAATAGGTACAGCGAATCAGCGATCGCACTACTCCTGGATTTCCCACAAGTGAGAAATCCAGGGGTGTGGGAGATGTGGGAGGTGTGGGAGGATGGCGAAGAAATCTTTCCCCCCCACACTCCCCCATCCCCCTCTCTCCCCACACTGCCCACACTCCCCACCTATGCGTGAGAAATTCGGGTACTATCCGCCTTGATTTACCGTATGCCCAGATTTTTGATTGCTACTCAAAATAGTAATAACTTGAGTAAAAAGCCTTTTGTCATGGAGCTAGTGAGTAAATGCCGACATTTGTCAAGATTGAACAAGGGAAAGTCGATAAATCTACCTTTGACCAATATATACCTGCCCATAAAGCCTACATTCAGGAGTTGATTGCAAAAGGACACAAAGCGCGAACAGGCTATTGGGCAGAAGCGCGAGGCGGGATGTTGCTGTTTGAGGCAGCCTCAAGATCTGAGGCAGAAGCGATTGTAGCCAGCGATCCCTTAGTGCAACACGGTTGTGTCGATTACCAACTTTATGAATGGCGGATTGTTATGGAATAACACACATTTACTGAATTTTAATGTTATGCTTTTATAAGACCTGGACCTATGCGACTTCAACACCCAAACCTTGTCAGAACCGGAAGGTGGCAGCAACACGGGAGGCTTGTGGTAGGCGTAGTCTCCGGGTCGCCCTATTTTTAGGAGCGTTCAGGAGCAATGCCTGGTTTTGGAGATATTGTTCAAAAAGCTTTTTACCTCGGTGTAGGACTAGCTTCTTACGCAGGCGAAAAAGCAGGGGGAAAATTAGCGGAAGTGCGATCGCAAGTCCAAAAACTGGCAGACGAAATGGTGGCCAAGGGCGAAATGAACACCGAAGAAGCCCGCCGCTTTGTCGAAGATATGATGAAGCAAGCCCAACAACCGCAAGCATCTGGTGAAACCCCTGAAAAAACGCCTTCTTCAGAACCTCGCCGCATCGAAATTTTAGAGGAAGATGAAGAACCAACGGTGAAAGAGGCATCAGGTGAAAACGTCGATGAATTACGCCAACAAGTGCTAGAACTGCAAGAAGAGTTAAAACGATTGCAACGCGATTAGTTAAAAAGCATTGTTTTAGTTCTGAATGATTAATAACTGGCATTTTGACATGGTGCTATATATACAAACTTGATATGATAAATTGCCCAATGTGTACTTTAGTGCTTCAAATGAGACAGCACAAAACGTTCTGTTTATAGCCTGTAAAGGCATCAAGTTTATGGAGCAATGGCAAAAAGATTTAGTAGAAATCGTAGAAACAGTGGCAGATGAAGTAGAGCGTTTCTTCCTCGGAATGGGTGAAATGGTAGACGCCTTTTTTGAGCTAACGGAAGAAATTACTGAGCAAGTACACAGTAATATTGTCACTGAAGTAGATCAGTATTTACAAGATTTAGCTGAACCAATGATGGAAGCTTACTGGGAGTTAGAAGACGTTGTAGCAGACGTAGATCCTGGTTTTCCGTATTCAGTCGAACCCACAGCCGAAAGAAATCCAGCTTGCATGGGTTGTACTCACTACCACGGTCAAGTTTATGGCGGTAACTTGTTAGTTTGTGCCATGCATCCCCACGGTTATGAAGATGAGAATTGTCCAGACTGGGAAAAGGAGGAGTGTTGAGGAGGGAGTGGGGAGACGCAAAGACGCAAAGAAAAATAAATGACAAATGACCAATGATTGCTTGATGGTACAAGCTTGCATATTTATCCTTGGGGTCAATCCAAAATCCAAAATCTAAAATCTAAAATTGTCTGACTAATGACTAATAACAATTTACCCGAAAGTGTATCTGGACTAAGCCAAGAAATGAAGTATGGCGAGCGTGATATTGCGGAAGGCAAACTAATTACCTTCCCTAATCCCCGTGTGGGAAGGCGATACGACATTAACATTACTTTGCCGGAATTTACTTGTAAATGTCCGTTTTCCGGGTATCCTGATTTTGCGACTATTTATATTACCTATGTGCCTGATGAACGAGTAGTGGAGTTGAAGGCACTCAAGCTTTATATTAACAGTTACCGCGATCGCTATATTTCTCACGAAGAATCTGCTAATCAAATTTTGGATGATTTTGTCGCAGCTTGTGATCCGTTAGAAGTTACCGTAAAAACAGATTTCACCCCTCGCGGCAATGTTCATACCGTAGTTGAAGTACGTCATCAAAAGAGTCATTAGGCATTGGGCATCGGGCATCGGGCATCGGGCATTAGTTTTAGACTAATGACAATTAAAGAGGGAACTCTTAAGGGGCAACTCTTAACAGAATGTAATGTATGGGGATTTAAAACCAACACATAACTTGCTACTTGATAGTTGTAGGGGTCTGTTACTCCCTCCAGGGACAGGAAATAGGAAAAACTGTTCCCTGTTCCCTATTCCCTGTTCCCTTCTTGGATGACAAATGACAAATGACAGCTGACATTAACAGCCAGGATGTGTAGAGTAGTTGAAGATCAGTTAGCCAATCTCATCTTTGACGCATCCATCTATGGATAGAAAAAGTAGAAAAACCCGACGCCTTCTGCTGCTAGTTGTTTCCTGTAGTATAACTGGTGTAATTTTAGGGGGTACTGCCAGTTGGGCAGAAAGCAATCTGTGTTTGCAAGATAGCAAGGTTACAAGTGATTGCCTAACCCAAGATCCTATCGAAAAAACTATCCAAGGAATGAGTACAGGATTGTTAGCTGGGGCTGGAGCTGCTTTTGGTGCAGCATGGCAGTTACGCCATGAAGATTAAACTAATATGCGCCCAATTTAGTCGCCCATAAGGTGAACCCCAGGCAGTAGCTTGTGGCTGGAGTTTTCTTTTTGGGTTTTTTATACTAATTCAAAAAATCTTTGCAACATAATATATCGACTGTAGGGGCGTACAGCTGTACGCCCCTACTACAGCAGATTGCAAGTTGGTGAGGTACAGATAATTGTAAGGGCACGGCAGTGCTGTGCCCCTACCCGCGTACCTCATTTACCTGAAATACGCTGTATGTACCCGTCAGTGGCTCCTTTTAGAAAGGGGACATGAATTTGCAACGATTACTGCTGATACTTCTACTGAAAGCAGTCTTGCCGGCAGTAGCAGTGCCTTCATTGTTTACAATAGATCTACTGGCAGCCTTTTCTATAATTCTGATGGTGCGGTTGCAGGATTAGGAAGTGGTGGACAATTTGCAGTTTTGAATACTAAACCTCTGTTAGATAACAGTGATTTCTCTTTATTAATCACACAAATAACAGGCGGTCCTCAGCCACCAATACCGCTTGGTTAAAAATTTTTTGAGGTTGGGTTTTACTATAATTCAAACCAACCTATAGGACTACGATTTGATTTTTGAAAAGATACGTAGGGGAGCCAGCGCTGTGCGGGGGTTCCCCCCATTGAGGTGACTGGCGTTGCGTTTCGCGTAACGCACCATTCTTAAGGATTTGGTGCCGTACTCTCTGTGCTAACGCACCCTACTGGACTGACACGACTAAAATGATGCAATAGATTTTTGAGGTCTTGATAGAAAACAAGGTTTTTGATTTTTGCTAATGCACTATTTTAGCTGTGTCAGTCCACTACAAAGACTTAATTTTGTTCAAAAATCAAACCGGATTCCTCATATAGTTTTTATGCTTAAAAAGCAAGTGTCCTTAGATGCCGGCTAATTCTGGACACTTGCCACGGTTATATCTCGGTTGAATACCAAGAAAGGCTATCTGGAAATCCTTGAGGAACAGGAGAGTGTAAACCGTATTTCCTACTTCAGGCAAAAGATGAAAGATGCCAGAAGGCCTAAACGTCTTACTCAATCGCGTGATAACTTAAAAGCGATAGTTGCGATCGCGTACCCACATACTAATCGGTAGTGCGTTTCCCTGGGGATCGACTTTCGCCTTCACCACGATGGGTGGTACTTGTCCTCTCCTAGCGCGTTGGGCTTGCAAATCGTTCCGAATCTGCTGCCGTTGGTTTTCTGGGATGTAATATGTTTCTAAACCGTAGTTGATGGAACCATCTTCATAGACGCCTCTTAAGGCTACTTGATTAGCTCTTAGGGAAGTGGGGCGCGAGCTACTTACTCGTAACGGTCTCCAAGCTCTAGGAACACCACGACCAGAGGATACTTGTTCTTGTAAAGTCACGTAGATGTTGGTTCCTTCAGGCAATCTTCTGCCACTTCCACGACCTTTACTGACTATGGTCTGCCAACCAGGCAGTCTGCTCAAATTAGCAGTCCGGGATATATTATAGTCCAGGGCTAGGCTGTTTCCTTGTAAGACATCATTAGGGTTTACAGGCGCGGTTTGCAAAATCACCGTCTTGCCCGTCATATCTGTGTAAAGGGCTTGGGCTGGTACTGCCATAATTAGCGCTGTTTGCACCGCCAATGGTGCTAGTAACCGCCAAACAGGTAAGGGCTTATTCGATTTTTGTTCAGTAGCAATCAGGTAATCCCGAAAAGTCACCGTCTTGGAAAATTCAGCTTCGGGAGACAAGGATTTATTTTTAGATTCAGAGGAATTACTTGTCATGAGCGTAGTCCTAAAAAGCAGGGGGTGATGAGGAGGACAAAAGTAACGAGATTAGGACTGACGCAGAGAAACTTTAACAATTTTAGATTTTAGATTTTAGATTGAAGAAAAAATCTCAAATCTAAAGTTCCAAATTTTTACTGAATTCAGAATTCTGAATTCTGAATTCTGAATTCTTTCTTCTACTACTTCTGACTTGTAGCCTTAGATGTACCAGGTTGGCGGCGTTCAAACCAAAGTCCAGCACTAATTAAAGCTGAACCGCATAAAACGAAAACCAGGGACTTAAAAAGTAAGTCGGTATCATACTCCTGTACCCGGCTGATAATTTGGAGTGTTACTAACAGCATACCTCCCCAAAAGGAACTTCTGTTATTTAATTTCAATCCTTCTTGAATTAGTCCCCAGGCTAATGTTGCTAGAAGTACATTGAAAATAAAAACCCCAAGTTCATCAATTCGGCTAATAGTTTGATGCCAAAAAGGTACTAAGGCAATAAAGACAAGAAAAGTAGTAATGACAGCAGTCGTAAAAATCACTTCGCGGCGGGGAGGATTATTTCTTTGACGCAGGAGAAACAACCACTGTAACACCGCTAAGCCGCTGAGAATTCCCAAATCAATTATCGGCAGAGACTCGAACAAGTTTGTCAAAGTCGTTGGCTGATTATAGCTATAATCTGGAGAGTCCCAGACCCAACGAAAAGACAGGACATAGAAGACGATACCAAAGCTTACCAATGCTAAATTACGAGCTAGAGATTGAAACAATCTGTAATTTATGGTTGGAAACAGCAGGTCATCATAACTCCAGAATAATGCAGGTGGAAGTGCAAAAGCAAAAGATGCCACCCAAGGGGCTATAGCAGCATAATTTAGCAGTGGGAGAGGATTGAGGTTGGCTTGCAAGGAACTAGCAAAGACAAAGGCTGCGAGGGCGAAAATCCAACGCGATCGACAGAAGTAAGCTAAGGGTACAAACACCAGCCACGCCAACAGAGGCATATGCTGTACCAATAGTCGTGACCAAATGACTTCACTTGAAGGGTACCACAAATCTTCCAGCCCCGTCCAATACCCAATTTCCACAAGGATAATTGACAGAATTCCTAAAGAATTTAAGAACAGACTATAGGCGATGACTGCGATACCAAATCCCCAGGCGAGAAACAATTGGGAAATTGAACCGCTAATATTGAACATCTGGGCCATCAGCAGTAGATTTGCGCCTAAAATGAAAGCACTTAAAATTAGCAAACACTCTCCCAGTAAGCGTTTGCTTTGTTGTGCCTTCTTTCCTTGAGCTTGTCTCCAAGTGTAAAAACCAGCGATCGCGGTTGCAAAAAACAAACTCATCAGCAGAATAAACTTGACTTCTCGTGAGCCTGATTGCCAGTTTGCTGCTACAAAGGTAATTATGCCCAAGCATAAAAGGATGCTGCCTGTGGCGATCGCTATTGCAACAAAGCGATCGCGTGCAGCAGCTTCCACGTTTTTAAATTGGTAACGTTCTGCTATTTGTTCATACTGCGAAGAACTAATTATTCCTTCATCCCTCCATAATTGTGCTTCTTTGCGTAATTTTTGCGGGAAACTATCTAAGAACATGACCTTCTCCGGTGCAGTGGGGTAGCTTGGCCATTGCATTCCCAATGGCGGTCATTATATTTTGAGTATGAAGCCAAAAGCTTTAATTACACTGTTCTTCTGTAACAGTTTTAGTTAGATTCTGATACAAACAAATTAGTCAGAATTCAGCAATTCCTGAGTCAGAATTCTGAATTCATAATTCAGAAGCCAAAATTTTAACGGCAATTATTTATATATCTAAATGGAAAAACCTTCTAATTTATTACTAAAACTTTCGCGGCGATTGTTTACAAATCTAGATGAACAAGAAAATTTTATTGAGGCGTTAATAAATCCTCAGCCTTTTTCATCTAGCATTCTTTGGTGTCAGGAAAAACCAGAATTTTCGCCTTTTGCAGTGGAAACACCAACGCATTGGCAACCGCAATTTATAGACCGGTTACAGTTAGGAGAAAAACCTGGTCAAAATTCATTACATGAAAAAGGCTATTTTTATTGTTTGGATTTTTCTTCGGTTTTTGCCGCTACTAGTTTGTTAGCAATTTCTGAGCCAGTAGGTTTAATTTTTGATATGTGTGCTGCACCTGGAGGGAAAAGCATCTTCGCTTGGAAAGCTTTGCAACCTGATTTACTCATCAGCAATGAAGTGATTGGCAAACGTCTGGGAATGCTAATTTCTAATTTAAAGCGTTGCCATATCAACTCTAGCGCTGTAGTTAATAGAGATTCGAGTATATTTGCCGAAATGATTCCAGCTTCTAGCAACTTGGTAATAGTTGATGCTCCTTGTACTGGACAATCGCTACTTGCTAAAGGCGAAAAAGCACCTGGTTGTTTTCATCCAACTGCTATTAATAAAAGTGCCAATCGACAAAAACGCATTATAGCTAACTCTGCTAAACTTGTTTCGCCACAAGGATATCTTGCTTATATGACTTGCACCTATTCCCCAGAAGAAAACGAGCAGGTTTGTGAGTGGCTTTTAGAACGTTTCCCTCATTTTCAAGCAATGGAAATTAGTCATTTAGCAAAATATCAGTCTCATTTAACTACAATGCCTTGTTATCGAATGTTTCCTCAAGATAGGTTAGGGGCTGGTGCATTTACAGTATTATTTCAAAATACTAATGAAGGTGAGAGTCAGGAAGTTAATTTCGATGCAATATCTTCCCTGTATATCTACCAAAATCTGCAAACATCAACTGCGATTAGTTAGTGGGGATGTCGCTTGCCAAATAGTATTACTGAGTAAAATCAAATTAAGGGTTAATATCAAGCCCCCTATGTACCAGACTTGATATTAATCCAAAATCCAAAATCTAAAATCCAAAATTGTTTGAGTGCGGTTTGAGGTTCAATACGGGCTAGCTGTGGGGCGCACAATAATCTCGTTGACATCCACATCGTCTGGTTGGTCGATGGCAAAGGCGATCGCTTTGGCAATGGCCTCAGCCCGAAGTGCAATCCTGCGGAATTCCTGCATCCCTTTGCCAGCTTCGGCGTCAGTGATACTATCGGCAAGTTCCGACTCCGTTACACCGGGCGAAATCACTGTCACGCGAATATCAGTATTTTCCTGGCGTAGTCCCTCCGAAATCGCTAGCACAGCGAACTTGGTAGCTGAGTAAACGGCACAGGTTGGCCAAACGGCGTGTCCACCAATGGAAGACAGGTTGACGAACTGGCCAGACCCCTGGCGTTTCATGAGGGGCAGTCCGGCGGCGATGCCGTTGAGTACACCACGAATATTCACGTCGATCATCCAGTCCCATTCATCGACCTTGAGGGCTTCTAGCTTCGAGAGCGGCATGACGCCGGCATTGTTGACGATGACATCAACCCGGCCGAATTTGCTCACAGCAAATTCTACAAACGCTTGGAAGTCAGCGCGACGGGTGACATCAAGAGTCTGGTACTCTGCTGAACCACCCTCAGAGCGGATGGCAGCCACGAGGGTTTCCAGGCGCTCCGTGCGCCGTGCGCCCAGCACTACGTGGGCACCGTTGCGAGCGAGTAGACGTGCTGTCGCCTCACCAATGCCACTGCTTGCGCCCGTAATCAGTACGACTTTTTCTTCTTTAGTAGTCATAAAACAGTATCTCCAAGTTTTAGTAGAGGTATCTAAATTGCGCGGAACCTTAGATTGATTGGATGTCCAGCACACTCTTAATTTAAGAGAGTCAAAGCCTGGTGCGGTAATCTGAACCTGCTCAATTCTTGCCTAATCCTGTATTCTTTTTATTGCCTATGCTCAAAAAATAGGCTGACAAAAGTGGTTGAATATATTGCGATTGCCCTGAATGTTAGTCTCATAAAGGATTTGAAACGAAATTATGGAACAAACAGTTAGAAAGCAGCAGTCTGAGCTTGCCGCTTTGATTGCCCAGAACAGTAACACAGATGGTGTCCATGCCACAGCGATCGAGCGGTTGTTTTTAATCCGCTCCTCGCAACCAACTGCGCCTCTTCATGCTTTACATGAGCCTGCTCTGTGTATCGTCGCTCAGGGCAAGAAGCAGGTAATGTTGGCGGAGAATTTGTATGTTTATGGTCAAGATCGATGCCTGGTGGTGTCCATCGATCTGCCTGTGGTCGGTCAAGTGATTGAAGCTACGCCAAGCTTTCCGTATCTATGCCTCCGGCTAGATTTAGATCCAGGAGAACTCAGTACACTGATGATGGAGGCGAAATTAGACGCTGCTGCTAACCAAGCACCAGAACCAGGCTTGTCTTTGAGTCCCGTTACTCCCCAACTGCTGGATGCAGCGATCCGACTTGTAGAGTTGTTGGAAACTCCCCAAGATATTGCCATCCTCGCGCCTTTGGTTGTACGAGAAATTCTCTACCGTTTGCTATCAGGCGAACAAAGTGCGCGATTGCGACAGATTGCCTTAGTCGATAAACGGCTCCAGGGGATCGCCAGGGCGATTAACTGGCTGAAATGGAACTATGAAAAGCCATTTCGCATTGATGCGATCGCTCGTGAAGCCTGCATGAGTCCGTCCTCTCTTCATCATCACTTTAAATCTGTCACGGCCATGAGTCCTTTACAATATCAAAAACAACTTAGGCTCCAACAAGCCCGTCGCTTAATGCTAGGGCAGGGAATGGACGCAGCAACAGCTAGTCATTACGTCGGTTACGAAAGCCCTTCACAGTTCAGCCGTGAATACAGCCGATTGTTCGGCGCACCACCGTTGCGTGACATCGCTAGACTAAAAAGTGGTCAAGAAACGTAGAAGTGAGTGGAGAGTAGGGAAAACAAATTTATATACAAAGAATAAATCAAAAATTACCCGGTATCAGCTCTCGACTTTGTGAAATAAACATTGTACAAAACAATTAAACAGTACAGGATCTAAGTTACATGGGTCGAAAAGTTAGCAAAGTTATGAAACAGTCTGGAGTTATTCCTTATAGAGTTAACAACGGTAAAGTCGAAATCTTGTTGATTACTACTCGTAACTATCAGCACTGGGTAATTCCCAAAGGAGGTATTCCGTCGGGAATGAGTCCGCCCGATTCAGCAGCTAAAGAAGCTTGGGAAGAAGCAGGGGTGATTGGACAGGTGGACGCGAATCAACTAGGCACTTACAAGTACCGCAAACAAGGCAAAGCTTACCAGGTCAAAATGTATTTATTACCAGTAGATATCTTGAGTGAAGATTATCCAGAAGCAACTAAAAGAAAACGCCAGTGGGTAGAAGTGAATCAAGCTATCAGGTGGGTTAAGTTTAGTTCACTCAAACGAGTCATTAAAGGTTTTTTTCAGGTCAAATCTTCCTCTTGTGCATTTCGATGCTAATGAAGAATTCAGAATTCAGAAGTCAGAATTCAGAAGTCATACAATTTTTGATTTCGGATTTGAGACTTTCCAAGATGGATTGTCAAAGAGTTAGTAAATAAACTTTTTGACGATCCATTTGTCGCAATCGTGTTTAAAATTGGTAATCAGAATCAAGAGTATGGGAGATTGGGAATCGCCACCTATAAGCACCACAAACTTTTCAATTTAATGTGGTGTTTGACTATTTATTCATATCCACCAGTCACTTAACCTTCATCTGAATTCTGACTCCTGAATTCTGAATTCTGAATTCTGAATTCTACTATAAGTTTGCAAACTTATCTGTTGCGTCAATCAAAGCACTACAAATTCCTGGTTCACTCATGGAATGACCGGCATCAGGAATCACAATAAATTCGGCTTCTGGCCAAGCACGATGTAATTCCCAAGCTGATATCATCGGGCAAACTACGTCATAACGTCCCTGAACAATTATCGCCGGAATATGGCGGATGCGGTCAACATTTAAAAGTAATTGTTCTTCAGTTTCAAAAAATCCCTTATTGATAAAATAATGGCATTCAATACGAGCAAAAGCTGAGGCAAATTCACTGTCGCCAAACTTTTGCATGAGTTCTGGATCGAAAAAAAGTCTACTTGTACTAGCTTCCCAAATTGACCAAGCACGCGCTGCTGTCAATTGAATTTCTAAATCTGGACTGGTCAAGCGTTTGTAATATGCTGCAATCAGATCGTGACGTTCATCGATGGGAATTGGTTTTAAATATTCTTCCCAAGCATCAGGAAAAATATAGCTAGTACCTTCTTGATAGAACCATCGCAACTCTTTTTGTCTGAGCATAAAGATACCACGAAGAATTAATCCCGTGCATCGAGAGGGATGGGTTTGACTATAGGCTAATGATAAAGTGCTACCCCAACTACCACCGAAGACTACCCACTTTTCTATCTTTAAATGTTGGCGGAGTTTTTCGATATCACTAACTAAATCCCAAGTGGTGTTTTCTCGTAATTCAGCATGGGGTTTACTTTGACCGCAACCGCGCTGGTCAAACATCACCAGCCGCCATTTTTCTGGGTGGAAATATTGGCGATAAACAGGTGGACATCCACCACCAGGCCCTCCATGCAGCAAAACTATGGGTTGGCCTTGGGGGTTACCTGATTCTTCAAAATGGATAGTATGCAGGTCAGAAACCTGTAAACTTCCTTCTCGGTAAGGTTCGATCGCTGGGTAAAGTTCTCGCATTTTAGATATCGTATCAGCAATATAATCATAGCGATCGTTATGATTTTAGGGAACTCCAAAGAATAAATTTATGATTAGATCTGCACTACAATTTGAATCTCCTCAAGTTGTTGCTTTAACCAATTAGAAAACAAGTCTCTTAGAATCTTACAGCGCAGTGCTTCATCTAAATGAGGCTGAATAATTTCTTCAACCCAAATAAGATGAACTCCTTTTTGTGTGACAATTGGCTTGAGAAGCTGCGGCGGATGAGCAGTAAAGACACAAGCTGCAATCTCCGGACTAAAATTGCTACGGCATCGGATTCCGCAATATCCACCGACGCGGCGTAGTTCTGGTTCTTGTATGTATTGCTGGGCAATATCTTGGAAACAGATTTTGTTTTCTTGCAGTGCATAAAATAGTTCCCAAGCTAAGTCCTCGTCATCTAAAACAACTTCATAAGTAATAGATGGAGCATAATCGAGTTGATGTGCAGAAAAGAAAGGTTCGACTTGCTCTACAAATAGATGATTTGCTAACTTTGCAGAAAGCAGGGAAATTTGGACTAATTCTTTGAATTCATTTAGGGAAAGATAATGCTTTTCTAACCAGACTTCAGTATCTTTAGCTTTGACAAGTTTTTTTGTCACTCGCATGTTATCTGCCGCCTGCTGAAGCTCTCCTGCATGGATTTTTATGCCTGCTTTATCAGCAGCATCAGCAATAATTTTACGAGTAGCTATTGCTGCAATAATATCTGGAATTTGGCAAGAAAGCTTAAGTTGATACAATATATCTTCCGCAGAAATAATCAAAGAATCAGTCATTACTTAATTCCTTTTTTATCGAACAGAATTCAGGAGTCAGGAGTCAGAATTAATTTTGACCGAAAAAGCGGTGCTTCTCTACGAGACGCACTTGCGTTCGCAGCGTAAAGCCTTCTCTTTCAGAGACGCTAACGCGAACGGCATGGCAACTCTTAGAGACGCACTTGCGTTCGCTTAGAGCGAGTCCGCGGTAGCGAGTATTTTCGAGTCGCGTCAAGATTGCTGAATTCTGAATTCTGAATTCTGAATTCTTTTTCAAAGAGAACCAATCTCTAGATTTGTCGTTGAAACAGCAATAGCATCTTCAACTACAAATCTGAAAATATATACTCCCTTTTTCCAAATAATTAGTGATGGGTATTAACGAAATTGAATAACCCTTCAAAACTATTAGTATCGCAGGGCAATTGCAGGTCGCTTATGATAATGTCACAATCTTGAATATCGGCAGTTTCTTGTTTAGGGCTATTGTTTGTTTGTTTCGTAGACAATCCCATTTGTTTAAGTAAACGACTGATGTGACGTTCGGTAATTTTAATCCCAATTTCACTTACTAAATGTTTGCTTAACCATTGTGCTGTCCAGCTTTGAAACGGATAGCCATACTCATGAGGGCTATGAGTTACCAATTCTTTCAAGCGTTCGATATATTGCTCATTAACACTCTTTGGCCTGCCTATTCTTTGTTCCTGCCAATGGTGGGCTAACCCAGCTTTTGCTACACTACTCCAATATCGCGCCATGTGATAGGAGCAGCCTAATATTTGAGAAATTTTGCTTGGAGATTTACCTTGATCTGCCAGCAACATAATTTCGATCCGACGACGGTATTCGGGTTGTAAATTTGCTTGAAGATTTTTCAGCAGAACTTTTTGCTGAAAAGGTGTTAAAAACTTACTGGTATTAACGTTATAGTTTTCAAAAGATTGAAATTGCTTGATTTCAGGTGACATAGACATTACAAACCTCATCCAAATAGAAAAGCATTCCAAATTGGTGTTTTTGCAATAACAGCTATTTAATTGGTCTATTTAGCTCAATATTTTTTGAAAAATCTGTTCCACCAGTCTTATCTGCTTGTTCTGACTAAGCTATAGTGAAGTACAATTCAGTTAAAGTGAATTGTTTTGCTAAATAGCCAAATTGTGCATTTATTTGAGCAACTTCAATCTTAGTAAAGTAATATTAGCAATCACAGCCCTAAATAGTAGTAAAGTATTTCATTGAGATTTTATTTAATTTATATCTCCAGAAAGATTTAAATTGTTAGTTATTTATTAACCCAAGTTGCGTGTAACGTGACTCTGGGTGCAAAGCATCCGAAGAGTTATGCGATCGCACAAATACAATTTCACATTTTTTGCCTATGAGTGATTTAAAAAATAGGCTGATTTCAGCTTAGACTGTCCACTGCGGCTAAAAATATTTCCGGCACAATCAAGGACTTATATTCCTTATTTATCAAACAGAATAAAGGCGTTAGTCGTCAGAATGGGCTAAACCTTAGCTATCCGCTAACAGCAATGTTTTTTGACCGAAAAAGCGGTGCTTCTCTAGGAGACGCACTTGCGTTCGCAGCGTAAAGCCTTCTCCTTTGGAGATGCTAACGCGAAGGGCATGGCAACTCTTAGAGACGCACTCGCGTTCGCTTAGAGCGAGTCTTCTCCCTTGGCGCTAGCCTCTCCCTTTGGGAGAAGGGGAGACGCTTTAGCGCAACGAGCGTCGCGTCAAGATTGCTGAATTCTGAATTCTGTATTCTGTATTCTTTTTCAAGAAGCTAATGGTGTGTAAATATCCTGAGAATTGGAATTAAGATAAGGACGTTGCAATTCAATTCCCTGTAAGTCAAATTGTTTGATAATCCCAGTCATCCGATTTTCTGTTGATTCATCTCCTTGTTGCAAAGCTTCTAGTAAACCATTGGTAATAATTTGACAACGATTTATGCCAAAACTTTCTTTTTCAGAAAATTTATTATTTGGTTCTTCTGCAACAGCAAGTCCTGGTGCCAGTAATTTTGTAAACAGCGGTACTTCGTCTCTAAAATACGATTTATCTTTTACATAAATATCTTGTAAGACTTGTTGAATAACTGGATATTTGGCTTTTTCAAAGTAAAGCACTGCTGTATCATAGCGCTCGTAGTCTGAAGGATTGTAGAGTGCTTTAAAAGTGAAGGGAATCAACATGGTATTTAGTTGCTGTGTGAGGCTGCTCATGACGGCAACTGCACCTTCAGGACTTAAATTAAAGTAGACACGTACAAGGTGTGAATCGATCGCTGTATCAGCACCACTTGATACTCCCGCATCTCCAACCGCCATATAAAAACCGTTCTGCACTAAATTACGAGGCATTTTGACAGCAACTATGTCTGGAGCGATCGCATTTTGCTCTGTATCTTGAAGAGAGCGATCGCGCTCTATATGCAAAGTCAAGTCACCTTTTTTCACCGCAACAGTGCGATCGCTCTCTTCCATTAAAACTTGCCAACCAGGATCAAAATAGCCTTTACCTTTATTGGACAAGTGTAATTGCTCATAAAACTCTACATCTACTCCAAGATAAGTATTGTTCTCTAGATTTTTGGGCATTGTCGCATCCATTGGATTTATATCTAAAGACAGAGCAGTTCGTCCAGCACCGCAATAGTAGATGCTATAGAGAAAATTGCACAATTGTGAATTGAGAAACTTGTGCTGAAGGTTTAATGGTAATCGCTGAAAGCGTGATACTGCCTCATCTGGAAGTTTTAAGGGTTTGTAATTTGGATGAGAAATACAAAAGTTAGATTGAATCTGAACTTTAGTAGCTATATCTTCCAAAGTAGTTAGTAATGGCTGGCTCGAAGTATTTGCAGTTTGCAATGTCAGTGAATTTAGCAATTGCATAATTTTATGTTAGTAATTAAATCTACTTAGACAAGTGCAAAGGTATATGATGAAGAAGGGGAAGGGGAAAGGGGGAAAGGGGAAGGAGAAGGGGGAAGGGGGAAAGGTTAAATTTATCCCTTTACCCTTTAACCTTTACCCGTGTTTTTAATTCTTACCCTTTACCCTTTACCCTTTAACCTTTACCCGTGTTTTTAATTCTTACCCTTTACCCTTTACCCTTTAACCTTTACCCGTGTTTTTAATTCTTACCCTTTACCCTTTACCCTTTAACCTTTACCCGTGTTTTTAATTCTTACCCTTTACCCTTTACCCTTTAACCTTTACCCGTGTTTTTAATTCTTACCCTTTCCCCTTTCCCCCTTCTCGGTAAATCAATTCAAAAGCTGTCATTCCAAACACAGTCTGAATTGATTGTTCTGGACGACACAACAAAGTTTTGGCAACTTGGAGAATGCAAATTTCTGAATTACCAAAGGTTTTCTCGTGCTGAAGCGTTGCTTGAATTGCTTGGATCAAAGCTAAACCTGAAAATTGCACGACACGTAGCAAAAAATCAGGACGACGCTCTAAAATTTCGGGAAACTTGCTGAAATAAGTGATTGTCAAAGCGGCGATCGAAGGCTGAAGCAGTTCCAGGGAAGTTGTAGCTAGATGTAGAGATTCTTCGATGGGAATTGTTTTACTAGTAATCAAGCCATATAACCAAATTTGCAGGTAACTAGCAATCAGTGTTCCTAAATCACTAGCTGGATCTCCCAAACTTGATTTTTCCCAGTCAATTAGGCGAATAATACTGTTAGCTGGTGCCGATGTTGGAGAAACTGCTGCTTCCCAACTATTGGCTAGTAAGATATTATTCAGCTTGAGGTCGTTATGAATCAGACAACAAGGTTCAACAGCATTGCTTAATTCTGCGATCGCCTCTTTCAGACTAGAGTATCGCTGATAAAGTGCAAAGAATCTCAAAGCGTTGTCAGGATAACTGCCAAAAATTTCTGGAGTCAGTCTTCCTAAAGTAATAGTTATCTCAAAAGCCTGGTTACTAAATACTCCCGTTTTGAATTCAAACACTTCTTGATAGTCTTGACGATCTAAAGTTAGGCGATGAATTGCAGCAACTATTTCACCGATCGCGGATGCAACAGCAGTAGGAAAAATATTCTCTCTACCGTAGAAATTTGCCACATCTCGATAGTCTGGGAAATAATCAAAAACAATAATTGAATTGTCATCATCAAAATAAATTGCTTCTGAGAAAGAGGAACGAATATATCTAAATTCTGAAAAAGTTTGTAATAACTTTTGAAATTGCCACTCTCTCAAAAATTCACCTGCTGTTTTTCCTTGACGGTTATGAGGTTCTTGCTTAACTAGAAATTGACGGTCATCTGATAAAGTAAGTAAAAGATTAAAGTTTTTAGCAGGTTTTAATTCAATCTTGCTACTGTCCCGATTTTCTTCAGTACAGATACCTTTGTCAACTAGGTAATCAAGAACATTTTTGTTACTTAATAAAAAAGACATATTTTGAAACCTCTTGCTAGATATAATCATTGTGAACAGGAGATACTATCTTGCTATCGATGTTGACGAGTATCAAGAAATAACTTGACTAGCGACACAATGTTAGAGATAGCAAATCCTACTAACGCATACTCCAATAACTTTCTTTCAAAGTTACTATCATGAAAATAAGTATTACTTTTTCCTCCATTTATCATCATGGAATCTACATCAGACAATTCTTGTAGTAATATTTCACAATTATGGAAGATTTCAAAGGTTGATGTTTTATTCATTGTTTTAATTTCTTGAAGTACTAAAATAAATCTAAATTATTCGTAAACAAATTTGTTCTATGTTCGCTACCTCTATGAGTAGTTTATCAATAAAATCAAATAGCTATATTGATATCATTGATTGGTAGATTATTGAATATGAGCAGGATATAAAGACTTCATCCCGCTCATTAGCTAAATTGAATAGGATTTACCAATCACACACAAGCTTAATCCTATTCAATATTAATAAACTAGGCTTTACTGTATTTACTAAATGACTTGGCTAAGGAAACAACATTATTCAGTGCATACACAGTTACACCGAATTCCAGCAATTTGTTGATTGGGGGTCCTTCTCCTCCCTGCACGTTCATAGCATCTGTATCAGCTAGGTCTTGCAGGAAACTTTCAGAATCCATAAACAGTTCAGAACCAGTAGGATTCAGTGCAGAATTTTTGGTATTACCCATTGTTTTTTCCTCCAATACTTTTTGGAAAACAGATTAGTATGTGTTTGGAATTAAGCGTTAATTGCTTACCCTCACACTTGCATTATTAGCTGTAATAATTCAGTTTTCAAGGCTAAATACTTGATTTATTCGACCCAAATTGACTAATTATGTCGAGGTCAATATTTTCAATATTTTATAGATACAGCAGTTCTAAATCATTTGTGAACAAAGAGATACCCGACTTCTTGAAGAAGTCATATAGCAATCGGAATTGAAACGTGAGAAAATACTGAGAGAAAAACCACCTATTTATAAGCTCTTTTCGGTCTACTGACATTACGATCTTCGCATGTGGCTAGTGGGAGCTTGGCTACCTACCTGTAGTATTTGGCAAGCGGGGTGTATATTACAAACAAATTTTCGAGACATAATTAGACAAGTTTTGTCTTTAAAAAAAGACGATAAGCGTGCTGTTACAGCTTTGATCGCCTAACTAAGGTTAAGAGCTTGCAGGTTTAGGGGTCATTGTGGCAAGATGGGTTTTTTGGACGCTAAGTGATTTAGATAAACGCTTAAACGCTTACCCAGAGTGAATTACAGCTTGTTGAATCTTTAAAATTTTGATTTTTTAGTGTTGACCACGTTTTTTTAGGCGATCGCAATTCAGTAAATGCTCGTTTACTGGGATGATGGAAGCCTAAAAAATTTCAGTAATTGATGTCAGTACGATTGAATACTATTTATATAAAACCTACCGTAGTCTTCCTGTCAAGGAATTTTAAAAGATGTGTCCAGTCGGTGTTCGTACTAGCCACTCAACTCATGCCTTAGAAACTGGCTTAGCAAAGCTTTGGCTGATACTGGTGGGAGTAAACCAATACGAGGATGAGCAAATACCCTGTTTGCGTTACTCAGCAGTAGATTGTCAGGGTTTAGGGGAAGCATTAAACGCTGCAACTGTGGGATTTCCCCAAAAGGATGTCAGAATATACCATGATTTTGCTCAGCAGCAGCCCCGATTAGAAAATATCCGTACCAGTCTCAAACAAGTAGCTGCTGCTACGAAATCCATTGACACCGTTTTGTTTTATTTTTCCGGACATGGGATGCTAGAGCCATCGAGTCAACAGGTGGTATTGTGTCTCCAAGATACTCAAAAAGACAATTTAATAAACACTGGTTTGAAGTTGCAGGAATTATTGCAATTATTAGAAAATTGTCCCGCCCAGCAGCAGCTTTTATGCCTGGATGCTTGTCATAGCGGTAACATGACATTGTTGGGCGCTAGGGGAGAAACACCAATAGACCCCCAACTCAACCCCACACAAGAATTAGTAGAAATTCTCCGACAGCGCGCTGCTAAGAGAAAAGGATTTTATGCCCTATTATCGTGCGATCGAGGGCAACAATCTTGGGAATTTCCCAACTTAAAACATGGAGTATTCACTTACTATTTAATTCGCGGACTGCGGGGAGAAGCTGCCGATTCCCAAGGCGTGATTGAAGCAGATGCACTTTATCGCTACGTCTATCACCAAACTCTGGCATATATAGATAAAGCTAATCAGCAATTGCGGGTAATTAATCAGCTAAAAAAAAGCCGAGGTGAAAACCAAATTCATTCAGAATATCCATCGCAAACCCCAAAGCGAATTGTGGAAGGAATTGGAGAGGTAATTTTAGGAATCAAACCAGATAAAACTGTGTCTACAAGACATCCACGACAAGCATTAGTTATGGAGGGATTCCCCAAAAGCAATAGTGCTTTTGCTTTGAGTAAAATACTGAATACATGCGGTGGTTTTGAGGTAAATTATTGGAATGTTAGCGAAAAAAAATCGGCTTCAGATGTCCGCAAAGCAATTCAAAAGTGTTTGCTATCTGAATCTTTTTCCGAATCACCCACTAGCGCTAATCCTCTAGAAGAAATTCCAACTGTATTTTTATATCTCCGAGGACAAATTCAAGAAACAGAACAAGGAGAAGCTGTATTTGTATTTTCCGATCGTGTTGTAATTAATCGTTCTTGGTTGAGAAAACAGCTGCGCCGCTGTCGATCGCAACAAATTATCATCCTCGATTGTCCTCTAGGAAGCGACAGTTGTGTATCTGTGCGGGATTGGGTGGAAGAATTGCAATTAGGACTAGACGCGGAACAATGTTTAATTGCTGCTGCTGCGCCATCTTCGGAAAGTCAATCCTTTGCTTGTTCCTTAGTGGAAACCCTCAGTAGGGTAGCACAACTGTCCTACAACCCTACGATTCAACAATCTGGACTAACCGCAGCAGCTTGGATTACACAGTTACAACTTGAATTGTCAGGAATTGATATCCAATTATATTTTTGGTTATTTGGATCTCAAGGTGTGATTGAAGTTTTCCCAGGAAAAAATTTGTTTTCTAGTGATACTTCTGAGCAAAAAGCTGAAGATATAGATGATTTGAGTTCAGCAGTGGGTGTAGATTATACTCAATTGCGAGATTTACTCAAAGCTGGGAGATGGTTGGAAGCAGATGAGGAAACCACAACTCTGATGTTGAAGATAGCTGGTAAAGAAGAAAAACGCTATCTTGATTTAGCAAGTTTGGAAAACTTTTCTTGCAGTGATTTATCTACTATCGATAGACTGTGGGTTAAATATAGTCATGGACGCTTTGGTTTTGGCGTTCAGAAACGTATTTGGGAGAGTATTAGAGATACTTCTGGCGGCGATCCTGTGCTAGCTTTGATGATTGGCAATGATAATGTTGCTGGTTCTCAAACTTGTATTGATTTTGCCAATCGTACTGGCTGGCGTTTAAAAGATTCTTGGATAGATTATAGTGAGCTAAATGTAAATGATAATGCTCCCAATGGGCAATTACCTTACTTTGGTTTTTTTGAGCAAGTGTGGCGGGTAAAGGTATTGGGTGTTTGGGAATGGCATAGTGCGATCGCCACGGCCAGCTGGTGGCGATTATGTGTTGCTTTATTCTCTCGCCTTGAGACTTGTCAAATGAAGTAGAAATTGGGGCATTGGGCGTTCATTAGACCTCTTGCAAAAGTGCTTTTTGCAACAGGGGGGAAAAGGGTAAAGGTTAAAGGGGAAGGGAACAATACAGAACTTTTTCCCCTTCCCCCCGCCCCTTATCCCCAGAGGGGGCCCCACCTTCCCCTTTTCCCGACTTATGCAAGAAGTCTATTGGTCGTTGGTCATTGGTCATTCGTTATTAGCAAAGAACAAATGACAAATGACAAATAACAAAAGACAGATTACGATTTGTTTTTCAGACAACTTTTTTAATATCTTGAGTGACTCAAGTATGGTTAAACTACCGATATACCGATCGCTTGGGAATACAGGTCAATGCATAAAAATACGAAAAGATTTGCTGCTATTTTTGTGTTGGTGTTTTCTCTAATAGTTTCTCTCAACTTTGCTGTCATCGCTCAAGATATTTCAGATGTTCCTTCGGTGAATATTGCACCATCCCGGACTTGTTCAGTTCCTCTGAATCTCAAAACTCAACAAGTCATTGCTGACAATGGTGGTAGCCAAGTTAAAATGGGCGATCGCATTAAAGTCAGAGTTGAAAAATTGTCAGAAGCCATAAATTCAACAGTTAAGGGCAATTCATTCGATCCTCGACAGTTAGTCTTGTACTTGAATGGCTATGAACTAAAGAACGTATATGCAGAACCAACTATCCTTATGGTTAAGGATGGAGATCAAAAAAAAGTTGATGATAATTGGTTAGCCTTTCGACTTGAACGAAATGAGCCATCTGAAGATGTGTGGAATGCCCTGATTGGTGGAGCTAAATACAGTATTAATGTGATAGTCGGAGTAGGCTGTCCCAATAAAATTGCGATTCCAGTCAGCGATCTTCAATCACCACCGCGAATCAATATAGTTCTGTTATCATGGCGCTTTTGGCTGTGTTTACTTCTACTTTTGGGTGTTGTTTTATTATTCACCAGATATTGCCGAAATGCTCTTCGTAGTTCTGGGATAGAAGGGGTTTACTCGAGAAAAGAGCTGATCGGTGGACAAGAACGATTGATCTCACAAAGAGTTGATATTCAACCCGAACAACGCAAAAGTCGAATTGCTCGAATTTTTCTAGGAAGAAAAAAAGTAAATCAAAATCCGTTCAGTTTATCGATATCTCAACTTGCATTTTGGACATTGATAATTTTTGGATCTTACTTGGTTATCTATGGGATTACAGGAAATTATGCTAATGTTTTAAACGAACAATCCCTAGTGTTATTAGGAATCAATTCTGTAACTGCTTTTGGTAGTTCGTTAATTGATGGACAAGGAGATGAAAGTAAAAGAAAAGGTACTCAAAGGGTTTCCGAAGGATTTTTCCTAGATATATTATCAGATATTAATGGAGTCAATTTTCATCGATTCCAAACATTCATTTGGACAGTTGCGATCGGATTATTCTTTGTTTGGGAGGTCGTCAAAAATCTGGCAATGCCGGAATTCGATCAAACACTTCTGACGCTGCAAGGAATCAGTTCCGCCACATATCTAGGACTGAGAGGACAAGAGCAGCATGGAATGACAAAAGATCCAGATCAATCTACATACCAAAAAGATAACTCATTTCAACAACAGCTTCCACCGAAAATAGACAATCCACCGGAAAGTCCAGAACAAGACAATTCACTGGAGACTGATTCTTCGACTACTTCTAGCTAAATAATGGAGAGTCCAGAATTCAAAATTCAGAATTAATTTGAGGCTTAGATACCCGACTTATTTAATAAGTCGGGTATCTGTTTGTTCAGCAATGATTAATAATTTTAGATATTCTTTGAAATATACAGTCAGATTTGCAATCATACCTTGTATGCTAATTCTGCACCCCGTTTCCGATTTCAGAGGCTGTCATTTTGCTGTCAGCGACTCATCTCCTAATTATTACTATGAAGGATGTTGTCCCCAAAGTGGCGCTCGCTTGAAATTACCCCGCACTTCAATGTCCGAAGCGATCGCCCACGGACTAATGCAACATCTTGCCAAAGATGACTGTTATTCTCGTGAAGGCAAAATGTATGGAGTATTATTAGTTGAATTGCCTAATGGCGAACAACGAGTACTTAAAGCTTTCTCTGGTCTTTTGCATGGTTGCAGTGTGGTTGAGGGCTGGGTGCCACCAATTCCCGGAAGAGACGAAGTTGCTTTCCAGGAAGCCCGCACTTTGGCACTGTTAGATGCCATCAAGGAAGAAATCCTGATCTTGAAGCAACTCAACGATCGCCAGCAGTACAAAATATTGTCTGGTGAGTTTGAGCAGCAACTACAAATAATGAGCGATCGCCATCGCGTTTGCAAACATCAGCGACAAGAAAAACGCCAGCAAATCTGCAATACTCTCACACCAGAAGCCCTGAATATTGCCCTTGAACAACTCGACGCCGAAAGTCGTCAACAGGGAATCGAACGGCGACAACTTAAACGCCAGCAAAATGCCGTTTTACAACCCCTCCAGCAGTTAATTACAGCCGCAGATGAACGGATTCGAGAACTCAAACAACAGCGTAAAGCACTGTCACGGCAATTACAAGCTCAGATGCACGCCAGCTACAGCCTGACTAATTTTGCTGGGCGATCGCGATCGTTGCAACAATTGATGCCAGAAGGCTCACCCACGGGCACTGGAGACTGTTGTGCCCCAAAACTACTCCATTATGCCGCTACACATCATCTCAAACCATTGGCAATGGCAGAATTTTGGTGGGGAGCGTCTTCAGTAAATCAAGATAAAATCCAGGGAGAATTTTATGGAGCATGTGCCGAACGATGTCAGCCATTGATGGGGTTTTTGCTCTCAGGCTTGAAACCTAACCCCCCAGCCCCCTTCCCTGCTAGGGAAGGGGGAGTAAGAAGCCTCTCCCCTGATAGGGGAGGGGTTGGGGGAGAGGTAACTTTTATTTATGAGGACGAATGGCTGATTGCTGTAAACAAACCACCGGGATTACTTTCGGTACCTGGGCGTTATGGCGATCGCCAAGATAGTGTTTGGAGTCGTTTGTCTAATACGTTACCTGAAGGTATGACACTTGCATCTGTGCATCGATTAGATCGAGAAACATCTGGTATTTTGTTGTTGGCACGCGATCGCCAAACTCATCGACAAATCAGCCAGCAGTTCCAGCAGCGACAGGTTCACAAGGTTTATGAGGCTTTACTTTCAGGTTTTGTGGAAGTTGAGCAAGGTACAATTGAATTGCCATTGTGGGGAGATCCGGAAAATCGCCCTTATCAGCAAGTTGATTGGCAGCGTGGTAAACCGAGTTTGACACAATTCCAGGTGATGGCAAGGGAAGGAGATTACACCCGCGTACAGTTTACGCCCCTAACAGGACGTACCCATCAATTGAGAGTTCATGCGGCAGATGCGCGAGGATTGGGGGTGACTATTTTAGGCGATCGCCTTTATGGATGCTGTGCAAATGCAAATCGGTTACATCTACACGCTAGAGAACTTTATTTCGAGCATCCGCGATCGGGACAAACTCTGCATCTACAAATAAAGACACCGTTTTAAATTTATCATTATGAATACCGTAATTACACGACAAAAAATCGAGTTGCCAGCCGGTGCGGTGTTGATACATTACTAAAAGGAGAAAATATTCTCTATCTTCTACTGAAGAACTGCTGCTTTAATCTTCTTGCAGATGTTCACCCAAGCTTGATTCTCTTGTGCAGAATTCAGGCTCTCTAAAGGTTGATTGGGAGGATGCGCTGACTGATACTTTTCAATTTCTGTTTCTTCATAGTTGCTATAAGTCAAAGGTATCCAAATAATCGTCAGCCCTTCGGCTTCAGCCGCATCTAATAATGGCGGTAACTCATTATCAGCAATAAAATCTGATGCCAAAAAATCGGGACTAACCAACAATACCGCCACTTTTGCTGCTGCTAAAGCTTTTTCAATTTCTTCGCGCCACTTTGCACCAGGTTGAATTTTAGTATCGTCCCACGCAACAAAAGTTTGGTTGCGAATCATTGGTCTAAGTTGTGTCTGAAGTCTGGTAAGCCATTGTTGATCTTGATGACTATAGCTGATAAAAACTTGATTTCTGATTATAGGTTCAGACATAGGTAGTTGTGGTTTTTGTGAAGTCAATAAAACATCGTCAATTAGTCTTTGGATGTCTACCATACAAAAACTGTTTTGACACTGGATTTTGTAATTACGCGCATCTAAGGACTTGTACAACACGTCTCGGCTATAAAAATGAGGCGTTTGACTATCATTACAATTTTCACAATTGCAAGGAACAAGTGTTTGATATTGCAGACGTTCGTAAGAGTTATGGATTTTTTCCAGTTCATGAATGATAACTGCTAGCAGTTCTTTCTTGCGTTTTCCTGCTACGCGAACTTTGATTTCTCGTTGATAGTAATATTCAATCACTTCAGCGCGGGTTTGGTCTTTAGCAAGAACAACGCCTGTTTTCCAAAGGAGGGTTTGTTGTTCAATTAAAGAATGCATTTCGACGATAAAGCGGGTAAGAATTCCTTTTGGCATGAAGTCATATTTATACCGCAAGATTAGGTTATCGGATTCATCCCAACTGAAATCAGGTTGATTGGCAGAGAGTAATTGAGGTGCAATATAATTGCCGCGACTATTAGGAATTTCGTAACATAGTTTAAATTTCATCATTAGCCGCAATAGTTCTCCCCGCATATCAGCATATTTGTCTTCATCCCAAATATTGACTAAATCACTGCGGTTAAATTGACCCATGTTTTGAATGACTTGTGGATTATCTAATACTTTGTAAACAGCATCTGTACCCCAAGTAGGTTTGAGTATTACGGTTTTTATTAAAAATTCATCATCTTGGAAATGAAGACATACACCTAAATCATGTAGATAGCCACTGAGTTGGAGTTTATCTTCCCGTTTAGTAAAACCATATTCTTGACAGATGTTCAGATATTCTTCCAAGCTAATATATTCGTGGGAGTCTCGTTCTAAAGCTTCCCGTACTTTAACCCAGGTTTTGGGCAGTTCTGTTCCTACATGGGGTAGGTTACTAATATAATGCTTAATTTTATTTAAGATTTCTGGCAGACCACGATCAGTGGCAAGGTTTGTAGTAAGTGTTTCTTTAAAATTGGTAAATTCGCGTCGAAAATCTCGCTCGTTTATTTCTCGTTTGCGGTCTTGTTTTTCATTTTTGACAATTAGTAAAGGACTATTATCGCTCAGTAATTCAACCACATTTAACCAGTAGTAAAAATCTGTGTCTTCTTTGCGAGTATCAGCAACTACAGCATAAAGAGAGCGTTTGGTAAGAAAAAATTGGTGCGTAGCATGGTAAATCTCTTGACCACCAAAGTCCCAAATGTTGACCTGAAATTCTCTGTCATTGTCAAGCAAGAACTTCCATTGAATAACATCAATGCCTTTTGTGGTATTTTCATCTTGTTGTAATGTATATTCCTGGTCTTGAATTTTTTTGGCTAGGGTAGTTTTACCTGCACCACCTTCTCCCACAATGAGTAATTTGGCTTCGTAGAGGCGATCGGTTTCTTGTTGCTGTCTGTAAAAGTTCAGTATTGCTTTCAATCCTTTACTTTCGATTTCTGGTGGAAGTGGTTCTAGGAGATTGTTGGTAAGTTCAAGCTGCTTGAGGTTGGTGAGTTGTCCAATTTTCCCTGGCAGACTCCTCAGTTGATTGTCGCGAAGATAGAGGGATTGCAGGTTGGTGAGTTGTCCAATTTCCCCTGGCAGACTCCTCAGTTGATTGTCGCGAAGATAGAGGGATTGCAGGTTAGTGAGTTGTCCAATTTCCCCTGGCAGACTCCTCAGTTGATTGTTGCTGAGGTGGAGGGATTGCAGGTTGGTGAGTTGTCCAATTTCCCCTGGCAGACTCCTCAGTTGATTGTTGCTGAAGTGGAGGGATTGCAGGTTAGTGAGTTGTCCAATTTCCTCTGGCAGACTGCTCAGTTGATTGTTGTAGAGGTCGAGGGATTGCAGGTTGGTGAGTTGTCCAACTTCCCTTGGCAGACTGCTTAGTTGATTCCTCCTTAGGTAGAGGGATCGCAGGTTAATGAGTTGTCCAAATTCGGCTGGCAGACTACTCAGTTGATTGTCGGTGAGGTCGAGGGATCGCAGGTTGGTGAGGTGTCCAAATTCGGCTGGCAGACTACTCAGTTGATTACTGCTGAGGTAGAGGGATTGCAGGTTGGTGAGTTGTCCAATTTCCCCTGGCAGACTCCTCAGTTGATTGTCGGTGAGTTCGAGGGATTGCAGGTTAGTGAGTTGTCCAAATTCCGTTGGCAGATTGCTCAGTTGATTTCTACTCAGGTCGAGGGTTTGCAGGTTGATGAGTTGTACAATTTCTCCTGGCAGACTGTTCAGTTCATTGCCGATGAGGTCGAGGGATTGCAAATTGGTGAGTTGTCCAATTTCCCCTAGCAGACTGCTCAGTTGATTTCTCCGGAGGTCGAGAGATTGCAGGTTGGTGAGTTGTCCAATTTCCTCTGGCAGACTGCTCAGTTGATTTCTACTCAGGTCGAGGGTTTGCAGGTTGTTGAGTTGTCCAATTTCTCCTGGCAGACTGCTCAGTTTATTAATGCGGAGGTTGAACGATCGCAGGTTGGTGAGTTGTCCAATTTCTCCTGGCATACTACTCAGTTGATTACTGCTGAGGTCGAGGGATTGCAGGTTGGTGAGTTGTCCAAATTCCCCTGGCAGACTGCTCAGTTGATTACTGCGAAGGTAGAGCGATCGCAGTTCAGTAAGCCGCCCAATTTCCGCTGGCAATGTTGTTAAGCCTTTGCCAGAAAGGTCTAATTCTGTCACCTTGTCTTTGGCAGCTTGTTCAATAATTTGCAGCAGTTCTTCGTTAGTCATTTGGGGTTTGATAAAGGTGATGTCTGACGACGAGTTTCTGCTTGGACGCGCAGCAGAGAAATTGAGCTAATTAATAATGTAGCCTGTATCAATGATTCCATTAGCGCGTAGGCGTAGCATGTCCTAGACATTGCCCCCCTTCAAACCCTTAACATTCCACCTCCAAACTCAAATTGTCTAATAAAAAAGGCGATCGCTCCACCTCTGAACTCGGCAATTGCACCTTTTTACCCGAACTGTCGAGCAAAAAGAGCGATCGCTCCACCTCTGAACTCGGCAATTGCACCTTTTTACCCGAACTGTCGAGCAAAAAGAGTGAACGTTCCACTTCTGAACTCGGCAGTTGCGCCTTTAACCCTCGAAGTTGCACCTTTAATCCTCGAAGTTGCACCTTTAATCCTCGAAGTTGCGCTTTTAATCCTCGAAGTTGCGCTTTTAATCCTCGAAGTTGCACCTTTAATCCTCGAAGTTGCACCTTTAACCCTCGAAGTTGCACCTTGGAACAAAAACTGTCGAGGAAAAAAAGCGATCGCCCTTCTTCAAACCCTCACCATTCCACCTCCAAACTCAAATTGTCGAGCAAAAAAGGCGATCGCCTAAGTCTTGTGTCCGTTTACAGAATGATTTCTCTTACATATTCAAATTCAATCAAACTCTTGTGGGGTGGGCATCTTGCCCGCCCTAATTCTCCAGCTAAATATAGAGCCGCTTATATTAGATTTGCCGATCGCAACTAGCCCAAAACCAGCGATGTCTACGACGGGCTACGCCTACGCTTGGGCTAAATCTTCCAACTTCCCATAATTCAAAAATCAAAGAGGATTACTATATATGCCTTACGACATTACTATGTGTCCAGGAAAAAATTGCCCAATCAAAGAAAATTGTTACCGTTTTACAGCTGAAGTTCTGGCTCGTCAGAATTTTTTTGGACAAGCTCCTTATAATTTCACAACTAATTCCTGCGAACATTTTATTAGTAACAGCCCAGATGAAAATAAAATCCGTTTAAAAGCTTATGAAATCTGGCAACAATCGGGCTATCCAAATGGCAAGTCTCTAGAACATTGGCTTCAGGCTGAAAAGGAGTTGATAAGTTAATACGGTTCGGTTAAGGTTTTTTGATGAAAATTCTAGATCCAAACACGCGATAAATCGCCGTCTCTACAAAAGATCGATCCTTGTAGAAACGGCGATTTATCGCGTCTGATGCCTTAACCGAAGCGTATTGTCCTGACTCCTGACTCCTGAATTCTGAATTCTGAATTCTGACTCCTGACTTCTGATTTTTCAAGTCCGCCCAACCAGACTGGCGACTACTGTTGCTAATTCAGCCGGCTCAATAGGTTTGGGCAAATGCAGCTGATAACCTTCTTGTATTGCTCGCATCCGATCCTCGACCCTAGCATAAGCTGTCAGTGCGGCGGCGGGAATATTTCCTCCTTCTTCTGGAGATTGTGATCGCAATTTCCGAATCAAAGAGTAACCATCCTCTTGGGGCATACCGATGTCGCTAACTAATACATCTGGTTTCCATTGTGAAATTACTTGCAATGCTTCTTGAACTGATGCTACTGCTTGAACTTCGGCTTGGTACTGTTGGAGTACTGTGGTGATAAATTCACGGCTATCAACTTGGTCATCTACAACCAGTACCCGCACACCAAGGAGGGAAAGCAGGGAAGGCAAAGAGGGGAGGAGGGGAGTAGGGGGGGAGAGGGGCGGACTTTTTAAAAGTGGTAGCTTGACTGTAAATGTCGCGCCTTGTCCTTCACCCGGACTATGTGCGTGGATGATGCCACCATGTAATTCTACTAAATGACGCACGATCGCTAATCCTAGTCCTAATCCACCATAGGTTCTCGTGCTAGAACTATCAGCTTGACGAAAACGCTCAAAAACATAAGGCAGAAAATCAGCGCTGATGCCGATACCTGTGTCAATTACTTGAATTTGGGCATATTTGTCGGTTGTCTGTTGTCCTAATTTGGGGGTTTGCCCAAGGCATTCTCCTAAACTAGACGTTGGGGCGTTGATGTCATTGACTACAGACAATCGCACCTCTACCCATCCTCCTGCGGGTGTGAATTTGATGGCATTGGATAGCAAATTCCAAATAATCTGCTGCAAGCGCTCGAAATCACCGGAAACTAAGAATATTGAATCTTCACCTTTGCCGTTGTCCTTTGGATGTTCATTTTCTGCTGAAAGAACGAGGGAAAATCTCAAATCAATTTCCTTTGATTGGGCGGCTAAACTAACAGTCTCTAGGCTCGATTCAATCATCGGCACCAAATTACAAGTACGGACATTGAGGCGTAATTTGCCTCTATTCATCCGTGATATATCCAGCAGATCTTCAATTAGCTGGGTTTGCGCCTTAGCATTGCGCTCAATTGTCTCCATACCTTTAGTGATTAGGGTTTCGTTGAGCTTGCTGCGTTGCAAGAGTTGTGCCCAGCCAAGGATTGCATTGAGGGGCGATCGCAATTCATGGGATAATATGCCCAGAAACTCGTCTTTCATCCGGTTAGCTTGTTGCAGTTCTTCAGTTTGCTGCTGCAAAGATGCAATTAAACTCGCTCTTTCCATAGCGATCGCAATTTGATCGCACACAGCTTGCATCATCCCCTTTTGATTTTCGGTGAAGCTAAATCGAGTCCGACTGCCAAAGGAAAGAGTACCCAACAGCCGCCCCTGTGCAATTAACGGGTAACAATAATAAGCAGTAATGCCTAAAGAACGAATCAATTCTGTTTTGATGTCACCTGATTGATGCACATTCTCTACAGCTATTGGGTGGCGTTGCTGGGCTACAGTACCACAAACCGCTTCACCAAATGCCAACCACTCAATTTCCTTTGCCAGTTCTGGGGAAATGCCACCGTAAGACTCTAACCGCATGAGGCGAGAGTTATCGTCAAGCAAATAGTTAAAGTAAACATCTAAACCAATTTGCTCGGAGAGTTTTCGGAAGACACTATCGATTAGTACCACTGGTTGCTGGCTCGATAGCAGATCGTTAGCTGTATCAAATAGTAGCTTTAGCCTTTGGTAACCAAGGGAAAGCGCTTTTTCTGCCTGTTTGAGGTTGGTAATATCTTGGAACACCAAAATACAGATAGCTGGATGGCCGTGCATTGCTGGCAATGTATCAGCAAATATCAGTAGAGATAGCACACCAGAGCTAGTATGCCAGTCCACCTCCAACCCATTCAGACGTTCCCCAAGGGCAACCCGCACTCCTGGCATTTGCTCATTGGGAATACGATTTCCTGCCGCATCCGTATAGTGGTAAACTGTGTGATATTCTGCCGCTGGGACACCCTTAGGAAATTCGCCCCCAGCTAATTCGTCAGCAGAGCGATTGGCAAAAGTTACCCGTGCCGTTCCTGGTTCAATAAACAACAGCGGTCTTGGCATCAGATTTAACACATCTTCCAGCCATTTTTGCTGATTGCGGAGTACTTCTTCTGCCTGCTTGCGTTCTGTGATATCCAAAAATGCACCAACACACCCTCTGGTCTTCCCCTCCTCGTCAAACAATGGTGCAACGTACTCCAAAAGCTTGACTATTTTTCCGCTTTCATGTATTATCTCTAGGTCTACATCAAACACTTCAACACCATGAGCGGCAGAGTACTGCATGGGAAGTTCTTCTGGTGAGAGTTCCCTTCCCTGGCGGCAAATTTTAAAGCTTGTTGCTTTTTCATCCAAGGGAACGCTCAGGGAAGCATTTGTATCTAAAGATATTCCTAACTGCTTAGCAAAAGCAGGGTTGACTTTGATATTTTGGCATTCAGGATCTTCGGCAATGCCAATGCCAATGGGAATTACATCTAGCAAAGTTTGTAATTCAGTGATGCGGCGCTGTAGATCCTTATTTAATTGTAAGATTTGTTCCTTGGCCTGTTTTTGCTCGCTGATGTTGCGAGTCACAGTGGCCAGAGCAATTGGTTGACCTGTGTTGTTCTCTGTAACAGTGAAGATGTTGTAATCAACAGGTATCGCTTCACCTGTTTGCAGATGTCGGAAGCGGAATTCCCCCTGCCACCGTCCTTGCGATCGCACAGTCGGCAATATATGTTGTTGAAAATAATCTTTGTCTTCAGGCATGACATAATCTAATACTGCCTTTTGCTTCACCTCTTCCAGGCTTGCAAGCCCTACTAACTTTTGACCTGCATCATTTATATAAAGTAATTGTCCCTCAAGGGTGGCGATGCCGATAAAGTCAGAGCTATTTTCTACCAGCGATACTAATTTTTGTTGCTCTGCTTCTGCTTGCTTGCGTTCGCTCAAATCGAGGATAAACGCTACTGACTCTTCCCGTTTTTCTCCCAATAGCACGTAACCAACTAAAATCGGGATTCGGCTACCATCTTTGCGGATGTATTCTTTCTGGTAAGGTGTACAAGCACCTTTGGAATTTCCCTTTGCTTCGGCGATACCTTGTTGGTCTAAGTAACGATGCTCTGGAACTGTGATCTCTCTCCAGTTTAATCCGCCTGTTAACACATCTTCTTGCGTGTAACCAATTATCCTGAGATATTCGTCATTTGCCTTGTAGATACCACCGTATACGTCAGCATAGACAATGCCAATAACGTTAGCATCTACGAAGCTTGCCAGTTTATCTTCGTAGGCTCTGAGTGCTTCTTGGGCACGTCGGCGCAGGTCATCGGAGATATCGCGCTGATGGCTGAGGTGTTCGATAACCCTCGCACTTTGCCAAATCAAAACAGTAAAAATTACAATCAAGATAATGGCAAACATCGATACTGCAAAAGCTGGATCGTATTGTTCTGCGCGTTGACCTTCAACAATTATCCACCCTAATATAAAAGGTACTGCGATCGCCGCAACCAATAAACGACGTGCAAGTAAGCCGCCATAGTTATCACTTGTAACTACTCTCATTAACCCTTGTTCTGCCCGCGCCCACAAAATGCCTATACCTAGCAAGTTAAACAACACCGCTGTGTGTAACGCCATTGATGTTGTATAGGGAGCAAGTCCATAAAGAACTTTGACTTTGTAGGCATAGCCCATAAGCGCTTGAAAGGAAATCAAAGTAGCTATCAAAGCCAGAATTTGGGCATACCAATAACTACGGTAGGTTTTTGGATAAACCAGAAACTGTAAGGCGACACTCAGCAATATAAAATTCAGCGCCGTGTTCACCCCCATTCGCCCCGGATGTGATGTCGCTAAACTCGTCGGTGAGTCACGAAACACCAACTCATCAATACCAAAATTCCAGCCGAACACATATTCACAGAGTGTGAGTCCAGCAATTATGGTAACCGCGATCGCACAAACCCCAGAAAGTAGAAGAGTCCACGAGTAGGGGTAATTTTGAATTGTTCTTTCCCCCCTGCCCCTCTGCCCCCCTGCCCCTCTGCTCCTCTTTTCCCCTCCTCTTAAAAACAGCCACAGCGACATACCAGACAGCACAAAGCACACCGCTGCGTTGAATTTCATTGTGGCGGGACTACCAGGAAAACCGCGCTTGAGAACATCAATTTCAAGCCACCAACCAACTAGTACCAAACTACCAACCAAAAGGGGGATCGCACTTGCGATTTTTGCCACAAATGAATTTGCAGGAATTTTAAGTATATCTTGCAGTCGCAAGCGGTTAACCTTTAACATTGAGTGTTCTCTAACCGCATCTATCTAGCGTAATAAGTTACCGTATTTCTTACGGGTTAATCATTTATGTCCATTGTATTTTATGCTACCCCTTTAGTTGCTTTTCATCTACCCCTATGCATATTTTTTATTGGACAATTTAGAGTAAGAAATAATGGTGGTTAAAAAATCAAGCTTTGTGAAGGTTTCCCAATCGTCTTGCAAGCACTGCTCCCCAATACTACAAATTCTACAATCATTTCAGACGATGGAGGTTTCCATAGCCCTCATCTGGCTGCAATTTCCACTGCTGTTTAGCTTGTCTACGTCCCACAATTTTGATCGGGTAATCCTCAAGGCATCAACTAAAACATAGCACCATCGAAAAAGCCGCCAATACTGGTAACAGTACTCAGTGCGATTTTTAAAATCTTATTTATTGATTTGTTCTCCTACTTTTGGCTGAACAATATTGACGAACGCTCTCAATTCCAATAAGTACAATATCATTTCCATTGGTTATAAAATAGATCTTTCTAGCGATTTCATCTTCAATAAAGAATATTTTTCATGTCTATCATCGTGAAGATAAAATCTTTATAAAAAATAGTCTAAACTTACACAAGAAAATGCTGGAATCAAAATTCTCACTTAGTTTCGACAAGGGCTAAAGATATACACGTATACAATAATCAGAGGAAAAATATCAAACAATTTTTCTTGCTTGTTGCTTCTGATTTTCTGATTAGCCTTAGCTTTCTCAAGCTATTTCCAGCAGATTAAATTAGACTTAAGACTCTACAACAAAGATGCAAAACGACTCTGGCAAAACTATTTCTATTTGGATGACAAGCGCAAAAGTTCCAGAACAACCCGCGCTTACAGAAAATATTTATGCAGATGTGTGCGTTGTCGGCGCTGGGATAGCGGGGATGTCAACTGCCTATATTTTAACCCGCCAAGGTAAGTCTGTAGTGGTGTTGGATGATGGCCCGATTGGTGGCGGTCAAACTGCACGGACAACAGCACATCTATCAAATGTGCTAACTGAACGTTACTACGAACTTGAGCAAATACACGGTAAAGAAAGCGCAAAACTTATTGCCCAAAGTCATACAACAGCAATTAATACTATAGAGGCGATCGCTACCCAAGAAAATATTAACTGCGATTTTGAGCGGCTTGATGGCTATCTGTTTCCCCCAGACGCGAAATCACTCGATGAAATTCAACACGAGTTAGAAGCTGCACACCGCGTCGGACTCACTAACGTAGAAATGGTGAAGAAAGCGCCATTGACTGATTTTGATACAGGAGTGTGTCTACGTTTTCCCCAACAAGGGCAATTCGACCCATTGAAATATCTCGCTGGACTTGCAGAAGCAATTCAACGCCGTGGTGGTAGAATCTATACCGGAACACACGTAGAAAAAATCAAAGGTGGTTTACCCGCCTACGTTGAAACCAGCAGTGGTAAAGTTGTCACAGCTGATGCTGTGGTAGTAGCAACCAATTCACCCATCAGTAACTTAGCTACTATGCACTTTAAGCAAGCTCCATACATGACTTTTGTCATCGGTGTTAAAGTGCCGCGCGGTTCTGTTTACAAAGCGCTTTATTGGGATACCCTAGACCCTTACCACTACATAAGATTACAGAAGCTCGATCGCGAGTATGATGTATTAATTGTTGGCGGTGAAGACCACAAAACCGGACAAGCTGATGATGCCAGTGTCCGGTATGCCAAACTCCAGACATGGACGCGAGAACGTTTCCCTATGGCACAGGAGCTTTTATTTCGTTGGTCAGGTCAGGTAATGAATTCTGATGACGGTATTGCCTACATTGGCAAAAACCCCTTTGATGAAGAAAACGTCTACATCGTCACCGGTGATACAGGCATAGGCATGACCCACGGCACGATCGCAGGTATACTCTTAACAGATTTGATTTTGGGGCGAAAAAATACCTGGGCAGAGCTTTACGACCCGTCCCGTGTAAAAATTGGTGGAGTAGGTGATTTTATCTCTGAGAATCTCAATGTTGCTACCCAGTATTTCAATTGGATGACACCAGGAGATGTTGAGTCTGTGGAAAAACTTGCTCCCGGCACAGGTGCAGTAGTGCGACGTGGTTTGACAAAAGTCGCAGCTTATCGAGACGAAAACGGCACACTACAGGAATATTCTGCAATCTGTACTCACCTCAATTGTATCGTTGCCTGGAATTCCTCAGAAAAGACCTGGGATTGTCCCTGTCATGGTTCACGGTTTGATACGAAAGGAAGGGTAATTAATGGTCCAGCAATTAATGGGTTGGCGCCAGTGGAAGATAAGTAGAAAGTTACATTAAGTAAGTCGGGGTACTGGGGACTGGGGAAAAGTTTTTTAAAATTTGGTGGTGGGTAAAAGCCCCCACCATAATTTTTCGATTTGGCACCCAATCCCAATCCCCAGTCTCTTTTACAATTCTCCTCGTCAGAGTGTCAGCCCTAATTATAAGTATTCATCCAAGCTTGATATAAATCAGCGATCGCTAAAGCCAAATTTCCTACGTCTGTCTATGTTTGACTATGGATTTTGGAACTATATGTCTCATTTAACCCACCATAACTCTTTGGGAAACTGGTGTTTGCATCTACAGGTATGCACAATATTTTAATTGTATTTATATATACAAAAATTAGCTGTATAAACGTAGATTTAGAGTATTTTTTTTATCATTAATTCCTAGCTACCAGCCTTTTTTTACCCGCATCATTTATGATTAGAGAATACAGTTATTCAAAAAAATAGAGTGCGATCGCAACACTTTTGAGTCTAATGACTTTTTGAATTAAATACCCTTGGCGCTCTCAGGTGCTAGCGTCAACTAGTTACTTTCAAGAATAAATATGTATTAAAAAATACAGTTTTTTTGATAGGTTGCCTGTAAATACTTATAAATAAAATTAATTAATAAATGAGAGAGATAATGCTAAGTCTTATGCCATAACGTAGTACTCGCTTTTTTTATGCTGACGGTACTCTATATGTAATTAAGAAAAATAAACGAGTAAGTTGAGGTATCAAAGGTGTGCAAAGACAAGATACTTTCGTCACGATTTTCACTTATCTTTTAGCACTTAGCATGATTGTTTATATTTACCCTAAAAACTTCATGATAGCTATATACAACTACACCTGACACCTTTTTTGCAGCCAAAAACCTATATACTAGACTAGACTTTGATAAATTTGAGAGTTTTGTTAATTGCAACACCAAAAACTATTAATTTTTAGATGAAATACTAGCGTATCTTATAGTCTATAGTTTTTAAAGTTTAGTCAAAACTATATCCAGTATCATCAAAAAACTGCAAACTTCATGTGGTGTAAAAATCAAGCAGGGAGTGAAAACATGAATTTACATAGAGATGCTTTGCAAATCCTCAAAGAAACTAGCCGAACTTTTTATATTCCAATTAGTCTTTTACCACCAGGATTGCAAGAAGCAGTAGCATCAGCATATTTGTGTATGCGTGCTATTGATGAAATAGAAGATCATCGAGAACTAGATAACCTTACTAAGGCAAAACTCTTACGCACAATCAGTCTAACATTACAGGCAGGAGTTGATGGCTTCGAGGTAGACGCTTTCTTTGCAGGATTTTGCGGGTATGAAAATTCCCTAGAAGAAGTTACTCTCAGAATTCGAGAATGGTCGCTGCTAGCACCTGAGACAATTGCACCTCGAATTTGGGATGCCACCGCTGCAATGGCAGACCGGATGGCTTACTGGGCAGAAATAAATTGGAAAATTTACACGGAATCTGATTTGGATCGTTATACATTTGGGGTTGCAGGTGCGGTGGGATTGTTACTTTCGGACTTATGGACTTGGTACGATGGAACACAAACAAATCGTACCCAGGCCATTGGGTTTGGTCGGGCTTTACAAGCAGTTAATATTCTGCGTAACCACACTGAAGATCTCGGACGTGGGGTAGACTTCTTCCCAGAAGGTTGGAATGCAGCAAATATGCAAGAGTATGCGCGGCGAAATTTAGCCTTGGCAGAAGCTTACACCAAAAACCTTGCTAACAGTCCAGCCTTAGACTTTTGCCAAATTCCCTTGACGTTGGCGCACGGCACCCTTGACGCCCTTGCCAATGGGAAAGAAAAACTCAGCCGCAGTGATGTTTTAGCACTTCTCGAACAGCTGATTGGTGTGAACATGAAAGCCAGCTAGTAGTCTCTTCAGGACTAATGGAGTCGATTGTGAACTACCTACACTGACGCTTCTCTACGAGAGGCTACGCCAACACCAACGCGTACAGTGTAGGCTTCCTGTCCAACAGATAGCGTAGTAGCAGATTTCTTACGTCCTCTTGCCGATTGAATTTTCCAACTCCATAGAAGGCTAGTACCGCCGTGAAGTCAAAAGTCACGCATTCAAAAGCTTGATATATCAAGGCTTGTGCCTGTTTGAAATGGTAGGTTTATTTACGCCGCGCTTTACTAGAAACATTAAAGATTTGAAATTAGACATTCTCAATTACAAATTAGTATAAAGTAATTCAAGTATTATCAAAGAATGCAAGTATAATAAATGATTTTGTTTTAGCGATCGCTGTACGTAATCTCATTTAAACTTTAGAAACTCTTCAAAGGATTTCCAGCAAAAATTACCTGGCAACAGTTGATTGAGATCTAAATAATTGAGACAGAGTATAAAACTCCTTATGATTCTTCGTGCAGCGAGTTGACAGTGCATGAGCTACTGCTTAAATCCTACCTGTCGCAATCCAGAAAATTTGGCACATAGCCAAAGGTGTCAGTCTTGTGGCTCACGACTACTGTTGCGCGATCGCTATCAAGTAGTCAAGCCATTAGGCCAAGGTGGCTTTGGAGCAACCTTCTTAGCCAACGATCGAGCCTTACCAGGAGAACCATGTTGCGTAATCAAGCAACTACGTCCCTCTGGAAACGCCCCACATGTTTTACAGATGGCCAGAGAACTCTTTGAGCGAGAAGCCAAAACTCTAGGTAAGATTGGCAATCATCCCCAAGTACCACGATTATTGGATTATTTTGAAGAACATGAACAATTCTACTTAGTTCAAGAATACATCAGCGGTGATACCTTGCAGGAGGAGGTCAAACTCAACGGCGTGTTAAGCGAAACTGGAGTCAAGCAATTCTTGAGTGAGATTTTGCCATTGCTGCAATACATCCATGAGCAAAAGGTGATTCACCGAGATATCAAGCCAGCTAACTTAATTCGCCGTACTCAAGATGCCAGAATGGTACTCATTGACTTTGGTGCCGTCAAAAATCAAGTCACTCAAGGTGTCGCAAGTCAATCGGGACAGACGGCCTTAACTGCATATGCTATTGGTACTCCTGGCTTTGCACCTCCAGAACAAATGGCTATGCGTCCAGTCTACGCTAGTGATATCTACGCACTAGGCGTAACATGTATTTATTTGCTAACTACTAAAACTCCTAAAGATTTAGATTACAATCCCACAACTGGTGAGATGATGTGGGAGCAGCTTGTGCAAGTGAGTGACCACTTGACCAATGTATTGCGGAAAATGTTAGAGGTATCAGTACGTAATCGCTATCAGTCAGCGGCAGACGTTCTCAGAGCCTTACAAATAGAACCATACTTAGACAGTTTAGCACAGGGATTATTGGTTAAATCCCCTGATGCTGGAGTTAAAGCGCGAACACACAACCACATAGAAGATTCTGCTGTTTTATGTAGCAATCCTTCTGTTGCTGTTACTAGTGCGGGAGTAGCACAGGTAGCAGCAGCAATTCGCGCTAGACGAGCTAAAGCTGGCGAAGCTTCTGGAATGGGTAAATCAACGACTTTGGCTAACAGCAACGGTAATGGTTCCCAAATTCCAATTTCTAGAGCTGAGCGCAAGTTAGATACCCAAAGTTTACTAACAGCCTATATGAAAGGGAGACGGGATTTTGCCCTACACAATTTAAGTTTACTGAACCTCCAAGGTGCTGACTTATCGGGAACAAATTTCCATTCTGCTCAATTACAAAAAACCAATCTCCAGGGAGCTAATCTCCATAATAGTGACTTTGGTAGAGCCAGTCTCACTCGAGCAAATCTCAAAGACGCTAATTTGAACAAAGCATACTTCAACCATTCTGATTTAGAAGGGGCAGATCTGCGAGGCGCAGACCTCAGCCATGCTTATCTCACCAATGCCAACCTCCGAGGAGCTAATTTATGTGGGGCCAATCTCACAAATGCCAAAATTTCTGATGAACAGTTAGCATTAGCAAAAACAAATTGGATGACCGTGCGCCCCAATGGTAAACGAGGCTTATTGTGATTTGAGAATTCGGGTTCACACAGAAGTTAAGGACTTCCAATTGAAGAAACAGACAAGGTGTTCGCCTTGTCTCCCCACCTTCTTATCCTCTTGTGGTCACATAAAATTTTTACAAACAATCTTTAACTTAACGGTATTCCCTTACTACTAGCAGAACTACGTCAGGACTCATACCGTCTCACTTTAAAATTGATACAAATAGACGGCAGGGGAGCTCTTAGCTGGGGGCGGGGGGGAAAGAATTAGAGACTAATAATTTGTATCAAGTATTTTGTGAAATGGTATCATACCATTTCTTTGTGAGGCTGCGCCAAATTTTCTTAGCTTCTTCTTTGTTTCTTTCTTTGCGTTCTTCTCTACGAGACGCTACGCGAATGCGCCCTTTGCGTCTACGTTTCTCATATAGTTTGGCGTATCTTCATACAGAATTGGTATTACGCAAGAACTCTCTGAAACTCTCATTTCTCCATGCCCTCTGCGATACCCTGGGGAAAGCCCCTGGGCGTCTACGATTTTCCGTTACCTATGCGTAAGTCCTGTACGTAAAAAAATTTCTCGGTTCTAGATGTGGGCGATATTTTTTAAGGTATTTTTAACAGGAATTTTTTTAATAGTATTACACAGCAAAAATACGTAGATATTTTAGCAATCTTTATCAAATCTTCATGATTTATATCTGTTACAAATAACAAAGGATTATTTACAATAAGAAATAAAGTATCACATAATTTCTTATAAAGATTACCATAATTTTTATGGTTACAAACAACAGGGAATTTAGTAACTAAAAGTTGTCAAATTTAACCCTCCTAAGCCAGTCAACTTCTCAGATGGCAGCGGAAACTTAAAAAGCAATTATCCCTGATTGTAGGCTGAAGCAGAATATTCACAACCGAAATCAGGTAGTAGAAGGTTTATACATGATGACTGACTTTGCACAAACGGAAATAGAACGGAGATTAAGTTTATATCAGGTATTCCTCAAATTATATGAACACCACAGCGGCCTGCTAGATGAGATTCTTCAGCTAGAAAACCTATATCAACCCTCACTGAAGAGGCTGAAGACATCTTATGTACATGGGGTAGTGGATACTGCTGCCGTTTATTTGATGACTAACTTGTGCGACAATCAGACCCAAAGTTTACGACAACCACAGCGGATCTGGACAATAGGTCGCAATCGCAGCAGTGGGATTTGCATTGCTGATAGTTATATGTCTCGTCGCCATGCTGCGATTCAACATATTGACGCTCGAGGCTTTTATTTGATTGATTTTAACAGTACGAATGGTTCCTTTGTCAATGACCAACGGGCACTTCAGCCGATCAAACTCAAAGATGGCGATCGCATTCGTTTAGGTAGTCTGACTTTTAACTTTTTTGTGGAGCAGAAGTGCCGCATTCTGCCAACTGTAGCAATAGAGTTACTGATGCAGCTGATGAATCGCAAGAGTGATACCAAAGCAGAAATATCTACTTATCCTGGTGACAGACAAAAATCTCTAATTGACCAACCAAATGATAATTTAGAGATTTTGAGAAATTCCGGACTAGTTGAAAAATTTGACAATTGGTCTGACAATTTCAGTTCCGAACAGAAATCAGAAATTTTAGACCGTTTTTTTAGCAGACAAAAACCGTAGAACCGAGCTAAAAAATTGAAAATCAAACAGCAGGCCTAACGCATCACTATTCTGGAAAAGGTGCGTTAGCTGTTTTTATAACGCACCATACCATTAATAATTCTTTATTATTCTTCTTCTAATTCGATTTCTTCTTCGTCTTCTTGTTCTTCATTGGACTTTGATACAGAGTTAGCAGAAACAACAGCGCCTTTATCTAGCTTTTCCCGCACCAGTTGCTTAACTTGTTCGGCAAATTCTGGCTTTTCTTCTAGATACTTAATAGCATTGTCTCGTCCTTGGGAGATATTATCGCCGTTGTAGCTGTACCAAGCTCCTTTGCGGATAATGATGCCAGTTTCTTCTGCCAAATCCACAATGCAACCCAAAGTAGAAACACCTTTACCAAAAATAATGTCAAATTCCGCTATTCTAAAAGGCGGCGCTACTTTATTTTTGGCAACTTTGACTTTGACGCGGTTACCAAATTCATCTGTACCTTTTTTCAAGGTTTGAATCCGGCGAATATCCAAGCGGACGGAAGCATAAAACTTCAATGCGTTACCGCCAGTTGTAGTTTCTGGACTTCCGTAGGTAACACCGATTTTTTGCCGCAACTGGTTAATGAAAATAACTGTGCAACCAGATTTACCAATGTTGCCAGTAATTTTACGTAAAGCTTGGCTCATCAACCTTGCCTGAAGACCAACGTGAGCATCACCCATATCGCCTTCAATTTCAGCGCGGGGAACTAATGCGGCCACCGAGTCAATAACTACAATATCAACCGCAGCAGAACGAACCAGCTGATCGACAATTTCCAAAGCGGCTTCTCCTGTATCAGGTTGGGAAACCAGCAAATTGTTAATATCTACACCCAATGCCGCAGCGTAGGTGGGGTCAAGGGCATGTTCCGCATCAACAAAGGCAGCGATGCCACCTTCTTTTTGCACTTCTGCGATCGCATGTAATGCTACCGTAGTTTTACCGGAACTTTCCGGCCCATAAATCTCAATTACCCGTCCCTTGGGTAAACCGCCTCCCAATGCCAAATCCAAGGTCAGCGCACCACTGGAAATTGTCTCCACCCGCATCCGGGTAGCATCCCCCAGGCGCATGATTGCTCCTTTACCGAAGCTGCGCTCAATTTGGTTGAGTACTATATTTAACGCTTTTTGCTTGCCAGAAGTATCGGTATTGATAGCCATTAGAGCCTCTAAGTATATGGATTTTCAGGAATGTGGGTTTGGAGTCTGAGTAGAACAGATATACTATTTTAACCAGAAAATCCTGGAATCGGACTTCTCAAATTAAAAATCAACTGTGACAAGATCGTAACTCGATCGCCACCTAATTAGGGTAGTCCTGCACAATGATACCAACTTGCATTCAGAGATGGCTTCTGATAATTGTAGGCAAAGTGCAGCAACCTCTAGATTGGTCAAAAATCAGCACAGGTTGTTGTTGCCAATACTTATGGAGGTATGTATTGGCAATTCTAGTAGGGCGATCGCATTGAAGCTCCTTTAACAATTAGTTACATAGCTATTAATATGGCGAGTGAGATTGAGTATGTTAGGCTCAACAGTACCAAAAACTAAAATAAAGTCTTAGCAATGACAGCCACGACATCCCAGGATTTATCACATGAATTCGCTGAACGGGGCTGGCGAACTGAAATTGTCACCCAGCCGGATGGTAGTATTGACTACGTGCAAATTCCTCTAACTTCAGAAGAATTTCTGCATCCACAAGAAGGATATCATTTGCCTAACAGTACCTTTCATGACGATGCAGTGAGTGATGCCAAAGATATGCTGACTCGTCGTTACGCCAATGATTCAAGCACAGGAGTCTTCCGCGATTTGATTATCCAATGGGGGATTCCCAATCTAAAAAATCATTGTCCAGATACTTTTGTAGCTTTTGGAATCCAAAATAAAGAACAGATCCGCACTGAGTTTGTTGTGTCTGAAGAACGGGTACGTCCTTCGTTGATTATTGAAGTTGTTTCTCCCCGTTATCGCCAGGAAGACCGACAAACAAAAGTCAAGCACTACGCTGAAGCTGGTGTGCAGGATTATTTAATTATCGACCGACGCAAGCAACGCCAGCAGGTAATTGAGGAAGTTCTGGGTTATCGTTTAGTTGATGGACAATACTTGCCACTGACTCCAGATGATGAAGGACGCATTTTGTTTGAGACAGTGGGATTGTTCATTGGACTTCAGAATGGGCGAGTTGTCATGGAAGATGCTCAGACGGGTGAACCACTGCTAAATTCCCTGGAGTTGGAACAACGTGCCACCCAAGCCGAACAACGCGCCACCCAAGCTGAAGAACGGGCAGCAAGATTAGCAGAATTACTACAGGTACAAGGGATCGATCCTAATCAAATTTGACCGAATACGCTGTTGTGTTTCGCTCTGCTCAACCCAACCTACTATTTCTGGTTTAGAAAGAATATGGCTGATTTATAGGTATGCTAAAATACTAAGTAAAGAGCAAAAGGGCTGTCTTAAGAGTTAAGGGCATTGTAGCTCTGTAAAATACTTGGATTTGCTATAAATAATTGGGATATATTTTGTTTTGCTGAATTTATGCAGTAGGTAACTGCATAAGCGCCGCCATTGTTACTATAAACGCCAATTATCTAATCTTAGTGAATATCCTAAATCCTGAATTCTTTGATAATGAGATAAATTACCAGTAACTAAAGTTAGATTATGACGGATAGCAATAGCAGCGATCGTACAATCACGATAACCAATTCTTTTTCCTGTTGTCTCTAAATCAGCATACATTTTCCCTGCTAATACTGCTTCTGCCAAATCAAAAGGTAATATCTCTTGTAAAGCCAGGATCGTTAACAATTCCTGAAGGCGTTGTTCCTGCTGACGTTTTTGCCAACCTTCTACAATTTCCATAACTGTAATTGCAGAAATTATATACTTATCAAATTGGTTTAAGTAAGTATTGGCTTTGTTAATGATACGAAAATTGACTCGTTTAATAATTTCTGAAAGAATATCGTTATCAAGTAGGGATTTTTCTACTTCACTCATCTGATACGCTATATCCTCTTTTTTCCATCGCTTCGGCAACAATTTCATCAACAACTTCTGGAATATCAGCATATAATCCCATTAATGGATCTTTTTTTTCCTGAATTTCTGCTAAACGTTCAATTACATGACTAATCAATTCTGATAGTGTTGATTGATTGACTATTGCCAGAGTTTTTGCTCGTTCAAAGGTGAGTCTATCTAGTTCAAATTCTATTTTTTGCATGATATTTTAGGTTCCATCTATATTCGTATTGGCTGATTAATCTAAGTCTAATATAATTTTGTAATATTTTAAGTTTGAATAATTCAAGGTAATACCTATTAATTAAGGTTATTTGCTAATATTTGATTAAGCTTTTGCTCTCAGGCATCTTTGATGACTTTCGACGTTCCCGACTCTCTCATTCTCGATACAGCACTTTCTGTATCTGGTTTAACTGACTATATCCGCTTGCTGTTAGAGCAAGATGAACAATTGCGGCAAGTTTGGGTAACTGGAGAAGTTTCCAGTGCTAATCACCATCGCAGTGGGTTATTCTTCACCTTGCAAGATACAGATGGCACCGCAGGAATTAAGTGTGTGGTATGGAATAGCCAATTGCCAAAACTAGCCCAGATTCCCGTTCCTGGTGAGCAGATAATTATTTTGGGCAGTATTCGTGTGTATCCGCAACGAGGAGAGTATCAGCTGTCAGTTTGGCAGACTTTACCAGCTGGTGTTGGTTTACAGGCGCTACGGTATCAACAATTAAAAAATCGCTTGCTGGCTGAGGGGTTATTCGATCCACAAAGAAAGCGATCGCTCCCCATTCATCCCCAAACTATCGCTGTCGTCACTTCACCAACTGCGGCGGCTTGGGGTGATATTCAAAAAACTCTCAAGCAAAGGTATCCAGGTTTACACGTTTTATTTTCTCCAGCTACAGTACAAGGCGAGCAAGCACCAGAATCTATCGTCAAAGCAATTGAGCGAGTTGACAAAGATGGACGTGCCGAAGTGCTAATTTTATCGCGTGGTGGGGGTGCAGTTGAGGAGTTGGCTTGCTTTAATGATGAACGAGTGGTGCGAGCTGTTGCTAGTTGTTCCATTCCTGTAATTACTGGTATTGGTCATCAACGAGATGAATCTTTGGCAGATTTAGTTGCAGATATATGTGTGCATACACCAACAGCGGCGGCAGAAAGAGTTGTACCGGCAATTGCAGAGTTGTATGCTGAGCATCGGCAGCGAGTTGTGGCTTTGCATGAGGCGGTGCATGACTTTGGGGAAAATGCTGAGAATAAACTGCAAGCATTGCGAAACCGTTTGCGACGTTTGCGGTTAGATCGGCAAGTCCAGCAAGAGGCGCAGAAGCTAGTTTGGAAGCGTCGGCAGTTGGTACAAGTGACGATGGGGCGATCGCAGCAAGCAAAGCAGCATTTAGAATTATTGCGGCAAAAGTTAGCAACTCTTGACCCAAAAGCTGTGTTGCAGCGTGGTTATGCGGTGGTGAGACAGGAAAATGGGGCGATCGCTCGTGCTGCGGCTGAGTTAGAAGTGGGGCAAGATTTATCGATTCAATTGGGACAGGGTGAGGTGAAAGTGAAAGTTACGGAAGTGAACAATGCCAAAAATTGATTCGCAGGTATCATAACAGAGATAGCTAGAAACCAGATTTAGATATATGCGATCGCCAGATCTCAAGGCTCAAGGCGCGATCGCAAAACCTGGTAATTTATTTTGAGACTGATTCGTTATAATATTGACGAAAAACTTTGCTAAAGAGGGCAAATATATGACTAGCCGCGAGCAGCTTATCCAAGAAATTGCAGAGCTTCCAGATGAGTTAGTCAAAGTAATGTTAGATTTTTTGCATCGGGTTCAGACAACACGTAGTCATCATCCTCTAGCAAAATTTGCGGGTATTTTGAGTGATGATGAGGCGGCTGATTTACAGAAAGCAATTCAAACTGATTGTCGTCAGGTTGATTTAAATGAGTGGTGAAATTGCGTTAGATACTTCTGTTGCAATACGTTTTCTAAATGGCGATCCTGATATTGTTTCAAGAGTATTGGCGTTACCAGAAATATTTTTGTCGGTCGTAGTAGTGGGAGAGTTACTGTTTGGAGCTGAGAACTCGACTCGACCGTTGAAAAATCTTCCTCGATATTTGGAGTTTATGGAAGTTTGTGCGGTTGTGCCTGTGGAAAAGCGAACGGCAGTTATCTATGCTCAGACTCGTTTGGCTTTGAAGCGCAAAGGGCGGCCAATTCCTATGAATGATGTTTGGATTGCAGCGCACTGTCTGGAACATGGTTGGGTGCTTGTTACCGATGATTCAGATTTTGATTATGTGGATGGATTGGTTATAGAGCATTGGTAATAATAGCTATTATGTTTTGAGATCGCTTTTTCCCATCAATCTCAGCGCGATGTCTGCGACGGGCTACGCCTACGCCTAAATCCCCAATATCCCAAACAGCGATCGCTTTTCTTATCATCTTAAGGCGCGCTCGCCAACAAGTGATAATTTAGCATTTTTCGCAAATCAGTTAAGATAATCTTTATCAATCTTCTTTCCTCACCCTTTTCCTTGGAATTATGACGCAGGATGAGTTATTGGTACTGATAGATCGCGCTGTGGCTGAGGGTTGGCAAGAGTTAGACTTGTCGGGGCAAGAGTTGACTGAGTTACCTGTGGAAATTGGTAAGTTGAAGCAGCTTGAGTCTTTGATTTTGGGAAAGAAGGTTGATGGTTCTGAACCAGTAGGAAGCCGCCTTCTCGAAAAGGTTTCGGGCAACAATTTAAAAACGCTTCCACTCGAACTATTGAGTTTGCCTAATTTGCGTAAGTTAGATATTAGTGGCAATCCTTTAGAGAGCATTCCCGATGTGGTAACGCAAATACTACATTTAGAAGAACTTATCTTAATTCGAGTAGAGCTAACTGAAATACCTGATGCGCTCGCTAAATTAACCAATCTGACGCAGCTTACCCTCCATAGCAACCAAATAACCCAGATTCCAGAGGCGCTCGCTAAATTAACCAATCTGACGCACCTTCACCTCTATAACAACAAAATAACTCAGATTCCAGAGGCGATCGCTAATTTAACCAATCTGACGCAGCTTGACCTCAGTTACAACCAAATAACCCAGATTCCAGAGGCGCTCGCTAAATTAACCAATCTGACGCAGCTTTACCTCCATAACAACCAAATAACCCAGATTCCAGAGGCGCTCGCTAAATTAACCAATCTGACGCAGCTTCACCTCCATAACAACCAAATAACCCAGATTCCAGAGGCGATCGCTAATTTAACCAATCTGACACAGCTTCACCTCAGTTCCAACAAAATAACCGAGATTCCAGAGGCGATCGCTAAATTAACCAATCTGACGCACCTTCACCTCTATAACAACCAAATAACCCAGATTCCAGAGGCGCTCGCTAAATTAACCAATCTGACGCACCTTCACCTCTATAACAACAAAATAACTCAGATTCCAGAGGCGATCGCTAAATTAACCAATCTGACGCAGCTTGACCTCAGTTACAACCAAATAACCCAGATTCCAGAGGCGCTCGCTAAATTAACCAATCTGACGCAGCTTTACCTCCATAACAACCAAATAACCCAGATTCCAGAGGCGCTCGCTAAATTAACCAATCTGACGCAGCTTCACCTCCATAACAACCAAATAACCCAGATTCCAGAGGCGATCGCTAATTTAACCAATCTGACACAGCTTCACCTCAGTTCCAACAAAATAACCGAGATTCCAGAGGCGATCACTAATTTAACCAATCTGACGCAGTTTCACCTCGATGGCAACCAAATAACCCAGATTCCAGAGGCGATCGCTAATTTAACCAATCTGACGCGGCTTGACCTCGATGGCAACCAAATAACCCAGATTCCAGAGGCGATCGCTAATGTAACCAATCTGACACAGCTTCACCTCCGTAACAACCAAATAACCCAGATTCCAGAGGCGATCGCTAATTTAACCAATCTAAGGCAGCTTTACCTCAGTAACAACCAAATAACCCAGATTCCAGAGGCGATCGAAAGTTTGCCGAAATTGGAAACACTAGATTTACGGAGAAATCCGCTTCCTATTTCACCAGAGATTTTAGGATCTTCTGATAATGTTGGTTCAGTTAAAGACATTTTCAATTACTTGCAATTACTCCGAAGTGGTGAAGTGCGTCCACTCAACGAAGCCAAACTCTTGCTCATCGGACAAGGTAGCGTCGGTAAAACATCCCTTATTGAGCGACTAATCCGCAATAAATATGATAAAAATCAATCCCAAACCGACGGACTCAATGTAGAAACTTGGAACGTGCAGGTAAATAGTAAGGACATCCGCCTGAATGTTTGGGACTTTGGCGGACAGGAAATTTATCATGCTACCCATCAGTTTTTTTTGACCAAGCGCAGCCTCTATCTCCTCGTTTGTAATTGTCGCACCAGCGAAGAAGAAAACCGCATCGAATATTGGCTGAAACTAATCGAAAGCTTCGGCGGACAGTCCCCCGTAATTATCGTTGGCAACAAAAAAGACGAACAACCCTTCGACATCAACCGCAAAGCATTACGCGAAAAATATCCCAACATACAAGACATTCTCGAAACCTCTTGCCAAGACAATATCGGCATTGATGAACTTCGCACCGCAATTTTGCAGCAAATCGCCAACCTCAAAGAAGTCTACGACCTTCTACCCCTGACATGGTTTGAGGTTAAACAAAAACTCGAATCCATGACTGAAGACTTCATCAGCTACAACCGCTACATCGGCATCTGTCACGAAAACAAAATTCCCGAAGAACAAAATCAAGATCAACTCATCGATCTCCTCCATCGACTCGGCTTAGTTCTCAACTTCCGCGAGCATCCCATCCTCAAAGATACCAACGTCCTCAAACCAAACTGGGTGACAGAAGGCATTTACGCCCTCCTGAGCGATGAAAACCTCAAAACTAAAACCAAAGGCATTTTCACCCCCGCCGCTCTCACCCGCATCCTCAATCCAGAGCGTTACCCCATCAAGCGTCACGACTATCTAATCGGTCTGATGAAAGAATTTGAGCTTTGCTTTGCACTAGAATGTCAGCCACCACAATTCCTGATTGCGGGACTTTTGCCTAAAGACCAACCAGACAAAACAAAACTCCAAGGCGAAACCCTGGAATTTCAATACCATTACAAAGTTCTCCCCGAAAGCATCATCTCCCGCTTCATCGTCAACACACACGAAAAAATTCATAACCATATCTATTGGCGCAGTGGCGTAATGCTGCAATATCAAGAAAACAACGAAATCTACAACATCGCTCGCATCAAAGCCGATCCCGAAGACAAAAAAATCTTCATCACCATTAGCGGACGTAAAGAAACCCGGCGCTTATTTCTCGGCATCCTCCGCGATGTCTTCCAAAAAATCCACAAAAGTCTCCCCAATCTTGAAATCACCGAATGGGTTCCCGTTCCCAACCATCCCAATCATCCACCCCTCGACTACCAAGAACTACTCGGACTCGAATCAATGGGTGAAAGCACAATCACCATCGGCAAACTAAAATTAAAACTCGATTTGCGTCAACTACTTGATGGGTATGAAGATATAAGAACTCGACAAAGACAACAAATAGACAAAGATAGAGACAAAGTAATTATTGAACCAGCCCCGATTAAGGAACCAATTATGTCAGAAAGCATCAGAAACCAAATATTTGTTAGCTACAGTCATCAAGATGCAGAATGGTTAACAGAACTGCAAACACAACTAAAACCCTATATTCGTGCAGAAGGTTTGCTCGTTTGGGATGACACCAAAATCAAACCTGGCGCAAAATGGAAAGCCGAGATTGAAAAAGCATTAGCTACGGCTAAGGTTGCTATCCTGCTAGTCAGCCCTGACTTTATAGGCTCTGATTTCATCGACAGACATGAGCTACCCCCCTTACTTAACGCAGCCGAACAAGAGGGATTAACTATTATCTGGATTCCAATTAGTGCAAGCTCATACAGAAAAACCGACATCGAAAAATACCAAGCTGCTCACCCTCCAAATAAACCCCTTGACACTCTAAATAAAGGAGAACGTAACCAAGCTTGGGTGAAAATTTGCGAAGAAGTCGAAAAGGCAATGAAATAGAACCTATGTCAACATTAACCATAACAAATGATATCATGTCCGGTTAATTAGTTGTCATTGCGAGCGAAGCGTTCGTTGAGCGTCTCGTAGACAAGAGAAGCAATCCCAGAGTTCTTGCGGTTGCTTCGCTCCACTTCGTTACGCTCGCAATGACATATCATAACTAATTTAGCAGACTTGATATGAGTTCGCCAAAATAACAAATGCGATCGCCAAAATTATAAATGCGCTCACTAAAATCATAAATGCGTCGCCAAAATTATAAATGCGCTCACTAAAATCATAAATGCGTCGCCAAAATTATAAATGCGCTCACCAAAATCATAAATGCGCTCACAAAATTATAAATGCGCTCACAAAATTATAAATGCGCTCACTAAAATCATAAATGCGCTCACTAAAATCATAAATGCGATCGCCAAAGTAATAAATGGGTTCCCCGAAACAACAAATGCGATCGCCGAAATAACAAATGCTCGATCGCTATGTTTTGATAGCTGTGCGAGTGTCAATAAATCAGCTATTGTTCAACTGCCGAACAAACGCTTGATGTTCAGCTGAATTTAGCCCTGTTTGCAACACCGCTAAAACCTGTTGCATATTGTCACTAACTAATGCTGAGACATCCAGCCATAATCCAGGAAATATTTGACTTTCAATGATGCCTGAGGCATTTGGTGTCAGTGTTACGTATTCACCATCTTGCAAGCTGAACCAACTTATAGTTTGCTCAAAAACCTGCCAAACAATATATTCTAAGATGCCATTGCGACGATAGGCGCGTTTTTTATCATATAAATCTTTAGTAGCACTGCTAGCGGCGACTTCTGCAACTAATTCTGGGGCACCTTCAACGTAACCATCACTGCCCAACTGAGACTTTCCGCCACAGGCTGCATCAATTAACAAAATGGCATCAGGTTGGGGTTCATTATCTAAATCTAGCCGCACAGTTGGATTATCACCTAGTCTGACTCCAGGCGTGGCTACTTTATAAGACCACAACCAGCCCATTAAATTAGCGTGCGGTTCGGCATGTGGTTCAAAGCGCAGAGGTGATGCCACGTAAACGACTCCTTCAATTAATTCGGCTTTCTTCAGGTTGGGCATGGCATTGTAACGACGCTCAAATTCCGGACGAGTGAGGCGATCGCCACTCTCAAGAGGCGGAATGTATGAGGAAGCCGAATGTTGTCGAAAAGTGTTGACCACGAAAAGCAGGCGGTAGAGGTGGTTAAATTGATTGTATCGTAGTTGATTTTGGATAATGGCGATGATTCAATTGGGGCAGGCTGAGGTGTAAAGTGAAAATTGTGGAAATAAACAAACCGCCAAGACGCCTTCTCTGCCAGAGGCTACGCCAACGCGGAGCGTGTCGTTAGAAAAAGACGCCAAGAGATTAATAATGGTTAAACGCAAGAGTGCTTCTAGTTCTGATTCGATGGAAGGTTGGAATTATGAGGCGAAGGTTATTGAAATAGAGGGAATTATCGCTCGCATTGAGGCGGGTGAGTTGGAATTGGAAGAAGTTTTTGACCAATTTGGCAAGGCTGTTGAGTATTTGCGTCAGTGCGAAAGTTTTTTGCAACAGCGACAGCAGCAGGTAGATTTGTTGATTGAAACTTTGAGTAATGAATAATTATAGTAAGTTGCTACTTGAGTTTATCTGAATTCCGGAGGAAAACTTTCCCTATCCTCCATACTTCATATAAATTCTCTCATTCGTTTGAGCTTGAATTATAAAACCCTCACGTTCATAAAGTTTACGTGCTGGATTTACAGCTAAAACTCTTAGTTGCAGAGGCTTTTCCTTCTCTTTTGCTTCAGTAATCAGCTGGCGCAGAATAAATGTACCAATCCCATAACGCTGAAAATTGGGAAGTAAATACAGTTTGGTTAGCTGTATGTGACTAGGATAATACTCTATTGCTAAACATCCAACGTCTTTACCTTCAAATTGGATGATTCGGTGAGTCGATAAATCAATCGAAGCATAAATCCACACACGCTGCTCATTATCAACCCAGCTTCCCCAAGTTAGTTCCACATAAGATTGCATTGCAGCTTTCGTCACATTGTAGATGAAATCAAAGTCAACCTCTTTTATGGAACGAAGATTTATATGCATCTGGGTTTTGATTAACTAGACACAGAAAAAGTCTATTTTTTGCTCTTGCAAAGAATTATTGCACTGGTAAGAATACATCAGAACCAAAATCTGGTAAATTATCCCCGAACGCATGGTCAAGAATCCGTGTCTGCGTATGGCATCTGGCCAGTCTTCAGATTTTCAAGGGTTTTGCGAACTACTTAGCTTAAGGTACATCAAAATTATGAAACCATTTCTTTTTGTAACTGACCTGGATGACACTCTCGTATATCGTACCGTGGGTAATGATGACGCTTTACCAAAGTTGAATGATTTACTGAGCGAACATCGTCAAAAATATGGCACAAAAATTGTTTATTCTACAGGGCGATCGCCTCAGCTTTACCAAGAACTCCAACTTCAAAAAAATCTTTTGCAACCAGATGCTCTAGTCCTTGCTGTAGGGACAGAAATCTACCTTCATGGCAGTAATACTCCTGATTCTAGTTGGTCAGAAATCCTCTCCCCTGGTTGGGATCGAGAACTCATCTTATCCATAACCGAGACTTTCCCGGAATTAAAGCTGCAACCGGAATCAGAACAGCGTGCTTTTAAAGTAAGTTTTTTTGTTCCTCAAGAAATAGCGGTCAGCATTCTACCGCAACTTGAGGCAGAGTTGGATAAATATAAATTAAATGTAAAGTTAATCTACAGTAGCGGAATAGACCTTGACATTGTACCCCTTACCAGCGATAAAGGTCAAGCAATGCAATTTCTGCGCCAAAAGTGGAAATTTGCAGCAGAACAAACAGTTGTCTGCGGTGATTCAGGTAATGATATTGCTTTATTTGCTGTAGGCAACGAAAGGGGAATCATAGTCGGTAATGCTCGAAAAGAGTTACTCCAGTGGCACAACGAGTATCCGGCCGATCGTCGTTACTTAGCACAAGATTTTTGTGCAGGTGGAATTCTGGAAGGATTAAAATATTTTGGTATTTTAAAATGATTAGCTATCTCAAAGGAATCGTTGCTGGTATTCAAACAATTGGTAATCGGGCTGTTCTGACTCTGGAAGTGAATGGCTTGGGGTATGATTTGCAAGTTCCCCAACGCTTAGCAAACCAGTTACCAGATTCAGGAGGAGTGGCGCAAATTTTTACCCATTTCCAAATTCGGGAAGAAGTGCCATTTCTATACGGCTTTGCTTCTCCAGCCGAACGGGATTTATTTCGCCACTTGTTGACGGTTAGTGGTGTTGGTGCAGCCTTAGCGATCGCACTCCTGGATACTTTGGAACTACCAGATTTAGTCCAAGCAGCGATCGCTGGCAATACCCAAATCTTAATTCAAGCCCCTGGTGTGGGCAAAAAGATTGCCGAACGCATCTGTTTAGAACTGAAAAGCAAATTGATTGAGTGGCGCAAATCAGCTGGCTTCTTCGTCGCCACAGGCGGTCCTGCACCAGGAATTCTCGAAGAAGTGCAAATGACACTGTTTGCTTTGGGGTATACTGCCCATGAAGTCAGTCACGCCTTGCATGTGGTGAGTGAAGACATCGGACTACCAAAAGACGCCTATGTAGAAGATTGGATTAAACAAGCGATCGCTCATCTCAGTAGTAGCGAACAAGTTGGTCATTAGTCAGACAATTTTGGATTTTAGATTTTGGATTTTAGATTGATTCCACGGATAAATCCGTGGGCTAATACCATCAAGAAATCATTGGTCATTAATTTATCTTTAGCGTCTCCCTCATCTCCCTCATCCCCTCTATGCCCCATGACCCTTATGCTTGGATAGAAAAATCTCTGGCAACTATTCATCGGGCTGACTGGTATCGTTCAGTACAAACTATCGATGGTCGGTGTGGTGCAACGGTGGTTTTAGCTAGGCAAGAGGTAATTAATTTTGCCAGTAATGATTATTTGGGATTGGCTGGGGATGAACGTTTGATGGCGGCGGCGATCGCTGCCATTGAGAAATTTGGTACTGGTAGTACTGGTTCCAGATTACTCAGTGGACACAGAAAATTGCACAGGGAGTTAGAAAAGGCGATCGCATCTACCAAACAAACTGAAGATGCTTTGGTATTTAGTTCCGGGTATCTAGCTAATTTGGGTGCAATTACTGCCCTTGTCGGCAAGCGCGATCTAATTTTATCTGACCAATACAATCATTCCAGTCTGAAAAATGGGGCAATTCTCAGCGGTGCAGCAGTGGTGGAATATCCGCACTGTGATGTTGTAGCACTCAAAACACAGTTGAGTCAGCAGCGGCAAAATTACCGACGCTGTTTGATTTTGACTGATAGTGTCTTCAGCATGGATGGCGATTTATGTCCAATGCCGGCACTGTTGGCTCTCGCTGATGAATTTGGCTGTATGCTGCTGGTTGATGAAGCTCATGCCACTGGGGTACTCGGAAAAACTGGTGCTGGATGTGTTGAGCATTTTGGGTGTACGGGAAAACCGTTAATTCAAATCGGTACTTTGAGTAAAGCTTTGGGTAGTTTAGGCGGGTATGTAGCGGGAAGTAGCGCCTTAATTGACTTTTTGCGGAATCGGGCACCCAGTTGGATTTACACCACTGGGCTTTCACCTGCTGATACAGCTGCGGCCTTAGCAGCGATGGAGATAGTGCAAGAAGAACCGCAACGCCGTGCCCAATTGTGGGAAAATGTGCGTTACTTGAAAACTTTGCTCGAACAGCTACCTAATCTCAAATTACTGCCTTCGGAATCGCCTATATTATGTTTTCAATTGCCTAATGCCACAGATGCCCTAAAAGCTGGAAAGTACCTCAGAGAGGCTGGCATTTTTGCCCCAGCAATTCGTCCCCCCACAGTGCCTACAAGTCGCATCAGAATATCCGTCATGGCAACTCATGAAGCAGGACATATTGAAAAATTGGTAGGAGTGGTGAAGGAGGGGAGTGGGGAGTGGGGGAGATGAGGGAGATGAGGGAGATGAGGGGGATGAGGTTTTGAAGCTCAAAGTTGAGCCTTTAAACTAGAACGTTGTAGCTTTGAACTCGAACGTTGAGCCTTTGAACTCAAACATTGCAGCTTTGAACTCAAACATTGCAGCTTTGAACTCAAACATTGCAGCTTTGAACTCAAACGTTGCAGCTTTGAACTCGAACGTTGCAGCTTTGAACTCAAACGTTGCAGCTTTGAACTCGAACGTTGAGCTTTTGAACTAAAACGTTGAGCCTTTGAGCCTCGAAGTTGCAGCTTTGAACTCGAAGTTGCAGCTTTGAACTCAAACATTGCAGCTTTGAACTCGAAGGTTGAGCCTTTGAACCTCAACGTTGAACTTCTGAACTCGAATGTGAACCTGTGAACCTCAATGTTCAACGTTTAAACTTCAAACGCCTAATTTTAACTCTCCTCCATCCTCCTCATCTCCCTCATCTCCCTCATCCCCCACTCCCCACTCCCCACTCCCTTTCACAAAACTGGTAATTGATTAAACAAGACCCAATAAAAACCAAGTTGTTGGACTGCTTGGTTGAATTGTTCAAAATCAACAGGTTTGACAATATAGCTATTCACCCCAAGCTGGTAACTGTCGATCATGTCTCGGTGTTCGGCGGAAGAGGTCAGCATTACAACGGGAATCATTCGTGTACGTGGATCGGACTTGAGTTGCCGTAAAACTTCTAATCCGTTCACCTTTGGCAGTTTCAAATCTAGTAAAATGACTTTGGGTTGATTCGTCATCGTGCGGTGAGCATAATCTCCCTGACAAAAGACAAAATCTAGGGCTACTGCTCCGTCCTGAAGGAGTTGAATTTGATTGCCAATTCTGCCGCGACGCAATGCCCGAATGGTTAGTTCGGCATCAGCACGATTATCTTCGACTAAGAGAATGGAAATTGGTTGCTCGGAAGATGGGTCAGTGAGTTGATCAATCATGGGTTATACCATTTCACGAAAATCTTGATACATATACATTTTCGGTAGGGGTGCCAAGCTGTGCATTGGTGTCAACTTACAGCAATTTTCAGGCAAATAGACCACGTTGTAGGGTAGCACAGCTGTGCTACCCTACCGGGGATTGTGGTTCAAATAGATTAAGCATTTCTCCCTTCTCTCTGCGTTCTCTGCGCCTGGAGCGGTTCGTTAAAAAAATTGGCTTTGACAAAGAGTTTTGACCTTAACTCAAGCGTATTGTTCTATACTCAATAAATTGTCATTACGAGTGCAGTGATAGCTCAACGAAGTAATCGCAAAAACCAGGGCATTATGCGTGCTTCGTCTTCAATCAAGGGCACAGCAGTGCTGTGCCCCTACAACAGATGTGGTTTTTTAATCATCTATGTTTGGTATTTCCTGTCAATGCGTAATACGATTTCACGAAAACCTTGATACAGATAGAGATTTCTGGTAGGGGCACGGCAGTGCCGTGCCCTGAGCAACTTGTGTATACACGGTAGCCCTTAGTAAGGGGAGGGGTAAAGCGTATGTGGGACAACCATTTAAGCTGAAGTTGACACCTATTAGTTGATTGGAAGGGTGAAGTAAAAAGTCGCGCCTCGATCGCACGCTGCTTCTGCCCAAATGCGCCCTCCGTGGCGTTGAATAATGCGTTGCACGATCGCCAGTCCGATCCCCGTACCTGCAAATTCTTCTTCGCGGTGCAGACGTTGGAAAACCCCAAACAGATTATCTGCATACCGCATATCGAATCCTGCCCCATTATCTCTGATGAAGTACACTCCTTCACCATTCATCACCTGATAACCGACTTCAATGCACGCAAGGGATTTGTAGTGGGTATACTTGATGGCATTGGATAACAGATTGAGCCAAACTTGTTTGAGCAGGGAAGGATCGGCTTGACATCGAGGTAAATCGGCGATCGCAAATTCAATTTCACGACCCCACCAATCCGGGGCTAAATCATTCAGCACCATTTGAATTATCTCATTGGGAAAAACGGATTGACGGGACATTTCCTTACGATCCAAACGAGATAAGGCCAACAAATCATCGATCAACTCACCCATGCGTTTGGCATTCTCGCGGACAATTTTCAGGTAGCGATTGGCTTCCCCATCGAGTTGTTCGCCGTAGTCTTCCTGGATCATTCTCGAAAAGCCATCGATCGCCCGCAGCGGTGCCCGCAAATCATGGGAAACTGAATAAGAAAAAGCCTCCAACGCTTTGTTAGCAGTTTCTAGTTGGGCAGTTCGTTGTTTGACCCTGGTTTCTAAAGACTGGTTGAGTTGATGCATTGCTCCAATCGCCCTCTTGCGCTCCAATTCTGCTGCTGCCCGCGCTGCAAATACCTCCATAATCATCTGTATTCGTCGCCTATCTGAAAGTGGTTGCACGTCGAGAATGCAAAGATTACCAATGGGATCGCCCTTGGCATTTTTTAAGGAAATACCCACATAACTATCTGCTTGCATTGCTACTAAGTCTAAGTCTTCAGGAAAAATTTGCTGAACATTGGTTTCGCAGTAAAATAATCCCTCTCTCAAGGCAATTTCGCATGGTGTACGCGCTGGAAAGTAGGATATTTCTGGTTGCAATGCCCCATACGCCCAAAAAGCCAGAGCTTTAAGTTTGCCATCTACAAGTTCGGTAACAATGGCATAGGGGACGTGCAAGGCTTTGGCAATATGATGAACCAAAGCTGGGAAAAAATCTTCTCCTGTAACCGCAGCCGTTCCTGTAACCAAATTTTGCAGCGTTGTTTCTGCTCTTTTGAGTTCCCCTTCTCGGCGTTTGGCCTCACTGATGTCCCGAATGATGGTAGAAAGATATTCCACGCTGCCATCTGTTGCTTTGTGAGCAACGATCATTTGGGAAACCGGAATTTCTCTACCATCGCTGTCCAACAAAGCGGTTTCACCAACCCAGGTGCCATCCCGAATCGCCGCCGGAATGCCCTGGTTTTGAATAATCTCTAGTGCCCACTGGGGATGGTAGTCGGGAATGCTCAAGGTGGAAACGTCTACATCCAGGGACAGGCCAAGGAGTTTGTGAAACTGAACATTATTCCACAGGATATTGCCGAATGAGTCTGCCATGCCAACATAGTCGGTGGTAGCTTCCAGCATAGCAATTAAGCGATCGCGGTCTTTTTCTGCCCGTTGGCGTTCGGCAATTTCAGCCCGTAAGGATGCATTCAGTTCTGCTTGCTGCTTCAACAAACGGGCATTGTCAATAGAAATAGCTGCGTGACTAGAAAGTAGGCGCAGGACTTCAATGCGCTCCGGGGTAAATGCCTTGGTGCTGAGATTGTTTTCTAAAAGCACAATTCCCGTGAGTTTTCCTTGGTTCAACAGCGGCGCACAAAGAATTGATTTCGATTGATGTCGGACAATCCAGGGTTCGGACTGAAAGTTGCCTTCAGCAGCAGCATTATTTAGGACGATACTTTCCTGGGTGCGAGCCACGTAATTGATTAGGGCGGTTGGCAACTCAGGATTACTGTCTTTTGATTCCAGGGGAATTGATTGTAAAATGACTTGGTGATGTCTGCGACGGGCTGCGCCTGAGCCAATCGACCCGATAGCCTCAATCCGCCATTCGTCTTGTGTTGGCAAAATCAGATAACCTGTTTGCGCCCCAGCATTTTCAATTAAGATCGTCATCAGTTTTGCCAGGAGTTTATCTAAGACAATTTCACTGGCAATTGTCTGGGAGGCTTTCAACACCGTTTCTAAGTCAAATGCTTCTAACTTGCTGGAAGCCGACTGTGTAGTGTCAAGTTTACGTATTTCGGCTTTTTCTGGGCGCACCTCTAGTAGTCGGGGATACTGTTTTTCCAGACTTTGGACTTTAGCAGTTGCTCCCCAACGCAGGTAGCCGTACCTCGCTTCTTGGAAATAAGCTTTGGCGATTGTGATGCGGTTGTTTGCCAGATGAAACTTGCCTGCGAGTTCGTTTGCCAAAGCTTCTTCTTGCAGGTATTGGTTCTCCCTAGCTAGGGCAATGGCGCGATCGTAGGCGTCCATTGCTTCCAATACCTCACCCAACACCCGATGCCGTTCTGCTTCTACTAAATACCACTTGTGTAAATAGTTCATTGGGGCATGGTGCGCCCAATTTTGCATTTTTGCCTGATTTTTTGCCACATGCTTCAGTAACTGTGATTGTTTGCCGACATCTGTGTGGGAATACACCCCCAATCGGCATAGAGAATCGTAGAAGTTAAAGATGGCAACGAAAGCTGCTCCAGTCATGGCTGCTGAATATTCTTGGGCGAGGACAGCATTGGCCATCGCCTGATTTACATCGCCAAACAAATAACAGAGAAATAATTTATTCAGGTAGAAATAAAACAAACCTGCCTGAAAATTAGTTTGTTGCATCTGGGGTAGCCGAGTTGCTTCATTGTAAACTTGATCCGATAACATCCCAGGATTGGGAACTTCCTTAACCAAGTTCAAAACAGTCTGCCAGCAAATCTCCACGAAATGAATCCCAGCGGAATGCTTGATTTGTTTTACTGCCTGAGCATAACAGGTTAGATGTAATTGGAGTTCAGTCAAAGGTTGACTGGCTGCAAATGAATAACCACAAAAATACATAGCTGCGTAGCCAGCAAACTCTAAATCGCCTTGCTCAACACCAATGTGATAGCAATTCTGGAGTGGCTTGAGGCTGTTTTTGAGGTGAGTTTTCCAAACGTTAATCTGGTTGCTAACCGCGAATAGGGTTCTGGCTTGAATAGGTTTGGCATTTAGGCGATCGAGCAGAATTAAGGCTAGTTGACCAAATTTATACCCTGCTTCAATCTCAAAGACAACTCCACAAAGAATAATTCCATAGGCGGCATAGGCAAAGGGAGCCAACATCATGTTTCCGTACTCAACCAGCAAATCCACCATCTTGAGTACAATCAGCAGAAATAAGGGAGGTATTGCCAAATAAGCTGATGCACACATGGTTGCCAAAAGCTGCATTGCCGCCAGTACCTCTGGCTCAGACATAATTGGCAAGTCAACTAAATCTTCGATGCGTCTGTTTGCCAATTTGCAGGCAGTTTCCGCAAGTGCTTGCTGAACATCCTCAAAGCTTGGCTGGATGGGGAGGTGAACTCCTAACTGCTGAAGTAACTCTAAACCAATTTGAATCGCCTCTATTAATTGATTTTGAGCTACACAAGTCTGAATTTTGACATCGTAGACTTTTAAGCTGGCTAGTAGGGTTGTTGCGTGGTCAAGTACCTGTTGGGATAATGGCTCTACTTGCTCGAAATTACCGCTCAGATAGGCTGCTTCTGTTGTTGCATTATACAGGGTCAAGGTAAAATCATAATTTCTTTGCCAGCTATCGGTTGTCAGGAGATCCAAACCAATTTGCAAATATCGCCAAGCAGCGTCATAAGCAGCTGATGCCTTGGCTTTTTCTCCTGCCATCAGGTTTAACCGAGACAAATTATCCTGCTGGGATTGAGTCTTGATGAGTTTCCTGCCCAAATTTAGTTGGTTAGTGATATCAAAAATCTTGGATTCTAAGTGTTCTGCGGGAGTTATTTGCAACAAACACTGTCCTATTTCCCAATGGGTGTTGCAATGCTTGGCTGGGGGAATTAGGGAATAGGCTGCTTGCTGGATGCGATCGTGGGCAAATTTGTATTCTACTGGTGGGAGATCGGCTGTTAGTGGCACATCCAACACCACTGATTTGTGGGTATTGCTCAAGGGCAGAATCAACCCTTCGGCGATCGCCATTCCTAAAGTCTGGGCGGTTTCTCGCTGGGATAGTTGGGCGGCAAATGCTAGGGTTTGCAAATCAAAACAGTTGCCAATGCAGGCAGCTAGCTGTAAGACTTGCTGTGTCTGATGTTTAAGCTTTTGAATTTTCAGAGCCATCAAATGTACAATATTATCCGTGATATCCCGCTCCTGAATTTGCTCTATCGACCATTGCCATTGTTTCGTTTGGCGATCGAATTTTAATAACCCTTCAGTGTAGAGAGATTTCAAAAATTCATTCATGAAAAAGGGATTGCCACCAGTTTTGAGTTCTACTAGTTTTGCCAATGACAGAGAATCGGCTAATTCGCAGTGCAACGTATCAGCGATTAACTGATTGATATCAGGTACACTCAATGCAGAGAGAGAAAGTTGATTTACCACTCCCCCACTGTGGCGGATTTCCTCCACCATCTGCATGAGGGGATGGGCTGGATTTACCTCGTTATCCCGGTATGCCCCGATTAACAACAGAGATTGCCCAATGGTTGCGGTAGCTAGCAATCGGATCAGCTTCAAGGAGGCACGATCTACCCACTGAAGATCGTCCAAAAAGATAACGAGGGGATGTTCTGGCTGGGTAAAGACGCGAATGAAATTTTGGAAAACTTGGTGAAAACGATTTTGGGCTTCCGTCGGCGGTAGAACGGGTACATCTGCTTGACTACCCACAATCAACTCCAATGCTGGAATTAGCTGGGTAATGACTTTACCGTTGGAGCCAAGGGCAGCCAACAGATGCTTTCGCCACTGACACAGTTGCACTTCATCTTCAGTCAGTAATTGTTTGATTAATGATTCAAAAGCTTGAGCGATCGCCAAATAAGGGATATTGCGCTGATACTGGTCAAATTTACCAGCAATCAAGTAGCCTCGTTGTTCTGCGATCGGTCGATAAATTTCCTGCACCAAAACTGACTTACCAATACCAGAATACCCGGCAATTAGCATCAATTCAACTTGATTTTGTACTCCTTGAAATGCCGCTAATAAAGTCTCCACCTCCTTTTCTCTGCCATAGAGTTTTTCCGGGATCTGAAACTTGTCAGAAATATCCTGCTGTCCTAGCAAAAAAGACTCGATTCGTCGTGTGTGTTGTAGCTGGTTGAGACACTCTTCTAAATCAGTTTTAATTCCCCAGGCACTTTGATACCGTTCCTCTGGTATTTTAGCTAACAGTTTCATAACAATTTCTGAAACCATCACAGGAATTTCTGGATCGATAAAATGAGGTGCAATTGGTTCTAAAGCTAGGTGATAATGAATTAACTCCAGGGCATCAAGAGATTCAAAGGGCAATCGATTGGTCAACAGTTGATAGAAGGTAGCACCCAGAGAGTAAAAATCAGTTCGATAGTCCAGAGAACGGTTCATTCTGCCTGTTTGCTCTGGAGATATGTAAGCTAATGTTCCCTCTAAGACTGTTGGATTTTTGAGAATTAATGTCTCCCGCGATAAGGCAGTTGAAATTCCAAAATCAATAATTTTAAGTTGTTGTGTTTCGGGATTGAAAACAATATTCGATGGATTAATATCTTTATGAATAATATTTGCACTATGAATTTCACTTAAACTCTGAGTAATCTGAATGGCTAACTTCAGAAACTGTGTTAAGGTAAATCTCCTAGTAGTTATGATTTTTGTTAAAGATTCTCCTCCAAAATCCTCTAAAAGGAGTACAAAAGTATTTTGATATTGTTGGAAACCGTAAGTCTGGATCGCACCTCCCAATGATAAGCTGCGTGTAATTTCGTACTCCAGCTTATAGCGCGTGATTTCTTCGGGGGTGGGATAGTCTTTCTTCAAAATCTTGAAGATTACAGGCAAACCATCCGGTTGATGAATTCCTCGGTAAACCCGTGAATTAGCACTTTCATGGATTTTTGCCCGAATTTTATATTCAGGAATTTCCAGCATAGTTCAACTGACTACAACTAATACACAGAAGCACAAAGCCGGGTTGACCGAATTTTAGATTTGAGATTTGAGATTTTAGATTATTTCGGTTCATGTTGGACTAACGTCGCGCTACCCTAACACCTTTAGTGGGCGGAACAAATCTAAAATCCAAAATTGGTTGAGTCACAAAGCCGATTATACAATAGCCAAACTCCCGATTAACTCATTTATCGATACTGGAGGCGTTTTAAAAAAAATTGCAAAAAGATTGCCGGATTAGTCAATGAGTTACCAAGGAGATCGTGAGATGAGTGAAACCTTGAACGTCCTGATTGTTGAAGATTGCGAGACTGATGCTATGTTAGTTCTCGGTGAATTGCGTCGTGGTGGTTTCAATCTAATCTGGCAGCGTGTCCAAACAGCCGAACAGCTACGCCAAGCCCTCGATAGCGATAGCTGGGATGTGATGATTTCAGATTACCGATTGCCTGGATTCAATGCTCCTGCGGCTCTGGAAATAGCAAAGCAAAGTCACAAGGATATTCCTTTCATTTTAGTTTCCGGCACAATCGGCGAAGTATTGGCTGTGGAAATGATGAAAGCGGGCGCTCATGATTATGTGATGAAGGATAACTTAAATCGATTACCAGAGGCGGTGCGTCGAGAACTTCGGGATGCACAGGTGCGGGCAGAGCGCAAACAAGCCCAAAAGCTGCTACAAACATTAGCATCTAATATACCCGGAATGATTTACAGCTTTGTACACCATTGTGATGGTTCTGCTGCCTTTGAGTACATCAGTTTGGGTTGTCTGGATCTTTTAGAGTTAACGCCGGATCTAGTTTTAGAAAATGCCTCTCTTTGCTTTGGACAAATTCATATTGGCGATCGCGAAGTATTTTATACAGCTGTCAAACAGAGTGCTGAAACTTTAAAACCATTCACTCATGAGTGGCGATTAGTTACACCCTCTGGCAAACTCAAGTGGGTACAAACAAATGCTCGTCCAGAAAGTCGAGAGAATGGAGATATTGTTTGGTATGGTGTTTTATTGGATGTGACCGACAAAAAACAAGCACAAGAGTTAATTATCCACAACGCCTTGCACGATCCATTGACGGATTTACCGAATCGGACACTTTTGGTTGAGCGGTTGGAATTAGCCATTAACCGAACTAAGCGAGTAGAAACCTATCGTTACGCAGTTTTGTTTCTAGACCTAGACAGGTTTAAAGTGATCAATGACAGTCTAGGACATTTAGCTGGAGACCAACTACTCAAGGATATTGCTCAAAAGCTCAAAACTCATTTGCGGGAGGTTGATTTAGTCGCTCGCATTGGTGGTGACGAATTCGTAATTTTGCTGGAAGATATTCCTGGTATTGAAAAAGCCATTCAAGTTACTGAGCGTATCCTCAAAGATTTTCAAACACCGTTGATACTGAATGATGCTGAAGTAGTTATCAGTACAAGCATCGGTATTGTTTTAGGAACAAATCATTATTCTCAAGCCTCGGATTTACTGCGAGATGCTGATATTGCCATGTATCGAGCCAAAGCTCAAAAGAGAAGTTCCTACAAAATCTTTGATGTCAAAATGCACACTCAAGCCGTAAATCGACTGACTTTAGAAACCGATATTCGCAAAGCGTTGGAACGGGAAGAGTTTGTGATATACTATCAACCGATTGTTGACATCCTTAGTGATGCCTACGGCAGACAAAGCCAACCCCAAGCAGGTCGGCTGATTGGATTTGAAGCATTGGTGCGCTGGCAACATCCGACTCGTGGGTTTATTTTGCCGAGGGAATTTATGGCGATCGCCGAAGAAACCGGGCTAATTGTGCAAATCGATCGCTGGATGCTTTACACCGCTTGTCAACAACTGGCAAACTGGAAAACAAAGTTTACCACTCACTTGCCACTGAAGATGAGTATTAACCTTTCTGCTCAAGATATTCGCCAAACCAGCTTAATTGAAGACATCGATCGCATCCTCGCCCAAACAAATTTACCAGGCGATTCCATAGCCCTGGAAATCACCGAGAGTATGCTCATTGAGAATATCAGTAAGACAATTGATTTATTAACCGAATTAAAGACCAGAAAAATTCAGATTAGTATTGATGACTTTGGTACTGGTTATTCATCGCTTAATTATCTCCATCGTTTACCCACTGATAATTTGAAAATCGATCGCTCCTTTGTCAGTCAGATGGAGGAAGGAAACCGTAATTACCAAGTCGTTAGTACCATCATTGCTTTGAGCAATCAACTCGGATTAGGCACTGTTGCAGAAGGTATTGAAACACCACAGCAACTTCAATGGTTACAGCAACTAGGATGCGAATTGGGTCAAGGTTACCTGTTTTCTAAGCCACTGAGCCACCAAACAGCAGAAGCACTTCTGGCAAGTAAAACTTTGTATCTATCCTCTAACTATTGCACCTAAATAAATAAACAACCAACCTATGAGCAGATTTTATCCCATCAATTTTGCGATTAACTTGGGTTACTACTTTTTGGGAAATTGAGTATTTATCGTCAGCAAATCGATCTTATGGCTATAGAGAAATAATCATAAATTCTGGCTTTACATACTACACAACTTGATAATTAAGCAAGTCAGCGGGAATAAACCAAATTATATTACGAAACGTAAACAGGCTTACCGAGAAGGGGGAAAGGGGAAAGGGTAAAGGGTAAAGGGTAAGAATTCAAAACTCGGGTAAAGGGTAAGAATTCAAAACTCGGGTAAAGGGTAAAGGGATAAATTTAACCCTTCCCCCTTCCCCCTTTCCCCTTCCCCCTTCCCCTTCTTCATAACGACAAGTAACCAATGACAAATGACAGCCCCCGCCAGTTAGCTTTATTTGCACCGATTTACTTAGCTTCTAGCAAAAGAAGTTTTTAAAATTTAACAAAAATCTATCTAGAGATAAGTTACTAAAATTTACAAACTAGCTTAGGGTGTGTAAAGCCTGTGCAATAAGTATTGGTTACTCCCAAACATTCTTGATGCTCCATATTCACAATTCTCAATTACTGCGTTATGGCATTGTTGTATTAACTGTTGCACTTGCATTAGTGCTAATGCTGATGCTAGACCCCTGGCTAGGCATGAGTGGAACTCCTTTTTTGTTGTTTTTTAGCGCTGTAATGGTGAGTGCCTGGTATGGTGGTTTGAAATCAGGGCTGTTGGCAACTTTCTTGTCTGTGTTATTGAGCAATTACTTCTTCCTGCCGCCAGTTTATCAACTGAGTTTTGACCTATCCAATTCCGTGCGAATTGGATTATTTGCATTACAGGGATTGCTCTTTAGTATTTTATGTGAGGCATTAAAGACTTCTAAAAGAGGGGCTGATGTAAATTTACAAAAGCTCAAAGTCTCTGAAGAGCGATTTCGCTTAGCCTTGAGCAGTTCAGATATTATAGTATTTCAGCACGATCGCAACTTGCGATATCAGTGGATTCATAATCCTCAAGGTGGAGACGCAGTACTAGAAATCCTGGGTAAGTCTGATGCTGAATTATTTCCCGCCTCAGTAGCACAGCAATTAACGGCAATTAAGCAAAAAGTATTAAAAACTGGTATTTCCACCCGTGAAGAGGTTTGTCTGCCAGCGTGTGGAGAAAACCGTTACTATGATTTGCTGATTGAACCGCTCAAGGATGCAGACAATAATATTTACGGTATTACTTGTGTGGCTGTGAATATTACCCAGCGGCACCAGGCAGAACTAGAAAAAACCAGATTGCAAAGAGAACTTCAACAAGCCCTTCAGCAAAAAGATGAATCTTTGGCGTTGTTGAATGCTTGGCTCACCACTTCACCAGTAGCCCTGGCTTTTCTGGATACCGAACTTCGCTACGTTTACGCTAATGAAGCCCTAGCAGCCGTTAATGGTGTACCACGAAGTCAACATATTGGCCGCACCTTTCGGGAAGTCCTACCAGAATGGGCAGAACAAATTGAGCCTGTGTTTGAGCAAGTGATGGCAACCAGGCAGCCCTTACTTAATCAAGAAGTCAGCGGTGAAACCTATCCGCCTGGGGTGTATCGTTATTGTATTGTCAGCTATTATCCGGTGTGTTTACCGGATGGGCAATTGCTAGGAATAGGTGTTACATCCGTTGATATTACTCAGCAAAAGCAATCTGAGCAAACATTAGGGGAAAGGGAAGCGAAGTTTCGCAGTGTAGTTGAGTCAAATATGATTGGCATTGGGTTCTGGGAGAAAGACGGCAAAATCACAGACGCTAACGATGCTTTGTTGGATATGTTGGGTTATTCTCGTGCAGAATTAGTTTCTGGCAAACTGAACTGGCAAAACCTGACTCCACCAGAGTACTTGCCACTCGATGAGCAAGCACTGATTCAACTGCAAAACAGCCCCTCTTGCACACCCTATGAAAAAGAATATATTCGTAAAGACGGCTCACACTTGCCAATTTTGATAGGTGCTAGCCAATTTGAGGGGAATTGCGATCGAGGAGCTTTCTTTGTTCTTGATATTACACAGCGTAAGCAAGCTGAGGAAAGACTCCGTTATATTGCCCAAGTTAGTAGTGTACTATCTACTTCCCTGGATTACGAACAAACTTTAGAACAAATCGCCAAAATTTCAGTTCCCCAGCTAGCAGATTGGTGTAGCGTCGATATTGTCAATGAAGATGGTTCTATTCGTCGCTTACCAATTGCCCATGCAGACCCATCAAAAGCCGAATTGGCAGGTAAACTTCAGCAGTACGCACAAGATTACAAGGGTGCAAGTGCAATTACTAAAGTACTGCAAACTGGGCAAAGCGAACTCATCCTGGAAGTATCTGACTCGCTATTAGTAGCGAATACTCAGAATGAAGAACACTTAGAACTTTTGCGGCAATTGGGGATGAAGTCTGTGATGATTGTGCCGTTAATCGCAGGAGGGCGAGTACTCGGCACTATCACCTTTGTCACCGCCCAATCAGACCGTCGTTACGATCGCTCTGACTTGACTTTAGCAGGAGATATCGCCTATCGTGCCGCCTTAGCGGTGGAAAATGCCCAACTTTATCGAGACATTCACCAAGCCTTAATTCATTATGCCGAATCTCTCTCTCTTCTTGATGCCCTGTTAGCAGCCGCTCCCGTTGCTGTATGCTTTTTAGACCGCCAACTGCGATATATCCGAATTAATCAGGTGTTCGCAGACATTAACGGTTTAACCATAGAAGAACATTTAGGACGCAAATTTCCAGAAGTCCTGCCAGAGATGGCGGCTGAGTTGGAAGTACAGTTACAGCAAGTGTTGGATACTGGAGAACCATTGCTGAATGTCGAAATTCGCACCCAGACACCAGGACAACCCGACAATTACGAATACTGGCTGGGCAACTATTACCCAGTCAACAACTCAATGGGCGAAACAGTAGGAATTGGGATGATTATGGCAGATGTGACAGCAGCAAAACAAACAGAAGTTGCCTTGCGAGAAAGCGAAGAAAGATTCCGGGCAATGTTCAACCAAGCTGCTGTCGGCATTACTTTGGTAGCCTTGGATGGACGATTTCTTCAGGTGAATCCGGCATTGTGCGAGATTACTGGCTACAGCCACGAAGAGTTAATGCAGATGAACTTCCAACAAATTACCCATCCTGACGACTTAGAAGCTGATAGAGAAAATGCTCGGCGAGTTTTAGCACAAGAAGACATTAATGGTTATTCCCTAGAAAAGCGCTACATCCGCAAAGATGGTTCCATTGTTTGGGCAAACCTAACTTCATCAGCAGTTTGGAATAATCAAGGACAACTCAAGTATGCGTTAGGCATTATCGAGGATATTAGCGAACGCAAACGAGTTGAAGCCACGCAACAGTTTTTAGTCGAAGCCAGCACCCTACTAGCTGCCTCATTGGATTATGAAATCGCCTTAGCTAATGTGGCTAATTTAGCAGTTCCTACTTTGGCTGATTGGTGTATTGTAGATGTTTTCCAGGAAGATTGGTCAAGTAAACAAATTGCGATCGCCATTGCTGACCCCACAAAACAAAATATCTTAGACGAAATCCAACGGCGTTATCCACCCAAAAGCACAGCACAACAGCTTGTACAGCAACTACAGTTGGGAATATCTGTCTTTTATCCCGAATTATCTCACTCTCATCTTCTGGTGATGGCTCAAGACCAGGAGCATCTGCAATTGCTACAAAGCCTGGGTATTCATTCTTTAATGATAATTCCAGTCCGTTCCCGTGGGCAATTATTTGGCGCAATCTCTTTTTTTACAGCCGAGTCAGGTCGGCACTACCAACAGGTAGACTTGGCATTAGCAGAGGATATTGCTCGTCGGGCTGCTACAGCCATCGACAACGCCAGACTCTACCAAGAAACTCAACAGGCAAAACAAGCGGCTGAGCGTTCCGTCAATCGTACCGTACTTTTACAAAGCATCACCGCCGCCCTCTCAGAAGCCCTAACTCCCCAACAAGTAGCTGATGTAGTGATGAACCAAGGAATTGCTGCCTTGGGAGCGTCTGCTGGTTCGGTTGTCTTACTGACTCAAGGAAGTACTACCTTGAAAGTTGTCCAAGCAACTGGCTATCCACAATCACTCACAGATACCTGGGGAAGTTTTCCCATTACTGCTCCTAACCAAATCGCAGAAACAGTCAGAACTAAGAAGCCGATTTTTTTAGAAAATGTAGAAGCCTTGATGGCAAAGTATCCCAATTTAGCTGATGCTGTGGCTCTGACTGGAAATAACGCCTGGGTTTCCATACCATTGATAGCAGAAGGTAAAGCTATTGGCGCACTGGGATTTAGCTTTGCTACTGCCCCAGGTTTTAACGAAGAAGACCGGGGATTTATGTTGACATTGGGACAACAATGTGGTCAAGCCATTGCCCGCGCTCAACTTTACGAAGCAGAAAAAACTGCACGGGCACAGGCCGAAACAGCCAACCGCATCAAAGATGAATTCCTCGCTGTCCTTTCTCACGAACTGAGAACTCCCCTCAACCCGATTTTAGGGTGGGCAAAGTTACTCAGAACCCGCAAGTTCGACGAAGCGACTAAAGTCCGTGCTTTGGAAACAATTGAACGCAACGCCAAATTACAAACCCAACTCATTGAAGACCTGCTGGATGTGTCGCGGATTTTACAAGGCAAGCTGAGTCTAAATCTTCATGCAGTGGATTTGAAAGTTGCGATCGCCGCTGCCCAAGAAACAGTACGTTTAGCAGCCGAAGCCAAGTCAATTGAGATTCAGGCGCTTCTTAGTAATGATGTCGGCAAAGTTTTAGGCGATGGCGATCGCTTGCAACAAATCATGTGGAATTTACTCTCCAATGCTGTGAAATTTACACCGCAAGGAGGACGAGTAGAAGTACGTCTAGAACAAGTTGACTTGGATGCTCAAATCCAGGTGATTGATACAGGCAAAGGGATCGTCCCAGAATTTTTGCCTCACGTCTTTGACTACTTCCGCCAAGCAGATGCCAAGACAACCAGGGTATTTGGCGGATTGGGATTAGGGCTAGCAATTGTGCGTCATTTAGTTGAACTTCACGGTGGTACAGTTGAGGTAGATAGTCCCGGAGAAGCACAAGGGGCAACCTTTACAGTTAAGCTACCTTTGCTCAAAAGTGCCGAGTTACGAGTTCCCAGCCCGGAATCTTCTAACTTAGAACTCAATAGTGAAGACTCATTGCTTTTGGGAGTGGAAATTTTGCTTGTGGACGATCAAGCAGATGTACGTGACTTTTTTAGCTTTGCCTTAGAAGAGTATGGAGCAACTGTAACCGCAGTTGAATCGGCAGCCGAAGCATTAGAAGCACTAGCCCAATCAAAGCCAGATATCCTATTAAGCGATATTGGAATGCCCTTGATGGATGGCTACATGCTGCTGCGCGAGGTGAGGAAATTGCCGCCAGAAGAAAATGGACAAATTCCGGCGATCGCTTTGACTGCTTATGCTGGAGAAATTAACTACAATCAAGCTATGGCAGCCGGATTTCAAAAACACCTACCGAAACCCGTAGAACCATTGGATTTAGCTAGTGCGATCGTCAATTTAATTCGCAATTCGTAGACTTACCGAGAAGGGAAAAGGGGAAGGGGAAAGGGGTAAAGGGAAAGAATTAAAAACTTTTCCCCACAGGTATAAAGCCCCTCTTTTTAAAGATGGAGAAGGAAAAAGATATATTTCGAGATACGTAGTACAAGAAATATAGCCTCATAGTATCAAGCCCCTAACTTGAGTTATGGGGTTCCCTTTCCCCTTTAACCTTTTCCCTTTCCCCCGCCCGAAGGGCTTGACGTTGGCAGACCTCCAGCTTGAAAAATCTGTTCGGCGGTTAAATTCAATTCCGGGAAAATAGCTGATACGATGCAGTCATCGCCTCTAAACTGAGTAACTTGGTATTCACCCTCAATTAATTGGTAGACGGAGATAGTGGGTTGTTTAGGATTACCGATAAACTTTTTACCACCGATAGCTAAATAATCAACAATCCAATATTCTTTTATCCCTATCTCTTCATATTCACCTACCTTTTTATGATAATCATCCCGCCAGTTAGTACTAACAACTTCAATCACTAAAGGGATAGAATCGGCAAACTGAACCGTAGAATATTTCGGCCAAAGTGGCTCTAATTTTAAAGCGGGACGGTTGAGCAATAGCAAGTCTGGAGAATAGCAAGACTGGCTACTAGGAGATTGAACTAATGCTGTTTTTGGGATGGAATAAGGTAGACCACTACGAACGTACTCAACAGCAATTTTTTCAACCAAAAACCCGACAATATCCTCATGGTCTCCTGCTGGTTGTGCCATTTCAACAATTACGCCATTATGTAATTCGTACCTTCCGCCTTCAGGTCGCCAAGCTGCAAAATCTTCAAAGGTTACTAGTTTGTGTATGGCTTGTGTCATAAATTGCCTAGTATATTGCCTTAATATTGATTGCTGACTACAAAGCGAATCTTAAACATGCTCAATTGCTCTCAGATTGGATAACTCTATTTTATGTTTACGCGTTCCGAACTTGAAATCAAAACCGTCGGTAAGGTTTGCTGGCTGGTTTAGCTTTTGGTGTTTATATTCTTAGCCCAATGCACCATGCCCAATCCCACATCCCCAATATCACGATCTAAGATTATTAGGTATCTTCTAATTTACGATCGCCACCAACGATGATTGAAGTTGAGCATCTAAGTAAAATATACGGTTCCACCCCAGCGATTACTGATGTCACTTTTAGCGTCGAACCAGGGGAAATTTTAGGATTGCTGGGGCCAAATGGCGCTGGTAAAACCACGACTATGCGAATTCTGGCTGGTTATTTACCGGCAACCAATGGCAATGCCCGCATTGCTGGTTATGATGTCCATGAAAATTCCCTGGCTGTGCGCCAAAAAATTGGCTATTTACCGGAAACACCGCCGTTATATCCCGAAATGACGGTGGAGGGATTTTTGCATTTTGTAGCCCGAATTAAGGGAGTTTCAGCAGGCGATCGCAATCATAAGGTAACAGCAGCCATTGAACGCTGTAACTTACAAGATAAGCGTCGGGTAATTATTCGCAAACTTTCTAAAGGATATCGCCAACGAGTAGGAATTGCTCAAGCGATCGTCCACGATCCTCCAGCAATCATTCTCGATGAACCCACCGTAGGACTCGATCCCAGACAAATCATTGAAGTCCGGAATTTAATTAAAAGTCTCGCTGGTACTCACACAATTATTCTCTCCACACACATCCTCCCAGAAGTGAGTATGACTTGTAGCCGCGTCGCCATCATCAATCGCGGTAAAGTAGTCGCAACTAATACACCAGAAAACTTGATGACCCAATTGACAGGCGGCTCTGGATATGAAATTGAAATAGAAGGAGAAGCCGCCCTCGCCAAACAGGTATTGCAAAATATTGCGGGTGTAAGTTTGGTAGAATCAATTCCGACAGCGGGAGGTCATCAACCCCAGGCGAATCGCGCTTATTTGCGGGTGATATCGCAACCAGGCAAAGAACCAGGAAGAGATATTGCCACAACATTAGTGCGTGCAGGGTTTGGTTTACATGAATTGCGGCGAGTTAACGCTACCTTAGAAGATGTATTCTTGCAACTAACCACAGAAGAAAAGAATTTAGAAGCCGCCACAGAAGGAGAAGCCGCATAAATGGGTGTAGTACTGGGTAATATCATTGCCATTTATCGCCGAGAGTTACAGAGTTATTTTGTATCACCTTTGGCATATGCGATCGCTAGTGTATTTTGGTTCATCGCCGGGTTATTTTTCGTGATGATTTTGGTGGGGCCAGATGGCATATTGGCAGCAGTCGCAGGACTAGATTTACAAGGGCAACAACTAGGAGTACCAATACCACCCATAGATGTCCCCTACGAATTTATTCGCGCATTTTTGGATCGCATGGGGTGGCTGTTATTGTTTATCCTGCCAATTCTTTCTATGGGACTTTATGCTGAAGAACGCAAGCGGGGCACTTTAGAACTATTAGCCACGTCACCAATCACCAACTGGGCGGTAGCCGTAGGTAAATTATTAGGCGTGCTAACATTTTTTACCACAATGATCGTACCTATGTTAGTACTGGAAGCGATCGCCATCAGCGGTTCAAATCCACCAATAGCACCTACAATTCCCTTACTCGGTCATTTGGGATTAATCTTACTAGCAGCCGCAATTTTATCTTTAGGAATGTTTATTTCCTCATTAACAGACAGCACAATTTTGTCTGCCGTTCTTACCTTTGCAGTCATTTTATTGTTGTTATTAATTGATTTAATCGCCAAAATTCTCCCGAATCCTCTGGGCGAAGCCATAGGTTATCTATCATTGCTCAAACATTACAACACTTTTATTCAAGGCATTTTCGATACCAGCGCCTTGATTTTATTTGCCAGTTATATTTTTTTGGGCATCTTTCTCACAGCTCAATCAATTGATGCACTGCGTTTTCAGCGTAATTAGTCATTATGAAGATAGTCACAAAAAAGAAACTGTGGAAATATTTATTTTGGCTAGGTCCATTCCTAGTTGCTGTGGGATTAACAGTTGGGTTAGTTTCTGAACAGTGGGGACTGATTTCATTAGCATTCCTGATTACAGGAATTATCATTATTGGGTTGTGGATCGTATGGCAAAACTACCAAACGAATTGGTGGCAGCGTCGGTCTACCCAAGCTGGAACTAATGCCTTGGTGGCAACTCTAGCAGTATTAGCAATTTTGGGATTGATTAACTTTTTGGGAACTCGCTATCACTTACGGTCAGATTTAACAGAGTCTCAATTATTTACCCTTGCACCCCAATCACAGGAATTAGTGAAAGTTCTGCCACAGCCAGTTAAAGTCTGGGTGTTTGATATTAATCAGAATCCCCAAGACCAACAATTATTGGAAAATTATCGGCGACAAAGCTCAAAGTTTAATTTTGAATATATAGATCCTCAACTCAGACCGGGATTGGCAGAAAAATTTGGTGTTAAAGATTATGGCGAAGTTTACTTAGAATCTGGAGATAAAAAGCAATTAGTACAAACAGTAAATCAAAACGAACGCCTCTCGGAAATCAAATTAACTAGTCGCCTGCAACAACTAACAAGTTCAAGCACAACCAAAGTTTACTTACTCCAAGGTCATGGCGAACGCCAACTTTCACCCGCTAAAGGTGCAATATCTCAAGCAATTCAGGGATTAAACGATAAAAATTACACAACAGAACCGCTGAATCTCACACAAAATCCCAAAGTTCCTCAAGATGCAGCTGTCGTTATAGTAGCTAGTCCCAAGCGAGGACTGTTTGAAAGCGAAGTCAAAGCTTTGCAAGAATATCTGAATCAGGGTGGTAACCTATTGCTGATGATCGATCCTAATACCGATCCCAAACTTGACAGCTTGCTAAAAGAGTGGGGTGTTCGTCTGGATAATCGTTTAGCAGTAGATGTTTCAAGTGAAAGCGTCGTCGGACTTGGCCCTGCTGCCCCCTTAGTCACAGAATACGGACAACATCCGATAACCCAAGATTTCCGCAACGATATTTCTTTTTATCCCATTTCCCGACCCCTGGAAATTACCTCAGTACCCGGTATCCAAGCCACTCCTCTACTGCAAACCAAACCCTATCCCAGTAGCTGGGCAGAAAGCGACCTACAAAGCGAAAAATTGGAATTTAATCCAGATAAAGACCTCAAAGGACCTCTGACCTTAGGCGTTGCCTTAACAAGAAAACAAATACCTAAACCTACACCCACTCCCCAAACTTCACCCACACCTTCGCCACTACCATCACCAACCACCCAAAGCAAAACCTCCCCCACTCCGACACCTTCGCCGCTACCATCACCAACCACCCAAAGCAAAACCTCCCCCACTCCGACACCTTCGCCGCTACCATCACCAACCACCCAAAGCAAAGCTAGCCCCACTTCTACACCTGCGGCTACTGCTTCCCCCACTCCCTCATCTCCCCCATCCCCCTCATCTCCCCCCACTCCCTCATCTCAAACACCCATCGAGTCACGCTTAGTCGTTTTCGGAAATTCTAACTTTGCCACCGATGGCTTGTTTGACAAGCAACTAAATGGAGATGTATTTCTCAACTCAGTCACCTGGCTGAATCAACAAGATAAGCAACCCCTTTCTATTCGCCCCAAAGAACCCAAAAACCGACGGATAACCCTAACAACTACCCAAGCTAATCTTTTAACAGTGTCATCTTTGCTAGTTTTACCCCTCATTGGGTTTGCGGCAGCAGTTCTTATCTGGTGGCAACGACGGTAAAAAGGGAGTGGGGAGTGGGGGGGGATGAGGGAGTGTGGGGAGTGTGGGGGGAAAGAGAATTTATGCTTCCTCCCCTTCCTCCTCTTCCTCCTCTTCCTCCCACACCTCCCAATGCCCCATGCCCCATTCCCTACTCCCAATAAATAACAAATGACAAAAAAATGAAATTGCCACGAACAACTTTATTTTTGATACTGCTAGCGCTGGGTTTAGGAAGTTTTGTTTACTTCTATGAAATTAGGGGTGCTACTGTACGAGAAGAAATCAAGGAGCAAAAGCAGCAAATTTTCTCTTTTGCGGAAGATGATGTGCAGGCTTTAACAGTAAAAACAAAAAAACTTACCCTGAATCTGGAACGTAGCAATCAATCTAGTAACTCCAAGTGGTTAATTAAATCTCCAATATCTGAACCAGCAAATGACGCTATTGTTTCTTATTTGATGGATTTGTTAGTCAAGGGTAAGAGCGATGCTTACGGCGGTAAACTAAGCACTTTGCCAACTCCAGCAAATGAGCTTGGACAATTCGGTTTAGATGAACCACAAGCAACTATTAATATTACACTGAAAAATCAGCAAAGCCATCAGTTAATTTTAGGTAGATCTAACTTTAACGGGCGTTTATTATATGCTCAAGCTGACCCGCCTACAAAACCCAATGGTAATGTCAATGTGCTATTGGTATCTACAGATTTTCAAAATGCTGTAAATCGGGAATTGTCAGAGTGGAAACAACCCGTAGATAATGTTAAATCAACACCTTTGCCAAGCAATCTACCTCTACCAACTCCCACAAATGCCAAATAGGCAATCATAGAAGTTCTCATATCTGTTAATATAACCCTCAATAGGGGCATACATCTGTACGCCCCTAATTTAAATAAATCTCACTATTTTTTCTAAGTTCTACCAATTCTGTATAAAGATGCAAATAAAGGATATTATACCAATTGGAAAAATGATTAGGACAGATGAATTCACTAAACCTACATTCAAAATCTTATTTTCAATCTAAAATCTAAAATCTAAAATCTAAAATAGTATGACAAATCCGACAGCAACTTTGCTAATTTCCTGCCCAGATCAACGGGGACTAGTGGCGAAATTTGCCAATTTTATTTATTCTAATGGTGGTAATATTATCCATGCAGATCAGCACACAGATTTTGCTGCCGGGTTATTCCTCACCCGCATCCAATGGCAGTTAGATGGGTTCAATTTACCGCGAGAGTTTATTGCACCGGCTTTTAATGCTATAGCTCAACCTTTAGACGCTAAATGGGAACTGCATTTTTCTGATACTGTACCCCGTATTGCTATTTGGGTTAGTCGCCAAGACCATTGTTTATTTGACTTGATTTGGCGACAACGCGCCAAAGAATTTATCGCTGAAATTCCTTTAATTATTAGTAACCATTCTAGTTTAAAGGTCGTAGCAGAGCAATTTGGTATTGAGTATCAACACATTCCCATTACTAAAGAAAACAAACTAGAACAAGAAGTTAAACAACTTGAATTACTGCGACAATACAAAATTGATTTAGTTGTATTAGCCAAATATATGCAGATTGTTAGTGCAAATTTTATTAATCAGTTTCCGCAAATTATCAATATTCATCACTCATTTTTACCAGCATTTGTAGGAGCAAACCCTTATCATAGAGCTTTTGAACGTGGTGTGAAAATTATTGGTGCAACTGCTCATTATGCCACTGCTGATTTAGATGCAGGGCCAATTATTGAACAGGATGTAGTGCGAGTTAGTCACCGTGATGAAGTGGAAGATTTGGTGAGAAAGGGCAAAGATTTAGAGCGAGTTGTATTAGCAAGAGCAGTGCGATCGCATTTACAAAATCGTGTATTAGTCTATGGTAATCGGACAGTGGTATTCGAGTAGATTTATAGCATAAATTCTCCTTGCCTATGCAAATATAGCAATTTGCAATTCAATAGACCACGGTAGGGGCGCACAGCTGTGCGCCCCTACAATAGTTTAATTTCAAAGGCTGTATTCCATTCAATTGAAAACCGCTATAAGTTCAAAAATCAAAGTTTCTCCAGAGTAACTTTCTGGCTGAGGCATTCATCCATATCTGGTGAAAAGTCAAGTTGATCCGAGGAAGGACTTGTATCCGGTAACTCATCTTCTAGCAGACGCAGACGGGGATAAAAGTAGGCAATGAAGGTGAAAAAGATGCTAAATATACCCATGATGACATACATCAAACCAATACCGCGACCATGCCCAACACCAATAATTTGCCCAATGCTAGCTGCTCCCAAGCCATCAGCAGCCATCAACGGTTCAAAAACTTGGTCGGCTAGTGGCCCTGCTATCAGATAAGAAAGCGGCAGAAAACCCTGAGTAACCGCAGTCCGGAATGCAAAGACCCTTCCCTGTACCTCCGGAGCAACTTTCTTTTGGTAAATTACTTGGATTGCACCATTAACGATTGGAACTATGAAAAATATAAAGAATTCAGAGATAGTGAACAGAATCGGGAAAGGACGCAAGCCAGCCAACACATAGAATAAACCCCAAAAAAACATTGAGATAAATATAATATTTATCTGGCGCTGTGGTCCCCCCCAGAAGCTCATAACCAAACTACCGACTAACATCCCAGAGCTAGCAATAGAAGAGATTGTCCCTAGATTTTGAATCGAAGTGAAGGAAAGTACCAGAGGTGTAGTTAGAGCTTCATCGAAACCGATGAGGAAGTTACTCATAGCAATAAATATGACTAACCCAATCAGTCCAGGTCGCTCAATTAAATAATTCCATCCAAAGGTCACTTCTTTCCAGAATGAAAAGAAGAACCCTACTTCTTCTTCATTAGCTTCTTTGGTTTGAACTTCAGGGAACTTAACCACTAGCAAACAAACGAGGGCAAAGCACAAAGTTGTCAAATCTATGATAATAACTCCCGGAATTTGGACAGTTGCCAGCAGTGCAGTTGCCAGCACTGGTGAGAGGATTTCCGCAATCGCCAACCTAATTTGCGTCATTGAACTGGCACGACCAAGTTGTTCTTTAGGTACTAATAATGTAGTGGCTGAAGAATAGGCGAGGGACTGAAAGGCACTGAAGCCGGAGCTAATAGCACTAATTAAGCACAGACTCCAAACTTCTAGGTTGCCATTGATAAATAACCAGGCAATGGTTAAGGTACACAGACCAGCGCAGAAGTCACTAATCATCATGATCCAACGACGACTCCAGCGATCGACAAACACTCCAGCAATGGGGGAGATAATAATCGCAGGTAAGGTTGTTGATAGAATCAGGAGAGTGAATTGGGTTATGGAATTACTATGCTGATAAACCCAAATACTAGTAGCAAAACTGGTCATGCGAGAGCCAACCAGAGATAACACCTGACCAAACCAGATCAAGATAAAAACACTCATACTTTGAGTTATCTCTCCTTCCTGACTGGAGAAATACTTAGTCCACCTAAATAAAGACAATCCAAATCTGGGCTGTTCTTTCAACTCTGGTGGGTTATTTTCTGACATAGCAACTATTGACTACTGGTTAATTTGTGGCAAAGCCTTATTGTTAAATGTAGCACTTATTACTCACCTGCTACAGGGCAGGAAGTATAGTAGTTGCCAGGGTAATAACGTCTCTACAATTCAAATATTAAGTACAGATTAATCGTTATTAATAATAAGAATAAATAGGAACTTCGTTCTTTTTAGCTGTTTAGACTAGTTTCCGGTGCGAAATTTGAGACAGAATAAACCATAATTATTATTAAAGCTCGGACAATAAAGATAGCATGGAGAGCGATAATAGCAGCAAACTTAAATTTGGTATCCAAATACAGCGTTTTGCAAGTACATGAGGTATACCCCTCCCCGACCCCCAACCAAACCATTAAAAATTCTTCAGCCTCAAGGTCTAACCTTCCAAATTAGTCGAGAATGGATGATAGCTAGTGCAGATAAAAACAATACTTTAGGAGTCAATTACCATTTGCTCAACACCTTTATTTCAAAGTTAGGACTCTCGCCAACTTTAACTAAATCCCATCCTAACTATCAAAGTCTACGCGCTTACGGTGTTATTGCTGCCTAATTTTGTCCGAAGTATTGATGTAAGTGACGTTAATGTTAATTTTATGATTAGGTTGTAACTTAGGAAGCTCTTCTAATGGCTTCTTGCCAATGAGCAAACTCCAAATTAACTTAAGATGGAACATTATATATGACTTTTCTACATATTTAAAGCGGCTTCCAATTAACTGATGTACTTTTGGATAGTTACATGCTTGTATCTCGGGGTAGAGGTGATGTTCTGCATGGTAATTACTATTCCAGTAATAGTATCTGAAGATAGGGTTAGAAGTAACCGTTCGTGTATTATTCCACTGATTTGCTCCTGCTCCCCAATCACAGTCATAATGTTCTGGAGTAGTAGTAAGAAATGTCATTGGAAAATATATAATCATAGGTATCCAATATAGGGATGTTATAAACCAAGGTGAAATTATAGTAAGTACTGCTATTAATAAGAGCCAACCCAATTGAATCCAATTATCTCGATCAACAGCTCTACGTGCACTAGATGTTTTGATAAAATCTGGATACAAACCTTTGGTAGCCATCCACGACATTTTCCAGAATGCAGTGAAGAAAGCAAGCGTTGGTAATGAGGCAATATAAGCCCACAGATTTGGGAAGCTACCCGATAGTTCTGAGTCTCCCTCAAGACTTTTATATTTTCGATGGTGAACTAAATGATGGTATTTGTAGAGCGAAAAATTTATGAGTACTGGTGAAGCCCAAAGGGCACCTGCAATACGGTTAGCGCGTGGCGAATCATACAAAGTACTGTGAGTGCAATCATGTGCTGCACTCAGAAAGCCGGAAAGTATAAACGCTTGACAGAACCAAATTGGTATCCATACTTCCCAGCGATTAAACCAGAAAGCAGTACACCCAATTGCTAAATATGTAGTAACAATGACACAGGTTTGAACTATAGACTTCCACATGGGACGTCGAGAAAGTTGCTGCAACTCTGCTATGGGTATTCCATCTCTTAGAGTCTTAACATCTTCTTTCGTTTCCATGATGTTTCCCTTACATTAAGTATATTTATTGTGCCACGACAGCTGTACAGTGACAAATTAAATGGCAGTGAGACAAATTAGTGTCATCGAGTTAAACCTTACGCAGTTTAGGTTTGCAGATGTTTGCGTTGATATAACTTGTAAGCTCCTGGTGCTACTTCTGGGCTTAAAGCTAGAGAGTGCAAGCTTTACACCTTCAATGACATTAATTTGACACAGCGACAATTAAAAAGTCACTGTACATCATCACTGTACATCATTTGTCATCGGTTAGATACAGTAGACTTTAAGAGGTGGTATACCGTTGAAGCCAACAGATGAATACGTATGAGTGTATGCACCTGTACTAAGGATGTCGATGCGATCGCCAATTTGTAGGGAAAGCGGTAGTTTATAGCCTGAGCGCTCGTAGAGGATGTCGGCACTGTCACAAGTTGGGCCTGCCAACACCACAGAACCGACTGCACTGCCATCGTAAGGAGTACGAATACGGTACTTGATACATTCATCTAGGGTTTCCATCAGACCATTGAATTTGCCGACATCAAGAAAGACCCATCGCTGCTCGTCGGTGTAGGATTTCTTAGCAATCGACACAATTTCAGACTGAATTGTCCCAGCGTCTGCTACGAGGAATCGCCCTGGTTCCAGCATCACTTGTGGTGGATTGTCACCAAAATGATGGCTTATAGCTGTTTGAATGACTTGTGCGTAAACTTCTTCGCTTGGAATAGGCGATTGATATTTCACGGGAAAGCCACCCCCCAAGTTGATCGCCTGCAAGTCAATACCTTGTGCAGCGAGTTTCGAGAACAATAAAGCTACTTGGTGAATTGGCTCATTCCACTGGGTTGGATCAGTTTGTTGGGAACCAACGTGAAAAGCAACACCGTAAGGTTCAAGATCCAAAGTGCGGCTATGTTGCAGAAGGTCAAAAGCCATATCCCACGCACAGCCAAACTTGCGAGCCAGTGTCCACTCTGCGTTTTGGGTTTCAATCAGCAGGCGGCAGCTAACGCGGCTAAGAGGAGCGTGAACCGATAGCTTTTCCAGTTCCCCCCAGCTATCAAAGCTGTACAACTTTACCCCTAACTGATATGCACGGGCAATATCTCTTGCTTTCTTCAATGTACTACCGTAAGAAATTTGTTCCGGTGGGACACCGACAGCGAGGCACTGCTCAATCTCACTGATACTGGCAGCATCAAAATTTGCTCCCAGCTTTACCAAAAGCCTCAAGATTTCCGGTTCGGGATTAGCTTTTACAGCGTAGTAGATTTGCGCTTTCGGTAGAAGTTTATGTAGGGTTAAATATTTTTCTGCTATTATATCCAAATCGATCACTAGAAATGGTGTGTCTAGCAATTTACTTTTTAGAAACTGGTCAACCTTTAGAGTCACTAATCTTCTCCTCATTATCAGAAACTTTATCTAAAAAAGGTTACAGCCATTTTTGACAAAAACAATTCAAAGTTCAAAATTAAATGAAGAATGCTCTTGTGGGTAGACTACCCACTTAGTAAATAAGGCGCGTTTTCCCTGAGTCTAAAGTAACTTTCTAGCTGAGGCATTCATCCATATCTTGTGAAAAATCAAGTTGATCTGAGAAAAGACTTGTATCCGGTAACTCCATGCTTTGAATCATAGTAGATGATAAAAGAAAAGTTTGGCCTCAACTTATGCAAATTCAGAAACCTGCCTGGTTGGATTTTGGACAAGCTTCTCTAGAATTTCCTGGTAATAGTTAAACAGATACTTAATGGTTTCATTTGTAAATAGCTCTGTGCTGTACAAGACTTTAATTTCAATGGTTGGATTATTTACAGAAGGTGAAGAAACATAAAGTTCTAGAGGAATTTCCGCATACCATAGGCTGTGATCGCGCTTAATTGTTACAAAGTCTACATCTAACATCCAGTCATGGCAATTTTGTGCAGGCAGCATGGTCAGGCATGCTGAGAGGTTAAGTGGTTGTTTGCTTGTAATAGCGTCAATGACTGTTTGACCAGAAATCTCTTTATTGTTGATTGCTTCTGTAAGGGTTTCTTTGACTTGTTCTAAAAGAGTAAGTCCAGTTTGCTCAGATGAGAGATGCGATCGCAAAATTACTTCGTTGATAAAGCAACCGAGCATTTTTTCGGTTTCTACTGTAGTACGATTACCAACTGTTGCCATTACTAAAATGTCGTTTTTACCAGTGTACTTGAACAAAAGTATCTTCAGAGCAGTGAGCATGATAACAAAGATGGTAACTCCTTGAGAACGGCTGAGGGTTTCGATTGATGCTACAACATTGGCTGGTATAACTACAGAATAAATGGATGCGCTTGTGCTTTTGTTACTCACCTGTGGCTGATTGCTAGACACCACATCAGATGCTGCTGAAGTATGAGTTAGTTTTTGCAGCCAATAAGCAAGTTGCTGTTCTATGACCTTTTCATTAAAGTATTTCCTTTGCCAGAGGGTAAAATCTGCGTACTGAACAGGTAATTCGGGTAGGGGTGAAGGTAAACCATTGGCAAATGCTTCATAGAGTGTTCGTAACTCCTCCAACAACAGGCCAAATGACCACCCATCCGTAATAATATGGTGCATATTTACGATCAACCAATGCTCTTGTTGAGCTAATCGCAGCAAGGTTGTGTTGATTAGAGGACAAGAAGCTAGATCAAAATGGTGTTCATATTCCAGACCAGCAAGTATTTGCGCTTGAGATGTTCGCTCTGTCTTAGGTAGGTTTTGTAGGTCTATAATCTTCAACGGTATAGTCAGGAATGGGGTAATGATTTGTACGGGTTGACCTTCTACGACAGCAAAGGCCGTCCGTAATATTTCATGACGACGAATAATCTCGTTGAAGCTAGATTCCAACACACTTGCAGAAAGTAAACCAGTAAAACGTAAAACAAAAAAGCTGTTGTGGGCGAAACTTTCACGAGCTAATTGTTGTACAGACCATATATACTCTTGTGCAAAAGACAGTGGTATATATGTGTCTCGTACTTGAGGGACAAGAAGTGGTAAGGTGTCAAATGTCATACCACTTGTATTCTGCTCCTGTACCTCAAGCTGATGATCGGTTATCACTTGACTAAGTGCAGCTATAGTAGGTGCTGCAAATACAGAGCGCAGAGGAAGTTCGATCGCCAAACTTTCTCGAATGCGAGAGAGTACAGATGTTATCAGGAGAGAGTGTCCTCCCAATTCAAAGAAGTTATCGTAGATGCCTACTTTTTCCCGATGTAACACTGTACACCAGATTTCGGCTAGTTTTTCTTCTTCCCAAGTACGAGGTGCGACAAAAGCGGCTTCTAGTTCTGAATTTATTGTCTCTGGCTTTGGCAAAACCTGGCGATCGACTTTACCATTAGGAGTCAGGGGTAAGGTTTTGAGCATCACAAAAGCACCTGGGATCATATATTCAGGCAAATGTTGTTTGAGAAACTGACGCAATTCGCTATTAGTCAATGTTTCTGTTTCACCAACAACATAAGCTGTTAAATATTTATTCCCTGGTTCGTCTTCCCGTACAGTCACCACCGCTTGCTGAACTTGGGGATGTTGGCTCAGTACCGTTTCAATTTCTCCTGCTTCAATGCGAAAACCGCGAATTTTAACTTGGTTATCAATGCGTCCTAGAAATTCAACATTTCCATCTGGTAAATAACGAGCTAAATCACCTGTCTTATACAATTTACAGTTGGCTTGGAAAGGATGAATAATAAATTTTTGGGCTGTTAATTCTGGACGGTTGAGATAACCTCTAGCCAAACCTACACCACCAATATGTAATTCTCCAGGTACACCAATCGGAACAGGTTGCAAATAGCGATCGAGAATGTACACTTGGGTGTTAGCAATGGGACGACCAATAGGCGGAAGCTTACTTGCTAATTCTCCAGATAAAATTTGTCCAGAAGTTGTAACTACAGTATTTTCTGTAGGACCGTAGTTATTAAAAAACTTAAATGGTAATGTATCTGATGGATAATGATTAAGTTTATCTCCACCAGTTAATATAGTTCGTAAAGCTGTATTTTCTGGCCATGCTAAAAGACATAATTTTTCTGCTAAGGGTGTAGGAATAAAACTAATAGTAATATTTTGTGATATCAACTGCTCTTGGAGGGTTTTTGGTGAAAGCAGAAACTCTGATTTAATTAAATATACACTTGCCCCGACTACTAAATAAGGCCATAATTCCCACACAGCAGCATCAAACGCTGTTCCTGCTAACTGTGTTGCTCGATCTGATAATTTAACTTCAAAATTGTTTAAGTGCCAAAACAGTAAGTTTAACAGTGCTGAATGTTGAATTAGTACAGCTTTGGGTTGCCCTGTAGAACCAGAAGTATAGATTACGTAAGCTAAATTTGCAGGTTGTACACTATTAATAGGATTATCTAAACTCTGACTTGCAATAGTTTCTATATCTCTATCCCAACAGATGATTTTAGTTTGTGCTTGCTCTAGCGTTGCTGATAAATGTGGCAGTAATGAAGAATGAGTCAAGATAACCGACATTTGCGAATCTGCCACCATATAATTGAGGCGTTCTGGCGGATAATTAGGATCTAGGGGAACATAAGCACCACCAGCTTTCAAAATGCCCAAAAATCCCACTATCATTTCCAAAGAACGTTCCAAAAAAACACCCACTAGAGTTTCTTTCTCTACACCCAAAGACTTCAAATAATGGGCTAGTTGGTTAGCTTGGAGATTTAATTGTCGGTAAGTTAATTGCTGATTTTCAAATACCACTGCTACCGCATCAGGTGTTTTTTCTGCTTGTATTGTTACCAATTCATGAGTACACTTATCTTGTGGGTAATTAGCTTGTGTATTATTCCATTCCCCAAGTAGCTGATGCTGTTCAGTTGTTGTCAGCAGTGGTAAGTTAGCAATTTGTTGTTCTGGATTAGTAACAATAGCCTCTACCAAAGTTTGAAAATGCCCTACCATCCGGGCAATAGTCTCAGCATCAAACAAGTTGGCATTATATTCAAATGCTCCCCTGAGTTCTGAGTCTATTTCTTTCATCGACAGGGTTAAATCAAAAGTCGCACCTGCGGTCGGTCTATCTAATTCGATCTGCGTTACACTCAAACCTGGCAATTCCAGTTTTTCCACTGGGGAATTTTGGAATACAAACATCACCTGGAATAACGGATTGTAGCTGAGGTGACGTTGTGGTTGGAGAAATTCCACCAGTCGATCAAAAGGTACATCTTGGTGAGCGTAAGCATCGAGAGCAACCTGTCGTACCTGGGTTAAAAGTTCTCGAAATGTGGGGTTGTTATTTAAGCGGGTGCGTAAAACCAGAGTGTTGACAAAAAAACCAATTAATGTTTCAAGGGCTGGATGGTTGCGGTTACTAATGGGAGAGCCGATGACAATATCTTCCTGACGAGTGTAGCGAGAAAGCAACGTCACAAAAGCCGCTTGGAGAGTCATAAATAGGGAAGCACCTGACTTCTGACTTAGGGTTTTCAGTTTGCTAGTCAGGTCATCACCCAGCTTAAACCTCTCGATGCTGCTACGAAATGTCTGCATAGCAGAACGCGATCGCTTTATTGGTAGTTCTATTACAGGTGGAGCATCCGCTAGCTGTTGTTTCCAGTAGTTTAGCTGGGTAGCGATCGCATCGTTTTGCAGCCACTGACGTTGCCAATAAGTATAATCTGCATACTGGATAAGCAATTCTGGTAAGGGAGAAGCTGCATAGAAATTAGACAATTCTTTCAAGAAAATTCCCACAGACCAAGCATCAGAGATGATATGGTGCATCGTCACTAACAGGATGTGAGAATCTGACTCTAGACGAATGAGTTTGACTCTTAATAAAGATGTTGTGCTTAAAGCAAAAGGTTGTGTATATTCTGCGGTAATTAATTTTTGTAATTCAGTCAGTCGTTCAACTTCTGGTAATTCTTGTAAGTCCACTAAGGGTAAAGTAAATGGTACAGTTGCAGCAATAAATTGCACTGGTTTTCCATCTACCATACCAAAGGAAGTACGCAGGGTTTCATGGCGTTGAATAATTAACTCTATTGCTTGTTGGAGTGTTGTTAAATTCAGCCTACCTACTAGCCGCAATGCCCTAGCAATATTGTAGGCAGCATTTGCTCCTTCCATTTGGTCTATAAACCAAAATCGCTGCTGAGTCAAAGATAAGGGTAATTCCAGAGAACGGGAAACTGGCTGTAATGCTGGTAAAGGGTTAGTTTGCTGCTTTTGCTGGTGGGAAGTTGCAATTTGTTCGCTTAAACTAGCCACGGTAGGTGATTCAAATAGCGCACCCACAGATAATTCCACAGATAAGCTTTCACGTAATCTAGATATAACTAAACTAGCGAGCAGCGAATGTCCCCCCAATTCCAAAAAATTATCATAAATGCCTACTTTTTGTAATCCTAAAACTTCCGCCCAAATAGTTGCGATAACTTGTTCTGTAGGGGTACGAGGTGCAACAAAGTTACGAATATCAGCAGATATATTTGGTGCAGGTAAGCTGTGGCGGTCTAATTTGCCGTTGGGTAATACTGGCAGTTTCTCCATCAGCACGAAGGCATTAGGAACCATATAATCTGGTAGTTTCTGCTCTAGAAAGCTGCGGATTTCTCCCCAATCAAAGGCTTGATTGTTAGCTACAATATAGGCTACTAGACGCAGGTCTGTTGGGATATCTTTTCTTGCAGTGACTATACCTTCCCGGACACTGGGATGAAGTTTTAATACTGATTCGATTTCTTCCAGTTCAACTCGCATCCCCCGGATATTTACCTGAAAGTCGATCCGACCAAGAATTTCTAGAGTACCGTCGTTTGAGTAGCGAGCTACATCACCAGTTTTGAAAAGTTGCTGTTGTAGATTAAAAGGATTATGGATAAATTGTTCTGCATTGGCTTGAGTCCGGTTAAGATAGCCACGAGCTAAGGTAGAACCTGCAACATATACTTCACCAGACTCACCAATTTGAACTGGTTCAAGATGTGAATTGAGTAAATAAACTTGCTGAATATTTTCTAAAGGATGACCGACTGGGACATATCCCTCTTCCAGCTTGCAATCCTCTGGAATGGAATAAAAACCATGTCCAATAGTTTCTGTTTGACCTAAAATATTAAAAAAGCGGGGTGGTGTTTTAAAGAGGTTGCGTAACTTTTTAATTAATTGATAGGGTAGTAATTCGCCACCAAATACTATTAATCTTAATTTTGATTCGCTTAGTGCTTCAGTATATTTTACATTTAAACTTTCTAAAGCCATCAGTCCATAACGCCACACAGAAGGTACACCATCAGAGATAGTGACACCCTGTGTTTGGATTAATTCAAATAGGCTCAGGGGAGTTCTAGTTTGTTCACGGGTGGCAATGATACTTGTAGCACCTTGGGATAAAGGTAAGAATAATTGTCTGACTGAAGCGGTAAAAGAGAAAGATGCTGTGTGGAGATAAATATCATTGGTATTGACTGGTATTATTTTAGCGATCGCTTGCAAATAATATCCAACACTGGCATGAGGCATTTGTACTCCTTTTGGCTTGCCAGTAGAGCCAGAAGTATATATCAAGTAAGCGAGATTTTCCGGTGTCACATCACACACTGGATTCTGTTGGCTTTGTTGCTCAATTTTCTGCCAGTCTGCATCAAGAAAAATCACTGAAGCGTTAATAATAGGTAGTATCTCTATCCACTGTGTCTTAGTTAAAACGACTTTTAAGTTAGTATCCTCTAACATAAATGCCAGACGTTCTTGAGGATAAGCAGGGTCTAACGGAACGTAAGCTCCACCCGCTTTGAGGATACCGAGAATTCCGATAATGACTTCAATAGAGCGCTCTACGCATAGACCGACTAATACTTCTGAACCTACCCCCATCGCTTGCAAGTGATGTGCCAGTTGATTAGCTTTTGCATTCAATTCTCTATAGGTCAATTCCTGGTTTTCAAATACGAATGCTACTGCATCAGGTGTTTTTTCTACCTGCTCTGTAAACACCTGATGAATACACTTGTTTTGAGAATATTTCATTTCTGTTGTTATATCTGAATTTTATAACTGCATTTTAGCTGGATTTTGTACTACTTTTTTACAAAATCCCACTAAGAGGTGAAATCCATGCATTTAAATCAGACTGAATTTTTGCTGATTCTCTGTCTAATTGCTCTCAAAGGCTGTAAAAATATATTAGTGACACTGTTAAACAAATTTGATTCTCCATCTGATAAACCAAAGCTCAGTTTTTCATAGTTGCTTGGCACGTATAAACAGCCAAACATCAAGTCCCAAAATGCGAAAATATAACCAAAGTTTTTATCATAATGTTTGGGGTCTACACTATGATGAATTTGGTGTTGTGCTGGACTGATGAAAATATGGCTGATCCACTGAGGATAAGCTAACCATATATGAGAATGACGCAAGTTATATCCTGCTAAATAAAAGATAAAAATCTCAAAGCTGACTCCATAAATTAATAGCTCTTTCATCCCGTTTCCAAACAAGTAAATCCAAATACCTGCTCCGAAATTAGTGACTGTAACAATCGTTATTGTGCCTAAAAACATCTCAAATGGATGAATGCGATATACAGTCAATGGTGTGATGACTTCGGCTGAATGATGTACTTTATGAAATTCCCACAAAATAGGAATTTTATGAGCCAGATAATGGTATAAAAAATTAGCAAAGTCACCTAACAATGCTAAAAAAATGCTGAATGCGATCTGCTGCCATAATTGGGGACTTGTGACGGCAAAAGGTGTGATAATGCCTGTAATTTGTATCAGGATTTGGCAAGTTATATCGGTAATTTTTACTAAAAAAAGTGCTATTGGTACTACGAAAAATATCTCGAACAAGGAAATTAAAAAAAAGTATTTGTATTGAGTAATAGATGAAGGATGTAGATAAACTTCTTTAGGTAAAAGGTATTCTAGTAAATTTTTATCTTTGTCACGATTGGGTAAACCAAGTATATATAGTATTGTCGCCAGTAAAATAGTTGAAAGCACATATAACCAATAAATTTGAGATGATGCCAGAAACGGTATTTGAAATGGATACAAAATACTGTTGAATATTTCTTTCATTTTTATTGTGTTGGTAAAATTTTACTTCACCCAATCGGGGAGTTCGCAATTGCTTAAAACAGGCTCAATCTGAGATTTTTTCCATAAGGGAGTTAACCTATCTGGAGATAAATTTTCGATAATCTTTGACATTTAATTTTAGTTCCTTGGCTAAAATTTTGGTTTTTCCAACAGCAGTAGACTACTTGAGCATGATAAGCAAGATGAATTTGGTGTTGTGCTGGACTGATGAAAATATGGCTGAGCGTCACCTAATAATGCTACAAAAATGCTGAATATGATCTCCTGCCATAATTGGGTACTCGTGACGGCAAAAGGTGTGGTAATGCCTGTAATTTGTATCAAAATATGGCCAGTTATATCGGTAACTTTTACTAACAATAGTGTTGTTGGCACTACGAATAATATCTCGAACAGCGAAACTAAAAAAATATTTTTATTGAGTAATAATTGTTTACTATTTCCATAATTATTTGATTAATTACAAAAGTTTGACTTAATACACGATTTATGAATTCAACTTCTGAGTATTAAATTTTTACTATAGCAATCGGATCTGATTTGCAAAAATTCCCACAGACTATATCCCCGATTTTTTTAAAATTGGGTTTATAAGTTCTCACCAATGATTGAGGACTGCTATATTAATTCACTGTGTAACTAGACATTAATTTACAGCATATTAACTACATAGTCAACAAAGTTCTTCGGGCTAGGAAACTCTTAATAAGGAATAGGAAACAAGGTACAATTAAACCAAACTATGTGAAAAAAACTAAACAAGGCTCAAACCCTTTTTCCCCCCTGCTTCCTGCTCCCTGCTCCCTGCTTTATCCCAACAACAATTATTTACGCCTACTTAGTTATATCTTCTGCAAGTTTTAAAAGAACCTCTGAGCAGATACAGAATGGTTTAGAAATTATTGGATGTAAACAAAACAGATAAAAAATTAGCAAACAAAAACATCTGCAAAAAATGTCAAAACCTTTGTGTGGCTATTTTTGCAGATGTTGAAAAAAATGAAATCGGATAAAATTAGACGCTAATGCTATTGGTAACAAGCCTTGGTTTGAGGTAGTTATACTTTATTAAACGACTCTTGTTGTTCAACTCAATTTTACGCTCTACCTCGTTCAAATCCTGCTGAAATGTAACTAGAATATCCTGAGCTTCTGGGTCTGCGAACTTATCGTCATAGTAACCTAACCTATCATAACGGTAAGCTGACAGGATGAATAAAATCGACAATTGATCGGCAGTTTGCTTTGACGGTGGCAGAAATGATAATAGGCTTTTGCGGTCAGCAATAGTGCCTTCTGCTGTCATTTGTTTATAAGCAGCAAGGGGCATATTCGGCATGAAGGTCATATATTCATATTGTGAATAGTTAACAGCAGCGTGTTGTGGTCCACAGGTGAAAATTACCGCAGTCGCAATATCAACTAATTGTTCTAATTTTTCAATGCGAGAGGGAACGCCTTTAACTCGTCCGCCTGATTCAGAAACTAATTCCTGCGCCCAAGCTTGCAATTCTAAGTCTGCTGTCAAATCTTGGGGAGTTTTATAGTATAACTTCAAGTATTCAGACACAAACTTTTTAATAGCATTCCACAATAGCATCCCATCGTCTCGATAGGGATAGTGAGGCAATTTTAGTTTATCATCCATACCCCGATTTTTGATTTCAGTGGGTAAGGCAAATTCATCTAGACTCCATTCTTTATAGGCGTTGACGACAATTTGCAATGATTCTTGCAGAGTTCCAGCTAGCAATTCATCAACAGGTCCGCCCCTATTAACTAAGCGCTTGCGACCCAAGTCATTATTAGCCAACATGAAACGGAAGTGGGGTTTTAATAACAAATTGAGAGGATGATTATCAGCTAATTGACGGGCTGTGACAATGGCGAAAGGTTCCATGACAAAGTGAGTTCGGCAAAGATGGCTACTCATCTCATGATGGTTAGCATCAGCAATTTGAACACAAAGTTTGGCATGAAACCAAGTTAAAGGATCGTCAAAAGGTGTGATTAATTGGCTTTGTCTGCCGACTGCGGGATTGAGTTGGATGGCAATAGGTACGAGTTGACCGCGATCGCTAAACCCAGAACTCCGCCAACAGAAAAAAGCTAGGGGTGTTGGTAAATACTTTTTACCTCTCTCGTAAGTACCACCTTTTACAAATGAAAGCGGTCTGTAATCAGTCACATATAAATTTCCATCAGCAAGTTTTTCTACCAAATTGATAGATTCGCCAAACTTTTCTTGCAGTTCTTCGATGGTAAATTCAAACCCCAACGGCATCTCTTTAATTTGCTGTAAAGCCATAGGATTCGCCCCACACAGGCGTTGTTCGCAAAAAGAATCATCTGTTTGGTATGTTTTGATGACATTAGGTTTAGGCAAGACTGGAAAATAGTCTTCATAGTCTTGCAATTCATCTAAAGGGTCCCATAAAGCACGGGTTTTAACAGCCAACATATTGATAGGAAGCTCTGCTGTCTCTACTGTACGTTCAGCAATATACCTGGTAGAAAAATTTTCGACAGCAGGTACATCTTTGAGCATTGCCATCGGTGATAAAAAGTCGTGATCGAATTCGTATTCTTCTTTCTTATGCTCTAAGGAATATTTGCGTTTTATCGGGTCAGGGTCATTTTGAGGAAGGTATGGTTTCATAAATGTCGTTCCCAGTCTAAAGCAAGAAGAATAGGAAGTAAGTTAACTAGCCTAAATCTAGTTAACTTACTTCAGTAAGCTTGTTATTGAATTTGATAAACTGTTATTGCCCTTTAAAAGTAGTCACGCGATTATTTTTAAAGGACAACTATGTGGTAAATCATCTGATACAACTTTCAGGTAACACTGAAAATTAATAAAATTGTAATAATTCAGAATTCAGAATTCAGAATTCAGAATTCAGAATGAGTGGGAAATATAACTTAATAATTTTGTTGAAATTATTAAGTTTGTATATCAAAGTCTCTGGAATTATGAACTTTTAATTCTTACATAATTAATAGTATTCATTAAGACCTGTCCGCAAACTGCAAAATCTATAGTTTTAAACTGCTAATCAGGAATCAGGATTATTGATTGTTTTTATGCAGAGGATCTACTTTTGTAAAAATTCTTCACTTATAGTCAAATCCCTATCTGAAAAATTACATCGTCAAGGAATTTGTAAAAGGGACTGGGGATTGGGTGTGAAGCTTCAAAATAATGTTTGGGGCTTTAAGCATCGGCAAATTTTGGAAAACTTACCCATTCCCCAATCCCCAATCCCAAAGCGAAGCTGTAGCCTGTGGTAGACATCGGGTGATAATGAAGAAAGATTAAGCAGATTCTCACAAAACTCTCAATGAGCCAGACTAGCCTAAATTTAGTTGCAATATCTATCTTTCTTATGACGCTATCGGTACTGTTGGGGCCATTCTTCAACTTATCGCCGGCAGTACCTGCGCTTGCTACCTTCGCTATCTTGGGAATAGCGACTTTTGACAGTTTTAGCTTACAGGGCAAGGGCGGTACAATCTTTTTGGATTGGATTGCTGGTTTTTCAAGCGAACACCGCGATCGCATTATCCATCACGAAGCAGGACATTTTTTAGTTGCTCACCTGTTGGGTATTCCTGTTACCGGCTACACCCTCAGTGCTTGGGAAGCGTGGAAGCAAGGGCAAGGTGGGCAAGGCGGTGTTACTTTTGATGATAGTCAATTAGCATCTCAACTAGAAGTAGGTAAAATCAGCGCCCAAATGCTTGACCGCTACTCGACTGTTTGGATGGCGGGTATTGCTGCGGAAACCCTAGTTTTTAATAATGCTGAGGGTGGAGCTGATGATAAAAATAAGTTGATAAAAGTCTTGACAATTTTAGGTTTTTCTGATTCAGATTATCAACAAAAAATGCGGTTTCATGCCCTCCAAGCAAAAACCCTACTGCAAGAAAATTGGTCTAGCTACGAGGCTTTGGTTAATGCCATGCGACAACGCAGTTCGGTAGAAGATTGTCGCCAAAAGTTGGGAGTGGGGAGTGGGGACTGCTGAGTTAGGAGTTGGGAGTTAGGAGTTGGGAGTTGTGAATTTTCCCCTCTCTCTGCCTCTTTGCTCCCCATTCCCTACTCCCTACTCCTCATTCCCACTTTTACGAAGATACAGCCTTCAAATGTCGGACATGAGATAAGTATTTGGAGCCGATAACCCGATTACGCCCAGCAGTTTTAGCCTGTAGTAAGCATTGATCGGCGCGATCGAGCAGACTTTCTCCTTGTTCGTCATCGTCAGCTTCTAAAGAGGCTGTACCCAAGCTGATGGTGATATTAATTGTCAGTTTATTATTGAGTGCAAATGGTTCGTCGCTGACTACGCGATTGAGACGACGGGCTACAATTAGTGCTTCTTCACCGGTAGTGTTTGCCAGAAGAATCACAAATTCTTCACCACCATAGCGAAATGCGGTGTCTTGAAAACGCAGATTGTGTTTTAGACGCTGACACAATACCTGCAAAAGGCGATCGCCAACTAAATGCCCGTAAGTGTCGTTAACTTTTTTGAAATGATCTACATCCAGAATAATCAAACTCAGGGAAGTTTTCTGAGTTCTGGCTTTTTTAATTTGCCTGGGTAAATCCCATTCTAAAGCACGGCGATTATTTAATTCTGTCAATGAATCGGCTAAGGCGATCGCTGATAATAAATCATTTGTCCGAATCAAATCTCGGTATTTTTGCGCTTTCCGCAAGCCAACGGTTAATTGAGCAAGTATTAATCCATGATTAGCGGTCAATTCTGCCAAACTATGCTCTGTTGTTTCATCAATGAGATGCCAAATATATGCATCAGCTCCTTGCTTTAATACCGCAGCAGTCATTTCTAATTCCCTGTGCCAACCATACTTTTTTCTCTCAGTCAGCTGTTGGGGACGATCCTCGAAAAGAATACAGTATATCCACGATAGCTTTGTTTGGTCTTTCAACCAACTGCACAATTCCATACTGCCATCTTGGCTAGCCTGCACAAGGATGATATCGGGGGGTGTCATTTGAATGTGCGACACCGCCTGATTGAGATTATCCATAACTTGTACATCAAAAGCGATCGCATAACGTAACTGATCTGGAAGTGTGTTGCGAAAGTTATTATTTCCAAAAACCAAAATGGAAATATTCATTGCTTTTTCTACAGGATTTAAACTTTAAGGAGATTAAACTACTAAAACTTGTTGCTCTTGTTGGCTAGTAATAAATTTACCGAATCGGGCAAAAATCAAAATTCAAAAACCAAAATAAATAATAAGTAACAATAGCTCCCAGACCATAACTTTATTTCAGGGAATTTTGTTTTTAATTTGAGCTTTTTACTTTTTAATGATGCTTTCGGTTCACTTGGGTTTATTGTTATACCAGTTTTTAACGCTGAATTTAAAAAAAACTCTCAATTTTAATCTCCTCTTAATACTTTTTGTTGGTTGTTACCTGCTCGGATTTATAATAACTAATGTCTTCTTTACAGATTTTTTTTTAAACAGTACAAACACTGAATATTTTCTAGACTATATAAAGGATTTTTGTAGTTTCTTAGGTGTTATTCACTGAGGTAATTACGACAAAAAATCATTTTAAATCATCATCATATGTACCAGCAAAATTGCTGATAAATCAGAAAATAAAATTTTTATAAAGTTTTTAATTTAACCGTAAAAACCGAAGTCTCATAAATATGAAAACTCCTAACTCCAGCAAATTGAATGTAATGCCTCCGTTTAAGGGGAAGGGGAAAGGGGGAAGGGGGAAAGGTTAAATTTATCCCTTTACCCTTTACCCTTTACCCCTGTTTTTAATTCTTACCCTTTCCCTCTTATCGGTAAGCTGTTTCGGGCGTTAGGTCTGTTTGATGTTTTTTCGATTTGACTTTTCTGCCACCTGAGTCTTTTGCTTTAAAGACTAGGCTTTGATAAAAAAGTTCACTGAAAAAAAAGGCCAATCAAATATTGCAAAACTGCCTCCCATAGGAAGAACTTTTGCAGGTGCTAATTCACCCTAAAATTACAGAGCAGACTACTAGGGCAATAAATTGAGTATTTTAAGTTAGACCTCAGCCAAACTTTGAGAATGTGTTAGCGGCAGAAAAATTTTTTCTACTTAGGTTTTTCCGTGTTCGTTTATTTAATTCACATTTTTTTATTTGTAATAAATACCATCAATGCCAAAAAAGGTAAATAAAAAAGCCGATGTCAAAATGTACCCTTAATGTGGGTAAGTTAGTTAAATTTTCCTGCTAAAAAGAGCGGAAATCAAAGAAAAAGATTTTGTTAGCGTAGCCTAAAATATTAAAATGTCAAGTTTTGTAACAAGTGAGAATCGGATTCAATAGCCTTCAACAGTATAACCAGCAGCAACAATTACCTGCTTGATTGATTCTTCGGAAGCTGCGGATTCCACAGTGACAGTTTTAGCGTTAACATCGACATCCACCTTGGCGTCAGGTTCCATAACATGGATTGATTCAGTAATTGTTTCTGCACATTCTTCACAAGCAATATTTGATACTTTCAGTTTTAGTGCCATTTGTTACCTCAATATGGATTTTTTAAATTATTTCTTAAGGATTAAGATAAATCAGTGGCTGGCGATCGCACATCCCACCAGAGCAGGATAATGACCTAAAAGCACCATAATCGCTGTATTTAGCTCTCCGACTGGTGCAGTTGGCTGGCAGCAATACCAAACAAAATGCAAAAATATATAAAGCTGCTTATGGAAATACACCTAGTGGTCTATCGCATTAGTTCTGAAGGGTTTAGGGCTGACGCGGGGACGCGAAGACGCGGGGACGGGGAGAGTTTTAAAGCCTGCAAAATTAATGGGACATACCACTAGTGCCAAAGCAAAAGTCAAGAGTCAGATAATAGTTAACTGTCTTCAGTCAACGGTTATCACTCAACCATCGTCAGTCAAAAGTTAAAAGAAAGTTAAAAACTCCCATGTCTTCAAATCCCCAACACCTAAGCGGTAACGAAATTCGCAACATATTTCTCGACTTCTTTGCCCAACGGAGTCACCAAGTTCTGCCAAGTGCCTCCCTCGTGCCAGAAGACCCGACCGTGCTGCTGACGATCGCGGGGATGCTACCATTTAAGCCGATATTCCTGGGACAGCGCACACCAGAATTTAAGCGGGCTACGACTTCCCAAAAGTGTATCCGCACCAACGATATCGAAAACGTCGGACGCACCAAACGCCATCACACGTTCTTTGAAATGCTGGGTAACTTCAGCTTTGGTGATTATTTTAAAGAACAAGCGATCGCTTGGGGTTGGGAAATTTCCACTCAAGTCTTTGGCTTTTCTCCCCAAAACCTCGTCGTCAGCGTTTTTGAAGATGACGATGAAGCCTTTGGCATTTGGCGCGATCGAATTGGTGTGCCGGTAGCCAGAATTAAGCGCATGGGTGCAGACGATAATTTTTGGGTGTCCGGCCCCACTGGCCCTTGCGGCCCTTGTTCGGAGATTTATTACGACTTCCACCCCGAACGCGGCGACGAAAATATCGATTTAGAAGACGATACCCGGTTTATCGAGTTTTATAACCTCGTCTTCATGCAATATAACCGGGATACTACCGGCAATTTAACGCCACTGCAAAACAAGAACATCGACACCGGCATGGGTTTGGATAGAATGGCGCAAATTCTCCAAAAAGTACCCAATAACTACGAAACTGACCTGATTTTTCCAATTATTCAAACAGCAGCCCAAATTGCTGGTGTTGATTACCACAGCAGTGATGAAAAAACTAAAACTTCCCTAAAAGTCATTGGCGATCATATTCGGGCTGTCATCCATATGATAGCTGATGAAATTCGCGCCTCCAACGTCGGCCGCGGTTATGTGCTGCGGCGATTAATTCGGCGGGTGGTGCGTCATGGGCGATTAATTGGGATTAGTGGTGAATTTACTACCCAAGTTGCTGAAACTGCGATCGCTCTTTCTGAATCAGCTTACCCCAACGTGCGGCAACGGGAAGCAGCAATTAAAGCTGAGTTGCAACGGGAAGAGTCTAATTTCTTGAGAACTCTGGATAGAGGGGAAAAACTTCTGGAGGAGGTTATAAATCGTATATCTCCAATACAACAAGAGAATGATCTTCCATCTTCTTCACCAGAACCAAAAGTTTCTGGTTTGCCAGAACAAAAGGTTTCTGGTTCACCAGAACCAAAAGTTTCTGGTTTGCCAGAACAAAAGGTTTCTGGTTCACCAGAACCAAAAGTTTCTGGTTTGCCAGAACAAAAAGTTTCTGGTTTACCAAAACAAAAAATTTCTGGTCTAGATGCTTTCACCCTCTACGATACTTACGGTTTCCCCTTGGAACTGACGCAAGAGATTGCAGAAGAACAGGGACTAGAGGTTGATGTTGAGGGGTTCAATGCCGAAATGCAAAAGCAGGTGGAACGTGCCAAAGCAGCACATGAAACCATCGATTTAACTGTCCAAGGTTCCCTGGACAAATTAGCAGAACACATCCACGCCACCGAATTTTTAGGCTACACCCAACCGACGACGACGGCGAAAGTTGAAGCGATTTTGGTAGAAGGCGTTTCCCAAGAGGAAGCAGAAGCAGGAACATCGGTACAAATTGTTCTTGACAAAACGCCATTTTATGCTGAGTCTGGGGGACAAATTGGCGATCGCGGTTATATCTCCGGTGATGGCATTGTAATTCGCGTGGAAGACGTGAAAAAAGAATCTGATTTCTTTGTCCACTTCGGACGCATCGAACGCGGTACACTCCGTGTAGGAGATGCTGTCACAGCCCAAATCGATGCGGCTTGTCGGCGTCGCGCCCAAGCTAACCATACAGCAACCCACCTACTGCAAGCGGCGTTAAAGAAAATTGTCGATGATGGCATATCGCAAGCGGGTTCTCTGGTTTCCTTTGACAGATTGCGCTTTGACTTCAACTGTCCCCGTGCGTTGACAGCCGAGGAAGTCCAACAAATTGAAGAACAAGTAAATACTTGGATTGCACAGGCGCATAATGCCAAAATCGAGGTATTACCTTTAGCAGAAGCCAAAGCTAGAGGTGCCGTTGCCATGTTCGGCGAAAAATACGGAGAAGAAGTGCGAGTAATTGACTTTCCTAGCGTATCAATGGAACTATGCGGTGGCACTCATGTCAGTAATACTGCTGAGATTGGCGTCTTTAAGATTATTTCCGAAGCGGGAGTAGCTTCTGGGGTGCGGCGCATTGAAGCTGTTTCGGGGCCTGCCGTGTTGGATTATCTCAACGTTCGGGATAAAGTAGTTAAAGATTTGAGCGATCGCTTTAAAGTTAAACCCGAAGAATTACCAGACAGAATCACGAGTCTGCAAACCGAACTTAGAACAGCCGAAAAGCAACTAGAATCTTTGAAGGGACAGTTGGCGATCGCTAAATCTGACAGCTTACTACAAACAGCCGAAACTGTCGGCGATTCCAAAATTATCGTCGCCCAATTAGAAGATGTTGACGCAGAATCATTAAAAACCGCAGCCGAACGCTTATTGCAAAAAATCGGTAATGGTGCGGTGGTACTGGGTTCTGTTCCCGAAGCTGGGAAAGTGAGTATAGTTGCGGCTTTTAGTCCAGAAGTTAATAAAAAAGGACTGCAAGCTGGTAAATTTGTGGGTAATATTGCTAAAATCTGCGGTGGCGGTGGCGGTGGTAGACCGAACTTAGCCCAAGCCGGCGGTAGAGATGCGAGTAAATTACCAGAAGCGTTAGCACAAGCACAAAGTGAGTTAAAATCCGCACTGGGTTAATTCTAGTTTCTTATTGACAAGCAAGAAAATGTAAAGAAATTCTTAGTATGGGTTAGGTGTTCCCTAACCCATCGTTCTGTTGATATTGCGATCGTTTCCCATGTAGGTTGGGTGAAGCGATCGCACTAAAATTTAGTTAGACAATCTATTATCCCATACCAACACACTAAACTACTCAGATGCAAAAAGTTACAGTTGATGAGATCCAACGATATGCTTTGAAATACCTGAATCAAGTTGAGGCGGATGAAAGCTTTCTCATTGTCCAAGCAGATAAACCAATTGCTGAATTAAAACCAATTACAAGTACTACAAAACAACGACGCCCATTTGGTTTGTGTGCAGGAGAATTTACGATGTCTAATGATTTTAATGTACCTTTACCTGATGAGATTATGAATGCATTTGAAGGTAGATGAAAATTCTTCTAAACACTCATATTTTCTTGTGGTTTATTTACTAAAGTTAGCATTCTTACATAATGACCCTTTTGATAGAATGCTTATCTGTCAAGCTTTGCATCACAGCTTAACTATTGCAACAGTCGATGCAAAAATCCGCGCCTACTCAGTTAGCGTCATTTAAAAAAAGCGATGCTGTCACTCAACCCAATCTACAACGAAGAGCGATGTCTACGACGGGCTACGCCTACGCAATAATTTCATAGTAATTTAGTACTATAGATGTCAACTTAAATCTTTTAAAAAACTTGTGTTCGCCTACTACAGGACTCCTATTTGATTGCGTGAAAAAACTCTCCCCACTTCCCTACTCCCTACTCCCTACTCTCTACCCACGCTGTAGGAGTTCAAAAATCAAAGCACATAACTACGCCACTGGCCAAGTTTCCTGAAACCTTGAGGTTGGGGGTAGCGTCACTATTTCAGCCAGTCGTTATCCTAAATCAATCCAGATTGTACGTTTCGTTTCTGGATAGAGTACTTGAGTTGACACTCCACCGCCCTAAAAGGGTGAGGATTCTTGGTTCAACGAGATAATTAAAACACAAGCCCAAACTCTCAACCCCCAATTGCAATGATGTCCTGCTATAAATTGCCCATATCCCAGATGCGTCGTGTTGGATTAGCCTTATTGCTGCCAGCTTTTCTCTTAGGAACTTCTGCTTTCCCAAATCAACTGCAAACCGCTACTGCACAAACATCTGGAGGAAATCGCCCTCTGACTATCCGTGCCGATGTGCAAGAATATGACGCCAACACTCAAGTAGTCACCGCTCGCGGCAATGTGCAAATGTTCTATCCTGCTCGCCAGCTTCAGGCAACAGCTGCCCAAGCACAGTACTTTAGTAAAGAACGCCGCATTGACTTTAGTGGGAACGTTTATATTTTGCAACAAGGAGGTAACAGTATCAGGGCAGAGAAGGTAACCTATTTAATTGATGAAGGGCGATTTGTCGCCTTACCCCAATCCAACCGCCAGGTAGAGTCCATCTACATGCTCCAGGAATCCGATAATGATGGACAAACTGCGACACCTGCGCCAAAGACACCAGAATTCAAGCGTTCTAATTAGCATCTACTAGTAAGAAAGGCTGCCTCTAGCGTGAAAATTGTTTTAGAGAATATTCACAAATCTTATAACAAGCGAGTAATTGTCAATCGCGTCAACCTTTCTGTTGCTCAAGGTGAAGTCGTTGGTTTACTAGGCCCCAATGGGGCTGGTAAAACTACGACTTTTTACATTGCTACAGGTCTAGAAAAACCCAATCAAGGAAAAGTCTGGCTAGGTAATTTAGATGTTACAGGAATGCCAATGCACAAAAGGGCACGATTGGGTATTGGTTATTTAGCGCAAGAACCAAGCGTTTTTCGCCAACTCTCAGTACAGGATAATATTCTATTAGTGCTAGAGCAAACTAATGTGCCACGATGGGAGTGGTCAAGGCGATTAACAACTTTATTGCGGGAGTTTCGCTTGGAAAAATTAGCTAATAGCAAAGGGATTCAACTTTCTGGTGGTGAGCGACGCCGGACGGAATTAGCAAGGTCTTTGGCTGCTGGGCGAGAAGGACCAAAATTTTTACTTTTGGATGAACCCTTTGCGGGAGTCGATCCCATAGCAGTCTCAGAAATTCAGCAAATTGTGGGACAATTGCGCGATCGCGGTATGGGCATTTTAATCACAGATCATAATGTCCGCGAAACCCTCGCCATCACCGATCGCGGTTATATCATGCGTGAGGGACAAATTCTCGCTTTTGGCACTGCTGACGAACTCTACCACAACCCCCTCGTGCGCCAATATTACTTGGGCGATAGCTTTCAAGTCTAAATTAAAGAGTTAGGAGTTAGGAGTTTGGAGTTTGGAGTTTGGAGTTTGGAGTTTGGAGTTTGGAGTTTGGAGTTTGGAGTTTGGAGTTTGGAGTTTGGAGTTTGGAGTTTGGAGTTTGGAGTTTGGAGTTTGGAGTTTGGAGTTTGGAGTTTGGAGTTTGGAGTGAAAAAAGTTTTATATTTAGCTTTCAGACTAAGGTGCTATGGAGCATTTGATCGCAAAGTGCTGTATTTAGTTAACAATTTAAAAGAATAGCTTCATGGTTTATTTTTCACCATGAATTTCTTAGTTAATTTTTAGCTATTAATAATTTATTTTTCATACTAAACAAAGTAGACATAATTAAGCGATCTACAGAATTTCTACTCCCAAACCAGATATTAAACCTATTTTTCTCCTAACTCTTAACTCCTAACTCTTAACTCCTAACTCCTAACTCCTAACTCTTAACTCCTAACTCTTAACTCTTAACTCCTAACTCCTAACTCCTAACTCTTAACTCCTAACTCCTAACTCCTCCTGTATACTTTACTTTACCAGGGTTGCCAATATTTAACTTTTGAAGTTGCTTATGATATCAAAGAAATTCCCGTCTTTCTACAGCCTACGTTCGCTGCTGCCTTTTACGATTATGGATCGTTATCTTGGTAGCGAATTGTTCCCCCCCTTCTTCTTTGGTGTCGGAGCTTTTTCTTCAATCGGCGTCACCATTGATGCTGTATTCGATCTAGTTAGAAAAGTCGTCGAATCTGGACTACCTGTAAATATCGCCATTCAGGTTTTTTTATTAAAGTTTCCCAACTTTATCGTTTTAGCCTTCCCCATGTCCACACTGTTGGCTACTTTGATGACTTACAGTCGTCTTTCCAGCGAAAGCGAATTAATAGCTTTGCGTGGTTGTGGGGTGAGTGTCTATCGCATGGTGTTAACTGCCGTTATCTTAAGTCTTCTGGTTACAGGAATGACATTTGTATTTAACGAACAAATTGCACCAGCAGCAAATTACCAAGCGGCGATGACTCTGGATAAAGCCCTCAAATCAGACAAGCCAAGTTTTAAACAGCAAAATATTTTTTATCCTGAATATCAGGATGTTGTACAGCCAGATGGCAGTAAGAATAGAATCTTGACACGCTTGTTTTACGCCGACCAATTTGATGGTAAGCGTATGACAGGTTTGACAATTATAGATCGTTCAACTAAAGGTCTGAATCAAATTGTGGTATCAGAATCCGCCGAGTGGAATGGTTCTAAAAATGTCTGGGATTTTTATAACGGCACAATCTATTTTGTCGCAGCCGATCGCTCTTACCGCAATATTGTCAGATTTGAACAGCAACAACTGCAACTACCCCGCACGCCATTAAGTTTGGCAGAAAAAAGCCGGGACTATGACGAAATGAATATTGCCGAAGGCTTCGATCAACTAGAAGTAGAACGTCTCGGTGGCGATCGCCAAAAAATTCGTAAACTCGAAGTTAGGATTCAACAAAAAATCTCCTTACCCTTTGTGTGCGTAGTTTTTGGCTTAGTCGGCGCAGCAATGGGAAGCATACCCCAGCGTACCGGCAGAGGCACCAGTTTTGGGATTAGCGTGATAATTATTTTTTCCTACTACTTAATTTTCTTTATTAGTGGTGCGATCGCACAAGCAGGTGTCCTCTCTCCCTTTATGGGGGCTTGGTTACCCAACTTTGTTTTTTTGGGAATAGGAATGTTTTTATTGATGCGAGTCGCCAATCGGTAAATTGAAGAAGATGGGGAAAGGAAGCAAAGGTGCAGAAGAACTAATTCAATTTCTCCCCAATCCCCAATCCCCAATCCCCAATCCCCAGTCCCCACAGCTCAATCACGGTTGATAATTTCGACATTCTGGTGCGTCTGGATTTTCCTTACAATATTTTTCAAAAGTAACTTTGGCTGATACCATACCCTCAGCTTTTTGATGAGCTGCTTCCGCCTGGAGTTCTTCTACCTCATCCCAAGCAGCAGCACAGGCTTTAGAATAAGCACCTTGTTCAGTACAAATAGCACGAGCCTGTTCAATTGCTTTTTGAATTCTCTCCTCTAGCAGTAGCACTTTTGGCGCTTCCACAAAGTCGCTTTTGGTCAAAATGTCGGTAATGGAGATAATGCCCAACAGCTTACCTTGAATCACAGGCGCTCTGTGAATACCAGTATTAGCAAATAACCTTGCTACATATTCCACACCCAAATCAGGGTTTACCACAATGCAAGGCTTACTCATAATTTCGTAAACCCGTACTTCCTTTGGGTCTTTACCGTAGGCTATTATTTTATAGACAACATCTGTCTCTGTAACAATGCCATAGGCATCATCGTCATAGCGACGATCCACAACCAGCGCCCGCAATTTTTTTTCTTTCATCAGCCCCACCGCTTCAGCAACAGTTGCCGAACCGCGGATGGTAACTACGTTTTTGGTCATGATATCTTCAGCTTTCATCATTGCCGTAGTCTCCTGGTAAATAGTACAGTGCGGCACAGTGCCCTCAGAAGCGTAGCGAAGCATTGCAGCGCACAGTTTGCTAACTAGAAAGTGAAAAGCTTGAATTTTTGCCCAGCTACAACAATAAACTTAGAGCAATTCTCAATTCCTGATGTTATCGAATGTGACCAATGCCTAAAAACTAAGCACCAACTGCGATAATATTCTGTCAAATAAAATATTGCAGTATTCTCAATAACTCTAATTATTCAAAAATAAAACAGGCTTTATCGTCACATCAAGGGTTTAAGACCCCAACCAAAACACGTAGTATCAGTTGAGTTAGGGTTTAAATCCCCAACTCCAACTGTCTTTAATTTTGAATGCGTGAATGCGTAAATGCGTGAATTGTTAACCCTTGCTACCAGACCTAGTTTAGGAATTCAGAGCCTCTCAAGAGCAGCACAGAGGTTTTCCAGATAAGAGTGAAAAGTCAGGTGTCATAGCTGCTAATCTGAATACGATTTGGGATTTTAGATTTAAATGTACGAGAAATTGATATGCTAAAGGCCGAGACTAGCGATTATTCTAACCATGCCTGCGCCCACTATCAACCCTACAATCACCGCCTTTCCTTTGACTGCTGTAGTCGGTCAAGAAGCGATTAAATTAGCTCTGCTGTTAGCAGCTGTCGATCCGGGGTTGGGGGGAGTGGCGATCGCAGGTCGTCGCGGTACGGCAAAATCTGTGATGGCTCGTGCTATCCACGCTCTACTACCGCCCATCGAAGTAGTTAAAGGTTCTATCAGTAATTGTGACCCCAATCACCCAGAAGAATGGGACGATCAACTTTTGGCGGAGTACACAGATAAAGATATTCAAGATGTTCCCGTCGAAATTATTCCCGCGCCTTTTTTACAAATTCCTCTAGGTATCACAGAGGACAGACTCCTGGGTTCCGTAGACGTTGAAAAGTCTGTAAAACAAGGTGATACGATTTTTCAGCCGGGTTTACTTGCTACAGCCAACCGTGGTGTACTGTACGTAGATGAAATTAATTTATTAGATGACCAAATATCAAATCAGCTGCTGACAGTATTATCTGAGGGACGCAACCAAATTGAGCGGGAGGGAATTAGTTTTCAGCATCCGTGTAAACCGCTGTTTATTGCCACCTACAACCCAGAAGAGGGAGCATTAAGGGAACATTTGCTAGATAGAATTGCGATCGCTCTTTCTGCTGACGGTGTACTGGGCTTAGATCAAAGAGTAGCAGCAGTAGAGGTGGCGATCGCCTACTCCCAATCTCCCCAAGAGTTTCTTTTGCAGTACAGTGAAGACTTAGACGCCCTGAAAACCCAAATTATCCTGGCACGGGAATGGCTCAAGGATGTCTGCATTACCCAAGAACAAATCGCCTATCTGGTGAATGAAGCAATTCGCGGCGGAGTCCAGGGACATCGCGCCGAGTTATTTGCTGTGCGGGTTGCCAAAGCAGCTGCGGCTTTGGAGGGACGCACAACAGTCAATGCCGAAGATTTGCGTCGTGCTGTGGAATTGGTGATTGTACCACGGGCAACAATCGTGCAGACACCACCACCAGAACAAGCACCGCCACCGCCACCACCGCCACCTCAAAATCAAGAAGAACCAGACGAATCAGAACAAGAAGAAGAAGAACAAGAAGAACAGGAAGAAAATCAACAGCAAGAACCCCCCAGTATCCCGGAGGAATTCATCTTTGATCCAGAAGGGGTAATTTTGGATGACAGCGTGCTTTATTTTACGCAAATGGCGAAGCGGCAGGGTAAATCTGGTAGTCGCAGCGTCATCTTTTCTGATGACCGGGGACGTTACATTAAGCCAATGTTGCCGAAAGGTAAAGCGCGACGCATTGCCGTAGATGCCACCCTCAGAGCAGCAGCGCCGTATCAAAAAGCACGGCGAGAGCGACACCCAGACAGAAAAGTGATTGTCGAACAGGGTGACATTCGCTCCAAACGCTTGGTACGTAAAGCCGGGGCGTTAGTGGTGTTTGTGGTAGATGCTTCTGGCTCAATGGCCTTAAATCGGATGCAGTCGGCAAAAGGCGCAGTGATGCAACTTTTAACCGAAGCTTATCAAAACCGCGACCAAATAGCCTTGATTCCCTTCCGGGGAGAACAAGCGGAAGTATTATTACCGCCAACACGTTCCATTGCTTTGGCGCGTAACCGCTTGGAAAGATTACCCTGTGGTGGGGGTTCACCCTTAGCGCATGGTTTAACCCAAGCTGTGCGCGTCGGCTTAAATGCCCAGATGAGTGGAGATATTGGGCAAGTAGTACTTGTAGCGATCACCGACGGGCGGGGTAATATTCCCTTAGCGCGTTCTTTAGGTGAACAGCTAGAACCAGGAGAAAAGCCAGATATCAAAGGAGAATTGCTCGAAATTGCTGCGAGAATTCGTGGTTTGGGGATGCAACTATTAGTGATTGATACGGAAAGTAAGTTTGTTTCTACTGGCTTTGCTAAGGAATTAGCGCAAACAGCAGCAGGTAAGTATTATCATTTACCGAAAGCGACAGATCAAGCTATTGCTGCCATGACTAAAGGTGCGATCGCTGATTTAAAATCTCGATAATTAGTCATTTGTTATTAGTTATTTGTCATTTGTCAGTTGTTTTTCTACTAATACCAATTTCAAAAATGAATAGGAGAGATGGATTAATAGAGCTCTTGAAGATAAAAAAATTCTCAACCCAAAATCAAAAATGGTATAACGACTGACCATTGACTAATAACTACGATCCAGTGGGCATAACTTGTGGTTGCAAGTAGCAAATTAAATCCTGAATTCCCTTTTGCAGATATCGCGTTACTGTCATGGGACTAGTGCCAATATTCTTAGCAGCATCCTTGCGAGAAAGTTCCTTCAAAAATACCATTTCAACTGCCATCCGGGGCTTTTCTTCTAACATATTGATTGCCCCTTGGAGTTGTTGCCGTTCTTCGTCTAATTGTTGTTGAGCAGTAGAACGGGGACAAGGAAGTGCTTCACCCAAGGTGATTTGGCAATCAACATAGTTAACTGCGGTCGCATCTAAACTCAAAGGCAAACGGTTTTGAGCAGCTAACTTGGTTTCTTGCCATTCTTGTACAGATACTCGGAGTTCTTTGGCAATTTCAGCATCCTTGGGGGCACGACCCAAAGACATAGCCAATTCTTTGCGAATTTTTTGTCCTTCGTTGTACAGTTCTTGCCAACGACGAGGAATCTTTAATAGAGTACTGCGATCGCGCAAAAAGTGCAGCATCTCACCGCGAATATATGGCACAGCAAAAGAACTAAAAGCATATCCTTGACTAGGATCAAAACGCTCAATTGCCCTAATTAAACCAAAATAACCAATTTGTTCTAAATCTTCATAAGGTTCATTACATTGATGGCTGAATTTATGAGCCATCTTCCGTACTAAGCCAGTATGTAACTGTACAAGTTTATTACGAAGTTTAATAGATGGATTCTGGTGGTACAAGTGTAATAATTCTATACCATCAGTTCGTAGAGAGGACTCACTTGCTGCCATATTAATTCCTTTGTTGTAACTCCTATTTTTGAGAAAATGGAGCTGCGTATATCTTCTTCAAGGCTGTCATTATTTTCCTTAGCCAAGGTTGAATAAGCCATCGTCGTTTCACTGAACTTATGGGGGGCCAAACTCTATAATTCAGTATTTATACGCATGATTTTGCGACTTTCTCTCTCGCCAGTTATTTTTGTTTTCCGGATAAAAATTTCAACGTTGCATCATCTTTTTTATTTAGTTGTCTCCAACTTTGTGTAACCTCTCCCTGGTTTGTCGTTCCAAATCTTGGTAAGAATAGGAATAAGCAGAACATTTTCTGAAAAAACTAGTTTTTCAATATGAGCAATACCAGCAATTTTCGTGAAGCTATCCGTGAGGCGAAATCTCACGGACTCGTTGGCCCAAATGTGATTGCTAACGCCCTCCCCTACGTCGGTGGTGGATTGGTGCTGACCGCATTGGGAACCTACGGAGGTTTAGGAGTTATCCGTACTAACCCCGGAATATTCTTTCCTACCTTCATTGGTGCGGTGATTTTAGAGTTAATTTTGTTCTTTGTTGCCCAAAATGTTGCCCAAAAAGGTAACAAGGGTCTGGCACTCCCCTTATTGGCAACCTACAGCCTTTTATCTGGATATACTCTCAGTGGCTTGGTATTTGTCGCTTTGAGATCCCAAGGTGTTGGCATTCAAGGCATTGGTTTAGCTGCCCTTGGTTGTGGCGTCACTTTCATAGCAGCCCGTCAAATTGGTTCAAATCTTTCTGAACAAGACGGCATGGCTTTGACGAAAACCATCAATCTCGGCATCATTGCCTTGGTGGTTGTGTGCCTTGCCCAATTTGGGTTTGCCATGTTTGGTGTTTACTCACCAAATTGGTTAGAAATCGCTATCTCCGGTTTGGGAGTATTTCTGTTTGTTGGGGCTTCAGTTGTCGATTTCTACATCTTGCCGCGCACTTACAGTGATGACCAGTATTTGCCTGCTGCTTTGTCGATGTATCTTACTTACATCAACCTATTTGTCTTTATCTTGCGGTTGCTAATTGCCATCAATGGCCGCGATTAACCACTCGTAAGTAGAAAAACTTTAACAATTGACCAACCGTGGTTACTCACAGTTAACCACGGTTTTTTCATTAGTTAGTACCTCTTATTCTGTTCCCAAATCTCTATCTAATTTGTAAGGCTGTAATAAGTATTCTCCATTGAAGTGAATCAGATGGGTAGCATCTTCAGCAACCCAAACATCTGTTTCCCATGCAATTTCAGCCAAATACTCCACCATCGCTTTACGACTTAAAAAAGTTGTTACCATTACAAGGGGAATTTTTATATCAGCAAAGATAACTTCAAGTTATTTCTTACGTTTAGGGTTAATTGGACCGTGGGAAGTTACAGCCTCAATTAAAACTAGCCAATTATTTTTTAGATAATAGATAATCACATCAGGCATTTTACCATCAGAATCGACAGTAACCCCTAAATCTCTCAATGCTGCTTCATTAAAATGCGCGAATTTTTCATCTGTATCGCCCACATAAATGAGTTTTCCCCCAGGTGTAAAACGTTCTGCAAAATCTTTAATAATCTTCTCAATCAAAATATTTTGACCACCTGGTGATAGAGTTTTTACCTTCCCTTCAATCACTATGGGAATACGTGATAATTCACGCTCTTGAGCATATCGTTTTTTCAAAGTCTCAACTGAGGAAAGATAAGTACGAATGCTCTTTCTCCATTCAGTAGTTCCATAAGTACGCAATAATTCAAGGGCACTTTCTTCAATTTTGTATACAGTTTTTGGGCTGTTAATGGGGCGATCGGGAGCATCTGGATTCGCAATTATCAAAGCTGCGTCTAAGAATTGATGGACTGTTTGGCGACGAACAGTTTCCCGCGTATTAGGTTTATATGTTTTGCCGTAGTGCTGTGCCATAAATTCCATCATTGGTGTAATTCCTATTAATGGAGATGTAGCAGTTTCCCAAGGTTCAGTCGGCTTTAAATCAACTAGAGCCAGAAGAGTTAAGGCTGAACGTTCGTTAAGTTGTGCCCGTGGAAATCCAAGTTCAACTAATATTTGCAGTGCTTCATCAATACGGTTTTTAATTATTAAGGGGTTATTTTCAAACTGATTAGTCATACTTAGTAACTCTTCTTCCACAATTTCATCAATTTCGGACTGTGACAGTAGAGACCCTCCGATACGTAACCCCACGTTCATTAGCTGCTCTATTGTGGGATATTTTAAATTTCGTAAATCGGTTGCATTCACCTGAGTATGACCATTAAACAACCGAAAAAATTCGTCTACGAGAGTGGAGTTTAGATAAGCAGTAAGACCGCGTGCTAGGGTAAGATCGAGTCCCCTTCCATCCTTGTGAAAGTAATTCAAGTGATTTTCAAAACCTACCCAAAAACAATCAATCCGATTGGCATCGTATACAACTGCAACTACTCGTTTTCTTTCCTCTTTTGAGGAGAATCGTTTAGTCAGTACATAATGTTCGTTTGGTACTAATAGAGAAACCGTTTGTTCAACATATGCTAAAGCTTGATGTTTTCTAGTTACCTTTGGATACTCGACATATCCTCTTGAGAAATTTAATGGATAAATTAAGGGAACAGTGTTTTTTTCTGGCATTAAACACAGATATTCTTTTGCACGAAAATCTACAACACGTCCCGTTGATACAGTCAATCCAAGGTCTTTTAATGTGCAGGTAAAATCCGTCATTCGTCGAATAATCTGCTGACTGAATGTATCTGGGATAATGTGAATGAATTGTTGGGAATCGTTGTAATTAACTATCTCTGTATAATGTAAATAATTTGATTTAATCAAATCATCCTCAGCACTCGAACTTGTACTGATGAGTACATTATCAAATTTTTGTTTTTGTTTTACAGCATGAATGATGATTATTTCCTGTAAAACTTCATCATCAATAAAAGCTTCCTGTCTCGATTCAAAAAGATGTATCTGGTCTAAAGCCATCATTTCCAAAAACATCCTTCGGAAATCCCTAAAATATGGACCATTACAGAAACTACGTGGTGAGATAGCTACAAGCTCCCCTCCTGAATTGAGAAGTTGAGATGTGGCAGCAATAAAACCTGTATATAGATTGCTGGTTTCTAAGCCTAGAGAACGTAACAAACCACGAACTTTGGAATGAGCGTTGATTTTCAAATATGGAGGATTTAAAATAGCGTGCGTAAATCTTAGATTGTTAGGATTATCAAACAAACTAGGCTGAACAAGCCTCACGACATCTTCAATAAAGTCCGTATTGCGGATTTCATATTGCAAAGAAATACCAGCTATTTGACATGCTCTTGCACATAATTTTAATGTCTGACGTAAATATTCAATAAGAAAAGGATCAATTTCATAGGCAACAATATATATACTGGCTGGGCGTTCTTGTCTGTGACATAGATTAGCCACAAATGCTGCAAGTAATGAGCCAGATCCTGCTCCTGCATCAAGTAGAGATATTTGAGGAAGAGCAAGTTTGTTAAACATCCCAGCCATTAATTCTGCTACCGGAGCAGGAGTTAAAAACTGACCGAGTGTTACTTTCTTTCGTTTTTGTTGCTGTTTCTGGCTTGCAGCAATCCTCAGAAGGTCAACTTCACCAAGCAAGTTTTTGGAAGGGCATTCCAGAAAGCTATTGAATTGCAACGCCTGATTCTGATTGTCTGTAAACTCTCTACTGCTTGATTGGAACATCACGGTTTGTCCTCAGATAATTGAGGATACTTAAAAGTAATTTGGGTAACTTATACAAATAGTGCAAGATAATTTGCCCAACTTCAGCTAAAATCAAAAAAGATAAGTAGAATATAGAGCAATTTTCCAATCCAAAGCGCTCTATCTATAAATTCAGCAAGTATTATGGATGTCCTAGAACTCAAACGCGAAATCGAAACGTTGTCTAGCCGCCTGGGTAAAACCCAGGACTATCTTTGACGTACCTGCACTGACAGCTAAAATTCAAGACCTGGAACAAATATCTGCTCAGCCAGAATTTTGGGATGACCAAACCCAGGCTCAACAAACACTGCAAGAACTTAACGACTTAAAAGCCCACATCGAGCAATACGATCGCTGGCACGCCAATCTGGAAGATACTAAGGCAGTTGTTGAGTTGTTGGAGTTAGAAACCGACGAAGCACTACTGCAAGAAGCGGAATCTACCATCACGAAACTTAATCATGACCTTGACCAGTGGGAGTTACAACAGTTACTTTCCGGTCCCTATGATGTAGAAGGTGCTGTACTGACAATTAGTGCTGGTGCTGGTGGCACAGATGCTCAAGACTGGGCATTTATGCTGATGCGGATGTACACCCGTTGGGGCGAAGCTCACGGCTACAAGGTGACTTTAGCTGAAGAGTCGGAGGGTGATGAAGCCGGAATTAAATCGGCAACCCTAGAAATTACTGGTCGCTATGCCTATGGTTACTTGCGATCGGAAATGGGCACACACCGCTTAGTGCGGATTTCGCCGTTTAATGCCAATGGCAAGCGGCAAACTAGTTTTGCGGGGGTGGAAGTCATGCCCCAAATAGATAATTCTGTGCAGTTGGATATTCCAGAGAAAGATTTGGAAATCACTACAACTCGCTCTGGCGGTAAAGGCGGGCAAAACGTCAACAAAGTAGAAACAGCGGTGCGGGTTGTTCACCTTCCCACTGGAATTGCCGTGCGTTGTACAGAAGAACGATCGCAGCTGCAAAATAAAGAAAAAGCCCTGGCTCGACTCAAAGCAAAGCTATTGGTCATTGCCCAAGAACAACGTGCCCAAGAAATTGCCGAAATTCGTGGCGATATGGTGGAAGCCTCCTGGGGTAACCAAATCCGTAACTATGTGTTTCATCCTTACCAAATGGTGAAAGATTTACGCACAAATACGGAAACCACAGGGATTATAGATGTGATGAATGGCGAACTTGATACATTCATCCAAGCTTATCTGCGCCAAGAAAATAAACTAGTAGAAAACACTCCTGCATAGTTGGCGATGAGTCAGAGGTACTAAGTAATTATTTTTACTATTACTTAGTACCAATTATTTTTTGAGTATTTCAGATTGGGGCGATCGCAGCATAACACCCCTTGGAATTGAGGCGTTTGACACAGAAAAGACTAAATATTATATGGGCGATCGCAATCCTATAGCAGACCCAACTGTTACAGTTATAAAAGAGTCCGCGATCGAATTAACTATGAGTAACTCTCCTTCAACAGAACCTCAACCCAGCTACGTAAAACTGGCCATGCGAAACATGGTGCGTAAGGGTGGAACTTCCCTCAAGCATTTTGCGTTAACCACCATAGGACTTTTAGCCGTCCTGATTGGTCTTGCTTACCTAACTCACTAACAAAAAACTGTGATCTTAGACTAGGAGAGTGCGTGGCTCTAGGAGTTGAATTATATGTGGAAGATTATTTTTACGAGTTGTCCCCGACAACCTCGGTAAACTTTAGCGAAACTTATGCCCGAATTACTGCTGAAACTTGGGAAAACTGGTTTCATTGCTGGTTAGAAATACTTCACCCTGATATTCCACCAGCCCCAGGTTATGAGATTGGGCTGCGTTTGACAGATGACTCCCAAATTCAGGAACTCAATGCTCAGTATCGTCAAAAAAATCAGCCCACAGACGTTTTAGCTTTTGCTGCTTTGGAGGTAGATTTTCCTCAAAGCGAAGAAATGCTTGCCTCTGTACCGCTATATCTAGGTGATATTATTGTGTCTGTAGATACTGCACAACGTCAAGCCCAACAGCAGGGACACAATTTACCAACTGAGCTGGCTTGGTTATCTGCTCACGGGTTATTGCATCTGTTGGGGTGGGATCATCCTGACGAAGAAAGTTTGGAGCGAATGTTAGAACAGCAGGTAAAATTGCTGAAGGCGGTAGGTATTGCTATTGACAAAGAGTGGCAGTAATTAGTCACGCCTTAGTGTTAATTTTGGGTAATACTTTTATAATACCTCTATGGAAAATTGCTTAAAGATTGCCTCAAAGTTAATTACGCTATAAACGTCAGCCAAAATTCCCACTGTAGCAACTGTGTTTTTGTATTTTTAAGTCTATGTCCCAAAAAATTTCTCCACCAACGCCTACCTCGTTACAAAAAATTGTGACCAACGAACGGGAATTTTCGTGGAAAATTGCTTCTAATTTATTTGTTAGTTTTAAGTATGCTTGGGCTGGAATCACTTATAGTTTTCAAACTCAACGTAATTTTCGCATTCACACGAGTGTTTGTGCCTTAGCGATCGCTTTAAGCGTATATTTGCATCTGCAACCAGTAGAAATAGCAGTAATTGGCATAACTAGTGGTTTAGTTTTGGCATTAGAGTTACTGAATACAGCGATCGAGTCTCTTGTGGACTTAACAGTGAAGCAGACTTACCATGATTTGGCAAAAATTGCCAAAGATTGTGCTGCTGGTGCAGTGCTGGTTTCAGCTTTAGTAGCGGTGTTGGTTGCTGCTACACTGTTGCTGCCTCCTCTGGTAAGGTTAATTATATCGGCTTTGTAGATGTGATTTGCACAGGCGTAGCCCCAACCCAGGCATCGCCAAGTGATTCCTGAGGATTCAAAATTCCCTTACAGCAAGCGTCTAGGCTATTGACTGGATGTTTTCTGAACTCAAGTCTGCTCCTCAAGAGGTTGCTCGCCCGTGTAGCTTTCTGGGTTATGACAGTTTTATGTCTGTCACCTGCAATCTGTAATATTTCCCCTACTTATGTTAATAGTCATCGATAATTACGATAGTTTTACATATAATCTGGTGCAGTATCTGGGAGAATTGGCAGCAGAGTTCCCAGTGGCAGCTGATATTAGAGTTTTTCGTAACGACAAAATATCTATAGATGAGATTCGGGCATTAAAGCCAGAAGCTGTGGTTATTTCTCCTGGGCCTGGTCGTCCAGAAGATGCAGGTATTTCCCTAGAGTTGATTGAGCAACTAGGACAAGAATTGCCAATTTTGGGCGTCTGTCTAGGGCATCAAAGTATCGGTCAAGTGTTCGGTGGTAAAATAATCTCTGCTCCAGAGTTGATGCATGGCAAAACCTCTCTGGTGTCTCACACTGGGGTGGGGGTTTTCCAAGGATTAGAAAATCCGCTCACCGCAACCAGGTATCATAGTTTAGCGATCGAACGCGAGACTTGCCCTGATGTGCTAGAAATCACGGCTTGGGTTGAAGATGGCACAATTATGGGAGTGCGACACCGGAACTATCCCCAGATTCAGGGCGTCCAGTTTCACCCAGAGAGTGTCCTGACATCATCAGGAAAACAGCTATTGCGAAACTTTCTCCAACAGTTACAGTCGAGAGCTTAATTAATGAAACGACGACAGTTGATGGGTTATGCTGGGGCGGGATTGGTCACAGCTTCAGTTACTTCCTTGGGTTCCCACCTCCGAGCTGACGCACAATCTAGCGGTTTATCAGTTAAGTGGTTGGGTCATACTTGCTTTCTTTTTGATGGTAGCAGTGCAAAAATTCTTGTCAATCCATTTCGAGCAGTCGGCTGTACTGCTGGGTATCGTGTGCCAAAAGTTGCAGCAGATTTGGTACTGATTAGCAGCCAACTGCTAGATGAAGGTGCTGTAGACGTACTACCGGGAAATGCAAAACTCGTCTATGAACCAGCACTTTACGAGTTCAAAGGCATTAAATTCCAAGGAATTGCTACAGACCACGATCGCAAAGGTGGTAAGCAATTTGGCTCTAATACCGCTTGGAGTTGGAAACAAGGCGGAATTAATATCTTGCATTTAGGGGGAGCGGCTGCACCCATTTCCATTGAGCAAAAAATCCTCATGGGGCGTCCCGATGTGCTATTTATTCCAGTGGGGGGCAGTGCAAAAGCCTACAATGCCCAAGAAGCAAAGCAGGCCATTCAGGTATTAAATCCCAAGATAGTAATTCCCACCCATTACCGAACACAAGCCGCCGATCCTGCTGCGTGCGACATTTCGCCACTCGATGATTTTCTCACCTTAATGCAAGGAATTACAGTGCGGCGTAGCAGCACAGATACTATTTCCATTAACTCTAAAGATTTGCCGGAAAATAGCGTCATTCAGGTTTTGAGTTACAAATTTTGATTAGCAGGGGATGGGAAAATGAGGGAGATGAGGGAGATGAGGGAGAAAAATAACTCCTAACTCTTAACTCCTAACTCCCAACTCCCAACTCCCAACTCCCAACTCCTGAATTCTGACTCCTGAATTCTGAATTCTGAATTCTGAATTCTGCTTTTAGAACGTATACCACTCTGGGGTCAGCTTATCTGCATCGCTGATGGGAGTCTCAACGGCTGTTGTGTCATTGATAGTCCAAATGTTGTCTGCACCTGCTGTCTGATCGCGCCAGTAGATGTCGGTCTTGCCATCGCCGTTGAAATCGCCAAGGGATGGGGTTAGAGATGCGCTATTGCTAGGTAAGAAGGCTTCAGTTGCAACTGTTGTGCCATCCATTAACCAAGCGGTATTGGCACCGGTTGTTCCATTGTGCCAGAAGATGTCGGTCTTACCATCACCGTTGAAATCACCAATTTTAGAAGTCCAGGATGAGTCAAGTGTTCCCAAAGCACCTTCTGTAACTAAGATGCCTCTCATTGTCCAAACCTTGTTCTCACCTGTTTGAGTGTTTCTCCACAGCAAGTCGGTGCTGAGGTCGCCGTTGAAATCGCCAACACTTGCAGTCCAGGCTGCATCTTGTGATTGCAGGGCAAATTCACTCTTTTGGGCACCATCCATAAACCAAACGCTGTTATCGCCAGTTGTCTGATTCCGCCAGAAGATGTCACTCTTACCATTGCCGTCAAAATCAACAATGGTAGCAGTTAGGGCTGGGTCAGTGGTGTCTAAAACAGTTGCATTCAGAACTGTTGTGCCATCCATTTCCCAAATAGCGTTCTCGCCGGTTTGACTATTGTGCCAGAAGATATCAGTTTTGCGATCGCCGTTGAAATCGCCAATGCTTGGAGTCCATGCTGGGTCAACGCTGGTTAGAGAAGCCGCATTCGCAACTCTAGTTCCATCCATTAACACAATGCTGTTCTCACCGGTTGTCTTATTGCGTAATAAGAAGTCAGTTTTGCCATCATTGTTGAAATCAGCAATTTTGTAATCATAAGCCGATAGGTCAAATTGACCCAAAGAACCTTGTTCGATAACTCTAGTTCCATCCATCAGGCGAACAATGATTTCACCAGTTTGGGTGTTGACCCAAAGTTTGTCCGTTTTACCATCAGCGTTGAAATCAGGAACAATCGCCGCACTAGTTAAGTACGGATTAGGATTGGGATTTGCTGACAATATGGCAGATGCTTGTGATTGTGAGGAACTCTTACTGACAAAAGTTGAACCAGAATTTAGAGAATTTGAATTATCAAGTCCAGATGCTAATGCTTGCGATTTTTGGAAAGATTCTGATGCCCATTGAGATGTATTCAAAGACAAGTTTGAGGAGTTGTTACTTCCAAACATGGTGTTTTTTATCATTAGTTGTTATCTATTTTTAGTTTTTTTGATTAACACCTTTCTGTAATCCAATAACATTTATGCTGGTTTTCAGATTTCTTTATAACTATTTTTTTTTGCTTAATGTCAGTCTTTTAACACAAAATTGTATTTGTTTTAAATCATTTATTAAAAAACTTCAAGCCCTATCTAAACAATTAGAAAATAAATTTTGTATGTGATGATTTATAGATAAAACTCTGTGGGGTTTTGCGAATAATTCACGAACCAGAAGTCAAAATTCCGAATAATTGTCAAATTAAGTCTGGGTATGGCTGCTTGATTTTTTTGCTGATTAAGCTTGGGTATCAAAATCTTCTCAATTCTGAATACTTAGATGTATTTCTGTTTGACCCAATGTTTTATAACTTTGGCTAAAATAACTAAGATTAGCAACTACTGAGAAGCATCATCTGTGCATCCTCTGGTTGTCAAAAGTGTAAAATAACACGATACTTTACAAATACATCAACTATGCAAACAGAATATCGGCAGCGTCGTGAGCAGTTAATGGCAAAAATTGGTAATGGTACAGCCATTTTTCGCAGTGCGCCAATGGCAGTGATGCACAACGATGTTGAGTATGTTTATCGCCAAGATAGTGATTTTTTCTACTTGACTGGATTTAACGAACCACAGGCTGTTGCAGTGTTAGCACCCCATCATGCAGAACATCGGTTTGTGCTGTTTGTTCAACCCAAGGATCGGGAAAAGGAAGTATGGAGTGGTTATCGCTGTGGGGTAGATGCAGCGAAGGAAATTTATGGTGCTGATGAAGCGTACCCCATTAGCGAGTTAGATGAAAAGTTACCGCAGTATTTGGAAAAAGCCGATCGCATTTACTATCACTTAGGACGCGATCGCGCTTTTAATGACACAATCTTGGGACATTACCAACGATTACTCCAAACTTACCCCAAACGCGGTACAGGACCGATCGCCATTGAAGATACCGGGACTGCGATCCACAGCATGAGGCTAATCAAAAGTGAAGCTGAGTTGGAGTTGATGCGCCAAGCAGCAGCGATCGGTATTGAAGCACACAATCACGCCCAAGAAATCGCTGCACCTGGACGTTATGAGTATGAAATTCAGGCTGAGATGGAACGCATCTTTCGAGTGCGGGGTGGAATCGGCCCGGCTTATCCTTCCATTGTGGCTTCCGGTGTGAATGCTTGCGTGTTGCATTACATTGAAAATAATCGACAAATGCAGGATGGAGAATTACTGCTAATTGATGCCGGTTGTGCTTATGGTTATTACAATTCCGATATTACCCGCACATTTCCTGTGGGAGGGAAATTTACAACAGAACAAAAGACATTGTATGAACTTGTTTTAGAGGCACAAAAACAAGCGATCGCCCAAGTGCAACCAGGTAATTCCTTCAAATCTGTTCATGATACAGCAGTGCGCGTCTTAACTGAAGGTTTAGTTGAACTTGGCATTCTCAAAGGCGAAGTTGACAAATTAATAGAAGAAGAGAAATACAAACCATATTATATGCACCGTACCAGCCATTGGTTAGGTTTGGATGTCCATGATGTGGGGGTTTACCAGCACGGTGAAGATAAACCGCAGATTTTACAACCGGGTCAAATTTTGACAGTGGAACCAGGACTTTATATTGTGCCAGATACCAAATTAGCAGAAGACCAACCAGAAACTCACCCGCGATGGATTGGCATTGGTATTCGTATTGAGGATGATGTGTTAGTTACACCTGGAGGACATGAGGTGTTAACTGCGGGAGTTCCCAAAGCAGTGGATGAACTAGAACGATAAAAAAGCAATCAGACAATTTTGGATTTTAGATTTTAGATTGACTGAACAAGGCAAATTCTACCTTGTGAATCGTGACCACAAAAAAATGAGTGGATAATTGTGGGCGTTACACCACATATCCACTCTTAACTTACTGGATTAAACTCATCAAAAAAAGTGCCAAAAAGTAACTAAAACTTCGCAAAGTTTTAATTAATTAACGCGACTCAGTTCCTTGATTGGGGCTGCCTTGTACAGTATCATTTTCTGGTGCTTCTGGCGTAGCAGTGGTTTTAGCATCACTTTTTTCAGCATCGCCAGTTTTGCGGGTAGCTTCGTCAATGGGGGTTTGGTAGCCACCAGAAGAAGTGGGCGTAGTACCTTCCTGACTAGGTTTTTGTTGTTCAGCCATTATTAGATTCCTATTCATTAGTCTTGGCATTATCTTAATGAAATTAGGGGTCTGAGTTTATCTATCTAGAATATAGTTATGGCTGATTTACCCCTCTATCGAAAGTATTATTTAGTACTAATTATCTATAATATCCCTATTTTATTGCGTTAAACAACTCGCCCTCACATCGAAAATGCTGATTCCCTATTTCCTAAATGCCTAGTGATTTGAGTGTGTCTGACTCAATAATATGCTGTGATGATTCTCATAGAAACTACCAAACTATAATTAATGAATCAAAGTAATGTATCCTTACCATCTGGGTGTGTGCTTCGCAAGGCAACTTCTGGGGATCAGTGGTCGATTCGATTGCTGGTGTTTTCAGCTAAACTCGACCCAACCCAATTAGATTGGCAGCAATTTTGGGTAATTGAATGCGATGCCCACGGCGGGCAAAGCCTACGCCATCTGGTAGCTTGTGGACAGCTACGTAATTTTTCAGGGGCGCAAGAACTTGGTAGTTTAGTCGTTGCACCAGCTTGGAGAGGTCGCGGTTTGGGTACTTTACTAACCGAGCATTTGATTAACACAGCAACGCAACCACTTTATCTTGAATGTTTGGGTCAGCGATTGACCGAGTTTTATAGTCGCTTTGGTTTTGTGCCAATATCTTTTGCAGACCTACCACAATTCCCCAAAACAAAAGTCTCGTCTACACTCAAGGATAAATTTAGATTCTCACAATTAGCTAAAAAGCTACTCAGAGTTCCTGTGGTATTTATGGAGTATCGTCCTACTTCCTAATTAAGATATACACAACAAAGTTTGATATAAGCTGTTTCCACCCCTTTACTCCCCATTCCCCACTCCCCACTCCCCATTTTCAAATTCCAGGTTTAGTAAAAATCGTTAGCAACACAGGCCCCAATAAATAATGGTGACTCAAACACAATAACCCAGCAGAGGAACCTAGAACCTGGCGTTGATTAGGGCTGTAAAGTCGAATTCCACGGGGAGAAATTGGCAATAGTTGAGGTTCTGTCTCTTTTTTGGAAGTAATGTCAACCAAATAAAAGCATCCACCAGGAGAAAGTACCCGTGCTATCTCACTAAACACCTGTTGAGGTTCCAAATAATGCAAAAAGCTGATAGTGCTAAAAACAGCATTAAACTGACCATCAGCAAAAGGAAGAGACTCAGCTTTGCCCTCAACATAAATCAAGCGTGGATGGTGGCGGTTGCTCAGTCTTGCCATCCGCAACATATTACCAGATAAATCTAATCCAGTACCCCGCAGGTCAGGAAACTCAGTAGCAAGGCGCTCAAGTAAGCGTCCAGTACCGCACCCTATATCAAGTACATTTGCTCGCTCTGGTAAATTGACGTACTCTAGCAATCGTTTGTGGATGGCTCGATAAAACACTGAAGGAAACAGCCAATCGTAGCTTGGTGCCCAGCGATCGAAAAGGAACTTTTTGTTATTAAGAAAGTCATAGGTCATTAGTTTTCGCAGTTTCCCTGAGGCTCAATGCTTTATTAGGGTAAGTAACTGCGCCTCCTTTGAAGTTGGTTAACTATGAGTTTTGCAGTCCGGCAATATCTAGCCTAACGTTTGGCAAAATACTTATGCTCACCTTGGCAAATTATCCGGAATTTTGGCACTTGAATGTGTAGTTAGCAGTGTTGCTAGAGACTCTAGATATCTCTGTAGAAAACTAAAAAACGATCGCTCGCTGCATAAAACTATTAAACCTGACCGTATATATTCATAAAGGTTCAAATACAACAAACCCAATCTATTTTAAACATATTAAGGAGAGTAATTATGTCAAGCTTTATTCAAATCCGGTTACACAAAGATCTACTGCACCCAGTCCGTGAGTGGTTGGAAGCGATAGAAATTCATAACTCCAAATTGGCTCATTTTCTCTGCAAAGCTATTCCTGCTCAATGTCCGTTTGAACGAGATATTACTCTGTTTGGTCGCAAGCTATTTCACATTCCACCAATGTGTAAATTAAATCCTGTGTACGAAGAAGTCGTTGGATTGCGTTTTAGAGCGCTCTGTTATCTTGCCGATGAATGCGGTGAAGATATCACAGCATATTGCTAATAGTCAGTTGCATCGTTCTTAGATCGAGCAGCCATCGGTAATTGCAGACTTACGGTTGTTACTTATTCAGATTTATACTAAGCTAGCGTACACCTAATTAGATGTCTGGCTATTTAGTAGCTGACACCTCGAAGACAGTGTTTCTAGACCGTATTCTTGCTTACCGTACCCTGCTGAAATCATTAACATCATCATGACGCACATCTTACTGATTGAAGATGAAGTCAAACTGGCACGATTTATTGAATCGGAGTTGAATTATGAAGGTTATCAAGTTAGCATTGCCTACGATGGATTAACTGCACTTACCGCAGCACGGGAGTTGCATCTGGATTTAGTGATTTTAGATTGGATAATGCCTGGTTTGTCAGGGTTAGAAATCTGCCGCCGTCTGCGAAATATTGGTAATGAAGTGCCAATAATCTTATTAACCGTCAAAGATGAAGTGAGCGATCGCATTACAGTCTTAGACGCTGGTGCTGATGATTACCTAGTTAAACCCTTCACCATTGATGAATTATTAGCCAGAGTCCGTATTCAGCTGGGAAAAAGACATCAAGCAGACACCGCAGATATTTTAGAATTTGAAGACCTGAGTTTAAATCGTCGCACACGCCAAGTGTACCGATGTCAGCGGTTAATTGAATTAACAGCTAAGGAATTTGATTTACTGGAATATTTCCTTATCCATCCGCGACAAGTAATTACATGCGATCGCATTTTAGAGCAAGTCTGGGGTTACAACTTCATCAAAGATGCCAACATCATCGAGCCGTACATCCGTTACCTGCGCCTGAAACTTGAAGCCAATAACGAGAAGTGCCTTATTCAAACCGTTAGCGGTATAGGTTACACATTGGGTGGCTAGTGGGCATGAGGCAACTTGTACTGAGCGAAGCCGTAAAGCCTACGGCATAGCTACGCTTCGGGCGCAACCTTTCGTAGAGAAGTATGGCGCATTGGGAATGTGGCAGGGGTGGGGTGAAATTCTCTCCCCATCTTCCCATCTCCCCATCTTTTCACTCCCAGCCTAAATAATTTTAAAATCCCAAATTTTCCAATCTTAGGAGAATTTGGGGTTTTTGGCAATCTCAGCAACAACTCATGCAACTCAGACTTAATTATATTAGGATGCACAAAGCTTTCATTATCCAAAATTTAAAATAGTATGAGCTATTTAGAAACAGCGGCGCAATTTTACCGCGAAGTTGCCCAAACCCCAGAAGTCGGACTTTGTTGTGTGCAAAGTACACCCCTGCAACTACCAGGATTAAAAATTCCTTTGCCAATGCAGGAAATGAACTATGGTTGTGGTACTACTGTTCACCCGACTGAACTAGGAAACCAACCTACTGTTCTGTATGTTGGTGTTGGCGGTGGCTTAGAAGCCTTGCAATTCGCATATTTTTCCCGCTATGCAGGTGCTGTAATTGCTGTTGAACCAGTTGCGGCTATGCGAGAAGCAGCAGCACGCAACTTAGAAATTGCTGCCCAAGAGAACTCGTGGTTTGACACCAGTTTTGTAGAAATCAGGGAAGGCGATGCTTTTAACTTACCTGTTGCTGATGCTAGCGTCGATATCGTGGCACAGAATTGTCTTTTCAACATCTTTGAACCAGAAGATTTAACTCGTGCTTTAAAAGAAGCGCATCGGGTATTAAAACCAGGTGGACGTTTGCAGATGAGCGATCCAATTGCTACTCGTTCAATTCCAGTACATCTGCAACAAGATGAGCGACTCAGAGCGATGTGTTTATCAGGGGCACTCACCTATGAACAGTATACTGAACGCATTATAAATGCTGGCTTTGGTCAAGTTGAAATTCGTGCCCGTCGTCCTTACCGTCTACTAGATTCCCAGACTTATAATTTAGAAGAAAACCTACTATTAGAAAGTCTGGATTCTGTGTGTTTTAAGGTTGCTATTCCAGAAGATGGAGCTTGTATTTTCACAGGTAAAACAGCTATTTATGCAGGTTTTGAACCTTTCTTCGATGATTCAGCAGGTCATCTACTTCAGCGGGGTATTCCCGCAGCCGTGTGTGATAAAACCGCTGCTAAACTTGCAGCTATAAAGCCAGCAGAAATAATTGTTACCGATTCAACCTGGCATTATAGCGGTGGTGGTTGTTGTTAATTTATTAAGAAATAATTTACATGTCAGGAGTCAGAATTCAGAATAATTCTGTGCAACTGAAAAATGAATGTAAGATTTTAATATTTGACTAATAGCATTCTGTTAGCGCAGCGGGGCATAGCCCATTCTGGATTCTGACTTCTTATTTATAAATTCCCAAATGTTGTTAATTAGTCTATTTTTAGCTACGCTTTTTTTAGCATATTCCAATGGCGCAAATGATAATTTTAAAGGTGTAGCAACGCTGTTTGGTAGCCGAACAAGCAGTTATCAAACAGCAATTTTGTGGTCAACTTTTACAACTTTTGCTGGTGCAGTAACTGCAACTTTCTCAGCAAATACACTAATTAAAAATTTTTCAGGAAAAGGACTAGTACCAAATGCGATCGCCAATGCACCAGAGTTTCATTTAGCAGTGGCGATCGCTGCTGGTTTAACTGTACTCATCGCCACATTCATGGGGTTTCCTATTTCCACAACTCACAGTTTGATCGGTGCTATTGTTGGTGCTGGATTAGTAGCGATCGGACTCCAAGTTAATTTTGCAGCTTTACTAAGTTCCTTTCTTTTGCCTTTATTACTCAGTCCAATTATTGCTATTTTTTTCGGAGCAGTAATTTACAGTTTATTTGATTATATCAATTCAAAGTCCAATGTAATAGTTAATGATAAAATAATTGGTACTTGTCATTTTATCAGCGCTGGAATTGTGAGTTTTGCTAGAGGATTAAATTATACTCCCAAGATGATATCACTCATTTTGATTATTGAGTATTTCTCGATTCAGGGAGGAATGATTACCATAGCGATCGCAATGGCACTTGGCGGTTTACTCAACTCCCAAAAAGTTGCAATAACGATGAGTGAAAAAATTACCTCTATGAATCACACTCAAGGCTTTTCAGCAAATATAGTAACGGGAGTTCTCGTTATTACAGCTAATCAGTTTGGGCTTCCAGTTTCCATAACTCACCTTTCAGTGGGTTCTATTGTTGGAGTTGGATTGATTGGTAAAAAATCTAATGTGCGTGTTTTCTATCAAATACTACTATCGTGGATTTTAACTTTACCTAGTACCGCAATTATTAGTGGAATAACCTACAGATTATTACAAGGCTAGAAACATTGAATATATTTTAGTCAAATTACAGGAGAAGTAAATAATGCAAATTCAATCAACAAATACACTCAATACATCTGTAATAGAATTCAAATACAAACTTAATTCTCCTTTAAAAAAAAAAGGAATCACTGTTTTACAAATTAATCTTGGTAAGCGCTGTAACCTGGCTTGTACACACTGTCACGTCGAAGCTAGCCCAAAACGTAGAGAAGAACTTTCCCCAGAAATTTGTGAACAGTTGATTTCACTAATCCATACCTTTCCAGAAATAAAAATTGTGGATTTGACTGGTGGCGCGCCTGAAATGAACTATGGATTTAAACCACTGGTAGAAGCAGCAAAGTTAACGGATAAACAGGTAATTGTCAGGTCAAATTTAACTATTTATTTTGAAAATGGGTTTGGTGATTTACCAGAATACTTTGCTAAATATCAAGTAAGAATTGTGGCTTCTCTTCCCTGCTACCTAGCAGATAATGTTGATAAAATGCGTGGTACTGGCGTCTTTGATAGTTCAATCAAAGCTTTGCAGTGGCTTAATAAACTCGGCTATGGTAAAGATCCAAATTTAATTTTAGACTTAGTATTTAATCCCCAGTTACCTACAAGTGAAAATTTTTCTCTAGCTCCCGAACAGAGCAGCCTAGAACAAGATTACAAAACCTTTTTACAAGAACATTTTAATATTGTATTCAACAACCTCTTCACCATTACGAATCTGCCAGTTGGTAGAACTAAAATGCATTTAGAACGAAGAAAACTGTACACCAGCTATTTACAGTTTTTAGAATCGCATTTTAATTCCAGCACAATCGAACATTTAATGTGTCGTGATGAACTTTCAATTGATTATCTAGGTAATGTATATGATTGTGACTTTAACCAGATGATGAATTTGCCTGCGAAAACTCGTAACGGTAAAACCTTGACAGTTGCCAAATTGCTAGAAGCTGGTAGTTTAGACCTGATTAATGAAGTACAAACCACTGCTTATTGCTATGGTTGTACTGCTGGCTGCGGTTCTAGTTGTGGTGGCGCCTTGCTCTAAAACCAGCAAAAATGCCAGTATCTTAGAAATTGCAGCTACTTCAAGTCATAAAAGGACAATTTTGTTACAAATTACGTAACGGATGTATCAGTAACAGCCCGATGGATTTATGATGATAATTACTTCAGTCTCCTTACACCACACTAAAAAGCCGTGAAAATTTAAATAATTTCACGGCTTTTATTTTTTTATTAGACCTATTTTAGTTACCTTCTTCCCACTCTTGACCACCAGGTAAATCCCTCAACATCTCATCAATAGCACTAGGTAAAGACTTTTCAGTATTCGTATAAGTTAAATTTAAAAAATCTTTTGCTATAGAGATAATCACTGATTTATCTACCATTGCTTGTAATCGTTTAGGTGTATACAAACCATTCATAATTTCAGCAGACGCTGGCTTAATTGCCGCGTCATAAGCCGTATCCAACAAATCCTCCCATTCACCTGGCTTCAGATAATAAGAAGTTTTATTATCCTGTAAATTTAAATCCTGAATTTCTAAAATAGAACCTTCAATCGAAGCAACCCAAGAATTAGTTAATCTCTGTTTTACCTGATTTTTAATCAAATGAATAATGAGCCGGATGAGAAAACTTCTAATATTTCGGATATAACTCTTTCAACTCATCAACTCCAACTCATCAACGATAACTAAAGCGTCATGATAACGCCCCTCAAGAATAGACTTCCTTAAATCCCAAAGTTCTTGAGTCATAGCGATTAATCCAAATACTAAATACAGGATAAACTAAAACCCCCAAGCTGAGTTGACAGCAAGGGGGCTTTAGTTGGATATATAAACCTGGCATCGAGCTATTTTGGCGTAGGGCAACCCCTAAACTATCGTTGCCGCAACAGCGTTTCACCTCTGAGTTCGGGAAGGGTTCAGTGTGGTTCCACCGCGCAATAGACACCAGGAAAGACTTGAGAGTTTTGAGTTGGGAGTGAGAAGTTATGAATCAAAGAGTTTATTAATTGATAACTCTTAACTGTTAACTTCTAACTCATAACTACTTCAAAACCCTGAAGACTGCAAGGAATGCGAAATGGTTGTAGAGGTCAAGCCCTCGGTCTATTAGCACGGCTCGGCTACATGCATTGCTGCACTTCCACCTACCGCCTATGAACGGGTGTTCTGCCCGTGACCTTACCTACTTAATGTAGTGAGAGCACTCATCTTGAGGTGGGCTTCCCACTTAGATGCTTTCAGCGGTTATCCGCTCCGCACTTGGCTACCCAGCGTTTACCGTTGGTACGATAACTGGTACACCAG